>JAJFKR010000010.1 GCA_021773095.1 Woeseiaceae bacterium | reverse complement strand
AATAGGCGTTCAATGGTGAGGGGATGGGGACGAAGTCTCCTACGGTCTGTACCAACAGGTCAGAAGCGCGCGAAATGTCCCTCCCATCCCGGCACCTTCCATCATCCTGATTTCAGGTGGGAGTTACCATACAAGCGCGCCTAGCGCGCGAAGCGGCAGCCGAAGGCTGCCAAAAAGATAAGGTCACTGTCACCTTATCTATTGCAGCAGGCGCCAGGCCTCCCGCGTTGATATCTCTCGGGATTCTCCCGGTGCGAGTCCATCCAGAGTCCACGGGCCCACTGCATATCGGATCAGCCGCAGCGTCGGCAGTCCTGCCGCGGCTGTCATTCGGCGCACTTGCCGATTCCGACCTTCAACCAACGTTATCTCGATCCAGCTGTCGCTAACCGTCTTTCGATAACGAATCGGCGGATCGCGAGCCCAAAGAGCTGGTGGCGATTCGATGCGTTGTGCAGCTACCGCGATTGCCATCCCGTCTTTTAGCTTAACCCCTTCAAGCAGTGTCCCTATTTGCTCGTCGCTGGCGGTGCCTTCGATTTGTACCCAGTAGCGTTTGGCGAGCTTCGACCGGGGCTGGCTGATTCGTGCCTGCAATCGTCCATCGTCGGTCAACAGCAATAGTCCCTCGCTGTCATAGTCGAGACGACCGGCCGGGTAGACGTCGGGTGTACCAATATAGTTGGCCAGGGTCTCACGGCCATCGGGATCCGTGAACTGGCACAGGACGTGGTAAGGCTTGTTAACGAGAATCAACACTTTTTGTGGTCCTTCACGATCTGTACAATGCACGCCTTTCCCGGCCCACTGGATCCACCATGCATTACGATCATATCAATGTGCCCGCCGATGGCGCGCCTATTACTGCGAATCCGGACAATACCCTCAATGTCCCGGATTTTCCGATAATCCCGTTTATCGAAGGCGATGGTATCGGCATTGATGTCACACCCGTAATGCTGAGCGTGGTCAATGCGGCTGTTGAGAAGGGCTACGGTAGCGACCGTCAGATCAAGTGGATGCAAGTCTATGCCGGCGCCGCGGCTACCGGGATTTACGGTGAGGATGAATATCGTCCGGAGGAAACACTGGACGCGATGCAGCGGTACCTGGTGTCCATCAAAGGTCCGCTCGCGACACCGACCGGGGGCGGCATCCGATCACTGAATGTCGCTATTCGTCAAACGCTCGATCTTTATGCCTGTGTGCGACCCATTCGTTACTTCCCAGGTGTGCAAACACCCATGTTGCAATCCGAACTCGTCAGCATGACGGTTTTTCGCGAGAACACAGAAGACATCTATGCCGGGATCGAGTACCCGACAGGCTCGGAAGAAGTGCAAAAGCTGATTCATTTCCTGCAGACCGAATTAGGCGTAACCAATATTCGTTTCCCGTTGAGTTCGGGTATTGGTATCAAGCCGGTATCACGCGAAGGTTCAGAGCGCCTTATTCGCAAAGCTATCCAGCATTGCATTGACAGGGACATGCAATCGGTGACCCTTGTGCATAAAGGCAACATCATGAAGTTCACCGAAGGCGCGTTTTGCCACTGGGGCTATGAGTTGGCGCAGACCGAATTCGGTGCAAAGCTGGTCGACGATGGTCCCTGGTGTTCGTTCAAAAACCCGAAGACTGGCAACGAGATCATCATCAAGGATGTGATCGCCGATAACTTCCTTCAGCAAATCTTGATGCGACCGGAAGAATACGACGTGATCGCGACATTAAATCTGAACGGTGACTACATTTCAGACGCGCTTGCCGCTCAAGTCGGCGGTATCGGTATCGCGCCCGGTGCCAATCTCGCCGACGCAGTGGGTGTTTTCGAGGCGACCCATGGAACGGCGCCAGGCTTCGCAGGCAAGGATCGCGTCAACCCGGGCTCGTTAATCTTGTCGGCTGCGATGATGCTGCGCTACATTGGATGGGATGCTGCTGCCGATCTCGTTCTCAAAGGCGTTGCAAACACGATCGCAAACGGTGAATTGACGTTCGATCTGGCGCGACTGCGTGAGGCGATTCACCAGCCAAAGCGGAAAGACAAACCACACGGAAAAGAGGACGTCGAACAGGAACTGGACCAGATGTTCCCGGGTGCAAAGCTTGTCGGAACCCGTGGGTTCGGCGAGGCGATCGTTCGCCACATGGACGACGAGTAGGAGTGGCCCATGGCCGCGACATAGATGAATAAAATATTTCAAAAGAATTGCCGCGAGTGCCCGAGGCTCGCAACCTTCCTCGATGACGTTAAAGTAAGATATCCCGATTACTATTGTCGGCCGGTGCCACCATTCGGTACGTTGGACGCACGATTTCTGATCGTCGGTCTGGCACCCGGCATGCACGGTGCGAACCGCACAGGGCGGCCGTTCACCGGCGATCACGCGGGCATTTTGCTCTACCAGATGTTGCACAAATATGGATTTGCCAGCGCCGATCACTCGGAATCGGCTGATGATGAACTGACGTTGATCGACTGCCGAATCACGAATGCGGTCAAGTGTCTGCCACCGGACAACAAGCCAGTCGGCGCGGAAATCAATATCTGCAACGCTTTTCTTGCGAACGAACTGCAAACATTGCCGAAAAATTCCGTGGTGGTGGCACTCGGTGGTATTGCGCATCGAGCGATAATCAAAGCTCTGGGATTGCGCCAGGCAGACTTCAAATTCGGTCATTCGATACTGCATGACGTGGAGTTTTTTCAGCTACTCGATTCGTATCATTGCAGCCGTTACAACACCAACACGCGCCGGCTAACGACAGAAATGTTCGACGCGATATTTGCGAAGACCCGGGAGTTGCTGGATAACTAACGCTGTGAGCGACGACGCCCTATTTGAGGTCAAACCTTTCCTGCGCTCGCTGACACACCGGCCGGGTGTGTACCGCATGCTCGATGGAAAGCACAAGATCATCTATGTCGGCAAAGCCCGCGATCTCAAGAAGCGGGTGTCCAGTTACTTCAACAGAACGCACGATGCGCCAAAAACCGCGGCAATGATGGAGCGTGTTGAGCGTGTTGAGGTAACAGTTGCGAACACCGAAGCAGAGGCGTTGATACTCGAATACAGTCTTATCAAACAGCACAAACCGCGTTTCAATATCCTGCTACGGGACGACAAGAGTTACCCCTACATTTACGCGTCGACCCAACATGATTATCCGCGCCTGAAGTTTCACCGCGGGCCACGTAAGGGAAAGGGGCGCTATTTTGGTCCCTACCCAAGTACCTCAGCGGTCCGGCAAACACTCAACGAACTCGAGAAATTGTTCCTGATCCGCAATTGCGCGGACAATTTTTTCAGGAATAGAACGCGTCCTTGCCTGCAATATCAGATCAAGCGCTGCACTGCGCCATGCGTCAACCTGATATCTACTCAGCAGTATGCAGAGGATATTGACGCAGCGATTCTGTTTCTCGACGGCAAAAACAAAAGCGTCGTTAACACATTCGTTAAACGCATGGAGCGGGCAGCCGACGTGCAGGACTATGAGCACGCGGCCCGCTTTCGCGATCAGATTTCGAAGCTCAGGGAAATCGAGGCGCGCCAACTCGTAAGGCGTGCCGGGAAGCTGGACCTCGATATTCTCGGTTTCGCTTCGAACAGTGCGATTCATTGTGTGACGGTCCTGTTTATTCGCAATGGTTCGGTCATTGGCAGCCGGGACCATTTTCCGCGCCTGCAAGGTGAGACGGACAGGCCAAAGATCATCAACGCTTTTGTCGCGCAGTATTATCTGGGTCGCGACGCTCCCTCGGAGATCATTATAGAGACTGATATCGCAGACGGAGAGTTGCTCAAGCGGGAACTCGCTGAGCGCGTCGGCCATAAGGTGCAGATTCGCTCAAGGGTGAGAGGTGACCGGCTTCGTTGGTTGCAAATGGCCAGGACGAACGCTGAGCAGGGGCTGAACCTTAAAGCCGCGAGCAATGCGACGATCAAGCGCCAATTCGCGGCGCTCGGCGAGGCCCTCCAACTTGAGGAAGCTCCGCAACGCCTGGAGTGCTTCGATGTGAGTCACACCTCGGGTGAGGCGACCGTTGCATCGTGCGTGGTATTCAATACCGCCGGCCCTCTGAAAAGCGATTATCGACGGTTTAATCTGAGTCCACCCGCTGCCGGCGATGATTATGGCGCGATGTCCGAGGCACTGCAGCGACGCTACGCTCGCGTGAAAAAAGGTGAAGTTCCCCTGCCCGATATTTTGTTCGTCGATGGCGGAAAAGGGCAATTGGCGGAGGCTATGAAAGTGCTGGGGGAACTGGAACTTGACTGGCTCAAGGTCGTTGCCGTGGCGAAAGGGCGCTCACGGCGGCCGGGAGCAGAGCAATTATTTCAACCAGGTGAATCGAGGGCCATGACGCTTGCGCCCGATTCGCAGGCGTTGCTACTGATCCAGCAAATACGTGATGAGGCACACCGTTTCGCGATCACGGGTCACCGCCAACGGCGAGCAAAAGCCCGCCGTACGTCCCGACTTGAGGAGATACCGGGTTTGGGACCGAAGCGGCGTCGGGAACTGTTGCGCCAGTTTGGCGGCCTGCAAGGTGTTACTGCCGCCGGGATCGACGATTTGGTACAAGTGCACGGTATTAGCCGAAAACTGGCCGAAACGATATACAATACGTTGCACCTGGACCACTAATAATAATAATCGAGTCAATCATTGAAGCTTAATCTCGCGAATATCCTGACGTTATTTCGTATTGCGGCGATACCGATCATTGTGATCAGCTTTTACAGCCCGATGCCAAATGCGCGGCCGATTGCGGCAATCCTGTTCGGCGTTGCAGCCGTCACGGACCTGATCGATGGATGGGTTGCCAGACGCTATGGCCAGACCTCACGGTTCGGGGAATTCCTGGATCCTGTGGCTGACAAGCTCATGGTCGCCATTGTGCTGGTGATGTTGGTACAGGCTGAGGCACGCTGGTTTGAAGATGTGATCGCGATGATTATCATTGGCCGGGAGATCACGATTTCAGCGTTACGCGAGTGGATGGCGACCATAGGCGAGCGGGCCAATGTTCGTGTTTCGACGGCTGGGAAAATAAAGACAACGCTGCAGATGTTCGGCATCGCCTTCATGGTTTACAAGAATGATTTGTTTGGCCTCCCCATATATAAGGTCGGTTTCGTATTGCTGGTACTGGCGGCAATCATGACGATCTGGTCGATGGTGATTTATTTGCGTGCAGCCTGGCCGTTTATTGTTAACGATCAGGACGGTGCTGACGAGAAAAGCTGAAATTACGCCTTGACTTAAACCTGTCACAGGCTAGAATCTCGTCCCTTCGCGGGAATAGCTCAGTTGGTAGAGCGCAACCTTGCCAAGGTTGAGGTCGCCAGTTCGAACCTGGTTTCCCGCTCCAAACGCCCGAAAGGCCCTACACTGTGGGGCCTTTTTGCGTTTGAACTGCTTGAGATTACTTCTTACGCAAGACAGCCGTGTCGTAAGGATTGAATCCGTTTGTTACATCAGCTTCTGGCGAAGACAGATCGATGATCTTCAGGTCTGGGACCGTTTCAACATGCTCGACGGCGTAAATGTCAGGCATCACAACGTCTTCAACCTTGAGGGGCTTACCCGGTTGCTCAGTTACATCGGGGGGGGCGGGTCGAGCCACCGATGCTGCGATCCATGAAAATAATCGTTTCATCACCGAACTTTGATGAATAATTCGATTCATTGCTTAGACTTGCCTCACAGTATTTGTCGGATACGTATAATCACATACACACGCCGAATGGTCAGGTTTCGGGTTTTCAGTTCGCGGTCTGATGCCCCAGCCGGTGTAAGCTGGTTATTGGGAGAAAATTGTGTATTCCATAGCTTTGCCAACAACCTCGAGGTGTTTTTTTGGAGCGGGCATTGTCTGCCCCTGATCCTCGCTCGGGTCTCGGTTTGCTCGCGGCATTGGTTTGTCACTCGACGGCGTACGCTGAGGACATCGCTTTGCCTCAAACCGGTGGGGAAATCATCGTTGATGGCGTGCTGAGCGATGTGGCCTGGCAGGACGCGGTCCAGGTTGAGCTCGACCTTGAATACCAGCCCGGTGACAATATCCCGGCGCGAGTCAGGACGACGGCCTACCTGATGGAAGACGGCAAATTTCTGTACATCGCATTCGCAGCCAGCGATCCGGATCCGTCCAAGATTCGCGCCTATTTACGAGATCGGGATTCCGCCTATAACGACGATTTTGTCGGGGTTGTCATTGATACCTACAACGACGGTCGCCGTGCGTTCGAGTTCTTTGTAAATCCATTGGGCGCGCAAATGGATTTGACGAATAACGAAGCGGCCGCGGAGGGGCAATTTAATACCGAAGATGATTCCTGGGATGCGATCTGGGACTCGGCCGGGAAAATCAACCCTGAGGGTTACGTCGTTGAAATGAAGATCCCGTTGAACCAACTTCGATTTCCGGCGAGTAATGGCAAGAAGGTATGGGGGCTAGATTTGTCGCGGTCATATCCACGCGGCAAGCGGTATCAGTTTTCAAACAATCTGCACGATCGCGATATCAATTGTTACCTCTGCCAGATAGGCAAGATCAGCGGACTTGAAAATGCGGAACCAGGCCGGGACCTGGAAGTCGTACCGACCGTCACTGCCTCACAGTCCGATCACAGTGATAATCCGGGGATCGATCCCTTGATTTCCGGCGGTGCGCGGACGGAAGCAGGCGTCAGTCTGCGCTGGGGAATTACTCCGGATCTAACCGCAAATCTCGCGGTGAATCCGGATTTTTCACAGATCGAAGCTGATGCGGCCCAACTTGAGGTCAATAATCGCTTCGCTTTGTTTTTCCCGGAGAAACGACCGTTCTTTCTCGAGGGTGCAGACTATTTCACTACACCGGTCAACGCGGTCTTCACGCGTACGATTGCCAGCCCCGAAGTCGGCACCAAACTGACGGGCAAAAGGGGTGAGAACACATTCGGTGTGTTTGCGGCGCAGGACGAAAAAACGAACTTGCTGTTCCCGGGAGCGTTCGGGTCCGACACTACTACTTTGGAACAATCCAGTACCTCGCTTGTCGGTCGTTACAGCAGAGGGTTCGGCAATACGTCTTCAGTTGGCGGCCTGGTTACCGCTCGCACAGGTGATGGCTACAGCAACACAGTGGCCGGGCTGGACGGCCGGTGGAAGGTGAATGATCAGCACACACTGAGTATTCAACACCTGGAGTCCGAGACCGAATATCCACTTGCAGTCGCTGAAGAGTTTGATCAACCCGAAAAGACATTTGACGGCAGCGCGACGGTTGCACGCTATGAGTACGATTCGAGAAACTGGTTCGGAAACCTCCGCTACGTTCGTTTGACAGACGGCTTTCGGGCCGATTCAGGCTTTGAACCTCGGGTAGGGTTCACGTGGCAAACTATCAATCTCAGGCGTGTCTGGCATGGGACCGACGACAACTGGTGGAGTCGCGTTCGGCTACACACGCAGTACAACCTCACCCATCTTGAAGACGGAACGTTTTCCGGTAGGAAGATGTCAGCCCGGTTGGGTGTTGGTGGCCCAATGCAATCATTTACCCAGATCGCCTTTATTACAGGATCGGAACTTGATAACGATATTCTCTTTAAGACCAGTAGAATACGGTTTTATAGTGAATTCCAGCCTCGGGGTGGCCTCTCATTCACGTTTCTCGCAGAAGATGGCGAACAAATCGATTATTCGAATTCGCGTTTGGGTGATCGGAAGATGCTGCAGCCGTCGATAGTCTGGAACGTCAATCGTAATTTGCTGGCAAGTGTCAGCAGTATATTCGCAAGTCTGGATACTAAGGAAGGTGACAAAATATTCGATGCCAGTGTTATCGATGCGCGACTTACGTGGCAGTTTAATCTGCGCTCGTTCCTGCGCCTGACCGTGCAGCATTCTGCTACCTCAAGAAATCCTGATGTCTACATTGATGAGGTCGATGCGAATTCCAAAAACGTCGGACGGCAATTACTGTACTCGTACAAGATCAACCCGCAGACTGTGTTTTATCTTGGCTATTCCGATCAGTACGTCGATGACGACAATCTGGATGGGCTGACGGCCTCGGACCGCAGTCTGTTCATGAAGATTGGTTATGCCTGGAGTCTTTGAGTCACGTCAATCGTAGAATCCGGGAATAGGTACTCTGACGGATGCAATCTTGCTCACATCACTCATCTCGTCAGCCCAGGCAAGAACGAGATTATCCGCAACGCGAACCAATTGTGGGACAGTACGCACAAGCGATGTTCGTCCAACTGTATGTACACGCCCCATCTGCCCATCGAACGTCATGCCGCGAATTTTGATCGCGTAGCTGCCGTCTTTGTCCGATTCTATCCAGCTCACAACGAAAGAGTGCCGGTCGATCAACGCTGCGCCGACCTGGCCCAGCGAATTTCTGGAAGAAACCGCCAGCGGCTTTGAAAATGTCTTGCCGGAATTAGTCGATACTACGACTTTGACAGTCGGTTTGCCGTTCGCCGCCGTAAACCAGGCCACGACTAGCCGTTTTCCTGCAGCCGCGATCGACGGACCATTGACCGGGCAGCCGGATATAACCCATCCGTCATCTGACAAAGGTGTGCCAGGTTGCCATTTTCCGTCGCGCTGTCGGGAGACGTAAATATCCCGGATTTCACCCGCTGTTCTATTGCGATAGATTGCGACCGGACCCGCGTCCGTTTGAGCTATGTCAGTCTGGCAGCAATCGCAAACGCGATCGTCGATTTCGATTTCGTCCCGCAGTAGCCCTTCGGACGATAATGTCGCTCCTCGCAATGTCATGCCGGCATCCGGTGTATTGCGACCGTCCAGCCAGATCAATCCGGTTGCACTTTCGAGGGCGTAAGTAGAGACAAATCCATGCTCGGTTGGCGTACCGTCCGTATGCGGACTGCCCGGGGCGCTCCAGGACTTACCATCATCTTCTGAGAAGGCTGTGAGGACCTGGTAGGCGTAGGGCGCATCGGCCGTGTAGCTTAGCCAGTGGGCCAGAAAAGACCTCGGTCCGATTGCGGTGACTGCTGGGAGATCCGCCCAGTTGACGAACATACTTTCATCGACGATCGCGACTTTTTGTTGCAGCCAAGCCTCCTCAAAATAACGCGAAAAACGCAACGATGGCCCGCCTTCATCACGCTCCATCCAGCTCAGGATTGCGTCGCCGTTCGAAGCTTGTGTCAGGCGCGGCCCGTAGGCGGGTTTGCCGCTCGGCGTTGTAACAGGTACCGGATCACCAAACTGGGGCAAATACTGTTCAGTACAAGCGCCGAGCAGAACGGGAATAAGGAGGGCGAGAAGTCGGCAGTCAGTTCTCATGGCACCATTATGCAAATATTTCGGGTGGATTGCAGAGAGAGTCGCTGTATACTGCGACGCCTGCTCAGCGCAGCGGCATCTGCCGCCGCTTCGTCAGACACCGAGGCTAGGTGGCAGAGTGGTTATGCAGCGGACTGCAACTCCGTGTACGCCGGTTCGATTCCGACCCTAGCCTCCATTATCCAGGGCGCTTGTGGACGCGGTCTTTCTTAGTCCGATCTGCTTCCGGGCTCCAAATGAACATGACCGGTTTTGTAATCAATGGTCACGACAAAGTGTTTCAGTATGTCGTAACCCAATACTCCCCGTGCTTTACCCCGATGCCGCGAAACCCTTGACGCGGTGGAGCCACTGGTCTTGAAAATCTCCATAGCCTCGCCGTCGGCAGCTACAGTTACGCTCGAATTTTCGATTGAGAACCCTCCGACCGCCATCACAGGCAGATTAAATCGTTGCGTTCGGCCTTTGGAGTTCACACCAGACAGGTGAAGTGGACCCCATTGATTGGACAGTGTGGCAGCGTTTTTAAGGTGGATTCCGACATTGTCATTATGCTGCCAGTGAGAGCGGTTTGATGCCCTCATAAAACTCATTCGGTGTCTGATCGTTCAGACTCGAGTGAGGCCG
>JAJFKR010000009.1 GCA_021773095.1 Woeseiaceae bacterium | reverse complement strand
GTACCTCCAAATATTATGAAAAGATCAGTTCTTGTCATCTCTTTCCTTCTGCTTGTAGCTTGCCGTCTTGCGACTGCTCAAGAGACACATATTCGTGCTGTGTATGACGAAGCAGATGCGGCACTGGCAATCATGGATAGCAAAAGTCCCGCACTGGTGGTGTTAAAGAAAAAAGCGACTACCGCGTGAGCAGTAACCGCTTGATTTAATTTCGAAATTTGGCGCGCCCGGAGAGATTCGAACTCCCGACCACCTGGTTCGAAGAAGTGGATATAGAAAACTAACCTAATAGAAACAGTAAGTTAGATGGCCCGCCCTCACACTTTGTGCCGCCAAGCACCGCCGAGAACCTCTGATCGCCGTCTAAACCCTACGTTTTATCAGGCCGAGCGGCAATTCAGTCACTCTCACTCTGTTGATTTATCTACTGCAGCGACCAACCTATGGGACAGAATCTTCAGGGGATTATGGGTTGGATGATTATATGGGAGGCACAGTGCGCGCCGAATCACTCATCGGGAACTTGCGAAATCTGGCCAGAATGCGCGTCGTTCCTAGTCCAAGGCACGCCCGACTGATTCCTTTCACGGCAGCACCAGGATTTCGAATCCCCTTGGGGATACCATATTTCGTTTGTAACCGACTGATTTAGTTGTAAAAACTAAGAAGGTCTCGGAATGTGTTGGATTCCATTGAAGTGGTGTCGATTTCAGCGCTGCCGTACCGCAAGCATTAGCAGCAGCCCCGACAGCAACAGGCCCAGCGTCGAAGGCTCGGGAATGCTGGTGACTGTGTTGAATCTGATGTTGTCCACGACTTCGGTTGAGCCGACGTTTGCGCCGGTGCCGCCACCCGTATTAAAGCTGCCGAACGGATCGGTAAACGCGAAAATAGCAGAATCAAACAGGATCGCCCCACCCACACTGCCATAAGAAATCCACTGGTTCATCAGATCGTCGCGATTCAGTAGCAGCGTGACATCATCTACAAGTGACGTGCCAAGATACAATCGCAATGTCGCCAGGTCCCCGTAGTTGGTTGTTAGTGGATCGTCATTACCAAATGCGAGTTCCAGAAAATCGAGGTTGGTACCGAACTCGATCAGCAATCCGCTCGAGTCGAAATCTCCGAATACTGCCAGGGATTGTCCATCAGCTTCAGTACCGGTCAGGAGAAAGAGATCTGCGCCGACCGTGTCCGTAAACAGGACGCCTGGCGCATCCACAGAAGAAAAACCGTTGCCTATTGCGCCCAGGGAATCGGATTCAAAATCGATGGATATGAGCGTGGCATGCGCTGGCAGCCACATCATCATCGGCAGCGCGATACAGGCGATGAATCGACCAACACTTCTCACTATGTTCACCTGCTTGAAAAATGGTTTCGATACAATAAACATGCAAGAAATACACCGGGACGAATTATTCTAGGGAATTCAAAAACTAACGTCTTGCTTTCTGTCCAAGGTAACTAGAATTGTAAAAACGATCGACACTTAAAAGCCACAATTGGGCCTGATTGACTTTATATCGCAGAAAAAGTGGTCTAGTATTACGTCCAGTCCACAAAAAGCCGTCAACGTGACCTATTTCTTTTGCGTCGTCAGTTGGCTGTCAGGGTGAATAAAATGCGTCCGCTTGGCTTGTTCTGCATAATGCTCTTGAGTATTTGCAGTACAGGATTGCTCGCAGTGGATGCTGTTGCGAGCCCCGCCCCGACACAATCTTGTGTGAAATTGGCCCCGGCGCTCATAGCGCCGATTCTGCTGGCGCAAGCGGACATGCAGAAGTCCCCAGCCAGACCGACAATCGACCCGGACCTGTACCGCCCACTTGGCAAAGGCGATGTCAAGATTCTCATTAATGCCTTGACGCGCTCCGATGTGAAGGGGCAACAAGGCAAAAGAATCGCGGCGTTCAGACGCAGTTCCCGGTTACCTGCCGAGCGGCTCGCCGTGATGATGCAGGACGTCACCGCGATCCTCGCGCGCACCCACCTCGACGAGATGTTGGGGCGCTTGCAGGGCGCACCGGACGTCGACAAGGACGCGCTTGCCTGGGGCCAGAATATGGCCAAGGCATTCGATTTCTGTTTCGAGGGGCGTTACGAGCAATTCGGCGGAAACCCCGCGTTCCAGGAGTCTGTGGCGGAAGTACTGAACAACCGCAATATTCTAGAGGATCTGGTACTTGGCAATGTCATGCCCGACGTTGTGGAGGGAGGCGTTCCACCAGGACCGGAGACGCCGTGATGAAACGTGGACGCTGGCTCCTGGCGATAGTTGTTCTCAGCTGCGGCCTGGCGCAGGCCGCCGGACCGCGCCTGGAATTGAGCGAGGCGGCACTGAACAAAGTGATCAGCACGCTGGGGACGCTAGCCGACGGTGGCGTTGCACAACCCTACAATATCCACAGCCAGGACCCGCTGACAGAGATCTGTTTCAGTGTCGGCGTCATAAACTGTCCCGGCTTCAACCGGCCGGACTTAGGTATGGATTTCGGGGAGATTCCCCTCGTTGTCTGCAAACAATATGGCGGCGGCATCTCGGCTCTTCCGTCGGGCCCACCCGTATCCTGGCAGTGGTGGGTCTCCAACGCCTACATCAAGCTGGACGCTAGTGCGATGACTTTCACGGCGACAGTGCTGACACGCGTTGGTGATTACTGGGAGGAGGAGACTCGCACGGTCGCAGCATCAGTCGTTTTTGATACGGCGAACAAAAAGCTGCGCCTGAAGTTGGATAATTTCGAGGCGCGGCTGACACTCCAGAATTCTTCGATGAGACTCGATGCCGCTCCTGTGGATGTGTCTGGCATGTACGCAATCGCTATGGACGTGCCGTCGCAAAACTTCTCGGTCCCGATACCCGGTGGGCTGAGTCGCAGCGTCAATGCGAGAATATTGAGTGCGACGCCCAGCTATGCACCCGGCAAGCTGACGGTGGAATTCGATGTTGCGTTCTAAACGCCTCCGATTGTTGCTCGCGGTTTGCGTTTTTGGCGCGGGCGCCGCATACGGTCAGGACCTCGACCTGAGGGTTGAGGAATCGACCTTCAATGAATTCGTCGACTCCATGCAGCCGATCCCGATTACGGGGCAATATCGCTTCACCACCACAATCGATCTCGGTATCCTGGGCAGGCATACGATAACCTGGTGCAATTCGGCCTATACAGGCAACATAGACGGCCTGGAATTTGACATCAACAGCGCGCGTATTGCTGCGCAGGGCGACGTAGCGGTCACGTGGTGCAATATCGGTTTCGGCGGGCCGGGATCGGAATTGTCGGCCACTGGTGACGTCTTCTACAACGCCGCCAACAGCACCTTGAATTTCACGTTCTCGTCGACGAGCTTTCAACCGAGCATCAATGCGTTCGGTTTTGTAATCCGGTTGCCTTTCAGTATCAATATTGCACCGACGTTCAACATTCCACCGTTCAGGATCGGCTCGACCTCTTTGTCGTTCCGGACTGCCGATGGCAGACGATTTGTACGGGTCACGCCCGTAAACGTTTCAGCCGTCAAGTATAATGGCTATATCCAGCTTACCAGTGGCCTGGTGATGCAATGAGGCCGCGAGCGTCATTTCGAGTCGCCGCGCTCGCGGTTCTTGCCGCGGCTATCCCCGGATGTGTACCGGACCTCAGTGTGATTACGGTCGGGTTGATCGTACAGATTCACTTCACCGAGTTTCATGGCAATGTGTCTGCTTCGTGGACCGCCAGCATGGACTCCAGTAACTATTCCATCAGCGGCAACATGTCGGCTAGCGGCCAGTTGCCAGGGATTGGCAACGTCGAACCACCACAATTCGAAATTTTTCCGACGGAAACCGGTTTGCAGCCAGGTACCTGGACCGTACGCGTTACAGCGTTCGATGGCAGTACGGGCATTATCGACATCACCTGCAACAACGTGGATATGGGTGATATCGGCCTGACGAGTCTTTATACGTTGCGCGTGCTCGAGGACAGTGATGATTGTATTTCGGCCAGCGGCACTGTCGAGCCACCGACGCCACCGCTACGCGATGTCGAGGCCCTGGCAATCAACGCACCTGCCGCAGCCGTTATTGGTCAGACTGTCAATATCGATGTTGACATCCGCAACAACGGCGAGGTCGATGAAAATATCGGCGTGGTGCTGACGATGCAGCCGCCCGGAGGCGGGACGCCGACGCAAATAGCCGAGACGTCACGTATCGTTGCTGTAGGGGCCAGCGATACTGTCATCTTCACGTGGGACACATCATGCTTGACGCCTGAGGGTGGCCATCTGTTAGTAGCAACGGTATCTGCGCCAAATGATTCGACGGCCAACAATAACAGGTCGGCGGTCGTGCAGCTTACGGCTGATCGCGAACTTCAACTGCTCAACCTGACGGATCCGGGCACTGTCTCTCCACAGGTCGGTGGCACATTGTTCACTGCCGACCTGGTCAACGGGAATAGCGTTGCCGAGCCTGGGATTGATGTGCAATTCAACGACGCATCGAGTGAGGCGCCGGGCACGATTCAGTGGCTACCCGCACCGCCGTACAACCTTGCCTGCGGCGAGTCGCGGCAGTTGCAGTTCTCGTACTTCCCGCCGGGGATTACAGGCGGCGTTGTGCATACGCTGTCACTCACGATCACCAACACGATACCGGGTGACGATCCGGTTGACAATTCGGTTTCCGTGTCGGTCACAATTACGCCCTAGAGAATAGCATCCCGATAGAAAATGACTTGTCTGTGGCGAATTATTGTTCAAGCCGCGACGGGCAATTGGTACAGGCCTCTGCAGTGACTTTGCCAGCGGTAAGAATCCAGATTCGCGACATTGGTTCGTATCTTCGCATTTGTTTCACTGGGAGTGTTACCGTCCAACGCATTATGGCATCGCTGGTCATTGTAGAACTCCTTAAAGCTGAGAAGCTTGTTCTCCAGGTCGCGAGCAGTCCAAAAGGGCACGAAGTCGAGGTACTCTCGCCGGATAGTCCCGATCAGTCGTTCCACAAACGGGTGCGAAATCGGTAGGAAAGGCACAGATTTCACTTCGGTTACTTCGAGTATCCGAAGGTTAGCTTTCCATTGATGGAATCTGAACAGCGGATCATTATCGCTGCTGATGTATTTTGGGGAACCGGCCCCGCGGATCGCACGGTTGAACATCCGACAAAGCGATGGCCCATCCACTGCGCCCGCGTGTACGCCGAAACCAATAATTCGACGTGTGCACTGGTCCATGACGACGAGCACCCAGTGGCTCTTGAGCATGAGGGATTCGCAGCGAAAGAGATCGATACTCCACAAGCTGTCTTTCGCGTGACCGAGTACTGTTAGCCACGACGGCCCGCATGTGCCAGAATCAGGTCGAAAGTGCTTTGCCAGTACTCGCCTTACCATGTCCTTGTCGATCTCAAGGTCGAATACAAGACAAAGTTGTTGTGCGATTCGGCGGCAGCCCCAGCTCGGATTGCGTCTCTTGGTTTCGACAATGGCCGCAATAAGCTCCGGTGAAGGTCCCTTGGGACCGGGTTTTCTGCGTCGAATTGGTGAGAAGAGTCGTCGGTATTTTCGTTTCACCAATGCCGCGTGGAAAGCAAGGAGCGTGGAAGGTCTCAATACGACGGCAACACGGAGCAATCGGTACGGACGAATGAAAAGTGTAGAAAGGCCGGCTACAACGCGATCCATCGGACGGAGATTTGGTGCTCGCTCACGGCCCCGATTCAGGATGACTAATTGGTGCTTCAGGAGCAGAGATTCTGCCAGTACGGCACGACCACCGCCTGGACGCATCAGTTTGGCGATTGTGGTCAGCAGGTGAGTGAATAGGATGGCTAGATCTCGCATGGTGCCGCCATCGTAACAATCATTACCGGCGTGACAAGACTTGGAATTCACACCAAATTATGCGACAGAATTGGAATTCGCCACACACAGCCTACCGAAGTCGGTAAACCCTTGATTTAATTGGCGCGCCCGGAGAGATTCGAACTCCCGACCACCTGGTTCGAAGGCACGGATGCCAAAAGTAGTTTTCTTATTAATCAGCAAGTTAGATGGCCCGCCCTCATCTTTCGTGCCACTGAGCGCCGCAGAGCGCCGCTGAGCGCCGTCTAAACGCTACGTTTTTCTACAAGCGGACCTGCAATAGGCTGTGTTTTTTGAACCGTGAGCTACCGTAAGCTTCCCTGTGGGGTGCGAATACTTATTCATCGCAGAATCTCGCGGTTTTCATAAGCTTGTCAAGATTCCTGATCGGACTACCATGCGCAGGCCATGCGCGGTGCCCTCATCCTCCTCGTCCACTTGATCGTCACGATCATCCGCTTGATGCAGCCAGGCGGCGTCCGGTCGGTGGTCGCCGAATCCGTGCTCCTGAGAAACCAACTGCTGGTCCTCAAGCGACCACGGCAGCGAGCACCGGACTTGCGTGCATATTCCGGCCCAAAGTGAACACTCATTCCGGTTCAATGTGAACACCTATTCTGGACGAACGTGAACACTGATTCTGGTTTTAAGTGAACACTTTTCGGTATTTTCCGGAATCGCTGTTCACGATGCCGGAACGGGTGTTCACTTAAAACCGGAATCGTTCTCAACGCATTGTTTTTCAAACTGTTTGATACGCTCTCTCGATTTTTGGGAAGGGCAATGTCAGGCAAGAGGATCACAATGCGAAAAATCAGAGATATTCTTCGATTACGCCACGAAGGTGGTCTGTCGATCCGGCAGATCAGGGCCAGTACCAAGGTCAGTGTCGGTGCCATCCAGAAGCTGCTGACCAGGGCGGATACGCTGGGACTTGGCTGGCCGCTTGACCCGGAGCTGACCGATACAGAGCTCGCCGGTCTGTTTTACCCGCGCGCGGACACGCGTGTCTCGAGGCGTTTTGAGGTGCCAGACTGGTCGGTCGTTCACCAGGAGTTAAAACGCAAGGGTATGACCAAGCTGCTGCTGTGGGAGGAATACACCGAGCAGTACCCGAACCGCTGTTACAGCTACTCGCAGTTCTGTGATCGCTACCGTCACTGGTGCGGCCTGCAGAAGCGCTCCATGCGTCAGAGCCACAAGGCGGGTGAGAAATGCTTTGTCGATTACTGCGGACAAACGGTACCGCTGGTGAATGCCAAGACGGGCGAGATCCAACCGGCGCAGGTTTTCGTGGCGGTGCTGGGTGCATCAAATTACACCTTTGCCGAGGCAACGCAGACGCAGTCGTTACCGGACTGGCTGGCCAGTCACGTGCGGGCGTTCGAATACTTTGGCGGTTCCACAACGATGGTGGTACCGGACAATCTGAAAAGCGGCGTTAGCCGCGCCTGTCGTTACGATCCCGATCTGAACCCCAGCTATCAGCAATGGGCAGAGCATTATCAGACGGCCGTGGTGCCGGCGCGACCGTACAAGCCGAAGGACAAATCGAAAGCCGAAGTCGGGGTACAAATCGTCGAGCGCTGGATCCTGGCACGCCTTCGGCATCACACGTTCTTCTCGCTGGCCGAGCTCAACCAGTGCATCCGTGCCTTGCTTGAGGAACTCAATGAAAAGCCGTTCAAGCAGTTGCCGGGCAACCGCAAGGCGGCGTTTGAGATGCTCGACAAACCAGTCCTCAATGCCTTGCCGCACCACCCGTATCGTTATATCGATATCAAACCGGTGAAGGTCAATATCGATTACCACGTGCAGTACCAGCAGCATCATTACTCGGTGCCGCACCAGTATGTCGGTGAGCGCCTCGAACTGCACGCCAGTGACCGGCTGATTACGCTGTACTTCCATCAGCAATCGGTGGCTACGCATGTCCGTGCCCGGCGTGCAGGGATGACCACGGAGCCCGCCCACATGCCGACGCGGCATCGCAAGCAGCAGCAATGGACACCGGGGCGACTAAAGAACTGGGCGCGCAACATCGGTCCGGCGACCCTGGCCTGGGTCGATGCGCAGCTGTCCACCAAACGTCATCCCGAGCAGGCTTATCGAGTCTGTCTGGGTCTTCTCAATCTGTCCCGGGCGTATCCGCCGGAGCGACTTGAGGTGGCCTGTCGGATCGCCAACAAAGCGGGCCTGATCCGCCTGAAACAGGTCAGGTCGATCCTGCAAAGCAACCGTGATCAGTTGCCCGATCAACTTGAACTGCAAACCGAACTTCCCCAGGACCACGAGAACGTTCGTGGTCCGAAAAACTTCCACTAACGGAGAACATCGCATGACAGCACAAACGATTACCGCGTTGCGGCAACTCAGGCTTGGCGGCATGGCCAATGCCTTGCAGGGCCAGTTGGAGCAGGTCGGCACCTACGAAGGTCTGGCCTTTACTGAACGACTGACGATGTTAGTCGAACAGGAAACCCTGACCCGAGAACAACGCAAGCAGGAACGCCTGATCCGCCAGGCACGCTTCAAGCTTGCGGCCTGCGTGGCCGATATCGACTATCAGCACCGGCGTAACTTAACGAAAGCAAAGATCGCACGCCTGGCGCAAAGCGACTGGGTCCATCGCGGCCAGAATCTGTTGATCACCGGCCCCTGCGGCAGCGGCAAAACCTATCTGGCCTGTGCGTTAGGCCACAATGTCTGCCTGCACGGCGACAGTGTCCGTTATTACCGTCTGTCACGGCTGTTACTGGAACTTACCCAGACCAAGGCCGATGGCAGCTACCACAAAGAGCTCAAGAAACTGGCCCGCACCCAAGTCCTGATCATCGATGACTGGGGCCTGGAAAAACTGCCGGCAGCACACCGTAACGACCTGCTGGAAATCATGGATGACCGTCACGGCATTGCTTCAACCATCGTAATCAGCCAGCTGCCGACCGACCAATGGTATGCCAGCATCGGCGATAACACGCTGGCCGATGCCATCCTGGATCGGCTCATGCACAACGCACATCGCCTGCAACTGAACGGCGAGTCCATGCGTAAAAAACAGGCCGAGTTGACCGATGGTGAACACTTGGGTTAAAAATCCACTACTTGATGCGTTGAGAAATCCGGTGTTCACGTTCGACCGGAATCAGTGTTCAACTTCACCGGAATACGCACTTGCGACCGGTTGACCGATTCATTGCGGGCTTATGTGCAGGTCTCATGCGCCCTGCCCGACTACTCCGCTCCGCCATTGTGCTAAAACCGGCTACGATCCTGAACTTCCATCGATTGCTCGTGAAGCGGAAGTACCGCGAACTGTTCGCGCCAAAGAGAAAGCCTGGAAAACCGGGACCAAAAGGACCGTCGCCAGAACTCGTTGCAGCTATTGTGGAGACTAAGCGTAGGAATCCACGCTTCGGTTACCAGCGGATCGCCGATCAGATAGCCCTGGCGTTCAACATCCCGCTCGACAAGGACACGGTGCGCCGTGTACTTATCAAACACTATCGGCCAGATCCTGGCTCCGGTGGTCCTTCGTGGCTGACCTTCCTCGGCCAAAGCAAAGACAGTCTGTGGAGCGTGGATCTTTTTCGTTGCGAATCGTTGATCCTGAATACGCACTGGGTGATGGTTGTCATGGATCAGTACTCAAGACGGATCGTCGGCTTTGCCGTCCACAACGGAACGCTCGATGGGCCAGCCGTCTGCCGAATGTTCGGCCGGATCATCGGCGGCGCGACGCTACCCAATCACCTGAGTTCCGATAACGATCCCCTGTTCGAGTTCCACCGCTGGAAGGCCAATCTTCGCATCCTTGAGATCGAAGAAATCAAGACGGTTCCTTATGTACCGATGTCACACCCGTTCGTCGAGCGGCTAATCGGGACCATCCGGCGCGAATACCTCGATCACGTCCCATTCTGGAACGCTCGGAATCTACAGAGAAAGCTGTCTTGTTTCCAAGACTACTACAACCGTGAGCGTGCGCATCAGGGCATCGGCGGCGGTTTTCCTGAACCTGAACCCGATAACGCAACCCGAAATGTCGCTTCCCTTAATAACTATCGCTGGAAATCGTGCTGCCGCGGCCTGTATCAGCTTCCGATTGCGGCGTAATTAGGAATTCGCACCCCACAGGCTGAACTAATCTGATGCTGACGGCAGACTTCTTTCACCGGCATGCCTGCTTCCGCTTGCTTCAGAATCGATACGATCTGCGTGTCGCTGATTTTCGATCTTTTCATGGTCTTCCTCCTGGCAGTATTCTGCCAAGATTCTCTACCTATGACTGATCTACCTTCTGGGGAAGCTTACGGCCTACCTTTCCGTGGGACCTAGGAAAAACATCTGAGTTATGGAGCTCAGCAATTCGTCGATATTTCGACGGCAAGAAGCTGACTTGTCAGCGCCACTACGGGTGATAGGTAATATGCTTAACGCGTGCGTCCCGAGCTAGTGCTCCCAAGCCGCGTTCGGTTACGATAACCATAGCGCCGGGAGCTTCATCAAGCCCTCTTGGTACCGGCTGCAATTCCATACCTTTTGACGGTTGAATGACGCTTGAAAGCATCGACGACTTATTTGTCGCTTCGGACAGTTTGACGGCTGCCGTTCTCTTGTCTGCATCAAACTCATACTCAATATCAAGCATGATCCAAATCTTGACCGATCCTCGTCCGCGCGCTTCTTGTTTCAAAACCTCTAGGTTCCGCAGCGATTCCTCTGTGAGATTACCGTCTAAACCGCGAAAGATAACAATGTCTTCGTACTCAACCGCTTTTACCGATGAGAACGCGAGAATTACTAAAGATATCAAAATAACTAGTTTACTCATTTCGCATCCCCCTATAGTGGTCCATTCATGCAGTTTTCATAGGTCCAAAACTGTATCCAAATCGTAACACCCCAAATACTGACGGTCCTGACCCTGAACCTAGTAGATGAGTCTTTGGTTGAATAAGTGCTGGCCCCCGATGCTCCGGAATACCACGGCTGCCAGTACGTGATAAACGGGGGTATTTGCTTCTCCACCTCAACTTCGAAATAGTCGCCAGGATGAACAGTTTGCCCTCCCCACTGAACGTAGTGAACCGCGTCCCACCCGATGCAGAATAAGAGTTCAACGGATCCACTCGGCGGACTTGGTGAAGGCACGGTGTTACACAATCTAGTGCCGCATCCAATAAGATTTTGATCTGGGTCGGACACATGTCCAAATGTGATCGATAGATCATTGCCGCAACCTTCCAATGGGGTACCGAAAGAGCCAAATGATTGACAGAATTCTTCCTCAGCATTCGATCCGACCAGCAATGTCAGCCATGAAAAAACTTGTTGGGAACGGGGCGGAGCACCTAAATTAAACCCAGCAATTTGCTTTACATTCTGACGAACAACGGCAAGGCCCTCCATTTCGCGTAGGGTGCAATCTCCGTTCATTGCCGAGTATGGCGCATTGGGATCAATGATTAGCTGACATTCCCCTGAGACATTATCGCTGATATCCAGGAAAACCTCTGTGAATATCAACTGAGCTGAAGCATGTCCAGATCCAAAAAATAGTACCAGAAGCAACACGATTCTTGGCGAGAGCCTATGAGAAATCTGCATATTCATAGCGTCTCTCCATACGTCTGGCACATCTTTCTAACCACATCGACTACATCGTAAGGTGAGTTTTCGTATGAACTCTTGTGGTCCAGCGCTTGAAAAAATACTTTCGGTTTTCTGCTTTCCAGATGCTCACTGAACGCAACAGATTGCGAATTAGTCAGTGAACCCATGAAGGTCGTATACAAGCGCTCCATGCTTAGAATTTGTGCATCATTTATATCGTTGAGAAGGTCGTAATATACTTCCTTCGATTGCGCAGATCCTTTGTCGCAAAGTAAACTCTTTCTTCGTTTGTGATCTTCCACTTCTAGCGCATCGACCGTATCTACGATACTTTTTCGAATTATAGAAGCCTCCTCCAATGAAGTGTTCCCAAATCGCCGCTGAATTGTGCTTAACCCAGACGTTTCGTCTCTCTCCACTACTCCTTTTAGTCGATAAATTGTTGACTGAAAAACTATGTAATTTGGCGTTTTAATCGAATGCTTGTACTCCAAACGAACTTTCGCTTGAGCATCGGTTTTCGTAGGCCCTAGTTGTTGTGTGAGCGCCCGGGGTGAGGCGCTCAAGAATAGTAAGGCGACGCCAAGAAAAACTGCCCGGTAAATGTGATCCGCTGCAGTGCCGCAATTAGCTTGATTCCGTGTGGAGTGCATCATGAATGTCCCAGCCGTAATTGCATGTGATGAGTAGATCCTAGGCTATGGTCACGTTAGGTCAAGTGTCTACAGATACGGAATGAGTTCAAGAGAACCAAGAGTCCATGTCGACAACTGCGCATGAACTCACACACGAATGCGCGACTTCATTCGGGACTGTCGGGCAACTCTTTGGTTTATTGGAGCGGAATAATGAATCGGCTGGACAACAATTGCGAGCGAAACTAGGTATATGTATGCTGGCCTGTTGGCATTTTCGTTTCAGGCTACTACTTCATTATGACCAAATGTTCTAAAATACATACTTTTCGTACAAATACTGAGGCAGAATTCACATATATGGCGCAAACTAAACAGTAACATTGCGCGGCCGACCAATGTTCAGAGCCAAAATTGCGAACGAAAATGAACTGTACCGACAGTTCCCTTCTCCTCCATCTTGGCGTTTTCATCGCTTACGGCGCATGAAGTCGCTTGGTCCAACGTGCTCATAGTCGCATTATACCTGCACGCTTGAAAACATATTTCGCGCTTTTGATTTTATTGCCGAAAAGACCTCCGATTGAACAGGGTAGAGGAAAAAGCTTCCCAATATCGCAGACGTTAATCGTCCTTTCAATATGAGTCGTCTAGTACGGTGCACAGAAAGCGCGGTTGACGTCGTATCAATGGCGGCAGACACGGTCGAGTATATTGGACACCGAGGCAAGCTGCGATGATATTTGCATGCCCGCAATCATCGACACGACGTCGCATGATTTCCGTGATATCTGGAAGAGGAGACAACGGCGATGTCGCTATTAAACCAAATCCGTAGGTTGCGATTAGAAGTGGACCCCCAAAATCGGACAGTGCTATAAGGTGGAATCCGGCCGGATAAAGAGGATTTCAGAAGATGGCCAAACGACGTAATTTTTCAGCCGATTTCAAAGCCAAAGTCGCGCTTTCAGCGATCCGTGGTGATGG
>JAJFKR010000008.1 GCA_021773095.1 Woeseiaceae bacterium | reverse complement strand
CGGTGCGTTTTTCATGATGGCCCGGTGGCATGACCACCACAAACAAAGGCCGAATAGACGATTGCAACCGTTCTTCTGGTCGCTGAATTACAAACGGAGAAAATTATGATTTGACGGAGGAGTCCATAGACGCATTGTTAGGCCGCACCGCACCTCAGTGTCATTGGTTCGTTATGGGGCCGCATTCACCAAACCAAATCGCTTGAACAGAAAAATGAAAAGCAAAGCGCAGAGAATAGAAAAGCCGGCAACAAATGGTGCAACAGTGAGAACCCAAACCAAACTCAGTAAGAAGGCTTGTGACGCTGCATCGTAACCATCGACAACAAGTAACCAAAGTGGAACCAAGATCATCATTAGCGCAATAAAGATGAGCGGGATTAAGAATATCCAGACTTTCAGCTCGCGAATCGGTCGCTTGTATAGCACTCCGAACATTGCCAGCGCATATGGCGCGTACATGACCAGCCAAAATTCCTGAGCCCAATCAAAGGGTGCCCAGAGCGACAAAAAAGGGCTCACCAGAATCAGAAAAAGAAGCGCGAACTTGGCCACTGCCGCTCACCATAATTGATGTGCCAAAGTCCGGAAAATCACTCCAGACTGGGCCCAACATTGAATTACTGCCACTAAGCAGCCGACTTCCATTATATCAGGCGAACCACCACTATCGACTGTACAACGAGCAATGAAAATCGACGATGGTTCTGCTGCTGCCTAACGTTAATTCGTTGCCTGAAGCGCAAGAGAAACTTCTGCGATTGGGCAAATAAGAAGGTTGTGGGGTCGCTGTAGCCCTTTGATAACCTCATTTCTTGGGGCGATATATTGCACGAAGAATAGGGTGTTTTTTGTCATGGTCCAAAAGCTTGTCGATGTCATCAATGAAGTTTGTCGTACGGAGCATTATGCGTACAGAACCGAAGAGACTTATCTGTACTGGATCAAACGATTTGTTAGCTTTAATGGTAACAGACATCCCCGAGAGTTGGGGGCGGTGGAAATCCAGCAATTTCTCTCAAATCTCGCCATTGAGTTCCGCGTTTCTGCATCGACTCAGAATCAGGCGCTTAGCGCGATTCTTTTTCTTTACAAGAAGGTCCTGGGCATAGAGTTGTCCTGGATGGACGATATAGTCCGTGCTCGTCGGCCAAAACGTGTCCCTATCGTTCTGACTCGAACGGAGGTGTCGCGAGTTCTGGCCTGTATGGATGGTCGCTACTGGTTAATGGCCAGTCTGCTATACGGCAGTGGGCTGCGCATGATCGAGTGTTTGAGGCTGCGGGTTCAGGACGTTGATTTCGAGTACCTGCAGCTGGCCATACGTGGTGGTAAGGGCGGGAAGGACAGGCATACCGTACTCCCGGAAAAGCTTATCCCGGATGTGCAGCATCAAATGGAGCGCGTACAGCGAATAATGGAGCGAGACAAGAAGCTGGGCAAAAATGGAGTATCGCTCCCCCATGCGATCGATCGGAAGTATAGAACGGCCTCTTTATCCTGGAAGTGGCAATACCTGTTTCCGTCTGGCAGATATGCGTTCATAAGACATAACGATAGCCGGCGACGTCATCATTCTCATACATCGGGTTTGTCGCGCGCGACAACTCACACGTTTCGACACTCGTTCGCGACGCACCTGTTGGAAAGAGGTTGCGATATTCGTACCGTTCAGGAGCTGCTTGGCCACGCGGACGTCAAGACCACGCAAATCTACACGCATGTGCTTAAGCGGGGCGGAAATGCGGTAAGGAGCCCATTAGATATCTGACTCCGTCGATATCACGTTACTCCACCGTCACGCTTTTCGCCAGGTTCCTCGGTTGATCCACATCCGTGCCTTTCAGTACGGCCACGTGATAGGCCAGTAGCTGCAAAGGAATCGTGTAAAGAATCGGCGCCTGAAAGTCCTGAATTAACGCCGGCATTCGCATCGTATGAATACCCTGACGATCACCGAACTGAACACGTGGATCCGCGAACACATACAGCTCACCACCGCGTGCACGAACTTCCTGTAGATTGCTTTTTAGTTTTTCGAGCAACTCATCATCCGGTGCAACAGCGATTACTGGCATGTCCTCGTCAACAAGCGCCAGCGGTCCGTGTTTTAGTTCACCGGCCGCATACGCTTCGGCATGAATGTAGGAGATCTCTTTTAACTTCAAAGCACCCTCCATGGCGACCGGATTTTGTACGCCGCGCCCCAGGAACAGCGCGTGATGCTTATCGGCAAAATGTACCGCCAACGCTTCGATAGACGCGTCCATCGCCAACGCCTGTTCGATCAGCCCTGGCAACTCTGCCAGCTGTGCAACGAGCGAGCGCTCCTGTTTTTCCTCCAAACCGGAGCGACGGGCTAACGCTATGGTTAGTAACGCCAGCGCTGCAAGCTGCGTGGTGAACGCCTTGGTAGAAGCAACGCCAATCTCCGGCCCTGCGTTGGTCATCATAGTCAGGTCCGACTCACGCACCATCGAACTCTCGGGTGCATTGCAAATCGTCAGCGTCGACACGTAGTCCATCTCTTTCGCGGCGCGTAGCGCGGCGAGCGTATCGGCCGTCTCACCCGACTGACTAATGGTGATAAACAGTGTGCCCTCTGGAACAACGGGTGATCGATAGCGGTATTCGCTCGCGATTTCTACTGTGCACGGGAGACGGCAAAGTTGCTCAATCCAGTATCTCGCAACCAGACCGGCGTGGTAACTCGTACCGCAGGCAACTATATGAACGCCTTTCGTCGCATCCAGTACGTCATTAGCTTTTGGCCCAAACGCCGCATCCAGAACCTTGCCGTTTGCAATGCGCTCATTGAGCGTTCGTGCAACGGCTTGCGCCTGTTCGTGAATCTCTTTTTGCATGAAATGGCGAAAGCTGCCGCGCTCTGCTGCATCGGCGGTAAGCTCGCTTTCCTTCATAGGGCGCTCAACAACTGCGCCGCTGTCGTCCCAAATCGTAACCTTGGTGCGCTCGACCTTCGCGACATCACCCTCATTAAGAAACATGAAGTTTCGCGTCACCGGCAGCAGCGCAGCAACATCTGAGGCCACAAAATTTTCATCAATGCCGAGGCCAATTACGACCGGACAACCCTGCCGTGCCAGCACCAGTGTGCCCGGATCATCGGCGCTCATCACAACCAGCGCATACGCACCCTCAAGCTCCGCAACGGTGGCGGTTACTGCGGCCACAAGGTCCGTCGCGCTCTTGCGGTGATGATGAATTCGGTGTGCGACTATTTCTGTGTCGGTATCTGATGTGAACTCGTAGCCCTTACTCTTTAGGTCATCACGCAGCTCTTCGTAGTTTTCGATAATTCCGTTGTGGACAATCGCAATGTCCCCGCCCGACGTGTGCGGGTGTGCGTTCGCTTCGTTCGGAACTCCGTGCGTCGCCCAGCGTGTGTGTGATATTCCGGTAACACCCTTTGTCGGATTCGCATCCAGCGCATCCTGAAGCTCCTGCACCTTTCCAAGCCGGCGCAGTCGAACGATGTCCTTGTCACTCTGCACGGCAACACCCGCAGAATCATAGCCGCGATATTCCAACCTCCGGAGTCCTTCCATGAGTATGGGCACTACATTTCTTTCGGCAACCGCACCGACAATTCCGCACATTTACTTTGTATCCTTCTTAACGGGCTTCACCCAGCCTTGAATACTCTTTTGTTTGCCGCGCTCCAGCGTCAGGCTTTCGTCAGGAGCGTTTCTGGTGATCGTCGAACCCGCCCCAATCGTCGCCCCGGCTCCGATCTCGACCGGTGCTACCAGCTCCACGCCGGAACCGATAAACGCACCGTCACCAATTTTTGTCTTGTGTTTGTACGCGCCATCGTAGTTGCACGTAATCGTTCCTGCGCCAACGTTTACGCCGCTGCCAATCTCCGTATCACCAATGTATGTCAGGTG
Organism: Woeseiaceae bacterium; assembly: GCA_021773095.1. GTDB lineage: Bacteria > Pseudomonadota > Gammaproteobacteria > Steroidobacterales > Woeseiaceae > UBA1847. The sequence continues at coordinate 80,870 of JAJFKR010000008.1, read as the reverse complement.
ATTAACCTTGCTGCCGTCGGCCACGTTGCTGTTCTTGATCTCGACAAAGTTACCCACTTTCACGTTGTTCGCCAGCACCGCACCAGGGCGCAGTCTCGCGAACGGACCGATCTCGCAGTCTGTTCCCATCGTAGCGCCTTCTATATGGTTGTTGGGGTGAATCAATGTGTTCGCACCCAGCTTGCTGTCGCGAATCAGGTTGTTGGATTCGATCTTCGTGCCATCGCCCAACTCAACGTCGCCCTCAAACACGGCATTGATGTCGATGAAAACATCTTTGCCACATTTCAAGGTGCCGCGAATATCGACGCGTGCCGGATCGGCAAACCCAACACCCTGTCGCATCAGCTCGTCCACCAGTCGCTGCTGCAAAGCCCGCTCCGCTTCAGCCAGTTGTTTCTTGTCGTTGATACCCATTACCTCCACGCTGCTGTCCGCCTTGATGCCGTGTACTTTGACGTTGTCAGCAACCGCCAGAGCAATTACGTCGGTCAGATAATACTCGCCTTGTGAGTTTTCGTTGCCAAGGCCTGCCAGCCAGTTCCTGAGCTTATCGGCCGGGCACAAAATAACACCGGTATTGATCTCACGAATGCCGCATTGCTCATCACTCGCATCGTTCTGCTCAACAATACATTGCACGCCATCTTTCGCACGAACGATGCGGCCATAGCCTGTCGGATCTTCCATATCGACGGTGAGTACCGCCATCTCATCTTTCGGCGTGTCTGCCAGCAATCTCTCCAGCGTCGCTGGTCTAAGTAACGGCACATCACCCGCCAGAATCAACACCCTGTTCCCATCCGGGGTCCCAGGCATCGCCTGTTGCACGGCGTGTCCAGTGCCTGATTGCTCGGCTTGCAGTGCCCAGCGGATAGCCGGATCGGGAAGCGCCGCCTGCACCGCCTCGCCACCATGACCATAAACCACGCATACGTCATCTGCCGCCAGTGCTGTTGAACACGCCAGAACATGTGCCAACAAGGGCTTTCCTGCAAGCAGCTGTAAGACTTTGGGCAGATCCGAGCGCATACGCGTTCCCTGTCCCGCCGCCAGGATTATGATGCTCAGGCCCAAGTAAACCACTCCATGTGTCGTAGGCTGCGAATCATACAGGATGTTCGATATTGCATACTCGCTTCAGGTCTCGTTAATGATAGTGACGTATGCTGCAAACATGCGGTTTCCTGTCCTTTTTTCATACCTCTTGCTGACGGCCTGTAACCACGGAATCTACACCCGTGACGGTGTTACGGATGGTGATACTTTCTACCTGGCCCCGAGTGCTTTTGGCAATAACGACCCGGCGTTCCAGAGCTGGGTCGCCTATAGCCTCATGAAAAGTACTTGCCAGCTAAAGCTCGGCGGTGAAAATCCGGCCCGAGCAAACAGTTTTGATTGCGAGTTCACAGCCAGGCAAAACCTTGTGAACGCCTGGGAAGAGCAGGCCTCTGGTCATCAGGAAACCACGGATGAGTATCTTGACACCCTGGGTGATGTACACGGTGCGGGGTTCCTGGCTGAGTACACCGCTCATTACTTCGGGCGGCGGGACTGGCGGTACCCGGAAGGGCTGCGCGTTGAGGCGTTTCTTCGCTGGCAACAGCAACACCTGAGTAAACATCGCCCCGAGACACGAATCACCGGGTCCTGGAATTTTGGTGCTAGTATCGGCGGGACCGTACGCTGAAAAGAAAAATAACCGTGGAACCTCAGATGTTCAGGCCGTAAGCAGCAGGTGGCAACCGAAACGGTCGTTTTCATAGGTGTCGGAACCTATATCGCCTTGATGCTTGGCGTCGGCGTGTATGCGTCGAGGAAGACGCACACGGCGGCAGAATTTATCGTCGCAGGACGCAGGCTGCCGATGTTTCTCTGCACCGCGACCATTATTGCCACGTGGTTTGGTGGTGGCACGATGATGGGGGCTTCCGGTGCTGCTTACGACGATGGGCTGCTCGGCGTTATCGCGGACCCATTCGGTGCGGCGCTCGCACTGTTTATCACTGGCCTGTTTTTCGCACGGCTGTTTCGTCGGCTTAAACTTCTCACGTTTGTCGACCTTGTCGAACAACGCTACGGCAAAACTGCGGCAACAATAACGACCTTAACATCGTTGATCTCAAATATTGGCTGGGTGGGCGCGATGCTGGTTGCCTTCGGTCTTGTCCTCACGTCGCTGACTGGCACGCCTCTGGAAATTGGCATTGTCGGCGGTGCGGTTGTCGTTTTTATTTATACGATGGTCGGTGGAATGTGGGCTGTTGCGCTTACCGACGCCTATCAGATGACCATCATCATGGTTGGGCTGGTGATATTACTGGTGGTCGTGCTGATCGATGTCGGTGGCTGGTCGGCAATTTCGCCGCAACTGCCGGAGAATACCTTTCGCCTGATGCCGATACAGCACGATTGGGAGCATTGGCTAAACTATCTTCGCTTGTGGTTTATTTTTGGTCTTGCTGACGTCGCCGGTCAAAGTCTTATGGGTCGGGCGATGGCCGCCAAGTCCGAGCGCGTTGCTCAGAATTCGTTTTACTATGGCGGTTTCGGCTATTTGATGTTTGGCATGATTCCCGTGCTACTGGGCATCATTGCCAGCGTCACAATGCCGGGATTGTCAGATTCAGAGTCCGTTGTTCCGGCTTTGGCCGTTGAACACCTGCACCCTGTCGCCGTCGCCATTTTCGTCGGCGCCATCCTCGCCGCGATCATGAGTTCCTGTGACAGCGCTTTGCTCTCTTGTGCTAGCTTGATAAGCAGGAATCTTTTTCCGCTATTCGCACCCCATTCCTCGGATCGAAAAATATTGCTCGTTGCACGTACCGCGATTCCTGTGTGCGGTATCACAGCAGTTCTGGTCGCGCTCAAGGCTCAGGTCGTTTTCGACGTCATGATCGATGCGAACATTGTGAGTTTGTGCACCATCGTTGTGCCATTTTATTTGGCAGTATGGTGGAAGAAAGCGAATCGTACCGGCGCGCTTGCCGCAATGTTTGTTGGCTTTTCTGTGTGGCTGACCACACGCACCATTGCGCCGGAGCTCCCCGGTGACCTGATCGGTCTTGGCATGAGCCTGATTACAATACTTATCGTCTCGAGCCTCACGCAGAAGTTCGACCCGCCGCGGCAAGTCGTAGACATCGATGGCAATCCCGTTGAGTTGACGAATCGCCTGGGAACGCTACCGCTGTAGGAATGGCCCTATACCCTTTGAGCCCTCTGATCGGGGATTAACGTCTGCCTTTCAGCTTTTGCGCGGCGCGATAACGGGCGCGCGCTTCCGCAAGCTCTGCCTGGGCGCGAGCAATATCGGTTTCTTCCGATGCGCCTTTGAGTGCTTCCTCGGCTTCTTGTTGTGAGGCAAGGGCTGCGGCCTCATCAAGCTGATCACCACGCAGGGCAGTATCAGCGAGAACCGTCACAAGGTGTGGCTGCACTTCCAGCAAACCACCCGTGATGTAGAAGCTCTCTTCTTTGCCGTCTTCATCCTGCACTCGAACCTCGCCAGGAGACAGTGGGGTCAGCATCGGCGCGTGACGCGGCGCGATTCCCACTTCACCCATCTTCGCCGGTGCGAACACCATTGCGGCGGTGCCTGAATGGATTTCGCCTTCTGCGGATACTATGTCGACTTGTATTGTTGCCATTTCATGTTCGCGCGCAGGGCGCGCTCCTACGTGAAGTTCTTCGCGTTCTCGACGGCTTCTTCGATCGTGCCTACCATGTAAAAGGCCTGCTCGGGAATGTGATCGTAGTCACCATTAACGATACCGTTAAAGCCACGAATCGTCTCGGCCAACGTTACGTATTTTCCGGGTGAGTTCGTGAAGACCTCCGCCACGAAGAACGGTTGTGACAGGAATTTCTGAATCTTACGCGCACGGTTAACGATGAGTTTGTCTTCTTCGGAGAGCTCATCCATCCCGAGAATCGCGATGATGTCCTGCAGTTCCTTGTAGCGCTGCAATACGGCCTGTACGCCACGCGCGCAATCGTAATGTTCCTGCCCAATCACGAGCGGATCAAGAATTCGTGAGCTTGAATCAAGCGGGTCGACCGCCGGGTAAATACCAAGCTCTGCAATATTACGAGAGAGAACGAGTGTTGCGTCGAGGTGAGCAAAGGTTGTGGCCGGCGACGGATCGGTCAAGTCATCCGCAGGTACGTAAACGGCCTGGAATGATGTGATCGAACCGGTCTTTGTTGAAGCGATACGCTCTTGCAAAATACCCATTTCCTCAGCCAGGGTTGGTTGGTAGCCCACTGCCGACGGCATACGTCCGAGCAGTGCTGAAACTTCAGTTCCGGCGAGTGTGTAACGATAAATATTATCGATGAACATCAGTACGTCACGACCTTCGTCACGGAACGCTTCGGCCATCGTCAAACCAGTCAGCGCTACGCGAAGACGGTTGCCTGGAGGCTCATTCATTTGTCCGTAAACCAGCGATACCTTGTCGATAACGCCTGAGTCAGTCATCTCGTGGTAGAAGTCATTACCTTCACGAGTACGCTCGCCTACGCCGGCAAAAACCGAGTAGCCGCCGTGCTCTTTGGCTATGTTATTGATGAGCTCCATCAGTGTAACGGTCTTGCCCACACCCGCACCACCGAACAGTCCGACCTTACCGCCTTTTGAAATCGGCATGATCAGGTCGACAACCTTGATGCCCGTTTCCAGGAGCTCGGTCGTTGCTGCCTGCTCTTCATACGAGGGTGGTGGACGGTGAATCGGCATGCGAATTTCTTCGCCGATTTCGCCGGCATTATCTATCGGCGTACCCAGTACGTCCATGATACGGCCGAGCGTTTTCTCGCCAACCGGAACCGTAATCGGACTGCCGGTATCGGTGACAGACATGCCGCGCTTCAGGCCTTCCGATGAACCCATTGCAATCGTACGAACGATGCCGTCGCCCAGCTGCTGCTGAACTTCGAGCGTGATGGCCGCATCGTCGATTACCAATGCGTCGTAAATGTTAGGGATCTGGCCCGCCGGGAACTCAACGTCCACAACAGCGCCAATCACCTGCACAGTAGTTCCAGTGCTCATACTATAGTTCCTATCATGATACGGCGGCTGCGCCACCGACAATTTCTGAAATTTCTTGTGTGATCGCGGCCTGTCGAGCCTTGTTGTACTGCAGCTGCAATCCATCAATGATGTCGCCGGCGTTATCGGTTGCCGACTTCATCGCCATCATCTTCGCTGCCATTTCGCAGGCAAAGTTTTCAACTGCGCCACGATAAACCTGCGACTCGATGTAACGCATCAATACGTCATCAAGTAACTCGCCGGCATCGGGCTCGTAAATGTAGTCCCAGTGGTCCTGCAGATCCTGGTCATCTTTGCCGACGCCGCTGGCGGGCAACAACTGCGTCACTTCCGGCGACTGCGTCATCGAGTTAACGAATTCGTTATGCACCAAGTAGAGACGATCTATGTTTCCTTCGCTGTAGGAGTCGAGCATGATTTTGATCGAACCGATCAGCTCATTAACGCTCGGCTTGTCACCCAGATGTGTGGCTGTACCCACTACGCTGCCGCCCATGCGACGGAAGAAGGCAACAGCCTTCGCGCCAATCAGTGTCAGATCAACCTCAACATTATCGTCCTGATGTTTCGCGATCTCACCGATCATGCTCTTGAACAGGTTGGCGTTGAGTCCACCGCAAAGACCACGGTCGGTTGAAATCACGATGTAGCCAACCCGCTTGACTTCGCGCTCCGTCAAATACGGATGCTTGTAGTCCGGATTGGCATGCGCCAGGTGCCCAACCACGCGTCGAATGCGCTCTGCATAGGGGCGCGACGCCTCCATCTGCTTTTGCGCTTTGCGGATCTTGCTCGCTGCGACTTTTTCCATCGCACTCGTGATCTTCTGCATGTTCTTTACAGAAGCGATCTTCGAGCGTATTTCTTTTTCGCCTGCCACGTTTTCTTATCTCCGTTGTCGCCCGCATGGCGGGCTCCTACAAGGACGCCCCGTAGGAGCGCGCCCTGCGCGCGATTCTTTAATAAGCGCCTTTCTCAGCAAACGCCTCACAAATACCCGTCAACGTTGCCGCAACGTCATCGTTGTAATCACCAGACGCATTAATCGCATCCAGATCAGACTGATTATTCGCACGAGCAAAATCATGCAGCGCCTCTTCGTAATCAACAACCTTGTTCACCGGCACAGGATCGATAAAGCCTTCGTTTACCGCGAACAGAGACAATCCCATCTCGGCCACGGACAACGGCGAGTACTGCTTCTGCTTCATGAGTTCGGTGGCACGCTCACCGCGTTCCAGCTGCGCGCGCGTTGCAGCATCGAGGTCGGATGCAAACTGTGCAAACGCCGCAAGCTCACGATACTGAGCCAGCGCAAGCCGAATACCGCCACCGAGCTTCTTAATAATTTTCGTCTGCGCCGCACCACCTACACGAGATACCGAGAGGCCAGCGTTAATCGCCGGTCGGATACCTGCGTTGAAGAGGTCGGACTCAAGAAAGATCTGCCCGTCGGTAATCGAAATTACATTGGTCGGTACGAAAGCGGATACGTCACCACCCTGCGTCTCAATGATCGGCAGTGCTGTGAGTGAGCCGGTCTTGCCTTTTATCTTGCCGTTAGTGATGCTTTCGATGTGCGCTTCGTTGACGCGTGATGCGCGCTCGAGCAAACGGGAGTGCAGGTAGAAAACGTCACCCGGGTAGGCTTCACGGCCTGGCGGACGACGTAGCAACAATGACACCTGGCGATAAGCCCAGGCCTGCTTCGTCAAATCATCAAACACGATCAGTGCGTCTTCGCCCTTGTCGAGGAAGTATTCGCCCATCGATGTGCCGGCGTACGGTGCGATGTACTGCATCGCCGGACTTTCGGCGGCAGCAGCCGCCACAATGATGGTGTGGGCAAGCGCCCCTTCTTCTTCGAGCTTTCTTACGACGCCCGCGATAGAAGAGGCTTTCTGACCGATGGCAACGTAGATGCATTTAACGCCCGTACCACGCTGGTTGATGATGGTATCGACAGCGACAGCGGTTTTTCCGGTCTGGCGATCGCCAATGATCAGCTCGCGCTGGCCACGACCAATTGGAACCATCGAGTCGATTGACTTCAGACCGGTCTGAACCGGTTGGTCAACGGACTGGCGCTCAATTACGCCCGGCGCGACTTTTTCGATCGGCGCGGTGTCTTCCGCATCGATAGGACCTTTGCCGTCGATCGGTTTGCCGAGTGCGTCAACAACGCGACCCAGCATGGCCTCGCCGATAGGCACTTCAAGAATGCGACCTGTGGTCTTTACCGTGTCGCCTTCCGAAATGTGTTTGTAGTCACCGAGGACAACCGCACCCACCGAATCCTGCTCAAGGTTGAGTGCCATGCCGAAAGTGTTCTGCGGGAACTCGAGCATTTCGCCGTAGCGTGCGTCGGCGAGGCCGTGGATGCGAACGATGCCGTCGGTTACAGCAATTACCGTACCGACATCACGCGCTTCCGCGGAAGCCTCGAAGTTCTCGATGCGCTCTTTAATCAGTTGACTGATTTCAGAAGCTTTGAGTGCCATTTTCTTTTCCTCTTTATGTGATCAATGCTTACTTGATCAGACTAGTCGCCAGGCCTTCGAGCCGGGCGCGCAAAGATCCATCAATAACTACATCGCCGGCACGAATAACTGCACCGCCGATAAGATTTTCATCTGTTTCTGTTGCTACTTTGACGTCACAGCCGAGCCGTTCCTTAAGCGCTGCAGCAATGTCTCCAACCTGACCCTTGCTAAGCTCCGTCGCTGATGTGACAACCGCATCCACGCTGTTCTCGACCTTCGCCTTTAGCGCTTCGAAGTGCTCTGAGATTTCCGGCAGCACCGCCACTCGACGGTTTTCGAGCAACAACTTCACAAAGTTGGTGCCCTTGTCGCTACCACCGGCGAGTAATCCGGCGCCCGCTTTCTTAAATAGCCCGGTCAGAAACTCGAGTCGCTGCTCATCGTTGAATTCCGGATTACCGAGATACTCAACGAGTGGCCGGTCCGCGAGCAATTGGCCTGCGATAGCCAGTGACTCGGACCAGGGCCCAAGATCACCACCATCGTTCGCCAGCTCGAAAACTGCCTGTGCGTACGGTCGCGCTACTGTGTTGTTATCAGCCATGGCGAATTACAGTTCCTGAGCCAGCTTGCCCAGAATGTCGTCGTGCGCCTTGCCGTCTATTTCGCGATTCAGAATCTTTTCTGCACTCGCGATAGCGATAGCCGAGACCTGACCGCGAAGCTCTTCGCGTGCGCGATTCGCCTCTTGCTCGATCTCCGCTTTGGCGGCACTCAGTTGTCGATCTCGTTCTTTAACGCCATCGGACTTGCCGTCGGCAACAATCTCATTCGCACGAGCATGCGCCTGATCGAGTATGCCGGTCGCTTGCTTGCGGGCCTCGCCGACTATCTCGTCAGCTTCAGCGGCCGCTTTGACCAGCGATTCCTTGCCCTTGTCCGCAGCAGCAAGTCCGTCTTCGATCTGTTTCTGACGGTCTTCAAGTGCTGCCAGCAGCGGTGGCCATATCTTCCACATGCAGAACGCGACGAACACGAGCATCGCAAACGACTGGCCGATGAGGGTTAAATTGATATCCACTAGATACTCCTTACCGTAGGAGGCCGCCTTGCGGCCGACCGATTGTCGCGCGCGAGGCGCGCTCCTACAGCGTTTTAGCCGCCGACTACAGGTGCGTTAGCGAGTTGATCGATGAACGGGTTTGCAAACGCGAAGAACAGCGCAATACCAACACCGATCATGGCAACAGCATCGAGCAGTGCTACGACGATGAACATCTTCGTCTGCAGCATCGGAGCAAGCTCCGGCTGACGTGCAGCGCCCTCAAGGAAGCGGCCGCCCAAAAGGCCCATGCCAATGCCTACGCCGAGTGCGCCGAGGCCAATCAAAAGTGCGACGGCGATCGCCGTAAAGCCAATAACAGTTTCCATCAGTTTCTCCAGGGAAAAATTAAATACAAGTTAGTGTGATTCCGATGCCAGGCTCAAATAAACTATGGTCAACATCATGAAAATAAAGGCCTGCAGCGTCACGATAAGCAGGTGGAACAGGGCCCAGCCAAAGTGCAGCGGCAGCTGATAGACACCCAGTAACGCAATCAGGATAAAAATTAGTTCGCCGGCGAACATGTTGCCGAAGAGTCGTAGTGACAGCGAAATCGGCTTGGCCAGCAACGCAACGCTTTCAAGCAGGAAATTGAACGCGATGATAAGCGGCGCCGCAATCAGGCCCGCGCCCCTGGTCGGCGGCGCGATCGGGTGTAGCGTCAGCTCACCGATGAATCCCTTCACGCCCTTGTTTTTGATCGTGTAGAAGATGATCAGGAAAAACACAGCGATCGACATGCCGAACGTGATGTTCACATCTGTTGATGGAACCACCTTCATGTAGGGTATCCCGACCTTGCCGGCCAGCAATGGAATCCAGTCGACGGGAATCAGGTCCATGAAGTTCATCAAAAAGACCCAGACAAAAATCGTCAGGCCCAATGGTGCGATCACCCTGCTTTTGCCGTGAAAGGTATCTTTCACGCTACCATCAACAAACTCGACGACGATTTCAACCAGCGCCTGAAACTTCGTCGGCTTGCCGGACGAGCTCTTTTTCGCGGCACGACCAAACAGCCAGACGAAAATCAGGCCAAGAAATATTGACCAGCCCATCGTGTCGACATTAATGGTCCAGAAATTACCGGCGCAGTGGTTCCACACCCATTCGCCACTCTCAATCTTGCAGACCTGCAAATTCGTCAAGTGATGCTGGATATATTCGCCCGACGTTTGTGCGCCGTGTCCGCCTTCAGCTGCCATTGCTGTTTTCCGTATCCTGTTCGTGTCGCATCAGCAGCCCTGAAAAGGTCACCAGCTGCGACAATATAAATCCTGCAAAAAGCGCCGCTGCCGAGAGCGGCCTGACCAGCGTGAACACAAGACTGAAGAACAGTACAGTGAGCGCCAGCTTTCCTATTTCGCCAATCCAGGCCGCATTGATCAGGGCCTGAGCCCCCTTGTCCCTGCGCGGTACCACCAGCCGTAATGCCAAAAAAGCGTTTGGAACGACACAAATCAGGCTCCCCAAGACTGCCGAGTAACCAACGACCTTTCCAAAAACACCCCAGAGAACTGCGGCGAGGACCACTCCAGCCAGAAATTGCCACATCAGCACACGGGAAATAGTGAGGTCCACTTCTCTATGTCTCCGGCACTAAAAACGCCACGTCCGTCGGGCTAACCGGCGGCGGGTGGCGCATGTTGTGACTGTTTCCAGGCGGGCCTGCGAATAGCGTGCGCATTATAGTGGCAGGCCCTATGCATGGCAACACGAAATCGGCCTTTTTGGCGGCCTGTTCCGGCCATTTTTCGTCGAGATTTTAAGGGTTTTCGGCAAATTCCTCTCAATGCGACGCGGAACACATTTGAGGCGCGTCCAAGTGCGTATAAGTGGGCGAGTATTCACCCGACTTTTGCCGCCATTATGTTATTAATTGCCAGTGAAGCTATTCGCGCCAACCCGTCCCTGAATAACGTGGTGCGAGAAATGAGCTTTACATTGAGCTTTTTTGCAAAAGCTTCGACCTTTGCCGAGCTCATGACGGGCCACTCACGACGTATCGTTGTGTTAACCGAGTCCGATGTCACCGGCGAAATCATCCGCGCGCTCAAATCCGCCAATGATCAGTTTTCGTTTGCCATTATCGTCGCTGCAAACCGGGCCTCGTTACGCAGCAGCCGGCAGGCCGGGCTGGTTGATGAGCTCGCGAGCTTCGACAACATCGAATGGGTGGGAACCGATTTTGACTTTGACCGACTGAGCGCCTCGGCGCGCCGGTGTCGTCGTCGCATGCTGCGCGTATCACGCCAGGAAGTGGCAAATGCTCTCGAGAATCGGGAGTTCGTGCTTCGTTACCAGCCCAAGGTCGAGCGAAACTCGGGCGCCGAGTGGCTGACCCGCGAAGCGGAGGCGCTGGTGCGCTGGCATCATCCGGAGCACGGTCTGATGGGTCCGCTGGAGTTTCTGCCCGAGACCGAGGCTTTCGGGTTTATGGGAGAGCTGAGCGACTATGTACTTCGCGAGGCATCCCGGCAGCTGGTTGCCTGGTGTGACCGTGGTATCAACCTGAATTCGTGCATCAATCTCGCCTCGAGCCAACTGGCTGACCCGGTGCTGGCAGATCGTTACGCCGAGATCGTCCGCGAATCCGGCCTCGAGTGTGCCCAGTTTACGTTTGAAGTGATTGAACAGGACCTTGCCGACCCCGATGCACCGCACGTGCAAATGCTCAAATCGCTACGCGATAAGGGTTTTCGCATTTGTCTGGACGATTTCCGGGTTGCCTCGTCATCACTCAGCACCTTCGAGAAAATGCCGTTCGACGAGATCAAGATTCACGCATCCGTTCTGCGGCGAGCGCAAAAGGATCGCGTGTCATTAACGGTGCTCGCAGCCGTGACCGGCCTGGCTCACAATCTCGGTGTGTCGGTTTGTGCCGAAGGTGTCGAAGATCAGCAAACGTTCGAGTTTCTAAAGACAATCGAGTGCGACAAAATGCAGGGCTTCTTGATTTCCGAAGCCGTGATACCGTCTATCATCCGCCGCGTCTACTCGGCAACCGACGAAGTCGCGTAGGAGCGCGCCCCGCGCGCGAAGCGAAGCGGCGGCCGATAGGCCGCAAAAAGAGCCCATCCGTGACACCAACCAAAAGTCGGTCGCGCGCAAGGCGCGCTCCTACTGGATGTGTTTCAAAATTCCGTCGAGCTCATCGAGGCTGTTGTACCGGATGATGACCTGGCCAGCACCTTTCGCAGTGTGATCAACGCGCACTTTCGCCCCCAGCTTTTCAGAAACTTCGATTTCCAGGCGACGAATGTCTGCGTTCTGTGCCGGTGTCTTTCTCGCGGGCTTTGATCTTCCATCATCCAGCAAGCGCCGGATCAGTTTCTCCGTTTCCCGAACGGACAGCCCCTTTTTCACGACCTGCTGTGCCGCGTTGTGTTGCTGCGTCGCATTTGAGATGGCCAACAAGGCTCGAGCGTGGCCCATCTCCAACTGCCGGTCCTCGAGCAAAGGCTTTACTTTATCGGACAGTTCCTGCAATCGCAGCAAGTTGCTGACCGACGCGCGGGAGCGACCAACCGCCTTCGCCGCCTCGGCATGAGTGAGGTCAAACTCACGGATCAGGCGATCCAGCGCACGAGCCTCTTCCAGCGGATTCAGGTTCTCACGTTGAATATTCTCAATAAGCGCCATTGCGATGGCCGACTCATCCGGTACGTTGCGCACCACTGCCGGAATTTCGGCGAGCCCCGCCATCTGCGCCGCACGCCAGCGGCGCTCACCCGCAACTATTTCGTAGCGCTGGATCCCTTTTTTCTTGCCGATTGGCCGGGCAACAATGGGTTGAACAACGCCTTGCGCCTTGATGGATTCCGCCAGCTCTTCGAGCGAGTCCTGGCGCATATCCACTCGCGGCTGATACTGGCCACGCTGCAAGTGCTCTACGGGCAGGTTTTTCAGGCCCTCTTCACTGCTCGTCTCCGAATCCGGTCTCGAGATGGCGACCATGGGTTTGCTTAGGAGTGCGTCGAGGCCGCGGCCTAGTCGTTTTTTTGGTGACATTGGGTCCTTCGTTGTTTTGCGGCCTTCGGCCGCCGCTTTGATTCGCGCGCTGGGCGCGCTCCTACAGTCTCGGTTATATGGCTTCGGCCATGCGTTCATCTTCGCGCCGCAGCACTTCGCCGGCCAGTGCCAGGTAGGCTATCGCTCCGCGCGATGATCGGTCGTGTAGCAATACCGGGAGGCCAAAGCTCGGTGCCTCGGCCAGGCGCACGTTTCTGGGTACCACGGTACGGAATACTTTTCTGTCGAAGTGCTCGATTAGCTGCATCGAAACTTCATTGGAGAGATTGATGCGAGGGTCGAACATCGTGCGCAGGATGCCGTACATCTCGAGTTCCGGGTTCACCGAGTCACGAACCTGTTCGATCGTGCGCAAAAGCGAACTCAATCCCTCCAGCGCATAGTACTCGCACTGCATCGGTATTAATACGCCGTCCGCCGCCGTCAGCGCATTGACTGTCAGCATATTTATTGAAGGCGGACAGTCAATCAAAATGAAATCGTACAGGCCTGCGACCGGCACCAGTGCCTTTTTGAGCTTCATCTCGCGGCCGATTTCCTGCAGCAAGTTTACCTCGGCAAGCGTCAGGTCCTCGTTTCCCGGCAACACGGCGAAATCGCCCTTTGGCGCCGACACAATCGTGTCCGCAGCCGTTGCCTCACCCAACAAGACATCACAAGCCGAATTCTCAATCTCCATCTTGTTGATGCCGCAGCCCATGGTTGCGTTGCCCTGCGGATCCATATCAACCAGCAACACGCGCCGCTGCGTCGCCGCAAGCGATGCGGCCAGATTGACACAGGTGGTGGTCTTGCCCACCCCGCCTTTCTGATTTGCTACGGCTATGATTCGCGTCATCGGACCCTGCTGTTTACGGTTGGCGTCGGAGCAGCACAGCGTGCCGCGATCCTTTTTCAAGACCCGGCACTTTAAGCTCCGTTACTGCGTGACGCCACGGCTTTTCTAATTGTTCTAGCTCTTCTGTCGGGTAGCGCCCTTTCAGCGCCACAAACACCCCGTCCTCTCGTACGTGGTGACCGGCAATTTCCACGAGTCGCGGCAGTGCTGCCAGCGCCCGGGCAATCACGGTATCAAAGCCGTGGCCGGGTGCATAGTCCTCACCGCGGGCCTTGACCGTTGAAACGTTGCTGAGACCGAGTAAGCCGGCGGCGTGCTGCGCAAACATGATTTTCTTGTTGTTGCTGTCCAGCAGCGTAAATTGACGATTGGGCTGCACTATCGCGAGCGGCAGTCCTGGAAAGCCTGCGCCAGTGCCTACATCAAGGACTGTCTCACCCGCAAGGAGTGGTGCCGCCACGAGACTGTCAAGCAGATGGGACGTAATGATCTCGTCCCTGTCTCGAATGGCGGTCAGATTGACGTTCTTGTTCCAGCGCACCAGCTCGTCGACAAGGGTCCCAAGCTTCTCCGCTGTGTCCGCCGGAAAGGGCTGGCCGAGCTCGTCAATCGCCGTTTGAATCTGTGCCGTCAATCGTCAACCAGGTGTTGTTTGAGAAACAGAACCGTTGCCTGTTGATAAATGTCCCGATTCTCTCTCTTTCTATACCCATGCCCTTCGTTGAGGGCATTCATATACCACACGGTGTGCCCTTGCTCGCGCAGGGCCTCAACCACCTGGGCCGCCTCAGTGACGGGCACGCGCGGGTCGTTTTCGCCCTGAACAATGAACATCGGTACACTAATCTGCTCAACATTGTTAAGCGGACTGATCTTCTCCAGATGCGCCCGCATCGCCGGATCGCGCTCGTCACCGTACTCAACCCGACGCAGGTCACGGCGATAGTCCTGTGTATTTTCGAGGAAGGTCACGAAGTTGCTGATACCAACAATATCGACGGCGGCCGTAAGCCTGTCACTGAAATGTACGGCGCTGGCCAAAACCATGTAGCCACCGTAGCTACCGCCGAAGACGGCAACGCGCTCCTGGTCGAGATCCGGCTGCGTCTCAATCCAGTCGAGCAGGGCACCGATGTCTTTCACCGAGTCTTCCCGCCTGAAGCCGTTGTCGAGCCCGACGTAGGTCTTGCCGTAACCTCTCGAGCCGCGAACATTTGGCTGAATGACCGCCACACCGAGCTTGTCGATCCACATTTGGTAGGTGCTGCTGAAAGACGGTCGCGCCTGACCCTCCGGTCCGCCATGAATTGAAATCACGACAGGATGGGGGCCCTTGCCCGCCGGCTTGTAAACCCACGCCGGTATTTCGCGCTGAGCATCGCCGTCTTCGTCAAACGTCGGATAATGAACCAGCTCTGGTATGCGGAATGTCGTGGTGTCCAGTCCGCCAACCTCGCTATCGGTCCAGCGGGTGAGGTCGCCGTACTCCAGCGCGTTTTGTCCCAGGTCGAGCACATAAGTATCGCTGGGCGTCTGCGGCGTATTCAGCGTCATCGCCAAACGACGATCATCCGGGCTGAACTGCATACCTCCAGCAAGGCCCGTAGGAATGCTGTCGACCCGGCGATACTCCCGGCTCACAACGTCCATCAAATAGACGTGCGACATGCCGTCTTCGTTGGTGACGAAAACCATGCGCTCGCGGTCATGGCTGATGGTCGCGCCAGAGACGTCCCACGGTATGTCTGCCGTAATGATCTCCGGCGTTGAGTCCGGTTCCATCGCCTGCCAGGCGAGCTGATTGAACTCACTGACCTGGTCCGTGATTAGCCAGAAGCCTTCGTTGGCGTCATCAAAGGCGACCGCAATGTTCACGCTGTTCTTGCCCTCGCCACCGGCGAGCACTCGGTTGGTGCCCGTATCAAGGTCCACAAGATGCACTCGCGAATCGGCAACGCTGACGTAATTGGCAGCCAGAAGTTTGCTGCCGCTTGCAGAAAACTCAGCGGGCCCCCACCAGCTTCCATCCGGCGAAGGCAGCGCAATCTCTGCGCTGCTGGTGTCATCCGGGTCCATGATCCAGACATCGTTTGAAGCACCATTTCGGCGCGTGCTCTGGAACGCGATTCGCGTACCACGCCGATCCCATACAACGGCACCGTTACGAGATTCACCGTCGCTGAGCATCTGTGCTTCCCCGGTCTCGGGGTCCAACAGGAAAATTTGCGCGAACTCGGAGCCGCCCGCATCGCGTGTAAAGATCAGCTTGTCGGAACCCGGCTGCGCTGCGATTCCACCAACTGGCTCCTCATAAAACGTGATCTGGCGCCGGGCGCCCAGCGGCATGTCAACGCGATGAATCGAGCTGACATCACCGAACCGGGTGGAAACATAAATACTCTTACCGTCCGGCGCCCACGACCGAAAAGCGGCCGACCGAACATTCTGGTAGCGAGACAGGTCAAGGAGAACCTGTTGCGGAATCTCAGGTATATCCTCGAGTACCAAATTGCCATCGTTCAACGTTCGGGTGCTGACCTCACCAAACGCAACCGACCCCACAAGTAGGAGCGCGCCCACGCGCGCGAAGCGCAGCGGCGGCCGTAAGGCAGCAAAAACGTTCCACCCCCGCAGAGTCGCGCGCGTGGGCGCGCTCCTACGACGGCACCACCAACAACGCCATGAAGTCATCAACTGCCGTAGCGGCGAGCTTTTTCTGGTCTGCACATAATTCATTGAGTTCTTCCCATTGATTCGCGGCAAGTTTCGGCGACACGCTATCGACAAACTTCTGCTTCAGAACAGGGATACCGTCCTCACGACGTTCGCGGTGCCCGATTGGAAAGTCCACTGCGATGCAGTCTGTGCTGGTGCCGTCTTTGAAGAACACCTGTACCGAATTGCCAATGTAGCGCAGCTCGGGGTCAAAGTAGTCTTTCGTGTACTGCTCGTTTTCTCTGACTTGCATCTTCTCGCGCAGTTCATCAATACGCGGATCGTTGGCGACGTTGTCTTCGTAGTCCGCCGCGGTCAGGCGACCGAAGATCAGCGGCACGGCGACCATGTACTGGATGCAGTGATCGCGATCCGCCGGATTATCCAGCGGCCCGGTCTTGTCGATAATGCGAACGCCTGCTTCCTGGGTTTCTATGAGCACTTTTTCGATTTCGTCGATGCGGTCCCTGACCTCAGCGTGCAGGGTCATACCCGCCTCCACCGCGGTTTGTGAATGAAATTCCGCCGGAAAAGAAATCTTGAAGAGAACGTTTTCCATGACGTAACTGCCGTAAGGGCGCTGGAACTTGAATTCGTTGCCCTTGAAGAGCACGTCGTAGTAGCCCCAGGTCGGCGCGGTGAGTGCCGATGGATAACCCATCTCACCGGTCATTGCGATCAATGCAAGACGCACGGCTCGACTCGTCGCATCGCCGGCCGCCCAGCTCTTGCGCGAGCCCGTGTTTGGCGCGTGACGATAGCTGCGCAGCGAACAGCCATCGATCCATGCGTTGGAGACTGCATTCAATACCGTGTCACGGTCACCGCCCAACATGCGGGTAACGACAGCGGTGGTTGCTACACGTACCAGCAAAACGTGATCGAGGCCGACGCGGTTGTAGCTGTTTTCCAGCGCCAGTACGCCCTGAATCTCGTGCGCCATTATGGCCGCCGTCAGAACATCCTTCATGGTTAACGTGTTTTTGCCCTCAGCGCGTGCCTGGCGACTCAGGTAATCGGCCACCGCGAGTATGCCGCCGAGGTTATCTGACGGGTGCCCCCATTCGGCCGCAAGCCAGGTGTCGTTGAAATCGAGCCACCGATTCATCGCACCGATATTGAATGCCGCGAGAACCGGATCGAGTTCATAGGACGTTCCGGGAACGCGCGCGCCGCCCGACAAGGTCGCGCCCGGCACAACCGGACCCATTAGTTTCGTGCATGCGGGATAGTCCAGCGCCTGAAACCCACACGCGAGCGTGTCCATGAGACAGTAATGCGCGGTTTCGAAAGCGAGATCACTTTCAACTTTATAGTCACAAATGTAGTCGGCAATATCGACCAGCGCTTGATCCCAGTCGGCGCGTTTGGCCGAGCGTACGATGACATCAGACATTCAGGTCTCCCTTTCAGGCGCGATCTTCAATCGCTACCCACTCCTGCAGGTCCGGGCCGATGTAATTTGCGGCCGGGCGAATCAGCTTGTTGTTGGCGCGTTGTTCCATTACGTGAGCGGCCCAGCCGGTGATCCGCGAGCACACGAAAATTGGCGTAAACAGGTACGTCGGAATGCCCATGAAGTGATACACGCTGGCGGCGAAGAAATCCGCGTTCGCAAACAGCTTCTTCTCGTCCCACATGACTTTTTCGACGGCCGCCGAGACCGGGTAAAGCGTCGTGTTGCCAACGTCGTCTGCCAGTACTTTCGACATTTTCTTGTTGACAGAATTGCGTGGGTCCGAGCTTGTATAAACGCGATGACCGAAGCCCATGATCAGGTCTTTGCGTTCGAGCATGCCGAGCACACCGGCCGTCGCCTCTTCAGCGCTATCGAATTTCGAGATGAGACCCATCGCCGCCTCGTTGGCTCCACCGTGCAGCGGTCCACGCAAGGCGCCTATCGCACCTGTCACTGCCGAGTGCATGTCGGACAGCGTGCCGGTAATAACGCGACCGGCGAACGTCGATGCATTGAACTCATGTTCGGCGTACAGGATTAGCGTCGTGTCGAGGCTCTTTCTGTGCAGCTCTTTGGGTGCCTTGTCGTGCAGCATATGCAGGAAGTGCCCCGAAATGCTGTCGTCGTCAGTTTCGGTGTCGATGCGCACGCCGTCGGTGTGAAAGCGGTGCCAGTACAACAGCATGGACGGCAGGCAGGCGAGCAATCGATCCGCGACATCCTGTTGATTTGAGAAATCACCCTCGGGCTCAACGTTGCCGAGGAAGGACACGCCCGTGCGCAGCACATCCATTGGAAACGCGTCGGCCGGAACCATTTCAAGGACCGCTTTCAGTGCGTCGGGTAATCCACGGTTCGCCTTGATCTTTTCGATGTAGGCTTCGAGCTCGGCTTGCGTCGGCAGCTTGCCGTGCAGCAACAGATAAGCGACCTCTTCAAAACATGCGTTGTTGGCAAGATCGTAAATGTCGTAACCAAGGTAGGTCAGGCCTGCACCTTCTTTGCCAACGGTGCATAAGTGCGTATCACCTGCGGTGACACCTGCGAGCCCACCTGTCTTTTTGCTAGCTGCCATTATTGATCTCCGGTATCCAGGCCCTGTTCCCGGAACAGGGCGTCAAGCTTGTCTTCGTAGGCCTGGTAGCCCAGCACGTCGTAAAGCTCCATACGTGGTTGCATTGCTTCGATGGCCGCCTGCTGCGTACCGTCGTTTTTTATCGTTTCGTAGACGCTGAGTGCTGCGGCCGACATGGCGCGGAATGCGCTGAGCGGATACAACGCCATCGCAACACCGATTTCGTTGAGCTCATCCACGGTATACAACGGTGTCTTGCCAAACTCGGTCAGGTTCGCGAGTACCGGTACTTTAATGGTCTCCGTGAACTCCCGATATTCCTCTATTGTGGTAAGCGCTTCGGTGAAAATCATATCGGCGCCGGCCTCGACATAGGCCATAGAACGGTCGATCGCCGCTTGCTGGCCTTCGACAGCGTGCGCATCGGTGCGGGCCATAATGACAAACTGATCGTCAATACGGCCATCAACGGCAGCCTTCAGGCGATCGCACATTTCTTCACGCGCGACCAGTGCTTTGCCCGGTCGGTGACCACAACGCTTTTCGGCAACCTGATCCTCAATGTGACAGCCGGCGGCGCCCGCCCAGGTCATTTCGCGGATTGTGCGACTGATCATGAAAGCACTGCCCCAACCCGTATCCGCATCGACCAGCAATGGCAGATCGGTTGCTGACGCAATGCGGCGAATGTCTTCAGAGACATCATTCAGCGTGGTCATGGCGAGGTCCGGCAAACCGAATGACGCATTCGCGACGCCGGCGCCTGACAGGTAAATGGCTTTAAACCCTGCTCGCTCGGCAAGCATGGCCGTATATGCGTTGATGGTGCCGGCTATCTGCAGCGGTTGCTCCGCCTCAAGTGCGGCACGAAATCGAGCTCCTGCGCTCATATCGAATCCTCATGTTCGCCCGGTTTTAATCCAGATTAAAACTTCGGGGGCAGGATACTACTCCACGCAACACCCATTTCCCAAATAGATCATATGGTAAATTTTTCGTAATACACTTGCCGGGCGCTGGGGTGCAGGTCCGCGTCATCCGTTGTCGGGCAGTTCCTTCGTATCTGGTCCTGAACCGTTATTGGGATAAGGCCGCGTATGACCTCGCGATAGTCTTCGCTCGGATTCATGCCGGAATTGGTTGAGTCGGACTTAATTGTAGTAAACGGCCCTACTCGTCCGAAGGTCAATGTCATCCAGCAAGCGAATGTTGCCGGTGCTATGCAGGTCCATCCTGATTCGCGACAAATACTCATCGCGCAGGCTGTCGTCCTTGCGGCTTTCCAGTCCCGCCTCGACCATGAGTGCAACCAGCACACCAACAACGATCAAGACAAATTCACCGATCATTCTGCCGCGCTTGTCCATTTGCATTCCTTGTGCGAACTCAGTGGGCACTATACGGTGTCCCGGTATTCCACGGAAATCTCTGCATGTCCTCGAAAGCCGAATCCCTGCGTATCGATCGGTGGCTGTTCTACTGCCGCTTTTTCAAAACGCGGGTTCTGTCAACCGCCGCTGTGACCGGCGGCCACGTGAAGCTTAACGGTGAACGATGCACGCCCGGAGCTCGCGTTAAATGCGGTGACCAGATCGACCTGATGCGAGAACGACTGCCTTATTCATTAAAGGCGCTCGAAATTCCGGCCCGGCGTGGGCCGTCGGCCGAGGCCAGAAACTGCTATTTCGAAGACGAAGAAACCACCAAACAAAGGGCCGCTCTGATCACAACGCTGAAACAGGACCGAATGCTGATGCCGAGGACGGGGGGTCGTCCTGACAAGCACACGCGGCGCAAATTACGGTCGCGCGCCGGGCGCGCTCCTACCGGGTGATTTTGACGACTGTGCGGCCGGTTACCGTGCCGTCAATGTAGGCCTGAAATGCGTCCGGCAAGTCATCAAATGCAATCGTCCGATTAGCGATCGTGTCAAGGTGTTGCGGTTTGAGGTCGTTACCAATCCTCGCCCAGACTGCGCGCCGCAAGTCACGCGGCGTATCAACGGAATTGATACCCAGCAGGCAAACCGCTCGCAAGATGAATGGCAGGACGGTGGTGTTTAGTGCCGCACTCGAGGCCAGACCGATGCTCGCGATGTTGCCGCCGTAATCGACGGTTCTTGTTAACCACGTCAGGTAATCACCGCCAAGGTTATCGATAGCTCCACCCCACACGGCTTTTTCCATCGGTCGCTTGCCACAATCCACCTGGTCACGCAGCAAAACTCGGCTCGCGCCGATTTCGCGAAGGTACGCCTCCTCGGTCGCTTTGCCGGTCAGGGCGATGGCTTCATAACCCCGCCCCGCGAGCAGGTCTATCGCGATGCTGCCGACTCCGCCTGTCGCTCCCGTAACAACAATCGGACCGTGATCCGGTGACTGTCCGTTCTGCTCCATACGATGTATGGCGAGCGCCGCCGTGTAGCCTGCCGTGCCGATCTGCATGGCCTCTACGGCGGACATTTCTTCGGGTATGACAACGAGACTTGCGCTATCGACGCGAGCGTATTCGGAATAGCCGCCATCAACCGTTTCGCTTAAACCGCAACCGTTCACTAGCACAGCGGTCCCCGGCTCGAACTCCGGGTCCTCGGAGCTGACAACAGTGCCGGCCAGATCGATGCCGCCATTGAGCGGGTAGCACCTGAGTATCTTTCCGCTACCGGTCGCTGCCAACGCGTCCTTGTAGTTAATCGTCGAGTGACTCACCTTGACCACGACGTTACCGTCCGTCAGATCATCGACGGTGAGCTCGTGGAACCCGGCGACAATCCTGCCATCTTCTTCATTAATTCGGTAGGCGCGAAAGCGCTCCATTACAGCCCCTGCTTCTTAAGACGTTGCAGCCAGGAAAACAACCCCTTTGTATTGAGTCCGATATCGATCTCAAGAATGGCCTGCAGCGCGTCGTCATCACCGCTAAAGCCATGCTCTCGGGCGAGTGTCTTGAGGTAATTCGCCATGGCCGGCTCGATCGCTGCCTGCGGATCGTCGGCCTCTTTGCTCGCCAGCGCTATTTCAGTATACGCATCGATACCGGCATGCATAGCGGCCGCCAGTCGATCAAGGTCACGCACACGACTGTAGTGCGTGAGATACAGCTGTTGCGGCTTGCACGCCATGATTCGGTCAACCGTCGTATGCGCGGCCACCGGATCGAAGTGTGTGGGTGTCGAGGCCGGAAAAATGAGTGCGCCGGCTGCTGTATCGAGTTCCCGGTAGGAAATACCAAAGCTGTCGCCCGTAAAAACGCCCCTGGACATCGGGTCATTCAGGCAATAATGATGCAGCGCGTGGCCCTCTGTAAAAAGCGTCTGCATCTTGCGGCCGTTGAGGTCGAACCATTGCTCGTCATCAGGAACGATACAGCGCGACTCGTCAATTGCCTGTATCTCTCCGTACATCTCGCGCGTTTGTTCGACTCCGTACACGGCCTCGGTGCCGGCGACGAGCCTCGCCGGGTCAACCATGTGGGCGACACCGCGCGTATGCACAACACAATAAGCGTTCGGCAGCTCCTGCATGAGAAGGCCCGCGCCGCCCGCGTGATCGAGATGAATATGCGTAAGAAAAACGTAGTCAACGTTGGCAACGTCGAGGTCCTGCTGATCCAGCGCGTCAATCAGCAACGCTACGCTGGCATTCGTCCCTGTATCGACAAATGCGGCACGACCGCCCTCAACGATCAGGTGGCTTGCATCCAGCAGGGGTCGCGAATACTCAGTGTCGACGGCTGTGATGCCATCGTTGAGGTGGGTCGTTTGCGCGTGGCCGCCGGGCAATCTTTACTCGGGCCTGGTCGTCTCGAGCCCTTCGAGGCTCGCAAAATACTTCGCAAGAACAGCGACGTCGCCTTCGGCGATTAGCGCAGCTTGCGCGCTCATCACGGGATCCGTGCGCGTACCGTCACGGTAGCTCGACAACGCCCATAACAAATAATCTTCATGCTGACCAGCCAGGGTCGGCCAGACCGCATTGTCGCTAACGCCGTTACTACCGTGACATTCCGTGCAGTCTTCTGCCTGGACCAGGGAGGCGCCTGTCGAGCCGCCCTCCGCTACGGTGTCGCCGCCAATGCTTGCAAGATAGGCGGCAACATCTTCAATCTGCTGGTCGGACAGGCTGATCGCCTGTGCACTCATGGTTGGATGCTGGCGGGTTTTGGCGCGATAGCCTTTCAACGCGACAACAATGTAGGCCGCCTTCTGACCGCCGAGCTTCGGTACTCGATAAGACGGGTACGCGTTGCGATAGCCATCAATGCCGTGGCAACCGAGGCAGGTATATCCGAGGTCCTTGCCGACCTCGGCATCGCCTTCAGCGCGCGCCGGCTGCGCGGAATAAGCGCTTGCGATAAGCAGTGCCGCGATAATCGCCACGAGTTTCTTGTTCATAATCATTTGATTTTCTGTCGGTTTCCAGCCACGACTTGCGCCGGACGTCGTGTGTGGCCGCTATGTTAGTGACCTTCTGTGCGGATTTCTAGCCATAGCACGCAGTATCTCGCCGCCTGCGTGCTAGCATCGACGCGATCTGACTATCCGTTTGGGGTTTTCCTGTGAAAAAAAGCGTTCTTGCTCTGATTTTGTTTGCTGTGATCATCATTATTGTTTCGCCCGGCCTCATCGGCCGGCTGGCCGAGGACAGCGTCGGTGAAAACCTGAACTGGGCCGCGGAGGAGAGTGGCGAGCTTGTCGTTACCTCAGAGGGGTTTGATCGCGGCTGGTTCTCGTCGGAGGGTCAGCATCGAGTGGCACTGGGCGAGGGCAGCATAAGGGCGGCAATGGCAACAGCCGGAAGTGGTGAGCCGCTTCCTGTCTTGCTCATCGACACCCATATAGACCACGGCCTGGTACCCGTGTCCTCGCTCGGGCGTGACGAGGGATCACTCACCCCCGGCCTGGGCAGCGCCGTTTCCACGCTATCCGTTGATTTTGGCACGGGCGAAGCGATCAGGATTCCAGGTGTTATTTATAGTGAGATTAGCCTCGGCGGAGACCTTGATTCCAGCTACGTCTTGGACGCTGGCGCGCAGACGGTCGACGACGGTGAAGTAACGTGGCAGCCAACCACCATAAATATCGCGTCCAGCGCCAGGACCGGGGATGTTGAATTTGAGGGCGACGTTGGCGCCATGACATTCGGTAACGATCAGCAAACCGTAAGCATCGACGGCCTGACTTTTACGGGGCAGCAGTCGGCCACAAAATATGGCTTCCATGTCGGTGACCTCGACGCGAGCGTGGGTGCAATGGCCATCGAGACCGACGGCGTTTCGGTTGATGGTATGAAGGGACTAAACATTAAGGCCTCCTCATCCGTGGATGACGGCCTTGTTGATGCTGCAATGCGCTTTGAGATGAGTGGCCAGACGGTCCCGGGCTTCGGCGACATATCGGCGATTATCGACATGGACTTCACAGACTTCGATGCGGTCGCACTGGGCAAGGCAACCCAACACCTGGATCAGCTCACGGGCGCGCCGGAGCCCAGCCAGGCCCTGCTGGCGGCTGAGGAAGACTTTCAGGGCTTGTTCGCCGCAGGATTTGATTTTGGCGTCAACCAATTCGATGTTGCCTTACCGATGGGCACTGTTGAGATGAAAATGACGATTGCAGTTCCGGAAACCGATCGCTCGGCGTTCGAATGGTCGTCGTTGCTGCTCAACGCTGTTGCCTCGGTTGATATCGTAGTTCCCGAGGCCCTCGTACAGCTTGCGACATCCATGAATCCGCAAGCCGGAGCGCTGGTTGGTTTGGGGTATCTTAAGAAGGACGGTGACGTCTATATCCTCGACGGCGAACTGAAGAAGGGCCTGCTGACGATCAACGGCGCCCCGATACCGATTCCAATGGGTGCGTTTCAGTAACTAAGCTGGCGACATGCTCTTCTACTGCTCTCAAGCGCTGGAAACTCTCTATGAAAAACCTGCTTTTGCTTTTGGTCTTCGCTCTGCCTGCCTGTACCGGTAAGGAAGAAGGTACGGTTACACCTGCCGCAGAAAAGCGGCCTGTAACGCTTGAACTGCACGGCGACATTCGGGTCGACGACTACTATTGGCTGCGCGAACGCGAAAACCCCGAGGTGATCTCTTACCTCGAAGCGGAAAACGCCCACACCGAACAGGCACTCCGTCCTTTCGCGGGTTTGCAGGGCGTTCTGTTTGACGAGATGAAGTCCCGAATCAAACAGGACGACGAGTCGGCGCCCTACAGGCTCGGCGATTATTTCTACTACATCCGCTACGAAAAGGGCGGCGAATACCCGATTTACGCACGCCGGAAAGGCTCGCTTGACGCGCCGGAACACATTCTCCTCGACGTTAACAAGCTGGCCGGCGATGCCGAGTACTTCGCTGTTCGCGGTTTTTCTGTCAGTCCGGACGGCAATACCGCCGCCTGGGGTGTAGACACAGAGGGACGGCGATTCTATGACCTGTACTTCATGGACATTGAGTCCGGCGAACTACTGTCCGACACGATAGAGGACACAACCAGTAATTTTGAGTGGGCCAACGACAACCAGACCATCCTTTACGGCAAGCAGCACCCGGAGACCTTGCGATCCTACCGCGTATTTCGCCATCGTCTCGGTAGCGCCGAGGACTCCCTGGTCTACGAGGAACCGGACGAAGAAAATTACCTGTCCGTAACAAAGTCCCTGTCGAATGCGTTTTTCTATCTCGTCAGCGGGCAGACCGTTTCAACCGAAGTGCGCTATGTGTCCGCTGACTCCCCGGAAGACTCGCCAACCGTTTTTCTGCCCCGCGAGGCGGGTCATGAGTATTTCGTTACGGACGGTGCCGACCGCTTTTACGTCACGACGAATGACGGCGCCAGGAATTTCAGGTTGATGGAAGCGCCCCTGAACGACACGTCGAAGGAGGCCTGGGTGGAGGTCGTCGCACACAGAGACGATGCCTTGCTGGACGATATCGATGTCTTCAGGAACCATCTCATTGTAACGATCGTCGAAAACGGCCTGACACAAATAGAAATCACGGATCGCCGCAGCGGTGACACACACCGAATGGCCTTCGATGAGGCCGTTTACACCGCCTATTCGAACGGCAATCACGAATTCGATACCGATTCGCTGCGCTACACCTACGAGTCTTTAACGACGCCTGAATCGACCTATGACTACGATCTCGGCAGCAAGACGCACAAGCTGATAAAAGAGCGCGCCGTTGTTGGCGAGTTTGATCGCGGTGATTACAAAACCGAACGCCTGTTCGCGACCGCCAGAGACGGAACCCGTGTGCCCGTCTCGATCGTCTATCGGAAAGGCTTTGAAAGGAACGGCGAGAATCCCTTGTTGCAATACGCATACGGCTCTTACGGTTCCAGCACGTCTCCGTATTTCAGCTCCGACAGGCTAAGCCTCCTCGATCGCGGCTTTGTGTATGCCATCGCTCATATTCGCGGTGGCTCTGAAATGGGCCGCGAATGGTATTTCGATGGCAGACAGCTGAAGAAGAAAAACACCTTCACCGACTTTATCGATGTTTCGAAATTTCTGATCGACGAGGGTTACACCTCGCCCAATCACCTCTATGCATTCGGCGGTAGTGCCGGTGGTCTGTTGATGGGTGCCGTCCTGAATATGGCGCCCGAGCTTTACAACGGCGTAATCGCAGCGGTGCCGTTTGTCGATGTTGTAACCACGATGCTGGATGAAGATATTCCATTGACCTCCGGTGAGTGGGACGAATGGGGAAACCCCAATGAAAAGGAGTTTTACGACTACATGTTGTCCTATTCGCCTTACGACAACGTCATGGCAATGGATTACCCGAACATCCTGGTGACAACCGGGCTGCACGATTCCCAGGTGCAATACTGGGAGCCCGCCAAATGGGTCGCCAAGCTTCGCGCGCACAAGACCGATGACAACATGCTGGTTCTGAAGACGAACATGTCCGCCGGCCACAGTGGTAAAACCGGGCGCTTCCGCCGCATTGAGGATACGTCGCTTTACTATTCGTTTTTTGTCGGGCTTGAGGGCATCCGCGAATAAGGCGCTATAAAGTGAATTCGTTCGCTTTGTGGCATGCAACAAGTGCGCTGCCAAGGGCCCTTGGTTGTGGCCTGTCACTGCGACAAGCTTCTTCGGCAAACCTGCAGCGCGGATGAAACACGCAGCCCGAAGGCGGAGACACCAACGACGGAACCTCGCCGACCAGCGGTGCCGTAACGGGCGCTATCAGTGGATCCGGTATGGGTGACGCATCCAGCAGTGCCTTTGTGTACGGATGGCGCGGCGTGGA
This sequence comes from Woeseiaceae bacterium, assembly GCA_021773095.1. GTDB lineage: Bacteria > Pseudomonadota > Gammaproteobacteria > Steroidobacterales > Woeseiaceae > UBA1847. The sequence goes on along the minus strand of JAJFKR010000008.1, from coordinate 53,836 downwards.
AAACAGGCTTGCCGTGTCCGCTACCTCAATCAGCCGCCCCAGGTACATGACCGCAACCCGGTGACTAATTGAGCGAACGACCGCAAGGTCGTGTGAAATGAAGATCGTCGAAAGACCCGATTCGCTTTGTACCTTTCTCAACAATGCCAGCACCTGTTCACGAACGGACCCATCAAGCGCCGCGACGGCCTCGTCACAAATCAGGATTTTGGGCTGCAAAATCAGGGCGCGAGCGATCGCAACCCGCTGTGCCTGACCACCGGACAACTGGTGCGGAAATCGACGCAAATAGCTCTCATCCAGACCGACCTTTTCCAAAATTTTGACAATCCGCTCGTTACGACGCTCGGCCGAGAGCCCCGGCTTATGAATTAATAGTGGCTCGCCAACGAGTGTCGCCACTCGCATCTGCGGGTTCAGCGCACCGGCCGGATTCTGAAAGACAAGCTGCAGGTCGCGGCGCTGTGACGCCGCGCGTGACTGGACCGACCCCTCAAGGGGCTCGCCTGCATAGACCGCCCTCCCAGCCCCCATCGGAATCAGCCCCAGCACGGCCCTCACCAGGCTGGACTTGCCCGAGCCGGACTCGCCCACTATCGCCAGCGTCTCCGCTTCTCGAAGTGACAGGCTGACATCCCTGACTGCATACAGCTGTTGCCGCGAATTATCACGATAACTAACCGACGCACTCTCGACGGCCAGCACCGTTTTTGCGCTTACCGGCCTCGGTATCTCGCCGCGGTCGACCCGTAGCGCTGCCGCCAACAACTTCTTTGTGTGCGCGCTCTCGGGTGCAGCAAAAACCGACGTCGTTGCTCCCGACTCGACCAGCTTACCCGCGTTGAAAACAAGCAGGCGCTCGCAGCGGCCGGCGACGATGCCAAGGTCATGGGTAATTAATAACAAGGCCGTTTCGTCACGAAGTGCTTCGAGCAGGTCCAGTATTTGCGCCTGTACTGTAACGTCCAGAGCCGTCGTGGGCTCATCAGCAATCAGCAGGTCCGGCTCGCAAATCAGTGCCGAAGCGATCATCACGCGCTGGCGCATACCGCCGGACAGCTCATGCGGATAAGCGCGGAATTGCCGCCCTGCATCAGGCAGGCCGACGCGCTCAAGCATCTCCACGACCCGCCTGTCTGCGTCGTCGCCGGTTGCCATCTCGTGCTGTAGCAGAATCTGTCGGAGCTGTTTGCCAACACGCAGATACGGGTTTAGCGCCAGCATCGGGTCCTGAAACACCATACCAACGCGCATCGCGCGTATCGGATCAAGCTGTTTGTTGCTCTTGTTTGCGAGTTCAATACCGTCAAACACAATGTTGCCGGTGATGTTCGCATTTTTTGGCAACAACCCGAGTAACGACAGCGCGGCTTGCGTCTTGCCGGCACCCGACTCACCAACAAGGCCAACGCACTCGCCACGGCCGACCGAGAAACTCACACCATCAACGACCGCGTCGTCACCGTAGCGAACTGACAGGTTGCTGACAGCGAGCAGGCTCACGACGCCTGCCTCGCATCGAAGAAATCACGCAACGCATCGCCAAGAAAATTAAAGCTCATTAACATGAGGGCCAGAAGAGCCGCCGGGATTAATAACACCCACGATGCGCCCTCTATTTGGTTGACGCCCACGCTCACCAGCGCACCCAGTGACGTTTGTGGCTCCTGTATGCCCAGCCCGAGGAAACTAAGAAACGACTCGACCAGGATCGCCTGCGGAATGGTCAGCGTCAGATAAACGGCGACTATGCCAAGCAGGTTTGGCGCGATGTGTCTGAAGATTATTCTTGCCGTGCCGGCGCCCGCCAACCTCGCGGCGTCGACAAAGTCACGTTCACGCAGGCTCAGGGTTTGGCCACGTACGATACGCGCCATGTCCAGCCAGTTAATGGCCCCGATCGCCACGAAAATAAGCAGGAAGTTTCGTTCGAAAGCCACCATGAGAAGGATGACGAGAAATATGAAGGGCAGCGCGTACAGCGTGTCGACGAAGCGCATCATGACGGCATCAACCCGACCGCCAATAAGGCCGGCGACCGCGCCGTAAGTTACGCCAATGATCAGGCTTACGAGGCTCGCGACAATTGCGACAAGCAATGTAACGCGGACACCCAGCATCGATCGCACGAAAAGATCCCGGCCCAGGTCGTCGGTGCCAAACAGATGTCCGTCAGAAAGATTCGGTGACTTGAATATTGAATCAAAATTGGTGCTCAGGTAGTCGTGCGGACTAAGCCATGGACCGACGATGGCCAGCACCAGGATAACGATCAGTAGTCCGCCGCTTTTCTTCATCGGCGTCGAACCCGCGGATCGATGGTGGCGTACAAAATATCAACGACGAGATTCAGGGAGATAATCAGCGTTGCGTAGAAAATAACAATGCCGAGCACCAGCGTGTAGTCGCGATTGAGTGCTCCACGCACAAAAAATTGTCCGAGACCGGGAATGCTGAAGACCTCTTCAACCACCACGGATCCCGTCAGAATCGCCGCTATTGCCGGCCCCATGTAAGACAACACCGGCAACATTGCGGGCTTCAGCGCATGCACGCGAATGAGGGTTCGGGTACCCAGACCCTGTGCCCGGGCTGTGCGTATGAAATCACTGCCAAGAACGTCGATCATGCTGGCACGAGTCAGTCTCGCTATGTAGGCGATTTGCGGCAACGCAAGCGTAACGACCGGCAAGACGAACTTGGCCGCACCGGCTGTCCCACTCCAGCCGGCGGGTAAAACGTGCATCTTCACCGCCAGCAGCAATACCAGCACGGGAGCAACTACAAAAACCGGAATCGATATACCCGTCATCGCGAAAGACATCACAATACGATCCAGCATGGAGTTCTGCTTTAGCGCAGCAACCGATCCGGCGCTTACCCCGACGAGTAGCGCAAGCGCCATTGCCAGGGTGCCGATCTGCAGCGATAGCGGAAGCCCGCTGCCGATCAGTTCGGCGACCGTGTAGTCCCGGTAGCGGTATGACGGCCCCATGTCGCCCCTGGCAAGGCCGGACATGTAACGCATGAACTGCCGCGCCAAAGATTCATCAATATGATAAGCCGCCTCAATATTGGCGGCGACATCGGACGGCAGCACTCGCTCAGCGTCAAACGGGCCGCCTGGCGCAGCGTGCACCATGAGAAAGGCCAGGACGATTACCAACAGCAGTGTTGGTATTGCCCCCAGCAAACGGAGCAACGCGTATCGCAACAAGGGTTTGTTCCAGCGCGGCTACTCGGCCGCTTTGAGGCTCAGGTGCTGAGAGTAATGATAATCGAGAACATTGTCGCCCCAGCCTGCAATGTTCGGCTTGACGAGATGCTTGCTGACGTAAAAATAGATGGGTATCGCCGGGTGGTCGGCGAGCATGACACGCTCGGCCTCTTCCAGATACAGGCGACGTCTGTCGAGATCGGTTTGTTCCGCTGCCTGCTCCAGGAGCGCGTCGAATTCTTCGCTGGCGTAGCCCGGCATATTGGCGGCGTTTTCTGATTGTAGCGTGCCAAGAAAAGCGTACGCATCGTTGTAGTCGCCCGACCAGCTCGAACGAAACACCTGCGTGACCTCTCTGTCGCGCATGTTCGCCAGCAAGACCTGAAACTCTTCGTTGATCAGGGTCACTTGAAATCCAAGCACGTCCCGCCACATGGACTGGATCGCCAATGCAATGCGCCGATGCGTATCGGACGTATTGTAACGAAGCTCCAGTTGCAATGGGTTTTCTTCGTCATACCCGGCTGTCTTGTACAGGCCTTGCGCGATCTTGTTTCGCTCTTCCTGAGATAACGTCGCGTAACTCAGCTCTGGCGGTTCGTAATTCTCGACGCCGGGTGGCACCCAGCTATAGGCCGGCGCCTCGCCGCGGCTCGTGATTTTTTCCACCAGCAGCTCACGATCGATGGCCATTGATAGTGCCTGCCGTAACTCCAGACTGTCCCCGAAGGGCTCTTTAGTTAGGTTGTAGCCGTAGTAGTAAACGTTTTGTTCCGGCGTGATGTGAAGCTGATCGCCGTATTCATTTTTGACTTGTTGGAAGGTATCGGACGGCACCTCGCTGGTAATATCCAGTTCGCCGACTCGGTAGCGCGACAACTCCACCGCCACCAGGCTCTGTACGTGATAGCGAATCTCGTCGATCGCCGTGGCCGCATTGTTCCAGTAATGCATATTGCGATTAAGCGTCAGCAAAGAGCCTGGCACCCAGCTGGTCAAGACATACGCGCCGTTTGAGAGCAGCTTGCCCGGGCGCGCAAAACCATCGCCGTATTCGGCCAGCGAACCGGGGTGCATTGGAAAGGTTGCCGGGTGCGTCAACAGGCTCAACAGGTAAGGTGTTGGGCGCTTGAGGTTGATCAGCAACGTTTCATTATCGGCTGCCGTAAGCGTCGACACATCACCAAGAAATTGTGCGTAAAACGCGGCCGTTGCCGGGTCTCTCAGGCGGGCGGCCGAGAATACGAAATGCTCGGCCGTAACCGAATCGCCATTTGACCATTTCGCATTTGGTTTAAGGTGAAACGTATACGTTAGCCGATCGTCGGAGATCTCCCACGACTCGGCGGCTCCGCTCGTCAACTCACCGGTCGTCGTATAGCTGATTAGTCCCTCACCAATATCACGCAAAACTGCCGCTGCCTGAACGCTTCTGGACTTGTGTGCGTCGAGCGACTCCGGCTCCGTGCCCAGTCCGCGATTGAGCACAGACGTTCGATCGCTCGCTTTTTCGGGGCCGCCGCAAGCGACGATGCCAGACAGCGCCACAATGAGAAGCAATAAAGGCATTGATTTCATGCTGCAGAGGATACCTGAACGGGCGGTGATATCTCTCGATCAGGTCACATCGGTATTGTGGCCCTGCCCAGTGTTGGTTCGAGCGCCATCAGGCGGTTTTTTTCAGCTGCCGCTTCTTGAGGTGAACCAACAATAACGACACCGCGGACGGCGTCATTCCTTCAAGGCGTGACGCCTGGCCCAGCGTTGTCGGTCGTGACCTGCTTAGTTTTTGGCGCGCCTCATTCGATAACCCGTCCACGGCCGCATAGTCAATGTCCTCGGGCAGGCGCAGTGACTCCTGTTTCGCCTGCTTCGCTATCTCTCGTTCCTGCCGCTCGATGTAACCGGCGTATTTCGCCTGCACTTCGAGCTGCAGCTCTACTTGTTCGCGTTGCTCGTCGCTACCGAGAGCTGCCGCGCCACTAACACCAACGGCCGGCAGCGCAACAATATCCCGATAGCCAAACTCGGGCCGCTTCAGCAGCGCCGCCGCTGTAGCGCCTTCCGTCTTAACGAAGGTGCTTTCGAGTCGCTGCTGTTCGCTAACAATGGCCTCGCGTTTTGCGTTATAGACAGACCAGCGCTCGTCATCGACGAGGCCCAGCTCGCGGCCTTTTGGTGTGAGACGAAGGTCGGCGTTGTCTTCGCGCAGCGTTAGCCGGTATTCCGCGCGACTTGTAAACATGCGATACGGCTCACTCACACCGCGCGTAATCAGGTCGTCTACCAGGACGCCAATATACGCTTCGTGACGCTCAGGGAACCACTCTTCCTGCTCGTGCGACTGGCGCGCTGCATTGACGCCCGCCAGCAGACCCTGCGCGCCGGCTTCTTCGTAACCGGTGGTGCCATTGATCTGGCCCGCGAAGTACAGGCCGTTTACGTGTTTGGTTTCAAGCGTTGGCCTGAGATCGCGCGGATCGAAATAGTCATACTCGATCGCGTATCCGGGTTGCATGATGTGTGCTTTTTCGAAGCCAATGATCGACTGCACGAATCGCACCTGTGCATCATACGGCAGGCTCGTCGAAATGCCGTTTGGGTAAACCTCGTTGGTCGTCAGACCCTCGGGCTCGACGAAAACCTGATGCGAAGTCTTGTCCGCAAAGCGCACAATCTTGTCTTCGACCGATGGACAGTAACGCGGTCCAACGCCCTCGATCATGCCCGAATACATCGGCGACTCGTGCAGCGCATCGCGAATGATGTCGTGAGTTTCTTCGGTGGTCCTCGTTATGTGACAGGAAACCTGCTGCGGATGATCGCTGCGCTTTCCAAGGAACGAAAATACCGGTCGCGGTTCGTCGCCGGGTTGTTCCTGCATCAATTCATAGTTGAGCGTTTTACCGTCGAGCCGCGGCGGCGTGCCGGTTTTCAGCCGGGCCACGCTGAACGGCATTTCGCGCAATCGCGCGGCGAGCTTGTTCGACGGTGCGTCGCCCGCCCGGCCACCGGCTTTTTCGCTGCGGCCGATCAGGATACGACCGGCGAGGAACGTGCCAACGGTAAGGATGACGGTTCTGGCAAGAAATGTGAGGTGTTCACCAGTAATGACGCCTGTAATTTGATCGCCGTCGATAACGAGATCTTCGACCGACTGCTGGAATACAGACAGGTTTGGCTGATTCTCGATCACCGTTCGCACGGCGCGCCGATAAAGCTGGCGATCCGCCTGCGCACGCGTCGCACGAACGGCGGGGCCCTTGCTCGCATTCAGGGTGCGAAATTGAATTCCTGCCCGATCAACAGCCTGCGCCATCGCACCACCCAGCGCATCAATTTCCCGCGTCAGGTGTCCCTTGCCAATGCCGCCAATGGCCGGATTGCAGCTCATCTGGCCGAGCGTCGCGATATTTTGCGTGATGAGAAGCGTGTTCGCACCCGCCCGTGCAGCGGCCAGCGAGGCCTCTGTTCCAGCGTGTCCGCCGCCTATCACGATTACATCGAATAATTCTGGCATGTTCGTGTGGTCAAAAAGTAACCAGTGAGGGTCGCGCATTCTAGTCCCTGACGGGCGTTCGTGCTACAGAAACCGTTCGCTGGCTTTACTATTGGCGAACGCTTGTCCAAGATGGCCCGCAATTTCCTGTATAGAGCAAAACATGCGCCGATTCGCTGTCGTTCTACTGATCTCACTGTTGCCGATCAGCCTCTCGCACGCCGAACCACCAGAGCTCACGGACTGCCGCATCAACGCCGGCCCGGGCGCCCCCGGCATCAACGCTCGCTGCGGAACGATGACCCGGCCGCTGGACCCGTCAGGTACAGAGCCCGGCGAAATAGAGCTTCGCATTGCTGTAGTTCCCGCGCTCAACCTGACTCCCGAGCCAGACCCGCTCGTTCCCATCGCCGGCGGCCCTGGACAGGGGACGGTTCAGTTCTTTGCCGCTTATTCCGGGGCCTTCGAAGATGTGCGCCGCAACCGCGATATTCTGCTAATCGACCAGCGCGGTACGGGCGAGTCGGCGAGGATGGACTGCGAATTCGACGACGACATCATCGGCGGCGAGTATTCGGTCGAAGTCACTCTTGAATACACCGCGCTTTGTCTCGAACAGTTGCCGTACGACCCGCGATTTTTCACAACCAGCGTCGCCGTAGCCGATATGGAAGCGGTTCGTGAGGCCCTCGGTTATTCCTCGCTCAATCTGTACGGCGTGTCCTATGGCACGCGCGTTGCACAACATTTTGCGCGCCGCTATCCCGGCTCAACTCGCACGATCATCATCGACGGCGTTGTTCCGCCGCAGCTTACACTGGGCCCGGAGATTGCTACTGAAAGCCAGAAAGCGGTCGACAAGGTTCTTGCGAGATGCGCTGAAGACGCGGCCTGCAACGAGCGCTTTCCGAATGTAACCGAGGCCTTTAAGCGGGTGGTCGTGGAGCTTCGCGGCGCACCGGTAAATATTAGCGTGCCTCACCCAAGCAGCGGCCGGCCGGAAGACCTTGAGTTTGGTGCAGGAGAGTTCGCCGCAGCAATCCGCTTGCTCGCCTACCACCCTGGCTCGGTCGCGCTGATGCCATTGCTCATACACGAGGCAGGTGCCGGCAACCATGTGCCGATCGCTTCGCAGTTCATGATGACGATGGTCGCGATGATGGACATGCTGTCGCTGGGCATGCACAACGCGGTGTTGTGCACGGAGGATGCGCCGTTCTACGATAAGTCGAGCATCGATTACGCCGCACTTGCCGCCAGCTATATGGGGACAATGCAGCTTGAGGCGATCGAGGCCATCTGTTCCGTCTGGCCCGCGGGGCCAATAGACGAGGACTTCAAGGCGCCGCTCGCGACCGACCTGCCGGTTTTGTTGCTGTCCGGAGATGCCGACCCGATTACACCGCCCCGCTATGCCGACCTTGCGGCCGTCAACCTCACCAACGCCACCCATCTTATTGGCAAAAGCCAGGGCCATGGACAGATTAGCATCGGCTGTATGCCGCGTCTGGTCGCAGAATTCATAGAAACCAAAGATCCGGCCGGTCTGGACGCTGAATGTCTTGAGCGAAGCTTCGTGATGCCGTTTTTTCTGGATTTCTCGGGACCGAACCCATGATAAAAGTTGACGGCATTCATAAGTCTTTCGGCAAAGTACATGCTGTGCGGGGCGTTAGCTTCGACGCGCCCGACGGCAAGATCACCGGCCTGCTCGGCCCGAACGGCGCGGGTAAGTCGACCACTTTGCGCGTGTTATATACGGTGCTCAAACCGGATGAAGGATCGGCAAGCATTGACGGTGCCGACGTCGTTACCGACAGCCTCGCGGCAAGACAAAAGATCGGCGCACTGCCGCACGGTGCTGGTCTGTATCCACATTTGACCGCACGCGAAAACATCGCCTATTTCGCCGCGCTCTGCGGCATCGATAAGGCCGAGATTGACGATAAGGTTTCGAGCATCGTTCGGCTGCTTGAAATCGACGAATTTGCGGACCGTCGTACGAAGGGTTTTTCACAAGGGCAACGCACGAAGGTATCGCTGGCCCGTGCGCTGGTGCACGACCCGCAAAACATCATCCTGGACGAGCCGTCAAATGGACTGGATGTCATGGCAACGCGCTCTTTGCGCCGCCTGATTTTGAAGCTCAGGGATACCGGTCGTTGCGTGTTGTTCTCATCACACGTCATGCAGGAAGTTGCCGCTTTGTGTGATGACATATGCATCATTGCCAGCGGACAGGTCGCGATTGATGACTCCGTCGATGGCATTCGAGAACGCACTGGTCAGGACGATCTTGAAGAAGCCTTTGTCAGCGCGATACGAATGGTGGGAGAAGAATGATGCGCACCTTTCTCGCCGTTTTTTTTAAAGAAGTCCTCGACAACATTCGTGACCGGCGCACGCTGGCATCCGCGTTGATCATGGGGCCGATTTTCGGGCCGGTCTTGTTCGCGATGGTTATTAATCTGTCCATAGACCGCGCACTCGATGACGCCGAAAGCACCATGGAATTGCCCGTCATCGGTCAGCAACACGCACCGAACCTGATGCGCTTTCTCGAGAGCCGCAACATTGACATTGTTGCCGGCCCGGAGGATATCGATGGTGCCGCGGAGGCCGTCAAGACGGGTCAGCACGACGTCGTGCTGGTCATTCCTGAAGACTTCGGCAAGAACCTTGCCGACACGATTCCGGCCCGGATTGAGCTTTATTCCGATGAGGCGAACTCTCAGGGCGAGAAGGAGAAGCGCCGGGCGCGAAGTGCCCTGCGCGCCTACAATCAACAGCTTGCCGCTATTCGCCTGTCGGCTCGTGGCGTTAATCCCATGTTGCTGCGGCCGATCAACATCGATGAAGTCGACGTTTCAACGCCCAGCGGTCGCTCGGCAATGCTGCTCGGCATGATGAGTTATTTCTTTATTTTTGCGCTGTTGATGGGCGGCATGTACCTCGCGATCGACACCACGGCGGGCGAGCGCGAACGCGGTTCGCTCGAGCCCTTGCTGTCGCTGCCGGTCACTCGCGGACAGCTGATTCTCGGCAAGATAATGGCGACCTGTGTGTTTATGGCGGCGTCCCTGATGCTTAGCCTGTTGTCTTTTTATGTCGTTTTGGAGTTCATGCCGCTGGAGCAGCTCGGCATGACGCCTAATTTCGGGCTCCCCGTGATTGCTGCCGCGTTTTTCCTGCTGCTGCCCTTCGTCTTGCTCGGTGCGTCTTTGATGACGCTGGTCGCTTCGTTCACAAAAAGCTACAAAGAAGCGCAAACCTGGCTAAGCGTTGTACTAATTGCGCCGACCCTGCCCATTCTCGTCGTGAGCATTTTGACGCTTAGACCGAAGCTTGAGTTCATGTTTGTGCCGTCATTAAGCCAGCATCTGATACTAGTCGATATGGTGAAAAACGAACCGTTGAACGGTTTGCACATCGCGATTTCGGTTTGCAGCACGCTGGCAATTGGAGCGATTCTAACCTGGGTTTGCGCTCGACTATATCGAAGAGAGGGCCTCCTCGGATAACGCGGGCAGTGCTCAGAGACCGCTTCAGCGGTTGACAAATCCCGGCGTTTCTCCACCATGGGGACCCCGACGATAAGAATAATTATTATGGCCCTGTTCTCCGAGCTTCGGCGACGCAATGTAATTAAAGTTGCGCTGCTTTACGCCCTGGCCAGTCTGCTGATTTTGTGGCTGGTCGGCGGGTCGTTAATCTGGCTTGGCGCTCCCAAGTGGGCGAATGAATTCGTGACGCTGGTGCTTGCGATTGGTTTTCCCGTTGCCCTGATTTTTGCGTGGGTTTACGAGATCACCCCGACGGGCCTGCACAAGTCAAAAGACGTCGATCAAACACAGTCTTTCGTCTACAAGACCGGCCAGAAACTCAATGCCGCCATGGCCGTGCTCGCCGTTCTTGGCGTGTTGGCCCTCGTCGGTGAAAGACTGCTACCAACGTTTGAGCTACCAAAGATCATTGAGCCCATTTTGTTGCCGCCGGTTTATGAGGTGCCCGACACGGCGGGCGTGCCTGAAGAAATTCGTGCGCACACACTCGACAACGGCCTGCGCATCATCGTCTGGCCCGATCACGACATCCCGAACGTCGTGATGTACAACTTTGTGCGCGCCGGTGCCCGCAACGAATATCCGGGTATCACGGGTCTTTCGCACTTTTTCGAACACATGATGTTCAACGGAACGAGGCGCCGCAAGCAGGGCGAGTTCGACGAGACCATGGAGGCGGCGGGCGGGGCGAATAACGCCTATACCAGCCAGGATTTGACCGTTTACCAGGACTGGTTTCCACGCTCCGCCCTGGAAACCATCTTCGACCTGGAGGCGGATCGACTGCACCACCTTTCCATCGACCCGGAGGTCGTTGAGTCGGAGCGCGGCGTCGTTTACTCAGAGCGTCGCTTGCGCATCGACAATGACAACTTCGGCCGGTTGTACGAACAAATGATGTCGACCGCATTTATTGCGCACCCGTATCAGGTCCCCGTAATCGGCTGGCCTTCGGATATCGAGAGCTGGTCTCAGGGCGACCTCGAGTCCTACTTCCGGACGTATTACGCGCCGAACAATCTGACGATGGTTTTCACGGGCGACGTTCTGCCCGACGAAATCTTTGTCATGGCCGAGAAGTATTTCGGGCCGATCCCCGATCGAGACCCTCCCAGCTCGATCACAACGGTCGAGCCGCAACAACAAGGTGAGCGGCGCTTGTTAGTCGCGGCGGATGCGCCGACACCGCTTCTGCACGTGACTTTTCACGCCGGCAGTGCCACCGACCCGGGGACGTTGCCGCTGAACGTATTATTGAGCGTCCTCGTCGGCGGCAGTTCGTCGCGCCTGCACCAGCAATTAGTTGAAAGTGAGCCGCTCGCGTTGTCGGTCGGCGGCTTCCAAATGGAGGGGCTCGATCCCGGCCTGGTCTACTTCTACCTGACACTTCCGCCCGGGTCCGAAGTCAGCGTAGTGGAGGCCCGCTTGCTCGAGGAACTTGACCGGGTCGCGAACGAGGGGATTACTGATGCGGAGCTACAAAAAGCTCGCAACATTATGGTCGCAGACTACTGGCGGAGTCTCTCGACGATAAACGGCAAGGCCGCAGCGCTCGGGCGCGCCGAGGTTTTCCGCGGCGATTACCAGCTGGCTTTTTCGTTACCGGATGAGCTTCAAGCCGTAACCGCGGCGGAAGTTCAGCAAGCGGCCGTCGATATTTTCGACCGGAACAGCATGACGATCGGGGTGTTGCGCTCTCCCGCCGAGGAAGATGAACATGAGGATGAATAAGCCACGGCCCGTCCTGCTCGCGCTGCTTTTCGCCGCCGCCGCTTTCGCTGACGGCGTGACCTTGCCCACTGCAGAGCGCGTCGTCCTTGAAAACGGCACAGTTTTAATCCTCAACGAAAACCATGACGTTCCCTTGATTGGTCTGGAGGCCGTAGTGCGCGGCGGCGCGGCGGCCGACCCGGTTGGCAAATACGGGCTGGCCAGCTTACTCGCCAGCCTGCTGGAGAAAGGCGCCGGAGAACGAACATCGGCTGAGTTCGCCGAGGCCGCCGCCTCGGTTGGTGGTGAGTTGAGCGCATCGGCCAGCCTTGAGACGTTGACGGTTTCGGCGGACTTCATGTCCAAAGATGCGGCGCTGATGGTTGAGCTTGTCTCGGACATGCTGCAGCGGCCGACACTCGATGCGGGCGAGTTTACCAAGCTACGCGATCGTTCGATCAATCTCATTAAAGCGGCGAAAGGCTCCGACCCGGGCAACCTGATGCCCTATTACGCGAATGCATTCCTGTTTGGCGAACATCCGTACGGTAACCCGGTCGATGGCAGTGAGTCGTCGCTGGCGAACGTTACCCACGGCGATTTGCTGGCTTATTACGCGGACATGGTGGGCGGTGATCGGCTGATCATTTCGGTTTCCGGCGATTTTGAAGTCGCCGCTATGCGCGACGCGCTGGCCGCCGCGTTCGGCGACTCGCCCCCGGCCACGGGAGCGCTGCCTGAGGTCGCTGTCCCTGCCGCGGTCGCAGGCAGCCGCGTCTACCTGATCGACAAGCCCGGCGCGACACAAACGTATTTTCGGATTGGCAATGTCGGCGTCTCAAGAGAATTCGCCCGGCGCGCGGAACTCGATCTTGCCAATACCGTGTTCGGCGGTCGCTTCACGTCTATGCTGGTAACGGAGCTTCGAACAAAGTCCGGACTCAGCTACAGCGCGAGCTCACGTCTCGCTCGTTATGCGCAGCCGGGCTCCGTGTTCATCAGCTCCTTCACGGAAACCAGCACGACAACCGAGGCGCTGGACGTCGCTCTCGGTACGCTGGGACAGCTTAGAGATTTAGGACTCGATGAAGAGATGATCGTGTCGGCGCGCAACTATGTGATGGGACAGTTTCCGCCGCGCCTGGAAACGGCCGCGCAGCTCGCGGGTATCTTCGCAATGCTCGAGGTCAACGGTCTGGATGCGTCCTACATTAACGCATACGGTGACAGTCTGTCCGCGGCCACGCCGGTCTCAATCGCCGAGGTCATCAACGCGGTTTACCCGTCGGCCGATAACCTCGTGTTTATCATTCTTGGCGATGCAGACATCATTCGCGAGCAGGTCGCACAGTACGGCCCGGTCACCGAAATTTCGATCTCCGAACCCAGGTTCCACCCTTAATATCCTGGGCAAAAGGGCCCCGGCTGTTTTGATCGCGGAGATTTTGACCGTTTCGACGGCACGAATGTCTTGCCAGTCTGCAATAACCAGCGCGCCCTTTGGCTGGAAGGGCGTGTTTTTACAAATCGTCCCGCGAATCTCAGTTTCGCTGACTTCGGTGACTTCGATTTCTTTGCCCTGTCCGTCCAGATAGGTCAAGCGAATTCTGTCGCCCACATTGACCTTGCTTGCGTAGGACTCGTCGTCGATGTTGTAAGCGGGCTTGATTGTGGTACAGGCGGACGCCATCAAAAACAGCCCGGTCACTAACAAAATACTGGTTTTCCTAAGAACTTTCGTCACGGTGTTCCCCTTATTTGGCCTGGACACACAATGACGACCGCAGACCGCCAATGCCTGAGGAGCCTCTGATGCTTTCCTTGTTTTGCCCTGATGAAGTCGGGCACCCCGAGATAAGGTGACAGTGACCTTATCTCCGGAGATAAGGTCACTGTCACCTTATCTCGTTATTTGCCGATGCAGAACTGGGAGAAAATTCGGCCCAGGAGGTCGTCGGACGAGACGGCGCCCGTTATTTCGCCAAGGGCATGGTGGCTAAGGCGCAGCTCCTCTGCCAGAAGCTCGCCGGCCCGGGCCTCTTCAAGCGCCGTTCGTCCGGTAGCAAAATGCATTGCAGCCCGGTCGAGTGCGTGCAGGTGTCGCCTTCGGGCCGTGAAGGCGCCTTCGCCGAGGTTTTCGTATCCTGCGAGCTTACGTATGTGCTGCCGCAGCGCACCAATGCCGTCGCCGGTCTTCGCGGAGATGCCGATCACGCCGCTCGTTGCCTTCGGCCGGTCGTCGCACAGATCGAGCTTGTTTTGCACGACGGTCACCGGAACCCCCTCCGGGACGGCCTCATCCAGTGTCGGCGGGCCGGGGTCCGTCGCATCCTGTATCCAAAGTACGGCATCCGCGCCCTGCAGTGCGTTGCGCGCACGGCGTATGCCCTCTGCTTCAACCCGGTCGGGGTCTTCTCGCAGCCCGGCCGTGTCGACGAGCTCAACGGCCAGCCCGTCTATGTCAATTTGTTCTCGCAGGATATCGCGCGTTGTCCCGGCTATTTCGGTAACGATCGCCGCCTGCTGGCCGCTCAAAAGATTCAAAAGGCTCGACTTACCCGCGTTGGGCTTGCCGACGATGACGACCTGAAGGCCGTCGCGAAGAACGCGGCCCTGTTTCGCCTGCTCACCCAACAGCGCGAACGAATCGGCACACTCATTGAGTCGACGGTGCAGGAGCTCGTCTGACAAAAAATCGATTTCTTCCTCCGGAAAATCAATCGCCGCTTCGACGTGCATGCGCAAATGAACGAGCTGGTCGGCCAGCGCATCGACAGCACTCGAAAACGCCCCGGAAAGCGACCGTAACGCCCCGCGGGCGGCCTGTGTTGTGCCGGCGTTAATCAGATCCGCGATGGCTTCCGCTTGCGTGAGGTCCAGCTTGTCATTGAGAAAGGCCCGCTGCGAAAACTCGCCCGGCTCCGCGCGTCGGGCGCCGAGTGCAACGATCGAATCAACGATTAACGAAATAACCAGTGGCCCGCCGTGGCCGTGTAGCTCGAGCACAGACTCGCCTGTAAACGACGCGGGCGCCGGGAAATACAACGCGAGCCCGGAATCCAGCTTCTCCCCATTTCTATCGCGAAAAAGTCGATGCGCCGCACACCTGGGCTCCGGCAGGCTCCCGAGTAGTGTTCTTGCTATCGCCTCGGACCGATCACCGGAAACGCGTACGATGCCGACGCCGCCGGTCCCGGGTGGTGTCGCTGCTGCGACGATTGTGTCGGCGAAATTTACCATGGCCTAATGAGACCACAGCTAACCAGCAGATGCTGGGCAATTAGATTGATTTGTTTACCGGTGGCGCAGGCCTTAGTGTTTCTTCTCTTTCGCTTCCTGCTCGACGACCTTGTTGATTTTCCATTGCTGCGCTATCGACAACAACGTGTTGGTCACCCAATAGAGCACCAGTCCCGACGGGAAAAACGCGAAGAATGCTGTAAACATGATCGGCATGATTTGCATGACTTTCGCCTGCACCGGGTCGGCGGGCGCCGGGTTCAGTTTTTGCTGCATGAACATCGCCGCGCCCATGATAAGCGGTAAAATGAAATACGGGTCTTTTGTAGAGAGATCCGTAATCCACAGGGCAAAGGGCGCCTGTCGCATTTCTACGCTTTCGAGCAAGACCCAGTAGAACGCGAGGAAAAACGGCATCTGAATCAGGATCGGCAGGCAGCCTGCGGCCGGATTCACCTTCTCGCGCTTGTAGAGCTCCATCATCGCCGCGCTAAGCGCTGGCTTGTCGTCTTTATATCGGTCCTGCATGGCCTTCATGCGCGGCTGCAGGTTTCGCATTTTTGCCATCGAGCGGCCGCTGGATTCGGTGAGCTTATAAAATGCGAGTTTGATGAGGAGGGTGACCAGAATAATGGCCACGCCCCAGTTACCAACGTAATTAAAGACAAATCCCAGCAACATGAAAAGCGGGTTGGAGATTATCGTAAGCCAGCCGTAGTCAACCGTTAGCGTGAGGCTGCCGTCGATCTCTTTGAGTTGCGACTGCAGCTTCGGCCCAACGAATAGCGTTGTTGTGAATGTTCGGCTTGCTCCCGGCGCAACGGAGTGTGCCTGGCCGGTGATGCTCGAGGTCGCCCGATCACCACGAACACTAACGCGGTACGACTGTTCTGTTGCCGCAGCGGGCACAACGGCGCTGAGGAAATGATGTTGAATAGAGCCTACCCAGCCCGCCTGTGATTTGAAGTCATAAGCGCCATCGTCCATGAGGTCGCCGCGCTTTAGTTTTTCAGACTTGTCTCCGTCGTAAACAATCGGTCCTGCGAACGAGTAGGAGTCGACATCAAACATTGAGCGCTCTTGTTCTTTTGATACACGAATAAGCTGTGCGTACTCCGCGCCGCGCCAAAGGCCCTCACCACCGTTGCTTACTTCCTGCTCTACGCCGATCGTGTAGTTGCCGCGCGTAAAACGAAAGCGCTTCTCGACATTAACGCCATCGTCACCTCGCTGCGTAAGCGTGACGACCAATTCGTCCGCACCGCCCAGTTCGTAACTACTGGCTGGCGCCGAAAAGCGTTTCCTGTAGTTCGGTTTGTTGCCCTCTTCCACCGTGCGCAAGCCGGTTCGGATAAGCCCGAGGTTTGAGGCGTCGGTGCTTAACAAGCGCACCAGGGTGTTGGGCTGGTCTTTGGCGACCGGGTAAGCGATTAGACTGGCTGACTGCAATGTGCCGCCCTCTGTGCTGATGTGTATGTCCAGCACATCGGTTGTAACCCGGATAGACGGCGCGGTAGGCGCGGCCGTTACCACGGGCGTCTCTTCACCGCCCGGCATCGGCACGTCCAGCGCCTCATCGTCTGCTGCCTGTAGCTCGGGTAGCTCGCCCGGGTTGGCGGCCTCTGCTTCGTTTGTCGTGAGCGGCTCAACCTGCGCCGTCGTTGCGGCAACCGGCTTCGGCGCGTAATCCTGCACCCAGGTCTGATACGTGATCCAGCCCATGAGTCCGAAAAAGGCCCAGACCAGCAGTCGTTGATTGTCCATCCGTTAGCTATCCTGCGTTGTTTGCTTGCGTCTTGCCGTCGAACATCTTTGCCAATGCTGAACGAGACTCTCGTTCATCGCGTCGTTGTTAGCCGCCGCCGCCGCGGGCTGATTTATGACGACGATGTCCAGGCCCGATAATTGCGGCTGATGATGCCTGAATGATTCTCTGATCACCCTTTTAATGCGGTTTCGCGCTGTCGCCTTACGACAGTGCTTTTTCGAGATCGCCAGCCCAAGCCGACCCCCGTCCTCGGTATTGTCGCGGTAAAGCACTGTAAATAATTTATCGCGGCTCCGTGTAGCTTTTTTGAACACGCGCCCGAAGGCGGCCGCATCCAGGAGTCGGTTCGCCTGTCGAAACCGAAGACTGTCGCTGCTCGTCAATCTGGTGTTTGGGTTCGTCGTCGTGACGGTCGCGTTATGGTTACGGCGTCAGCTGCGCACGGCCTTTTGCGCGGCGGCGCTTGAGTACAAGGCGCCCGGCTTTGGTGGCCATGCGGGCACGAAAACCGTGGGTGCGTGCGCGCTTGATTTTGCTGGGCTGGTATGTGCGTTTCATGACTATTACCTGGGTCTTTAACCGGTGAATACTGGCCGGCTTTTCAGAAGGTCGGCAAGGTTACTTATATGCCCTGACAGTGTCAATAGACGGATGTAAAGCTTGGGCTTTCAGTATAGACTGCCCGTCTTTCTTATGTCTTGCTCTACGGCTTGGCCTGCATGGATTTTGAGGCCGTTTGGGGAACCGCTTGTCTGCTGAATCGACGCTATGGAACCAGTGCCTTCGCGTCCTGCAGGCGGAGCTGCCTGAACAACAGTTCAACACGTGGATCCGGCCTCTTCAGGCCGTCGATGAAGGCAGGGTCTTGCGGCTGTTGGCCCCAAACCGTTTCGTCGTTGACTGGTTGCAACAACACCATATTCAGAGAATTTTGCAGCTCGTGGAAGAGGCTGGCGGCGGCACCGAGTTGCTGGTGGAGGTCGGCTCGCGTAGTGCACGGAGCGCTGCGCCAGTCAGCGGCCGACCGAAAGCAACGCCCATTAGAGCCGGCGGCCAGGTGCCCGTTGCCTCGCGGCTGAACCCAACGTTTACGTTTGAAAGCTTTGTTGAGGGTAAGTCCAACCAACTCGCCCGGGCGGCTGCGACGCAGGTTGGCGAGAATCCCGGGCTATCGTACAACCCACTTTTTATCTACGGCGGCGTTGGCCTCGGGAAAACACACCTGATGCACGCCATCGGTAATGCGATTGTGAAGGCAAAGCCGGAGGCGCGTGTCAGTTACGTGCACTCGGAGCGCTTTGTTGGGGATATGGTCAAGGGCCTGCAACACAATAAGATTTCCGAATTCAAGCGAGCATATCGCTCGCTGGACGCCCTGCTGATTGATGACATTCAGTTCTTCGCGGGCAAGGAGCGTTCGCAGGAAGAGTTTTTTCATACCTTCAATGCCCTGCTCGAGGGTCAGCGACAGATCATCCTGACTTGCGATCGTTATCCCAAAGAGGTGGCCGGGCTGGAGGAGCGCCTGAAGTCGCGCTTTGGATGGGGCCTCACGGTTGCGATCGAGCCACCGGAGCTTGAAACCTCTGTGGCTATTTTGATGAGCAAGGCGGCGGCCGATGGTATCGCGCTACCGGAAGAGGTCGCTTTTTTTATTGCAAAACGTATCCGCTCGAACGTGCGCGAGCTCGAAGGGGCGTTGCGTCGGGTTATCGCAAACTACCGCTTTACCGGTCGCGCCATCGATCTCGACTTTGCGAAAGAGGCGTTGCGGGATCTGCTTGCTCTTCAGGACCGGTTGGTGTCGATCGAAAACATTCAAAAAACGGTTGCGGACTATTTTAAAATTCGGGTTGGCGATTTACTTTCAAAAAAACGCACGCGCTCGATTGCCAGACCAAGGCAGTTTGGCATGGCGCTGGCGAAAGAGCTTACCAATCACAGTCTGCCGGAAATCGGGGATGCCTTCGGTGGGCGAGATCATACGACAGTTCTGCACGGCTGTCGGAGAATTGAGTCTTTGCGTGAGAAGGAAAAACGCGTGGATGATGACTATTTGAATTTGTTGAGAACTCTGACAGGATGATGTGGATAAGCGGTGGAGATTTTGGCCTGGTAATTTTATCCACAAGAAGCCCACAGATGATGGGCATGAGATGCTCGAATTGCTAGCTCGTGATATGGCAGGCAAGTGTTTGATATTATTATTATTTTTTAAGTTATCCACAAGTAACTGGTTGCTTAATAATAACAATAAATTAACTATTTCCAACATTTATTAACAGGTGGAACCTATGAAGTTTACCGCAGCTCGGGAAGCGCTGTTGAAACCACTACAAGCTGTAATCGGCGTGGTTGAACGAAGACAAACAATGCCAATTTTATCGAATGTGTTGATCATCGCAAAGGATGGCCAGCTCGCTGTCACGGCAACGGATCTTGAGGTTGAGTTGGTTGCAGAAACGGACGTCGAGACCGAGTCCGATGGTGAAATCACCGTATCCGGTAGAAAGCTTCTTGATATTTGTCGGGCGCTGCCGGAGGGCGCTGATGTGAACGTGAGCTTAAGCGGAGAGAAGCTGAGCGTGCGGACAGGCCGAAGTAAATTTAATCTGGTGACATTGCCGGCGGCGGAATTTCCAGTCGTAGAAGACATCAAGGCCGGGCAAACCATTACGGTGAGTCAGGAGGCGCTGGGTCGGCTGATCGATAAAACGCATTTTTCAATGGCTCAACAGGACGTTCGTTATTATTTGAATGGCATGCTACTTGAAACGGGGGGCAGTCAGCTTCGTGCGGTAGCTACCGATGGCCATCGTCTGGCGCTATGCCAGGTTGATCTCGACGGCGAGGAGCTGGATGAGCAGCAGGTCATCGTGCCTAGAAAGGGCGTGCTGGAATTGCAGCGGTTGTTGTCGGGTGAGGGGGCGCTGAATATTGAGCTTGGATCGAACCATGTGCGAATTCAGTTAGATGGAATTCGTTTTACGTCCAAGCTAATTGATGGCCGGTTTCCGGAATACGACCGGGTTATTCCAAAAGAATCGTCAAACGAATTAAAGGCCGATCGAACAGAATTCAAAAGCGCCCTGCAACGAACAGCAATTCTTTCGAATGAGAAGTACCGCGGAATCCGCCTGGTCATTCGAGATAGTGGGGTGGTGCTTCAGGCCCATAATCCGGAACAGGAAGAAGCCGAGGAAGAGCTCGCGGTGGAATATTCGGGCGAAGATATTGAGATCGGGTTCAATGTGAACTACCTGCTCGATGCGCTGGGAGCGGTGGAGGGAGACGACGTGACCCTTTCTGTTCAGGACAGCAATTCCAGCTGCCTGATACGCCAGCCAGGGAAAGACGATTGCACATTTGTCGTTATGCCTATGAGGCTGTAGTCGAGAGCAAACCGCAATGATCCGCCTCTTTCGGGCCAACAATTTTCGGTGTCTGGAAAAGGTAGAGCTTGAGCTTGGGCCGCGCTTCAATGTAATCAGCGGTGCGAACGCCTCCGGGAAGACGAGTCTTCTGGAGGCGTTGGCGTATCTGGGCCGTGGCAAGTCATTTCGAGGCGCCAGCACCGCTAAACTGACAAGGCACGGCGAGAGCGAGTTTGTACTTTTTGGGGAGGTAGGCCGGGCTGAAAGCACCGTCACCGTCGGCGTAAGAAACAGTCGGGAGGGCCTCGAGGTGAGAGTTGGCGGTGAAAATGCTGCGGGCGCAGCGGCGCTTGCGGGAGCGCTGCCGCTGCAGGTTATCGATCCGGAGGTTCATAATCTGATCGCGGGCGGCCCGGAGCTCCGGCGGCGGTTCCTCGACTGGGTGGCGTTCCACGTGGAACACGATCACCTGGCAGTCTGGCGCCGCTTTCGGCGGGCGCTGAAACAACGAAACGCGGCACTCAGGGCGAGATCGAGCGAGGCGGCCATACGCAGCTGGAACGCGGAGTTTCTGGAGCTGGCAGGTCAGCTGGACACTTCTCGCCGGCGCGTCCTGGACCTGACAATAGATAGCCTGAAGGAACACGGCCTGCAACTGTTGGACGCAGAGCTTGGCTTTGAGTACCAGCAGGGGTGGGGGCGCGAAAAGGAGCTTGCGGAGGCGCTCGAAAGCAGTCTTGATCGAGAGCTCCAGCTTGGGTCGACGCAGTCGGGCCCGCACCGTGCCGACATCAAGGTCATCTACGACGAGCGCCAGGCCCGAAAGCTGGTGTCCCGAGGGCAACAGAAACTCCTCGCCAGCGCGATGATTCTCGCGGCGACGGAAACCGCGCAGGCCGCGCTTGAGAGGCCGCTGGTATTATTGCTGGACGACCCGGCGGCGGAGCTGGATGGCGAGTCGATCACTCGATTGGTTTCGGCCGTTGCCGCGCTCGGGTGTCAGGTGGTAGCAACCAGTCTTGCGCCGGAGGCGCTGGTTTTCCCGGAAAGGCCCGTGATGTTCCACGTGGAACAGGGCCGCATAACGGCGCAGGCTTAAATAATTTCCGATCTGGAAAACTTAACGCGCCCGAAACAATAAAAACACCTTAAAAAAGAAAGATTTGGGGCGACTCGGAAGGCCCTCATTTGGTACAATGTGCGGCTTGGTTCCAGAGGATAACGAATGACCGACTCGACAGAATATACTTCCAGTAATATCAAGGTCTTAAAGGGCCTTGAGGCCGTCAGAAAGCGGCCGGGAATGTATATCGGTGATACCGATGATGGCACCGGCCTTCACCATATGGTTTTCGAGGTTGTCGACAACTCGATTGACGAGGCGCTCGCGGGCCACTGTGACACGATTACCGTAACGATCCACGCCGACGAGTCCGTCACAGTCAGTGATGACGGCCGCGGCATACCGGTCGACCTGCACCCCGAGGAGGGGCGCTCCGCGGCCGAGGTCATCATGACCGTGTTGCATGCAGGCGGTAAGTTTGACGATAACTCTTATAAGGTCAGCGGCGGCCTTCATGGCGTCGGCGTTTCCGTTGTGAATGCGCTTTCGGAACACCTGGTGTTAACCGTCCATCGTGAAGGCAAGATTCACCAGCAGGAGTACGTGCACGGTGAGCCGTCTGCGCCGCTCGCGGTTGTGGGCGATACCGGGCGAACCGGAACCACGCTGCGCTTCAAGCCAAGTGACAAGACGTTCACCAACATCAGGTTTCACTATGAGGTTCTTGCGCGTCGCTTGCGCGAACTGTCGTTCCTGAATTCCGGCGTTCGCATTCGCCTGGTCGATGAGCGAAGCGAAGAGGAGGAAATATTTGAGTACGAGGGTGGCATCAGCGCTTTCGTTAATCACCTCAATCGTAACAAGACACCCATTCATCCGACGGTGTTTCACTTTTCTACGATGAAAGACGATGTTGGTGTCGAGGCCTCGCTGCAGTGGAACGACGGCTACTCGGAAAATACGTTTTGTTACACCAACAACATTCCGCAACGCGATGGCGGCACACACCTGTCCGGCTTTCGCGCGGCGCTGACAAGAACGCTAAACAGCTACATCGAAAAAGAGCTCAGCGCGAAAAAAGACAAATACACGCCCAGCGGTGATGATGCGCGCGAAGGGCTGACGGCGGTTCTTTCCGTCAAGGTCCCGGACCCAAAGTTTTCGTCGCAAACGAAAGACAAGCTTGTCTCGTCAGAAATAAAGGGCGTCGTTGAGCAGGCGATGGCGGGGCGACTTGAAGAGTTTCTGTTGGAACACCCACAAGAAGCGAAGTCCATTGTCTCGAAAATCGTGGATGCGGCAAGGGCCCGGGAAGCGGCACGCAAGGCGCGCGAGATGACTCGCCGCAAGGGCGCGCTGGATGTTGCCGGATTACCGGGGAAGCTTGCTGACTGTCAGGAAAAAGACCCGGCACTGTCGGAGCTGTTCCTTGTCGAGGGCGACTCCGCCGGCGGCTCAGCAAAGCAGGGACGCGATCGACGGACGCAGGCCATCCTGCCGCTTAAGGGAAAAATTCTAAACGTGGAAAAAGCCCGTTTCGACAAGATGCTGCAGTCCGCAGAAGTTGGCACGCTGATAACCGCGCTCGGCTGTGGTATCGGGCGCGACGATTTCGATCCGGACAAGTTGCGCTACCACCGCATCATTATTATGACGGATGCTGACGTTGACGGGTCGCACATTCGAACCTTGCTGCTGACGTTTTTCTATCGGCAAATGCCGGAGCTGATCGAGCGCGGGCACGTCTATATTGCACAGCCGCCACTCTACAAAATAAAGCGCGGCAAACAGGAAATTTACGTAAAAGATGACGCAGAACTTAACGCACACCTGTTGAACGCGGCGATGGACAATGCCGCGCTGCACGTTAATAGCGAAGCACCACCGCTGTCCGGCGTTGCGCTGGAGGCGCTGGCCAAAGAGCTCATTACTGTCGAGGGCATTATCACGCGTCTCGCACCGCGCTATGACGAGGTCGTACTGCGAGCGATCAGCGCACTACCCGAGATTGACGCCGGCGATGTCGAGAATCTCGACGCTCTGGCGTCGTGGGCGGAGCAGCTATCGGCCGCGCTGCCGAAGAGCACGGGAGACCGCGCCGAAGACAACAGCGTCGGTGCTTACAGCGCGGCTCTTGATCGTGGCGATGAAGACGGCGAGGGCGTGCGATTTGCAATTACACGGGTACAACACGGTATCGGCGTGACCCGGCACTTGCCGAGAGAATTCTTTGGCACCAGCGAATATCGGCACATCATGGCGCTTGCGGCGAAAATAAATGACCTGTTGTCGGAGGGCTCGTTCGTCAAGAGGGGCGAGAGAGAGGCACCGGCCGACACGTTTGCGGCGGTCGTCGACTGGTTGATGAGTGAGGCACGACGCGGCCAGTCAATCCAGCGATACAAGGGCCTGGGTGAGATGAACCCGGATCAGCTCTGGGACACAACCGTGAACCCCGAGACCCGGCGACTCATGCAGGTGAAAATCGACGATGCCGTGAAGGCGGACGAAATTTTCACAACGCTGATGGGCGACCAGGTTGAGCCGCGCCGCGAATTTATCGAAAAAAACGCGCTGACGGTCGAGAATCTGGACGTCTAGGCGCCGGCGCACGTTGGCGAGGCCAGGGCCCGACGTTTGCCGATTTTGGCGACGCGTTTGCCGACGTTTCAAGACGATCGGTGGGGCCTCAAGCGCAACAAGAAAACAAAAATTAGCTTGCCAAACTTTTGCAACGAAAGTGGGTCGAAACGCATCAAGTACTTTGAGGGGGCCAAAACCATGTCCAGGTATACAGCGGCCGCCGCGGCGACGCTGGGGCTGGTTCTGATGGCGGGATGCGTGAGCGCCCCGAAAGAAGAGGGTGTTCTCAAGAAAAATGACGCCATCGATGACTACATAAAAGTAGCGGAGCTCAAGGAGGTCGACGCGATTAATTCGCGCGGTCAACTAAATTCCAAAATCATCAGTGAAAAATACCTCATCATTTACGATCGTCGGAGCTGGTACATTCTGGAATTCAAGCGACGGTGTAGAGCGCTCTACGACACCGAGGTTCCAGCAGATATCCGCCGTGAGCGCAATGTCTTGCGCTCGCGGTTTGATACCTATCGAGGATGCGCGATCCGATCCTTGTATGAGGTGGCCGAGGGTCAGGCAGACGAATTAATAATGCTCGGCGAAAGCTCGAGATGGTAAATCTCTGGAAAGGGGAGTAATTGTGAGAAAAGTAGTAATCGGCGCCTGTGCGCTCTTGTTTGTCGCGGCTTGTGGGCAGCAAGCCAAAGAACAGCCCGTAGCGGAGGCGGCAAAAGAACCGCGTTCGGGCATCGGGCTGGACGGAATGGATTTGAACGTCCGGCCAGGCGATGATTTCTTTTCCTACGTTAATGGTAAATGGGTTGACGAGACAGAGATACCGGCAGACAGGCCATCTTTTGGAACGTTTGACCTGCTCCGGGACGAGTCGCAGGAAAGCGTAAAGGCCATTATCGAAGAGTCAGCCACGGGTGATTTCGCGAAAGGTACGGATGAGCAAAAGGTCGGCGATCTTTACCGCTCTTTCATGGATATGGAGACCCGCGATGCCCGGGGCGCGAAACCCCTCCAACCAGAGCTTGATCGCATCGACGCAATTTCAAACCATGATGACCTCGCCGCGTATTTCTCGGGCGTCATGAAACGCAACCTGGACGCACCGTTTAGCATTGGTCAGGTCGCTGACTTCAAGAACCCGAAGCAATACATGATTTATGCGGCGCAAAGCGGGCTCGGCCTGCCGGACCGCGAATACTACCTCAAGGATGACGAGAAGTCGGTCGCCCTTCGAGCACAGTACGTTGAGCATATAGAGAAGATGTTCGCGCTGGCCGGATTTGACGACGGTGCGGCAGCGGCCGCAACAATCATGGCGCTTGAAACACGGCTTGCCGAACAAAACATGAAGAAGGAAGACGCTCGTAACTGGAGCGCGAACTACAATAAAATCGCCCTTGCGGACCTTCCCGAGCTCATGCCGGCTTTTAACTGGGAGGCGTACCTTAACGAGGGCGGGCTGCAGGGCCTGGATTCAGTCGTCGTTTTCACAACGGACTACATGAAGGCGCTGGATGGCATCATTACCGATACCGGAATCGATACATGGAAAACGTACCTGTATTGGAGCGCCCTAAATAACACGGCGGGCCGCCTGACGTCGGAAATCGACCAACAGAATTTCGAGTTTTACGGCAAAGCCCTGTCAGGCACCGAAGAACAGCGGGCCATGTGGCGCCGCGCCGTGAATTCAGTGAACGGCATGCTCGGTGAGGTCGTTGGCAAGGTCTATGTGAAGCGGCATTTTCCGCCCGAGGCCAAGGAGCGCATGCTTACGCTGGTCGGAAATCTCGTTAACGCTTACGAGAAAAGCATCAAAGAGCTGGACTGGATGTCCGACGAAACCAAAGTCGAGGCCCTCGACAAGCTTTCCAAGTTCACGCCAAAAATCGGCTACCCGGATGAGTGGCGCGACTACAGCGCCCTTGATATTGAGGCCGACGATTATTACGGCAACGTCGAGCGCGCGTCGCTCGCCGAGTATCAGCGCTACATGGATCGCCAGGGCGGACCGGTCGATCGAACCGAGTGGGGCATGACGCCGCAAACGGTTAATGCGTATTACATGCCGCCATTGAATGAAATCGTTTTTCCGGCCGCCATTTTACAGCCGCCATTTTTCGATCTTGAAGCGGATGAGGCGGTCAACTATGGCGCGATCGGCGCTGTGATTGGCCACGAAATTGGCCACGGCTTTGATGACAGCGGGAGCACTTTCGACGGTAATGGCGTTATGCGCAACTGGTGGACCGAAGAGGACCGCGCCGAGTTTGAGAAGCGCACCGGCGCTCTTGTTGAGCAGTACAACGCATTCCGGCCGTTTGACGACCTGAGCGTGAACGGTGAATTCACGCTGGGCGAAAACATCGGCGACCTCGGTGGAATCAGCATTGGTTTGCTGGCGTATGAGATGTCTTTGAACGGCGAAGAGCCGCCCGTCCTTGACGGCTTCACAGGCGTGCAGCGCGTATTCCTGGGCTTTGGTCAGGTGTGGCGCAGCAAGTCCCGTGAAGAAGCCTTGCGCCTGCGAATCGAAACCGATCCGCACTCGCCGGGCATGTATCGTGCGAACGGCTCGGTACGAAATGTGCCGGCGTTCTACGATGCGTTTAATGTCAGCGAAGAAGATTCGCTGTATCTCGCGCCGGAAGAGCGCGTAAAAATCTGGTAGCCGACCAGACGTAACAAAGGGGGGTCAGAGCTGAGAGCGGCTCTGACCCCTTTTTGTATTTGTTGCCGCTATCGGTGAATCATGCGGCTGGTTGTCTCGACGTTCCGCCTGCTGGTAGGCGCTGCTAATCTCCTGCATCTTGTTTTCTATCCACGTCTGTACAACAAGGTTTGTTTCCTTTGGCGGTCGACCGGCCGCAGTAATCGGCGGCCCTATACAAAAGCGCACGGTACCCGGTCGTTTCGTGAGCTCGCGTCGTTGCCAGAAATCCACGGCATTGTGCGCGACCGGCACGATCATGACGCCCGCCTCTTTGGCCAGCGCCGCACCACTGACGCCGTACTTGCGCGTTTCACCCGGCGGCATGCGAGTGCCCTCGGGAAAAACCGTCACCCAGAGGCCCTCAGCCAGTTTCTTCCTGCCCTGCTGAATCACCTGCTTAACGGCGCGCCGGCCCGACCGGCGGTCGATGGATATCGGACGAAAGATAAGCTTCAGGGCCCAGCCAAAAAATGGAATCCACAAAATCTCGCGCTTGATGACCCAGCTTGTACGCGGAAAAAACGGCACATGACCGTAGGTTTCCAGCGCAGACGAGTGTTTGATCATGATGACGCTTGCGGTTGTCGGCAGGTTCTCCTGTCCCTCTACGACTACCTTGAGCCCACAGAAAAACTCGCCGGCCCAAAGCGACAGCCGGCAGTAGTTGGTAACAAGGCCCCAGAGAAAACCCTGCGGCGCCCAAAAAAGCGGCAGCGCAAGCGCCCCATATAAGACGCCGGTCAAAAAAACAAATACCACAAGAAGCAGCGATCGAAGCGCACGAAACAAGGGCCTAACTCGCCGCCAGCACGGTTGCAGCCGCCGCCAGGTTGTCGAAGACGGCGATGGTGGAAAGCTCGGGCGGCAACTCAAGCTCTGTTTTCGTCCCGTTCCCGGTGCGCACCAGTATCGGCAGCGCACCCGCCGAGGCCGCCGCCTGCAAGTCCCGCAGCGAATCGCCGATGACGGGCACGCCGGCCAGCGGTGCGCCGTAATGTTCGCCGAGCTCGACTAGCATGCCGGGCTTGGGTTTGCGGCAAGCGCAATCGTCGTCGGGGCCGTGTGGGCAAATGCTGATCCGATCAATGCGCCCGCCCGCTGCGGCAACCATCGTGCATAATTTGCGGTGCATTGCCGATAGCGCCTCGTCGGTTATCAGGCCTCTGGCAAGCCCCGACTGATTGCTGGCAACGGCGACCGTGAAGCCGGCCGCTGAAAGTCTCGCAATAGCATCGATGCTTCCGTCCAGCGGAAACCATTCGTCAGCCGTTTTGACGAACTCAGCCGAGTCGTGATTGATCACGCCATCGCGATCGAGAATTACAAGGCCCTTTTCAGAAAGCAGCCCGGGCATGCCTAGCCGATCGAGAGTCGCGAGATATCGGCGACGTTCAAAAACAAAGCACGAAGCTCACCAAGAAGAGCGAGGCGGTTATCCCTGACAGACGCATCGTCTGCCATGACCATTACCTCATCGAAAAAACGATCGACCGGGTCGCGCAGATCTGCAAGCTCGTTGAGCACGTCCGCATAGGCGCGAATGGCAAGCAGGGGCCCTACCTTTTGTTGCGCGCTTTCGAGCGCACTGAAAAGCGCGATCTCTGCGTCTTCCTGCAACAGCTTCTTTGCAATCCGGAGGTCATCAGCGGCGCCGGCCTTGCGGAGTATATTGGCGATACGCTTGTTGGCCGCAGCAAGGCTCTCGGCCTGCTCAAGATGGGTAAAGGTTTGCACGGCGGCCAGGCGCCGGTCGAAATCGAGCAGGGACGAGGGCTGGCGAACCATGACGGCATCGAAGGTTTCTGCTCTCAGGCCGGCGTCCCGATCCAGAAAATAGCGTCGCAACCGATCGGTGATGAAAACATACAGGTCGCCCGCGATATCGTCGCCACCCGCGTCATTTTCCGGCTGCACAGCAACCGCATCGGCGATCAGCGCTTTCAGGTCGACATCCAGCCCGGCCTCGATCAAGAGACGCACAATGCCGAGCGCGGCACGTCTGAGGCCGAACGGGTCCCGGCTTCCGCCGGGCTTCTTGCCAAGCGAAAAAACTCCGGCCAGCGTGTCGAGCTTGTCCGCCACGGCCAATAGCTGACCATCAAGACTGGCAGGAAGCGCGTCACCGGCAAACCGCGGACGGTACTGCTCGCTAATGGCTGCAGCGACCTCCGCCGACTCGCCGCTGGCGGTTGCATAGTAACCGCCCATTATTCCCTGCAGCTCGGGAAACTCGCCGACCATGCCGGTCAGCAGGTCACATTTTGCCAGCGTAGCCGCGCGCGTAACGGTTAATTCGTCGTGATCCAGCATCGATGCAAGTCGTTTGGCGATATCGGCGACGCGCCGGCTCTTGTCGAACAGACTACCGAGGCCCTTTTGATACACAACGTCGCGAAGACCCGCCTCGCGGCGGGCCAGTGGGGTTTTGCGGTCGCTGTCCCAGAAAAAAGTCGCGTCAGCAAGCCGGGGCCGAATGACGCGTTCGTTTCCATCTCTCACCTGGTCCGGATCCTTGCTCTCAAGGTTGGCCACAGTAACGAACTTCGGCAACAAGCCACCACTTTCGTCGGCGACCGGGAAATACCGCTGATGGCCAGTCAGCGTTGAGATTATAGCCTCGCGTGGTAGCGCCAAAAACGTCTCATCGAAACTTCCCAACACCGGAACCGGCCATTCGACCAGGGCTGCGACCTCCTCATACAGCGACTCCCCGCCCACCACCTGCCCGCCCGCACTGACCGCAGCAGCGTCAACACCGCTGCGAACCATCGCCTTGCGGCGCTCGAATTCGGCGATCACACGGCCCTCTTTCTCAAGCGCGTCCAAATAGGTGTCCGGTGAGGCGATAGTAATTGAGCCCGACGAGTGAAACCGGTGGCCACGGGTTTCGTTGCCAGCATCGACACCCATAATGCTGGCCTTGATCGAGGTATTGCCGTGTAGCAAAACAACCCAGTGTACGGGCCGTACAAACTCCACATCGCTGGCGCCCCACCGCATGCGGCGCGGAATCGGTAGCGCGCCCAGAGAAGCCTCAACAATGCCCGGTAGAAGCGCCGCTACCGCCCTGCCTTTTTCAAGGCGCTGGTACACGAGCCACTCGCCCTTGTCCGTCTTGTTCCGGTCAAGCGACGACACATCGACACCACACTTTTTGGCAAAGGCCTCTGCGGCTGGCGTCGGCTTACCCGTGTCGTCGAAGGCGATTTTTACGGGCGGGCCCTTTTGCTCTGTGTGGCGGTCTTCCTGCTGCCCGGCCAGCTCAGACACAAGGACCGCAAGCCGGCGCGGACTTGCGAAGGTGCACACATCGCCGTGCGCCAGGCGGGCCGCATCGATTCCTGCCACGAGGCTTTCGCCGAAAGCACTCATCAGCGAACGCAGCGCCTTTGGCGGTAACTCTTCCGTGCCGATCTCAACGAGAAAGTCTTTCGCGTGGGTCATTTCGCCGGCGCACCTTTGGTGATCGAAGCAACCATCGGAAAACCCAGCGCTTCGCGACTGGCGAAGTAAGCCTCGCAGATGGAACGCGACAGCGCCCGCACACGCAGGATGTATCGTTGCCGTTCTGTCACGGAAATTGCCTGGCGTGCGTCAAGCAAATTGAACGTATGCGACGCCGTCAACATTTGTTCGTACGCGGGTAACGCGAGGCTCGCGTCGATAAGACGTACGGCCTCGTGTTCGGCGTGATCGAAGGCATGAAACAGCGCATCGATGTCGGCTTCTTCAAAATTGTACCGGGACTGCTCGACTTCGTTTTGGTGATAAACGTCCCCGTAGCTAATACGACCCAGCGGCCCGTCCGTCCAGGTGAGGTCGAAAATGCTCTCGACGTCCTGCAGGTACATCGCGAGGCGCTCAAGACCGTAGGTAATCTCGCCGGTAACCGGCCGACACTCCAGCCCGCCAACCTGTTGGAAATACGTGAATTGCGTAACCTCCATGCCGTTAAGCCACACCTCCCAGCCCAGACCCCAGGCACCGAGTGTCGGAGATTCCCAGTTGTCCTCGACAAACCGGATATCGTGCACGGTTGGGTCCAGCCCAATGGCGCGCAACGAGTCGAGGTACATATCCTGAATATCGTCGGGCGATGGCTTGAGTACAACCTGATATTGGTAGTAATGCTGCAGTCGAAACGGATTGTCGCCGTAACGGCCGTCGGTCGGTCGGCGGCTGGGCTGAACGTATGCGGCGCTCCAGGGTTCCGGCCCGACGGCGCGCAGGAACGTAGCCGGATGAAAAGTACCGGCACCCATGGGCATATCGTAGGGCTGCATTATCACGCAACCCCGCGCGGCCCAGTACTCCTGCAAGCGGAGAATCAGATCCTGAAAGCTTTGTGGGGCGGATGGAATGTCGCTGGCCATTGCAATGTCACGGATGGGTCAAAGGCGCGAAGTATAACGGCTTAAGAGCAAAAAAGACGACAGTAGGAGCGCGCCCCGCGCGCGAAACTTCGCGGCCCACCAAGTCCGCCGAAGCAAAAAGGTGCGCAGATTCAGCGCATGCACTAAGATGGTGCGCATGATTGTTGGCGCGCACCATAATGATGCGTCGCCGGTTGCAGACCACACGGCATGTCCAACGAAAACAATAGCTTGGGGGTGGTGACGGTCTGGCACGCTTCCTGCAACGACAAGAGCCAACGGGTCGCGTTCGGCGGCTCCTGGATATTTACAGCATTAATCACCGGAGGAAAGATCCATGACGCCCGCAGAGGTACTCGCCCTCATCAAAGATGCAGAGGTCAAATTCGTCGATTTTCGATTCACTGACACGATCGGCAAAGAACAACATGTAACGGTTCCCGCGCACACAATCGACGACGATTTATTTGAAGATGGCAAGATGTTTGACGGCTCGTCGATTGCCGGTTGGAAAGGCATCAATGAGTCCGACATGATCCTGATGCCAGATCCGGCATCGGCAGTTATCGATATTTTTACCGATGAAGTCACGATGAACATTCGCTGCGGTGTTGTCGAGCCGGCCACCATGCAGGGCTACGACCGCTGCCCGCGATCACTGGCGGACCGCGCCGAGGCCTACCTGCAATCAACAGGGGTCGCAGATGCCGCTTTCTTCGGACCGGAAAACGAGTTCTTTATTTTCGACAGCGTGAGCTGGAATGATGACATCTCCGGCGCATTTTACGCGATTGACTCCGAAGAGGCCGCCTGGACGTCGGGCCGTCAGAGTGAGGAAGGGAATGCGGGCCATCGCCCGGGCGTGAAGGGCGGCTATTTCCCGGTACCGCCGGTTGATTCGCTGCACGACATCCGCTCTGCAATGTGCCTCGCTATCGAAGACCTCGGCGTGACCACGGAGGTGCATCATCACGAGGTGGCGACCGCCGGCCAGTGCGAAATTGGTACCAAATTCAACAGTCTGGTACGCAAGGCCGACGAAGTTCAGATCATGAAATACGCGGTCCACAACGTTGCCCACGCCTATGGCAAGACAGCGACATTCATGCCCAAACCCCTGGTTGGTGACAACGGTAACGGCATGCACGTGCATATGTCCCTGTTCAAGGACGGCGAAAACCTGTTCTCGGGAGATGGCTACGGCGGCCTGTCTGAAACCGCGCTCTTCTACATCGGCGGCGTCATCAAGCACGCCAAAGCGATCAACGCCTTCGCGAACCCGGCGACCAACAGCTACAAGCGACTGGTTCCAGGCTTTGAGGCGCCGACCATTCTCGCCTATTCGGCGCGCAATCGGTCTGCATCGATTCGTATACCGTACATCTCTAACCCCAGGGGCCGCCGCATCGAAGTTCGTTTTCCGGACTCGATGGCAAACCCCTACCTTGCCTTCGCCGCATTGATGATGGCAGGACTGGACGGCATCCAGAACAAGATCCACCCGGGTGATGCTATGGACAAGGACCTGTACGACCTGCCACCCGAAGAAGAGAAGCAATTGAAGCTGGTTGCGTTCTCGCTCGACGAGGCTCTGGGCTCACTCGATCAGGACCGGGCATTTTTGAAAGCAGGCGGAGTTTTCAGTGATGACCTCATCGATGCGTATATCGACCTGAAGATGGATGACGTCACTCGCCTGAGAATGACCACCCACCCATCCGAATTCGACATGTATTACAGCCTCTAAAGGGCAAAAGTGTGAACCGGGCGACATTTTGTCGCCCGGTGACTACCAAAACTCACGATGACACTGCTATGCTAACCGTATGGAAACACGCCCGATTTTCGTACTTCTGGCCCTGCTGTTCGCCGCGGGCGCTTTTGCTCAGGCCTATATGTGGACAGACGAGGACGGCGTCGTGCATTACTCGGACCGCCCACATCCGGGCGCGACCCTTATCGACCTTGGAACGGCTAGCGCTGCGCGGCCACGACCAACGACAAGCACGGCCGCAACAGCAGGCCCCAACTCAACAGAGGCCGCGGCGGCCGTTCCGGCAACCGGTTATCAGAGCCTCGAAATCGCAAGTCCTGGCGCTGAAGAAACGCTGTGGAACATAGAAGCCACGTTGACCGTAACTCTGGCGCTGACACCAGCGTTGCGGACCGGACATCAGGTCCGGGTGTACTTCGACGGCACACCACAGATGGTCGGCGGAACGAGCTTCCAGATTCAGGAGGTCTATCGCGGCGTTCACAACCTGCAGGCGGAAGTGATCGACGAGACCGGCAAGCTAATCATTCGCAGTCGCCCAAACCGGTTCTACGTGCAGCAGAACACGATCAACAATTAGGCAACGACAGCAAGGCGAGCGATTCGCCGCGCCGCCGAGGTTCCGGCGATAACGGAAACCTCACCCAAAACCCACAAATAATTCTCGACTCCTTGAGTTCGGGCGTCATTCTTCTTGACGAGCACCTGCTGATCGTTGGCCTTAATTCTGCCGCCGAGCACATACTGGGAGTCAGCCAGCGCCGTGCACGAGGTGAATCACTGCTGAAGCTCGTGGACGATGACCCGGAAATGCGAGACATCCTCGCGCGCGTTATCGCAACCGATGACCAATACGCGAACGAGATGCGACTGGCACCGACGGAGGTGCACGCCGAGGAACGAATTGTCGACTGTCGCGTTTCACGCATTGCGACCGATGACGCGTGCGTGCTGGTTGAAATAACGGACGTTACGAGGCGCATACAAATCAGCCGCGAAAACGCGCTGCTGATGCAACACGGCGCCGGTCGCCAAATGATTCGACAGCTCGCGCACGAAATCAAAAACCCACTGGGCGGAATTCGCGGCGCGGCGCAACTCCTCGAGCGACAGTTGGACGAGGCAGAGCAGCGCGAGTACACGGATGTCGTTATCAGCGAGACCGACCGGCTCGCAGCGCTGGTTGATACGTTGCTGGGTCCCGGCGGACCACCCAACAAGCAGCCCGTGAATGTCCACGAGTTACTCGAGTACGTCGTCAAAATTACCGAGGCAGAGGACCAGCGAAGCCTCAGGATCCGCCGCGATTACGACCCCGGGCTGCCAACGATCGATCTCGATCGCGATCAAATGGTGCAGGCGCTTCTCAACCTCGTAAAAAACGCGACCGCAGCGCTCGATGGGCAAGGCACTCTGACGTTGCGCAGTCGTGCAGAGACCAACTTCACGATTGGTTCTGTTCGCCACCGGGTGATCGCATCAATAGAAATCGAAGACGACGGCCCCGGCATTCCTACCGACCTGCAGGACTCGGTATTCTACCCACTGGTGACCAGCCGCCCCGAAGGCACGGGCCTTGGCTTGCCCGCGGCCCAGGAACTCATAAGCCGCCACGGCGGGTTGATCGAATTCGAGAGCAGACCCGGTCGAACCGTCTTCCTGGTGCGCATCCCGCTTGACCAAAGCGCGAGGGCCGGTGATGAATAGCAGCACTCTCAACGTCTGGATAGTCGACGATGACCGGTCCGTTCGCTGGGTGTTGCAAAAAGCGCTCAAACAGGCAGACATGGAGACGCGCTGTTTTGAGCGAGCCGAACATTTGCTTGAAGCGATCGATGGCGGTGCTCCGGACGTCCTGATTACCGATGTGCGCATGCCCGGCATGAGCGGCCTCACCCTGCTCGAGCGACTACGAACCACGAGACCGGAATTGCCTATCATCATAATTACCGCGCATTCAGATTTGGAAAACGCTGTCGCCGCGTATAAGGGCGGGGCATTCGAGTACCTGCCCAAGCCCTTCGATATTGACGAAGCCATTGAGCTGGTGCACAAGGCGGCCCGCTCCAGCGGAATTAGCGAGCACGAAACAAGCGAACCACCGGCCTCAATAGCGTCGATGATCGGTCAGGCGCCAGCGATGCAGGAGGTTTTTCGTTCGATCGGCCGACTCGCGGGCTCCAGCATGACGGTACTGATCACTGGAGAGTCGGGAACAGGCAAGGAGCTGGTCGCGCGCGCCTTGCACGACCACAGCCCGCGATCCGGCAAGACCTTCGTCGCGCTAAACACGTCGGCGATCGCATCGGAATTACTGGAGTCGGAGCTGTTCGGGCACGAAAAAGGCGCGTTCACCGGCGCCGATGCGCGCCGCATCGGACGCTTTGAACAGGCCGATGGAGGCACGCTGTTTCTCGATGAAATCGGTGACATGTCTCCCGCGCTGCAAACCCGCTTGCTCAGAGTGCTTGCGGAAAGTGAGTTTTACCGCGTTGGCGGGCAGACGCCAATAACGGTTGACGTTCGTGTCGTCGCGGCAACCAATCAGGACCTTGCGAGGGCCGTGAAAGACACCCGCTTCCGGGAAGATCTGTTTCATCGGCTCAACGTAATTCGAATCAATACGCCGCCGCTAAGGCAGCGGCGCGAAGATATTCCACTATTGCTCAAATACTACCTGGCCGAATCGGCCGATGAAATTGGTACGCCGCCGAAGGCCCTTGATGCCGACGCGCTCGACGCACTACAGACCTATCAATGGCCCGGCAACGTCCGGCAACTGGTTAATGCGACTCGCCGGCTAACCGTAACGGCACCCGGCAGCGTGATAACGGCCGACGATATACCCGGCGACCTTGGTGGCAGCGAACCACCACAACGCGCCGCTAGAGAGTGGACGCGCACGCTGGCCAGCTGGGCCGAACGACAGTTGCATGACAGCGATGAGCCGCTGCTGGATACAGCGCTGCCAGAATTCGAAAAAACACTAATAGAGATCGCGATGACGCAGACAAACGGGCATCGTCAGGAGGCGGCAAAACTACTCGGCTGGGGTCGCAACACGCTTGCGCGTAAGATGAAGACTTTAGGTCTGGACTGACCGCAACGAATCGATCGACGGGGCGCCATCAAACCATGTTCATTAAGACGCATAATTTCAATGATCGCGCCCTCGCGCGGTTTCGCGACTTGCAACGCGAATCGTTTGCGATTCTGGAACATACGGCCGCCACCCTGGCCGGTGGCGAAACAGAACAAGAGGTTGCCCACCAGCTGGTCAGGCGTTATCGCGCCGCCGGAGCAGGGTCATTTTTTCATTTGCCGGTCGTGTTGTTCGGCGAACGGACCGCGTTACCGGGCAATTGGCCGGTGGGCAGGTTTTTCCCGAAAGCCAGGACGCTCGAGTCCGGCGATAGCGTGATTCTGGACGCTGCGCCATTGTTCAGCGGCTATCTGGTTGATACGTCGTATAGTTTTTGCTTTGGTGAAAACGATCAGCACCGAGCGATGATGCAACATCTTTCGCAGTACCGTGACAGCGTCCCCGCCGCAATAAATGACGGCGACAATTTTAAACGGGTCGCCGAACAGGTGCTTGAAACAATGACGGCGGCAGGTTATGAGCCGGCGCACGGCAAGCACCCGGGAGAGGTGCTCGGTCATCGGGCGATCAAGACGCCAAATCTGCCATTTGAACTGCGGCTGCAGGGCTTCGATGCGGTGTCGCTGACCTGGTTCCGACTGAAGGACAGGCTGGCGAAGCGCGGAACCGGCCGGCAAAGCCCGCTGTGGAACACGCAAGCATCATCAAGCCATCCGGCCCATGATGGTCTTTGGTTGGTTGAGCCACACGCCGGCCTTGGCCCGGTCGGTGCGAAGTGGGAAGAAATACTCGTTATCGACGGTGGCCGGGCGCGGTGGCTTGATGACCGCCCGCCCCATGTTCGGCAGTGGGCACAAATTGCGGCGGGCGCTGATTATGGGCCGCCGGGCTAGCGCCACACAGGGCCAGAAATTTCGCGATGTCACCAGACCAGTGTGCCAACCAGGTCGGCCACGGACCCTAATTGATGCCGCTCCAGGTATTCGACAATTCCAGCGTTGATTTTCCTGCCGACGAGCGGGTCATAGAACAAGGCCGTTCCAACGCCCACCACGGAGGCGCCGGCAACAATAAACTCAAGTGCGTCTTTCGCCGTTGTAATTCCACCCTGCCCGATGATCGGTATGTTGTGATCTTTGGTGACCTCGTAGACCTGCTGAACCTTCAAAAGCGCAACGGGCTTGATCGCCGGACCGGACAGGCCGCCTCTTACGTTGCCAATAATGGGCCTTCTCGTTTCGCTATCAATCGCCATGCCCATGAGTGTGTTAATGACGGCGAAACCATCGGTGCCCGCGTCAACACACCGTCGCGCGTTTTCCTGGATATCCGTCTGGTTGGGTGAGAGTTTCGTGATGATCGGTTTTGATGTCTGGGCGCGACAGGCAGCAACAACACGAGCGGACATTTCCGGGTCGTTACCAAACGCTACGCCGCCCTCCTTTACGTTAGGGCATGAGATGTTGATTTCGATAGCGTCAATATCGGAGTCGTCGAATCGCTTTGTTACGCGCGCGTATTCTTCAACCGTCGACCCCGAGACGTTGGCGAAAAAGCGCGTCTCCGAGAAGTCGAGGCCGGGAAGAATATCGTCCACTACTTTGTCGACGCCCGGGTTCTGCAAGCCAATCGCATTCAGCATCCCGTCCGCCGTTTCGTATACCCGATGTGGTGTATTGCCGAGCCGGGCATCACCGGTTGTTCCTTTCAGGACGATGGCGCCAACATCGCTATTCGAGTATCCCTCGACACGCGTGTATTCTTCCCCAAAGCCAACGCAACCGGAGAGCAACACGATGGGCGATGCCATCGGGATACCGCAGAGCTCAGTTTGTAGCAGCTTGTTCGTCATTGGGGCGGAATTCTACATTAGTTGTCGCAACCACAAGCACATTAACGCGCGGCGCGCGCGCCTACACCAGGGTCAATGTTCAGCCTGATTCTCTACGAGCCGGAAATACCGCCGAACACGGGCAATATTATTCGGCTGTGTGCAAATACCGGCGTGCAACTGCACCTGATCGAGCCGCTGGGGTTTGAGCTTGACGAGCCGCGATTGAAGCGTGCCGGGCTCGACTACAAAGAGTATGCGGCAGTGTCAACGCACAAGTGTCTCGACGATTGTCTTGGCGCTCTGGGCGCACCGCGAGTCTTTGCTCTAAGCACTCGCGGCCAGATACGGCATGACGGGCCAGGCTATGAGGCCAACGATGCTTTTCTGTTTGGCCCCGAAACGCGCGGCCTGCCACAGGAAGTGCTCGAATCATTGCCATTCGAACAGCGGCTGCGACTGCCCATGCAAGAGAACAGCCGCAGTCTGAATCTCTCGAATTCAGCGGCGGTTGTTGTTTATGAAGCCTGGCGGCAGTTGGATTTTGCCGGAGGTCGCTAGTGAATCAGCCCGGTTTTCGAGTGAAACGTGTACCACGCGAACCAAAACACCCGAATCGGGTGGTGAATCTGGTCGCCACGTCGCATGGAGACCGTGCCGTCTTCATGGAGCGTCACTACAGCCTCCTCACCATTGAGGTCATGGTGATAGCTACCGCCATCCTGCAATACTGATTCCGCGTAGGCGACAGCCCCGGTGGGTAGATCGAAGCCAAACACCACCGTTTTGGCGTGTACGCGATCATCGCTCGCGCTGACCGGCATGAATAATCGCGTCGACTCTCGATATTCGACGTAGGCATCCTTCGAGTAGTCGAATTCAAAACCGGTGTCGGCGGACAAAACGAGCGTATCAGGATGCTTGTCGCGCCATTTCGCCCATCGTGAGACCGAAACCGGGACGAGCACGAGCTCGACATCCGTCATCGTTCCAACAATACCTTTGGCTTCGATCTGATCCCACAGCGTTTCTGTTGTCCGGTCGTAAAAAACGAGGTCGCTGTTATACAAGACACCGGAGACCCCGAATTCAGTAATCTCACCGCCAACATTCCGCTGGATGCCGACGGCCGAACCGCAAAGCGGGCACCAGGTAATGGCCAGCGCATCGCCGGCGACGGTGTCATTCACGATTTCGTGGTGGTCCAGAATTTGTGCCGGGTACGCGCGGTACTCACCTTTATACGACAAGGTGATAACCATCTCATCGTCGCCGACGTGGGCGGCCTGATTGGCCGGCAGGAAGCTGGGATTGTCGATGGACGGTATGCAGTCGCGGGCCGAGCATCCCTGCATCAAATCATCGAGAGCGACCGACTTTTTCGTGGTCGCGTCGAAACCGAAGGTCTCCGCGAGAATATCAACCTCGAAACTTCGCTGTGCAGTTGCGGCCGAAAACAGCAACATCACTGTGATTATCATCAGCAGGCGCAAAAAGGTCACTTAGGTAACTCCTGTTATTATTCGTGTTCGGATTTAAGCTCTCGCCCCATTAGCGCGCCAACCGCCTCACGAGGCGATGCGCCTTCGTGAAGGATTCGATAAACCTGATGGCAAATCGGCATTTCAATTTCGAGTTTCTCCGCGACTTCTTTAACCGCCTCAGCAGCCAGCACACCTTCCACAACCTGCTGTATTTCTTCCTGTGCTTCTGCGACCGTCATGCCGCTTGCAAGCGCCAGCCCCATGCGCCGGTTGCGCGACAGGTTGTCAGTGCAAGTAAGGACGAGGTCGCCCATGCCGGCCAGGCCCATCATCGTTTCGTGTTTCGCACCCAGCGCAACACCCAGCCGCGTTAGCTCAACCAGCCCGCGTGTGATCAGCGCGATTCTGGCGTTGGCGCCAAAGCCGAGCCCGTCACACATGCCGGCACCGATCGCGAGTACGTTCTTGATGGCGCCCCCAACCTCGACGCCGATAAAGTCGTCCGAGGTATAAGCGCGAAAATTTTCGCCGGAGATCACCGTGGCGAGTGCCTGACCGAAAGCTTCATCGTTCGACGCAATCGTCATTGCGGTCGGCAATCCTTCAGCGACTTCTTTGGCAAACGTCGGACCCGATAAAACCGCAACAGGACGAGCTTCTCCGAGCACCTCGGCGGCCACTTGATGCGGTAGTTTGCCGCTATGCAGCTCGAAGCCCTTGGTCGCCCAGCAGACCCGGGACTCCGGAGTGAGAAGTGGTAAGGCTTTATTCAGTGTGTCACGCAAACCGTGACTGGGAACCACCACGAGGATGTCGCGCACGCCATCCAGACAATTACTTAAGTCCGGATAAGCGTTAAGGTTTGGCGGAAACCCGATGCCCGGCAGGTAACGAGCGTTTTCCCGGTCCCGCACCATAATCTCAAGCAAGTCGAGCTCAACGACGCCACCAAGCCGGACCTTGCTGCCCGATCGTGCGAGCTGCAGCGCCAGTGCGGTTCCCCAGGAACCGGCACCGATGACGGCCATTGTCCCGGGGGCATGGTTACTTATTAGTGCTTCTCCGCCGTCTCGGCTTGCGCTGCACCTTCGGCCTGCGCTGCGGCCTGTTGCTGCTTCGACTGCAGGTACAGTGCGTCAAAATTAATGGGCTGCAAAACGAATTCCGGGAAGCCGCCCTTCTGAATCAGCGAGGCGATGGTTTCACGCGCATACGGAAACAGAATGTTCGGGCAGAAACTGCCGATGATTGCTCCGAGCTCTTCGCCCTCGTAGCCGGCGATCTCGAAAAGGCCCGCCTGCTGCAGCTCCACCAGGAAGAAACTCTTGTCGTCAGCCTTTGCCTCAACGGTAATCGTCAACACGACTTCGTGCTGATTATCACCCAGCGCCGTGTGGCTGCTGCGAAGATTCAGGTCAGTCTGCGGCTTCCAGTCATTTTGACGGAATACTGCAGGCGCCTGCGGGGACTCGAACGAAAAGTCCTTTAAGTAGATCTTGCCAATAGTTAAACGCTTTTCAGCGGCTTTTTCCTCTGCCATTGTCTTTCCTGTCTTTCGTTAATGCGCGCGGGACTATCCTGCGAGCAGTGTATCCAGCTCCCCAGCAATCTCGAGTGCTGAGAGTTCGTCGAAGCCACCCACCAGGGTGTCGTCAATGAAGATCTGCGGCACCAACTGGCTGCCGCTTCTTTCCTGCATTTCCTTGCGTTTGGAAGGATCATCAGTGATGACGATATCGTCAAATTCAACCGCTTTTTTTGTCAACAACATTCGTGCTGCACCGCAGTAGGGGCAGGACGTATTTCCATAAACCGTAACTTTTCTCTGTGAATTCATTTATTTTTAGATTTTTTGACCTTGGTTTTCTTGCCGGTGACGACAGGCAGGCCCGCCTGGCCCCAGCCCGACATGCCGCCCTTTAGACCGTACACGCTCTCGAAGCCGGCCGCGCGCAGCTTATGGACGGCTTTGGTCGAGGTTACACCGGAGTTGCATACTGCAATAACAGGTTTCGACTTCATCGCCTCGAGCTGGTTCATTTTGCTGTCGAGCTCGTCGGACGGGATGCTTTTGGCACCGACGATGTGACCCTTGGAAAACGCGTCGATTGTGCGCAGGTCGACGACGACCGCATCGTTGTTAATCAGTCTGACGGCCTCAATAGCTTCGATATTGACCAGGCCGCTCGCCTTGCGTCGCAGCTCGGCAAACACGACCACGAAAAAGCTGATCGCCAATGCCAGCACCAACAACGTGTGGTTGTTAGCGAACTCCAAAAATTTGTCCATGCAGTGCTCGGGCAGAGAGAGCATCTCTGCGGGTAGATTGTCGAACGCGGGAGTATACCTGCAAATGCCGCAGGAAATACCCCGCCGAAGGCTCTACACTCTGGCCGGATGACGATACGTATCACCCCTTTGTTGCTGTTGATGCTCGCGGCAGGTGTCGCGGTGGCCCAGGACTCCCCGGGCGAGCTGACGAAGGTCAGGGAGCGCGAGCTGGAGCGGGTTCGTGAGCGCATCAGCGAACTAAAGCAGAGCATGGACCGCAGCGCGGAGGTCAGAGATCGCCTGACCGGAGAACTGCAGGACATCGAAATCTCGATTTCCGAGCAGCGCATGCGAATCAAGGACATAGAGCGAGAGCAGCGCTTCACCCAAAACAGGAAAAAGGCCCTCGATAAGGATCTGACGGAGCGCAAGGCGCATCTGGATGCGGAATCGGGCGAGCTGGCCGCGCAGGTTCGAGCTGCCTACATGAGCGGCAGCCAGGAAAAGATCAAGCTGTTGCTCAGTCAGCGCGATCCGGCCACGCTGGGCCGGTTAATGGCCTACTATCGCTATCTGAACGACTATCGCGCCGACAATATCGCTGCCGTTATGGTGGAAATTGAGCGGCTCGATGAGCTGCGTAGCCAGATCGCCGCCGAGGAAGCCCGCCTCGCGGGCCTCGCCAAGAGCCGCTATACCGAATTGAGCCGGCTAAACGGCGCACAGGAAGAACGTAAGGTTCTGCTCGCCAGTCTGCGCAAAAAAATCAATAGTGAAGGACAGGAGGTCGATCGCCTTGCGGCCCAGGAAAACGATCTGACACGCCTGATCGCCGAGCTGACCAGCATATTGTCGGACTACCCGATCAGCTCGGAAGAGCCATTCAGCAAACACAGGGGTCGGCTGACATGGCCGGTTGCCGGCACCCTTGTCCACGACTACGGTCAACCTCGCGTCGGCGGTAAGATCAAATGGAACGGAGTTGTGCTGGCAGCGCCGCGCGGCCGAGAGGTTCGTGCCGTGTATCACGGACGCATTGCTTTCGCGGACTGGTTGGCTGGCATGGGCCTGCTGGTCATCGTTGACCACGGCGAGGGCTATATGACCCTGTACGGATACAACGAAACCATCCTCAAAAACACGGGTGACTGGGTGGCTCCAGGGGATGTTATTGCTACGGTGGGCGACAGTGGCGGTCAACAGCAGTCCGGTGTCTACTTCGAGCTGCGCCGCGGCACGAAGCCCGTGGATCCAGGTCAATGGGTGACACGGCGACCCGGCGGATGATGTGCTAAGGTCAAAGATTGTGTCGCAAGAGCCAAATGCCAGGGCACCCGGAACATTCTATGTCGTTGAAAATCAGAGCAATTCTTGTAGTCGTGATCGGCGTTGTGATGGGCGTCAGCCTGTCCGTCGGCGGCGGCCTGCTGGACAGCAGCACGCCCGCGTCGAACGAAGAGCTGGCGTGGGAGCAGGCACAGCTGTTCGCCGAGGTGCTGGAACACGTCAAGCGCGAATACGTTGAGCCCATCGACGATGCTGCGTTACTCGAAAGCGCGATACGCGGCATGGTCAATGACCTCGACCCGCACTCCGAATACCTCGATGCCGGCGAGTACCGTGACATTCGAATCAGCACGACCGGAAGTTACACGGGTGTCGGCATCGAAGTCGCGGAGATCGACAACGCCATTCGCGTTATCACGCCGATCGGTGGTTCACCGGCCGCCCGTTCAGGAATCAAGAGCGGCGATGAGCTGGTCGCGATTGACGGACGGGCGATAGAGGGTGGACGCCTGAAAGATGCGCTGGAGCGTCTGCGCGGTCACGTTGGCTCGAAAGTTACACTATCGGTTCTGCGCGACGAGACCGTCATCGACCATGAGATGCGGCGGCAAATGATTCGCGTCGCCAGCGTTCATCAGGAGTTTCTGAGTCCGTCGTACGGCTATGTGCGCGTCAATCAATTCAGTGATAACACGGCGCGTGAGC
This sequence comes from Woeseiaceae bacterium, assembly GCA_021773095.1. Lineage (GTDB taxonomy): Bacteria > Pseudomonadota > Gammaproteobacteria > Steroidobacterales > Woeseiaceae > UBA1847. Next base: position 10,266 of record JAJFKR010000008.1, on the reverse strand, counting down.
TAAGCCTGGCTGTCGATGAACTGCAGCAAGCCTACGGCGGCATGTTGGGCGGTATGGTGCTCGATTTGCGTAACAACCCGGGCGGCGTGCTCGACTCGGCCGTGGAGGTGTCCGATCTGTTTCTTGATGCGGGCATCATTGTTACCGCGGACGGGCGCTCCATGGAGTCGCGCTTCACGCGGTCCGCGCATACTGGCGATATTCTGGACGGGGCGTCTATGGTGGTTCTGGTTAACGGCGGCTCGGCTTCAGCTTCGGAGATCGTGGCGGGTGCTTTGCAGGACCACAACCGTGCGACGATCGTTGGCACGCCCACTTTCGGCAAAGGTCTGGTGCAAACGGTTATGCCGCTGTCAAAGGGCCGGGCGATTAAGCTCACAACATCACGCTACTACACGCCTTCGGGTGATTCGATTCACGGCGTCGGGATCACGCCGGATGTGTTTATGGAGGAAACTCCGGGGTTTCCCGACTTGAGCTTGTCGGGGATTCTCGATCGTGAAGCGGATTCGCAGCTGGCTGAGGCCCTGCAGCAACTGCAGTCGCGGGCAGTAATGCACAGCAAGGCCCAATGATCGCGGCAAGATCCTGTTTGCTGGCGCTGTTGCTGGCGTCAGGGTCCGTTGCGACCAGCCCGCCGCGCATCGCGATAATCATCGACGACCTGGGTTACCGGCTCGATGCCGGCCAAAGAGCGATTGGCCTGCCGGGCCCGATAGCCTTCGCCGTGCTGCCCGGATCACCGCTGGCGCGCGCGCTTGCGGAGCAGGCCCATGATTCCGGCAAGGAAGTCTTGTTGCACTTGCCGTTGCAGGCCAAACCAAACGACACGATTCAGGAACCGCTTGGCATCAGGCTCGATATGAGTCGGAGTGAATTCAGCGAGACCTTCGAAGAGGCGCTGACCTCGGTGCCCCACGCCATTGGCGTGAACAGTCACCGCGGTAGCCTGTTGACCCGGCACCCGGGCCACATGCGATGGCTGATGGAAGAAATTCAGGCGCGCGATGACCTGTTTTTCATTGACAGCTTTACGACGCATGAAAGTATCGCGCTGAAGGTCGCCGTTGAAACGGGCGTAGACGCGCGCAGGCGCGATGTGTTTTTGGACCCCGACCAGAATCCGGATACCGTCGTTCGTGAATTCGAGCGCATGAAGCGTCTCGCAAAAAAGCGTGGCTCGATCATTGCGATAGGCCACCCCTACGCGGCAACGCTCACGCTACTGGAGCGAGAGTTACCCAGGCTCGTCGGAGAGGGGTATGAACTCGTCACTATTAGCCGGTTGATGCAGGGCGACAGGGTGGTGGCCGAATGAGCCGGCACAAGAAAAAATTTTACAGCGATGTCTTTAGGGGCTCTAATGAAATCGATGAACCATAAGTTTCGTATGGGACTCCTGGGCGCGGCTCTGCTGGCGACATCGCCGGCGGGCGCAACGCCGGGCGATGTGGATTTGCGGAGTCTGTTTCCGACTCAGACACCGCTGGTGCTGGCCGAAGGCGACGAGGTCGCGTGCACGATGCAATACGACCCCGTTTGCGGCGTCGACGGCCAAACCTATAGCAACGACTGCGTTGCCGGAGCGTCCGGCATTGAGATTGCGAGTGCCGGCATCTGTGTGGATGAAAAAGCCGATGGCTGTCCGGAAGTTTTTGATCCGGTATGCGGGGCGGACGGCAACACCTATATCAACGAGTGTTTTGCGGCCAAGTCACTGGTCGAAGTGGCGGGACTGGGCGCATGTACCGTGAATGGCTGTCCCAGCTACGAGGATCCGGTTTGTGGAATGAACGGCCGCACGTTCGTCAATCGTTGTGAGGCTGACGCGGAGCGAATCCTTGTACAGCGCAAAGGCTCCTGCGATATCGATAATTGCCCGAAAGTGTTTGCGCCAGTGTGTGGTGAAGATGGCGTTACCTACGACAACGCGTGCTTTGGCGAGCAAGCGGGCGTCACGAATTTCACGGAAGGGCTTTGTAATGTCCGTTCCTGCCCGCGGCTGTTTGTGCCCGTTTGCGGTGTTGATGCCCTGACCTACGGCAACGCCTGTTTCGCCGAGCGTCGAGGTGTGTCAATCGAGTACGCAGGCGTCTGCGAAAGCCTCGGCGAAAATTGCCCGAATGATTACCTGCCGGTTTGCGGCATGGACGGCGAAACCTACGACAATGAATGTCAGCTCGACAATGCCACCGTGCAAAAAGCCTACGCCGGCGCCTGCGTAGGCAACTAAGCCCCAGAAAGATAAGGTGACAGTGACCTTATCTCCGGAGTTAAGGTCACTGTCACCTTATCTGCGGTTTACGGGTAGGTGTAACTCGCCTGAATGCCGAGCGGCAGGCCGATGGCAAAGTAAATCAGCAGGAAGATCGTCCACAACACCAGGAAGGACATTGAGTATGGCAACATCATTGCCGTCAGTGTGCCGATACCGGTGTTTTTCACGTAGCGCTGGCAATAGACGACAACCAGCGGGAAATAGGGCATCAGTGGTGTGATGATATTGGTGCTGGAATCACCGACACGATACGCGGCCTGCGTGAGGTCGGGCGATATGCCAAGCGACATGAGCATCGGCACAAATATCGGCGCGAGCAATCCCCACTTGCCGGATGCAGATCCCACAAAGATGTTCACGAAAGCCGTCAGTATGATGATGCCGACAATGGTCACCGCGGCGGGCATCGCCATCGCCTTGAGAACGGCCGCGCCCTGCAGGGCCAGCAGCACGCCGAGGTTCGACTGGCCGAAGGCATAAACAAATTGCGCGATGAAAAACATGATGACCAGGTAATAGGCCATGCTGTTCATCGACTTGGTCATGCCAACGATGATGTCCTTCGAGCTTGAAACGGTGCCTGCGACAACCCCGTAAACAACTCCGGGCAACAAGAAGAACAGGAAGATCAGCGACACGATAGATCGCATCAGAGGAGCCTGAAAACTCGATATATCGCCACTTGCATCCCGCCATGCTGATCCCGCAGGCAGCGAAGTTGCGATTAACAGGACGATGCCCAGCAACATCGAGATGGTTGCCCAGCGCAGGCCTTTCCGCTCCTGATCCTGAAGGTCATGCATTTCCGGCAGATCGTCTTCGTCACCGTCAATGGTTTCATTCTGTAGCCGGGGCTCAACAATGCGGTCCGTGATGAACCACCCCACGCTGATGATCAGCAGCGACGATGCGGTCGTGAAAAAATAATTGTTCAGCGGATTTAGTGTCACTTCGGGGTCGAGAATCTGCGCCCCGGCCTGTGTAAGGCCCTGCAATAGCGGATCAATCGAAGAGGGAACAAAGCTCGCCGAAAACCCACCGGATACACCGGCGAATGCAGCAGCAATACCCGCTAACGGGTGCCGCCCGGCCGCGTAGAAAATTACGCCGCCAAGAGGGATGACGAGCACGTAGCCCGCGTCAGCAGCGGTGTGGCTCACGATACCGACCGCAACCACCATCGGCGTCAACAATTTGTCCGGGGTTACGTTTAGAAGCGCCCGTAATGCCGAGTTGATAAACCCCGTATGCTCGGCAACACCAATGCCCAGCATCGCAACAAGCACAACGCCCACCGGATGGAAGTGCGAGAAGTTGGTGACCATGACGGACAGGAACTCTGTAAGCGCCGAGCCTGACAACAGATTGTTGATGATCAGCGGCGCGCTCGTGCGCGGGTCTACAACGTCGAACGACACATAAGAAAGCACCCAGGACAGAATCCAGACGATGAAGAGTAAGGCGATGAATAAGACTGCCGGGTCGGGCAGCCTGTTGCCGACGCGCTCTACCGTGCCGAGAAAGCCGCCTGGTGCGGCGCTTTGATTTGGTGCGGACATTTTTACCCCTTATCGCGCGCAGGGCGCGCTCCTACAGCGGCCTCGGCCGCTTGCAACGGTTACCAGCCGCAGTTGCGACCGGCGTTTTGTTCCTGCAAATAGCCCATGAGTGGCGCGAAGTAATCGATGATTGCTGTGGCATCCATTTCACGAGTGCCGGTTAGCTTTTCCAGCGACTCCTGCCAGGGCTCACTCTGGCCCGCAGCCAACATTGCGAATAGTTTGGCGCCCGCTTCCTTGCTGCCGTAAATTGAGCAGGACGCGAGGTCACCCTCATGACCGGCAGTTTCACACAGGGACCGCTGGAACTGAAACTGCAAGATTCTGGCGAGGAAGTAACGCGTGTAAGAGACGTTACTCGGAATGTGGTACTTCGCACCTGGGTCAAAATTATCTTCGCCACGCTCATTCGGTGGAGCAATGCCCTGGTACTTCAGGCGCAGGTCCCACCAGGCCTTGTTGTAGTCTTCGGGCTTAGTCTCGCCCGAAAACACACCCCACCGCCACTCATCGATTAGCTTGCCAAAGGGCAGAAACGCGATCTTGTCGAGCGCCATCTGCATCTGCCGATTGATGATCGCCCGCTCGCTTTCCTCTGCTCTGCTCACAAGCCCAACTTCCTGCAGATATTCCGGCGTCATTGACAGCGTAACGGTATCGCCTATCGCCTCGTGGAAGCCGGAGTGTGCGCCGCCCTGAAAGATGGGCGGCTGATCTTTATAGGCACCCTGATAATAGTTGTGTCCGAGCTCGTGATAAATTGTTCGCAATTCATCGTAAGTTTGTTTGATACACATCTTAATGCGCAGGTCGTTACCGCCATCCAGGCCCCAGGCGCTGGCGTGGCATACGACTTCGCGGTCCTGGGGTTTCGAGAATTGGGAACGCTCCCAGAACGTATCCGGCAGCCGGTCCATACCGAGCGAAACATAAAAGCTTTCGGCCGAGCGAACCATTTCCTGCGGTGAGTAGTCTTTGGTTTGCAGCGCGCTGTCGACATCGAGGTCGGATACACCCGGGTACGGTTCCATGATGTCGTAGATGAAGCCCCACTCCTGCGCCCACATGTTGCCCAAGAGGTGCGCGGGGATAGGGCCGGCCTGCGGCACTTTGTCTTCGCCGTAATGTTCGCCGAGCTTCGCGCGCACGGCACAATGCAGCTCTTTATACAGCGGCTTAACCTGCTCCCAGAGACGTTCCGCCTCTCCCTGAAACTCGGTTGGACTCATGTCAAAGCCGGCGCGCCACATTTCGCCGAGGTCACCATAGCCGAGCTCGCCCGCACCTTCGTTAACCAGCTCAACATAGCGCTGATATTTCTCACGCATCGGCGGGCCGATTGTGCGCCAGCCGGTCCAGTATTCCTCGAGCTCATCGTAGTCCCGCGTACTTTGCATTAGACCTTCAAGCTCGGAGCCAGAGATGCAGTCGTTGTCATTCCTGCAATACTGGCCAGCGCCGTACATGCCCTCAAGCTCTGTTGCGATTAACGTCAGCTCTTTTCGCTTTGCCGCATCATTCGGCGTCGGCAAAGAGGTGCCCAGTTTAAGCAGGTTGATCGCACGTATCGTTTCTGCGTTGAGCTCCTGACCGTCGTATGCCAAAGCCTGTTGCACCATACCGCTGTGCCACTTGGCATATTTTTCGTTGGCGTTAGCGGCCACGATGGCCGTGTCCTGCGTGATATACGTTGAGCGCACCCACTCGGCGGCGCCGATTTCTTTGCTGAGCTCTTCAAGCTCGGCATTGGCTCGGGCGATAAACTCCTCTGCGGTTTCGGTGGGCACACTTGCAGCACCCTCTTCTGTCGCTTGCTGTGAGCAGGCATTAATAGCGATCACCATTAAAAGGCCCGCGAAGAATTTGGCGAGATTATTCATAGCTATTCCAGTTAAGTCTTTGGTTTCCAGTGAGCCTAGTGAATGCCGTGCATCCAGCGTTTGAGTATCGGCGATATCAGTATCATGAACACGCCAGCACCAATTCCGAACCACATCAGGAATGAGAACAGCTCCGTGTACGTGGCTGCGACCGCTGCAATATCCATCGACTCGCCTTCCGGGATGTCGATTGCCGCCATCTTACCCATTCGGGTAGCAACAGTTTCGGATAGTGCGGTAGCCAGGAACCAGGTACCCATGCTGACGCCAACGACATTGCCGATGGACAGCTTGGTTACGGCCGACAGGCCGACGGGCGACAGGCAAAGCTCGCCGGTGGTGTGCAACAGGTAGGCAAGCACCAGCCAGATCATAGCGATGTGCCCTGACTCATCCGGGAACTGTGCACCGAATACCAGGGCGCCGAAGCCAAGTCCGGCCTGTAATATGCCAAGGCCAAACTTGACTGGCGTGTTGGGCTCAAAATTTACCTTCGCAAGCCAGGTCCATAGTGCGGCAAAAGGAATCGCCAGCAGCATGATAAAACCGGCGTTCAGCGAGCCGAATTGCGCGGCGGTAATCGTTGTGTCACCAATAGTACGATCAACAACGCGATCGGCGAACAGCGTCATGGAGCCAGCCGACTGCTCAAACAGGGCCCAGAAAACGACCGTCGACAGGATTAGAATCATCAATACGACCGTTCGGCCAAACTCCGGCGAGTTATGCGTCATGAACCCGTACACAACAAAGCCGACGATAAGGATGATAGAGCCGTAAAGAACGTTTTCTGCGAGCGCTTCACTGCCCGGAATGAAATGCAGGTTTACGCCGATCGCATACAGGCCCGACACGATGGCCAGTCCAGCAATCATATAGGCAACAGTATTGTTGCCGTCCTGTTTGCTGTGCACCATCGAATACAGAATAAGCCCGACGATTGAAATGATCAGGAATACATTTTGCGTGAGTAGCACGACAGGCTCGTGCTGTACCAGCAGCCAGAAGACGCCAAGGAACGGCAGACTTAGCAGGTAAATGGACCACTCGACATTAATCGGACCGAGAAAGCTCTTTTTCAGTTTTTCGGGCTCCGATGGTTCAGCAAGCCCCATCAGGTGTTTCTGGCCATAGGTAAAGGTGATCAGGCCGATGATCATGCCGATGCCCGCTGCACCAAAACCGTATTTCCAGCCGAAGGTTTCACCCAGCCAGCCGCAAAGCAGCGTTGCGACGAAAGAGCCGATATTGATGCCCATGTAGAAAATGGTAAAACCGCCGTCGCGACGCGGGTCGTCCTGTGAGTAAAGCTTGCCGACGATGGTCGAAATGTTCGGTTTCAGATAACCAACGCCCATCACGATCAGGGCGAGCGCGAAATAGAATACGTCAAGCGCCGCTGTATCACGAAACGTAATCGCTTCGGATAACGTAGTGCCTGCAGCAAGAACCACACCGCTGGCAAGAGTCAGGTCATTGGTGAGAACCGTACCTGCCGCGTAGTTGACGGCCTGATGACCCTCAACGGCCATCAAAATGTGGCCAAGGGACAACAATATACCGCCAAACAAGACCGACTTTCTCATGCCGAGGTAGCGGTCTGCGATCATTCCGCCAATGAGCGGCAATGCATAAACGAGCCCCGCGTACGAACCCAGAACATCGAGGCCCTCTGCATCGGAAAACAGATGATACTTTGTCAAATACAAAAGCAGCAGATACTTCATTCCGTAGAATGAAAAGCGCTCCCAAAGCTCTGTCGTGAAGCAAACGTACAGGCCAACCGGGTGGCCCAGAAATTCTGCCTGATTCGCGAAGTCGTCCGGTGACCCGGCAACGGTTTCCGTCATTATTGTTCCCCCGAAGGCGTCTGGCGCCGTTTCGATTTATTAGAGCGGGTAAGGGCAAACATTAAACACTATTTGCGCCGTCTATAGCTACTTGACAGGGCGTGACTTGAATAGTTTCGCCATGATGATTCCGACTTCATATAAGAGGTATACCGGGATGGCGAGCATAATCTGGCTAATCACATCCGGTGGTGTGAGCAGCATGCCGACCACAAATGCACCGAGAAACACATAAGGACGCGCTTTGCCGAGTTTTTCCACTGTGGTCAGGCCGGTCCAGACGAGCAAGACCGTTGCCACTGGCGTCTCGAATGCGAGCCCGAAAACCAGCACGAGCATCATCACAAAGCCGATATAGTCGGTAATGTCGGGCATGTAACTGACGCTTTCGGGTGTGAAGGCCACAACGAATTTGAAGATCAGATTAAAGACCACGAAATAGGCAAATGCGAGACCGGCATAAAACAGCAAAATACTCGACGCGAGCAGTGGAAATGCGAAGTGCTTTTCCTTCTTATACAAACCTGGCGCGATGAACGCCCATACCTGGTAGAGCACAATAGGCATTGCGATCATGAGGGCCAGGTAGAACGATAGCTTTAGTGTCGCGATGACCGGTGAGGCGGTTCCCGTAGCGATAAGCTGGCCGCCCGGAAGAACGGCCCGCAGCGGTTCGGAGACAAACTCGAAAATCGGCTTCGAGAATGGAAACAAGACCAGGAAAACACCAAAGACACTACCAAACATGACGAACAGGCGATTGCGCAACTCGACAAGATGCGACATCAACGTGCCTTCTGCGAGCCCTTCTTCCTGGTTGTCCGTTGAGTCACTCATTTCTTCGCCGACACCCTGGGCCCATCATTCGCGTCGCCTTCCTCATCTTCATCCTCGTCCTCATCGTGCAATGGAGAGAAGGTGTCGTCGTCCCGCGGTGACAAAAGCTTATCGGGATTGAAGTCGTCAGGATTAATGCCGAAGTTTTTTTCGGTATCGAGCTCTTCTTCAAGTTGCCGTTGTAGACTGCGCGTCAACTGCCGTGCTTTGCCGACCCAGCCGCCGATCTGCCGGGCAACACGCGGCAGCCGCTCGGGTCCAAGGATCAGGAGCCCGATCAGGCAAAGAAGGATAAACTCGGAACCGCCGATTCCAGACATGGTACGAAAAGACCCTAGGAGTCCGCGCTGTAGAAGTTTTTCAGAGTCAACTTGACGATCAATTTCCGAACGTTGCTCATTATTGGATGTCCCTTTTTAGCTTTTCAGTATTGCCTTCATGCTAGCCGGAATAATCTTGTTGCCCGGCATCATTTCAGCACCATCAACGGCTGCATCCGCCTCAAATTGGTGGCCAGACAGACCAGGTCCCATTCACCGCCGGTACTGTTCAGTCCGCGCACACTGAACTGCCGAAACCCCAGCACCCGTTTTATCCAGCCGTTGACGGCCTCCGAGATCCACTTGCGCTCGGCATAACTGGCCTTGCCATCCGCACCGGCTAACTTCTCTGCCATGCGCTGAGTCGCCGGAAAACGTTTTGTAATCTCATCAGGATGCTTACCCTTGCGACCAAGGGCAATGTAGCTGTCGATGCACCGGTGTTCCAGTTCTTTAAAACTCTTCTCATCGCGGTAGCCAGCATCCGCCAAAACGGCTGCAGGGCGTTTCTTCAGATTGTCCTCAACACCCGTCAAGACATCCAGCAGTTCACCGTTGTCACCGCTGTTGGCCGTCAGCTTATTCTCAACAATGATCTGAAAGTCCCGATCCACCGCCAACTGAGCGTTGTAGCATTGCTGAAAACCCTCTGCGCTCTTCATGATGGAACTCTCAGGATCGGTGAAGTTACTCTGCGCCTTATCGTCCGGTACGCCAAAGTCCCGTTTGTACGACCCACCGCGGCCACCCGGGGGCCGGCGATTATCGTCATCGTGTCGGCCGCGGGCCGTATCAGCCTCCCGCTGCGCCTGCTCCAGCCGGGCCTTGGCATCACGGATCTTATTAAGCCTGGCCTGACGATATTGCAGCTCCTCGGGTAACTCATCGCCACGATGATCTTCTCCGTACAACCGGTCCTCTTCGGCATCGCTGCTGTGCGCCTGTTCGCACATCTCGGATACCTCCTCTGCAAGCCTGAGTTCCTCCGCCTGCAGGCGCTTATAGCTCATTGCCTTGTGCTTGCTGGCGTTCGCCCGTACCTTGGTGCCATCGATGGCGACCGTGCCCAGACTGACTAAATCGGCCTGCTGCGCAATCCGGATCACCTGCACAAACACCGCTTTGAAATCCTCCAGATGACGTTTGCGAAAATCACAAATGGTCCGGTGTTGCGGAAAATTGTCCGCCGCCAACACCCGGAACGCCACGTCTTCCTCCAGCTTCTTCGCTATCTTGCGTGAGGAGAAAACACCGCTCGCGTACGCATAGACCAGCACCTTCAGCATCATGCGCGGCTCATACGGTGCCTTACGCCGACCGTCCCCTTCATAGGGTTTGTAAAATACCCCCAGATCCAGTTCCTCGATCACATCGTTGATGAAATACGACAAATGACCCTCTGGTAACCACTCCTGAAGACGCGGCTGTAACAATAAATCCTGGTCGGGTGCATACGGACGGAACGTCGTCGGCATCTTGATTCCTCATAATCACTGCCGCATTATTATCTCAGATTGCGGTTCCTACCGCGCAAACTCCTAG
>JAJFKR010000007.1 GCA_021773095.1 Woeseiaceae bacterium | reverse complement strand
GTAACGTTCGACAGGGTGCTTCAGGACTCCGTTTCAAGCACCGCGATCAATGATCGTGAGTCCATCTTAGACTAAGCCGTTTTTCTTACGGCAGTGCCAGGCTCTTTGATTAGAACTGGCTTTCATACTTATGCGGTATTGAGTCTGGCAGGCGGTTGCTTGTCTCGATCCGGTGTACCGCTTCTTCAACCAAGCAGTTCAGCTAACTGCATCGTAAGCGCTATGGACAAAACAAAACAATACGACGCCCGATATGACGCCAATGGACGGACGAACCATCCACTATTGAACTAAATCTCCGTTTTGTCCGTAGATGGCGCTTGCTGTCTGGGATATTTCGATTCCAAGTTTCAGCAGGTCCCCGTGGATTCTCGCATTAGAACCGGTGTATCCCGATATCCATTGACTTGTGCGGAATGCCAATGATGTCAACGTGATCGTCGCTGACGATATAGAAAATAATATGGCTGCCTTCGGGAAAACTACGATATCCGCTATGTACATCATTCCGTTCACGACCCGCGAAGGGATTCTCTGCAAGCCACTCGAATCGACTGTTCAGTGATCGCAGGTAGCTTTCCAGCTGACCCAATCCCCACGTTTCGATCGTGTAATCCGCTATCGCATCAATATCTTCAGCTGCTCTGGGCGTAAGCCGGTAGGCGGAACTCATGCTCGAGCTTTGGCTCGCTCGATGGCATCTATTATATCAAAGTCCTCTATAAAGTCCTTTCTGGCTGCCTGTCCGGCGCCTTGCGCCAAATGTGCACGCAGCGCCTCAAGTCGATTTCCCTGATCCTCAAGCCCGCGAAGCGCAGCGCGAATGACTTCGCTGGCGGTCGAGTACCGGCCGCTCTGAATTTCTCGTTTGATGTAGTCTTCCCAATGCCCACCAAGGCTCAACGAGGTAGTCGCCATTGCTTTGATCTCCGATGTATTATTCAAAATGAATAATACATCGTGTCTACCAACCGAGCAATAGTGTGTGCGGATTTGCATGTGTACCGGCGTGCTCATAAATCTGGTAGCGGGGGTTCGCAGCCAACGCTATCTAGCATTGGTCACAGCCTTAGATGTTCCCGCCTGAAATCAATCAGGCGTCATCATCGTGGGACGTAACGGCGAATGTTTCAGCTTGCCGAAGTTCCGTAAATCGCTGCACGATCGTCTCGAAAAATCTGGGCGGTAGCAGGCCGTATTCGTAGCGGCCCTCTTGTTCTGGTACTTGCCGCAGGTCGTAACCCGGCCAGCTAAAAACATTAACGTCGTCGAGTACGACCCAGCACCTATCGGTATCAAAACCAAGGTGCTTTGCTACGAGCGGCGGCTCCCCGTCGTCCTGTTGTACCGCCATGACGATCGCGCACGGGCGGGCCTTGTGACCCTCCACATGACCATCGGGCGCCTCGTCGCTCCAGAGGTAGGAGTAGGAAATTACGAGACCAACCTCCGGCTCAGGATATGCCATCGTCGTCAGCCTCGTTTACTGGTCAGTCGTCGTCCAGGAGTTCGTTGAGATGATCGTGTGCCGGATCCATCCGGGCTGCCGCGATGGCTTCTGCAACCTTATGCGGCAAGTTATCGAGACGGTAGACGTGACGCTCAAAGGCTCGCAGACGCTCCAATTCAGCATACTCGCGGGCCGATACGAAATAACCACTGACCCGCCCGTGGCTAGTGATGGCTACCGGTTCACGCTGTACCTCTTCCTTGTAGCGTCCGAAGCGTTTGGCAAAGTCTGTAGCGGTAGTCGCAACCATGGCAACTCTCCACATATCCGTAAAATACGGATAATACGTCAATTACGGAATATCGTCAATGCGTCGCAAGTGTCTTCGCCTGTGTACCGGCTTGCTCATTTGACCCGGTTTCGGCGCCGATTCATGCAGTAAGTGATTGATTCCGGTCGCCCAGGCGGGTCCATTTTCGATGCTGATTTACAATGGCGAGTGCTGCGAGGAAAATTGTGCGAAGGATGCGAAAAAGCCGACTCTCAAAGAGAGTCGGCTTTTAAATCTGGTAGCGGGGGCTTGATTTGCACTGTTCCGACAGTATCGCAGCATATTCGCTTAATGTAGCCTCGCGTCGATCATATAGTCAGCTGTGGGGTGGCCATAGCACTGCCTTGCCACTTCTAGTTATGATCTTGATCAATTCTTATTCTAAGGGCCGCGTAGATCTCTTCCACGTCAGCAGGGCCGTCGAGATCGCCTCGTTCACGCCGCGCCGCGAGAATATCGTCTATGGGCTTTAGCGTGACGTAGAACACGGGGTTCTTCGGCTCCAAGCCTGGAAACAGCTTCTGCGTCTTGTTCAACAGTGTCGCCGCAGCTTCGTGATCGCCCAGCAAATACAATATTGCTATAGCAGCAGGTGTATAGAACGTCTCGTTTCTAATGAATAAGGCACGATTGACCGCGTCCAGCGCTTCTTGCTCGTCTCCTTGAGCTAAAGCGACCACAGAACGGACTATCCACAATCCTGCACGATCCTGCGATACCGGACCTAGTTTCAAACCAAGGGCAGCGTTCTCAATCGCTTCTTCATATCGCCCGGACCACGTCAAATAGAGTGAGTAATCAACCCGTAGATCAGCCGACAATGGCTTCGCTTCGATTGCCTGTTCATACACTATGCGAGCCTCATTTGGCCGACCGACCGCCGTTAGCATGTAGCCCAAGCAACCACAGGCTGCGGCGTGAAAGGGGCTGAGTTCATGGGCTTTTCGGAAGTAGGCAATGAGTCCGTACAGATCATCAAGTTGATCGTCTGACCCTAGCGACCCGGTCATGTATTTCATTGCCTCGAGTTCACCGAGGGCCCACCAGGCCTCAGCCATGTCAGGAGCGATTTCGACAGCGCGGTCGAGATTCTGCCGGGCCATTTCATAATCCTGCGGGTTATACGCAAGCACAACACTGAGCCCCTTCATATAGTGTTCCCATGCATCCGACGGGGGCCGGTCTTTTCGCTCAACTCTAGCCACTTCGGATTGCAGTACGGCTCCAGCAACCCTGGAGACCAAGGTCTCCGAAACATCGAATATGTCGGCTTGTCCTCCTTCAAGCTGGTAGCGATCAGCCCAGACTTGATTGCCAGCCGCGCTTGACAGATTGGCCAGAATTCGGATTCCCTCACTGCCCACATTTACACTACCTTCGACCAGGTAGGCTGCGCCGTGGTTCTGCGCGAAATCGACGGCACTCAGATCGGTCACCCCGTATGAAAGTGAGGCGTTTCTAGAGACTACTGGGAAATTTCCCAACCGTTGCAGTCCAGCGATCAATTCATCGGTAACCCCGAAAGCCAGGTAATCCTGCTCCTCATCACCACTTATGTTGGCAAAAGGCAATACCAGAACAGAGGGCCTCGCGACAAGCGCGTCAATACTCGGCTCCAGATCCGGTGCTGGCCGCTGGCCGATGACGAACAAATATGCGGCGGTAACGCCCAGCACACCAATAATAATGTAGTGCCATTTGTTACCGGTATGCCTTACCGATGAGTCAGAGTTGGATAGTTCAGATTCTCGACTAATGCCGTCGGGCGTGAGTTCGTACGCCCAAGCGAGTATTAACGCCAGAACGAATCCGCCGGCGAGTATCAGTAGTACAGTTTTCATCACCCAGTTAGGCGTGCCAAAGGCTTCGAAAACCAGGTCCAGAACCTGGGCAATTAGCCATGCGACAACCAGATAGGCGATGCCTACCTTGAAGACGTTACGGCGTTTGAGTTGTTCGAATAACGACAAAGACTGACTTCTGTACGACCACTACCGTTCGAAAGCGTACCTGTTAAGTTTGAAAATGCCAAAAGAATTGACGGTGAACATTGAATTGCGTATTGAGTATCCGAGAGATAGAAGCCGTTGAGAATTGGGCGCGCCCCAACGCAAAAAGCCTCGTTGACACGAGGCTTTCTGGTCGGCTGCGTATAAACAGCCATTTATTTGGTAGCGGGGGCAGGATTTGAACCTGCGACCTTCGGGTTATGAGCCCGACGAGCTGCCAGACTGCTCCACCCCGCATCGGCGAACGCGATGGTACGCAGGTGGGCCCGGCATTACAAGCCCGGCCCCCTATTTGTTCTCGTCCGGGGCGTGGTCCAGCATTCGCTGGTACAAGAGCCCGAGGGCCGCTTGTCGCAGCGTATCTTCGATAATGCCATCCACATCGCAATTACCGGCCAATCGGCAAAGGCGTTCGAAAGTGCGTCGATAATTTTCAGCATGCCGGCGACGTATTTCCGTGCCGTAAAATAGCTCTGGCAAACCGCCCTCTTCTTCGAAATCAACACTTAAGAACTGGCGAGCAAATACGGACCAATCCCCTCCCGACGCTTGTGAAAACAGATCGTTAACCTGCTCACTGCTGATCCGCCCACTGCCGATCGGACCTATAGCTGACACCAGAAGCATCCCCGATATTCCGCCCAGCTGTTGCTTTACGCTCTCCGCAATTTTGAAAAACGTTTCCTGCCGAGCGTTCATTTCCGTTGCCGCAATGGCAAGCGTCTGCTTCTCCGACTGCAATACAGAGTGGCGAATGGCCTCCGTGTTATTGGCGAGCTCTCGTTGCTGAATAAACAGGCCGAGTATCAGCCAGAGGAACGCGAGCGGCGCGAACACGCCCTCGAGAAAGCTGCCCACGGCATCGATTGATCGGGTCTGCGATGGGTCCGACTCGTATATTCCGTAGACATACCAGACACCGGCCGCCATCCATACGATCGAGATAATAACTCCGGCCCATATTCGCCAATCCCGATCACCAAAATACTGACGAATTGAGGCGCGGAAAGTCACAAAGAGTCAGCCCAGGATCTGGATACACAGTGCCAGCAACCATCCCGGGACGATTCCGAGGGCCAGAACAGCGACTGAATTAAGGCTTAATACCAGTTTGGTATCAGTAGCGGCTTGTAATACGGCCTTGTCTTCGGCCTCTTCGAAATACATGTACCAGATGACCCGGAGGTAGTAGTACGCGCCAACTACAGACGCCAGCACCATGAGAATTGCGAGGCCTGTGTAGCCGGAATCAATCACGGCGCTGATGACATTTAGTTTGCCGAAGAAACCAACAAATGGCGGTACGCCCGCCATGCTGAACATCAGGAACATCATCATCATTGCGAACCACGGACTGCGAGCATTCAAACCCTTAAAGTCCGACAGGTGTTCCGCATCGTATCCGCGCCGGCTGAGCAGAATGATCATGCCAAATGCACCGGCGGCAGCTACCACATAGGTCAGCGTGTAGAACAATGCAGCGGCATTGCCCTGCTCCGTTCCAGAGAACAACGCCAGTAAGATAAACCCTACGTGAGCGATCGTTGAGTAACCCAACATTCTTTTGATATTAGTCTGCGCGATGGCGACGAAGTTACCGACCAGCAAGGACAGCACGGCGACCACCATGATCATCGCCGCCCAGGTGTCGTGCAGACCGCCGAGGCCATCGACGAGAATGCGCAGGAATAGCGCCAGCGCCGCAAGCTTCGGCGCGGACGCCAGATACAGCGTTACTGGCGTACGTGCGCCCTGATAGACGTCAGGCAGCCACATGTGAAACGGCACGGCACCGAATTTGAAGGAAATACCGACAATAAGAAAAGCAAGACCAAACCAGAGCGGCAGGTTGTTCAGGGTTGGATCCGAGCTGATCGCCGCGGCGATCTCGTGAAACTGCAGACTGCCGGTGACGCCGTAGACCCACGAGATGCCGTACAGCAAACAACCCGACGCGATGGCACCCAGGATGAAGTACTTCATCGCGGCTTCAGCGGAGGTCACGCTGTTCCGGTCGATCGCGACCAATGCGTACATCGACAGTGCCAGCGTCTCCAGGCCCAGGTACATCGTCAGCAGACTGTTCGCCGACATCATGATCATCATGCCGAGCAAACCGATCAAACCGAGCAGGTAAAATTCACCTTTGTGGATTTCATTCGCTCGCAGGTAATCGCGTGAATACAGGAACGCGATACCGACGAAGAGCACGGCCGCAACTTTCAATATTTGCGATAACGGATCACTGACATAGCTGCCGCTGAAAATAACTGTCCTCGCATCCGGCGCAGTGGCGTTGAGAACCAGCAACATTGCAATCAAAGAAAGGATGCTGATCCAGAACGTTCGCACGCGATTTTCATCATCGATGAACAGATCGGCGATCAATACAGCACAGATAAGTCCCAGGAGAACTATTTCCGGTGCAGCAACAATGTAATCCATCAAATTCATAAGCTGGCCTGTCAGAGCTTCGAGTGCCCGACCTGTTCTATCAATTGTTCAATCGTAACGTTCATCATGTCGACCAGTGGCGCAGGCCACAAACCGACAAGAAGAACACTTACAGCAAGAATGGCGAGGACGATGAACTCACGCGCATTAAGATCTTTTAGAGCAGCGACGTTGTCGTTAGCCACTTCACCGTAGATAACGCGCTTGATCATCCACAAGGTATAAGCGGCGCCCAGAATCAATGTGCTCGCAGCCAGGAACGCATACCAGAAGTTCGCCTTGAAGCTCGCAATAATGACCATGAACTCGCCAACAAATCCGGATGTTCCGGGAAGGCCTGCATTGGCCATCGCGAATAACACCATGAACGCTGCATACACAGGCATGGTGTTCGCAACACCACCGTAGTCGGCGATCTCGCGGCTGTGCATACGGTCATACAATACGCCAACACAAAGGAACATCGCGCCAGAGATCAATCCGTGCGAGATCATTTGCACCATGCCACCGGCAATACCGAGTCCAGCGCCCGTTCCGCCATCGAATGACCAGAGGACGAACACGCCGAGCGTCACAAATCCCATGTGCGCTATTGAAGAATACGCAATAAGCTTCTTCATATCATTTTGCATCAACGCAACAAAGCCGATGTACACCACAGCGATCAATGACAGCGCGATCATCATGCCCGCGAAGTATTCGCTGCCGTCCGGCACGATTGGCAGTGACAAGCGTACGAAACCGTAACCGCCCATCTTCAACATGATCGCTGCCAGGACAACCGAGCCACCCGTTGGTGCTTCAACGTGGGCGTCTGGTAACCATGTGTGCACTGGCCACATCGGTACCTTCACTGCAAACGCGAGCAGGAACGCGATGAAGATGTATTTCTGCGCCGTAAGCGTCAACGGTGCGTCCATAAAGCCAAACAAGTCGAAGCCGCCGGTTTGGCCGTACAGGTAGATAAACGCAACCAGCATCAGTACCGAACCGAGAAATGTGTACAGGAAAAATTTCAAGGTCGCGTAGACGCGTCGTTCACCACCCCAAACACCGATGATCAGGAACATCGGTATTAGCATCGCTTCCCAGAAAACATAGAACAGCAATGCATCGAGCGCCGAGAACACGCCGATCATCAAACCCTCGAGAATCAGGAACGCCGCGAAGTACTGCGCCGGACGACTCTTGATCGTATCCCAACCCGCGATGATCACCAGCGGTGTGATGAACGTTGTCAGT
Organism: Woeseiaceae bacterium; assembly: GCA_021773095.1. Taxonomy (GTDB): domain Bacteria; phylum Pseudomonadota; class Gammaproteobacteria; order Steroidobacterales; family Woeseiaceae; genus UBA1847. The sequence goes on along the minus strand of JAJFKR010000007.1, from coordinate 88,496 downwards.
AGAATCAATGGCGTGGAAATGCCATCGACACCCAATGAATAAAATACATTCAGAGACGGTACCCAGCTTTCTTTTTCGATAAATTGCATGCCTGTAGCGGCGTTATCGAAACCAACGTACAACGCAATGCTGATAAGGAGTGTTATCGCAGACACGACAAATGCCACCAACCGCATGACACCGGCACGGGAGGACGCGGCATCCTGATCGTCACCGATTACAATCAGCGCAGCACCGCCGACAACCGGCAGCCAGATCAGAATGCTTAACAAATGTTGCGAAAATTCCATGTTCGTCCCTGAGCTATCGCAGCCAGATCAGCCAACCGAGCAAAGCGGTCAGGCCGATAATCATTGCGAAAGCATAGGTGTAGAGATAGCCGGTCTGAATCTGGCGTATGACACCGGCCAGTCGACCCACCGTCTTTGCTGTGCCGTTGACCAGTACTCCGTCGATGACTAGCTGATCGCCCTTCTGCCAGAGGAATTGACCGATGGCACGGCCGCTTCCGGCAAAGCCCTTGATCCAAAGGTCGTCGAAATAATATTTGCGATCGAGCACATTGTAGATTCCGGACAGCTTGTTCTTGATCGTTTCCGGTAAATCGGGCCGTTTCAAGTACAGGAACCAGGCGGTGATTACGCCGCTGGCGGCGAGCCAGAAGACCGGCGTCCTCACGGCATGAAGAAACAATCCGAGACTGCCGTGCCACCCTGCTGCAATGTGGCGGAGTGGGTCATTGCCTTCGGTGACGAAAATCGCATCCCCAAAATAATTCTCGAACAGAACCGGACCCACTGTGTACCAACCGATGATCGCTGACGGTATCGCCAAGAGAACCAGTGGGACAGTCACAACGGCTGGTGTCTCATGCAGATGCGACTTTGCTTCCGCGTCCATGCGTTCTTTGCCATGAAATACGAGGAAGAACATGCGGAACGTGTATAAAGCCGTTACGAAAACTCCGAGCAACACACTCAGGTACGCAATCCAGTAAACGGCACCCTGCCCTTGCCAATGCGACTCTTTGACCGCTTCGATCAGCAGGTCTTTCGAGAAGAAGCCGCTAGTGCCAGGAAAACCGATCAATGCAAGCGAACCAACCAGCGAAGTCCAGTAGGTGATCGGCATGTACTTCCTGATACCGCCCATCTTGCGAATGTCCTGCTCGTGGTGCAGCGCAATGATGACCGAACCAGCAGCAAGGAATAACAGCGCTTTGAAAAACGCATGTGTCATCAGGTGGAAGATCGCAGCGCTGTACGCCGACGCACCCAACGCGACGGTCATGTAACCCAATTGCGATAAGGTCGAATAGGCAACCACCCGTTTGATGTCGTTTTGGACGATGCCAAGCAGCCCCATGAAGAACGCGGTTATCGAACCGATCACAATAACGAAACCAAGAGCCACCGTTGACAGCTCGAACAGTGGCGACATTCGCGCCACCATGAATATGCCAGCCGTCACCATTGTCGCCGCGTGGATCAGGGCGGATATGGGTGTCGGGCCTTCCATTGAATCCGGCAGCCAGACGTGCAGCGGTGCCTGAGCTGACTTACCCATCGCGCCGATAAACAGCAGTATGCAAATCACTGTCATCGCATTCCAGGGCGTGCCCGAGAATATTTTGATACTTTGGCCCGCGACCGATTCCGCCTGTCCGAATACCGTTGCGTAGTCCAGTGAGCCCGTGAACATCACCACACCGGCGATGCCAAGGATAAATCCGAAGTCACCGACCCGGTTGACAAGAAATGCCTTGAGGTTGGCGAAAATCGCGGTCTCTTTTTTAAACCAAAACCCGATCAGGAGGTAGGACACCAGGCCAACCGCTTCCCAGCCAAAAAACAGCTGCAGGAAGTTATTCGACATGACCAGCATCAGCATCGAAAACGTGAACAGGGATATGTAGCTGAAAAAGCGCTGGTATCCCGGGTCTTCGTGCATGTAACCGATGGTGTAGATGTGCACCATCAATGAAACAAAGGTCACGACGGCCATCATTAATGCCGTCAAACGATCCACAAGAAAGCCAACACCCATGTTCAGGCCGTCGGTTGCCGCCCACGTATAGACGGGAATATTTTCAGCGACCGCGCCACCCCAGAACATGTTCTTAAGTACCAGCAGTGAAAGAACGCACGACGTACCAACGCCCGCTATCGTCACCCAATGAGCACCCGCACGGCCAATCTTCTTACCGGCAAGACCAGCGATAATCGCCGCTGCGAGCGGTGCCAAAACGATTGTCAGGTAATAGTTGTACATATCAACCCTTCAACGTATTCAGCTCTTGCACCGCGATCGACTGTCGGTTGCGGAACAACACTACGAGAATCGCGAGGCCGATTGCAGCTTCTGCAGCCGCAACCGTCAGGATAAAGAAAACGAAAACCTGACCGGTCTCGTCGCCGAGATAACGCGAAAATGCGATGAAATTAAAATTCACCGCCAGCAACATGATTTCGACACACATGAGCAGCAGGATCAGATTGCGACGATTGATGATGATGCCGGCAATACTGAGCACAAAAAGCATGGCCGCCAGCGTCAAATAATGCTCAAGGCCGATCATTGCTTTTTCTCCGCATCCATCTTGACGACACGTAGCCGGTCTTTCGCGCGCACGGCAACCTGTGCCGCTATATTCTGAACCTTAATGCCCGGGCGTTTGCGCATCGTTAGCGTAATCGCTGCAACGATCGCCAGTAGCAGGATCACGGCGGCGATTTCGAACGCGTAGGCGTGCTCCGTATAGAGAACCGCGCCAAGCGCCTCGGTGTTGCTATAACCTTCGGGTGTCGGTGCAAATCCTCCCGTACCGGCAGCGCCCTGGCTGCGCAGCCAGATCAGCTGCACGAGTTCGATCGCCATGACCAAAGCAATTCCAATACCCAGGAACGAATACCGTGTTAGGCCGCGCTTGGCCGCCTCGATATTCACGTCGAGCATCATGACTACGAACAGGAACAGGACCATCACTGCGCCGACATAGACGAGCACAAGCACAATCGCAAGAAACTCTGCCTCGGCCAGAATCCACAGTAATGCGCTCTGGAAAAAAGTCAGCACCAGGAACATGACCGAATGCACCGGATTGCGCGAGAAAACCACACCCATGGCAGCACCGAGCATGGCGACTGCAAACACATAAAATAAAATTGAATGAAGCATTATCGCGCCCTACCGGTACTTGGCATCAGCCGCTTTGTCAGCGGATATCATGGCATCATATTTATCGCCAACCGCAAGCAGCTTGTCTTTAGTCATGATATTTTCGCCAGCGTTTTCCATGTGGTACTCATGGATTCGCGTCTCGACGATCGCGTCAACCGGGCAGGCCTCTTCACAGAAGCCACAATAGATGCATTTGAACAGGTCGATATCGTAGCGAGTAGTGCGTCGCGTACCATCGTCGCGCGCATCGGACTCGATTGTAATAGCCAATGCCGGACACACCGCTTCGCACAACTTGCACGCGATACAGCGTTCCTCACCGTTGGGATAACGACGCAGTGCATGCAGTCCGCGGAACCGATGTGATTGCGGCGTTTTTTCATCCGGGTACTCGAGCGTCAGACTCTTCTTGAAAAACTGGCGTTGCGTTACCGAAAGCCCTTTGAGCAATTCCCACAAGGTAAAGGTCTTTATGTAGCTGATTAGTCGACTCATCGTTCTAAGCCCCCAAACCCGACCACGGACCCACCTGGAACCAGGCCATTACCCCTTCCACGCCAATCCAGATGATCGTTACAGGTATGAAAATTTTCCAGCCAAGCCGCATGATCTGGTCATAGCGGTAACGTGGAAACGTCGCGCGGAACCAGAAGAACGTGTACATGAACATGCACATCTTCGTGAACAGCCAGTGCAGCCCACCTGCAGTCAGCCATGCAAGCCACGGAATGTCATTCAGGAATGTCCAGCCCTCAAAGGGCGATGCCCAGCCACCGAGGAAAAAGATCGCCGTCAGCGTCGAGATAAGCACCATGTTTGCGTATTCGGCAAGAAAGAACACGGCAAACGCGACGCCCGAGTACTCGACATGGAATCCAGCGACGATCTCCGACTCGCCTTCTGCAACGTCGAACGGTGCCCTGTTGGTCTCGGCAACACCCGACACCCAGTAAACGACAAATAATGGCAACAGCGGTATCAGGAACCAGTGACTGACACCACCTTCCTGCGCCATCACAATTTCGCCGAGATTAAGGCTGCCGCCGGCCATTAATACACCGACCAGAGCAAAACCCATCGCAATTTCGTACGCGACAATTTGCGCGGCTGAGCGCATTGCGCCGAGCAAAGCGTACTTCGAGTTAGTTGCCCAGCCTGCGAGTATGACCCCGTACACTCCGACGGACGTCAGTGCGAGAACATATAAAAGACCTGCGTTGATGTCCGCGATCACGTACCAGTCATTCAGCGGAATAACCGCCCAGGCTGCGAGCGCCGGTGTCAACGACAGCAGCGGTGCAATGACGAACAGGAATTTGCTCGATTGCGACGGTACAACGACCTCTTTGATCAGCAATTTGATGACATCGGCGAATGGTTGCCCAAGACCCAACGGTCCAACTCGATTGGGTCCAACGCGCGCCTGCATGCTGCCGATGACCTTGCGTTCAAAATAAGTTGAAAACGCCACGATCAAAATCACCGCGATCATTACGAACAAAATCTTCCAGGTCGTAATGGTCAGGTACTGGAGCCACGCCGGAAGCGAGTTAAATATACCCATCCCCCAGTCGACCCAATTCACCAGAAATTGCGGCACGAGATCAGCCATTACTCGTCACCTGCCGCGCGTTTTGCAGACATTGTCTGTTGCAATGCGGTTGCCCTGCGCACCAGGCCATCACCTGAATAAAGCGGTGTATCTATTTCGTTTGCCGGTGCATCCTCGCCATTCGGCTTCGCGATCTTGCCACCAGGTTTGTAACTACCGGCAGTCACCTCGCCCAAAACAGATCTGAAATCCGCAAGGATATCCTCACTAGTAACGTAGTCGAAGCCTGCTGCTTCAGTCAGGTTGCCGAGAACTCGCAAGACCTTCCAGCAGGGCCGGGATTCACCGACCGGATTTGCTACACCGCTAAAGCTTTGCCAGGTCCCCGCGGCATTGACATAGGTACCCGAGGTTTCTGCAAAAGTACCGACCGGCAATAACAGATCTGCAACTTCGAGCAGCGCATCCGAAACAAACGGCGTCAATGCAATAACGAACTTCTGCTTCGCGAGCTTTTGCACGGTATCCACAGTCGCACGAATATCGGCATCCGGGTCAACGTTTACGAGGAGGACGGCGTCCATTTCACTGTCCAGTATCCCGGCAATGTCCTGCCCTGGTTTGATTCGGGCCCTGCCACCGACCTCTCGATGCGGCAGTACACCGGCAAGTTGTGCGCCCGCCGTGTCAGGTCCATCGGTAATAAAACCGAGGCTAGCCCCTGTCGCGTCGGCTATTGCTGAAGCCAGTGCACGAACCGCCGAGTAAGCCGCGTGGCTTCTGGCAATATTCCCAAGCAGCACCAGAGCGTCATCGGCTTCTTTTAGGGATGTCGCGATTCGTTGCTGCGCATCATCTGCGCTAACGCCATCACACAGTTCTGCGACCCCGCCCGATGCAGCACCTGCGGCAACCGCGACGCCAGCGAGCAACTCGACCAGCCCGCTACCCGACACATAATTCGCCACGTCAAAGAAGTATTCGTACTCTCTGGCGTTCGCGAAGCTGACTTGCGCGCCTTTGGTGGCCGCCTTCCGCAAACGATGCGCAATAATCGGCGCCTCAGAACGAACGTTCGATCCCGCTACCAGGACCGCGCCCTGTTGCTCTATTTCATCAATGCCGCAACCAAGCCCTTCAAGCACAGGATCATTGTCCTGATCCGACGTGTCGCGGCGATTCACCCGGTGATCAATATTGGCCGTACCCAAATGCGTCGCGAGCTGCGACAGCAAAAAACCTTCCTCAACCGTCACTGCAGGTGATGCGATGAATCCGAGTTTCTCGCCGCTCGCTGCGGTCAGAACTTCGGCGGCACGCGCCAACGCATCGGACCACTCAATATCGTGCCACTCTCCACCATCGCTGATTCGTGGTGTGGTCAGACGATCTGAACTGTAGATCGCTTCAAAGCCGAATCGATCCCGGTCCGAAATCCACGCTTCATTAATCGTTTCGTTATCCCGCGGAACGATACGCTTGACCGTGCCCCGCAGCACATGCGCATAAAGATTCGATCCAACGCAATCATGTGGCGAGATGGTTTCGTGCTGCACCATTTCCCAGGCGCGCGCACTGAAACGATACGGCTTGTTATTCAGGGCGCCGACGGGGCAAAGGTCGATGATATTCGCCGACAATTCGTGTTCGACGTTCTGCTCGACGTAGGTCGAAATCTTGACGTTCTCGCCACGCCCCATCGTGCCAAGTTGCGCGTAACCTTGAATTTCCTCGCCAAAACGAACGCAACGCGTACAGTGAATACAGCGCGTCATGTCGGTGGATATCAGCGGGCCCAGGTCTTTGTCTTTTACGACGCGCTTGCGATCGTTGTAACGTGACACATCACGACCGTAACCCATCGCCAGATCCTGCAACTCGCATTCACCACCCTGATCGCAAATCGGGCAATCAAGCGGGTGATTGATCAGCAAAAATTCCATGGTTGCTTTCTGTGCCGCTATGGCGCGCGGAGATTTGGTGAAGACCTTCATGCCTTCATTAACGGGTTGTGCGCAAGCCGGAATGGGCTTTGGCGCTCCCTCAATATCAACAAGACACATGCGGCAATTCGCGGCGACGCTCAGCTTTTCGTGATAACAGAAGCGCGGCACATAAGTACCCATACCATCGGTTACCTCGATGATCATCTGGCCCTTGCGAGCTTCGACCGGCTTGCCGTTAACCTCAATATTTACGATATCGTCTGTCATGGCGATTACGCAGCGGCCTCAGTCGGATCGTCAACGATACTGCGGCCATTATTGCGAATCATGTATTCGAATTCGTGAAGGTAATGTTTCAGGAAACTTTGCACCGGCCATGCCGCGGCATCACCCAGCGCACAAATCGTATGGCCCTCAATTTTGTTCGCGACGTCGACCAGCTTCTCAAGATCGGCCTCCTCGCCTCTGCCCTCAATGATTCGAGTCAGCAAGCGATACATCCAACCCGTACCTTCGCGACACGGTGTGCACTGGCCGCAGGATTCCGCCATATAAAAGCGTGAAATTCGACGTAACACCTTAACCATGCAGGTCGTCTCATCCATGACGATGACAGCGCCGGTTCCGAACGAGGAACCCGCCTGCTGCAATGAGGTGTAATCCATTGTGCAGTCCATAATGATTTCGGCTGGCAGGACTTTGCAGGACGACCCGCCCGGAATGACCGCTTTGAGCTTGCGGCCGCCCAGAACACCTCCACATATGTCGTCGAGCAGGTCCTTAAACGGAATTCCCATCGGTAATTCGTAGTTGCCGGGTCTCTCAACATGTCCCGACACTGAAAATAACGCAGTGCCGCCGGAGCCGTCGGGGCCGAGTCCTGCAAACCACGCCGCACCGTTACGCAATATCGCGGGCACGCTGGCCAGACTTTGAGTGTTGTTAATGGTTGTCGGCTTGCCGTACAGGCCGAAATTCGCTGGGAACGGCGGTTTGAAGCGTGGCCGGCCCTGCTTTCCTTCCAGAGACTCAAGCAATGCCGTTTCTTCACCGCAGATATAGGCACCCGCACCAACATAGGTGTTCAAATCAAAATCAATGCCCGAGCCCTGAATATTTTTCCCCAGCAAACCGGCGTCGTAGGCCTCTTTGACGGCCGCCTCAAAACGCGGCACCGGCTCATCGAGAAATTCGCCGCGAATGTAGTTGTAGGCAATTGTTGCGCCCATGGCGTAGGAAGCGATTGCCATTCCCTCAACCAGTGCGTGCGGGTTATAGCGCAAAACGTCCCGATCATGGCAAGTGCCCGGTTCGCTCTCATCCGAGTTACAGACCAGGTATTTCTGCACGTCCGCATCACGCGGCATGAAGCTCCACTTCAAGCCCGTAGGGAAGCCGGCCCCGCCTCGTCCACGCAGACCCGAAGCCTTTACTTCATCGACGATTTCAGCTGGTGACATCTTGCCGGCGAGAATCTTTCTCCAGGACTCGTAGCCCTGATTTTTCTCATAGGTCTTAAGCGACCATGACCGCTCCTGACCCAGGGTGTTGAAGCAAACAAGATTTTGTTCGTAGGCCATCAGTCCAGCCCATCCAGGATTTCGTCAACCTGTTTTTTTGTCAGGTTCTCGTGATACTTGTGATTGATCATCATCGCTGGTGCCCCACAGCAGGCCGCAATGCACTCTTCCTCTTTCTTCAGGAAGATTCGGCCATCTGCCGTGCTCTCACCGAGTTTCGCACCGAGCTTTTTCTCGACGTGATCGACGATTTCTTCAGCGCCGCGCAGCATGCAGGAAATATTCGTGCATATCGCCACTTCATTGCGCCCGACTTCCCGCGTCTGAAACATCGAGTAAAAAGTCGCGACCTCGTAAACCTGCACGGTTGGTAGTTCGAGATACTCCGCGACCGCGTTCAGTTGCTCCGCAGTAACATAACCGTGATTTTCGTGTTGCACAGCGTGCAGCGCGCTTATGACGGCCGAACGCTGCCGGTCTTTGGGAAAGCGCGCTTTCCAGTGTTCGATCTCGTCTTTAACGTGTGTGGAGAGTGCGTAACTCATCGGTCAACTTCCCCAAACACAATATCCTGGGTACCAATTACGGCCACAACATCAGCCAGCATGTGGCCCTCAACCATTTCCGGCATCGCGGACAAATGTGCGAAACCGGGAGCGCGAATCTTCACGCGGTACGGTTTATTGGCGCCGTCGGAAACAATGTAAACCCCGAATTCTCCTTTGGGGTGTTCGATGGCAGCGTAAGCCTCGCCCTCCGGCACGCAGTAGCCCTCGGTGAATAATTTAAAGTGGTGAATGAGCGACTCCATGTCGTCCTTCATTTCCACACGTGTCGGCGGTGTGATCTTGTGGTCTTCCGCCATCACCGGGCCAGGATTGTCGCGCAACCAGTCGACGCATTGCCTGATGATTCGATTCGACTGGCGCATTTCTTCGACACGTACCAGGTAGCGGTCATAACAATCGCCGTTAACGCCGACCGGGATATCGAAATCCACGCGGTCGTAAACGTCGTAAGGTTGTTTTTTGCGCAGGTCCCACTCGACACCCGAACCGCGCAACATCGGTCCGGTAAAGCCCAACTGCATTGCGCGCTCTGGCGAAACAACAGCGATATTTACAGTCCGCTGTTTCCAGATCCTGTTGTCGGTGAGCAAGGTTTCGTATTCATCAACACAGGCCGGGAAACGATTCGTGAAATCTTCAATGAAATCGAGCATTGACCCTTCACGCACAGAATTCATCCGATCCAGTACTTTCTTGCTGCGATACTTCGATTCGGCGTATTTCGGCATCGAATCCGGCAGGTCCCGATAAACACCGCCAGGACGATAATACGTCGCGTGCATGCGTGTGCCGGAAACCGCTTCGTAGCAATCCATGAGGTCCTCGCGCTCGCGGAAGCAGTACAGGAACATAGTCATCGCGCCAATATCGAGACCGTGTGCGCCGAGCCACATAAGGTGATTCAGAATACGGGTGATCTCATCAAACATGACGCGGATGTATTGAGCGCGGGTTGGTACTTCGATACCGAGCAGCTTTTCGATCGCCATGACATAGCCGTGCTCATTACACATCATGGATACGTAATCGAGTCGGTCCATGTAGCCGATGCTCTGGTTAAACGGTTTCGTCTCGGCCAGCTTTTCTGTAGCCCGATGCAGCAAACCCACGTGTGGGTCCGCTTTCTGGATGGTCTCACCTTCGATCTCAAGCACAAGACGCAATACACCGTGCGCCGCAGGATGCTGCGGGCCGAAGTTCATCGTGTAACTTTGAATCTCAGCCATCTTTGACGTCCTTGAGGTCGGCTGAATAACGATTGTCATCACGGATCACGCGTGGCACTAGTGTACGAGGCTCGATGCTGACCGGCTTGTAGACGACCCGCCCATCGTCAGAATCGTAACTGACTTCTACATTGCCCATAACCGGGAAGTCTTTTCGAAACGGATGGCCAATAAATCCATAGTCGGTCAGAATTCGACGCAGGTCCGGGTGACCATCAAACAATATGCCGTAGAGATCGAACGCCTCGCGTTCAAACCAGTTGGCACCGTTCCAGATGTCGACGACCGACTTTACGATCGGCGGATTTGCCGTACCGGTAAAGACTCGCAGACGAAGCCGAACATTGTTCTGGATGGACAACAGGTGATACACAACCGCAAATCGCCTGGGATCGAATTCATCCGCTTCATCCAGTATGACTGGCTTGCGCTCAACGCCACGGCTAAAACCCGTGCCGGAAGCGCTGTTGGTCACCCACTCATCGCTGCCGTAGCTGAGATAATCGACACCGCAAACGTCGATCAACATTTCGAATCCGAAATCGGCTTCATTCCGAAGCGCTGTTGCGACCTTTATCAGGTCATCTTTGTCGAGCTCGTAGGTTAATTCCCGGCAGGTCGACGCAACGCGATTCATTTTCTCGCCGAAACGCGCGTCGATTTTGCTCACCAAAGTGTCAATACGATCCGTCATTTTATCGGGCTATCGTGCTCGTGCGGCGTATCTTGTTTTGTAATTGCATCAGGCCGTAGATCAGGGCTTCTGCCGTTGGTGGGCAACCGGGAACGTACACATCAACCGGCACAATGCGATCGCAGCCCCGGACAACAGAATAGGAGTAGTGGTAATAACCGCCACCGTTCGCACAGGAGCCCATCGAAACCACCCAACGCGGCTCGGGCATCTGGTCATAGACCTTGCGCAATGCCGGCGCCATCTTATTGGTCAACGTGCCGGCAACAATCATGCAGTCAGACTGCCTCGGACTCGGGCGGAAAATGATCCCGAATCGATCCAGATCGTAACGGGCCGCACCGGCCTGCATCATTTCAACGGCGCAACAGGCCAGACCGAACGTCATCGGCCACAACGAGCCTGTGCGGGCCCAGTTCATGACCGAGTCAACGCTGGTTACAACAAAGCCTTTCTTTTGCAGGCTACCCCCGGCCGCCTCTGCGCCACCCTCGATAGCAGCGACTTCAGCCGTATTCGTTAATCCCACTCGAGCGCCCCTTTCTTCCATTCATAGATAAAGCCAACAACCAGAATGGCCAGAAATAACCCCATAGCGAGTAAACCGAATTTGCCAACGGTGTCCAGCGAGACGGCCCAGGGAAACAGAAATGCGATCTCAAGGTCGAAGATAATGAACAAAATGGCGACCAGGTAATAGCGAACGTCGAACTTCATTCGAGAATCGTCAAAAGCTTCAAAACCGCATTCGTAGGGCGACAGTTTTTCGTCGTCTTTCTGGCCGCTACCGATCAGAAACCCGAGACCCAGCAACAACATGCCAATTCCGGCTGCTATGCCGAGAAAGATCAGGATAGGGAGGTATTCTTGCAGCATGGTTCTTTATTTTTTGCTCTGAATTTAGCGCGGCATTGTATCAGCCAATGCCTGCCCTAATACAACCTTTTTGGCATAGATAAAGGTTCGAACAGACGGCGCAATAAAAAAGGCCTGCAGCACGTAATGTAGCAACAGGCCTGTTTCAATGTTTGGTGCTCTGAGCGAGACTCGAACTCGCACGGCTCGCGCCACTGCCCCCTCAAGACAGCGTGTCTACCAATTCCACCACCAGAGCATTTGTCGATCAATAAAACCCGCGTAATTATGAGGTCTTGCAGCGCGGCTTATTGAGTATTCCCATCCTCGGTTGCTGATTCGTCCAGAGCCTCCGCATCTTCCAGCGCCGGCATCTCTGCATCGTCATCAGTTGCCTCATCTTCTGTCGCAAGAGTCGGCAAGTCAGACGTCAGGTCACCGGTCGATTCCCCGACCGCAGAAGCATCATCAACGAGACTACTCGGTGCTGAGGAGCTCTGGCTGCTCAGATAGGCCAGCGTAAGACTCGTCACGAAAAAGGCTGTCGCACAAACTGCAGTCGCTCTCGAAAAGAAACTGCCAGAGCCGCGAGCACCAAATACCGTACCCGATGCACCCGCGCCAAATGCGGCACCCGCGTCGGCGCCTTTACCACGTTGCAGCAAAACCAGCGCAATGATCAGCAATGCGATCAAGGTATGACCAATAAGTACCGCTTTTTGTAATGTATCCATTAAATTCTCATCTGTTCATCTAACTCTGCGCTGCCGCCTCGGCAATCGCCAGAAAATCACTCGCCTTCAATGATGCGCCGCCTATCAGGCCGCCATCAATATCGGGCATACACAGCAATCCAGGCGCATTCTCACCCTTCATGCTGCCGCCGTACAGTATCTGTACCTTCTCGGCCAAATTTGCGTCCTGCGCCGCCAATCGCGCCCGGATGTGCCGATGCACTTCCTGCGCCTGCTCCGGCGTCGCTGTCATTCCGGTACCAATCGCCCATACAGGCTCGTAAGCAATCACTGCTGCGGCGAAGACGTCCACCCCTGCTGCACCCAGAACAGCATCAAGCTGCTCATCAATGACCTGCTCCGTTGTACCCGCTTCGCGCTCTTCCAGCGTTTCGCCAACACACAGAATCGGTGTTATCCCGGCCGCCTGAGCTGCCAGAAATTTTGCCGCAACCTGCTCACTCGTTTCACCGTAAATCGCCCGACGTTCCGAGTGCCCGACGATGGCATAATCACAGCCGACATCGACCAACATAAACGGCGCTGTTTCCCCGGTAAATGCACCACTATCGTGCTCCGAGACGTTCTGCGCTCCCAGTGCCACGGCGCTGCCCGTCACTTGACTGGCCACTGAGGCCAGATAGGGAAACGGTGGGCAAACCAGCAAGCGGAAGCCAGCGCCGTCCGGAACACCATTGACGATGCCCGACACCAGCGCTTCGTTAGCCGCCAGGCTGCCGTTCATTTTCCAGTTACCAGCAATAAGAAATTGGCGCATGGCCTACGTTTTCCAGAGGTCGAAAGGCGCGCAAGGATACCGGGGCTTTCACGGCAAATCAACGCGCAAGATCATTGAATTCGCGCCGCTCAGCCCGCGGCATCGGCCACAACGGTGGCCAGACGGTTCGCGATGCTCACAACCTGGTCGAAATCTTCGCCCTCGACCATGACTCGAATCACGGGCTCCGTGCCTGAAGCCCGCAGCACCACTCGGCCAGTGTCCGCCAATTCGTTCTCAGCATCGGCTACCGCGACCTGAATTTCGCTGCACGAATCCGTATTCAGGCTACTTTTCGTACGGACGTTTATCATGGTCTGAGGATATTTGGACATGCCCGAGACAAGCTCGGAGAGCTTCTTACCGGACTTCTTCATGATAGCCAACACCTGCAGCGCGCTGATCAGCCCGTCGCCGGTCGTCGCTTTATCAAGCACGATCATGTGGCCCGAGGTTTCACCGCCAATAACTCCGCCCGTTTCCCTCAGGGTCTCGAGGACATAGCGATCACCTACTCTCGCCCTCTTGAACGCAATGTTTTGTGCTTTCAAAGCGATTTCGAGTCCCAGATTGCTCATGACGGTTCCTACCACTGGTCCCTGCAGCTGACCATCCCTGTGGCGCGCCGTCGCCAAAATGTACAGCAACTGGTCACCATCAATGAGCTGGCCGCTTTCATCCACCATAACGAGACGATCACCGTCGCCATCCAGCGCCACACCCACATCGGCTTTTAGCGCAGGAACTGTGAGCTGCAACAGGTCCGGCTCGGTCGAGCCACAGCCGTCATTAATGTTCTTGCCATTGGGTGAACAACCGATGGGAATCACGTCGGCCCCGAGATTGCCCAACGTTCGTGGTCCAACCTTGTAACCCGCTCCGTTGGCACCATCGAATACGATTTTGATGCCTTCGAGGTCCGTACCCTTCGGGATGCTGTCGGCACAAAACTCCTGATATCGGGTCCGTGCGGTGTCGATGCGTTTTGCTTTACCTAGCGCCTTTGACTCCAGCGTGATGGCGGGGTTTTTGAGGTGTTCTTCGATTTTGCGCTCGATTTCATCGGTTAATTTGGAGCCGGACCGATCGAAGAATTTTATACCGTTATCAAAATACGCATTGTGCGAGGCGCTGATCACAACGCCCAGATCCGCATCAAATTCCTGCGTCAGCCTGGCGATGCCCGGTGTCGGCAGTGGACCGATCAATAATACGTCCGCTCCGGCAGCAACGAATCCCGCCTCCAGCGCCGACTCAAACATATATCCGGACAATCGTGTGTCCTTGCCGATGACGACGGTGCCACCCGCCGGCACCAGCACCTGGGCGGCCGCACTGGCCAATCGCATGGCGAAATCCGCTGTCATCGGATCACTGCCAACCGTACCGCGTACACCATCTGTTCCAAAAAACTGCTTAGTCATTATTCACATCCATTACGGCACTAACCACCTTAAGTGCATCCACTGTCTCCCTGACATCGTGCGCGCGTATAATTTTCGCGCCATTCATGACTGCAACCACCGCGGCCGAGATACTGCCCGGCAAGCGGTCGAATACTTCCCTGCCCGTTAATTCTCCCAGCGTCGACTTGCGTGACAGGCCGACAAGAACCGGTAACTCCAGATCCTGCAATTGTCGCAGATTTGCGAGCAACTCGACATTGTGAGCGTGCGTCTTGCCAAATCCAAAACCCGGATCGACGATGATCTTCTCCCGATCCACGCCGGCTGCAATACATATCGATGCCCTGTCACCGAGAAATCCTGTGACCTCCAGCGTCACGTCATCGTAATGCGGGCTGTCTTGCATCGTGCGCGGCCGACCTTGCATGTGCATCAGGCAAACCGGTACCTGAAGCTCAACGGCGGCCTCTATTGCACCGGGTTCCTTAAAGGCCAGAATGTCATTTATGATCCCGGCCCCGGCGGCCACCGCAGCCCGCATTACCGCGGCCTTGCTGGTGTCGATCGAAATCGGAATAGCGGTCGTATCTCGAAGTGCCTCGATAACCGGAATGACCCGGTCCAGCTCCTCTGTTTCGCTGACGTCGCCCGCACCTGGACGAGTCGATTCGCCACCAATATCAATGATTGAGGCGCCATCCTCAGCCATTCGTTCCGCCTGCCGACGCGCCGAGTCGATATCAACGAATTGGCCACCGTCTGAAAACGAATCAGGCGTGACATTAAGAACACCCATCACTGATGGGCTAGTGAGGCTTAGGCGGCCCGGATGTATCAAGAGGCTAGTGTTCTTGCGCTGGGCCACCAATCTTGCCGGCCGCATCGTCGGATTCTGCCGTTGCAGATCCGTCATCCGGCAGCGGTGGATCTGACGTGTCGTCCCAATCTTTGGGGGGGCGTGGTTCACGTCCCTCCATGATGTCCTTAACCTGATGAATATCGATGGTTTCGTACTTCATCAATGCTTTGGCCATCGAATGCAGCTTGTCAGTATGTTCGTCAAGAATCTTATCCGCACGCTTGTAATTCCTGTCGATAATTTTTCGAACTTCTTCATCGATCGTATGCGCGGTGTCGTCAGAGACCTGCTTGTGCTGGGTCACCGAACGGCCAAGAAATACCTCACCATCATCTTCACTATAGGTCAGCGGGCCGAGGCGGTCCGATAGTCCCCACTTGGTGACCATATTGCGTGCGATTTCCGTTGCCCTTTCGATATCGTTCGACGCACCGGTCGTAACACCATCCGCTCCGTTGATCATTTCCTCAGCGATTCGCCCGCCAAACAAGGTCGAGATGTGGCTCTCGAGGCGTTGCTTCGAGGTGCTGTATCGGTCCTCTTCCGGGAGATACATCGTTACTCCGAGCGCCCGACCGCGTGGAATGATGGTCACTTTGTAGACAGGATCGTGTTCCGGCATCAGGAATCCAACAATCGCGTGGCCAGCCTCGTGATAGGCCGTATTCAGCTTTTCTTCTTCACTCATGACCATCGAGCGTCGCTCGGTGCCCATCATTATCTTGTCTTTCGCCATCTCGAACTGGTGCATGCTCACGACGCGTTTGTTTTCCCGCGCGGCAAACAATGCGGCTTCATTGACGAGGTTGGCGAGATCGGCACCGGAGAAACCGGGCGTACCACGAGCAATGATGTTCGGCTGAACGTCGTCGTCCAGCGGCACTTTTCGCATGTGGACCTTAAGAATCTGCTCACGCCCACGAATGTCCGGCAGCGGAACAACGACCTGACGGTCAAAACGACCAGGACGCAGCAGCGCCGGGTCAAGAACATCAGGCCGGTTGGTAGCGGCAATAACGATAATGCCCTCACTACCTTCAAATCCATCCATTTCGACGAGCATCTGATTCAGTGTCTGCTCACGCTCGTCGTGACCGCCACCCAGGCCCGCACCTCGATGCCGACCCACTGCATCAAGCTCATCGATGAATATGATGCACGGCGCCTGCTTCTTGGCCTGATCGAACATATCGCGAACACGCGATGCGCCGACACCGACAAACATCTCGACGAAATCAGAACCGGAAATAGTGAAGAACGGGACTTTCGCCTCACCGGCGATCGCCTTCGCGAGTAATGTCTTACCCGTACCTGGCGGGCCTACCATCAGCACACCCTTGGGAATCTTGCCACCGAGCCTCTGGAATTTGCTCGGGTCTTTCAGGAACTCGACAACCTCAGAAACTTCATTCTTGGCTTCTTCAATTCCCGCGACATCTTCAAAAGTGATGCCGACCTGATCTTCGCCGAGTAATCGGGCTTTGCTCTTGCCGAAGGACATAGCCCCGCGACCGCCACCGCCGCCCTGCATCTGTCGCATGAAATATATCCATACGCCAATAAGCAGCAAGATCGGGAAGGAACTGATCAGTAACTGGCCGATCAGGCTTTGCGACTGCGGCTCCGCCGCCGTGAATCGCACACCATTCTGGTCCAGTAAACCGATCAACGTGTTGTTGTCCGTTTCGGGACTGATCGTATAAAACGCCAGCGGCTCGCCTCGACCAAAGCGAATCTGCTTGTCATCAATGACAGCGACAGACACCTGGCCAGATCGAACCTGGGCAAGAAATTCTGAATAGTCCTTCTTTGTCGGCTGGCTGCCACTTGCGCCCGAAAGGCCCTGAACCACCGACAAAAGAACGACGATAATGACTATAAAGACTAGTATATTTTTGGTTAGATCATTCACGTTTCGACACTACTACAATTGATAATTTCTCGCTACCAGGTACACCTCACGGCTACCGGCACGAGAAGCCTTAGGTTTCATGACCTTTACACGCCCAAAAGAGTTCCGTGTATCGATAACGAATTCGTCTATTCCTGCACCCTGAAAGACCTTGCAAACAAAGCTGCCGCCTGGCTTCAGGACGCGGCGCGCGAGATCAAGTGCCAACTCCACCAAACCCATTGAGCGAGGCTGGTCAACCACACGCGTGCCCGTAATATTGGGTGCGATATCACTCATTACAAGGTCGACACCGTCCTCACCGATGGCTTGAAGCATCTGCTCAAATACAGCCTCGTCCTGAAAATCACCCTGAATGAAATCCACATCCGGCAGCGAGTCCATTTGCAGGATGTCGACTGCAATAATCCGCGCCCTGCCCTTGAGTCTCTTTGTGACATATTGACTCCAGCTACCAGGCGCCGAGCCAACATCGACACAAGTCATGTCCGGACGCAAAATCTTCTCTTTTTGATCGATTTGTTCCAGTTTGTAAACCGCACGCGAACGCCAGCCGTCTCGCCGTGCCATCTGCACATACGGATCTCGCTCCTGGCGATCACGCCAGCTGCCACCTGTTCGCCGTGGTTTACTCACTTATTACAGTCCCATCCATACAGATTCATTGCTCGCACACTGCTACACTTCGCGCCCATGAACTTAAGTGAACACCAAAAGAAATACTTACGCGGTCGCGGGCATGACCTCAAGCCTCTCCTCATGGTTGGAGACGCCGGCCTTTCAGATTCATTGCTAGCCGAATTCGAATCAACACTGGCACACCATGAACTGATCAAAGTAAAAGTACGAGCGGGCGATCGTGAGACACGTGACAACATGATCGATACACTGTGCAACGGCCATTCGGCGTCCCTGATTCAACGTACTGGCAATGTCGCGTTGTTGTATCGAGCAAACCCAGAGAAGAAACCCGAAAAGCGGCTTAGAATTCCGTCGCGTTAGTCATAACTGACTGCTATCACCTCAAACGATTTTTCACCATCAGGTGCTTTGAATTCGACCGCATCGCCCTCGCTTTTACTGATTAAGGCACGTGCGATGGGCGACGTATAGGAAATCAATCCGGTCTTGATATCCGCCTCGTCCTGTCCAACGATTTTGTAAGTAATTTCCCGCTCCGTATCGTCGTCCAGCAGCTTCACGGTTGAACCAAAAATCACCTTGCCGCCCGCGTCGATTTCGGTCACATCAATGACCTGCACATGCGACAGTTTGCCCTCAAGCTCCTTGATTCGGCCTTCGATAAAACCCTGCTGATCCTTGGCCGCATGATATTCGGCGTTTTCCTTGAGATCACCGTGCGCGCGTGCTTCTGCGATCGCACGGATAACGGCCGGACGATCAGTGCCCTTGAGCTTTTTCAACTCTTTTTGCAGTAGTTCGTGGCCACGTACGGTCATCGGCTCCTTGTTCATGTACCCACCTTGTTCATGTACCCACCCTGTTCATGCCAGCACCTCGTTGTGCAAGTCCTGCAGTCGATTGACGTCACTGTTATCGAGATGCTCGATAGCCTGACAGGTTGCAACTGCGGCACCCAGCGTTGTGTAGTAAGTCACGCCGCGGCGAACTGCTTCAGCGCGAATAGACAGCGACTCGACAATAGCCTGCTTTCCCTCTGTCGTGTTGACGATAAGATCGATCTCGCCATTCTTGATCATATCGACGATGTGCGGCCGGCCTTCCCGCACCTTGTTGGTCCGCCGACACGATACGCCGGCTTTGGCCAGACTCTCGGCTGTCCCGTGGGTCGCGACGATATCGAATCCCATTTCAGTGAGCAACTTCGCAAGATCTATGGCACCGGCCTTGTCTCGCTCTCTAACCGATATCAGCGCTGCGCCCTGCTGCGGCAAAACCACCCCGGAAGCCAACTGAGCCTTTGCATAAGCTTCACCAAAAGTGCGGCCGATACCCATGACCTCGCCGGTTGATTTCATCTCAGGTCCGAGGATTGGATCACTGCCTGGAAATTTAATGAAAGGGAACACCGCTTCCTTAACTGAAAAATAACCCGGCACACGCTGATTGACGAATCCTTGCACCGATAGCGATTCGCCAACCATCACCTTGGCGGCGATTTTGGCGAGCTGCACACCGGTCGCTTTGGAAACAAAGGGTGCCGTGCGTGAAGCGCGTGGATTGACCTCCAGCAAGTACACGACATCACCTTGAATCGCGAACTGCGTATTCATCAGGCCGACGACCTTCAGGGCCATGGCGAGTTTGATGACCTGCTTTTCAAGTTCCTCTTGTATCGCCGGTGTCAGACTGAAAGGCGGTAACGAACAACCGGAATCTCCGGAATGCACACCGGCCTGCTCAATGTGCTCCATGATGCCGCCGATCAGCACACGCTCACCGTCGCAAATGCAATCAACGTCGACTTCCGTCGCGAGATCGAGAAACCGGTCCAGCAGTACGGGGCTGTCGTTGGAAACATCAATGGCCGCATCCATGTATGCACCAAGGTCTTCGTCGTTATGAACGACCTCCATGGCACGCCCACCGAGTACATAGGACGGTCGCACCACCAACGGAAAACCGACATCAGCACCCAGTCGCAGCGCTTCCTCTTTGTGCCGTGCCGTGCAGTTAGGGGGTTGTTTGAGGTCCAGCCCCTCAACCAGCTGCTGGAATCGCTCACGATCCTCGGCAAGATCGATGGAGTCCGGCGACGTGCCGATAATCGGCGCGCCCGCAGCCTCAAGATCACGAGCCAGTTTCAGTGGCGTTTGGCCGCCGTACTGAACGATCACTCCTTTTGGCTTTTCCTTTTCAATAATCTCCATGACGTCCTCAAACGTCAGGGATTCGAAGTAAAGCCGGTCCGACGTATCGTAATCGGTTGAAACAGTCTCGGGGTTGCAATTGACCATGATGGTCTCGTATCCCGACTCTTTAAGCGCCAGTGCAGCATGTACACAGCAATAGTCGAATTCGATGCCTTGTCCGATACGGTTCGGTCCGCCGCCAAGAATCATTATCTTGGGGTTGTCCGTGGGATCAGCTTCGCACTCTTCCTCGTAGGTCGAATACAGGTAGGCCGTCGTTGTTGCGAACTCGGCACCGCAGGTGTCGACGCGCTTGTAGACCGGCCTGACATTCAGCTCCAGTCGACGGGCTCGCACCGCTTCCTCATTAACGCTGAGCACCGATGCCATGCGCGCATCGGAAAACCCTTTGCGCTTCATCGCGCGCATCACGCTTTCCGTCAGCCCTTCGAGACCCGCCTCCCGCAAACTGCTCTCCGTATTGACAAGATCGGCAATCTGCACCAGGAACCAGCGGTCTATTCCTGTGACTTTCGCAACGTCTTCAAATGAATAGCCATGCCGTAGCGCATCGGCCACGTACAACAGCCTGTCCGGCCCGGGCATTCTGAGCTCATGCCGAAGATGATCACGGTCAGCGTCAGTCGCGATGGGCCCGCAAATCTCGTCGAGCCCGTCGATACCGGTTTCGAGACCGCGCAGTGCCTTTTGCAGGGATTCCTGAAAGTTCCGGCCCATCGCCATGACTTCCCCGACCGATTTCATTTGCGTAGTCAGGCGATCGATCGCGCCCGGAAACTTCTCAAACGTGAAACGGGGAATTTTTGTAACGACGTAGTCAATCGTTGGCTCGAAAGATACCGGTGTCGCGCCGCCGGTAATGTCATTCTTGAGCTCATCCAGCGTGTATCCGATCGCGAGTTTCGCCGCTACTTTTGCTATCGGGAAACCGGTCGCCTTTGACGCGAGCGCTGAAGATCGCGAAACCCGTGGGTTCATTTCGATAATCAAAACGCGGCCAGTATCCGGGCAAATGGCAAACTGAACGTTTGATCCGCCTGTCTCGACACCTATTTTTCGCAAAACATCGATCGATGCATCGCGCAGACGTTGATATTCCTTATCGGTAAGCGTTTGAGCCGGAGCTACGGTAATCGAATCGCCCGTATGTACGCCCATGGGGTCGAAATTCTCGATCGAGCAGACGATGATGCAATTGTCATTCTTGTCGCGAACAACCTCCATCTCGAATTCTTTCCAACCGATGACCGATTCTTCGAGCAGCACTTCCGTCGTCGGCGACATTTCGAGGCCATGCGCGACAATGCGCTCGAATTCTTCCAGGTTGTAGGCTATGCCACCGCCGGTTCCGCCCAAAGTAAACGAGGGCCGAATAATCGTCGGGAATCCAATGCTGGTCTGTTTCCCAAGCGCCTCATCCATGGAATGCGCGATCTCGGCGCGCGGACTCTCCAGTCCTATTTCCTGCATCGCCTTACGGAACAAGTCCCGGTCTTCGGCCATGTCGATGGCTTCCCGTGAGGCAGCTATCAGTTCGACTTTGTATTTCTCAAGCACGCCCTCGCGCGCCAGATCGAGCGCACAATTCAGCGCAGTTTGCCCACCCATTGTTGGCAGCAAAGCGTCGGGGCGTTCCTTCGCAATGATGCGTTCGACCGCCGCCCACTGCACTGGCTCGATGTAAATGGCGTCAGCCATCTCCGGATCCGTCATGATCGTTGCGGGATTGGAGTTGACGAGAATGACCCGGTAGCCCTCTTCGCGCAGCGCTTTGCAGGCCTGAGCGCCTGAATAATCGAACTCGCAGGCCTGACCGATGACAATTGGGCCGGCGCCGATAATCAGGATACTGTCTATGTCCGTGCGTTTTGGCATTCTTGGGTGTATGTCTTATTAATGAATTAGATTAACTATCTACTTTAATGATTTGTTTTATAAGGTCTTTTATGATGACAACATCGCTTTCAGTCCGCCCTTTTTCTTCTCATCCATGTTCTGAATGAAGCGGTCAAACAGCGGCAGCAAATCGTGCGGCCCGGGACTCGCCTCGGGATGCCCCTGAAAACCAAAGGCTGGCTTGTCTTTGAGGGCGATACCCTGCAGCGTTCCGTCAAACAACGATCGGTGCGTCGCAACGACATTCTCTGCTAATGTGCTTTCATCGACGGCGAAACCATGATTTTGACTGGTAATCATTACCTGCCCCGTCTGGATATCCTGCACCGGATGATTTGCACCGTGATGGCCGAACTTCATTTTCTCGGTTCGCGCGCCCGCAGCCAGTGCCAGCAACTGGTGCCCAAGGCAGATACCGAACACCGGGATGTCAGTGTCCAGTAACGCTTGAATCGCTTCGATTGCGTAGTCACAGGGCTCCGGATCTCCCGGGCCGTTGGACAAGAATAAGCCATCCGGATTTAGCGCCAGGGCCTCTTCGGCCGTGGTTGTTGCCGGCACTACCGTGAGACGGCAGTCCAGATCGGATAACAGGCGCAGAATGTTCCGCTTTACGCCAAAGTCGTAAGCGACCACGTGATACGGCGCGATACGCCGACTCATGATTCGTGGTTTGCGGCCAAATGTAGTGCCGTGACTCCACTGATAGGCACTGGCCGTCGTCACGAATTTGGCGAGATCCATACCTGCGATGCCGGGGAATTTATTAGCGTGTTGAATGGCTTTATCGACGGTCTGCTGCCCCGTCATGATGCAGCCGGACTGGGCGCCCTTCTCACGAATAATGCGGGTCAGTTTGCGAGTATCGATTTCCGCGATGGCAACGGTGTTGCCCTGTTTCAGAAAATCCGCAAACGTTCGCTCCGAGCGCCAACTGCTCGTCAGCATTGTGCTATCGCGCACAATTAACCCCGACGCATGAATCTTCCCGGACTCCATGTCGTCGCTGTTGGTGCCGGTATTGCCGATATGTGGATACGTGAGGGTGACGATCTGCCGACAATAGGAGGGGTCTGTCAGGATTTCCTGATAGCCGGTCATCGAGGTATTGAAAACCACTTCGCCAATGGTCTGGCCGTCAGCACCGATCGACGTGCCATGAAAAACCGTGCCATCCTGTAGTGCAAGTATTGCTGGCGTGCTCAATTACGACCCTCACGATGAACCATTGTCAGATCGATCGAGGATCAGGTCGTCGCATTATCTGTTGGTTTCAGATGCACAAAAGCGGAAGGACTTTGCCTTCCGCTTGCAACTTCGCTGACCGCCCAGCGATCCGCACTAGTTTACTGAAGGGTGGCGGCCCATGCCAGACTGAATTGCGACTTTTTGAGCCTATTTCACAAATTCCGTTGCCCAAATAGCACGTCTTGCATCGAATACCGACCCGGCGGCCGGCCAACGACCCATTGAGCCGCGGTCAGCGCGCCTTCGACGAACACCTGGCGTGTCGTAACGCTGTGCGCAAAGATCAATTCTTCTGTCGCGGAAGCCATGCTGACTTTATGCTCACCCGGCACCTCGCCACGACGCTCCACCTCGTATTGCACAGAGTCATCTCCCCTGTGGCCGCGTGACGAGGCAATGGCCTCCCCGAGCTTCAACGCTGTACCGGATGGGGCGTCCTTTTTGTGTTCGTGATGAACCTCGGATACCCGAACCTCAAATTTGTCACCTAACGCAGCGGCCGCGTCTCTTACGGACCGCTCCAGCACGGCAATGCCGAGGCTCATATTACGGTCGAAAACCAGTGGTATCGTCCTGCAAGCCTCGTCCAGCAGCGTTAACTGC
The DNA here is from genome assembly GCA_021773095.1 of Woeseiaceae bacterium. GTDB lineage: Bacteria > Pseudomonadota > Gammaproteobacteria > Steroidobacterales > Woeseiaceae > UBA1847. The sequence goes on along the minus strand of JAJFKR010000007.1, from coordinate 64,663 downwards.
GCGTCATTCAATCCGCTGACACCGCAAACCAGTGGCTTTCGGTGGCGAACAACCGCCTCAAGAACGCACTCCGTGGCCTCCGGTAGACTGAAATCGATAACGACGTCTGCGTCTGCCACCAGTTCGTCGATGTTCTGGCCGCGCTGCCAGTTACCGACCAGATCCAGATTGGCGTGCTGTGGAATGGACGCGGCGATCGCCTGGCCCATACGGCCGGCACCCGTTATAGCGATTCGAGTGGGATTAATGACGGACTCCTCCGAATTGGGAACGTCAATACTACTGCTTTAGTTAATGCGATCAAAAAATCGTTTGACGGTATCCAGCCATCCGTCCGCCCTGGGGCTGTGTTTGTCACCGCCTTTTTTTATGGACGAATTGAATTTTTCAAGTAACTCCTGCTGCGCCGTCGTTAAATTAACGGGGGTCTCAACGGCTACCTGTGCAAACAAATCGCCCTGACGCGAATCCCTAACGGTGATGACGCCTTTGCCGCGCAATCGAAATACCTTGCCTGACTGAGTTCCTGCGGGAACTTTCAGTGATACGTTCCCATCGAGAGTCGGTAGCTCAACATCGCCGCCCAATGTCGCGGTAGCAAAACTGATCGGAATTTCGCAAGCAAGATTGACGCCGTCGCGCTCGAAAATCTTATGCTTGCTGACACGAATCTCAACGTACAAATCACCGGATGGGCCACCATTTCGGCCGGCCTCACCTTCGCCCGACAAGCGAATGCGATCACCGTCATCAACGCCGGCGGGTACTTTGACCGACAAAGTTCGTGTTTTCCGGGTACGGCCACGACCGTGGCACTCTCCACACGGATCGCTGATGGTTGTGCCGGCTCCTTTGCACGCCGGGCAGGTCTGTTGCACGGAGAAGAAACCCTGTTGCATACGCACCTGGCCAGCTCCACCACAGGTGGAACACGTCTCAGGCGATGTGCCCTTCCTGGCACCGGATCCGTCACAGCTACCGCAACTGACCTGGGTTGGGATATCGATTTCGATGGTATCGCCAGTGACCGCTTTCTCAAGATCCAGCTTCAGTTCATATCCAAGATCCGCGCCTCGAAAGGCCTGTGGCCCACCACCAGCGCGACGTCCGCCACCAAATATGTCGCCGAACACATCGCCGAAAATATCACCGAAACCTTCGGCACTCTGGAATCCGCCCCGACCACCCTGGCCAGCGCGCAAACCGTCGTGGCCAAACTGGTCATAGGTCGCTTTCTTTTCCGAGTCCTTCAGGACTTCGTAGGCCTCTTTGGCTTCCTTGAATTTCTTCTCGGACGCAGCGCTATCGTCCTTATTCCGGTCCGGATGAAACTTCATGGCAAGACGGCGATAAGACTTCTTGATCTCGTCAGTCGATGCTGATTTCGAGACTCCAAGTACTTCGTAATAGTCGCGTTTTGCCATTTGTTTCTTTTATGTTTCGGGCGCCATGACGGCGCCCGATATTCACTGCATCAAGGAATCGAGATTCGCTTTACTCGGACTTCGACTCGTCGTCATCATCGCCTTTTTCAACTTCCTCGAACTCCGCATCAACAACGTCATCCGCAGCCACCGCGTCATCCGTTCCGGATTCCGCTGCCTGCTCTTGCTCCGCATACAGTTTCTGAGCCAGGCCGCCGGATGCTTCGCCTAACGCAGCCGTTTTGGCGTCGATGGCGTCCTTGTCATCACTTTCAACCGCTTTCTTAAGGTCTGAGACCGCATTCTCAACGGCCATCCGCTCCTCAGCAGACGCTTTTTCGCCCAGTTCGCTGAGCGTCTTTTCGGCCGCATGGATCAAACCGTCGGCCTGGTTGCGTGCGTCGACAAGCTCACGGAATTTGCGATCTTCTTCGGCGTGACTCTCTGCATCTGTCACCATCTGGTCGATTTCGTCATCGGACAGTCCGCTGGAAGCCTTGATGACAATGTTCTGGCTTTTGCCAGTAGCCTTGTCCTTGGCTGATACGTTGAGAATGCCGTTTGCGTCGATATCAAAAATCACTTCGATCTGTGGCAAACCACGCGGTGCCGGCGGAATATCAGCGAGATCAAAACGACCCAGCGACTTATTGTCCGCGGAGCGCTCGCGCTCACCCTGCAGCACATGAATCGTCACGGCTGTCTGGTTGTCGTCGGCGGTTGAGAAAACCTGCTCGGCGTTGGCCGGAATGGTCGTATTCTTGTCGATCAGCTTGGTCATGACCGCACCCTGGGTCTCGATTCCCAGAGACAGCGGTGTCACGTCCAGCAGCAACACGTCCTTGACGTCACCGGCAAGTACGCCGCCCTGGATAGCGGCGCCCAGTGCAACCGCCTCGTCGGGGTTTACGTCGCGACGCGGCTCCTTACCAAAGAAGTTCTGCACTTCTTCCTGAACTTTCGGCATACGAATCTGACCACCGACAAGAATGATGTCGTCAATCTCGTTGACCTTCAGACCAGCATCTTTCAATGCGATCTTGCAAGGCTCAATCGTGCGTGCGATCAGCTCCTCAACCAGTGACTCGAGTTTGGCGCGGGTCAGCTTGATATTGAGATGCTTCGGCCCGCTCGCATCCGCCGTGATGTAGGGCAGGTTCACTTCTGTCTGCTGCTGGGTACTAAGTTCGATCTTGGCTTTTTCCGCGGCCTCTTTGAGGCGCTGCATAGCCAGAGGATCGGCTGTGATATCCACACCGCTCTCGCGCTCGAACTCAGCCGTCAGGTATTCGATAACGCGCATATCGAAGTCTTCACCACCGAGGAAAGTGTCGCCGTTGGTCGCCAGTACTTCGAACTGATGCTCGCCGTCCACTTCTGCGATCTCAATGATTGAGACGTCAAAGGTACCGCCACCGAGATCGAATACGGCCAGCTTCGCATCACCGCGTTTCTTGTCCATACCATAAGCAAGTGCTGCCGCGGTCGGCTCGTTAATGATTCTCTTGACCTCAAGGCCAGCAATCTTGCCGGCGTCCTTGGTTGCCTGACGCTGTGAATCATTGAAATAAGCGGGAACGGTCACGACGGCCTCAGTGACGTCTTCACCGAGATAATCCTCCGCCGTCTTCTTCATTTTCATCAGGACGCGCGCGGAAATCTCCGGCGGTGCCATCTTCTTGCCGTTCGCCTCAACCCATGCGTCGCCGTTATCGGCTTTTGCAATGGTGTAGGGCACCATATTGATGTCGCGCTGCACGACGTCATCGTCGAACTTACGTCCGATCAGACGTTTGACTGCAAACAATGTGTTGGTGGGATTGGTGACCGCCTGGCGCTTGGCCGACTGGCCGACCAGAACCTGGTCGTCCTTGCTAAAAGCAACGATCGACGGCGTGGTGCGATCCCCTTCGCTGTTCTCAATAACCTTGGGGGCATCGCCCTCCATGACTGCAACGCAGGAGTTCGTGGTACCAAGGTCGATACCAATAACTTTACCCATGATCTATACGCTCCAAATATTGTGTAATTAACTGGCTGTCTAGGTGGGGCCAGGTTCCGGTCTTTCAAGCAATACGGCCCACAATGTCCAAATGTCGGTCGAGGTTAGTCCGACGCAACAATGACCATCGCTGGCCGCAAGAGCCGACCATTCAATGAGTAACCCTTTTGCACCACCGTCACGACGGACCCAGGCTCGACATCATCGGAGGGCTGCATACTAATCGCTTCGTGATATTCAGGATCAAATGGCTCGCCCGCCGGATCAAGTTCTTCGATCCCAAATTGTTGCATCGTTACGCCGAGGATCTTGAGCGTCGCTTCGCTACCCTCCAGCAGACTCTCGACGCTCGCGTTGTCGACCGTGGCAAGCCCCATTTCAAGGCTGTCTCTGACAGCTAGTAATTCCTTACTAAAACGCTCCAGAGCAAAGCGGTGGGCATTCTCGACATCCCGGGCCGAGCGCTTTCTCACATTCTCCAGCTCAGCAGCCGTGCGCAAGTAACGATCCCAGTTCTCGGCGGCTTTCGCTTCTGCCCGATCCAGATCCGAGACCTCGACCTCGGCCTCTTCGACTGGCTCATTGTCGCTGATTTCGAGCTCCTCTGGCTCTTCTGCCACGATTTGCTCGTCAATTTCCTTGTCCGGGCGTTCGGCCTGTCCGTTCATTAAATCCTGACTCCAATACCTAAGCAGTGGCCGCCGGCTGGGCGGCAATGCACAAAAGACGTCCGCAGTTTGGGGATGGGGGGAAAAATATCAAGAGCTACGGCGAAAAAAGTCTGCGATTTTGCGCCGCATCAACTGTTGTGGGTCAGTGCTGACTCAAGCAGGCGGGCGGTAACATCGACAATCGGCACAACCCGGTCGTAGGCCATCCGCGTCGGGCCTATAACGCCGAGGACTCCTATGGTCTCGTCATCGACGTGATAAGGCGCCGTGATAACGCTGCAACCATCGAAGATCCGATAGCCCGATTCCTCGCCGATAAATATCTGCACACCGTCCGCATTGATGCTGCGGTCCAGAAGCTCAAGAATCAGCCGCTTGCGGGAAAACGCATCAAATAATCTGCGCAAGGTATCGACATCAGAAAGTTCAGCGAAGTCCATGAGCTTGGTCTCGCCCGTCACGACGTACTGGTTATCCGGATCAGAAACACCGTCCATGGCCGATTGTGCAACTGAAATGATGCCGTGCATCGTCTGATTCATCGAATCGCGCGTCGAATCGAGGTCCTCAAGCAATTTGCCGCGGACCTGCTCGAGACTGGTCCCCGCGTAATGTTCGTTAATATAGTTCTGCGCTTGCTGGAGTTCGGATACTGAGTAGTCGCGCTCGGTATGCAAAATTCGATTCTGTACTTCGCGATCATTGACCACGAGAATCACCAGCACCCGATTTTCGGACAGCGGTAGGAATTCGATTTGTCGCAGCGTGGCCTGCGGCGGGCGCGGAACCGTCACGACGCCAGCCATGCTCGTAAAATCCGACAACATGCTCGATATAGCACCGATCAGATCTTCTGGATTGTCGGACTCACCGCGGATTTGTGCCTGAATCCTGCGGATTTCACCGTCATCGGGCTGTTGGTATCGCACCAATGTATCCACAAACAGGCGGTAGCCTTTCGGGGTCGGAATTCGGCCCGCCGATGTATGCGGTGCCGACACCAGCCCCATCTCCTCAAGGTCCGACATCACATTGCGGATCGTGGCGGGACTTAAGTCCAGTCCTGCATCTTTGGAGAGAGTTCGGGATCCAATCGGCTGGCCATCCTGTATATAGCGCTGGATCAGTACGCGCAGCAAATGCTGGCCACGTTCGTTGGGAATCGGATTGGATGTTTCAGCAGACATTCGAAGGAAACGCTAGCAACGGCTTGGCGGTGGGTCAAGGGTTTGCCACAATCAGCCTATGAGTAATCCATTTCGAAACATCGTCTTCGTTGGAAGGCACGATGACCCGCGCGTAGCGGAGCCGCTTCGGCACCTCAGTGATCATTTGACAAAAGCCGGTGCGAATTTGCTGAAAAGCGATGAAATAGATCGCGCCGACCTGGTCATCGCAATTGGCGGCGACGGCACGATGATTTATGCCAGCCGCCTGGTCCGCGAATCCGGCACGCCGATATTGGGCATTAATCGGGGCCGCCTGGGCTTTCTGGCGGATATCACGCCGGATGAAATGATCGTGAGCGTTGACCACGTACTCCAGGGTGACTATTCGACCGACTCCCGCCTGCTGCTGGAAGCACGCTTGTTCGAGAGCAGCGGTGACGAGACAGTCGAGCACGCATTAAACGATGTTGTATTGCACCGCCTTGGAACCGGCCGCATGGTCGACTTCGAAACGCGCATTGCCGATGAGTACGTCAACACACATTCCGGCGACGGGCTGATCATAGCAACGCCCACCGGCTCAACGGCCTACGCACTAAGCTGTGGCGGACCAATTATCGAGCCGCAACTGGATGTCGTTGTTGTCGTGCCGATCTGCCCGCACACGCTGACGGATCGACCCATCGTCATCTCCGCCAACCAATCCGTCGATGTCAGCTTGTTGCAACGTGACGACACAAGAGCCGAAATCACCGTCGATGGATTTTCGATGGGCAGCATCAAACCCGGTGACAAATTGCAGGTTTCGGCAGCAAACAACCGGGTTACACTCGTTCACCCGCCCGGTTATGATTTCTACGGAATCTTGCGCTCGAAACTTTTTTGGGGCCGCGACAGCCGCAAGCGGAACACCTGAGGTTTTGGAATCATGACATGTTGATGAACCTGCAAGTTCGGGACTTTGCGATCGTCGAAAAGATCGACATCGAGTTCGAACCGGGCATGACCGTTCTAACCGGTGAAACCGGCGCGGGCAAATCGATCCTTGTCGATGCGCTGGGTCTGGTACTCGGCGAGCGCGGCAGCTCACAGCTGGTCCGCGACGGTGCGAAGCGCGCCGAGTTTGCCGCTGAGTTCGATGTATCGCGCCTGGACGCTGTGGGTGCATGGCTGGATGAGCAAGCGCTCGAACTCGATGGCGAGTGCCTTTTGCGACGCGTCATCAATGCCGACGGCCGCTCGCGCGCGTTCATTAACGGCAATGCCGTGCCGCTGTCTCAATTAAAAAACATCGGTGAGATGCTGCTGGATATTCACGGCCAGCATTTTCACCAATCGCTGGGGCGACGCCCGATACAACGCGATTTGCTGGATCACTTCGGCGGACTACTGGAGCAACGCGCCGGGGTTGCGACGAGCTTTTCTTCCTGGATGGCGGTGACCGATCGGTTGAAACTATTACTGGATGCTGACGCCGACAGAGCCTCCCGGCTCGACTTACTTACATTTCAGCTACAGGAACTTGATTCGCTTGGCTTGACGGATGGCGAGCACGAGGACCTCAATCGTGAGCGCCGAAAGCTGCAAAACAGTGGCCGCCTTGCTGACGGTGTAACAGTTGCCCTCGACGCGCTGGTCGACAGCGAATCCAGCAACGCCAATGGATTGATCGCCGCAGCGTCTCGCTCACTCGCGTCATTGTCCGAGTTCGATTCATCTCTCAAACCGCTGATCGAGCTCCTCGAATCCGCCAGCATTCAGGTGTCTGAGGCGACAGAGACACTGCGCCGCTACGGCGAGGATATTGACATGGATCCGCAGCGGCGCGACTGGGTCGAGGAGCGTCTGGATGCACTACAAGCCATCGCTCGTAAGCACCGCCTTTCACCTGACGAGTTGCTGTCGTTGCATAGCCGATTGCGCGACGAACACGACGAGTTGGCGAACTCCGAGGAGCGCAGCAGGGAACTGGCGGCTCAGGCTGCCTCCCTGCGGGATGATTTTCTCACGAAGGCGAACGCTTTGTCGGCGGCCCGTGCCCGATCAGCAAAATCCTTTTCAGCCGCGGTCACCGAAGCCATGTCCGGTCTCGGCATGCCCGGTGGCGTATTTGACGTTGCGCTGTCACGACTCGGTGAAGACTCAGCCCGCCCCTGGGGCATCGATGATGTCGAATTTCTGATCAGTGCAAATCCGGGACAAAAGTCTCAGCCACTGGCAAAAATCGCGTCGGGCGGAGAGTTATCGCGCATGAGTCTCGCCATTCAGGTGATCGCGAGCGACGGCAGCGCGATCCCGACCATGATCTTCGACGAGGTTGATAGTGGCGTCGGTGGCGGCGTTGCTGAAATGGTCGGCCGTCGGCTGCAGGAAATTGGGGCAAACCGCCAGGTCCTGTGCGTCACTCACCTGCCGCAGGTCGCCAGCCTTGCGGACCAGCACTTTCGAATCAGCAAGGTCAGCGACGGGAAATCGACAAGGACCGGGCTGCAGGTACTGGGCACGGATGAACGCGTCGAGGAACTGGCCAGAATGCTCGGTGGTGTCGAGATAACGGCCAAGACGCTGGAACACGCAGCAGAAATGCTCGCAGGTGCCCGCCAGAAACGGGCCTGATCAGGAGTCCGCGTCGCCCTTGCTGGCTTTAACGTACAGCACCAGGCTGTGGTCCAGCAGTTCGAAACCGTGCTTTTCAGCGATTTCGCGCTGAATTTTTTCGATATCGGCGCTCATGAACTCGATGACCTCGCCGGAATCGACAACCACCATGTGATCGTGGTGCTCGCCGTCGTCAAGCTCAAATATCGAGTGCCCGCCCTCAAAATTGTGGCGAGTAACGAGCCCGGCCGCCTCAAACTGCGTCAGAACCCGGTAAACCGTTGCGAGACCGATATCTTCGCCCTCTTGCAGCAAATGCTTGTAGACGTCCTCAGCGCTCATATGGCGCAGTTTGGAATCCTCAAGAATCTCCAGTATTTTCAATCGTGGCAGCGTGACCTTGAGACCCGCCTGGCGAAGTTCTTTTCTTTGCTGCATGAATTGTCTCTCGCAGGTATGATGCGCGCCTATTATGACAATGTGGCTGAACATTTTCAGCCTGAAACACTCAAATAAATATGACTATGCGCAAAACAATCCTGCTTTTCCTCGCCTTTTCCTGCTTCGCCCTGTCGAGCGGCTGTGTTTATCGCGCGGCCATTGCGCAGGGAAACCTGATTAAGCAGGAAGATCTCGACCAGGTCGAAGTCGGGATGACGGTAAGCCAGGTGCGATTTCTGCTGGGCACACCACTGATCGAAGACCCGTTCGCCAAGAATCGATGGGACTACGTTTACTACCTGCGAATTCGGCGCGATGACGCCATCAACAAGCGTTGGGTCTCTGTTTACTTCACGGACAAGAAGGTTACCGAGATCCGTAAAGATCAGGAGCTTGCGCCGACGCTTTAGTCGGGCTCAGCACCGCCCATCGTCCGACCAGACAGCGCCAGCTGTCGACGTGCCTCACGAGGGTCCAGCATTAGCGGCCGGTATATCTCGATTCGATCGCCATCTTTGAGCGCTTGATTCGACGGCGCTTCGTGGCCCCATATTCCCCAGGTCAAATGATCTATATCATATTCCGGAAAAGCATCTCGCAGATCACTCTTGGACACCGCGTCGGCCAGCGTATCACCAGGCATCACCGACACCACTCGTAACGCCTGCCGATCCGGCAACGCGAACACGATCTCCACTTCAAATGCTGACATCGGATCACCTAGCCGTAGATCTTGTGCGCGCGTTGCGTAAACGAATCGATCAGGGAATTACAGGTACTTTCGAAATAGCGTCCGAACAGTGCATCCGTTACCCGGTTTTCAAATTCAAATGCAAGCTCCAGCGACACCTTGCTGCCCTCATCGCCCAATTGTTCGAATCGCCAGCCACCCGCGAGATGTCGGAACGGCCCTCCGACCAGCGCAATCCCCATCGCAACACCCGGTTGCAGGCTATTTCGCGTACGGAAGGTTTTCCTGATTCCGCCGCGCTGTAGTTCCAGCGACGCCTCTATCGTATCGATATCGCGAAAATGCAACATCGCCCCCGTACACCACGGCAGGAAATCCGGGTAGGCCAGAAAATCTTCGACCAATGCATACATCTGGTCAGACGAATACGGTACCAGGGCGCTTCGATTGACCTTGCGCACAAAAGTCTTGTCAGGTCACTGCGTTTATCAATACGAACAAGATACCGATCGGCGCAACAAACCGCGCCAGCATTCGCCAGGCTTTGTACAGGGTTCCGGAACTGCCCAACTCGTCGGAGGTTGAGTTTCGGCACATGACCCAACCGGCAAATACCGTTATCAATAATCCGCCCAATGGCAACATGATGTTACTGGTCAGGTAGTCGATGTTGTCGAACAGCGTTCCTGCCAGGAATTTTGTGTCGGCCAGCACATTGAATGACAGCACCGAACCCATACCGATCAGCCAGATAACACCACCAACGATTATCGTCGCTTGTGTACGGCTGCGATTGTAGTGCTCAACCAACCACGCAACAGCGGGTTCCATCAAGCCGATCGCCGAGGTCCATGCGGCGAATGAAAGCAATACAAAGAAAATGGTCGAGAAGAACATACCGCCCGCCATCTGACCAAAAGCCAGTGGCAAGGTCTGGAATACCAGGCCGGGGCCATCCGCCGGATCCAGGCCGTTTGCAAATACGAGTGGGAAAATAGCAAGGCCGGCGAGAATCGCAATTGACGTATCCGCGGTAACGACGGCCGCCGAAGCGCCGGTGATGGACGTTTCCTCGGGCAGGTAGGCACCGTAGGCCATGATTGCGCCCATGCCGATACTCAATGTGAAAAATGCCTGGCCCAGCGCTGCGAGCACGCTGCCCCAGGTCAGTTTGTCGAAATCCGGCGTGAACATGAACGCGACACCCTGACCGAAATAGCCGGAGCTCATCGAGTAGCCGAGTAATACCAGCATGAGAATCAGTAACGCTGGCACCATGAAACGAACAGCTTGCTCAATACCGCGTTCAACACCGCGTGCGACGACGAAAGTCGCCAACGCCATGAACAGGGTGTGACACAAAGTAATCGCTTTCCAGCTACCGACAAATCCGCCAAATTCAGCCCCAACCTCCTCGGCCGTAGCGCCAACAAATACGCCAGTGGCACTCTTGACGACATACGCGAGCGTCCAGCCGGCTATTACGCTGTAATAGGAAAGAATCAGGATGCCGGCCATAACACCCAGGCCTCCCAGCCAGCGCCAATTGCCAGAACTGCCCTCTTCTTTACCGAGCAATTCCATCGTCGCAACAGGATTTCTGCGTCCGCGGCGACCGATCAGAATTTCTGACATCATCACCGGCATGCCGATAACGATCACGCAGACCAGGTAAACCAGGACGAATGCGCCGCCACCGTTTTGACCAGCGATGTAGGGAAACTTCCAGATATTGCCCAGCCCGACAGCGGACCCTGTCACAGCAAGAATAAACGCCATCCGAGAAGACCAGTGGCCATGAAGTGAGGTGCGTTTTTCGTCGCCCGCCTGATTACTTAGCATTGTTTTTTTCTCAAATCGGCAAAGATTGTCGCGATTCTTATACAAAACCGGGTGCCTGACAACGCTTAGGCCCTATAATCCGCCAGTTATCCGCCTGCGTTAACCGCCACAACAACCGAAACTTATGAGCAAGAAGAAAGCAAGAAAGCCGTCCGGAAATGTCATCGCCCACAATCGTAAGGCGCGCCATGACTACTTTATAGAGGATACTTTCGAAGCTGGCTTGTCGCTTGAAGGCTGGGAAGTCAAAAGCATGCGAGAGGGTCGCGCGCAAATTACCGAGGCCTACGTGAACCTGCATAAAGGGGAAGCCTGGCTTGTGGGTGCTCACTTTTCGCCGCTGAATACCGCGTCCACCCATATCAAAACGAACCCGACCCGTTCGCGCAAATTGCTGCTGCACAGGATTGAGCTGGACCGGCTGACTGGTGCCGTCGAGCGCAAGGGTTATGCGCTAATCCCCTTGAACCTGCACTGGCACAAAGGCCGCGCCAAACTGGACGTTGGACTGGGCAAGGGCAAGAAGCAACACGACAAACGCGCCGACAAGAAAGATCAGGACTGGCAGCGACAAAAAGCTCGAATCCTGAAGAAATAGCGTTTGGCGTCGCCGAAATAGTCCATTTCGCGAGATACAAGCTTGTATTTGGCTATTTGCCCCCTACACTAGTCGGACACGGGGGTGACATGGCTTCGACGTGGGTCGCGAAACTCCGAGTGCATGCCGAGGGACAGATAACCTCGTAAATCCACCTGTAAAACTTATAGTTGCCAACGAAGACAACTACGCTTTAGCTGCTTAAAAACCAGTTTTAAAGCCTTCTGCCCGGTACGTGCCTGTGCGTCCGGATCCCAGGAGTCACCGACACAGGACCGCGGTGCGGGCATGTTCAGGGCTCAATCCGTTAAATCCTTGCTGAACTGGCTGTGAGTTTTCCCTGCCCGTCGGGTAGCCCACAGCGAGATTAAAGACGGAATAAGCATGTAGAGCTCGTAGCGTAGGGCTTGCGGACGTGGGTTCGATTCCCACCACCTCCACCAAACATCAATGCCGCCCTTTAGGGCGGTATTTTTGTTTGGCGGGCAGTGCCGGGAACTCGCAGCCACGTAGTGGGTTCACAAAATGCGGCGCAGCCCATTTTGGACGCGCAAAGCGCGCCCCGAAGGGGTGAGCCGCCGAAGGTGGCGAATCCATTCCCAACTCATCGATGTATCAGCGTTCGCTGGGGATTTGAACAATTCAAGTTAATTCTTTAAAAGACTATTATTTTATTGTTATTTAACGTTTAAAATAGCCTAAAATTGACGTGCGGTCAGTCAAGATCAGTCACTCAGATCAGCAAGCGCATTGTTAGATTCGATGCACTCAAATCAGATATCGCTCTATGGCCAAGGCACCATGAAACACACCAAGAACAAAGATGTCTTCGCCCTCTACTTTGTACGCAATTCGATAGTGTCCGTATTGAAGTATCCGAACGTCTTCGGTGCTACCCTGGTATCGGTATCCTGATTCTGGAAATGTTAGGAGCGTCTGAGTACGGTCGTAGATTCCGCTCACGACTCCTTCGGCTGCTGCCGGATTGTCGGCGCTGATGTAGTCGAAAATATCCTTAAGCCAGCGCTCAGACTCTTCGGTCCAGATCAGTTCTGCCACGAGCGAATCCGACGACCCATATCTTCATTCGATATGGTGCGATTCGCTTCAGCATCCATCAGACCTCGACGTATCATGAGGTCGAAAGCGAGCTCTCGCACGATATCGGCCTCCGAGCTGTCCTCAGGCTGGTTCTTTATCAGTTCGGTCAGGTGTTCTTTCGCAGTCGACATTCCAGATTACCTCTACCGGTAAGAGTAGCACTACCTCTCGAGTCAAAAGCAAGTTGAATCTAACTATAGATCGTGTGCGAAATTGAAACATAACACGACCAATGGGCGTCGAGGGTTAGCGCTCAATCCGCCGAACTTGGATTTCCATTTGTAGTAACAGGCCGAGCTGATTTGGTGCTGACGGCAGACTTCCGTCACCGGCACGCCTGCTTCCGCTTGCTTCAGAATCGACACGATCTGCGTGTCACTGAATTCCGATCTCTTCATGGTCTTCCTCCTGAATGAATTCTGCCAAGATTCTCTACCTATGACTGGTCTACCTTCTGGGAAGATTACGATATGTGTGTAACTGTCGATCCGACTGCGGCTGAAATGGCTTAGACAGTGGCCTGCAGGCAGCCCTCGATTCCCACCACCTCCACCATTTCGTTTGGTTTTTCAGTGACTTATGGATGAGTTACTGGGGGCCACCATCCAAGCCATCGGACTTTTTGACGTTGGTTCATTGATGCTGCCGTTTTCATGTTCAGTGAATTCCTTCTCACTCTTGATACTTTGTATTGACAATGTCATGACAAATACGCATGCTACGCGCAGGTTTCAATTACTGGACACAAGCAAGTAGAGAACGATGGCAACCGCAGAAACAAACATACAACTCCGCCTCAAAAACGAGGATAAGGAGCGCATCAAGCGAGGCGCTGACCTTAGTGGGGTCAAGACGTCCCAGTTCATGCTGCGCGCCGCTCTTAAGGAAGCTGAGCACGTTGAGGCAAGTCAGGTGAATTTTGCACTCACCAGAGATCAGTTTAACGCCTTCATGGCAGCCCTTGATTCGCCGCCAACTCCTAACAAAGCGCTCAACAAGCTTCTCAATACAGCCGCCCCATGGGACTGATCAAAGTTAACGGAACTTAGTCAGCTGTCTCTCACCCAACCCGAAAAGTTAAACGACACTCATGACGTTACAGGATTCGACTGTAACCGGGATTCTCTTGATGACTGGTTGAAAAACAGAGCAGCCAAGAGCAACGCTGCAGGTGATTCGAAAGTATTCGTAATATGTGGCGCCGATGGCGTGGTGGCGGGTTACTACTCTATTAGTGCAGGCTCGGTAACTCGCGAAGAGGCAACCCGAAAAATAGGAAATAATGCTCCTGATCCGGTACCGATGGCCCTAATTGGGCGTTTGGCAGTACACCGAGACAGGCAACAGCAAGGAATAGGATCCGCACTATTGCGCGACGCCATACTACGTATTGCCCAAGCCGCGGAATACCTTGGGATCAATGGGATAATGGTTAATGCTCTGGACGACGACTCGGCCAGGTTCTATGCCAAACGCGGTTTTCGCCCGTCAAAAATCGACGAACACCATTTGATGATTTCAATGTCGGAAGTGACCGCGGAATTATCCTCACCACCCAAGAACTGATGTCAATTATTTGTCAGGCTGCTACCGGTGTGTCGGCCGACGCGGCTTTTTCTATTGGCAATCGGATTGTCAGGCGGGTTCCCTGCCCTACTTCACTGTCGAGCGCGATCGTGCCGCCATGCTTGTCGACGACTATTGCGTAGGCGGTGCTCAAGCCCTGCCCCATGCCGTCGCCCACACCCTTGGTCGTGAAAAACGGATCGAAGGCCTTTGCCATGACATCGGGCGACATTCCACAGCCTGTGTCGGCGATACAGATTTCCGCGACGTCATCCACCTGGCGCGTGCTCACCGTGATCCTGCCCTTTTTCTCCAACCCGTCACCGACGACCTGTCCAATGGCATACGCCGAATTGACCAGCGCGTTCAGGATGACCTGATTGAACTCGGCACGCTGGCAGAATACAGCAGGTAAGGCCGGATCGAGATCTACCTCGACCTCGGCAACACTCGACCATTCATTCGTAGCGACGGTAATTGTACTGTCGATGGCCTGATTCAAAATCACGTCCTCCTTGTCATTCGACGGACGCGAGAAATCCTTCAGTGCCTTAACGATCCTGGTGACTTGATCCACTCCATCGAGGGACGCTCCGATGGCACACGGAATCTCCTTGCGGAGAAATTCTATGTCCACCTCTTCCAGCGCTTTCTGAATGACTTCGCTCTTGACTGGCACATCTGAATTTGCGGCCAGGCCGTTCATCTTGTCTATCAGCACACTGATGTCATCGTAGGCCTCCTGAAGGAATCGAGTGTTATCCGCAATGTACTGTGACGGTGTATTGATCTCGTGCGCAACGCCGGCCGCGAGCTGACCGATGGACTTCATCTTCTCCGACTGCACCAGACTGTTCTGTGCAATTCGTAGCTCCTCGTTGGCACGCTCGAGCTCAGTGTTCTTGCCGTTGAGTTCGTCCAGCGTGTTGCGCAACTGGCGGGTCCGCTTTGCTACCTCTTTTTCCAGAGTCTCATTCGCGCGCTCAAGGATAACCTTAGCCTTCATCTCGTTGGTGACATCGAGGCCACACCCGACCAGGCCCAAAAACTCCTGTCCCTTCACATAGCGAGGCACCACGGATTCGTGAATCCAGCGATATTTCCCGTCGGCCCGACGCAGTCGATACCGGTAATCGCAGGCAGTCCGTTCCGTATGGGCTTTTACGAGGCCAGCCTCGACACCAACGTGATCGTCCGGATGCAGACAGTCGCGCCACTTTGCGCGCAACGCCGCCAAATCGAATCCTGTGAATTCCTGCCATTGACGATCAAAGTATTGACGCTCTTGATCCGAACCCGTCATCCAGATCAGCGCCGGAACGGCATCGGTGAGATCCTTGAATCGGTCCTGACTTTCACGTAACGCCGCGATCAGATTTGGCGCAACAGAACCAGACGGTGAGGATTGCTTTCCGGGCTCGACCTGATTGACGCGATCCGGATTCCGAATTTTCTGGAATTCATCGGCCATGCGTCGGTCGGTGCCAACAATGTGGTCAATCAGCCAACTGACCAGCACCCCCATCAGGTCTCCGGACAGTCGACTGCTACCTTCCTCATGTGCTTTTTTCGCAGCGACCATCTTGTCGATGAAAATGGCATGCTCGGCTTTATGCAAGTCGAATATTCTCTCGTCAAACGAAGGCTGCGCCATCATTTTTTCTTCGTTCGCAAAATGGTACTTCGTGTAGTCAAACAGTTGCTCCAGCAAATCGACGATAAGGGTGTCGTCGCTGCCCGTCCGTAGTCCCTCGTCCAGGCGGTTGATCATGTCGAACAGCTGCTGGTGCTGCTCGTCAACGCTCTCAATGTCTACTCGATAACAATCGTCCCATTCAAATATTGGCACCGTCTGTACTCCGACCACCCAGATCCCATTACTCAGTTTGTCGGCAACTGAGGCCCGAACTTTAGGGACCCGTGGGCACTCTGGGCTCCGGACATAAACGCTGCTGCCGGATTACTGCCCGCTGAGTACTTCCTTCACCCGACCTTCGAGCCGACTCATTCCGGCTTCTTTCCCGTATCGAAGTGCTGCCGCATCGTCCGCACCGTTCAAGCTCTCGCGTAGTGCGAGCAATGCACCTACCCGGTTCGAGCTCTTGCAGTGAACAAGAACCGGACCCTCTGCGTTTGCGATTAACTTATCCAGCACCCTCGCATTTTCGAAATTGATCTCTTCGGGCTTATCAATTTCAAATACAACATACTCCATACCCAGATCACTGATGACGGCGGCTTCATCCAGACCACGATCCTCAGACTCAGTTCGTATATCGATGACAGTCGTGTAACCCTGCTCAGCAAAAACCCTGAACGCTGCCGTATCCGGTTGTCCGGCGGCGGAGATGCCATCTATCGGCTCGACGAAGCCGTCGCGCACCACGGTAGCCAGATCGACCTTCCGTACCGCACCGGTGTTGGATGTATCAGCGCAAGCGGTAGCAGACAGTACTGCCACCGCGAGTATCTGAAGGAATGTTTTCGGTAGATTAGTCACTCAGTTCCATTACGCCGTTGACCTCAATTCCCCGTGCGGTGAATTGAACGTCAACGGACATCCGTTGGTACAGGCTGCCAGACAAGATCATGATCTCCTTCATAGCTTCGCGCATGGCTTCCGGCATTTCATTTTCGTCTTCGTCCGCAGGCTTCTGCGACATCGCGTCACCGATCATCGAGTAATAACGTGCAGAATCCATATTCATACTCATGAACGGCGCGGGCCTGACACTCTCGGCAACCAGCATATCGGCCGAGTTACTCTCTGCCCCTTCCCCCAGCGAGACCGACAGGGCATCGGCGGATAGCGCAGCAAATGCCGAGTCCGCAAACTCAGCGAGTTGCGCCAGTTCCAGCTTAACCGGCTTGCCATCCGGCACCAGGCTCAACGCAGCTATCTGTGGGTCCAACATTGCTGCCATCATGAGCAGGGACTCCGCATTCTCAACGGCGATCAGAATCGAAGCATCGATAGACTGAGGCGGCGTGTTGGTCGACATGTCCATTCCCTGAATGTCGGCAATATTCGCGACAAATCCGCGGAAACTGTAAACGACCGGAGGCACCGGCTGATTCAACGCTTCCCGACCTTTCGCAACGCCTTCCTGCAGGTGTGCAAATTTCGCGCACTCGTAGGGATCGGCCTCCATTGCATCGAGGCGAGCCTCATAGAAATCTCTAATGGCCATAACATCAAACCCGAAACCGAGCGACATCAGTCCACCTGCATCCTTGCCAAGACCGGGAACCTCGGCAGGTACCGTCGCAAGGCCCCTGGCAAGATCTTCACGAAGTTCAACGATCATGGCACTTTCAATTCGATCCGCAGAAAGGTTGGAGTAGCCGATAACGATTCGCGGTGCTATACCCGCCATTTCCATAACTTCGGCGGCACAAACATCACCTAGCTCAGGCGGTTTTTCACCGACGGCCGCGAAAAATGCATCATCCTCAGCGCTGGTGTTACCCGCAAACATGCCGGCAATTCGCTGCGTATCAATGAACCCAGTCAGGTATCCGGAGAATCCGTATTCCCTGTCAATGGCCGCCAGGGCCTTGCTCTTTTTCAGGTTTTTTCGTGGCGTCTTCGCGCCTATTGCCAACGCAACCTGTGCCTCGTCGAAACTCGCGGGCACGGCTGTGATCACTGCCTGGTCACGCAGCGTCGCGATGATCAGCTTGAAATTCTCAACTTCGGCATACTTGTAGGTGGCGCCTGTCGCCTCGCCAATTAAGAGTACCTGACCCGCCTTTTCTTCTATTCTCGCAATGGCGGCATCGAACAAATCAGAATCAGATAACTCCAGACGTAGCACCGGCAACAAGCCATTGCCATAAAAGGCGAAAGCCGAATCACGTTCAATTCCGGCTCCCCGTATACCCTCAAGGCTCATCAGGCCCAGAATCTCCTCCATCAGCCCATGGAACTGATCAAGCTTTTCCTCATCGCCTTCCTCAGACGACATCTTGACACTCTGCTCCGCAACGATTTGCCGGAGTATGTTCTGGTAGGCCTGTAAAATCTCGTCAACAGTAGGTTCCAGCTTGTCAGCCAGTTTCGCGGGCAGCGGTTCTGTGGACGCAAATACGTAGGGAGAATCGGCCGGAATATACTTCAGCAGATCTGACGAATTATTCGATGCTGCGCTCGCGATGGATAACGAAATTATCGCAACGGCAAATGTGATGATGGTGCGTTTGGCAATATTGATCATGGCTACCTGTCCTGAAAAAAACTAACGAAAATCACATACGTGCCAGCATTATTCAGTGCAGCTGATCACATACGAACAATTCCGCAACCTTGCGGCCGCGGATATCATTTCGGTGTCGAAGACGAGTAAAGTAGCGATTTCTGACGATCTAAGATATGCGGTGATTGAAAATCGGTCCGCTTGCCGTCTTGGAGCCACCATAACATAGCAATACACTGTGTCCATGAAAATATCGCAAATCAAACGAAGTGACTTCGACAATGTGCTGGCGCTCAATGAAGAGTCCATACCGCACGTCAACCGGATAGACAACAACGAACTGCAGTGGTTTTCAGATAACGCGGCGTTTGTTCAGGTTGCGAGAATTGACGATCGCTTCGCCGGGTTTCTGATCGGATTGCGCCCTGGAACTGGGTACGCAAGCCCGAATTACAGGTGGTTTTGCGACCACTATGAGGACTTCGCGTACGTTGATCGCGTAGCGGTTGCCGAATGGGCGCGGCGACGTGGAGTCGCGGATTCGTTGTACGAAGCGTTCGCCTACTCACAAAGCGGTGTGTCCGTCATGACTTGTGAAGTGAATATCCAGCCACCGAACGAAGGCTCCATGCGTTATCACGAGCAATTGGGGTTTCGCCAGGTGGGTTCTCAGCGAACAAACGGCGGCGAGAAAGAAGTCGCGCTCATGGAAAAGAAACTATGAATACAGATACCACCGGCGATCGTGAATTCGATGTCATCATTCAGGGGGCGACAGGATTCGCCGGTACATTGGTCGCGGAATACCTGCTAAGGCAATACGGGCTGGCGGGCAATCTGCGCTGGGCTCTTGCAGGCCGTAGTGAGAAAAAACTACAGCAGGTTCGCGGCGGACTTGGCGCTGCCGCCGACGGATTGCAGCTGATCGTTGCCGATAGTTTTGACAAAGAAGCCCTGGCAACACTCGCGTCACGAACACGCGTCGTCCTCACAACCGTCGGACCCTACGCTCTGTATGGCTCAAATCTCGTGGCAGCCTGCGTCGATGCAGGTACCCATTATTGCGATCTTGCCGGTGAGGTTCACTGGATTCGCGAAATGATCGATACGCACCAAAAACGGGCAGAAGAAACCGGTGCGAAAATTGTAAATTGCTGCGGTTTCGACTCGGTACCCATGGATATCGGTGTCTGGTTTCTGCAGGACGCAGTGCATGAGAAGTACGGCGTTTATTGCAAATCCATCAGCATGCTGGTCAAAGCGACCAAGGGTACGGCCAGTGGTGGAACGCTTGCCAGCATGATGAACATAATTAAGGAAAGTCGCGAGGACCGGTCGATCGCCCGGACTTTGATTGACCCCTACAGTCTAAATCCGGAGGGTCAGCGAGAAGGCCCGGACGTCCGCGACCAGACAAGCATGGTTTATCGGGACGCTGCCAGTTCGTGGACAGCCCCGTTCGTAATGGCCGGCGTCAACACCAAGGTTGTACGCCGCAGTCATGCGCTGGCCGGATACCCGTACGGCGAGGATTTTCGCTACGACGAATCGGTCCTCACGGGCCGCGGCATTACTGGCTGGTTAAAAGGCGCGATCATGATAGCCGGCCTTGGTGCTCTGGTATTTTTCGCATCCTTAACGCCGACTCGAAAGTTCCTGCAGCGATTCGTGCTGTCAAAGCCCGGGGAAGGCCCGGATCGGGAACTGCAACAAGCCGGTTTTTTCAACCTGTCGCAAATCGGCAAATTACCGGACGGTACGATAGTTCATGGCAAAATTACCGGGGATCAGGACCCAGGTTACGGCTCGACCAGCAAAATGCTCAGCGAATGCGCAGTGTGTCTGGCAAAAGACGATCTCGACGTCAAAGGCGGCGTCTTCACGCCAGCGGCTGTCATGGCCAAACCGCTCATCGAACGGTTGCGGAGCAACGCCGGACTGACTTTCGAAATGCGTGATTAGTGATCGGACGCGTAGTGGAATTTCAAATCAAATCTCTCACCCGCCTCGATCCGGATGGGCAGGCGGTTCCTTGGAGACGCCACCGGGCAAGTTGAAAAATCGTTGAACGCACAGGGTGGACTGTAAGACTTGTTGAAGTCGAGAATCGTCTTGCCGTCCTCACCCGGTGTCGTCGAATACAAGAAACGACCCGCTCCGTAAGTGGCATCGCGGTTGGTCCGGTCGCCGAACACGTAAAAAAGTTTGTCGCCCGACGTGTAAGCCTCAAGTTCGTAACGCTGGCCGCCGATCTCGAAACTTACAAGTCCTGGTGATTCTGGGTGGTAACCGAGTCCCTCAATGACGGTGCCAACGTTGGCGATTTGTGGCTCGGCATAACGATGCAGCATGGCCTCAACCCTTAAGGAAGGATCAATATCAAAATACGGCAGCGGGCCAAAACCCTCGACAAAGGGATGTTCAAAATCACGTAATCGAACTCCGTATTTTCCGACTCTTTCGACCACCGACCACGCCAGCGAACCGTAAGTAATGGTGACACCCTGCTCGGTGGTATCGGCAGCAATAACGATATCTTCGACGTCCAGCCCATCGCTTTGCACATCCACGCCGGGCAGTACGGCCATCGACACGCCCTCTGCAGTGACCGTGAAGGTGCCTATTTCAGGCGCGGCATCACCATCGAATACAAGGTCGTTTGTCTTCGCCGAGCCGAAGCTGTAAGTACCCACCTCCAGCCAGTAGAGTCCGATCTGGTTCAGGTAGCCGGATGGATCCTTTAGTTGCTGCATCCGCCAGGCACGCCATTCGAGCACCTCCTGAACGTGGGCCGATGCATCGAAAGTTGCGCCGCTCTGCCCACAGGAAGCCAGAATTACGGCGATAAGAGGGGCTGTAAGCCATACAGTTAGTCGTTTTTTCATGGATCGTAGTGTGCCATATCAATTCTTGGATTGGGTCACTATAATCCGCGCCTCATTCCAGAGCCCCGCCCCAATGTCACAACTATCCAAACTACGAAATATCGCGATCATCGCGCATGTCGATCATGGCAAGACCACACTTGTCGATCAGATGCTGCAACAATCCGGCACGCTCGGTGCACGTGCTGCTGTGCCCGATCGGGTCATGGACTCGAACGAACTTGAACGCGAACGCGGCATCACGATTCTCTCGAAGAATACGGCGGTCAAATGGAACGACTACCGGATTAATATCGTCGATACACCGGGACATGCGGACTTTGGCGGTGAGGTTGAACGTGTCTTGTCGATGGTAGACAGCGTGCTGTTGCTGGTCGATGCCGTTGAAGGGCCGATGCCGCAAACACGCTTTGTCACCGAGAAAGCATTTGCACAGGGCCTGGTACCGGTCGTTGTTATTAACAAAATTGATCGTGACGGAGCGCGGCCAGACTGGGTTATTAATCAAACATTCGATTTGTTTGACCGCCTCGGCGCCACGGATGAGCAACTCGACTTCCCGATTATTTACGCGTCCGCACTGGAAGGATATGCGAGCGAAGACTCAGAGGTCCGCGAAGGTAATATGGATCCCCTTTTTGAGACCATCGTTGAGCACGTACCGCATCCCGAAGTCGACACCAGCGGTCCTCTGCAGCTGCAGGTATCGAGTCTCGACTACGACAAGTACGTCGGCGTACTTGGTATCGGCCGCATTAATCGCGGTACGTTAACAGCGAATGCACCGGTTAGCATCGTCGCACCCGGTACCGCATCACGCCGCGGCAGAGTGCTTGAGTTGTTCGGCTTCGATGGACTGAAACGACAACGCATCGAATCGGCCACCGCGGGCGACATCGTCGTATTCAGCGGCATTGAAAAGCTGCACATATCGGACACAATCTGTGATCGGGATCACGAAGAAGCGCTGCCACCTTTGAGCGTCGATGAGCCAACGGTCAACATGACATTTCAGGTTAACAAATCACCGTTTGCCGGACAGGATGGCAAATACCTGACCAGCCGCCAGATTCGTGAGCGCCTGGAGCAGGAGCTCAAACACAACGTCGCCTTGCGCGTCGACAGCACCAACGACCCTGACAAATTCAGAGTCTCCGGGCGCGGTGAGCTGCATTTGTCCGTCCTGGTCGAGACGATGCGCCGGGAAGGTTTCGAGTTGGCCGTGTCCCGACCGGAAGTCATCATGCACGACGTCGATGGTGCACAGCACGAACCTTGGGAACAACTAACGGTTGATTTCGAAGAGGCCTATCAGGGTGCCGTCATGACACGGCTGGCCGATCGTAAGGGTGAGCTGCAAAACATGCTGCCGGACGGCAAGGGACGCATGCGTCTCGACTACAAAATTCCCACCCGGGGACTTATCGGTTTCCGTACCGAATACATGACCGCAACATCGGGCACCGGCCTCATTTATCACGTCCTGGACGAATACGCACCTCGGGTTGCAGGTGCAATCGCACAACGCAGTAACGGTACTCTCGTATCGATGGTCCAGGGCAAGGCGCTCGCATACGCACTTTTTAATCTGCAGGAGCGCGGCAAGCTCTTTCTCGGCCATGGCGCTCCTGTTTATGAAGGAATGATCATCGGCATTCACAAACGCCAAAACGATCTGGTTGTGAATCCCACCAAGGCCAAACAACTGACCAACGTTCGTGCTGCCGGAACGGACGAAAATCTGGTCCTGACGACACCGCTTCGCTATTCGCTGGAGCAGTCGCTGGAATTTCTCGACGATGATGAATTGCTGGAAGTAACGCCAACTAATCTCCGCTTACGCAAGAAGCATCTGACCGAAGTTGACCGCAAACGAGAGTCGCGCCAAAAAGCATCGTGAGCGGGGACGCAGCCACACTGGCATTCGCCGACCTGCAGCCCGAAGACATCGTCGCGACCCTCGCAGATCTTGGGTTTGAATGCGATGGCCGGTTTCTGGCATTGAACAGCTACGAGAATCGCGTCTATCAGATCGGCATAGAAAACGATCGGCCGCTGGTCGCCAAATTTTATCGGCCAGGACGCTGGTCGGACGAGTGTATTCACGAGGAACACGAGTTTTCTGTCGCGCTGGCCAATCAGGAAATTCCTGTAGTGCCACCGCTTGTGATCGATGGCGAAACACTGAAACACGCCGGCCCCTACCGCCTGGCCGTGTTCCCCTGCCGCGGTGGTCGTGCGCCGGACCTCGACAACTACGAATTGCTGGCCCAGTTGGGGCGGCTGGTAGCGAGAATCCACCTTGAAGGCGAAGTGAAGTCCTTCAAGCATCGACCACGTATTGACATTGATAGCTATGGCGTCGAGTCGATCGACTATCTGATGGAAAACGAGTTCATCCCGGAAGATAATTGCGATGCCTACGAGAGCACTGCGGAACTGGTGCTGGACGGCGTCGAGGCTTGCTTTGAACGTGCCGGAAACACCCGGGACATTCGATTGCATGGTGACTTTCATCCGGGCAACGTTCTCGTCACCGAAGACCGATTGCACATTGTAGACCTCGATGACTGCCGCCACGGTCCGGCCGTCCAGGACCTCTGGATGTTCCTCTCCGGTGATCGCGCAGAACAAACCCCACAACTCGAAGCATTGCTGGAAGGTTATCAGTCATTTCGACGTTTCGACCCGCGTGAGCTGCACCTGATTGAGGCGCTGCGTAGTTTGCGCATCATGCACTACGCGGCCTGGCTCGCACGACGCTGGGAAGATCCTGCATTCAAAGTGGCATTCCCGTGGTTCGATAGCCCACGGTATTGGGACGACCACGTACTCGCTTTGCGCGAGCAAGTCGCGTTGATGCAGGAAGAACCGCTGGAGTGGCGCGACTTCTAGCGTCCTCGCCGAACTTCAACCACGGATCCAGTGTCCAGTGTACCGAGCGGTTCGTAGGGAACGTGCTGGAAGACGAGTATTTTTGGTCGCGCCATAGGTGAGAACCGGGATTGCCGGACTTTTTGTAGAATGTGCCTTTATACGCATTGTCCGGCCGGTCTTGAACCGAATTCCCATTTGCACTCTTTTGGTCCCCGAACTAAAGTGGCATTGAGCCAGACCTTGAGCATTTGTGTGGAACTATGCCGACCTGTCCTGCTCTGATATAGCAGTCACTCCTAAACAGCCGCGCGGATCTCAACCACTTGATCGCAATAAGACCAATAAAAAGCAGCGTCATTCTGATTTCTCTTTTGGCGGCAGGGTGCGCATCGAATGTCACTGTCGAAAACCCGAAAATCCCACGGCCGCATTTTGAAAAACTGCCGATGGATATCGCCGTCCGGATACCCGCAGATTTTCACAACTTCGTACATGAAGAAAACGTATTGGGACGCGAGACCTGGACGATTAATCTCGGTTCTGCGAACGCCTCGTTTTTCACGCAGCTATTCGGCTACATGTTCGACAACGTCATCGTTCTTGGGCCCGATGACAACGCACTGGACCATACGTTTGACGCACTCGTTGAACCAACGATAGAGGGCTTCGAGTTTTCAGTGCCAAACCAGAGCAAGACTGATGCATTTGCCGTCTGGATACGGTATCGCATGCAGGTGTTTGACAGTCTTGGAAACAGCGCATCGACCTGGACTGTCAGTGCCTACGGCAAGAGCCAAAAGGAAGGTATGGGTGGCTCCAAGTCGCTACAACGGGCTGCTGTTCTCGCAATGCGCGATGCTGCCGCGCTGATTCTCTTACAGATGGATAAGTCAACCAGAATCGGGCAACTGGCTGACGGCCCCCTCGACCTGAGCGAGATCGAATCCGGCGCTACAGTCGGTAGCAATGCGGACGAGCAAGACGATGTGCCCGTAGGTATTTTCGCCATTGGAGGCATCGATGAATAAGTCAGGTGGCCTGATCACTATTTTGCTGGCCGCTGGCTTAAGCGGCTGCGTCACCGCAAGCGTTGAGAATGCCCGCGAGGAAACAACGGGACTGCTGACGGGCGAATCCATCGTTGTGATGGCCAAGAGTTATCATCAGGGCAACGAAACTGAAGCGGACTACATACGTTGTATCGAGCGCGCGTTGGGACGCGGATCAGGTGCTTTGAATGTCATACCAAACCAGCAATTTGTGGACAATCTTTTTCCATGGTTTGAACCGCGCACCGCACCGGCAGATACTAAAGGACTGGTAAAACTCATGGAAAGGCCCGGGGTGCCCGACGCAGTCAAGAGCATGGGCGTTCGCTACATTGTCTGGCTGGATGGAGATACGGAACGCGTCACGCAGGGCGGTAGCCTTTCTTGCGCCGCAGGACCAGGCGGTGGCGGTTGCTTTGGATTCGCCTGGTGGCAGGACGACGCGGATTACGAGGCGTCCATTTGGGATCTCAATAAATCGGAATCGGCTGGAACCGTTACAGCCGATTACAGTGGCACATCTTTTCTGCCCGCTCTGGTTGTTCCGATACCACTGATTGCGCGAACGCAAGCCAAAGCCTGCGGTGGATTGGCCAGGCAACTCAAGACGTTTATCGTTAGCGACGAGGCCGTTTAGGCATGCAAACGAGTTACTGCGGGCGACCGGCCCGAAGCAAGGCTGAGGCGTAAAACGGCGACGTCAGTTTCGCGACGGTAACGGTACGTCCTGACGCCGGAGCGTGCACAAATTGCTGCCCGCCGATGTATAGCCCAACATGCGACATCTTTCCTTCGATGCTGAAGAACAGCAGGTCACCAACCTGCAGGTCGGCTCGTCTGACCGTCGATGTTGCGGACCAAAGCTGCCCGGTCGTACGCGGCACACGCTTTCCCGCCCGCGCATAGGAAAACTGCACGAGCCCACTGCAATCAAAGCCGCTTGTCGTTGAACCGCCGTACCGGTAAGGCACGCCGATCTGCCGCAATGCAACGGATGCCGCTTTTGCACCCACGGTTTGGGAGTAGTCCACCGATTGTTTGGCGGGCCGGCGCGGCGGATCGTCAACAACGGCCTGCGACGAACAGGCCGATGCCATTGCCAACATCGTGATTGCTAAGGCAAAACTCGGAATCTTGCGGGCTGTCTGCGTTATCATTTGATTCACTTTGAGCGACACACTCGTAAACCATACGCTACAGGGCCTTAATACTGTATGAACTGCATCTCAGGATTGATATTGCCGATCTGCCTGTTCGGTTGCGCAGCGTGTGGCGCACCCGCCTCCGAGACTACCAAGGCTCAGGCGACCGCAGATTACTCCGTTCACTATTCGATCTCCCCGGACCCCCGACATGGCTCGGTTGCCGTGGAAATGACTGTAGAACAAACCCGCGGACAGCTCCGGGAGCTGTCATTTCAGCTCACAGACAATCGCACGTCTGGTTTCGAAGGCAGCGGTAGTCTGACTGTTGCCGCGGATGGCGTGCGTTGGCAGCCCGGGCGTACCGGCGGCAGCCTGCGTTGGCAGACGCACATGCCGCATCAACGTGGTAGTGGCGGCTACGATGCCTGGCTCGACGACAGCTGGGGCATTTTTCGCGCGGAAGACATTATCCCGCGAGCACGCACGCGAACGCTAAAAGGCGCAAGTAGTGAAACCAGCCTGTCATTTGAGCTGCCGGGTGAGTGGAGCGCTGTGACGGAGTATTCAACCCTCAACAGTCGAATCGAAATTCGAATTCCTGCCAGACGATTCGACCAGCCTCGTGGCTGGATAGCTATCGGCAATCTGGGCGTACGCCGGGAGACGATAGCGGGAACGCGCATTGCGATTGCAGCACCGGAGGGTCAGGCGGTGCGACGAATGGATATGCTGGCCCTGTTGAACTGGACGTTGCCTGAATTGACACCGGTATTACCGGACGCCATTCCCCGACTCACGATCGTCAGCGCCGGTGATCCGATGTGGCGCGGTGGGCTATCCGCGCCCGGCTCCATTTTCATCCACGCAGATCGGCCGTTAATCAGCGAGAATGCGACCAGTACACTGGTACACGAAGTTATTCATGTAGCGATGGATATCACCGCGGAAAGTGGCTTCGACTGGATTGTCGAGGGCCTGGCCGAATACTACAGTCTTGAGTTACTACAGCGTGGTGGTGCGATCACTCCTCGACGCTATAGACGAGCCCTTGAGCGACAGACTGAATGGGCGAGCGAAGCGGACGAGCTTTGCAACGAGCAGTCCAGAGGGTCGATTACAGCCCTTGCAGTTATCACTTTCCGAAATCTCGACAAGGAAATTCGAGAAACAACCGAGGCAAAAGCCAGCCTCGATACCGTGCTTGAGCGGTTAGCGGCAAGTCAATCACATGTATCGCTTCGGTCACTTCAGGGCATCGTGACAGAAATACTGCAGGGACCCTCTGACTCGCTGCAAGCCGATAACTTGCCGGGTTGCCAGCAGTACCTGTCACCGCCGGAGGCCTGAGAAATTCTATGGACGGAAATCATGACCTAGAGCTGGTACTGCGATCTCGTACACCCATCGTAATTATCGAATCGCAGGATGAGGCACGCATACTCGAATTACTGAAAGCCATTTCGATACGGCGCTCCACAAGCAGTTACATGCCGCTGTTTCGCTGGACCATTACAGATGGTCTGCAACGCCTCGATATTTCTCTCGAACCACAAGCCATCAATTCCGAACCGACTGATGTCCTCAAACACATTCGCGCGGTCACGAAACCGGGGCTGTATGTTCTGCTGGATTTCCACCCGTTCCTCGAAAATCCGGTGCACGTGCGGTTGTTAAAAGACATTTGCATCAAGTACCGCGATATCGAACGGCAAATCGTGTTGATCAGTCACAAAGTGACGGTTCCGAGCGAACTCGACGGCTTTTGTGCACGTTTCGACATGGCGCTCCCGGGCGATGCGGACCGAGCTCGTATTGTGCAAAACGTCGTTGATGAATACGCCGATGAAAACCCCGGCAGCCAGGTCCAGATCGATCCGAAGGCTCATCAGCTGTTAATCCGCAATCTTTCAGGGCTCTCATATGCCGACACAAGGCGACTTGCGCACAACGCCATACAGGTTGACGGTGCCATCACCAAGAGTGACCTGCCGCAGGTCATGCAGGCAAAATACGAGCTCTTGAATCGCGGTGGCGCGCTGCAGTTTGAATACGATACGGCTACCTTCGGCGACGTCGGCGGCCTGGCACGACTCAAGTCCTGGCTGTCGCAACGCCGGCCGGCGTTCCGCGGCGACGACGATGCATCCCATCTGGATCCACCGAAAGGCATCTTGTTGCTGGGTATTCAGGGATGTGGCAAAAGCCTCGCCGCAAAGGCAACGGCCGCTATATTTGGCGTGCCGTTGCTGCGGCTCGACTTCGGCACAATCTATGACAAGTACCACGGCGAAACGGAGCGAAAACTTCGCGAGTCACTGAACACGGCCGATGTGATGTCACCCTGTGTGCTGTGGATCGATGAAATCGAAAAAGGTATCGCAGGGCGCGGTGGTGAAACCGGTACTACGCAACGCGTTCTCGGCACCTTCCTGACCTGGATGGCAGAAAAGAAAAGTCCTGTTTTCATTGTCGCCACAGCGAACGATATCAGTACGCTGCCACCGGAGCTCGTCCGCAAAGGTCGCTTTGACGAGATATTTTTTGTCGATTTGCCGACCGCCTCAATCCGGGAATCAATATTGGCGATACATCTTTCCCGCCGCGACCAGTCGTTGGGCATTTTCGACATCCCCGGCCTTGCAGCAGCGATGGACGGATTTTCGGGAGCCGAAATTGAACAGGCTGTTGTCGCAGCACTGTACGCAGCGCACGCGAAGCGGCAACCATTGAGTAGTGAACTTATATACGCTGAGATTGAACAAACCAGACCACTGTCCGTCGTCTTGAGCGAGAAGATTGCTGTGCTGCGTAACTGGGCTGCCGGAAGAACCGTCTCCTGCGATTAAGGAATTTGACGTAACACCAAAGAAAAACGGGCATTGCAGGAAACACTGACGATTCGCGTGCTAGACTGCTGTCATGACTAATGAAAACAACAATATCAATGAGTTAGTCGCCGATGATGATCCTACGGTAGAACTGGAAATCCCGTCCTTCGCAGCAGACGGCGGCAACACGGCTGAGGCTGAAGCAAAAACGTACGACGCCCATCACGTGGCGGACGCGGATCCATCACTGGACCTAACGGTGTCCGAGCTGCAGTCCGACCTGCGCTCTCGCAAAAAAACGAATAGCAAGCTGCAATACGACATACAGCAATTGCAATCAAAATGGTTGGGGCTTGAAACCGAAATCAGCGCTCGGGAGCTACAAACCGAACAACTCAATAACGAATTATCATCATCTCAAAAAGCGCTCGAGCGCAAGGAGAACCTGCTAAAAAAGCGCAACCAAAAAATCAAGTCATTGAAAGCTGAAATTAGGCAACGCAATGAGGAATTTCGGCAATTGGAAAAACAGTTGGACGATGTGCAACTGTCGGCGACGAAGCCGCCGTCGATTACGCCGGATGAAGAAGATAAGTCGCGGCAAGGAGATTTGCGACCACAATTACAGCGAACAGAAGAGTACGCCGACACACTCCGTCAACAATCACAGGACCTCATCAAATCCAACTCTCGTGCCGAGCGCAAGATCAAAGACCTGTCACGGCGTATGGACGACGCCACGCTTAGACATTCGCAGCTCTCCCGGGAGCTGGCACTCTCGGTTGTAACGGTTAATGAACTGCAATCCGTACTGGATGATATTCAAAACCGACACGACGAAGAAATTCGGCTGTTGCGATTTGAACTGGGCACCGCACAGAACACGGTCGTCGAATCAGAAGAAATGAACAGCCAACTGGCGTCGGACCTTGTCGATGCCTGTAGCTTCAAAGATGAGTTGGAACAAATGCTTGGTGAAGTTGAAGAACAATCGAGTGGACGCATAGACGAATTGCAGAAGGAAGTTAGCAAGCTAAACCGTGCCGCCGATCGGAGTGAGCAAAAACTAACCACAAAGAGCGAAGCCATTACAGTCTTGTTGGCCGAGCTCGCCAAGAGGTCAGAACAACTCGAATCGATCGGCGAGATCGAGGATGTCATCCAGGATATCGACGAACAAATGTCGGAACGCCAACAAACTCCGGTCGACCGGGTTTCTCGTGTGTTAATCGGCACCGTCGATGAACAGGTACTTCGATTCCCGCTATTCAAGGACCGCTTGACCATCGGACGTACCAGGGACAATGACATTCAGCTCAAGGCCGGATACGTCAGCCGTCGGCACGCCGTCATTCAAACAGATGGTGGATCAACGCGCATCATAGACTGGGGCAGCAAAAACGGCATACACGTCAATTCGGCCAAGATTTCCGAACACCGCCTCTGCCATGGCGATACCGTTACAATCGGCAATGCTCGCTTCCGATACGAAGAACGTAAGAAACGCGATTCCTGATCGAAGCCAACGAACTGTGAGGACCCTCACGGTCTTTTATTCCAACATGGCATAAGGTTCACTTCAATTACATGGAATGTGAATCAATCCGATGTTCAGCACAACCGCAAGGAAGCCGACGGCGCTATCGGACACGCAGCGGGTTGTCCGCAAGACGGACAAGCTTGCGTCGAGAAAAATCTGGCTGCCCAAGCTGCTCTACGACGCACTTCCGTATTTTTATCTTGTATCCGGCATCGTTGCTTTGTTCGCCACACTGTATATCAGCGAATGGTTTTGGATACTGCCGCATTACCTCCTGTTCTCGGCAGCGTGCATACACCTGGGATGGATTGTCTACCGACGACGCCGCTCATCAAAGCCTGAGTCCCCTGACACGACACTGCCTTGACGTTCAACCCGAGGTAGGCAAGGATAACGCCCCGACTTTATCGCATGAGCTCGAAGGGCCACAGTGAACACCACGACGAATCCGCCTGAAATAAGGCGAATTGCCACCAAAGAAATCGCATTGCTATCCGGTTTCCTTTTTTTCGGGCTGGTTATCATGCCGATGATGATCTTCTTTGTCGGCCAGTCCGTGTTTGGCAGCTACAGCGGCGCTGGTTATGGGGATTTCTTTGCAACGCTTAGCGAGAGCGTTCGACACGGCGATCGCGTTGCCTGGTTTCTGATCCTGTCACCCTATCTTGGCTGGCAATGTCTGCGTTTGATGATATTTGCCTGGCGCATCTCAGGCCGGAAATAGCTGTTTTAGGGGACGATTCGGCCGTTTCGGCGAAGTGTGAACTGCATCACACATATTGAAAAATATTTCATTTCGACGCGCAACATTTCGTAAAATACTGGTTCGTTATGAAACCGCGTTCGCGCGACGAAAAATATCAACTGCACCCGAAAATGATGGAGAAACTCAAAAACTGGCTGAAAGAACGTTTTTCCGCCACGGAATCTCCGCCGCCGGTCGATTTTCGAAAGACCGGCGCGCACGCCTCCCCGCGCCAGAAAAAGCCGGTTGTGAACAAGCAAGCCGCGAATCCAGTCGCAGATGAGCCTGGTCTCTCTGGAAAAATTGCCGATGGGGGACCCGGCAAAAATGTTCTCATCCGCAACAAGTACATCCGCGAGGATACCGGCACTCACGAGACATTGAAAATTCTGGACGATTCCCTCGTGGACTCTGGGGAAGAGCCAGGCATAGATCCCTACAACACCGGTGGATTCGATCGCTCAAAAAACTGGAGCAACCGCTTCCGTAAGTAAATTCCTTCCGAAAACCCTTCATGATAATCTGCGCTGTCCGACCTGACGGATTAGCGGCTTGCCATTACGTATCTCATTCGAGCTTGATGAAGACGACCTGAAGCACTTCCGGCTCATCATGCAGGAAGCCAGGCGGGCTGCGTCACGCCTGCCCCCTGAAGATATCGTCGCAGCTGCAGAAGACCTTCTCGCAGACGTCGAGGCGTCGGCAGCCCCCGGTTTCATCGTCGACCGGCTGCAAAACCTCAGACTGATGATTCAAATGCTATCGGATATCGAGTGGCGACTACCCCATCAGGAGGCAACACGTGTACTCAATGCGCTGGCCTACTTTGCCGAGCCCGACGACCTGATTCCAGACAATATTCCGGGTCTGGGTTTTCTGGATGATGCGATCATGATTGAACTCGTGCTGCGGGAACTGAAGCACGAAATCGAAGCTTATCGGGACTTTTGCGAATACCGCGATCGAATCCGGCAGGCACAGGGTCACGCGGCCAGAATCAGCCGTGAGGGATGGCTGGATGACCGCCGAAAACAACTGCAAAACAGAATGCGTCGACGTCGCAAGCGTGGCGTCAAATCGCCACTTTCGGCCTAGCCGGCGAAGTTCAAGGCCAGTAATACCACCCGGTTAACAAAATACCGACCCCCATTGCGACTTGCGACCAATAGCGCGCAACGTGTTTTTCTAAAAGGGTATAGAAACTCAGCGCAGATATTGCGGTCATACCAACAAAGATGAAGAGACTTGTCAGCAACGGATCAAATTCACGCTGCAAGCGGGGATATTCGTCGCCCAGCACCAGAACGACCAGGATAACAGCAGTGAGGCTAACCATGGTTGCGAAGCAGGATCCAAGGATAATCAGTGTGACGACGGTGAGCGGCCGCATTAGTACCTTCCAAAATGCTCCAGATAACCGGCAAGGTTACTGAAATTATGACGATTATGCCCTTGATCAAAGGGCGCTGGCCATCTAGCCTAGCGGAATTGAATCGATTGCAAAACAGTCTTTGAATAACGTGGAGAAAACTTTGACGAATTTTGAACAACGCCGGACCCGCGGACTAGCTATCACGCTGCTCGCGCTACTATCGTTACCTGCGCTTAGCAATAACGATGGTAATAATGACGGCGCTGCCACGGCCACCGAAGACCAACAGTTCCTCTCTTCCGAACTGTTGTACCCCGAGCCACGCCATGAAAAGATCGGTGAGCTCGTCGCGCAATTCATTCAGAAGTCGCATTACAACCAGGTAGCGGTTGACGATGAGTTGTCGTCAGAAGTTCTCGATTTTTACGTCGAAAACCTGGATCGCAATCGTATGTACTTGCTGGCAAGCGACATCGAGTATTTCGAACGATACCGCTACCAGCTCGATGACATCGTCAAAAGCAAACCCCTTGATCCCGTTTATGAAATGTTCGAGGTCTATCAGACTCGCGTGCGCGAACGGCTCAATTTCGCGCTGCGGCAACTGGAAAATCCGGCAGACTTCACGACGGACCTCGACTATCAATTTGATCGGACCGATGAGCCCTGGGCGGCTGATTCAAAAGTCTTGGACGACATCTGGCGGAGACGTATTGTTAACGACGCGCTGTCGCTCGCTTTGGAAGACGAACCCTGGGAAAAAATTCAGGAAGTTTTGACGAAGCGCTATTCCGGATTTATCAGGCGCATGGACCAGGTAAACAGTGACGACGTATTCGAACGTTTCATGAACATGTTCGCACATGCCGTCGATCCCCATTCCAGCTATCTTTCGCCCCGCAACGCAGACGAATACAGAATCGCGATGAGCCTGTCATACGTTGGCATCGGTGCGACGCTGCAAACAGAAGACGACTTCGTCCGTATCGTTAATATAATTCGCGGCGGCCCAGCCGATTTTGACGGTACGCTGAAACGTGATGATCGCATTACAGCGGTCGCTCAGGGTCCCGAGGGCGACTTCGTCGATGTTATCGGCTGGCGTCTCGACGACGTCGTCGATTTGATTCGCGGACCGAAGCAATCCGTTGTCCGTCTGCAGATTATCCCAGCAAATTCCATTCCTGGCAGTCCGAAAAACATCATCGAACTGACCCGGGGTGCTGTGAAACTTGAAGAGCAGGCAGCCAAAAGCGAGACCATTACGGTGCCGCGAGAAGGTCGCGAATGGACCATCGGGGTCATCGAAGTTCCGGGGTTTTACCGCGATTATCGTGCATTGACCAATGGCGATGCCGATTACACAAGCGTCACCAAGGATGTTAAGCGGCTCATTGGCGAACTGGAGCGAAAAGGCATCGACGGACTCGTCATCGACATGCGCGGAAATGGCGGTGGCCATCTGATCGAAGCGACAGCATTATCCGGGTTGTTCATCGACAACGGCCCGATTGTGCAGCTACGCAACTCAGTTGACGTTCATCGAAGCCCACCGCAACGACTGGATGATCCTGACCCCGTTGCCCGCGTCGCCTACAACGGACCTCTGGCCGTCCTCGTCGACCGCTTCAGCGCCTCGGCATCCGAGATTTTTGCCGGCGCGATTCAGGACTATGCACGCGGGGTCATTGTTGGACAGCAAACATTCGGCAAGGGCACCGTACAAAATCTTTACACGCTGGATCAATACTTCCGCAGTGAAGACGAAAAAGGATTCGGACAACTGACATTGACCATCGGTAAGTACTATCGGGTGACCGGCGAAAGCACCCAGCACCGGGGAGTACATCCGGACATTGAGCTGCCCTCGAACATCGATACCGAGATCGTCGGCGAGAGCGCCAGAGAGAATGCTCTGGCCTGGGACACCGTCAATACGACGCGTTTCCACGCTGGAAAGCCGCTCGATCACACCATCAACTCGCTGACGGCGAATCACGTCGCCCGATCCAGGGAAGACCCGAATTTTCAGTACCAAATGGAGCGAATTCAGGCAGGTAATCGAATTCGTGACCAGAAAGCCCTATCGCTCAACATCGACACCCGTCGAACGACAAGAGAACACGAACTCGCAGATGCCCTGAAGCGCGAAAATGACCGACGCGTCGCACTACGGCTTGATCCGATTGAGAGTCTGGATGATCTTGATGACGAGGACGCACCTGACGTACAACTGGATCAGGCAGCAAAAATTGTGACCGATATGGCAATCATGCGTCAGGTTGACGCGGCGCCCGCACAAACAGCGCAGGTAAGGCAGTAAACTCAGGAAGCTTGCGCCGCTTTGTCGAGGTGTTATACTCGACTATAACACCTGACGGAGGCGCTCAATGTTCGACCGGGGCAGCACGGCAAAACAACCACGCACCAACGCTGCCAGCGCAGCATTCCTGCTGTTTGCCAGCATTTTGACTGCACCCGCCCTTGCAGCAACATCCGCTAAGTTGCCCTGCCTCGATGCCAAAGACGCCACTCTCGAAGTTCCTGTACAGGTGCTCGCCGCGGAGTTCGTCAATAACAATATCGCCGCTGCAATGAATCCGAGCGATGATTCGATCCCGGAAATTGAAGCGATGGAATTTGCCTCCCCCAGCAGTTTATTGGCACCACAAGCCGAAGCGGCCATTCGAAACGCATTTCGGATATCGGACACAGAACCGATGGCTGGCACCAAAGCAAACGCTGAGCCAGTGTCTGACGATGAAGAACGCGCGGAGCCCGATCGGGAGTTGAACTCCAAATTACCTGGCATTTCCGCTGACGATTTCCTGCAATACAAGAAACTAATGTATCGTCGCGATATCTGAGCCTAGCGGCTTAAGACTTTAGCAATTCCAAAGTAGTTTTCGCCGAGCAAATTGGTGTCTTGCTCTTTTACGACCCCGTTGCTGTCGATCGCGTATAGCGTGGCGACTGTTCCAGTCACTGGTATGACATCGTCGTCATTGCGGAACACGGCGTGTTCGGCAATGAGTGATGCGCGCTTTTGCAGTACATCGGCGAACTCAGTGACGCTCTCCATTGAATCCCAGCGCTTTTCGATCCTCTCTATTATCTCGTCGCACTCGAATTTGGTGCCGTAGTTAACAGCACCGACACTTTTCTCGCTGGCTTCCTTCGCGAGTTGTGCAAGGTTGTCCTCAGAAAATATCAAATAGAGCTGTTGCGCGAACGAAAGAATCATGAAGTTGATCGAACGCTTGGTTGCGTCATCAAGCCCGCCGTGCTCCGGTGGGTCGAGATTGTATACCTTGTCAAGATCCTGCAGCAATTCCTGCTCGCGGGCCTGGGCGGCCGCGACCCGGGCGGCAATCAGCGCGACTTCCGCTTCCAGACCCCGTCCGCGAAACATTTTCGAGACACCGTTCATCGTCGTTAACTTATGGCGCTCGGCCTGTAACTGATCTTCCAGCAGTTGCACCTGCAAACGGTGCTGGCCAATCTCACTCTCAACACTCGCAGCCTGGGTGTCGCGTTGCTCGGTCCAGGCGTCCATTACTGTGCCGTGGACGCGTTGTTCGCGCTGTTGCTTGAGTTGCTCTGCGAAACGGGCCAGTTTGATATTGCAATGCGCCCCGAGGCGCCGTAGCTGATAAAAAGCGACGACGTTATGGACCCATTCACGGTCCAGTAACAGATTTTCCAGGTGATCCATCTTTTGCTGCACGCGCGCCGTTGCGCCTTCATGCTGCTTGATACGGTCCTGCAGCTGGTATTTTTCATTACGCAGCGCTGCGAACTCTTTCTTGAGTTCGGCACGATTGCGGAACAGGTCGACCAACTTCTCGTTGTCCTCAACCGATTCGGGTACCGCTTTGAAAAATCCTGTCAGGCCCGTCATTGCAGACTCGCTTTACATAATCCATGCTCACCGAACATAAGCCCGGCGTCCTGTTGATGCCAATAATGACAATTGATGGACCGAGAAACCCGGACTGAATCGACAGTTTTGACAACTGCCGCGGATAGGACTGTGCCGCGCTTTTCCTGGTATTAGCGCTCGAGAATCAGGTGACCCTGATCGGAGAGGTATTCGAGCCATTTGTTGAGCACGATATTGAATCGCCAGCGACGGTCCAGCTCCTCTCGATGCTCAAACACGAGACGCCGCAGGGCAGCGTGTCGTTGTATCTCGCCAATTGCCAGTACCTCGGCTTGCTGGCCGTCCAGATACACACGAACGGTCATGTCAGGGTCTGCCAGCAAGCCTTCATCCGTGGGCAAGTGATAGGTCAGCGACAGAGTCACCGTATATCGGCTTTTTTCCATGATCTCAACGTACAGGTCGCAATCACCGGCCACCCGTGATCGAAAGCAGCCGTCGAGGCGGTCAATTTCCGGAATCAACCGAAACAGACGAAGAAAGTTACTTTCATATATCGCCATCAAACCGACGAAGCTTTTCGGCTTGACGATGGTTTGCGGAACCAGATGAGAATCGAGCAGCATGCGGTCAAATATAACAGGCAGCGAGCTTGAATATCAGGGTCGTACTCGGCGCTCAACACCTGTATTATCGAGGATTCTGCTCGAAATTTCCTCGATCGAAAATCTTGTCGTATCAACGTTCGGAATCCCATAACGCTGGAAGATTTTTGCCGCCTCCCGCAGCTCAAATCGCACTTGCTGCACCGACGAGTACTTGCCCATCGGGCGGCGTTCCTTCCTGATTTGGCTTAGTCGGTCGGGATCAATCGACAAACCGAACAATTTTTCCTTTTGTTTCAACAGGAAGTCCGGCAATCCGCCACTCTCAAATTCTTCGTCCGTCAACGGGTAGTTGGCCGCATACACACCGTATTGCAGCGCAAGATAAAGACAGGTTGGAGTCTTTCCCGATCGCGATACGCCGACCAGGATCACGTCCGCTACATCGTAGTTGCGGCTAATGCCACCATCGTCATTGGCCAGTGCGAAATTGGTTGCCTCAATTCGCTTCATATACGCATCGATGTCGCTCATGCCATGAGCGCGCCCGGGCTCGTAGCTCGGTTCCTGATCCAGTTCGGCTGCCAGAGGCCCCAGAAATTCATCAAAGATGTCCAGATGCAGGCCGTTGGCTTCCTTCAGGATTGCTCGATATTCGCCCTGTACCAGAGTCGAGAATATGATCGGCCTCGTTGCACCCGATTCTCCTACCGCATTTATGGTGCGCACTGCCTCCCTCGCCTTGTCTTCAGTATCTATAAATGGCAAAGTCGTTTGCCGAAATTTCGTAGCTGAAAACTGAGTGATCAGACTGTGCCCCAGCGTTTCCGCGGTGACACCTGTCTGATCCGAGAGAAAAAATACAGTGCGCTCTACCATGCGGTCGATTGTCCATTTCCTGTCGCGGAAAACAAGGGAGTAAATCTTGGAGCCTTACGTTATCAAGCTCGACGAGCTTGGCATGAACGATGTAGACACGGTCGGGGGCAAGAACGCATCCCTCGGAGAAATGATCAGCAATTTGAGTAGCCTGGGCGTCACTGTTCCTGGCGGCTTTGCGACAACATCGGCCGCCTATCGGGATTTCCTCAAAGCCGGCGACCTGGACAAACGCATCAACGAGGTTCTCGGCAGCCTGGATGTCGACGACATCGCCGCACTGGCGGCTGCCGGCGCACAAATCCGCAACTGGATTCTTGAGACTCCCCTACCGCAGCGCTTGATGGACGACATCACCGGCGCCTGGGCCGAAATGAGTGACGGCAACAATATAACCGTCGCGGTCCGCTCATCGGCCACTGCGGAAGACCTCCCTGACGCGTCGTTCGCTGGCCAGCAGGAGACCTTTCTCAATATTCGGGGCCTGGACAATGTCATCGAAGCGATGCATCAGGTGTTCGCCTCGCTGTTCAATGATCGGGCGATCTCGTATCGCGTCCACCAGGGTTTTGACCACAGCCTGGTTGCTTTGTCGGCCGGCATTCAAACCATGGTTCGCAGTGACTTGGGCTCTGCAGGCGTTATGTTTACGCTCGATACCGAATCCGGATTCCGGGACGCCGTTTTTGTTACCGCCTCCTATGGGCTCGGCGAAACCGTCGTGCAAGGCGCTGTAAATCCCGATGAGTTTTACGTATACAAACCGGCCCTTGCCGCAGGTAAGCGGCCTATTCTGCGTAAGAACCTCGGCAGCAAAGCGCTCAAGATGATCTACAGCGAAGATCCGCAGCCCGGAAAGTCCGTGGATACCGTCGATGTTGATGAAGCAGAATGTATGCAATTCTCGCTGAGCGACGAGGACGTAATCGAGCTGTCCAAAATGGCGGTCACTATCGAAGAACACTATCAACGTCCCATGGACATCGAATGGGGCAAGGATGGCAAGGATGGCAAGCTGTACATACTACAGGCCCGCCCGGAGACGGTACAAAGTCGGAGCGGCCGAACGATCCAGAGATATACGCTCAAGGCCCACTCGAATATCGTTACTACCGGTCGCAGCATTGGTCAAAAAATCGGTGCGGGAACAGCGAAGGTCATTCGCAATGTCGCTGAAATGGACCGGGTACAGGCCGGCGATGTGCTCGTTTCAGACATGACGGATCCGGACTGGGAACCTGTCATGAAGCGGGCTTCGGCCATCGTAACGAACCGTGGAGGAAGAACCTGTCATGCAGCCATTATTGCCAGGGAGCTTGGCATACCGGCGGTAGTGGGCTGTGGCGATGCCACCGAGAAGATTCAGGACGGCTCGGATGTGACGGTCAGTTGCGCTGAGGGCGACGAGGGTTATGTCTACGAAGGTAATCTCGAGTTTGAACAGACACAGATCGAACTCGACTCATTACCCGATATTCCGGTCAAGATTATGATGAACGTCGGCAACCCGGACCGCGCATTTGATTTCGCCAGCATTCCCAACTGCGGCGTGGGACTTGCGCGACTGGAATTCATCATCAATCGCATGATCGGCGTGCATCCGCAGGCCTTACTGGATTATGACGCACTCGATGACAGCACTCGCGCCGCGGTCGATGACCAAATGGCCGGGTACGACGATCCGGTCCGATTCTTCGTCGACAAGCTCGCCGAAGGCGTTGCGACTATCGCCGCGGCATTTGCGCCCGAGCCCGTCATCGTACGGATGTCGGACTTTAAATCGAACGAGTATGCCAACCTGATTGGCGGCCGTGCTTATGAGCCGGTCGAAGAAAACCCCATGCTCGGTTTTCGCGGCGCGGCCCGTTACGTCTCGGAAAGCTTCCGGCCTTGTTTCGACCTCGAATGCGAGGCACTGAAACGTGTTCGCAATGACATGGGTCTGACCAATGTGCAAATCATGATTCCGTTTGTTCGCACCGTGCAGCAGGCCAGGGACGTCATTCATGTCATGGCGACTAACGGCCTTGAGCGCGGTAAGGACGACTTGAAAGTCATCATGATGTCCGAATTACCGACAAATGCGCTGCTTGCTGATCAATACCTCGAGCATTTCGACGGTATGTCGATCGGTTCAAACGACATGACGCAACTCACTTTGGGGCTGGACAGGGACTCCGCCCTGATCGCAGACACATTCGATGAACGCGACGATGCGGTAAAGGCGCTGCTGGCGATGACAATCACCGCCTGCAAGGCACAGAACAAATACATTGGAATTTGCGGACAGGGTCCTTCGGATTATCCCGATCTGGCTCGCTGGCTACTTGAGCAGGGAATTGAAAGCATGTCCCTGAACCCCGATACGGTCGTTGAAACCTGGATGTTCCTGGCGGGTGAAGAAGTCTGACCCGAATCAGAAGCGGTCGTAACCTGAGCGACGTTGCCATCGCACCCGCGGTAACCAGATGCCGAGGATAATTCCAACCACCAGTATGAGTGCGCCCGATAGGAACCAGTAACGTGTTGTCTGGCTGGATAACTGGCGATTCGTCTGTTCCAGCGTGGCAGTCCTGATCTCCGCCATCGCGAGTTCATCGGTCATCGATTTATTTTGCTCGTTAACCGACAACACATTGGCGGCGGTTCTCCGGATTTCCGTGAGTTCACTCTCAAGCGACGTCTTTTCACGCTCCAGCGTATTGATGCGACGACTCGCCGTATTGATTTCATTCCTGACCGCAGCCAATTGCGAATCCAGCGACGTGCCACGCGTATTCGCGTTCGTCAGCTGGCCTGTTAGCGTCTGCAGTTGCTCACGTGCACTCGGCTCATTCATGAGATAGCGTGTCAGAACCCAGCCTTCAGTGCCGCCGGGCGTGCTTACTCGCGAATATCCCGTTTCCGCATCCTGGTCCAGAACCTCGAGCTGCATACCACTGCCGATCATCAGTTGAATCGCGTTGCTCGTACTCGGTCCCGAGCGCAGCATGATTTCGAATTCATCGCTGACCCAGGCCGGCGCCGCGTGAGCTGACGGGGCAGCCAATATCAGTAGCCATAGGGTCGAACGAAGTGTGCTATTCATCATGCCGCAACTATAAGACATGGCCGCCTCTGCTTCCAGTTAAAAATTAATAAAATCAGTCGCTTATCGGCGACAGTTCTGAGACATTCTGCTCCCAGTTTCGGCCGTCAAAGGGCGTCTCCACGACCGATTCTACGCTCGACGGATCAAGACAA
The DNA here is from genome assembly GCA_021773095.1 of Woeseiaceae bacterium. Lineage (GTDB taxonomy): Bacteria > Pseudomonadota > Gammaproteobacteria > Steroidobacterales > Woeseiaceae > UBA1847. The sequence continues at coordinate 23,313 of JAJFKR010000007.1, read as the reverse complement.
TTGACATTAATACTGACGCCGTGCGGATGCGATCGCGGCACATAAAACGATTTGATACCGCAGTACTTACAAAAATAGTGCTGTGCGACGCCCGTATTAAACGTATATGTGGTCAGTGCCTCATCGCCTTTTTGCAATCGAAAGTTCTTTTTCGATACGAACAGGTGAAGAAATCCACACATATCGCAGATACTGCAGTTACAACGCGCTGCATTAATCACAGCCGAAGCCTCGATTTCGAATTGAACGCTACCGCAATGGCAGCCCCCTTTATGCGTCGTCATTTTTTTCCTTTGCACCAAACAGCGATGTGGTTGTTGGCGGGCATTGCATAGAGCCTGACTCTCGCCATATTGCTTTCGCGTGCCAAATCATCCAGTGCCTCGAGGTGTCGAATCCCCATCTCAGGATTACGCGATCGCAGCGTCTCATGAAATGCTGCGTTGCTGGACGTATTGAATTCTCCATTTTGACGAAAAGGTCCGTACAGGCAAAACACTCCGCCGTTCGTCAGTGCACTACCCACTATCTCGAACATCCTTTTCACAGCATCAATGCTCATGATATGTGCGGTGTTTGCCGAGAACACGGCATCGCAGAATGCCGCTGAAACTTCGGCCGTCAATACGTCCAGCGACAGGGGTGGCAACAAATTCGCAAGATCGCTGTCATTAACCCAGGCACAAATGCCCGGGTGATTCTCATCCAGATCGCTGGTCAGCCATTCCAGGAACGGAAGCTCCGTCGCGAAACGCACTGCGTGCTGCCCGGTTCCGGAGCCGATCTCAAGGACCTTTGTGCAATTCGCAAACTCGTTTCGCAACACCTCCAGTATCGGAACGCCGTTTCGATCGGCGTATTCTGCAAATGGCTTGTCAGTCATCGTCCAGCGCAGCCGGATCGATCAGATGCTCGCGATACCAGATGAGTTCCTCGATCGAATCGCGTATATCGGACAGCGCCAGGTGTTGAGAGTCCTTGTCGAATCCCTTCGCAACATCCGGTGCCCAAAGCGATGCAAGTATCTTCAGTGTACTAACGTCGAGATTACGGTAGTGAAAAAACCTTTCGAGTGCCGGCATCTCGCGTGCGAGAAAGCGTCTGTCCTGGCAAATGCTATTACCACACATGGGTGAGGCGCCTTCATCAACCCACTCATTGAGAAAATCGATGGTCGCCTGCTCAGCCTCCGCTGCACTCGTGCTGCACGCCAAAACTCTTGCCGTAAGACCGGACTGGCCATGCTGGCGAGTATTCCATTCATCCATACCGTCCATTACCTCCTGAGACTGATGTATCGCCAGCACAGGACCGGTTGCAAGCTCCGTCAGGTACTTATCGGTCACGATCGTGGCGATTTCGATGACAGTATCGGTCTGTGTACATAGACCAGTCATCTCAAGGTCGATCCAGATCAGATTGGTTGATCGGTCCGGTGCGGTGTCAGGCATATTTGTAAAGACCTCGGGTTTTGGACTGCCATAGTTTACATGGACACAGAGTGCAAGGCTGCCTGCTTGAGGTCATACTTCGCTAATGACTGATGTATCCGCAACGGTAATCGCCACCTACAGCCGCCGCATGGGACTGCGTCTTGCGAACGGTCAGGAGGTCGAGGCACGCATTAAGGGCAAGCGTATGAAGGCCGTTTGCGGTGACACGGTGACTGCGGAGCCGATAGAAAATGAGTCCGACTATCTCATCACCAAAATCGGCGAGCGAAGAAATGAACTGACACGACCAAACATGCGCGGGCAGATAGAGGTCCTCGCGGCCAATATCGATACGCTGATCGTCATGGCGTCTGTATCGCCGTTGCCGGACTGGTATATCGTCGATCGCTATCTGTGTGCGGCGGAGTTGATGGGCATCAACTCAATCGTCGTCTTCAACAAGATCGATTTGCTGGTGGGCCATGACATCGAGATTCCCGAATTGCAGGAATATCGGGATATCGGGCTGCCGGTCGTTGAGTGCAGTGCTGAAACCGGTCAGGGCACGAACGAGATCCGGCGATTGCTGGCGGATCAATGCGGGATCGTCGTCGGTCAATCCGGCGTGGGCAAGTCAAGCCTGATCAACAAACTGGTGGAGGACTCGCAGCAACGCACTGCCGATATCTCCAGCAAGACCGGTGAAGGCCGGCATACGACGGTAAACTCGGTCAGGATTTTCCTGCCGGGCGGAGGATCAATTATCGACTCACCTGGCGTTCGTGACTACGCACCCGCACTCTCGGCCGCCAGTGATGCAGCATTGGGATTTCGAGAGATTGCCGCGGCGGCACAATCCTGTCGCTTCGCCAATTGCCGCCATTTGCGTGAACCCGGATGCGCCGTAAAAGACGGTGTGGACCAGGACCGAATCAGTTATCGACGCTACGAAAGTTTCAAGCGCGTCGTGAATCTGACCGAACGATTGTCAGAAGGCCGATACTGACTAGCCGGGCGGCCAGCTCAACGTCCTGCCACCGAGAAGGTGCAGGTGGATATGAAACACGGACTGGCCAGCGCCTTCATTGCAGTTCATCACCGCACGATAACCTTCCTCCGCAATCCCTTCTGCAGCCGCGATGTCCCGCGCGGCTGAATACAAACTTCCGACGATCTCCTCATCACCTGGATCAATGTCGTTGATCGTCGCGACATGCTTGCGCGGAATGATCAGCACATGCGTCGGCGCCTGCGGATTGATATCGCGGAATGCAATTGCCGTGTCGGACTCATAAATGATATCGGCCGGAATATCTCCCGCCAGTATTCTGCAAAACAGACAGTCTGTAGTTGTCTCTGACATATCGACCTCTAATCGACGGCCCGCCGGCCATAAAATGCATGCGACAGTGTGCCACCGTCCACGTACTCCAGCTCCCCGCCCAGCGGCACACCGTGTGCGATCCGACTGGCTGCAACATCGTTACGTGTGGCCAGGTCAGCCAGGTAATGAGCCGTTGCGTCACCTTCCACAGTGGGATTGGTGGCGATAATCAACTCTTTGACCGCGCCGTCCCCCAGCCATTCTTCGAGCAGCGAGAGACCGAGCTCTTCCGGGCCAATGCCGTCCAGTGGAGAAAGGTGTCCCATCAACACAAAATACTGTCCGCGAAAGCCTGTCGCGTCCTCCAGCGCCATCACGTCAGCCGGCGACTCGACCACGCATAATTGGGCTGCATCGCGACCACTGGCCGAACAGATGGTACATAACTCACTTTCCGTGAACATGCGGCAACGGCTGCAGTGCCCTATTCCGTCAACCGCATCGGCCAATGCTGCTGAAAGGCCGCTGGCGCCATCACGATCGCGTTCCAGTAGATGAAACGCAATCCGCTGTGCCGACTTTTGTCCGATGCCAGGCATACAACGCAGACCGTCGATCAATCGAACCAGTAAGGGTGAGTACGACATCGCTCAGAACGGCAACTTCATTCCAGGCGGCAGACTCATGCCCGAGGCCATGCCCGAGAATTTTTCCTGAACGGTTTTTTCGACTTTACGGATGGAATCGTTAAACGCAGCGACTATCAGGTCCTCCAACATCTCTTTATCATCGCCAACCAGCGTGTCGTCGATTTCAACGGACTGAACCTGATGACGGCAGGTCATGGTAATACGCACCATGCCCGCTCCGGATTCACCGGTGACAGTAATGGACGCCATTTCCTCTTGCGCCTTTTTCATGTTGGCCTGCATCTCTTGTGCCTGCTTCATCAGCTGGCCAATGCCACCCTTCATGCCTTGTCTCCCGGTATTATTTCGATCGTGTCTATTTTCAATTCGGCACCGAACATATTCTTCATCGCCTGAACATTCGGATCTGCCTCAAGATCTTGTCGCGCTTCCTCAAGCTGCTCGCCGACCAAACGTGATTCCTGCTGGACTGGCGTTTCGGCCACTGCGGCGCCGATCGTTATATCGACCAGCAACTTTTCGCCAAAATACACACTCAGGCTCTCGGCAATCGATTCCTTGCGCTGCTTGGTCAGCATTGACTCCGACCGGGGATCCAGGCCGAGAAACACGGTGTTTTCCTCGCGCCGCAGATAGCCGCAGTTACTCGCGAGCAAGCGTACAGCGCCCGATAAACCCAGCTTGACGACCAGTTGGCTCCACTGTGGATCCGACCACGTCTTTGCTGCAACGCCTGCCCGAGTTTTCTTGACCTGAACCGCCTTCGGTTCTGTCGCCGCGCGTTTCGGCGTGGCGCTGACGACTGCCTCACCACCACCTGTCGAACCCGTCGTTTCGGCAGCGGCTGGCTTGAACGTCAGCATGCGCATTAAGGTCATTTCCGTACCGCCGCGGGGATCCGGTGCAAGATGCAGATCCCGGCGCCCCATGATCGCCACCTGATAAAAAAGTTGCACGTCCGCCATGGGCATGACCTCGGCCAGCTCGGCAATCTCCTGCAGGGAAAGATCATCTTCGCTGTCGCAAGTCCCGACAACCTGGAAGACTGCAACTCGCTGCAAATCCCGGGCGATGTCATCCAGCAGGCGGGAATAGTCCGGAAACTGTTCGTCGATTTGCCGAATAGCTTCAATGATTCCCTTGGCATCGCCTGCGGCCAGTAACTTCAATAAGAGGATGACATGATCGCGATCGATCGTGCCGAGCATCGTCGCTGTCGCCGCCTCTTCAACATTTCCTCCGCAGTAGGCTATAGCCTGATCCAGTAAACTCAACGCGTCACGCATGCTGCCATCCGCGGCCCGAGCCAGCATCGCCAAAGCAGCCGCTTCATATTCAACTTGTTCCTCACCACAAATATAGGTCAGGCGGTCCAGAATCAGGCGCGGCGTCATACGCGTCAGATTGAATTGCAGACACCGTGACAAGACCGTAACCGGTAGCTTTTGTGGATCCGTCGTTGCGAGCAGGAACTTGACGTGCTCCGGCGGCTCCTCGAGTGTTTTCAACAGCGCATTGAACGAATGCTTCGACAGCATGTGCACCTCATCGATCAGGTACACCTTGTAGCGACCGCGAGCCGCCGCGTACGGCACGTTGTCGAGCAGATCGCGGGTATCGTCAACTTTGGTCCTGGAAGCCGCGTCGACTTCGATCAGGTCAACAAAACGCCCCTCATCAATTTCCCGGCAGGCACTGCACTCACCGCAGGGCTGTGCGCTGACACCCGTTTCACAGTTTAGTGCTTTGGCGAGAATGCGAGCGATGGTCGTCTTGCCGACGCCACGAGTTCCGGTAAAAAGATAGGCGTGATGCAGGCGGCCACTCTCCAGAGCATTCATCAGCGCCTTAAGCACATGCTCCTGACCAACCGTGTCAGAGAAGTCTTTGGGCCGCCATTTGCGGGCGAGGACGAGATAACTCATGGAGCAAGACTCATAGATCAGGGCACGTTGCGGGAATGGTTCAGTGTAACGCAAGTGGCCCGCGCCAGCTGCTCCCCGGCACCCGGCGTCACCGTTACCGTTGCTCCCTTCCGGGCCTGGCGGAGTTCACGGTTGACCGTCGCGGGGAAGCCGACGCGGACCGGGCGCGATTATCGCCGCTTAGCCGCCCCGACACAACGTGATTTGAGCTTAACCCCAGAGGTGGCTGTCTTTCTCGATCACCTGGGACGAGGGACCCACGATCAACGGATCCGGGCCGTGGAGAACGCGATCGTCTTTTTCCGGGTATTCCAGCGCTGCGAGAAAGTGCTGCATGCAATTGAGGCGTGCGCGCTTCTTGTCGTCAGACTTGATAATGGTCCACGGCGCATCGGCGGTATCGGTGTAGAAGAACATGGCCTCCTTGGCCTCCGTATACTGGCCCCACTTGTCGCGCGACTCCTGATCGATGGGGCTCAGCTTCCAGTGCTTGAGCGGAGACTGTGAGCGCGCGGCGAAGCGCCGTTCCTGCTCGGCTTCCGTGACCGAGAACCAGTATTTGAACAAGCGGATACCGGAGCGCACCAGCATGCGCTCAAGGTCTGGCACCTGCCGCATGAACTCCAGGTATTCCAGCGAATCACAAAAACCCATTACCCGCTCGACGCCGGCGCGGTTGTACCAGGAGCGATCGAAGAACACCATTTCACCCGCAGACGGCAGGTGATCGATGTAGCGCTGGAAGTACCATTGTCCGCGCTCGTAATCGGTCGGTTTTTCGAGGGCGACAACCCGGGCTGCACGTGGATTCAAATGCTCCATAAAACGCTTGATCGTGCCGCCCTTGCCAGCGGCATCCCGACCTTCGCAGATAACAATGACGCGCTGACCGGTTTTCTTTACCCAACTCTGTACCTTGAGCAACTCAACCTGCAATTCTTTTTTGTGAGTTTCGTAGGCACGCTTTTTGATTTTCGTTTTGTACGGGTATTTGCCGTTACGAAACAGGTCCTTGATTTGATCCGGGCTGTGCCGCATTTCACCGAAAATCGCCGCCGGTGAGTTTGCCGTCTCCAAATTCTCCGTACCAGCCTCGGTAATCGGTACGATAGTGTCAGATTTCCCGGATTTACTGTCTGTCATGGTCATGCACTCGCTATGGCTAAAACTCTGTACCCAATTTTCCGCTGATCGGCCGGCTCCACCAATACGGAGTACTGCCTATTGTTGTACGTTACAATATTCTCGGACGCGAATCGAGGTACTCAATCGCACGAACAAACACACTTCTGCCCGGCAGCTCGTGCCCCAGTCGTTTCACGACAATCAGCTCGCAATTTTCCACGCCTGCCGCTTTATAGGACTCATAAACACGCCGCGTAAGGCGCTCATTGAAGTCGTCCGTACCGGTCAGGAATACGTGGTAATTCTGCTTGACGATAGCCAGTTTGGGTGGCGGTGTTGATGTCCCCCACGCCGCCGCACCGGCGATGTAAATGGCACCGCGAAATGTTTCCGGCCTGGCCGATGACACGCGGCTGGCCGTCTTGCCCCCACCGGAAAAACCAGCGACGTATATTCGATTTGCATCGAGAACGTAATCGTTGGCAAGTACTTTGGGGGCCAACATTGCGAGGAATATGCGTTTGCCGACAGCGACGCGATTACCGGAGTTATTCGCACCGATCCAGATTAGATTTTTCTCCTCCAGTGGCTGCTTCCAGATCCGTGGCGGACCGCCCCTGGGGCTGGGACTGACATAAACCACTACGCCCGCGGGACGTTCGGCATCGTAGGAATCGGGGACGTAAATCTGCCAGCCAAGATTGTCGTCGGAACGGAGAATATCCGCAGCATCGGCTGCGCCCTGCTCGCCCAACAGCTCCAGTGGAGAGAACTCCACTTTGAAAAATCCTGTTCCGGGCGTCTTGTCGCTTTCGGCAAGCAACGGGGAAACAGCGAGAAACAACGCGCTGCCCAATAAACATCGGACAACGCTGTTCATTGCATCTCGATCAGGTCGCCGAAGCGGCCACAATACTCGCAATCGAAGAATCCAAAGTCGCATCAAACTCTTGTTCGGATTGCTGCGCACTCAGCCCTTCCGACAGGGCGCGCGAGAAACTCGCAACCATACCGTTTTGACGAGACAGGCGATCGTTCGCTTCTTCGCGCGAGTAGCCGCCGGATAACGCCACAACGCGAGCAACATTCGGATGCGCAACGCAGTCTGAGTACAGGCCGTCTTTCTCAGGCAAAGTCAGCTTCAGCATGACAATCTCGTCGTCGTTCAGGCTGTTCAGCTGCTGCATAATAGCGGTGTGCAACATCTCTTCCGCCGCAGCTTTGTCGGCACAATGAATATCGACCTCTGGCTCAATGATGGGTACCAGGCCAGCCGCTACAATCTGGCGCCCGACTTCAAACTGCTGATCAACGACTGCGTTTATGCCGGCCTCATTAACTTCCTTGATAACCGAACGCATCTTGGTGCCAAAGATTCCCGCAGCACTCGCTTTCGCAAGCAGGTCGTCGAGCCCCGGATTTGGATTCATGAGTTGCGCGCCATCAACAATACCGGCGAGACCCTTGTCGACTTTAAGGAACGGTACAACGTTCTTCACTTCCCAAAGATAAGACGCTGTCGATTGGCCTTCGACTTCACGGTCCATCGTGTTCTCGAAAAGTATCGCGCCGAGAATTCGATCGCCACCAAAAGAAGGACTGGTCATAATGCGTGTGCGCATGGCATGCACGACGCCGAACATTTCCTCATCGTTCGACCAGGCATCCGGTGTCACACCGTAATTTCCCAGTGCTGTCGGTGTACTGCCGCCACTTTGGTCAAGGGCTGCGATGAATCCGGGTGCTGTTCTGATTTTCTTGAGTTGGTCTGTGTTGCTCACGATAGCCTCTGCGAATAGGTTTTTAGATTCGGGTGGAGGCGCGATTCTACAGGATTAAGCGTCAATTGGGGATGGCTGCTAACCGCTGGCCACCGTGAGAGAAAAATCATAATGACGTTGCAGGGTTTCGAACAGCACTCGCCCGTCTTTTTCGGGCATGGAGGTCAACGGTGCCCGAACATTGGCCCAGCGTGCATCCCCGCTGGCGATAGCCAGCAATTGTTTCTGCGCCGGTATCGGCGCGTATTCCTGGACGAGCAGACGAAATCCTGTAACAGCTTCGTGCTGTACAGCGGCCGCATCCCTGCCGCCTTGATCGTAGGCGCTCACAACATTAGCGATAGCCTGTGCATTGCAGTTGGCGGTCGCGCTGATGCAGCCGGGTGAGCCAAGATCCAGAGCATCAAGTAACGGCAATTCCGATCCCGGATACACGATCAGACCATCAATATCGAGTAAGGCCCGGGTATTGTCCCAATCGCCGGAGCTGTCCTTGATGCCGACGATCTGCTCGGGAAATTCAGCGTGCAGTCTTGCCACCAGCGACCGCGGGATACCGACAACGGCGATCGGTGGGATGTGGTACAGGAAGATGCGCGCATCGGCACCAAGTGCATCAACTAGCTGCTGGAAGTAACGATACAGCCCTTCCTCACTGACTGATTTGTAATAGAACGGAGGCAACGTCATTGCTGCCGCGCAACCCCTGTCCAGACAGGCACGTGATAAGCGCGCCGTATCGGCCAGGTTCGACAGACCGGTACCCGGAATCATTCGTGCCGGGTCAATGCCACCGTCAATCAGGCTTTGGATAGCATCTATGCGCTCGTCAATACCAACTGATAGCGCCTCACCCGTGGTGCCAAATGGCGCAATGCCGGCACAGCCCTGCTCGAACAGCCACTCTGCGTGCGCAAGGTACAGGTCTGTCGCAACCGACATATCATCGTTAAACGGGGTCAGTATCGGTGCGATCACGCCACGTAATGGTTCGAAACTCATCCGCGCTACCCTACCGTCACGAGATTGATCCACCGGCAATGATGGCGCCAAATCCATCACGATAACTGCGACTCAAAGGCAGGTCTGCACCACTATGAAGAAAAATCCGTTGCTTCGAATCGACAGGCCGAATTTCCCTGATCTTGTCGATATTGACAATGAAACTTCTGTGGGTACGCGCGAAAGGACCACTGGAGAGCCTGCGTACTAGATTATCCATTGTGTCCCGAACCACGTATTCACGACCTTCGGCGTGCACGGCTATGTAATTGCGGGCCGCTTCAAGGTAATCAATTTGCTCGAATCGCAATACACTATCGCCGCCGCCCGTCTGTACGATAAGCCGGTCCGCTCGCGGTGACACCGGAACGGATCTGGAGCGCAGATACAGCCGGTACGCAGTCGCAATAACGACCAGGCCAAAGTAAATCTTGATGTCCTTTTGATACTCGACAATCAGGTTGGCAACGAAAGGTTCACGCCAGACGTAGTCAAGTCCATTAGCCGCGTACCACGGAATTCTGAACGCCACCATCAACCCGTGATGGCCGAACGCGAACAGGATACTCCCTGCCGTATGACCGATAACCGCCTGCACCCAGACGTCACGCTTCAACGGGAACAATTTGAGCCAGCGAACCACAAAAAGGACCATGATCAGGACGGCGACTGCGCTCGTTATCTGCTCTGAAATCAGCAGGAAATTATCTTTTCCGAACCCCGTCTGATTACGTTCTGAGATCTTTGCAAGGAGATCAGTGCCCCAAAGGATTGCTATCAGCACGGTCCAGCCAGCTGCCTCGAAGCAACTGCGCAGGATATTCTTGTTTTCGTTGTCGGTGCTCAAGCACGTCCCCATGATCGCTCATTTCGTCCCGGCGGCCTGCATTTGGTCCCTCACTCGCCGATTGACTGCCAATTCTCTACAGACTTGCACGCTAATCATCGACCCTGAGTTTTCACAATGACCCGACGAAATCTTATCAACAACCGGCTGCTGGCGCTGGCCTGCATTATCTTCATGATACTGGTGCTCACCGCGTGCGGCGGTAGCGGCGGTCCCGCCATCATCGCTGAGCCGGTTGCAGACAATTGCAATTCGACCAGTGTACTTGAGAACGGCGTCTGCACGACCTTTGCAGTGCGCATGGATGAGCGGGCATCGACTCCGTTTACGGAAAACGGTCAGTCGGTCAGCCTCGAGGTGGTGTCATTCAGGCCACTGCAAGCGGGTCGTTATCCCACCGTGATAATTCATCACGGCTCGACCGGCAACGGCTCCGACCCATCACTCTTCGGCCTGACCTTTACCAACAAGTCGATCACCCGATACTTCGTACAACGTGGCTGGATGGTTGTATTTCCTCAGCGCCGGGGGCGCGGTCTTTCTGACGGGCTGTACGACGAGGGATTCAAAACCGACCGAAGTTCTTACTCGTGTCAGCTCGAACTAGCGCTCGGTGGTGCCGACCGTGCATTGGAGGACCTGGATACCATTACGGACTGGGTCCGAAACCGCACGGACGTCGACACGACTCAAATGCTGGTCGGCGGCTCCTCTCGAGGTGGCATTCTTGCAGTTGCTCATGTTGCGCGGCGCCCCGATGTCTATTTCGGGGCCATCAATTTCGTCGGCGGCTGGATAGCGGAGGGTTGCGGAGATTTTCGTTCAGTAAATCGCACTTTGTTTGTAGAAGGCGCTGCTTTTGCGGGTCGATCCCTGTGGTTATATGGCGAAAACGACTCTTTCTATAGCCTCTCCTACAGCCGCACGAACTTTGATTCTTTCAGTCTGGCAGGAGGGGTTGGGACCATGATAGAGATTACCCGTGCTCCCGGCTTAAACGGTCATTTTGTGATCAACGATCGGGAATTATGGGAGCGAGATATGGATGAGTTTCTAACCGGGCTGTAAGACCAACCTTTGAACTATCGACCGTCAATCGATCAAACCAATGGCCTCCGCCACAAGTTCAGCAATATCTTTGTTCACGACATCCGTTTCCTTCGACCCCAGCGCATCTTCCATCATCGTCATACAAAAAGGACAAGACGAGGCAATGACGCCGCCTTCCCCGGCGTTCGTCTCCGCACAGGAAAGTGCTTGCAGCGCCTCGTCAACCCGTCGGTCGTTCACTCGTTCTTCGGGCCTCTCTTCCACCCACATGCGCCCCCCACCGGCACCACAGCAACTGCTTTTCGAGCGACTGTTCTTCATTTCAGTGACGGTGTTCCCAATAGCTTTGAGAGCCTGACGTGGAGCATCGTAAATGCCATTGTGTCTTCCCAAATAACAGGGATCATGAAACGTAATATTTCTCTCAGTGATTATTTCAGGATTGATTCTTTTTTCTTTCACCAACATTTCAATCAATTCACTGTGATGGAGAACTTCATAATTTCCGCCAAACTCGCCGAGTTCTTTGCCAAGAGAATTCATGCAATGTGGACAAACTGCCAGAATTTTCTTGAACGCGTAATTGTTCAGGGTCTTCACATTGCGCTCGGCCTGCATCTGAAACAGGTATTCGTTACCAATACGGCGCACGAAGTCACCAGTGCATCTTTCCTCTTCACCCAGCACTGCAAAACTCACCGAGCAGGCGTTCATGATCTTCACGAGGCTCCGGGCAATCTGCTGATTTCGCGGCTCAAAGGTGGCAGAGCAACCCACCCAAAAAAGGTAGTCCACCTCATCACCAGCCTCTTGCACTTCGGCCATGGTGCGCACATCAAGACCTTTTGCCCATTGCATACGGGACGTCGGGTGTTCATTCCAGGGGTTGCCGCGCATTTCCACGCCGTTGAAAACATCTGCAAAAGGCTGCGGGAAACGGTCTTGCATCATCACTTCGCTGCGACGGGCTTCGAGAATTTTGCAAAGAGGATCAATATAAACCGGGCAAGCTTCCACGCACGCCTTGCACGTGGTGCAGGCCCATAAATCTTCCGGCAACACGGCATTTCCGACAACAGGCTTGCCTTCCTTGTGGGCACCAAAGAGTGGTTGTTCCTCCTTGAGCTGCGCCTGAAGACCAAGAATAATACTGCGAGGTGACAGAGATTTGCCGGCGTCATGAGCGGGGCAACTTGATTCGCACTGGCCGCATTCCGTACAGCTCTGGAGATCGAGCAGATCCTTCCGGCTCAGATCGGAAATTCTTTCAAGCCCAAGGGATTCTTCCCTTTCAAAGGCTCCCTCCACATCCATTTTGGCCAGACGGCCCTCGCTGCGCAGATCCTTGAACAATACATTGAACCCGGCGCTGAGCAGATGCACCGCCTTCGGCGCGATGGGAATATAGCCTATCCCCAGTAACACGATGGCCGCGTGAAACCACCACAACAGACGGTGGTATAACTCAAGGTGTTCTACAGGAATTGCGGCGAACAGGGTCGATGCCAGGTATCCCCCGGGCGACCATTGGGCATTGTAGGTCAACTCTGTCGCCGTAGCCGCCAGGCGCATTCCTTCAATCACAAAACCGGTGACAGCAATCAGCAATAAACAACCGGGAAACAGGAATTCTCTGGCTTCAGTTTTGAGTTGTGAGGGCTTGAATACAAATCGGCGGATAACCGCAATCAAGAGCCCCAGTATGAGAATACCTCCAAAGACATCCATTGCCAGTTCGAAACCGAGGAAGAATTTCCCAAACCAGAAGCCCTGTTCTTTTCCGAGGATCTTCTGGAACAGATCGTATTCAACAAGAACAATGCAGGTTCCAATAAATAGAATGATGAAGCCCGACATGAGCATCAGGTGCATCAACCCCGTCATCACATGTCCGCGAAAGATACGCTGATTGGATGAAACAGTTTTGACACTGTGAATCAGAAGTGAAAGACAACGCCGCCTGTTGAATTCAACATTCCTGCCACGCTTTATTCTCTTGATCTGGCGAAGGGCTCCATAAACAAAGACAGCGATTGCCAGCAACGACATGGCATAGAAAACAATCTCGCCGGCGGATGAGATATTCCAAAAGAGTTCTCTCGTAACATCCATCAGATTTCCTCTTTCAAACGGCTCCGCATCTCTTGCAATATCTGCTTGCAATCAATGCCGGTGTATTCTAGCATTGATATATCGTTGTTACCAACACCGATATATTGATTGGAATTTATGACTATATGAGGCTATTGAGGGAATGAGACGACCACTCACCCAAGAAAAACCCAATATTTACGAATCTCTGAAAGACCGGATCATCTTGCTGGATTACGAACCGGGACAATTGATCCGTGAAAAAGACCTGATGGAGGAATTCGAAGTCAGTCGAACTCCCGTGCGCGAAGCCCTGATCCGACTCCAGTCAGACGAGTTGGTGCGCATGGTTCCAAGCAGTGGAACCTTCGTCACAGAAGTCAGTTTTCTGCAACTTAGAGATACGATCGAAGTTCGAGCGCAGTTGATCGCTTTGGCCGGAGAACTGGCCGCCACGCGCATTACCCAGGACGAACTCCAGCAATTTGAGGAACTGGTAGGAAAGCTAAAGAACGAGACAGATACCCGAGCCATCATGCGCCTGGATCTTACGATTCACGGTCTTGTCGACCAGGCGACCAGAAACTCTGTGTTGGCAAAGATTCTTGGCAACCTAAGAAATCAAACGGTCCGAATCTGGAGTCTGGCTCCCAAGGGACACGAATATTTCCGCCACATCGTCGCTGATTTCGAAGAACTGCATGAATCTCTGCAAAAGCGAGACCCAAAAAAGGCAGCGCGAACGCTTGAAAAACACTTCAGCAAGTTTGTCGAATTTGTTCAAGGAACATCACGCTGATCAAGACGTAATAGCCAAATTCTGAAAACGGTCAAGACAATGGAAAAATTCCCCAGCAAAGCGAAATGCGTCATCATCGGCGCGGGCATCGTCGGCAACAGTATCGTCTATCACCTTTCCAAACTGGGGTGGAAGGATTTGGTGATGATTGACACCGGCCCTCTCCCCAATCCCGGAGGTTCCACGGGTCACGCTTCTAACTTTATCTTTCCAGTGGATCACGGCAAGGTAATGACCGAAATCACCCTCGACAGTTTGCGGCAATACAAGGAGTTGGGGGTGCTCAGAGAATGTGGCGGTATGGAACTGGCCCGTACTGAGGCCCGTATGGATGAGCTCAAGCGACGCGTGGCGTCTGCCAAGTCCTGGGGCATAGAGGCCGAAATGGTGACGCCGTCCCGCGCCAAAAGCCTCTTTCCCTGGCTGCAGGAGGATCTGATCCTCGGCGCCTGTTGGTTCCCCACCGTCGCTGTCGTTGACTCACTGCGTGCCGGCACTCTAATGCGTGAACCGGCTCAACAGTCGGACGCCCTCAAGGTATTCCCGAATACTGAAGTTCTGGACATGACGGTGGCAGCAGGCCGCATCAAACTACTGAAGACGTCCCGCGGTGATATCGAAGCCGACTACGTAGTGATCGCCTGTGGCGTTTGGAGTCCGAAACTGGCGCGGATGGCCGGAGCCACCATTCCCTTGATCCCGATGGTGCACCAGATGATTGATGTGGGACCGATCACTGCCTTCGAGGCGACCGAAACTGAAATCGAATACCCGATCATTCGCGACATGTGCGCCTTGATGTACGAACGGCAGGCAGGAAGAAACATTGAAGTCGGGTCCTACGCACATCGCCCAATTGTGCACCGTCCGGATGACATCCCCAGTATTGAAGAGTCAAAACTTTCGCCGACTGAACTGCCGTTCACCCTGGCCGATTTTGAACCCCAACTCGAAGATGCTATGGAACTCTTACCTGAGATGCTCGGTGGCGACGATTCGGAAATTCAATACTCAATCAACGGCCTGATCTCAATGACACCCGACGGCATGCCGGTTCTGGGTGAAACCGAAGAAGTAAAAGGACTCTGGTCGGCGTCGGCCATCTGGATCAAGGAAGGTCCGGGCGCTGGACGCATGTTGGCAGAGTGGATGGTGAACGGTGTTTCCGAAATCGACAACCACGAACTGGACATCTCCCGTTTCTATCCTTACGCGCGAACAGAAAATTACTCTATTGTTCGCTGTTCAGAAGCCTTCAACAAGATGTATGGCATCGTTCATCCTGCGGAACAGTGGGAAAGCGGACGCAATATGCGCACCACCCCGTTCTATGAAAAACAAAAAGACCTGGGCGCTGTGTTTTTTCAAGCTGCCGGTTGGGAACGCCCCCACTGGTATGAAAGCAACAAGCCATTGCTCGAAAAATATGAGGGGCAACTGATGCCTCGCGAAAATGAATGGGATGCCCGTTGGTGGTCGCCGATCATCAATGCGGAACACCTGGCTCTGCGAGAGAGCGGTGCCCTGTGCGACCTCTCAGCCTTCGCACAATTCGAGATCAAAGGCACCAACGTGGTGGACTACGTACAGAAGATGGCCCTGGCCGAGATGGACGTGGATATCGGCAAGGCCGTTTACACCACCCTGCTGGACCAAAAGGGCGGCATGAAATCTGATCTCACCGTGATCCGTACCGCCCACGATACTTTCCGCATTATTACCGGCGGAGCCGACGGCAACCGTGACAAGAAATGGTTCACTGACCATTTGCCGAGCGATGGCACGGTGCAACTGGCCGATCTCAGCTCTGCCGTCTCAACCATTGGTATCTGGGGACCGAACGCACGGAATTGCCTGCAATCGATTTGCTCCGGTGATCTTGGCAACGATGCTTTCCCGTTTGCGTCAGCGCAGATGCTCGATATCGCCGAACTCCCGGTTTGGGCGCTAAGAATTTCGTACGTGGGTGAAATGGGCTGGGAACTTCATGTCCCGACTGAGTGTGGAAGATATCTCTGGGATATCCTCGCCGAAGCCGGAAAACCTTTTGGCATTATTCCCTGCGGTATCGGTGTTTACGGCACGACGGGTCGTATTGAAAAAAGCTATCGACTCTACGGTGCCGAACTGGACTCGAGTTTCAGTCCAGTGGAATGCGATCTGGCACGGCGGAGTGTAAAAGAGGCCGATTTCATCGGTAAGGAAGCCTACCTTTTTGAAAGAGAAGCCGAAACTGCAGCCACCCTCTGCAGCCTCACGGTCGATGACCATAGATCAAGAAACGGTCAACAACGTTATATGCTCGGCGGAGAGCCCGTTTTGACCGCCGATGGAAAGGAGATCAAAGACCGCAAGGGTCGCCGCAGTTATGTGACCTCGGCCGGCAACGCCCCTTCACTCGGCAAGCATGTGTTGATGGCTTATCTTCCTCCTGAATATGCCGAAGCAGGTCAGCAACTCAAGGTCGAATACTTTTGTGAACAGTATCCCGTGACAGTCGGTGTTGTCGGGTCCACCCCACTCTTCGACCCGAAGAATGAGAGAATGAGGTGATTGAGTGGCAATGAATATACTGGTTTGTATCAAACAGATTCCCGATGTCGGGGGCAAAATCAAACTCAGCGAAGACGGTCGTGATATCGACTCCACGAATCTGGGCCTCACCATTAGTCCGCATGAAGAATGTGCCGTAGAACAGGCTATTCAGCTTGTGAAAGCAGAAGGCGGCAGTGCGACGGTCCTGACTTTGGGGATCGCAGATTCTGAAAATCAGTTGCGTGATTCTCTGGCTCGAGGGATGAACAAGGGCGTCCTCTTGCACACGGAAATCAGCAATTGGAATGCCAACCAAATTGCCCATGCCATCACCGACACTATCAAGAAGATGGAAACTGACAACGGCAGCTTTGATCTCATCCTGTTTGGTAGTGAATCTGCTGACCGTGGCAACGCCCAGGTTGGGATCCTGGTGGCCCATGCACTGGATCGCCCTTCGGTCAACGGCATCAACGGCCTTGAAATCGCCGGCAATATTGCCTTGATAAAAAGAGACAGTGATGAAGGAACGGAAAACTACGAGCTGGACTTGCCTGCTGTGCTGTCCGTCAAGGACGGGATGAATCTTCCCCGCTTCCCGTCTTTGAAGGGAACCGTGATGGCGAAGAAAAAGCCCATCCAGTTCATTGAAGTTCAGCCTGATGACACTGGAATTGGCTTTCTGAAATTTGAGCCTACCCCGGAACAAAGCAAACAGGCCGTCATATTGGGAACAGGCCCTGAGGCGGCCGCCGATGTTGTGCAAGTATTGAAAAAACTAGAGTTGCTCCGATGATCTTGGTTCTTATTGAACACCGGGACGGTCAGCCCGATATACCGTCACTTCAGACCCTGAGTTTCGCCCGATCCCTGGCAGCTCAAACAGGCGACAGTATCGAAGCCGTCGCCTTTGGTCCTGATTCTCTGGCCGGCAGACTGAGAGATCATGGCGTCAGCAGATACCATTCAATCGCTGATGAGCAACTCATGGCCTACGCCTCCGAGGCCTGGGCCGTGAGTTTGAAACAGCTGGCAGATCTGATTAGCCCCAAGGTGCTTCTGGCGCCAGGATCGATCAAAGGAAACGAAGTGATGGCCTATGTGGGCGCCCTGTCCGCTCTCAGCGTTGTCACCAATGTCTGCCAGGTTGATGCTGGCAACGATTGGCGTGTTACACGCTCCAGCTGGGGTGGTAGCTTGTTCGAAAAGGTCCTGATCGATCAGGATCTTGCTCTCCTGACTATGGCGAACAATAACGTGGAAGCCAGTGAAAGCGCCGTTGACGTTTGTGACACCGTATCTTTCACACCGGCGCTGGAGAAGAAGTACTTTCGCGCCCAGGTCAAATCGCTCGAAAACCCGGTCGATGAGGGTATGAGTCTCAAAACCGCCCCCGTCGTTATTGGCGGTGGCCGGGGCGTCGGCAGTAGTGAGGGTTTCGGCGTCCTTGAAGAGCTGGGTGAAATCCTGAAGGGCGTTGTTGGCGGATCACGGGTCACCACCAACAATGGATGGCGCGCGCACAGGCACCAGATCGGATTGACAGGCAACCACATCTCTCCAAAACTTTACATCGCTTGCGGCATCAGCGGTGCAATTCAGCATATGGCCGGGTGCAAGAACTCCGACAACATTCTGGTCATCAACACGGATGAAAACGCTCCAATATTGTCACATGCCGATTATGGTGTAATCGGAGACTTGCATGAAATCGTTCCGGCTATCATCAAAGAAATCAAGAATTCATGACAGGCCGCTTTTCATTCCCGGGGCCTCGCCGACCCGATCGAATTTCCTATCCTCTATTTGAAAAGTCGAATGGGGTTCGAGGTCAGACAGTCGCCGCTCTGGCGAACTCCCGATACGAGACCATTCGCTGCAGCCCCTCATCCCACAGGCAACATCGAAAGCTCGCCCTGATGTCTTTTAGCGAGAGCGTTATTGTGACCGGCGATTGAAGCTCTGGAATCGCCTCCATCGCCTCGGGAAGCCGATAGAACGGGATACGTACATTCAGGTGATGAATATGGTGATAGCCAATGTTACCGGTGAACCAACGCATGACTTTGTTCAGCTTCAGGTAGCTGGAGGACTCCAACGCCGCTCGACGACTGGTCCATGTCTCTGTTGGCAAAACTCGCATGTTCTCGAAGCTGTGTTGCGCGAAGAATAAGTAGCTGCCGATCATCGAAGCGATTGTCATTGGCAACAAGACAACAAAAAACGCGGCATCGAACCCACCCAGGGTCCACAACACTGTAATCAGCGTGCTGTGACCGAGCAGCACAAGCAACGAATCCCAGTGCCGCGCTGGATTCCTCAACAGTGGCAACATCGTAACGCTGAGGAAAAAGATCGTGAAATACCCGGCCAGAATGGTCAGCGGATGACGCTCGACCCGGTAGGCCATGCGCGCCGCGAGGGAGGCGTCGCGCCACATGTCAGTGGTCATCATCGCAAAGGCGCCGACGCTGGCGGCATCAATCTTGCCGACATGACCGTGGTGATAATTGTGGCTGTTCTTCCACGACCGCGGCGGCGTGAGCGCAAGTGCAGCGTATAGGCGGAACAACCACCATGCAGTTCGAGACCGTGACAAAATCGCATTGTGCATGTAGTCGTGGTACGTGATGAAGGCGCGCACCATGAAAAGGGCCGACAAAATGGAGAACAAAAGTCGTAATGGCCATGCAGGTGCGAGGGCGGCACCGAATAGCGACACGAGCAACATCAGGAAAGTCGAGCCGACGACCCACCAGCTGGTCTTTACGGACTCAACACCAAACGGCAAGGTTGCTTTGAAAATCTTCCTGTCTGTCTGCACGTCGGATACTGTTTCTCGGGTTTCTTCGCCCATTTGCCCTGCCTCTCATGTCACTTCGTGCTCTTGGGCATTATGTATGGGCAGGTTTGTAAACATTATTCATATTGCGCCAATTGTCACTTTGGGTGGGATGGCGGAGAGGGCGGCGAAAATCTCACTTCCAAGGAAATCCGAGGAAGTCTAAAACTCTTTTACTATCTTGCACTTAGGGAACTTCCTGCGCTAGGGTAGTTCCAAGAAATCCAGCTGAAGCCGGGTTTTTTTCGTGGCCCCATTCGGGGGCTGCCGCAAGGAGATGAGTTTGGCGGAGAGATTCACTGCTTTGTTTGTGAAGCACATCAAACGCCCGGGGAAATATCCCGATGGCGGCAATCTGTATCTGAAAGTCAGGAAATCGACACGCAAGATCAAGACCGATGCCGTCACCAAATCCTGGTTGTTTCGTTATTCGCGTTTTGGCAAAGAGACCTGGATGGGCCTTGGCCCCTATCCTGATGTCTCATTGTCCGAAGCACGCGACCTGGCGACCAGAGAACGGAAGAAAAGATTGCAGGGTATCGACCCCCTGACTGACAAACGCGCCCGGCAGACCGCGGCACGCACAGCTCACGAAAACATGCTGACGTTCGCCGAGTGTGCAGAGCTTTACATCGAGTCCCAGGCACCCGGCTGGAGTAACCCCAAACACATCGAGCAGTGGCGCAACACGCTCGCGAATCTCGGCGGCCCGATCATCGGCCACTTGCCCGTTGATCAAATCGACACGGCACTCATCATGCGCTGCCTCGAACCGATCTGGGCGACGAAAACAGAAACCGCTAGCCGGCTTCGTGGTCGTATCGAAGCGGTTCTCGACTGGTCGGCCGTGCGTGGCTACCGCAAGGGCAATAACCCGGCCCGATGGCGCGGCCACCTGGACAAGCTACTGCCACGGCCTAGCCAGGTTGTCCGGGTCAAGCACCACCCTGCACTGCCTTTCACTGAGGTCGGCCAATTCATGCGACAACTGCGTGAAGATACAGGTGTCGCAGCACGGGCACTCGAGCTGCTAATTTTAACAGCAGCTCGCACGAATGAAGCGACCAAAGCAGAGTGGTCCGAGTTCGACTTGAATCGGAATATCTGGGTCGTTCCCGCCGAGCGTATGAAGTCGAAACGCAGCCATCGTGTGCCGTTGTCGACGGCCGCGGTCGCCACACTAACGACGGTAAAGGGACTCGATAGCACCTACGTATTTCCCGGCCATAAGCGAAATACTCACTTGTCCAATGGCGCCATGCTGCAGGTTTTGAGAAGGCTGGAACGAACGAGCGTCACCGTGCATGGATTTCGATCGACATTTCGTGACTGGTGTGCGGAGTCGACAAACTATCCTGGCCATGTCGCAGAAATGGCCCTGGCACATGCGCTGCGCGACAAGACCGAGGCCGCCTATCGCCGTGGTGATCTACTTGAAAAGCGGACTCGCCTCATGGCTGATTGGGCTCGCTATTGCAGCAAACCAAGCGAACCAGCCGCCGTGATTTCCATTCGAAAGAACGCGGGCTGATGTGCCCTCATAACATTACCGGCCTGCTCGATTCAGCTCCGAGCGGCTGGTTCGCGTGCCATAGCGGTCGTTCCAATGACTGTTTTTGAGCTACACTGGGCGTCTGCTGCTGACCCAAACCGGACGGTCGCAGGCATGCCTGTTTCTGAACAAAAACTGACGCGAGACGCCGAAATGTGGGACCCGGAGACTGATGTTTTCGTATGCAAATGCGGGCTTGAAGTTAAGCCGGACGAAGCAATTGAAGGTACTACTGGGTTGTTGAAACCGCTGCACAATCAAGTTGAACTGGAATCGTTACAGGCAACCGAAATAGCTAAGCTAGTCGGTGCGGATGAAGGCGTTCGTGCCGACTGGATAGCGAGGCACTTTGCACGTGGGTATCCAGCAGACGGCGACATCGAGGAAGTCATCTTAGACTTCCTGTATTTCAGCCATAGGAATGACGGCTGTACCGCCACGTTCGAATGCCCAGAGTGTGGCCGCCTAGCTCTGCTACATGATGTGAATGAAGACTGGCGATTCTACAAGCCGGAATCGGCTTAGCTGACCGTTCGCTTTTGGCCGAACCGCGGCGGTCGGCCTCAAGAAAGCGAGGGGCGGCTAAGGTTCGCATAGCAGCCGCTCGCGCATCTTGGGTTATAATTTCTGCAAATGTTAAGGATTATCAGATGCCTGCCAGTGAGCAAAGCGTCACCGATTGCATCAGTGTTTGGGGCGGGCGTCGGATAATGCTCAGGGGAGGAAACCGCGGGGCCGCAGCTGCTGTTTCTGATTGGTATCGACTGAGCTATGGGGATTTGAAGTGTGTTCGGTTGTGATCTTCTTCTGCACTCGCTGGTTTCGTAAGTCAGTCCTCTTGATTCGGCAGGTTTTCTTGAGGACATCAGTCAGTTTTGATGCCTGCTGCGGGCTGCTTGTTGGTGCATTTCCAGTTTTAGACAATAGATCAGCGCTGCCGGTGTGCCACCAGCAGAGTGTGTGCCATGTTCTAAGTGTGCCGATCATGAGAGCCCCGGTGGTGCACGCGGTAATTGTCTTTCGAAGGTCTCGATAATGATCATGGACGCGCCACAGGATTTGCAGATGTAGGTGCTGGTCGTCGACTTATCTTCAACATTGTTTGACTCTGGCAAAACGGTATCGACGCTGTGCTCGCTGAGGAGTTGCCGCAGTCGTTGCACCTGTTTGACCCGAACGTGGTTGGCGAACAGTCCGTAGTGACGGATGCGATGAAAGCCCCGTGGCAGCACGTGGATGAGGAAGCGGCGAATGAACTCATCGGTTGCCAGGGTCAGGGTCTTGTATCGATCCTGCCTTTTGCTGCGATAATCCTTCCACTTGAAGGTGACACCGCGTTCATCGCAGGCGATGAGTCGGCTGTTGCTGATGGCAACCCGATGGGTGTAGCGGGACAGGTAAGCGAGTACGGCTTCGGGTCCTGCGAAGGGGCGTTTGGCATAGACCACCCATTCTGTTTTGCGTAATGGCGAGAGGTAGTTGGCGAAGGCCGTGCCATCGACAAGGTTCCGATGTTTGCCGAAGAACTGCAGCAGGCCGGCGTGGTGAGCGGCACGGAGTTTTTCCAGGAACAAACGTCGAAACAACCGTGAGAGCACCCGCACCGGTAAAAAGAAGCCGGGCTTGCGGGCGACCCAGCGTTGCCCGTCCAGGGACAGGCCACCGCCGGGCACGATGCAGTGAATGTGCGGATGGTGGGTTAAGGAAGAACCCCAGGTATGCAGTACGGCAGTAATGCCCAGACGTGCACCGAGCCGCTTCGGATCGGCGGCAATGGTGAGCAAGGTCTGGGCCGCGGCCTTGAACAGCAGGTTGTAGATCACGGCCTTATTTTGATACGCGATGTCGCTGATCGGTGCCGGCAGGGTAAACACCACATGGTAGTAATCCACCGGCAACAGGTCCGCCTGGCGGTTTTCCAGCCAGCGCCGGGCCGCTGTACCCTGGCACTTCGGACAATGTCGGTTGCGACAGGAGTTGTAGGCGACCTGCATCTCGGCGCAGCCTTCACAGCACAGCACATGACCACCGAGGGCTGCACTGCGGCAGCGCTCAATGGCCGACATCACCTTCAACTGGCCGAGGCTGAGGTGCCCGGCCTTAGCGCGTCGCCACGCCGGTCCGTGGTCGCGAAAGATATCCGCGACCTCCAATGTTGACATGGCGAATCAGGCCGGTGGTATCGCCAAATACTCCAGTGGGCTGGTCACCTCGCTTAAGGTGCGGGTTGCGACGTGACTATAGCGAGCGGTGTTCTCCAGCTTCTGGTGACCGAGCAACACCTGGATGACGCGGATATCCACCTTCTGTTCCAACAGGTGGGTCGCAAAGCTGTGCCGTAGCGTGTGCATGGAGAT
>JAJFKR010000006.1 GCA_021773095.1 Woeseiaceae bacterium | reverse complement strand
CGTCTTAAACCAGGATTGCTCTCAGCGATCCCGCTATTCTAATTGAACCCAGCCTGTGGGCTGAACTGTGGGCTGGTGTTCAAGTCCTAAAATAACGCTTTACTTTTCAACAGGTTATCTTGATATATGGCGGAGAGGGCGGGATTCGAACCCGCGGTACGCTATAAACGTACACTCGCTTTCCAAGCGAGCGCCTTAAGCCACTCAGCCACCTCTCCTACAATTCTCAATCCATCCTTCACAACGGGCGGGATTGATTCAAATCGGCTCTTGCCGATTCTCACCCCTTCGGGGCGCGCTCCGCGCGTCTAAAACGCTGTCGCGTTTTTTCGAACCCGCCGTACGCTATAAACGTACACTCGCTTTGACTCGTCGCTACGCTCCTCGCCCTACGGGCGCACTTCGTGCGTCCAAATCGGCCAGCCGATTTGTCCAAGCGAGCGCCTTAAGCCACTCAGCCACCTCTCCTACAATTCTCAATCCAACCTTCACAACGGGCGGGATTGATTCAAATCGGCTCTTGCCGATTCTCACCCCTTCGGGGCGCGCTGCGCGCGTACTTCGTTAGCTGCTGGATCCAACGGCGGGCGGATTCTCAATACATCCGGCACCTGCAGGGCGCGGCGGAGATTCCGCCTCGGGGATGGGCATTTCCCTGAACTCATCCAGCGGTTCAAGACCTTCCGGAACCTCAATGCGTTTACCGGCCACAACAGACTGGTAGGGCTGCGGCTCGTCGCAGGTCGGTCGGCCTTTGTCTTTACCGCAGGCGCCAAGACTCGCCAACATGAATAATCCCGAGGCGAGTATTACCGCCCTCGTATTTTTAGCCTTGGCGTTGGTTGCCCTGATAGGGGTCATGCACTTTCCTCCCAAGCGACACCCGCTTCACGCATGGCCGCTCGCATTTCCTCGTGATATTGCGCTGAAAACGGCGTCAGTGGTAGTCGAATCTGTGGCTTCAAAAGCCCCATCTGCCCTACTGCCCATTTGACCGGTATCGGATTGGACTCAACAAACAACATCCTGTTCAATGCCTGCAGCGTACTGTCCACGGCCCTCGCCTCATCGATACGGCCCTCAAGCGCCAGCTGACAAAGCGTCGCCACTTTTGCCGCGGCAACGTTACCGCTGACGGTGACGACACCATCACCACCCTGCTCAATAAACGGCAATAACGTGAAATCATCGCCACTGTAGAACCTGAAATCATCGGCAACAAGCTCCTGTATCGCACGCAAACGATCAATATCGCCCGTCGCTTCTTTAATGCCGAAGATATTTTCGTGCGTCGCCAGTCGAGCGACCGTTTCCGGCAGCATGTCTGCAACCGTTCGGCCCGGCACGTTATACATCATTATCGGCTTATCGACCGCATCGGCGATTACCGTAAAATGTTGGTAGATTCCTTCCTGAATCGGTTTGTTGTAGTAAGGCACAACAATCAGGAGGGCATCGATCCCGGAATCCGCAACAGCACGAGACAAATCGACGGTTTGTGCCGTTGAATTGGATCCCGTACCCGCAATAATCGGCAGTCGTCCTGCCGACAGTTCTACGGCACGAGCAATCAATTCGACGTGTTCGGAACGCGCAAGCGTCGCTGACTCGCCAGTGGTTCCAGCGATAACCAACCCGTTACTGCCCTGATCAACGTGAAAATCGATAAGGCGCTTGAGACTTGCATAATCGACCCGATTATTGCCGTCAAACGGCGTCACCAGGGCGACCAGACTACCCTTGAACACATCTTGTCCTCGCCACAATTAAGGCGGCGATGTTACTGTTCATGTCCGGCGCTGGCAAGGCCTCATTGGCGTCGAGTCACATCCATAAGAGAGATTCTAGATATATGTCACAACTTATTGTTATTTCAGCAGTTGGATCTGATCGAACCGGTGTTGTACAGGATCTTAGCAAAGTCATTCTTTCCTGCGACGGCAACATCGAGGAAAGTCGCATGACAACGCTGGGCTCCGAGTTCGCGATGTTAATGCTGGTATCCGGCAATTGGGCAACATTAAGCAAGCTGGAAAAGCGCCTGAACAATCTGGGAGATACCAAGAATCTCTCAATTTCGATACGCCAGACCGATGCCAGGAAGCCCTCCGGCGATCGTATGCCCTACGCCGTCGATATCGTCAGCCTCGACCAGCAGGGAATCGTGTTCAATCTCGCCAACTTCTTTACCTCGCACGACATTGAAATTGCCGATGTCCTGACTCGCAGTTACGCGGCGGCACACACAGGCTCACCCATGTTCGCGGTTCAGATGGCCATCAACGTCCCCTCAACCATCCATATCGCGCAGCTTAGAGAAGAATTCCTGGAAATTTGCGACCGTTTGAACCTCGACGCCATCTTAGAACCTGTGAAAGCATAAGACGCGCCGGAGCCCACATGAGTGCACCTGTCAAAAATCGAATCGTTGTCAACTTCAAAGCCGAGGCGACGCGCAGCAAGATTATTGAACTGAAAGAACTGCGCGGTCAGAACGTAGTTATCTATTTCTATCCCAAAGACAGCACCCCGGGCTGCACACTGGAAGGCCAGGACTTTCGCGATCTGCATACGAAGTTCCGACGGCAAAAAACCATAATTCTTGGCGTGTCGAGAGACAGCCTGGCGTCGCACGAGAAGTTCCGCGACAAACAGAGCTTCCCATTTGATCTGATCTCGGATGCCGATGAAGCCTTATGCAGGTATTTCGATGTCATCCACGAAAAGACACTGTACGGCAGGAAATTCATGGGCGTGGTCCGCAGCACTTTTTTGATCGATGCTGCTGGTAAACTACGGCATGAGTGGCGCAAGATTAAGGTCAAAGGACACGCTGAAGTGGTCCTGGCCGCTGTCAAGGCACTGAATTAACGGGAACGCCACCGGATAACGCCAGTCGAACCAAACTATGTCGAAACCATTATTTAAAAGCGCTCTATTGTCCGTCATCGTGACCACCCTGGTATTTATCAGTGGCGCCGGTGCTGACGACATTAAGTTACCGGATATTGGTAGCCCGGCTGACGCTATTATCTCCAAGAATGATGAGGCGCAAATTGGTCGCGCGATCATGCGCGACATCCGCAATAGCGGCCAGGTCGTCGAAGATCCGCTCGTCAACGAATACATCAATGAAATTGGCAATCGGGTTGCCGCCCAAACCAATGAAGGCGATCACGACTTCACGTTTTTTGTTATCGAAGACCCGCGCATTAATGCATTTGCGCTGCCCGGCGGCTATATCGGCGTCCACACCGGGTTGTTAGAGGCTACTCGCAGTGAAGACGAACTCGCCGGTGTGCTGGCCCACGAAGTTGCGCACGTAACACAGCGCCATATTGCACGGGCCATTCATGCCAATTCCCGTCAAAGCATTCTGTCCACTGCAATAATGTTAGGTGCACTTCTAGCCGGTGCAGCCGGTGGCAGCTCCGATGTGATTCAGGCAGGTATGGCTGTGGCGCAGGGCACCGCCGCTCAACAACAAATTAATTTCACACGCTCCAATGAGCATGAAGCTGACCGTGTTGGCATCTCGGCATTGGCCGACGCAGGATTCGATCCTTACGGTATGGCGTCCTTCTTTGATGTCATGTCGCGCCAGAACACGCGAGCACCGGACCAACGCGTGCCGGACTTTCTGATGACCCACCCGGTAACAGCAACGCGAATCGCAGAGGCCAGGGACCGTGCAAGAGGCTATCCTCAAATACGCAGCGACAATTCGATCAGTTACGGCATTGCCAGGATCCGTTTAATAGTTGACCGATTTGATACTGCCAAAGAAGCGGTCGCCTATTTTGAGAGACGCCCGTATCAGAATCAAAACGACCTGGAACGCTACGGCCGGCTGCTCGCTTATTTACGCGACGGCAGCTACTGGAAAGCGCTGGATATCATCGAGTACCTGGCCGGAACCAATCCGGAAGTCATCGCCTATCACATTGCTCTCGGCGACACGCAGATGTTGCTGCAGCGCCACGACGATGCCTTGAAAACTTTTGAGGAGGCCCTGGCATTGTTTCCTCGCAACGTCCCCGTTGTTATCGCGTATGCGGACCGTTTGCTTGAGCTGGATCAAGCGGAGAAAGCACATGAAATTCTGCTCGACCTCCTGAATAATGTGCCACCGACACCTGACCAGATTCGCCTGATTGCTCGAGCGGCGAATGCGGCCGGTGAAAACGCCGAGTCGTTGTATTATCTCTCGGAGTATCGATTCATGATCGGCGATCTTGTCGGCGGTATCGGCTATTTGCAGCAGGCGTTGCGGCTGCCAAAGCTGAAGGAGATTCAGAGAATTCGCTTCGAAGCACGCATCAATTTCATTCGTGAGTTCATGACCGAGGAGCAACTTCGGCGCATGCAGCGTAGACCTTCGTCCGGAATATCGGCGCGCAACTCTCAATAATGATTTTGATGAAACCACGTTTTCAAATCGCGGGCCTCATGGTCTTGCTGGGACTGTCGGCTTGCTCGTCAATACCGGCCGATGAGCGCACAGCATCCGATCCATGGGAGCCCATGAATCGGTCCGTCTATGGGGTCAACATGGCGATCGACAAGGTAACAACCAGGCCTTTGGCCACAGGCTATCGAAAAATAATGCCTGGACCTGCTCGTAAGGGCATCTCAAATTTCTTCAGCAATCTTGGGGCACCTCGATCGATCATCAACAATTTCCTGCAGGGTAAACCGAGACATGGTTTCTCCGAGTTCGGCCGTTTCCTGTTTAACAGCACGATTGGCATTGGCGGACTTTTTGACGTCGCCACAGCAAATGGCATCGAAGAGCACCGCGAGGATTTTGGGCAGACTCTTGCAGTCTGGGGTGTCCCGGACGGGCCCTACGTCATGCTGCCGTTCCTAGGGCCCCAGACTTTGCGTGATGCCATCCTGTCGCCGGTCGACATTTTCGTGGATCCACTGTTCCACTACGACAATACGTCGGTTCGGGACAAGCTGTACGTCCTGCGTCTCATCGATCTTCGCTATCGCCTGTTAGCGGCCGAGAAGTTTCTGGAAAACTCCAAAGACAAGTACGTGACGACGCGCGAGTCGTATCTACAAAATCGGGAGTACGAAGTCTACGACGGCGATCCGCCGGAAGATGATGATTTTTTCGACGAGTTTCTTGAAGAAGACTAAATGATGAGGATTTATGGTGGCTCCGGCGACTCGATAAATCCAGCCCAACGCTCACCACGCGTCAGTAGCCCGTCAACTTCAGTTGTTTTCGCAATCGCGAGAACACGGTCGGGCATTCCGGAATAGCGAATCTCTCTGACCGTATGATTGGCCCAGGTGACCCATTCGAGCAGCAATGCCAGACCGGCCGAATCACTTAGGGTTACGCCGGATAAATCAACCTCCAGACGCGTATGTTCTTCGAATGGCCGCTCACTGACCTGCAGGATTCGCTCAGCGGTTTCGAACGACATCTCTCCGGCCAATGCGAAATGGCCATCACCCAGGTCTTCGAGCGTAAAGTCAGCCATCGTTGACGATACCGGCCTCTTTCTCGAGTCTTTCAATAACGGCATTGAGGTTGGTGCCGCGAATTTCGGAATCCATTTCCGCGCGAAAATTTCGTACGTAGGAGATGCCCTCGATAACGATATTGAAAAGCAGCCAGCCCGAATCGCGTTTGACTAATTCGTAGTCAACAGCGACCGTAGTACCGTCATCAAGTTGCACCGTACTTCTGACTTTCGTGCGTTTTCTCGTCAGGTCACCGCGAAACGGAAGGACCTTCACCCGCTCCTGATCAAACTCAAGCAAGCCGTCCGCGTAACGTCTTACCAGCGCCTGATAAAAGGCTTCAATGAATCGCACACGCTGTTCTTCATCCGCGCTGCGCCAGTGTTTGGCGAGCACAACCTGAGCCGCAAATCTGCGATCGAATCTGGGCAGCAGGACCTCGTCAATCAACACATACAAGGCCTGGCGATCAGCCGCCAGTTCTTCCTGGCGCCCTTCCATCTTGTCGGCCAGAAGATCTATCGCGCTTTCGATGACCTCCTGTGCCGATGGTTCCGCAGAAAGCGCCGGCGCAACCACCAAAGTCGCCACCAGGATCAATGACGTTGGAAACAACCTCACTCGTCACCTCCCGAACTGACAAGGAATTTTCCTATCAGATTCTCAAGCACTATCGCATCCTGGACAAAAAAGATTTCACTGCCGTCTTCAAGGCTGTCTTCCGACCCGCCGGCTTGCAATCCGATGTATTGGCTGCCGAGCAACCCGGACGTCAGGATACTCGCATCTGAATCATCGGGAATCGTCCCGTACTGACTGTCGATTTCGAAAGTGACTTTGGCTTGCAGGCGCTCCGCATCAAACGTAACGCTGGTAACACGCCCTATGGTCACACCGGACATAGCGACCGGCGCACGGGCCTTGAGGCTTCCTACATTTTCAAAATAAGCCTCGACTTCATAGGTATCATCGGCCGAAAATCTGTCGCCGCCGGTCGTTTGCGTCGTCAGGAAAAACAACGCTGACATTCCCAGCAGGACGAACAATCCAGTACCAATTTCAACTGAACGTGTTTGCTGCATAATTGCTCCTTAAAGCACTAAAGCATAATCGCCGTGATCATAAAATCGAAGATCAACACCGCGATCGCCGTAATCACAACGGTTCTTGTTGTCGCCCTGCCGACACCTTCGGCGGTCGGGATCGCATTATATCCTTCCCATACCGCCATCAGGCTCGCGACAATACCAAATACAATACTCTTGAATATGCCTTCCTGAACGTCATCCATGTCGACAGAAAGCTGCATTTGCTGCCAAAACGCGCCAACATCGACGTTCAACAGGTCCACAGAGACCACATGGGCGCCAAACAGGCCGACGCAGGTGAAGATAGCCACCAGCATCGGCATCGCTATAACGCCGCCCAGAAACCGCGGCACCAAAACCCGGCGCACCGGATTGACGGCCATCATTTCCATGGCGGACAGCTGATCAGTTGCCTTCATCAGGCCAATCTCCGACGACAATGCCGTTCCTGCCCTGCCGGCAAACAGCAATGCCGTGATGACCGGCCCAAGTTCCTTGAGTAATGCCAGTGCGACAACCGCTCCGA
The DNA here is from genome assembly GCA_021773095.1 of Woeseiaceae bacterium. Classification (GTDB taxonomy): domain Bacteria; phylum Pseudomonadota; class Gammaproteobacteria; order Steroidobacterales; family Woeseiaceae; genus UBA1847. The sequence continues at coordinate 275,696 of JAJFKR010000006.1, read as the reverse complement.
CTGAGTCCTCAGCATTGAATCGAGCCAGATTGGCAAAGCCCTGCAAGCCCAGAACCCCACCGACGAAAAAACCGCAGACCATGATGATGACGAGTGACAATGCCCCGGTATTGTAAATCTGCTTGATGACCAAACCGGGTCGGCGCATCAACATCCGCGGTGAATGGCGGATCAGCCGCAGGAAAAATAACTGGAACGCACCAAATGTGCGCACAAACTCGAATACGTTGTTGTAAATATCCCGTACGGCCGATTTCATTCGGAATCCCTTCCCAGCAGCTGCTCGGCGTAGTTGGGAGCCTCAAAATGAAATGCTACGGGACCATCGGCCATGCCGTGCATGAACTGCCGCACCAACTCCGAGTTAGCTGCATGCAGTTCGTCCGGACTGCCACTTGCAGCCACCTTGCCATCGGAGATCAGGTAACTTCTGTCGGCAACGGTTGAAACCTCCGCAACGTCGTGACTGACAACGATACTTGTTATTCCCAGTGCATCGTTCATGCGACGTACGAGCCTCACGATGACGCCCATGGATATTGGATCAAGCCCAACAAAGGGCTCATCGTAAATAAGAATTTCAGGGTCCATTACCATTGCCCGCGCCAGCGCAACGCGGCGAGCCATGCCACCGGATAACTCTGCGGGCATCATATCGGCAGCACCCCGCAAGCCCACAGCATGCAACTTGGTCAAAACGACGTGGCGGATGAGGCGATTCGTGAGCTTGGTATGCTCTCGCAGTGGAAAGGCGACATTTTCGAAAACGTTGAGATCCGTTAACAACGCACCGTTTTGAAACAACATGCCAAATCGCTGCCGAAGCTCATAGAGCTCACGCTGATTCAGCGTCGATATGTCAACGCCGTTTATGCAAATAAAGCCCTGCTGAGGAATCAGCTGGCGCGTTATGAGTCGGAGCAAGGTGGTCTTGCCGGTGCCACTCGGCCCCATTAACGCGGTGATTTCACCGCGCTTAATGGTCAGATTCAGGTCCTTGAATATCACGCGTGCACCGCGCGAATACATAAGATCGCGGATTTCTATCAGGTTTTCAGATTCGCTGCTCACAATGCAGAATAGCAAAAACCCGTTCAAACAATGCACGAATATCGCCGCAGGTATAGCCTGCAGGCCTAAATAGGACTAAAATAGTCCTTTATCCAATCGCTCACGGACCTGAACGTGCTCAGAATCAGCAAACTCACCGATTACGGAACGGTATTGCTCGCTCACCTCGCGGCGAACCGAACGTCTGTTTGCAGCGCGGCGGACGTCGCGTCAGCAACGGGAATTGCGGTACCAACGGTCAGTAAGCTATTAAAATCACTGGGCCGAACCGGCCTGGTAACATCAACGCGCGGCGCGAACGGTGGCTATCAGCTCGCACGGGATCCACGCGAGATTAGCGCCGCGGACATAATCGACGCACTCGAAGGACCGGTATCGATCACCGAGTGCAGCGCGACTGACGGCCAGTGCGAACACGAAGGTGTTTGCAGCGTTGGCGGCGCGTGGCAACGAGTGAACGTCGCAATACGAAGAGCTCTTGATGATGTTTCGCTGCACGATCTTCTCCGCAGCAACATCCCGGCGCCTCAATTTCAATTCGCCGGTTTGCCGATCAGCGTGGAAAACAAACGAAAATGACTTCCGAGAACCTTGAAAGCCTCGTTAACCGTCGATACGAACACGGCTTCGTCACCGACATCGAGACAGAAAATTTGCCACCCGGGCTGGACGAAGGCGTCGTTCGTGCCATATCGAAACGCAAAAACGAGCCCGAATTCATGCTCGAATGGCGCTTGCAGGCCTACCGTCAGTGGCTGGAAATGCAGGAACCCGAATGGGCTCACCTGCATTACGCTCCCGTAAAATTTAACGAGATTTCCTACTACGCGGCACCCAAGTCTGACGAGGATCGTCCCAAGAGCCTGGATGAAGTCGATCCAAAACTTCTGGAGACCTACGACAAGCTGGGAATCCCGTTACACGAACGCGCACGACTCGCCGGCGTCGCCGTCGACGCCGTTTTCGACAGCGTATCCGTAGCGACAACCTTCAAGGACAAGTTGTCGGATGCCGGTGTCATCTTCTGCTCTTTCTCGGAAGCTGTTCTCGAACATCCCGAACTCGTAAAGAAATATCTCGGTAGCGTGGTCCCACGGCGCGACAACTTTTACGCCGCGCTCAATTCGGCGGTGTTTAGTGACGGCTCGTTCGTCTATATCCCCAAGGGCGTGCGTTGCCCGATGGAGCTGTCAACCTACTTCCGCATAAATGCAGCGAATACGGGCCAGTTTGAACGTACGCTGATCATTGCCGATGAAGGCAGCCACGTCAGCTATCTTGAGGGCTGTACCGCGCCGATGCGTGATGAAAATCAGTTGCATGCGGCGGTTGTGGAACTGGTCGCGCTCGAAGGAGCACAAATCAAGTACTCAACAGTCCAGAACTGGTATCCCGGTGACGAAAATGGCGTTGGTGGCATTTACAACTTCGTCACCAAGCGCGGTGACTGCCGTGGTGCGAACTCGAAGATATCCTGGACGCAGGTTGAAACCGGGTCCGCAATCACCTGGAAATATCCGAGTTGTTTGTTACGTGGTGAAAACTCAGTGGGCGAGTTTTACTCTGTAGCCGTTGCGAACAACATGCAGCAGGCAGATACCGGCACAAAAATGATCCATATCGGCGCGAACACTCGCAGCACGATTGTTTCGAAAGGCATTTCGGCAGGCAAGGCACAAAACGCCTATCGCGGTCTGGTCAAAGTAATGCCGCAGGCAGACGGCGCTCGCAACCATACCCAGTGTGACTCATTACTCATCGGCAAGGATTGCGGTGCGCACACGTTTCCGTACATGGAAATCAAGAATCCTTCGGCACGAATCGAACACGAGGCGACGACTTCGAAAATCTCCGCTGATCAACTGTTCTATTGCCGTCAACGCGGTATCTCGGAAGAAGATGCCGTCAACATGATCGTCAACGGCTTCTGCAAGGAAGTCTTCAAGGAATTACCGATGGAGTTTGCCGTCGAGGCACAGGCGTTACTCAACGTCAGTCTGGAAGGCGCTGTCGGATAGGAAATGGAAATGCTCGAAATCAACAATCTCAAAAGCCGCATCGGCGACACCGAAATCCTGCGCGGTCTGTCCCTGACCATCAATGCCGGTGAAGTGCACGCCATCATGGGTCCGAACGGATCCGGGAAAAGCACGCTGGCACAAGTGATTGCCGGCCATAGCGACTACGTCGTGACCGGTGGCGAGGTCAATTACATGGGCAATGACCTGTTGGATCTCGAGCCCGAGGAGCGTGCCCGCGAGGGAATATTCCTGGGCTTTCAATATCCGGTTGAGATTCCCGGCGTTAACAACGCTTATCTCTTAAAGGCCGCCGTCAATGCCAAGCGCAAGCATCAGGGACTGGACGAAGTCGATGCGTTTGAGTTTCTAAAGTGTGCCCGGGAGAAGATGGCGGCGTTGGGAATGGACTCAAAGTTCCTGAACCGTGGCGTGAACGAAGGTTTCTCCGGTGGCGAGAAGAAGCGCAATGAGATTTTGCAAATGGCAATGCTGGAACCGAGGCTCGCGATACTGGATGAAACGGATTCCGGCCTGGACATCGATGCACTCAAGGCGGTCGCGACCGGTGTGAATAATTTGCGGGCGGCGGACCGGGCGATCGTGCTGGTAACGCACTATCAGCGTCTGCTGGATTACATCGAGCCCGACTTCGTCCATGTTCTGTCGGAGGGAAAGATAGTTCGCTCCGGTGACAAGACGCTGGCGCTCAAACTCGAAGAGAAAGGCTACGACTGGGTACGTGAGGCGGCGAGCGCATGAAACGGGTGGCGCTGTCCATTGACGAGCTTCGGAAGGCGGTTTTGCGACTGCCGGAAGGCGCCCTGACCGCAATTCGTGCGGCCGCGTTGGCGAATCTCGACGAGCACGGACTGCCGACGGTTCGTCATGAAGACTGGAAATACACCAATCTGGACGCCGCGATTGATATCAGTAACCGCTGGCTGTCGGCAGGTGCGACGTTAGCTTCTAAAGACTCGCTGGGTGAGTCGATCGAGGCAATAATCAGTTCCGTGGATGCCAACTGGCTGGTCATCGCAAACGGCCAGGTCGATATGACGTATTTTGCAGAAACGCGGGGCATTGAGGTTGTGCGTTTCAGTGAATCGGCGGCACCATTTGTCATGGATAGGCCGTTGGCCGATCTAAATGCCGCACTCCTGCACGACGGATTACGTATCCGTATCGATGCTGCAACAGAAAAACCGCTTGGCCTACTGGTCATCGATGAGTCAAACGCCGGTGCCGCAGTCTCTCAGGCAAGTGTTGAGATTGTGGTGGGTCCTGGATGCGACGCCGAGATTATTGAGCATCAATCCTCTGCCGGCAAGGACGACCATTACGGAAACTCTGTGGTTGCACTACAGGTCGGTCAGGCCGCAATGGTCAATTATGTGCGAATTCAGGACAGACACATCGGGCACGTACAAACCGGGCGTCTGTCGGTATCGATGGGCAAAGACAGCCGATTGAAAATGGCCAGCTATGATCTCGGTGGCAGACTCGTGCGAAATGACATCGACATTGAGCTGGGAGAACCCGGCTCTGAAATAACTTTTGACGGCCTTTATCTGGTCAGCGATGGCCAGCACATCGACAACCACACACGAGTCGATCACCGCGTCGGCCCGGCCTCGTCATCTCAGGAGTACCGCGGCATACTCAACGGTCGCTGCCGTGCTGTCTGGAACGGCAAGGCGATCGTTCACAAGGGCGCCGATGGCACAGATGCGAATCAGGCAAATCACAACCTGCTGCTTTCGGATAACGCCGAAATCGATGCCAAACCCGAGCTTGAAATATACGCCGACGACGTTAAATGCAGTCACGGTACGACGGTCGGGCAGCTCGACGAATCCGCTCTTTATTATCTGCGCACACGCGGGCTGGACAAGCGCCAGGCAACCCAACTGCTAACCCATGCATTTGCTGCCGACCTCATTGGCCGCGCACCCGTTGCCGCTGCGGTCGATGCTATTCAGTCACTCGTTGAAGCACGACTGGCCGATCTGCTTCAGGAACCGGCGTCATGAACCAGCCGCAAGTCACTGAAACCAGCGATATCACCTATTGCAGAAGTGATTTTCCGGCACTGCATCAGGAGGTCAACGGTCACCCGCTGGTCTATCTCGATAGCGCAGCGTCCGGTCAACAGCCCGCAAGCGTTATCGATGCGGTAGCTCGTTATCAGCGTGAAGATCACGCCAACGTACATAGAGGCGTCCATACGCTCAGTCATCGCGCTACAGAATTGTACGAAGGTGCACGCGACAAGCTTTGCGACTTCATCAATGCGGCGAGTCGTGCCGAAATCGTTCTTACGAGTGGTACGACCGAGTCGATCAACCTCGTTGCGCAAAGTTATTGCCGTCCGATACTGCAAGCCGGTGACCAGGTCCTGATCACCTGGCTGGAACACCATTCAAATATTGTTCCCTGGCAGCTCGTGTGCGAACAAACCGGTGCAGAGTTGCTCGTCGCCCCTATCAATGATCGCGGTGAAGTTGAACTCAATGAACTGCGTAAACTGATGACTGAACGCGTGAAGCTGCTCGGTATCGGCCACGTCTCCAACGCACTCGGCAGCATTAACCCGCTGCACGAAATCATTGCCGACGCCAGGAAACTGGGCATTACTGTCCTCGTCGATGGCGCACAGGGAATGCCGCACATGAACGTAGATGTACAGGCACTCGATTGCGACTTCTACGCGTTTTCAGGTCACAAGATGTTCGGACCGACTGGCACTGGCGTACTTTGGGGTCGTGAGGCACTGCTCGAAGCCATGCCGCCCTACAAAGGTGGCGGAGACATGATCCTCGAGGTGAATTTCGACAACACGGTCTTCAACGAACTGCCCTACAAGTTCGAAGCCGGCACACCGAATATTTCGGGGACCATCGGTCTCGGCGCCGCCGTCGACTACCTGCAGTCCGTCGGCATGCCTAATATCCACGAGCATGAAAAAGCGCTGCATCGTTATATGGTCGGCAAGCTCGAGGCTATGGATGGCTTGCGCCTAATCGGCACCGCGAAAAACCAGGCGAGTGTTCAGTCCTTCATGCTAAACGACATACACCCGCACGACCTCGGCACAATACTCGACCACCAGGGCGTAGCCGTCCGAACCGGACACCACTGTGCAATGCCGGTGATGCAACGCTTTGGCATACCGGGGACCGTACGCGCATCACTCGGGCTGTATAACAATGCCAGCGACGTCGATCAGTTGGTCACAGCGCTTGAAAAAGCACGGCAGGTCTTCGCATGAACGCCGACAACAGCGAATTACAGGAACTGTATCGCGATCTGATTCTCGATCACGCGCGCAATCCCCGTAATTTTCGACGTCTCGAGGACGCGACCCATACGGCTGAAGGAATTAATCCGTTATGCGGTGACAAGTTGCGACTGTATTTGATCGTAGACGCCAATGATCAGGTCATTGATGCCGGTTTCGAGGGCTCCGGTTGCGCTATTTCCATGGCCTCTGCTTCACTGCTGACCGAGACGGTGCCTAACCTGTCCGTTACAGAAGCCGATGCCTGTTTCAACTCGGTAACCGACCGGCTGACGAAACAATCCAGCAACGACACGGCACCGGCAACGGCGGACCTCTCAAAACTAAAGGCGCTCGATGGCGTGCGCACCCATCCCAGCCGCATCAAATGTGCGACGCTCGCCTGGCATGCACTGCATGCCGCGCTAAACCATTCACCATCATCTGCTACCACAGAGTAAGGACGCCATGTTCGGTCATTCCAATGAGCCATTTTCTCTATCCCGCGACGTCACAGCGGTCATTATTCCTGTGGGCGAAGAAGTAATGCTGCGAGAAGGGACCAGCGGCTTTATCACCCAGGCTCTGGGCGGCAGTTTTACTATCTACGTTGAGGGCAATTTGTTTCACGTATCCGGCAGCAATGCCGACGCGCTCGGCAAAGAACCGGTTCCGCCGCCGCAAATTCCGGATAACGCCACGGATACCGATATTGAGGCAGTGATCTGGGAGCAACTCAAGACCTGCTACGACCCCGAAATACCGGTGGATATCGTTAACCTCGGTCTTATTTATCGCTGTGAGATTACGCCACTGGGCAATGGGCAGCGCTCAGTCAGCGTCGACATGACATTAACCGCGCCGGGCTGCGGCATGGGCGACGTGCTGGTTGCCGATGCCCGTGAGAAAATTGAGATAATTCCGACGATAGCCGATGTGGTTGTTGAGCTGGTTTTTGACCCACCTTGGAATGTCGGCTTGATGTCCGATGAGGCACGATTGCAAACGGGCTTAATGTAATTTCTTGATACCTTCGTTAATATTATGAAATTTCTAACATTAGTAAGGCACGCTAAATCCAGCTGGGGTGATGCCTCACTCAGCGACCGCCAGCGCCCCCTGAATTCGCGCGGCGAACGGGATGCGCCCGTAATGGGCAAAAGAGTTGCCGAACACGGCATCCGGCCTTCGCTCATCATTGCCAGTCCGGCGAAACGAGCGTGGACAACTGCCAGAATAATTGCTGCTGAGATCAGCTACCCCCTCGAATTTCTGCAACGCGAGGATTCCGTGTACCTCGCGTCGCTGGATGATTTGCTCGACGTGGTCGTCGCACAGGACAATGGCTTCAATAGCCTGATGCTGGTGGGTCACAACCCGGGCCTGACCAACTTCGCCAATTTTCTGATACCCGGAATCACCAGCAATTTGCCTACGGCTGGCGTGGTATCAGTACAAATTGACAGCGAAGATTGGAACCTGTACGAACGGCCACCGGTCGAACTGCTAACCTATGACTACCCTAAATTGGCCTAACGCCGGGCGAATACTCACGACCTGGCTGTTGATATTGACACTTGCCGGTTGCGCTCCGACGGCGTTGCGGAGCGAGTTCGAGTCCGTCAACGAATACTACCGGACTCACGATAAGGCCGAGTTTCAGTTCGACGAACATGGCACGCTGAATCTCCGCTACGTCGAAACCGGTGATCCCGATAAACCTACGGTCGTCTTTGTACACGGCACACCCGGCAGCTGGATGTTTTTTTCCAGTTATCTGAACGATCAATCGCTGCAACGTGATGCGCATCTGATCGCCATCGATCGTCCCGGCTGGGGAGGTTCCACGTTGGCCGATGGCGACTTCGAACCCGAAATTGAGGGTCAATCGCAACTGTCTCGCGAGTGGCTCTGTGAATTATCGGCTGCCTCCGGCACTGGCGAACTCATTCTGGTCGGACACTCGCTGGGCGGCACCCTGGCGCCGCGCCTGGCCATGGATCACCCGGACTGTGTTACAGCCGTACTGATTCTCGCTGCACCCATGGACCCGGACCTCTCCGCACCGCGCTGGTACAACCACCTCGCTCGTATCCCGCCATTCGGCTGGCTGGCCGACAAAATGCTCGGCGGGGGCATGCGTCAGTCCAACAAGGAAATGATGATCCTTAGATCAGAGCTGGAAAAGATGCGGCCACTCTGGGCAAACCTCACGATCCCGGTGATCGTTATTCAGGGCGGCAAAGATGGCCTGGTGAATCCTGATCACGCCGACTTCGCGGAAAAAATGCTGCCGGGCAAAAACCTGAAGACCATCCGCCTACCGGACGATGATCATTTCTTTCTGTTTACGAACAGGGCCCTGGTTCATGAACAAATAAGGTCGTTGCTGGATTTCACCGCAGCCCGGTCAGCACTCGGGAACGTTGACAGCAAGCCCGCCCTGTGAGGTTTCCTTATAATGCGTGGACATGTCGTTGCCTGTCTGGCGCATGGTCTCAATGACCTGATCCAGAGTCACTTTGTGCGTGCCATCGCCGTGCATGGCTAACTGTGCCGCATTGATCGCTTTCACCGCGCCCATGGCATTCCGTTCGATGCAGGGAATCTGAACCAGGCCACCGATGGGATCACAGGTTAGCCCCAGATTGTGCTCCATACCGATCTCGGCCGCTTCCTCAACATGGTCATTCGAGCCGCCGAGAGCAGCGGCAAGGCCGCCGGCGGCCATTGAGCACGCTACGCCCACTTCGCCCTGACAACCCATCTCAGCGCCCGAAATCGACGCGTTGGTCTTGTACAGCACACCAATAGCACCCGCGGTCAGCATAAATCTCCGTACGCCCTCTTCATCAGCATTCGGTATGAATTTCTCATAGAACATCAACACCGCCGGGATGATGCCAGCAGCACCATTGGTCGGTGACGTTACGACACGGCCACCGGCCGCATTTTCTTCATTGACGGCAATCGCATAAGCATTCACCCATTCCAGAGCGTGTAATGGCGAAGGCTCTCTGGCCTGTGACAATGCCTTGCTCAGTTTCGCAGCGCGTCGCAATACCGACATTTTGCCTGGCAACACGCCCTCGGTCCGCAAACCGCGAGCAACGCAATCACGCATTGCCTGGCAGATAGAAGCCAGTTGCGCGTCAACTTCAGCGGCCGGGCGCCAGGAAGTCTCATTCTGGTAAATGAGCTCCGCGATCGTCAGGCCGTTTTCTGCAGCGCGCTGCAACAGGGACTCACTGCTGCTGTAGGGCAAAGGTGGCTCGCCCTCCTGTGCCAGTGGTTCCGGCTCATCATTCCTGGCAATGAAGCCACCGCCGAGAGAGTAGAACAGGTCTTCAGCGAGTATCTCACCCGCTCCCGAACGTGCGATAAATCGCATGCCGTTGGTGTGCCGTGGCAATTCGCTCTCGAAATCGAATGTGAGATTTACCGCAGGGTCAAAATTCAGGCCGCCGATACCGGGAACGTCGAGACGCTTTTCGGAATGAATGCCACGCAATCGTTCGTCGACGGTATCCGGATCGATCGATTCAGGCGTCAGTCCCGAAAGACCGAGCAACACGGCTGAATCGGTGCCATGGCCCTTACCCGTCCAGGCCAGCGAGCCGTGTAACGAAACGTCGATTCGGGCAACATCAGCCGCGATAGCTTCAAGGCTGCCGATGAAAGCGCCCGCCGCCTTCATCGGCCCGACGGTATGAGAACTCGATGGCCCGATACCGATCTTGAAAATATCGAAAATGCTGACCGTCGCCATTAGTTTCTCAGTCCGTGCCCAGCGACAGCAGGCCTGTATTCCCGCCAACTGCCGACAGGTTATTGCTGATCGTGTACTCTGCACCAAAGCGTTGCAGGTAATGCGGGCCACCTGCCTTCGGCCCGGTACCTGATAGCCCTCGACCGCCAAACGGCTGCACTCCCACAACGGCGCCAATCATATTGCGATTGATATAGATGTTGCCTGCAGCCGACGTATTAGCCAATCCTTCGGCCCGTGAGTCAATGCGGGTGTGAATACCCATGGTCAACCCGTAGCCCGTGGCATTGACCGCTTGAACGGTCTCATCGAGCTTTTTGCCTTTGAACTTCATAACGTGCAATACCGGGCCGAATACCTCGCGTTGCAGAGCATCGATGTTGTCTATCTCGATCAGGGTTGGTGCGAAAAACGTGCCCGATTTACTTTCGTGCGGCAACGTGCATCGATGCACAATTCGCGCCTCTTCGCTCATTCGACCGACGTGAGCGGACAGCAAATCTCTCGCCCCGTCATCGATCGCAGGACCAACGTCAGTTGAAAAATGTTTGGGGTCGCCGATGGTCAACTCGTCCATATAGCCGACCAGCAGCTCCAGAGTGCGGGGTGCGATCTCCTCCTGAACACATAACAAGCGCAATGCTGAGCAACGCTGACCGGCACTATTGAAGGCTGAGTAGATGCTGTCGTGCACGACCTGCTCGGGCAGTGCGGAACTGTCAACGAACAGGGCGTTTTGGCCGCCGGTCTCTGCGATGAGTATTCCGATCGGACCGTCGCGATGAGCGAGCGTTTGATGGATGCGTCGCGCAGTTTCTGTTGATCCGGTAAACGCCACGCCGGCTACTCGCGGATCCGCTACTGCGCGCCCACCAATTTTTGCCCCGTCGCCCGGTAGAAAATGCAGTACGTCACCGGGAATGCCTGCTTCCAGCATTAACTGCACTGCACGGTAGGCAGTCAGCGGTGTCTGCTCTGCGGGTTTTGCGATAACCGCATTCCCGGCCGCAAGTGCTGCAGAAATCTGACCGGTGAAGATCGCCAGCGGAAAATTCCATGGGCTGATACAGACAAACACACCACGGCCGCGCATGCCGTAAGTGTTACGTTCACCTGTCGGGCCCGGCATTTGTGCTGGAGTACCGAAATGCGTCAGCGACTGCGCCGCATAATAGCGAATGAAGTCAACGGCCTCACGTAGCTCCGATAAGGCATCGGGAATGATCTTGCCAGCCTCACGAACACACAGCTCCATTAATTCCGCCGAGTTTTGTTCGAAAAGGTCAGCCGCTTTATTCAGGATAACCGCCCTGTCCGCTGCCGGTAGCCGATCCCAGGCCACCTGCCCTGCCACTGCGGCATCCAGTGCGGCATCGACATGCTTTTCGTTCGCCAACATGCAACTGCCAACAACTTCTGCAGTGTTGGCGGGATTTACAGACGCAACTTCTTCGCCCCTCTGCTCTTTTCCTGCGACGATCGGACGGGCCTTCCGCTCTTTGCCAGCAAACTCCTCCATGTCAGCAAGCAATTTGCGGCTAACATTCCGGTCGGCAAGATTCAGTCCTCTGGAGTTCGTTCGTTCCGGCTCGAAGATATCCGCGGGCCGGGAAATTCGCGGATGCGGCAGACAGTCGTGCCCGCGCGCAACCTCAATGGGATCGGCAATAATATCTTTTATGTCAACGGACTCATCAACAATGCGATTGACAAACGATGTATTGGAGCCGTTCTCGAGCAGGCGCCTGACGAGATAGGGCAGCAAATCCTCGTGACTGCCAACCGGCGCGTACACACGACAGGGCCGGTCGTGCTTCTCGGGGTCCACCACTTCGGCGTACAGCTCTTCTCCCATTCCATGCAGGCGCTGGAATTCATAGTCGCGGCGCGAACCCGCGTAATGCAAAACACTGGCGAGTGTGTGTGCATTATGCGTCGCGAACTGCGGGTACAGCTTGTCGCCGGCGGCCAGCGCCTGTCGTGCCGCTGCCAGATAAGAAACATCGGAGTGTGATTTGCGTGTAAAAACGGGGTAGCTTTCGATGCCGCGTTCCTGTGCCAGCTTGATTTCCGAATCCCAGTAAGCGCCTTTTACGAGTCGCACGGGGATGCGTCGTCCAACGTCATCTGCCAGGCCAATAAGAAAGTCAACGGTGTCACGCCCACGACGCAAGTAGGTTTGCACGGCCAATCCGAAGCCGTCCCATCCGTCCAGCCCCGGATCACGATAAACCGCCTCGAAAATATTCAGCCACAGTTCCAGCCGGTCAGCCTCTTCTGAGTCGATGGTAAGGCCAATACCGATCCTTTTTGCGTGCCTGGCCAGCTCCAAAACCTCAGGAACCAGTTCTTTCATCACACGTTCTTCGTGGGTAAATTCATAGCGCGGATGGAGGGCCGAGAGTTTGACGGAGATACCGGGTGCTGCGAACACGTCTTCCGCAGAACCGTCCATAGAATTGCCAATGCTTTCGATGCCTTCGTGATAATTATCAAGGTAGCGTCGGGCATCGGCAGAAGTCAGCGCGGATTCACCCAGCATGTCGTAGGAATGCCGATATGGAAAAACTTCATTTTTGGACGAGCGCTTTATCGCCTCGGAAATCGTGCGACCCATCACGAACTGATGGCCCATAATCTTCATTGCCTGACGCATTGCAGTCCGAACCACCGGCTCACCGGCACGGCTGACCATTTTGCCAAGCGCCTGACCGGGATTGCTCCCGGCCAGTTCATCCAGCGTAAGAATCTGGCCTGTTAGCATCAAACCCCAGGTCGATGCGTTGACGAACAAGGAATCGCTCGCACCCAGGTGATTTTTCCAATCTGCGGATGTCACTTTATCGGCGATAAGCCTGTCCGCCGTATCGGCATCCGGAATGCGCAACAAGGCCTCGGCAATACACATCAGCAACACACCTTCTGCGGACGAGAGATCGTATTGCTGCAGGAACGCCTCAATGCCGCCGTCGGCCTTTGATTGCTTGCGGACCGCGGCCACGAGCTGCGTCGCCGTGACCTGAATCTTCTTGCGGGCTGGCGCACCGGGATCGGCTGCCTCTGCCAATTCACGGACCAAGGTTGCCTCGTCCGCAAGAAACAAATTATTGATCGTTGAGATTCTACCCTCGCGGGCAGCCGGCTGATCGACAAAGCTCATGGAATAACTCCGAAGACCCACCTTCCGGGTGGCTTCAAAAACGGAAACAAGGTCGGCGATTATAGGATATTAACCTCCTCCCGGGCATCGGTATTCGGGCCATTTCGAGATATAATTTGAGCCCACCTGAGTCCTGGACGAGCCCGTGTCGGAATCCTTTTTCAATTCACTCGCAAAGCAGACCGAAGCCCTTAAGAATGAAGGTCTGTTCAAGTCTGAAAGGCTGATCGCAGGTCCGCAGCAGGCGGCGATCAATGTCAGCTCCAATGGAGACAGTCGAGAGGTTCTAAATCTCTGCGCAAATAACTATCTCGGGCTGGCCAATCATCCTGAGGTCATCGCCGCAGCCCACAAGGCACTCGATGAGTTCGGCTATGGCATGGCGTCGGTACGTTTTATTTGCGGCACGCAAACGATCCACAAACAACTGGAAGATCGCATCAGCGCCTTTCTCGGCACTGAGGACACTATTCTGTATCCATCCTGTTTCGATGCCAATGGCGGTCTCTTTGAAACATTGCTCGGAGCCGAGGATGCGGTGATCAGTGATGCGCTGAATCATGCCAGCATTATCGACGGTATCCGACTGTGTAAGGCTCAGCGGTTTCGCTACGCCAATAACGATATGCAGGATCTCGAGGCGCAACTCAAAGACGCTGCGAATACCAACAACCGGCTTGTCGTCAGCGACGGCGTATTCTCGATGGATGGCACAATCGCCAGCCTCGACAAGATCTGCGATCTCGCGGACAACTATGATGCCATGACAATGATAGATGACTGCCACGCTGCCGGATTTCTCGGCGAAAACGGTCGCGGCACACACGAGTACCGGGGCGTGATGGGACGCATTGACATTATTACCGGCACGCTCGGCAAAGCACTGGGCGGTGCATCCGGTGGCTACACCTCCGGTCGCAAGGAAGTTATCGGCTGGTTGCGGCAACGATCTCGCCCCTACCTGTTCTCAAATTCCGTCGCACCGATGATTGCTGCAAGCTCCATCGCCGTTCTCGACCTGCTCGAGCGTGATAATTCCCTGCAGCAACAATTGCACAGCAATGCGGCGTATTTCCGCGAAAAAATGACTGCGCGCGGTTTCGACCTGAAGCCTGGTGAACATCCGATAATTCCGGTGATGCTCGGTGACGCAATGCTCGCTACCCGAATGGCCGACAGGCTGCTCGAGTGCGGTGTCTATGTCGTCGGCTTCTCATTCCCTGTGGTGCCGAAAGGCCAGGCCAGAATCCGGACACAGATGTCCGCCGGACTAACACGCGAACAACTCGACACAGCGATCGATGCATTTACCGAGGTCGGCCGTGAACTGAACGTTATCCAGGACAAGCTATGAAAGCACTGGTAAAAGCCAAGGCCGAACGCGGTATATGGATGCAGGACATCGATAAACCGGATGTCGGCCACAACGATGTATTGATCAGGATAAAGAGCACGGCGATTTGCGGCACCGACATCCACATATTCAAATGGGACGACTGGGCTCAGGCGACGATTCCGGTACCGCTCGCAGTGGGTCACGAGTTCTGCGGTGAAATCGTGGAGATGGGAATTGAAGTGCGCGGCTTTGAGCTTGGCGATCGAGTCTCGGCGGAAGGACACATTACCTGCGGCGTTTGCCGCAATTGTCGCGCCGGTCGCCGTCATTTGTGCATGAACACGGTTGGGATTGGCGTGAATCGTCCCGGTTCGTTCGCGGAATACTTGTCGGTTCCGGCATTCAACGTATTTAAGCTTCCTGACGCCATTGATGACGACATGGCATCCATACTGGATCCCTTGGGCAACGCAACACATACCGCATTGTCATTCGACCTCGTCGGTGAGGATGTACTGATCACAGGGGCGGGGCCCATCGGTATCATGGCCGTCGCCATAGCCAGATACGCCGGTGCGCGACATGTTGTAGTTACGGACGTCAATGATTACCGACTGGAACTGGCGAGAAAAATGGGCGCGACGGCTGCAGTCAACGTCAGCACCGACTTGCTGGACAAAACCATGCTCGAGCTCCGCATGGAAGAAGGCTTCGACGTTGGCATGGAAATGTCAGGTAACCCGCAGGCATTTCGCGACCTGTTGCGGACCATGCATCACGGCGGCAAAGTAGCAATGCTCGGCATTCTGCCCAACGATACGTCAATCAACTGGAATGACGTCATCTTCAAGGGTCTCGAGCTCAAAGGTATTTATGGCCGCGAAATGTTTGAGACCTGGTACAAGATGTCGAGCATGTTGCAGAGCGGCCTGAATATCGAGCCGGTTATTACGCACCACTTCCCGATCGACGAATACCTGCCCGCGTTTGAACTCATGGAATCCGGGCAGACCGGCAAAGTCATCCTGAACTGGAGCTAATGGGCGTCTGTTATTGCCTACTCGATCGCGACGGCGAGTATTTTCGCCATTAGCCTGGGATCATCCGGCAGCAATCCGGCCTCCGGTAATCGCTGCACCAGCTCTCGCCACAGCGGCCACAGCTCGAAGGCTTTTTCGAACAATGGCAGCGACTCATCGACCCGGCCTTCGGCAGCCAGTGTCGCCGCATGCCAGAAAATCATCTCATGGCTATCGGGTACCAGGGCTTCAGCGCTGCTATAGGCGATAATGGCCTTATCAACCTCCCCGTTAGTCATATGCGCATCACCTTCGTTCATGAGGTTGTATGCGCGAGCCGTGACCAGTAACCGACGAAGTTCTTCGAGCGGCGCCTCGTGATCCTCAACACGCAAGTCAAAGATCCGACCGCCCCACGCGGGTAGATTTGCATCTCCGCTAACGACCAGCATTGCTGCCGACTGGCGACCACGAATATCGCCACCCTCGCCCTGAGCCGCTTCCAGCGCCGCCATCATTCTCGCAGCAAGATCGCCTTCGCTTTCTTCGTAGGCCGCAAGCATCGCCGTGCAAACGGTGGGTTTCCACATCAGGTTCGCCTGGACCGTGAATCCCGCGCCTGTGATGTCGCAATGCTCGATAATCGCGTTCTCGCCGGTGTGATTCGCAACCACTCCGTCGCTATCGACCATGCCAACCTGCCGAACGTCGATGTGTTCATCCGCCACCAGCAACGCCTGCAGTGCGGCATTCGCGTCTTTTCCCGCGCGCATCAGGTGCAGGCCCAGCGGCCCGTAACTCGGGTCCGTAAATGATTGTGTTGCAACGGCGCCGATACCGGGCTCCGCCCATATCACGCCCGATCCAACCGAAAACCAGTGCGACTGGACGGCGGCTCCCATTTGACCGGTAGCGGCATCTCTCGCGACGATCGAATAGGTGTTGACCGGTCGACGTGGTTTCTCGCCGGTATCAGACCCGGCGATTGCTGGCATGCATAACGTGAATACCAGGACGAGCCAGAGTAGCTTTCTCATCTAATCGATCTCGCAGAAGCAGTGTGAATAAATACCTTTCGGATCGTTGAATTGCGCCAATCCGGCCAGGAGCTCCTGCAGCTTGCCGGCAAATGACTCCAACGCAGAAGGCCCTGTGACGAGGGTCTCTATGTCAATGCCGAAATTTTGTGACAGTGCGAGAAAATCCAATACCATTTGCTCTGTTGGCGACAAACTCGTTTCGATCAGTTTCCGGCCGTACTCATCTTCGGCAAGCCCTGCAAGCTCGGCTGCAAGCCGTACAGAATCCTCATACGTACCCAGTTCATCGACGAGGCCATGTTCAAGCGCATCCTGACCGGTCCAGACCTGTCCTTGCGCGACGCTATCTACAAAACCCTTTTCCATTGTACGTTGATCCGCAACGCCGGAAATGAAGTCATCGTAGGTGTCGTTGATGATCAGCTGGAACAGTTCCTTCATAGGTTCGGACATCGCGCGGTCGGGACGTAACTGGCCCGCCCACGGCGTCGTGCCGACACCATCCGTTGTTACGCCGACTGCATCCAGCGTCCGCTGATAGGTCGGAAACATTCCGAAAACACCGATTGACCCGGTCACTGTTGCCGGGCTGGCAATAATCTTGTCGGCAACAACGGAAATCCAGTAACCACCGGAGGCAGCAACACTGCCCATCGACGCCACGACGGGTTTCCCGGCAGCCTGCAATGCCTGAATCTCCTGCGCGATGACCTCGGATGCGAACACGCTTCCGCCCGGACTGTCGACGCGCAGAACAACGGCTTTGACTGAATCGTCGGATAATGCCCGACGCAGCAGCGCGGCTGTTGAATCGCCACCGATACTGCCGGACGATTGCGTTCCATTCAGGATCGTGCCAACAGCGACAATGACGGCCACATTTTCATCCTGCACGTCATCGCTGTGCAGCATTCGCATATTGGCAAGATAATCGGATGAATGGACCGACGAATACTCTGTACTGTCTTCGGAATCCTCGCCAGCGTATCCGATTAATACGCCTCGCAGCTCACCGTGACTGAGTAACTGATCAACCAGACCCGCCTCATTCGCCGCGATCGCGATATCACCGTCAGCCGCCGCAACGCGTGCGACGAGATTCTGAGCAAAATCGTCGATCGTGCCCTCCGGTAATCCGCGTGCTGCTTCAACGTCCTGCTGAAACATCGTCCAGAACTGTCCGATCAGTCGAGTGCGCGACTCCCGATCTTCCGGTGACATATCCATACGGGTATAGGGTTCTACGAAAGACTTGTGCGTACCAACGCGAAATACGTTCCAATCCAGCCGCAAGGTATCTATCGCGTCTTTATAGTAACTCCTGAAGCCGCCGTAGCCCTGTAGGAAAACCATGCCTTCCGGATGCATGTAAAGCTCATCGGCGTGAGCGGCCAGATGGTAGGCCGACTGGCTGTAATAATCGGCGCTGGCAATAACCGGTTTCCCGGATTCCCTGAAGTCGTCGATCGCGACGCCAATGCGGCGTAACTTGCTGAGTCCGCCTCCACCCAACGCACTCAATTCAAGGTGTACTGCCGATATCCGGTCATCGTCTTTCGCAAATGCCAGCGCATCAATCACATCCTGCACCAGGGTCTGCGGCGGAGCATCGTCCAGTAGCTCGGCCAGTGCTCTGTCGTAAGGATCACCATTTAACTGATCGACCAGCGGACCTGCCGGCTGGATAAATAATGCAGCCTGCTGCGGCAACATCGGCGATGACCCGGATATCGCGCCGAAAAACACGAGAAACAATGCGACCAGCAACAACAAGTGCAAAATCTTTCTGACACCGTCCGCGCCACGCCAGAGGCTTGAGATCAGTCTCACCAGGAAATTACTGCTACTCATAGGTTGTTTCCTTAATTCTTATCTTCAGTGTAACCAATTCGGTACAGTTTTCCCGCATGGTCATCGCTGACCAGGAGGGACCCGTCCGCCAGTACTAACAGGTCCACGGGCCGGCCGGACACGGATTCATTTTGCAGCCAACCGGTTGCGAACGGCTCGTAACTGACCGGCACGCCATTTTCGAGCCGTACCAGCGTAATGCGGTAGCCTGTTTTCTTTGACCGATTCCACGAACCGTGTTCTGCGATAAATATTTGCCCGCGGTATTCAGCCGGAAACAGTTTACCGGTGTAAAACGTCAGGCCCAACGGCGCCACGTGTGCTCCGAGCTTCCGGGCTGGCGCACGATAGTCAGTACAATCGTTGCCCGGACCAAATTTGGGATCCGGCAATTCACCGGCATGGCAGTAGGGAAAGCCGAAATGTTGCCCTTGCAAAGTGACGTGATTCAACTCATCGGGAGGCAGGTCATCGCCCAGCATGTCACGGCCATTATCGGTAAACCACAGGTCACCCGTTTCGGGCTGCCAGGTAAAGCCTACCGAGTTGCGGATTCCTTCTACGTACGTCTCGCGCCCGCTGCCGTCCGCGTTCATGCGAATGATGCGCCCGAATCCGTCTTCCTCGCAGATATTGCAGGGTGATCCGATACTAATGTACAGCTTGTCGTCGGGGCCGAATCCCATGTAGCGCCACCCATGATGTCGCCTCGATGGTAGATCTATATCCAGCACTTCGGCATCTGGTACAGCACGTAGGTTCGATTCTATATCCCTGTAGCGTGTTACTCGATTCAACTCCGCTACATACAGGTCACCGTCATGAAACGTGATCCCGTTGGGCGTCTTCAGCCGATCCAGCAATTCTATCGTTCGGGTCCCCGCGTCATCATCGACGAC
Organism: Woeseiaceae bacterium; assembly: GCA_021773095.1. Classification (GTDB taxonomy): domain Bacteria; phylum Pseudomonadota; class Gammaproteobacteria; order Steroidobacterales; family Woeseiaceae; genus UBA1847. The sequence goes on along the minus strand of JAJFKR010000006.1, from coordinate 256,253 downwards.
CGCATACACCGACCGGCCACTGCGATTCGAAACGAAAACCGTTCCATCAGCACCCAGCGCGAGTGAACGCGCATTGGGGACGGATGCATACTCCTCGATATAAAAACCTGCTGGCAACTCGATATCGTCCAGCGCCCAGCCCATAGCTGGCAAGAAACACACAGCGGCCAGAGCCGCGGATCGGTTTACACTGTATCTCATGTAAGCAGGACTAGTCTGGTAAGAAAAATAGTGATAATTGTGGCAGGAATGTTATCAATATAACCGATAGCATCAATATGATCAGGAACGGAAAGGTCGCGGAATACACATGCATGATCGGTTTTTCGAACCGATAGCTGGCGATGAACAGATTCAGTCCGACCGGGGGCGTCAGATAACCCAGCTGCATGGCAGCCAGGAATACGATTCCAAGGTGGACCTCGTTGACATCGTAGCCGGCCGCAATCGGTAGAATCAGCGGCACAACGAGAACGATCGCCGAGAATATGTCGAGTATTGCGCCGAGAATGAGCAGAAAAAACAACAACAGGATAAGAAACGTCGTTTGACTGCTAACCAGACCGGCGACGATCTCAAATAAACGCTGCGGAATCTCCGCATCGATCATGTAACTCGTGGAGGCGACCGAGGCACCCAAAATAATCAGGATGCCGCCAACCAGAACCATCGAGGAGCGCATTATCTTCGGCAACTCTCGAAGCGGAATCTCGCGGCGAATCACAACCTCGATTATCAACACATAAAGCGCGGTGATTGCTGCCGCTTCGGACACGGCGAAAAAACCGGAATAGATACCGCCGAGCACTACGATCGGCAGCGGCAATTCCCAATTCGAATCAAGCAACGCCGAGCCGACCTCTTTTATCGAAAATGAACTCAGTGGCTTGCGGATGCCGCGATTCAGCCAGACGCTGTACCCGGACAGCATGATCAACATCAATAATCCCGGCAGGATGCCTGCCAGAAACAGGTTATCAATAGAAACCTCGGCAATGACACCGTAAAGAATGAGAGGCAACGACGGTGCGAATAACAAGCCCAAACTGCCCGCCGAAGTCACCAGCCCGAGATTGAACTTGTCGCCATAGCCATCCTGTTTTAACGCCGGATACAGGATTGCACCGAGGGCGATGATCGTCACACCCGATGCGCCTGTGAAAGCCGTGAAAAACGCACATGCGGCGAGACAGACTATCGCAAGTCCACCCGGCATCCAGCCAAGCATCGCGCCCGTCAAACGGACCAGTCGTTTGGGAGCATCGCTTTCACTCAATAAATAACCCGCAAACGTGAACAGCGGTATGGCGGCGAGAAACGGCATGCTGGCGATACTTTGAATCTCGATCGCCATGATCATCAAATCAGAATCCTGACCGTGAAATCCGAGCATCGCGCTGGCAGCGATGACCGCGAATAGTGGCGCCCCAAGGATTGCCAAAAGCGCGAGGATGATGCTGAAAATAATCACTCTTCGCTCACCGCCTCGGTGCCGAATATGAATTCACCCGCCTGACTGAACGCGGTCACCAAAAATCTGTAAGAAATCAATGCAAATGCCGCCGGCATGATCGCGTGCGCGATCCATGCGGGTGTATCGACGAGAACCGTGTCTTCATACTCGATTTCTATCTGCAGATAGCGCCAGGCCTGAACAGCGATGATGCCGCAGACAATTGCGGCAAATACATCCACCAGAACCCGGATGACTTTGACCGCAGCATCCGGCAGCACCTGGGACAGGGCGTCAATGCGGATATGTCGATTTTCGCGGCAGGCGGCGATCGAGCCGACAAGCGCAAGCCACAAGACCATCAGGCGAACCATTTCGTCGGCCCAGCCGAATCCCGTTCCAAACACTTCACGCATCACGATCTGCGTAACAGCAACGAGCATCATCGCTAACAGCATGGAAACGAGCATTGTCGTTTCGAGAACCGTTCCCGCCTTGTCGAGGCGCTCAAGAAGTCGCTTTACTTGCACCGGATGGCTTACTCGGTAGCAGCGACTTGCTCGCTGCGATATTCGTCAATGTAACGCAACATCTCTTCATAGAACTCAAGAGTGAATGCGCCATCGGCCCCAAGCTTGAGATTGGATACCAACAGTAATTCGCGAACCTTGACGAACTCTTCCTTGTCGAACTCGGTGGGTTCGATGCCGGCTCTGACCAGTGCATCGAATGCCTGCTGATTATCAATCAGGTTTACCTTGTCGAAGTTCTGATACATCGTGGTCATAACGTCACGAACAATCGCCTGATCGTCAGCACTAATCTTTTCGAACACCTTCTTATCGATGGCCATAAAACCATACGTGTAGACCAACGGAAGCTCCGTGACGTATTTGATTTTTGTATGCCACTGCAATAGCAATGCCACAATCGGTGGTATTGCGACAATATCGATCAAGCCCGTTTGCAAGCCTGTCAAGACATCGGTCAGTGGCAATGTCACCGGATTCAGCGACATCGCCTTCATCGAGGCATAGCTAATGGTGTCGCCTTCCGGCACCCAGACGCGTTTGCCTTTGAGGTCCGCCAGCGTTCTCACCGGTGTACTCGACATGACGCTGGCAAATCCGGACGTCGCGAAACCGAAATTGACAAATCCCGCTTCCTCAAGCCCCTGCTGTATCCGAGCATCCATACGACTACGAACGAAGGCAACCTCTTCTTCCGAATCGAAAACCAGCGGCATGCCGTAGAGATTCAAGTCAGAGTATCTTGCAGCCAGCGCTGAGGGAGTGAATGCGCCTCCCTGCAACTGCCGAATGCGAATTTGGCCCAATACTTTGGCATCGTCGCCTTTTACTCCACCACCGTAATACTTGATGACGACGCGACCTTCGGTGCGTTGCTTGATTTCAGCGGCGCCAGCACGCATGTCCTTCATCCACTGCGAACCGTTCGGCGTCGCTGTGGCGATTTTCAACGTCACCGCCATCGCTGGCGCACTGAGCATCATTACAACAATCGGCAAAATAAATCTTTTCATGGCTTATCCATCCTGCGGTCGGGCGTCCCGTTGCCCCACTCATTCGTCAGAAATAGTCATCCGCTTCAGCAAGCAATGTGGCAGCCTCTTCCTGGGCCATTACATTGGTCAATACAAAGCCTTTCTGGTTCGGATCTGCTTCCAGAACCTCATTTAACAAACGGTCGTGCAACTCCCTTTCATAAAGTAATTTTGCGTAACCGCGCGCGTATTCAACTTTGGCGCCCAAATCTGCACCACCGGATTCCGCGATCGCTTTCTCGAAGTGTTCGCGTGCGCGTTCCGGCTCACCGCCCAGCGACGGTGGCAGCAGGGTCAGCATTATGCCCATGTAGGTGTAGACACTACTGTTAACTTCATCACCACTTATGTTCAGGTAATGATCAAACAATGCTTCCATGTGTGGCAATTCAGCCAGTGAATCCACCTGCGAGGTCTGTGCTCGCAAGAAAGCCAGTGAGGCGAAGCCGTAGGTATAGAGAAGATCCGCTTTGTTCTTGCCGATTCCATTCAGCGTCGCGACGAACTCGTCATAGCTTGCGCCTGGCCATCCACAGGACGGCTCATAACTCACGCACATCGCATGCAATGCGTATCGCCGCGCGCGTGCTGTGAGCCTGGATGCACGAATCTCGTCTTCAGCAAACGCCGCACCGTAGGTCGCATACAGCGTCGCACCCGCGGACAATAGTTGAGGATCGTCCGGACTGCCCTCGATGAAGCTATCCATCGTCAGCAACAATGTCGGAATACCATCACGGACCAGCTCAGGATCGTCCTGATTCAGAACCGCCCTGGACAAATTGTCGGAGAATCCTGACGCGGCATTCGACACGATCATCGCGCAGCCACTGCTTTGCAGAGCCAAAGCGGCCATCAGAAGAACTTTTTTCATAACACGAAAGACCTCGCACCTGGCGAATGGTTCAGCATTAAGTGCCTGAATGTGGCGCATTATAAGCAAAAACGCCCCGGTCACTGCTGTGACCAGGGCGATGTTTTCCTGATGTTTTTCAGATCTTTTCTTTGATTCTCGCCGCTTTGCCGGTGAGTCCGCGCAGGTAATACAATTTGGCGCGACGTACGTCACCCCGGCGCTTCACCTCAACCGAATCCACAGCCGGACTGTAAGTCTGGAATACACGTTCAACACCTTCACCGTGCGAAATTTTACGAACGGTAAAAGAAGAATTGAGGCCCCGATTGCGCTTAGCAATAACGACGCCCTCAAAGGCCTGCAGACGTTCACGCGTACCTTCCTTTACCTTAACCTGCACCACGATAGTGTCACCCGGAGCAAATGCCGGTATTTCCTTGCCCATTTGCTCTTGTTCGATCGCTTCGATGATTTTGCTCATTGTCTTTGCTCTTTCAAATATTCGTCGAGCAACGTTTGTTGCTCGTCAGTCAAATCCAGTTTTTCCAGCAAGTCGGGTCGCCGTGAATAACTGCGCCCCAATGCCTGCTTCAATCGCCACCTGGCGATTTCGGCATGATCACCGGACAACAGCACATCCGGGACCTTATGGCCTGATATTTCTTCAGGCCGCGTAAAGTGCGGATGGTCCAACAGACCGTCCATAAACGAGTCCTGTGCTGCCGACTCGTCGTCACCCAATACATCTGGCAGTAATCGAACAACCGCGTCTATCACCGCCATCGCCGCAACTTCACCGCCCGAAAGCACGAAATCACCCAGCGAAACTTCTTCATCGATATGCGACTCAACCAGCCGCTCATCGATTCCTTCATATCGCCCCGCCAACAAAATCAGACCGGGCAATAATGCGAATCTTTTCGCCATCGACTGATCAAATACCTGACCTTGCGGTGACAAATACACAGTCGGACATCCCTCTGGCAATCTACCCTTCGCGGCTTCAAGCGCTGCCGCGAGTGGCGCGAACTTCATTACCATGCCAGGACCGCCGCCATACGGCCTGTCGTCCACAGTCCGATGCACGTCGCTCGTATGATCACGCGGATTCTCTGTATCCAGAGTAATCAATCCGCGTTGCTCAGCCCTGCCAACGACACCGTACTCGCCGATTGTGCGAACCATCTCGGGAAATAAACTAACGACACCGAACTGCATCTATTCAGTCCCATTCCCAATCGACGTTGACCTGCTTCTCGCTCAAATCAACGCTGATAACCACTTCATCTTTGACAAACGGAATCAAACGTTCCTGCTTGCCCGTTACGACCATCACGTCGTGTGCCCCGGTCTCCAGCATCTCCTTAATCGTGCCGAGCTCGGTGCCATCGCGATGGACGACTCTTAATCCTGTGAGGTCGGACCAGTAATACTGACCATCCTCGGGTTCGGGCAGTTCGCTTCTGTCAGTACCGATCTCAGCACCGATCAGCGCCGCTGCCTGATCGCGATCATCGTAGCCGTCGAGGCGCAAGATGACCGTTTTCCCATGTCGCTGCCCTTCGGCAACTTTCGCGGACTGCCAGCCGCCATCCCGGCCAACCAGCAATCCTTTGTATTGCAATACCGCTTCGCGCGGTTCGGTGTAAGAAAACACCTTCACCCATCCCCGGACCCCGAACAGGCCCGAGATACGGCCCAGAACGACAGTCTCGGAGACCAACAAGCTAACTGCTGACTGCCGCCTTGCGGTGTTTCTTCAGCAGTGAGGCAACGCGATCTGACGGTTGCGCACCCTGACCAACCCAGTAATCAACGCGTTCAAGATCAATACGAAGATTCTCTTCGTGCTCTTGACCAACGGGGTTGAAGAAACCAAGACGTTCGATGTACCGGCCGTCACGGCGATTTCGAGAATCGGTGACCACCAGGTGATAAAAAGGACGTTTTTTCGCACCAGCGCGCGAAAGTCGAATACTAACCATTACATTTCCGTATAAATATCAATGAGAGGCAGACATGCCTTGACCCGGGCTGGCCCGAGTAGACGGCGCATTGTACGGGTTTTCCACCAAATGTGAAGCGTTTCGGCGGCGAAAATTCCTAAGTTTTCCGGGGCCTTATAAGAACGGTGATGCTGTCCCTGGCCGCAATCGTGAAATCGAACGAAAATAATGCCCTATTCAGCCAAATCCGGGTGGCATACCACCCCCGGGACCACCTCCGGGCATGCCCCGCATCATCTTCTTCATGCCGCCTTTTGACATCTTCTTCATCATCTTCTCCATCTGCATATGCTGCTTCAGCAGTCGATTGACGTCCTGAATTTGCTGGCCCGCCCCTGTGGCGATCCGCTTCTTGCGAGACCCATTGATGATTTTCGGAAATCGCCGCTCCCCGGGTGTCATTGAGTTGATGATCGCTACCTGGCGGCGGATCTTTTGCTCATTGCCCGCATCCTGTAATGCGGCTGCATTGACTTTGCCCGGCATAGGCAGTTTTTCGAGCATCGAGGCCAACCCACCCATATTCATCATTTGCTCGAGTTGCTCGCGAAGATCCGAAAGATCGAAGCCGCGACCCTTCTTTAGCTTTTTCGCGAGTTTCTCAGTCTTGTCCTTGCTGACTTTTTGCTCGATTTCCTCGACGAGAGTCAGTACGTCGCCCATACCCAGTATTCGAGATGCCATACGATCCGGATGAAACGCCTCCAGCGCGTCCACTTTCTCACCAACACCCAGGAACCGAATCGGTTTGCCCGTTACTTCGCGAACCGACAAAGCAACACCCCCTTTAGCATCACCGTCGGTTTTGGTCAGCACTATGCCCGTCAAAGACAAGGTCTGGTCAAAAGCTGTTGCCGCATTAACGGCGTCCTGACCAGCCATGCTGTCAACAACAAACAAAGTCTCATGCGGTGCCGCCTTCTCATGCACCGCCGCCACTTCCTGCATCATGTTTTCATCAACGTGCAGACGACCCGCTGTATCGACAATCAGCACATCAACGTGCGAGCGGCGCGCCTCATCCAGGGCACGATCGACAATTCGAACCGGCTTCTCGCTGCTGTCACTGGCGCAATGCAACGCACCAACTTCTCCAGCCAGCGTCTGCAGCTGCAAGATCGCCGCGGGACGATGCACGTCGACACTGACAAGCATGACCTTCTTCCTGTCCGTCTCGATAAGCCGCTTCGCAAGTTTCGCCGCCGTGGTTGTCTTGCCAGCCCCCTGCAATCCCGCCAACAGGATGACCACGGGCGGTTGCGCCCTGAAATCCAGTGGCGCGGACTCGCTGCCAAGAATTCTAACAAGCTCGGCATGAATGACCTTGACCAGTGCCTGACCCGGAGTCAGGCTTTTGCCGACCTCCTCACCGAGGGCACGCTCACGTATGCGCTCGATGAAAGTTCTTACAACCGGCAGGGCGACATCAGCCTCGAGTAAGGCGAGTCGCACCTGTCGCAACGTGTCTTTGATATTGGCTTCGGTGAGCCGGCCCTTACCCGACAAACTGCGGGCGGCATCCGACAAACGGCCACTAAGATTTTCAAACATGCCGACATACTACTGTAGGAGCGCGCCTTGCGCGCGACCTCGTTACGATCATCGCACGCGTCGGTCGAAATACTGTTTACTGGAATGGCTCCCTTCGGTCCGCTTTATTTCCTGTAAACAGTATCTCGACCGACGCTTGTGACCCTTGTGATGGGGTCATGAATCCTCATAAGGAGGGTTCTCTTAAACTACGCCGTATGGGATGATTGAGCGACTGCTATTTAGGTTAGTGCCTTCTGAGTTTCTGTGGCTGAAATCACAATTTTCCTGCTATATCTTGCGGCTGCCGCGGCTTTCGTGTTGTCGCGCCTGCCGCGAACACAAAGCAACGCTCGACCGCTGTTTCCTGGCGCCTGCCTGTTGATCGCGGTCGGAATTTCCCTGCACAGCAAAACACTGTATGCATCGATATTGGTCGCCGACGGATTTAACCTCTCGTTGGGAAACACAGTCTCAATGATCGGTCTCGAACTGGCACTGATCAGCCTGATTGCGGCCATCCAGCCAAGCTTGCGTGGCATCGCCGCCGGACTGCTCGTGCCGGGGGCTTTTGCCGCTTGTATGACCAGCCTCGACAGTTCGTCGACGGCAATGACGGCGCTTGTCTGGCAAGTTCGCGCTCATGTCCTCATGGCTTTGATGTCTTACGGACTATTAACCGTCGGCACCATTGTCGCGATTTATGCGATGTTGCAGGAACGACGTTTGCAAGCCGGTCAAATCTCGACGATGAACCACCTGTTCGCGCCACTGGAAACGACCGAGCGATTACTCTTTGGTATCACCGCTGCCGGATTTACAGGACTCGCATTCACGATCCTTCTGGGCCTGACATTCGTTGATAATTTGTTTGCCCAGCATCTGGCACACAAGACTGTATTCTCGCTGCTCGCTTTAGTCGTGTTCGGCACCTTGCTGGCCGGACGGCATTTCGCGGGTTGGCGCGGCGGACGCGCCATCAAACTGTATCTGGGCGGTTTTCTGCTGTTGTGTGTCGCCTACTTCGGCGTGCGCGTAGTCCTGGAACAGGTACTGCACCGAAGCTGGGGCTGAGACACGCGTTCTTGACAGTTCCCGGCCGGACTGATGAACTCGCAATGATCTGATTGATCTGGAGGTGCCCTTCTTTTGGGCGACGACATTCCACTAGCAGGTCTTCTTGGTCTGCTTGTTGTGCTACTGATGCTTTCCGCGTTTTTTTCAGGCTCGGAAACGGCATTGATGAGCCTCAATCGCTACCAGCTACGGCACAAAGCGCGCGAAGGACACCGCGGTGCAAAGCTCGCCGAACACTTGCTGAAACGACCCGATCGTCTCATCGGCCTCATACTTCTCGGCAATAACCTCGTCAATTTCTCAGCGATGGCGCTTGTGACGTTAATCACACAGAAATTCGGCGGCGAACTGGCATTAGCAATAGGCACCGGTATTTTCACCCTGATCGTACTGGTTTTCGCCGAAGCCGCACCGAAAACACTCGCTGCTTTGCACCCGGAGCGACTCGCCTTTCCGGCCGCGATGATTTACTACCCGCTACTAAAAATCGCCTATCCCATCGTGTGGCTGACCAACGCGGCTTCAAACGGCGTGCTATTCCTGCTCGGTGTTCGGGACAAAGGCAGTGATCTGCATTCACTGACCCGAGAGGAGTTGCGCACGGTGGTTCACGAGGCAAGCACGCGAATTTCCGCGCGCTACCGACAAATGTTGCTCAGCATTCTCGACCTCGAAAAGGTCACGGTTGATGATGTCATGGTGCCCCACAATGAGATTATCGGTATCGATCTTGACGACGATGATGCAGACATCGAGGCCACGATTGCGGAAAGTCAGCATACGCGTCTGCCCGTTTACCACGACAATATCGACCAGGTCATCGGAATTTTGCATTTACGACATCTTGCCAATTCCGCGAATAAGACTTTCAGCAAGGAAATGCTGCAGAACTTGCTGATGGAAGCGTATTTCGTGCCGGAAGGCACGCCACTCAGCACTCAGTTGGTGCAGTTTCAGAGGCGTCGCGGGCGTATTGCGATGGTTGTTGATGAATACGGCGACATTCAGGGCATCGTCACGCTAGAAGACATACTGGAAGAAATTGTTGGCGAGTTCACTACCGATCCTGCCGATGATGAGAACGATGTCGTCCGCGAAACAAGCAACACTTTCCTGGTCGATGCCACAGCTAACATCCGTGAACTCAACCGGTCGCAGGACTGGGATCTCCCGACGGATGGACCGAAGACTCTGAATGGATTAATCGTAGAGATGCTGGAAACTATCCCAACACCATCAACCTGCGTGAAAATCAGTGGCTACCCGATTGAAATTGTCGAAACCGACGACAATCGAATTCGCTTCGTTCGCATCGGCAAACGTGAACAGCCGGGTATAGAGGCGGATTAAAAAGCCTCATCGAGCGCCTCGCTCAATCTGCGAATACCAATCACTTCAATGCCGGCAGGCATTTTCTTTGGCACGTTACCTTTGGGAACGATGGCACGCGTAAAGCCTTGCTTGGCGGCCGCAGCGATACGCTCGGTGCCAAATCGTACCGGTCGAATTTCGCCAGCGAGACCGATCTCACCAAAACAGACCAATCGTTCTGGCATTGCCCGATCCCGGAAGCTGGACACAATGGCCAATAACGTTGGCAAGTCGACCGCCGTCTCGCTTATTCGAAGTCCTCCGACAACGTTCACGAACACATCCTCGTCAGTGACCGACAGCGAACCGTGGCGCTGCAATACAGCAAGCAGTAACGCGAGTCTATTCTGATCAACCCCCTGAGCGAGTCGCTTCGCATAATTACTGTTGCCATCTGCGACCAGCGCCTGTATCTCGACCAACAAAGGTCGACTGCCCTCCCACGCGACAGAGACCACACTGCCAGGTTCATCTACTGACTCGCGCGAAAGAAATATTGCCGATGGGTTGCTGACCTCGAGAAAACCAGTCTCCGTCATTGCAAACACGCCCATCTCGCCACTGGCACCAAAGCGATTCTTTACGGAACGAATCATGGAGTAGCGACTCGACGGATCACTTTCGAAATACAACACCGTGTCAACCATGTGTTCAACAACACGCGGGCCAGCGATTGCACCTTCTTTTGTGACATGACCGATAATGAATACGGCCACATCATTTTGTTTTGCAAATTGCACTATCTTGCCAACGCCGTCCCGCAATTGCGCAACGGACCCGGGTGCCGATGGCACACCGTCGCTGGTCATGGTTTGCATAGAATCGATAACCAATACGCGTGCTTTGCATTTGCGGGCTTGTGACAATACATTTTCGATCGATGTATCCGAAAGCAGGTTCATGGAGGACGCGTCGAGCCCAAGGCGCAGTGATCGCTGACCGATTTGCCGTAATGACTCTTCACCGGTGGCGTAACAAACCGGCACATCCTGCATCAGTTTCGCGGACACCTGTTGCAGCAAGGTTGATTTACCGACACCGGGATCGCCACCAAGCAGAACGACTGCACCTGGAACGAGACCGCCACCAAGCACGCGGTCAAACTCGCCGAATCCACACGCATGCCGATACTCAATGCCTTCCGGCAGATCTTCAAGGGTCGTCGCCACAGCGCCAGCCGCGCCTTTGGGCACTGAGAATTTCGTCTCGGTCAGCGTATTCCAGGCAGCACAATCCGGGCATTGCCCCGCCCATTTGACACTGTGGGCACCGCATTCAGTACACAAATAGGCAATTTTGGCTTTTGACACGTTTTTCGACCCTCAAAAAGCCGTATATGGGACGGATAGAGCGCACGAACGCTGAATCCCGGTCCGGGGGTAAATTATAACTTATTGTATTATAAGTCGTTTTTTGAATAAACTCGCAATTATTGAAAATCGCGCATTGATTATTGTTAAATTCGTTCAAACCTGCGAAAGTCAATGATAGCACCGCTTCCAGAGTCTGTATTACATAAAAAGTGCCAACCCTATCTCATTAAGAATGCTTGCATTTGCCTATAATTTCGCCCTTAAAACAGGGACATGACAGACGTTGGACACAACGAAGCAACAAAAACGCAACCGAATCATCGCACTCTCATTTGTGAGTGTCTTGTTGTTGGTGGTGTACGGACCACTGGCACAGTGGTTTGTTGCAGCAGACCGGGTCCTCTACGACCAACTCGCCGGAGGCATGCCCAACAAGGCGTTAAGTCATTCGTTCATCGCCAGTATCAACACGAATCGGTCAACACAAGACGAGGCATTGGATCAGTACGGTAATGTCATTCAGGCTCTTCAGGACGCAGGTGTGGGCCGCATCATTTTGCCGAACCCACCCGAGATACCCGCGGCGGATGAATTGCCAGGCTGGTCTGCTTTGCTGAACACTCATATGCCGGTCTTCGTTCCAACGCGACATCGATTGGCCGACGTGGCAACACGCGACGGATTTGTTACGGCCCGGCCCGACAGCGACAATATTTTGCGACAATCTAAACTGTGGCAGCTTAACAGCGGAGTCATGTCGCCCTCACTGCCACTCGCTATCGATTTTCAGTCTTCTGACACGGGAGGAGCCAGCCTGCTCTCGGGTGCCGACGACCTGATTTATTTTTCGAGCTACGTCGAGCTACCACGTATCGATGTCGATAATTTACTTAACGCGGATGCGCCGACCTCGTTGCAAGGCGCGACCGTATTTGTGGATTCGGACTTACCGTTCGTCGATGCGGCCGCTATGTTGCCATCGGGACAGTTAGTTACCGTATCGGAAATCACTGCAACGTTATTGGCGGATATCGAAAACCGCCGTACGATCGGTTCACCGGCAAGCGTCAAGGCGATGGAATACCTGATACCGGCCATGCTCGCGATCGTCGCTGTGTTGTTCTTACCGGACAGAAACCGCCGTGATATTTCCGTCCTTACCATCACCGTGATAGCGATCCTGCTCCTGGTCGAAGCAGCCCTGCTCTTCGGTTTGCAAATACGCATGGACCTTGGACGCCCAATGCTAATTTTTGTCGGCGTCGCGATTTTGAGCGCCTGGCTGGTTGTCGATGTTCAGAAAGTATCGGGCGATGCGTTCAGGAAAGGTATTGATTTCCTTTCTGCCGGACGCCTCGAGCCAGCTTTTGCAGAGTTTCGTCGCTGCAACCCATCAGAAACAGTCGCAGCGATCATGTACAAATTATCGCTGGCATTCGAACAGCAGGCCAAGCCCGAGCGTGCCGAAGCTGTGCTGGACTGGATGAAGCGTACTCAGGGAGCCCCTGCAGTTCACGAAGCTCAACTGAAACAGTCCAGCGGAGCCCCCGAACGCCTGGGACGTTACGTTATCGAACGTCGAATTGGTCGCGGTGCCATGGGCGCCGTCTATCTCGCAAAAGACCCGAGAATTAATCGTGCTCTGGCCGTAAAAGCCATCCCGATCGAAAATGAATTCGAAGATGAAGAACTTAAAGAGGCTCGACTGCGGTTTTATCGAGAGGCGGAATCTGCCGGCCGATTGACGCACCCCAATATCATCACCGTGTTCGATGCCGGCGAGGACAAGGGCCTCGCCTATATCGCGATGGAGTATGTCCCGGGCATACCGCTGCGGGACTTTACAGACCCGAAGAGACTGCTGGCGCCGAAGCGCGCAATGGAGCTTGCGGCGGCAACCGCTGAGGGCCTCGATTACGCACATAACCAGGGCGTCATACACCGCGACATCAAGCCCGCCAATCTGCTCTACAACCCAAAAGATGGCACGATAAAGATCAGCGATTTCGGTGTCGCCCGGATGACCGATAATAACAAGACCAAGACCGGAATCGTTTTGGGAACGCCTATGTACATGTCGCCTGAGCAACTGGGTGCAGAGGACCTCACGGGACTCTCGGACTTGTTTTCACTTGGTGTTACCCTGTACGAGCTTCTGGTGGGTGAGGTACCGTTCAAAGCATCGAACATCGCGGTATTGATGACAAAAATTACAACTGATGATCCGGCGCCAATTTCCAGCCGACGCGCTGGCATACCACCCAGCGTTGATGCTGTGCTTGCCAAGGCACTGGCGAAACGTCCGCAAGATCGATTTTCATGCGGTGCCGAAATGGCAATCGCGCTAAGAAATTGTGCACGAGTTACCTGACGACTTTTTGAGCGAGAATTAATAACACCATGACAGTCCGCGGAAAAATTGATTTTGCCGAGCTCACCGACACGGGACGAGTTCGTGAGCACAACGAGGACGCTATCGGCACGACCGGTGACATCGGACTGATGGTTCTGGCGGACGGCATGGGAGGCTACAACGCAGGCGAGGTCGCAAGTGGCATTGCCGTGCAGATCGTTACCGACCTTGCTGCTGAGGGCGCCACCCGCGAAGAGCGTCATGACATCGATCCACACAGCGGTATGATGCGGCAGTCGATCGTATTGCGAGACGCCATCTATCGCGCCAACAAGATCATCTATCAGACGGCACAAAGCCAGACCAGCTGCGAGGGAATGGGCACGACCATCGTTGCCTGTATGTTCTACGACAACAAGATTTCAATCGCCCATGTCGGCGATTCGCGAGCTTACCGTCTACGTGGCGACCAACTCGACCAGGTGACGCTCGACCACTCCCTCTTGCAGGAACTGGTGGATCGTGGTTTCTATTCAGCAGAAGAAGCACAACGCTCGACCAATCGTAATTACGTGACCCGCGCCCTAGGTGTCGAACCGGCCGTTGAGGTCGAGGTTCACGAGTACGAGGTACTGCCGGAAGACATCTATTTGTTGTGTTCTGACGGTCTGTGCGACATGGTCGAGGATGACGATATTCACTTAACTATCAGTACTTTTAATGCTAGTCTTGACGTCGTTGGTCAACAGCTGGTGGACATGGCGAACGACCACGGCGGGCGTGACAATGTGTCGGTAATGCTTGCACAGGTTAAGGAAGCCTTCCCGGCAAAAAAGGGCCTGCTTGCAAAGATTGCCGGCTTATTTCGTTCCTAGGCTGTGAACTGGGAATGCAAGATATACAGAGCGAGAAATCATGGCAAGGTTAATTCTTAGTCTGGACAATCAGGTTCTGGCTGAATACAACATGACCAAGGAACGCTACACCATTGGTCGCCTTCCGGATAACGATGTCCGCATCGATAACCCGGCCGTCAGTGGACATCATTCACTGATCATCAATATTCTGAACGATTCCTTTCTAGAGGACTTGAACAGCACCAATGGCACTTACGTCAATGGCAAGCTGATCAAGAAACACGCGTTGCAGCACGGCGACGTCATTACGATTGGCCATCACCAGCTGCGATTCTCCGACCAGCAGGTGAACGAACCCGAACAGGACGAGTTCGAGAAAACGATGGTTATTCCTGCTGGCCAACAGAATGCTGATCAGCTGGCGAAAGCCGAAGCTGCCGCGGAAAAAGCGGCCGCTACAGAACAAGACGAACAACCGGCGTATCAGGCAGACGCGGCTGCGGCCGTTAAGCTTGACCCGGCCGAAGCAGCGGCTCTTGATGAAGCACCCAAGGCGCCGTCAATGGGCGAGAAGGTTTCGCACTCTGATACGGCACACGGTATCGATCCTGCCAGTGCGCCGAATGCCCTGCCGCTCGCGAAGTTACAGGTTCTAAGCGGCGGTTTTGCAGGCCGCGAACTGGAGCTAACCAAGGCGCTGACAACCCTGGGCCGACCGGGCGTGCAAGTCGCCGCAATCACGCGGCGTGCAGAGGGCTACTACATCGTGCACGTTGAGTCGGGCAAGGAAGGCGACTATCCGCTCGTCAATGGACAAGCCATTGGTGCCCAGGCACGCAAACTGCAGGACAATGATGTGCTGCAACTGGCGGGCGTCAAAATGGGATTCTTCGCCTCGTCGTAGGAGCGCGCCCTGCGCGCGACCACGTAACGATCATCGCACGCGCAGGGCGCGCTCCTACGGTAATGGGTAATCGTCGCCGTAGTTATCCGGCACCCAGTTTTCGAACTTGGTATATCGGCCGACGAAAGTCAGCGGGAAATCACCAATAGGTCCGTTACGTTGCTTGGCAATCGCGATATCCGCGATGCCTTTTCGCGGTGTGTCCTGGTTATAGACTTCTTCGCGATAGATGAAAAGAATCAGATCGGCGTCCTGCTCTATGGCACCTGACTCACGCAAATCAGACATCACCGGACGTTTGTCGGTACGTTGCTCAACACTACGATTGAGTTGCGACAAAGCGATGACCGGACAGGAAAGCTCTTTGGCCAGCGCCTTTAAGCCTCGAGAAACCTCGGAAATCTCGGTGGCACGGTTTTCCTTGTTGCCTGGCACCTGCATCAGCTGCAGGTAATCAACGACGATGAGGCCGAGCCCGTGCTCGCGTTGCAAGCGCCGTGCTCGCGCCCGAATCTCGCCCGGTGAAAGACTCGGCGTGTCATCGATATAGATAGGGGCCTCCGACATGAGCTGCACGGCGGTGTTAATTCTCGACCAATCTTCATCCGGGAAGTTACCGGTGCGAAGGTGTGTTTGATCCACACGACCCAACGATGAAATCATCCGAAACGCCAATTGTTGTGCCGGCATTTCCATTGAGAAAATTGCGGTCGGCACCTTCGACCCTATCGCAGCGTTTTCCGCCATGTTAACGGCCAGCGTTGTCTTACCCATCGACGGACGACCTGCCACAATCACCAGATCGCCAGGTTGCAAGCCGGCGGTCAATTTGTCGAACTCGTTATAGCCGGTCGAGATGCCGGTAATATCACCGTCGGATTGATGCAGCGTGTCAATGCGATCGACGGCTTCCGGCAGAATGTCCTTTAGCGACTTGAAACCTTTATTGCCACGAGTACCCTTGTCGGCGATCTCGAAAACCATTTTCTCCGCGTCTTCAAGGACTTCGGCCGCAGTCCGTCCGTCATTCGTAAACGCGCTGCCGGCGATTTCATTACCGGCGCTGATCAATGCACGCAATGTGGCGCGCTCTCTTAGAATTTTGGCGTAGGCTCTGGCGTTTGCTGCACCCGCCGTTTCATTGGCGAGTGTTGCCAGATATTCGAGGCCGCCTCCGTCGTCGAGCTCACCACGAGAATCGAGGTGCTCTGAGACCGTGACAACGTCGCACGGGCTGCCACTATCTATCAGATCGGCGATCGCCGTATAAATCAGACGATGATCTTTACGGTAGAAGTCCTCGGCGGTTATGACGTCCGCGACTTTGTCCCAGGCCAACGCGTCAAGCATCAGGCCGCCGATCAGGGATTGTTCCGCTTCTATGGAATTCGGCGGCACCTTGAGGCGCTGCTCAGCGCCTCCATCGACCATTCCATCGTCCAAAGCTCGGACCATCCCCGGATTTCCTCTGCCAGTATTTGCTCTGGCTTAACGGTAACACAGCCCGCTGATTTCATCAGCCGGTCTGGAATTACTCCGCCGCAACAATACGGACGGTAACTTCTGCGTTAACCTCACCGTGCAGGTGCACACCGATCTGGAACTCGCCCAACTCGTGGATCGGGCCGTCCGGCATACGAATCTCGCTACGTTCAACCTCGACCTGTATGGCTGCAAATGCTTCTGCAATATCGATTGGGCCAACGGATCCGAATAGCTTGTCTTCGCTGCCAGCGTTCGCCGGGATAACAAGCTCAACACCGTTGATGCTTGCAGCTCGAGCCTGCGCTTTGGCGAGCCCTTCAGCCGCGGCTTTCTCAAGCTCCGCGCGACGCGCTTCGATTTTCTTCATATTCTCAGAAGTGGCCAACGCCGCCTTGCCCTGTGGTAGCAGGAAGTTACGACCGTAGCCCGGCTTAACCTTAACGAGGTCGCCGATGCCACCCAGATTTTCAACGCTTTCCAACAAAATAACGTTCATGTCTTTGAACCTTTAAGCTTTTTTAAATCGACGCCGGAATCCAAACCAGGCGTCCGTGTATCCACCCACCGCCAACACGACAATCACAATTTCCTGTAATAGCGGCAGGAACAACATTACGTACACTGCAAGCAAGACAGCAAATGGCGCAACCTCATTCGCAACCAGCCAGTGGCCAATGGCCAATCCTTGCAGCGCAAACATCACAAACATTACGAATGCGATATTTTGCAGCCAGCTTACATCGATCACCATTACCAACACCGAGGTCAGCGCCATGGTCAACGCCATAACCCGGCCAAAATTCAAGTCCCGAAGAAGACCAAATTCCTGCGTCTCTCCAGGCAACTTCCTGTACGCCATGTGGCCCAACAAAAAACCACTGACGTATACCATCCAAAATCCCAGCGCTGCCGATACCGCCGCCACATCTGCAGTGAGCATCTGCGGGTCCAGCGGCAAGCCGGTACGCTCTGCAGTCGCTATCATATCGGCCAGCAGCGGTTGCCAAAAAGCTGCCGGATCGGCAACGACGCTATAGAAAACCAGCATCGTGACGACCACGAAAATGACTGACACCTGCAGGACCAGCGTCAGCGACCGGGTTGTTGTCAGCATAATCGCCAGCAACGTGACGGGAACCCAGGTCCCCATCGTCAAAACTACGACCGACACCAGCGGGTCACCGAGAAACAGAGCCACCAGTGCCAATATTGCCGCGGCAATACTCGCCCCGATCACCGCGCTCCGTACCCCTTGCGACAGTACCAGAAGCACCATGATGGCACCGCTCGTCAACTGTGGTGCCGGTAGTAACAGCGTTACTGTCAGCCCCAATACCGCGTTACGTGGCCTTGCGAGCAGCCATTTGGCCATCGCCTGCACGCCAATTGCTCCGACTGCGCCTAGTGGCGGTCGGTATACGGCAGCAGTGCGAGAAAACGCGCCCGCTTCACTGCCGATGCCAACTGGCGCTGGTAGTGAGACTTTGTGCCTGTAATGCGACTAGGGACAATCTTGCCTGTCTCGGTCACATAAGCCTTCAGCAGGTTAAGATCCTTGTAGTCGATCTCGGTGATGCCTTCGGCGGTGAAACGACAGTATTTCCGTCTACGTGAATAACGACTCATAGCAATTCTCCTCAGGCACTCTTAACTTCAGCATCGGCATCCGCTTCAGCTTCCGGAGCTGCCTCTTCGCCACTATTGTCATCGCTCTGCACTTCTGCTGCAGCCTCTGGCTCAGCCGGTGTTTCCTCAGCTTGCTCGGGAGCAGCCTCTGGCTCAGCCGGTGCTTCCTCAGCTTGCTCGGGAGTCGCTTCTTCTGCAGTCTCAACAGTCTCATCCGTAGCTGGCTGCTCAGCTGTAGCGTCGGCAGCACTTTCTTCGGCCGCTTGCTCTTCAGACGCCGTCTCTACTGCAGTCTCTTTCGCATCCGACTCGTCTGCGGTCGCTTCTTTGGCCTTCTCTTCGTCGGCAGCCTCGGTGCGCATGGCAGCTTCGGCAACCGCCTTCGCTTCACGGCGCTGCTGCGCTTCCTTCTCTTTAGCCTTCTCTTCCGCCACGGCTACTGCCATGGGCGATGCTTCGGTAACAGCTTCATCACGAGAGATAACGAGATTACGGAGAACCGCGTCATTGAATTTGAATGCGCTCTTGATTTCTTCGATCACAGCAAAGTCGCACTCGACATTTAGAAGAGCGTAATGTGCTTTGTGGATCTTGTTGATCGGGTGTGCCAACTGGCGACGGCCCCAATCTTCGCTGCGGTGAACGCTGCCACCTGATTCGGTCACCAGGCCCTGGTATTTTTCTACCATGGCAGGAACCTGTTCGCTCTGGTCCGGATGAACCAGAAACACGATTTCGTAGTGTCTCATTGTCTTCCCTTTTGGATAAAACCGCGACGGCTACCCTGTCACAACGACAAGCTACCCTCACGGATTATAGCTACCCGGCAAATCCGGTATAGCAAGAGGTTAATACCCGCCCTTATGAGCGGGAGGCGCATCCTACCTAACGCTTAAGGCAGGCGCAAGGCCCTTTGGCGCACTATTTCATAGAGACAAACGCCGGTAGCCACAGAGACGTTGAGACTCGACACAACGCCTTCCATGGGCAGACTCACCAACGTGTCACAGCGGCTCGAAATGCCCTTACCAAGCCCGGTATGCTCACGGCCCATAACCAGGGCCACAGAACCACTTAGATCTGCTTCAAACAGGCTGGAATCGGCTTTATCACTGGTCCCAATGGCCCGCACACCGTAGTCCGCAAGCCAGCCCAGCACCCGATTCAGGTTTCCCACCGTTGCAAATGGCAGCTGTTCGGCGGCCCCGGCAGCGACCTTGCTGACGGCAGGGCTCAAGCCAGCCGCGGCATGGCGAGGCACGACGATGGCATCAACGCCCGCTGCATTGGCCGTTCGCATACAGGCACCCAGATTATGCGGGTCCTGCACTCCATCAAGCACCAGCAATAGTAATGGCCTGCCGCCAGCCGCTTCCAGGCGCTTCTCCACCATCGTTCTGAGCCCGCCCTCATCCAGTGTCGTGCTGCGCTGCACCTCGGCGATAACGCCCTGATGCCGGACCTCGCCGCTCATTTGCGCCAAACGCGCACGATTGGCGGCCTGAATATCGATGCCAGCCTCACGGGCGGACTTGATGATCGCCTCAACCCGTGGATTTGCGGTCTGATACTCCGCATAGACACGGCGGACTTCCGATGCGTCGGTTGCCAGCAGTTGTTCAACGGCGCGAAGGCCGGTGATGTAGTGGGATTTGCTCATTTCCGGCGTCGCCTCGTGCTGGACGGGCGGCGCTTCTGCGATTTTCGCGAGTCATCTTCGACCGGCCTGAAGTCAATCTTGCGCGTTTCCATGTCAACTCGCTGCACCCGAATCCGCATTTCCGAGCCCAGCCCATAAGAATGTCCGCCGCGCTCACCCACCAGTCTTTGCGAGCCGGCATCATATTTGTAGTAATCGTTGGCCAGACTCGTCACATGGACGAGCCCATCGGTCATCAACTCCGTGATCTGCACAAACAGTCCAAAATTCGTGACGCCGGTTATGACGCCATCGAATTCTTCGCCAAGATGCCCCTCCATATACTGACATTTTAGCCACGCTTCGACATCGCGTGTCGCCTCTTCAGCCCGTTTCTCGTGTGCCGAGGTAATCGCTCCAAGGCGCTCCATCTCCTTCGGCCCGTAATCGTATTTCCCGGTCTTGCCGCCCCGAACAATATGCCGGATAGCACGATGTACCAGCAGATCAGGGTATCGGCGTATCGGTGACGTGAAATGGGCGTATGACTCGAGCGCCAGTCCGAAGTGCCCCACATTTGCGGGTGAATACTCGGCATGGGTTAGAGAGCGAAGCATCGCCATCGTGATGGCCGCACTATCCGGCCGATCCTTCACCTGTTCGATCAACTGGGTGAAGTGTCGAGGTTCCACGTGATCCGGGTGCGGAACTTTCAAGCCCAGTGACAGGAGATACAGACGCAAGTCGTTAAACCGATCGGTGTCGGGCTTGGGGTGAACGCGATACAAACCGGGAATGCGATGTTTCTTCAGGAATTTCGCCGCTTCCACGTTCGCCGCAATCATGCACTCTTCGATAAGGCGATGCGCATCGTTTCGCGGAACAACCTCGATACGATCGATTTCACCGTCTTTGTTCAGTTTGAATTTGGTTTGCGGAAGATCGATCTCGATTGCACCGCGGCGTCCGCGAGCCTTGGCGAACACTTTGTACAGGTCATGTAAGTCTCTGACGGATGATTGCAGCTCTTTTGGAACGGAGCTCTTTGACGCACCGCTCAGGAAATCGCCGACCTGACTGTAGGTCAGTCGTGCTTTTGATTTCATTACCGCTTCGAAAAAAGTCGCTTTGGTCACCTTGCCTGCCGGACTGACCCGCATGTCACAGACCATGCACAGTCGATCAACCTTCGGGTTCAGTGAACACAGACCGTTCGACAGTACTTCGGGCAGCATCGGCACCACACGATCCGGAAAATAGACGGATGTACCCCGTACGATTGCCTCTTTGTCCAGCGCCGAACCGATGCTCACGTAATGTGCAACGTCGGCGATAGCAACGAGTAGTCGCCAGCCGTTGTCAGATTTCTTGCAATAAACGGCGTCGTCAAAGTCTCGAGCGTCCGCACCGTCGATCGTAATGAGGTCAACGTTCCGCAGTTCAGTTCGACCACTGTGCGCTGTGCCGGGGACCGTCGTACCAAAACCCGCCACTTCCTTACTGACTGCGGCCGGCCATTTAAACGGAATGGCGTGCGCATGAATGGCGATATCCGTTGCGATACCTTTCTCACCCGGGACACCGATAATCGTTGTGATGCGGCCTGTCGCCTGCTCGACGTGTGTTGGATAGTCCAATATCTCCGCAACCACCATATTGCCGTGTTTGGCATTCGCCGCTTCGCCTTTGGGGATCAGGATTCGGTGCGAGAGTTTGGCGTTGTCAGGGATAACAATGCCGATGCCACGTTCGCGGATAAACTGGCCTGCAATCTCGCGAGTTCCGCGTTCGAGCACATCGACGAGTTCACCCTGAGGACGACCGCGATGATCGTCACCGACCATTCGGATCGCCACGCGGTCCCCGTCAAACAGCGACCGCATCTCGCGTGCGGAAAGAAAGATATCGTCAGGTTCACCGTCATCCCGGATCACAAAACCGAAACCGTCGCGGTGACCACTGACCTTGCCGGTGACTAAATCCAGCTTTGCCGTAAGACAGAATTCACCACGTCGATTCTCGAGAATCTGGCCGGCTCGCACCATATCCTGCAGCTGCTCGACCAGCTGCGAGCGCATTCGCTGCCCCTTGAGCCCGTATGCCTGCATGATCGGTTCCGCTTTCAGCGGCTTACCGACATCGATCAGCATATCCAGGAGATCATTACGGCTCGGAATCGGGTGCTTGTATGGCCTTGCCTTGACCTTGCTCTTGGTTTTGGTTTTGGATTTTCGCCTGGTCTTGGACTTCTTCATGGTAATTTTGGGCTTGCTTGGCAAGTGATACAGCTCCGAATAAATAAGGTGGGGCGGGTTGCGATTGACAGACCGAGCCTGCTTTGAGTAAAGTGCGCCACCCCGCAGTACTGCACTTGTACGCGTGGAAGTGGTGAAATTGGTCGACGCGCCGGCTACAGCAGTGTGCTAAGCTGGTTTGAAATCCGATGTGTTTGTGAAAGGCCCAGGTGGCGGAATTGGTAGACGCGCCAGCTTCAGGTGCTGGTCTACGTAAGTAGGTGGAGGTTCAAGTCCTCTTCTGGGCACCAATCAGATTATCAGTACCATCTAATTCACATCATTTGTTATTCTCATTTCTGATCGTGGCTTGTGATGTATCAGAAACTTTCACGGCGTTTATTTTGTCTGCAAAACGTGAAATAGCGACAAATGTTTTGAACGTTTTATTAGTTTCCTGTTCATGCTCACTCATTGTAGTTTTATCTACTGGCTCAAAAAAACACGTTGGATCTTCACTCATAATATCGCCAGTTTCATAAAAAGCCATCGCGCGACAACCACCACAAGTAAATTGATATCGACAACGGCCACATTTGCCTTTTAATTGAGTTCGGTCAAGAACGTTTTGAAATACCTTACTGTCATCAATAATCTGTTGAAAGGTTTTCCGACGTATATTGCCGCAATTCACATCGTCCAACAAAATGCCACACGGTGAAACATCACCTTCTGAATTAACGGCTAACCAGGTGCCACACCAGCAACCGATAGATGGATTTTGAGGTACGGTCACATTGCTGACACCTCTGGATATTTCATTATGGATATCGGGAGAAAGAAAGAAGGGCGTATAACTGATATAACCGTTGGCATGTTTACGCAAGGCAGGGTGAATCGTTTCCTGCATGTTTTGCTTACTGAATTTAAGTTCTTCCCAATATTTACGGCCGTAACCCCGTGCCGTATAAGGTGAGCGGTTATAAGCGATGTGATGGTCATCGAGCCACTGCAAAGTACGTTCGATGGTTTTCAAATTGTGCTGGCCAATCGCGACCACAACATTTTGTCGGATGTTAAGCTCTTCGCACAATTTCAATACCGCAAGAGATTGCGCACAGTCAGTATCCCGGGTCCAGGAATTTTCATCTTCAATAGAATTGATGCCCACTGCAATGACCACGACACCGTTACTTGCTTCCTTAAGCTCCAGTAATTTCTCACGTGTCATCTTTGAACCATTAGTTGTTATTACGGAGGAATAACCGTAGCTTGTTGCACGTCTTACTAATTCGACGGCATCTTTACGCAGGATAAACTCACCACCACTCCAGGTTATTTGCTCAACGCCGATTTTGTTTACTGTCTTGAAAATATGCTGTTCGATTTCGTCTGTACTAAGCTCCTGTTTTCTACTTTTTTTGACCAGCTTAATATCGTTACTACTTGCCATACACATAGGGCAGGCATAATTACATAAACGGGTAGCTTCAAAATAAAGATTTTTGAAGGTATATGTTTTGGAGGAGGTCATTTCTAGTTTCCTCTGGTATCAATGTTAAAACGGAATGAATTTAACATTGGTGTTCAAGTTAGACTTTGATGTAAATCGATCACATAAATGTGAAATAGCTTACAACATTAGGCCTGTTTATGGTTCACCGTGCCTAAATACTAATCATTTATAGAGGTGGCACCGCAGTTCGACGTGCACGCTAATCAGATCATGCAGTGGAAAACACAGCTGCTGGAGCGAGCAGGCAACTACGCGCTGGTTTTCCACCAGTGATTATTGAGTTCTTCCTCGCAGCTCTGCAATTGTGTTGACCATGCTCGAGCGCGGCCATCAACGCTTTTTGCCGCTGCCTTAAGCCAGCTCTTTTGATTATAAGACCCGCGTTTCCAGCCAGCCTGACCCTCGTGATAGGCAAGATACTTGTTGTACGGGTCCCACTTGGAAATACCTGCAGCGCTGTTCGACTTGTCGGTATACCAACCAACAAAGTCGATGGCATCATCGAAATCATCTCGATCGGCGGACTGCTGATCAGTGTCGTTTTGGTACCGGACCCAGGTATTTTCGAGCGTAAAAAAACAGGGAGGCCAGCCAGATTCGACGTAGCCCGAACTTGCGACGTTTTCTAGAAAGTCTCGACATATGACTGATCTAGCTGTCAATATTGAGCCCAGATATCGTAGTATACCGCTTTCGGGGAGCGTAATGCAGAAGTTTCGCCACACGACAGTAACCGCTGTTGTGATCGCTAATATGATCGGTACCGGCGTATTTACGAGCCTCGGCTTTCAGCTTGCCGATATTCGTTCTGGATTTGCGTTGTTAGCGTTGTGGGTGATCGGTGGAGTCATCGCACTGTGCGGCGCGATGACATACGCCGAACTCGGCGCTGCAATGCCGCGCTCAGGCGGTGAGTACAATTTCCTGGCACGCATTTATCACCCCGTTGCCGGCTTTGTGTCAGGCTGGGTATCTGCGACGATCGGCTTCGCCGGACCAACAGCGCTGGCCGCCCTGACGTTTGCGGCCTACCTGACCTCCGCACTGGAAACGGAGTATTCCCCAGCCGCTGAAAAAGCGGTCGCAGTGGCACTGGTGGTCCTATTGACGCTTGTTCATGCAAGTAATCGGCAGCGCAGTGGTGGTTTGCAGGCATTTTTTACGGTCCTGAAAGTCCTGGCGATCATAGGCTTTAGCGTAACTGCGCTGCTCATAGTCGATGCCCCCCAGGCTGTCGATTTCCTTCCGTCGTCCGGCGATGCCGCGGTGATGTCCAGCGCCAGCTATGCCGTAGCGCTGATTTACGTCAGCTACGCGTACACCGGCTGGAATGCGGCTACCTATTTGAGCGGTGAACTGGAAAACCCGCAGAGATACTTACCGCGAATACTATTTCTCGGCACAGCCGTTGTGACTGTCCTGTACGTCTTGCTGAACTACGTATTTCTTAGAGTGGCACCAATGGACGCAATGGTCGGACAGATAGAGGTTGGTTTTGTCGCCGCGGAATTTGCGTTCGGTGAGATTGGCGGACGTCTTGCCGGGATTGCGCTGGCCTTGCTGCTGATCTCCACGGTGAGCGCGATGACCATCGCAGGGCCGCGAGTTCTGCAGATTATTGGCGAAGACTTCGCACCGTTACGCAAACTATCCGTCACGAATATGGACGGACTGCCCTACATCGCCATTACCGCACAATCAGTACTGGCGATCGCATTTATTATCTCTTCGAACTTCGAATCGATACTGGTGTTCGCCGGATTCACATTGGCGTTAAACAGCTTCGTCACGGTCGCTGGCGTATTCGTAATGCGTTGGCGATTTCCCAGTCTGCCGAGACCGTATCGTACGTTCGCATATCCGCTAACGCCGCTGGTCTACCTTGTATTGATGGGGGCAACCCTGGGATTCGTTCTCGCAAACCGGCCGACAGAGGGCCTTTTTGGTTTGGGGATTATTGCAAGCGGCGTTTTGTTCTACTGTCTGGCCTCGAAGCACAAATAGTCGCGCGCGACAGCGCAATCAGGTATTGGCGACCACGCGATCGATGGCGTGGTATGCCGAGAGAATCGCGCCTTCCTGCCAACCCTGCAGGATACTCAGGTGCTCTCCGGCGAAAACAATCTTCTCGTCCGGCGTCAACAGGGTCTGCGGACTTGAAGTACCCCAAGCGCCAAGCTGGAAAGGAATCTTCGGCCAGGCAATACTGATTCCGCGGCCGACCTCTGTACTCATTTCAGAATGCAGATTACCGCCCTGTAAAACGGCCATATTGATGCGCTCCTGCGGTGACAGATTTGCGAAATTGACGCCGGCCGACCCGCCGAATGTGTAAGCGCCAACCAGAATGCCGTTGTCCTGGCCGAAGCCACTGTTGGGATACCAGATCTGAGTGATGTCCTGCGTCGTCCAGGATATACCTCCGTAAATATTGTGGTCCTGCTCCCAGAACCTGCGAGATTGAAACGCGACTTTCCCCGCCGCCGAATAATTGAAGTTGGCAATTTCCGACTGGTGCGCGGCGGAAAAGTCGTTCGGGATATTCCGGAGAACCGTTGCAGGAATGGTACAAACGCAGAAGTCTGCGTCAAGCTGTGTCGGCGTGCCGAGCCGGTCAAACGTAATACGAACGCCGTTGGTGATCTTCCTGATTTCGGTCACCTGCGCCTCGGTAATCAGGTCGTTCGTAACCTGTGCCTCAAATGCCCGCGCGATCCTGTCCATACCGCCGACCGGTTGCAGCATTGTGGCCTGCTGGTTCAGGCTTTCCGGAAATCCCTGGCGTTGCTGCCAGAAGGTTTCGGTGATCAGGTCCTGCAACTGCAGCGGGTTGACCAAAGCACCTCGTTGGCGGCTGCCGGAGTTTTCCTGTCCCGGGAATCCCGCCCTGCTTGTTCCTGAGTAATCGAAGTTGCCGTCAAGATCGCCGAAGCCGGCCAGCATCTGCAGAATATTGGTCTTGTCACTCGCCGACAACTCCTGGTCCAGAGCATTCTGATTAACGGCCAGGGCAAGCAGCCTCGCGATATAGCCGCGCGTATCTGCCTGAACGCGACGGGCAATAATCGCTTGCCCGCCCATCGATGTTGTTGAGTGCAGTAGTGCGGCACGATTGTCGTTGACAAAGGTTTCAAGAGCGACACCAAATTCACGGCAATATCCGAGCAGGAATTCATGATGATGTGCAATCCTTGCCGGGCCCGCATTGAAATACAGTTCACTATTAAAGTCGAAATTGCAGGTTTGCGAAGAGTCCGTCTCATTGATCGAGTCGCCGGCGCGGATGGTTTTGTTGCGTCCTCCCGCCATGGAGTTTGCTTCGAGAATCGTGCAACTGTAGCCAAGTCGCGTCATTTCCAGCGCAGCCGTCATCCCGGTAATTCCGCCACCGAGAATAACCACTGAGTTGCCTGCGCCAACGTTTGCGGGCCAGTCGCCCGGCCGCGGGGACAGCATTCCGCCCGGCGGAGGCGGTGGTGGTGGCGGTAGCGGTGCCGAAACCGGCGCAGCCGATGAGGAACCACAAGCGGTAACAGACACGCCGACTCCCATCGCCGCCATTGTCTTTAGTACAGCGGAACCGCCGACGGCACGACCTATCGATGTGAGAAATTCCCGGCGAGATTTATTTTCGGCCATTTGTCCCCCTGTTCCCGACAAGGCCAAGACTAAGTCTATAGACCTGTATGTGCGAGCGTAATTCCCGATACATTTCCAATTCGCCAGAATTATCTGCCCAGGGCGTATACTCTCCCTCAAAGACCAAAAAAAGGCGGGAGAACACCATGACGAACCCCGAACGCCCTCTAGTCCGATCGAAATCATTCCTCTCATTAAGCGCGTTGCTGCTGTCGTTGACTTCCTTCGCACAAACAGACGAAGACCCGAATTTGGCGAAATTTTCAGCCATTTCCGAAGCCGACACAATTGTCATGGTACCGATGCGAGACGGTACGGGCCTCGCGACCGATATCTATACGCCGAAAGGCGACGGACCGTTCCCGGTTATATTCGTCAAGACTCCGTATAACTTCAACAAGATTGATGGCATCCAGTTGCGATTGGCGATTGATGCCATTAAACACGGCTATGCATTTGTCGTGCAAAATGAACGCGGTCGATATTATTCGGAGGGTGATTGGGAGATTCTCGGCCGACCACGTACCGACGGCTACGACGCTCTGACCTGGCTCGCCGATCAGGAATGGTCCAGTGGTAAAGTCGCGACCCTGGGTTGCTCGTCCACAGCCGAATGGCAACTCGCGCTCGCAGCCCAGAATCATCCCGCTCATGCTGCGATGATTCCGATGGCCTCAGGTGCGGGAATTGGCCGGGTTGGAGAGTATTTCGAACAAGGCAACTGGTACAAAGGTGGCGCTCATCAAACCCTGTTTTCAGTTTGGCTTTATTACGTCCAACAAAATATTCGACCGCAGTTTCCTGACGGCCTTAGTCAGGAGCAGCTGCAACGACTCCGTAAAGCCTACGATCTTGCCGCAGATATGCCGACAGTCAACTGGAAAAAACAACTCAGAAAACTTCCCTCGGTTGAGTGGCTGAAAGATGCCGGCGGTAACGAAGGACCCGGCGCTAATTTGATGGCACGTACGCCCAACGATCCCAAGTGGTTCCAGAGCGGCCTGTATCACGATGACGAAGATTTCGGCGTGCCAGCTTTCTGGTTCAACAGTTGGTTCGATGTCAGTCAGGGACCCAATCTCGCGCTTTATAATCATGTGCGAAATAACGCCAGCGATAAATCGGTCCGTGATGGTCAATACATGGTGGTTGCACCAACACTCCACTGCGGTTTTTTCCGAACGCCCGAGCACGAAGACCTGATCGCCGGTGACTTGAATGTCGGCAATGCAACATTTCCTTATTCCGATACGATCTACTCTTTCCTGGACCATTACATGAAAGACAAGCGCAGCAAGTTTCGGAAGAATACGCCCAGGGTTCAATTTTATACGATGGGCCGCAATGAATGGGCAAGCGCAAAAACCTGGCCACCACAAAATATCGAAATGACGACGATGTATCTCGCCAGCGATGGGAATGCAAACAGCGTATTCGGTAATGGCACCCTTTCCACCCTTGAGGCTTCCGGTGCGTCGACCGACACATTCAGTTACGACCCGATGAACCCTGTACCGAGTTTGGGCGGTGGCGTCTGTTGTAACAGCGACGCATCGGTGGGCGGCAGCTTCGACCAGCGTGGCATCGAGGCACGTGCCGACGTCCTCGTGTACTCAACTGAGGCACTCGAAGAAAATACGGAGGTCACCGGGTTCGTGCGCGCAAAACTGTTCGTCTCATCAGATGCGAAAGACACCGATTTCACCATCAAGCTGGTTGACGTGTATCCCGATGGCACGGCGTACAATGTTGACGACACTATTCTTCGTGCCCGCTACCGAGACGGATATGACCAGCAGGTTTTCATGGAATCAGGTCAGGTTTACGAGCTGAATCCAACGGCGATGTCGACGAGTTACGAATTCAAAAAAGGTCATCGCATTCGCGTCGAAATTGCTTCGAGCAAATTCCCGCAATACATGAGAAACCTGAACACGGGCGGCAATAACTACGATGAAACGGAGGGTGTAATCGCAGAAAATTCCGTACATCACTCAGCCGAGTATCCGTCACGGATTATCCTGCCAATACGACGATAAAGTCAGAAAACCGAACTACCCTGCCACGGGCTGTTCAGCCGCTACTGCGTTTTGCTCCGCTTTGGCCTGTTGCTCGTCCAACCAGGACTGCATTCGCCGACAATAGTCGCTCGAAGATACGTCCATCTCGAAGATGGGGGCAAACTGCTCCAGTTTCTCAAAACACGCACTAACAAGCTGCTGACAGTAAACGAGTTCGATCGAAAAACAGGGTGCGAACCGCATCAGGAGCTTGAGCATGGCGGCCTGGACTTCATCTTGCTCGCGATTCTGCAACAAGTCACATAGCTCGTTCGCGAACACCGCACAGTTCCGAAGCCTCTCAATTTCAGTCTCCGGTGCAACAACATTTCCCGGTGGAACACCACGAATGGACTCGATGATCGAATTGGGTAGATTCCACGTTTTAGCGACCGCTGCACCCAGTTCGGAGTAATTTACACCGAGCACGCCACGCGCTGCAGCCGCTTTGTCGAGGTCATCGTTTTTCTGAGATTCAATAATGTCCTCAAATTCATCAGCGAAATAAAACATGACGAGATTTTCGCCAAGGTTTTGACACATGCCACAGATAAACGCCTCCTCCGCGTCCGGCAGCTTCTCACGTTGCGCCAGGTGGCGCGCAATCAAGCCGCTCAGGAAGGACTTGATCATCGAGTCCTTCAATACAGCGGAGTCACCCTTCATGTTGCCGAACAGGAACAGGCTGTTTGCCGTCATCCGCACCTGCTCGATGCCGAGGAAAACAACGGCCTGCGAGACATTGGTAATTTCCGCGACACGGGTGCCGTAGAAAGCGGAATTGACGAGCTTTAGAAGTTTGGCGGTCAGCGCGAAGTCCCGCAGAATTACATTGGCCAGCTTGTCCGCGTTGGCGCTGCGATCGTCTCCGGCGAGCCGATTAATATCCGACAAGGTGCGGGAAATCGTCGGAAAGTCTCCCGTTCGTTGCATACGTCGCAGAAGAAAGTCGATCGTACTGTGACTTGAGCCGTCCGCCTCCGCTTTATCGGCAAGCCCGACATTATTCAGGAATAGCTCGAAGGCTTCGCTCATGACCGAGCAATCGGAATAACGCCCTTCGCGACTTTTTTCCAATGATCCGGCAAGAAACCGGGCGAAGGCATCGCCGTGCGGAATTTGCATGAGCGGCGTAAAATCGACGTCCGCGGAGATGATTTTGAACTGGATCTGTTCAATTGACTCTCCACGCATCGCTCTTTGGCCGGTGACAACCTCAAAGAAAGTGCAGCCCAACGCAAACACATCAGTCCAGGGACCCAGTTGTTTTCCCCAAAGATGCTCAGGAGCCATATAACGCAGCGTACCGCTGACGAATTCGCTGGGTTCGCGCTCGAGGCCCAAGTATTGCGCGAGACCAAAATCCATGATCCGCGGCACATTGTCGGCATCCATCATGATATTTCTCGGATTGAGGTCAAGATGCACGATTTCCGATGCGTGTGCCGTGGCAACAGCTTTCAGGATCGATGCGATCAGCGGCACGGCCGCCTCTATCGACAGCGGCCCGTTGGCAATCAAGCTTTTTGCCAGCGGTTCTCCCTCGACGTATTCGAAGACCAGGTAGGCACCCTCTTCACACACACCCGCATCAAAAATCGGGATGATGTTTGGGTGCTTCAAGCGACTCGAAATACGCGCCTCTAACGGCGTACCGTCTTCGGCCAGCCGATTGAATTCAGCATCTTTTTCGTTGAGTATTTTTATCGCGACATAGCGATCCAGCCTCGGATCGCGCGCCAGGTGCACTGCTCCCTGTGCGCCCTTGCCAATAGGCCGAATCAGTTCGTACCGCCCAATCATGTCAACCGGGTGCTCTGTCATTCTTCACTCTTTCGTATCGCGGCGCGGTTCACTGAGCGCTGTGGCCGCACTATCCAACACAATCGATCTTCAATTAATATTAGCGGCAGCCTGCGCAGAAACCTTAGTACCCACGCCGACTCGCTTTACTTGCGGGTATAGGCAGCCTTGGTGGGGATGACGTGTCGCACACCACCTCGAGGGTTTGCGGTATCGCCAGCGTAACGGGGAATCAAATGGATGTGGACGTGGAAAATGCTCTGCCCGGCGGCGGCATTCACGTTGACGCCCATGTTATAGCCGTCGGGACTGAACTCGCTATCCAGTGTCATTCGCTCAGCTGCGACAAGCTCCATACAGGCGCTTGCCTCGTCAGCAGTGAGATCAAAGAAGCTGGCACAGTGCCGAAACGGGATAATTAACGAATGACCCGGGCTAACGGGGTAACTGTCGCGCGAGCTGTATGCCAGCGCGTTACTCCCTGTCACCTCGCGTGGCGTACAGAAAAGACACGGGTTGTTCGGATCACTAGTCGACGATGTGATAAACGGGCGCCTTCTCCATCGACCACTCATTCGCTTCACGGTTGTATTGCGACAAGGTGAAGCAATGCCAATCGGTGTCGTCCAGTTTCATATGATCGCCACGATAGTAATACCCGGGCCAGCGGGTTTCCTTGCGGAACATCGTGTGCTGCGTCACACACTCCGAGGCCAGGATTCGATGGTTCAGCTCCCATGCCCGCTGCAACTGATGAAGATCTTCGGCACCGAGATGGTGCATGTCTTCCTTGAGCATCTCCAGCAACTCCAGCCCGCGATTGAGCATGTGCTCGTTGGTCGTGTAATGCGAGCTAATGCCAGCGACATATTCGTCCATGATTTTTTCCAAACGCTGCAGACCATGGATCGGCAACAGGTAACTGGGTGAAACCGTTCCAGCGACGATCTCGTTGCGGCCGACGGAGTAGTTCTCCATGGGCTGGTAGACGACCTTTTTGAGGTTCTGGTACTCATCCTCACTGACTTCCGGTGCATCTTTGCCAAGGTCATCGATGTACTTGATCGCGGCCTTGCCGGCGATCCTGCCCTCGGCGAACGATCCGGACGAGAACTTGTGTGCCGTGCCACCGATGGTGTCGCCGGCACCGAAGAGTCCATCGACGGTCATCATGCGGTTATAGCCCCACTGGTACTCATCCGGTGCATAGTCCTCCGGACCGCTGGCCCACGCGCCTGAGCAGGTGGCGTGCGAACCCATGACGTAAGGCTCGGACGTGGTCAGTTCCGGATTGATTTCCTTGGGATCGATATTTTGTGCTGCCCAGACAACCGCCTGCCCGACCGTCATGCCGAGGAAATTCTCCCAGCCGACCGTCTCTTTGTGCGGATCCTGGAAGGCTTCTTTGGTCACCATGCGGATGGGCCCGCGGCCTGCCTTTAGCTCTTCTAAAAACGCGTGATTTCTGAGGCAAGTCGGCACCGGTTGATGATCAACGTAATCGCCGACCAGTGCCTTGGTGTTTTCGTACCAGGTGGACTCGTATTCATTGCCGTACGCATTTTCCGTATAGGTCTTTAGATGCAGAAAGTAGGCACCAACAGGACCGTAACCGTCTTTGAAACGTGTGAGAACAATGCGGTTCTCCATCTGCGTCATCTTGGCGCCGGCGAGGATCGGTAATGCATAAGCTGAAGCGCTACTCCACGGGGCATACCAGGTACGACCCATGCCCTCACCCACCGAACGCGGTTTGAAGATATGCGACGCGCCACCGGCCGCGACGATGACTGCCTTGGCACGGAACACGTAAAACTCACCGGTGCGCACATTGAAACCAACGGCACCGGCAACACGGTTTTCTTTCTTCTTGTCCATCAACAGATGGGTCACCATGATCCGGTTATAGACTTTAGTAGCGGCCTTGCGCGCGGCTTCGGCAACGATTGGCTTGTAGCTTTCGCCGTGAATCATGATCTGCCACTTGCCTTCCCGCATGTACCGGCCGGTCTCAGGGTCTTTCATGATCGGCAGACCCCATTCCTCGAACATGTGCACGGTTGCATCGACGTGGCGGGCGATGTCGTAGCCGAGGTCCTCCCGGACCAAACCCATTAGGTCGTTACGGGCATAACGAACATGATCTTCGGGCTGATTCTCGTCCCACTGCATGCCCATATAGCAGTTGATTGCGTACAGGCCCTGCGCAACAGCTCCGCTACGCTCAATGTTGGCTTTCTCTACAACAACGACTTTCTTATCTCGACCCCAAAATCTGGATTCGTAAGTGGCACCACAACCCGCCATGCCGCCACCGATGACGAGCACATCGGAATCCACGAATACTGTTTTTCTCCCCGAAAACAATCCCATTACACTACTCCCTGCTTGAGTTGGTCCGGAGTTAATGCGGGCAGCTCATCGACATTAAGTCCGGCCGGTTCGTGCGCAAGCTCCTGGGAGTTAATAGCCTCCTGACTCGGCGCGTCGTAATCGGATGCTGATTTTATCGACCCCCACGGGGTGGTTCGGATCGGCGACTCGAAATTCTTCTCCCGGCCGTCCCGGAATTTGATTTTCCAGGCAATAGTGGCCTCTTCCTCATCCCGGATCGGGCGGACGCTGTGACCCAAGGGAGCGAAGTCGGCATAACCGCGAACGTCGATCGCATTTTGCGGGCAAGCCTTTACGCAGGAGTAACATTCCCAGCAGAAGTTAGGTTCGATATTGAACGCGCGCCGGTGTGTAGGATCGATGTGCATGATGTCTGAAGGACAAATATCCACGCACTCGCCGCAACCGTCACAATTTGTCATGTAAACAAAAGTCGGCATCTCGATTAACTCCGTTCGTTATGAGTTGCAGGAAGAGTGGAGGCACCGCTTGCCTCCTCTACCCTTCTTTGAAAGGCCACTACGGGTTTGAAGAACATATGCGCTAACTTCGACCAGCGGACAGAACCGAACAACAGCGTGGTAAATAAGATGTAGAAACCAAAGACGAACTTCGTGGCGGTCAAATTGCCCGTGGACTGTACGATTTCCCAGATGAAAGCGAAGGTAACGCTGCCGAGCAAGGTCACTATGAACAGATCGGCCAACACGAGACGGAAAACAGGTTGGCCGTCTTTTGCGACGTTGACCCTGAGGAGAAAGAAAAACCAGTAGCCGCCAATGAGGAGCATGATCACCCCGATGTTCCACAGCAAGGGAATGACTGCGGGAGTAGGCGTAGCGCGTGTTGGGTAAGCGAAAATCATGATGACGGTCGTGGCAAGGTAAAGAATAAAGCCGTAGAACATCAGCAAATGGGAAATCCTTCTCTGCACATTGCAAAACTCGCCTGCTGTCGCGACTTCAACTGCAATGGTTTTGATCGCCAGCGAAGCTTTATCGACACCGCTCAGTTTCCTGGTTGCCGCTGCCTGTGCTTTCTCTTTCCGCTGCGAGAAATACTTGCCGCTGTTCTTGTGCAGCATATCGGCGACCGTTCCGACAATAACCGCAATTATCATCAGGACGATGTAGACCTGCATGGCCTCTGCTGGCAGAAATACCGTTAATTCTGCGAACGGATTGCTAGTGAACATCAGATTCTCCCCTTCAGCCGATTATTTGATAAATAAAAAGGACGCGAGCAGAGGCACTCGCGTCCAGCAATTTTCATCGCCTATGCAGCCGGACGTTTGATGAGGAACCGGAATACCGATTCGTCAGTCGACGACTCGAGCAACTCATTGCCGGTTTGGCGACAGAATGCCTGGAAATCGGCGACCGATCCCGGATCCGTCGACAAAATTTCGAGCGTTTCTCCAGCGGCAACATCTTTCAGCGCCTTTCTGGCTTTGAGGATGGGTAACGGACAATTCAGCCCTTTCGCATCAAGAGTATGGTCGGCCATGTAAGTACAGCTCCGTTTGATATCCGCAACTATGCAGATCAGATGAAAAGATTAATGTCGGATTGTGTCGCACACTCAATGTATGTTGCGGCTCCACCGAGTTCCGGCCCTTCGATCATGTCGTCGAGTGAATACTCGAACAGGTCAAGCGTCATTTGACATGCAATCATTCGGACGTCTGCATC
Source organism: Woeseiaceae bacterium (assembly GCA_021773095.1). Taxonomy (GTDB): domain Bacteria; phylum Pseudomonadota; class Gammaproteobacteria; order Steroidobacterales; family Woeseiaceae; genus UBA1847. The sequence continues at coordinate 220,882 of JAJFKR010000006.1, read as the reverse complement.
CAGGCACATCTCGCGCAAGTCTTCGATGGGCGCTACGCCCTTTTTGTTCATAAGGTTCTTCATCATTTTTGAACAAGCTGCGTCAACACCAGGCAGGGCTGTCAGAATATTTGGCAGTCCCATGTGAGCACCCATCATCGGCATTTTCATTGCCGGATTGCCGGCCGCCGTCAGCTGCAGGTCCAGTTTTTTCAACAACAACGGCAGTCCGTAGAACGTAAAAAACATCGTGACGGGTAATCCCATAGCCGCGGCGGTCGAGGCAAGAATAAATGGCGGATAGGCCCAATCGAGGCTGCCTTTGGTCACAATGATCGACATGCTTTTGGTTGCCGGAACGGCAACGGGAGCGCTATGCGCTTCGTCGGAGACGAATTGAGCTTCAGTGGACATGGGCTTGCACCTCCTCTTTGGGGTTCGACCGATCAAAGAACATTAGCGTATCATAATATTACAATTGACTGGTGAAACGATAGAATAAGCTCTCATAAGCTAATTAAGATAACTTAACTTTATGAATAACATCGATAATTTGGTTGAAACAGATGACTTTCGTCGATTGGCGGAGCTGCACGACATGGCGAGCAACGCCTGTGAGCTCCTGAAAGCCATGTCCAACGAGTGGCGACTGATGATTTTGTGCCAACTGTCAGAAGGCGAAAAAACTGTCGGCGAACTACAGAGCCTCCTGGGCGTCGGGCAGTCGGCCGTGTCGCAACATCTGGCCATCCTGCGACGCGAGAAAATCGTCGACTCGAGAAAACACGCCCAGTCAATATACTATTCGCTATCCGGCGATCAGGCCATCAAAGTTATGGCCACGTTACACGACGTTTTCTGCGGCAAAGCGAAACCCGAAGACTAAGGGTCAGGCAAGAACCAGCTGCCTTTACCAGTAGGCCTGTAACTGGACGCCTTCAACCCGGCTCGGGAAGGTGTTCAGACCGCGGCTGCCCTTCTCGACACACTCTCCCGTCGAGACATCAAATACCCACTGATGTTTCGGGCACGTCAAACGTGTCCCGGACAATGCCAGGTGAGGAATGTTCGTGACCTGGTGGGGGCAGCGACTGTCATACACCGTATGTTCGTCGCCGGAACAATGCACAAAAACGCTTCTGCCATCACAGTCTTCAACGTAAGTAATTTCTTTTCCCCGCACGTCTTGCCATTCGATCACGTCATGCCACTCCGACTCGACGCCCAGAAGCTCTGCCCGAAATTCGGGAATGTCCATATCCAGCATGATGTCTATGGCCCAGGTTATTTTGGCAAGACCCAAAGTCGGGAACGCCATTAGAAGGGCATCGAGTACCTCGTCAGGAGTTGCGCCGTCTCGCAGGGCACGCGGGAGATACTGCCGCAGGCCACGCTCGGTCTGACTGTCGACTTTCGTGATCACGGAAATGAGTGACCGGGTCTTCGGATCCAGATGCTTTCCGGATTCTTTTAGAAAAGAAAAATAGGCACCCATTGCTTCCGGGCGAGTTTTGATCAAATACTTCAGGGCATCACTCATGAATTTTCTCCGCGCTCAAACCATGCAAGCTTGTCGCGCAAGCTTACGACGCTGCCGATAATGATCAGAGCCGGGCTCCTTAACTCGGCTTCGGCGCACTTTGCTTGCAGCGACTGCAAAGTACCGGTAACCACGCGTTGCCCGTTCCGGGTTCCGTTCTCGATAATCGCAGCCGGTGTCTCCGGATCCGCTCCGTGTGCCACGAACCCGTCGGTAATCGCACCCAGCGACGTGAGCCCCATATAAATGACGACCGTACGTCTTGGGTGAATCAAGCTGCTCCAGTCGAGGTTCAGCTCGCCGTCTTTTTCATGCCCGGTCACGACAATGTAACTTTGGGCATGGTCACGATGCGTCAACGGTATACCGGCATAGGTTGCACAACCGTTGGCAGCCGTGACGCCCGGAATAACCTGAAAATTGATGCCATTCTCAGCCAGTGTCGCTATCTCCTCACCACCGCGTCCGAAAACGAAAGGATCGCCACCCTTTAGCCGTAACACTCTGTTGCCCTCTCGAGCCAGGCGTATCAGCATTTCGCTGATCTCGTCCTGCGGCACACTGTGGTCATTTTTCATCTTGCCGACATAGATACGGCTGGCGTCCCGCCGCACCAGGTTCAAAATACCGTCGCCTATGAGACGGTCGTATAAAACCACATCGGCCTGTTGCATCAGACGTAAAGCGCGAAAAGTCAGCAGGTCCGGATCACCCGGCCCGGTTCCCACGAGGTAAACCTCGCCCTGCGCCGCTTCTGCACCGTCTTTGCTTGCCTCAACGAGTAGCTTGTCCATTAAGGCTGTAGCCTCTTCTTCCTGCCCGGAAAACAGATGTTCGGCGACCGGGCCGGCGATCATAGTCTCCCAAAAGCGGCGTCTCCGGGCCATGTTGCCTATGGCAGCCTTCACTCGATCACGGTAGCTGCCGGCAAACTCAGCCAGACGCCCGTACGCGGCCGGTATGGTGGTTTCGAAACGAGCTTTTAGCATGCGGGTTAACAAAGGAGTCGCACCACCACTGGATATCGAAATTAACAACGGTGAGCGATCGACAATCGCCGGCATGATGAAATCACATAAATCCGTTGTATCGCTGATATTGACCAGTATTCCAGCCGCCGTCGCCATTTCGTGCAATTTCTTGTTGACCGCCGAATCTGCGGATGCGCCAAAAACAATGACACAGCCATCGACGTCATTCACCGTCAGATCGTCCGTCTTGTGATTGATCTTGTATTCTGAAACCACACGGGCGAGATCATCGTTCATCTCAGGTGTCAGCACGGTCAGATCACAACCGGCTCGTGCCAGCAAATCTGCTTTTCGTGCCGCGAGTGTACCGCCGCCAACGACCAAAGCACGTTGCCCTTTTACATTCAGGAATATAGGTAGGTGGTCCAATTTGCGTCCTAATGCAGCGCTTCGTTTGCCCATGCAGTCATTGCTGCACTCCACAACTTGGCAGTATCTTTATCGATGTCCAGCACCGTGAAACGGCTGCCTTCGCGAATTCGAATTCTCAACAAGCGCATTTCGCTGTTATGTTCGACGCTTTCCAATACGAGTTTCCGGCCATAGGGCGCGTCAATTTTCTTGAGCAGCGTAACCATTTCGTCGCTCATCGCTGACCACCCGCAAAAGCGCCTTCCAGCTGCCATTGCCAGTCGCGCGGCGTGTCACGAAAATCCGGCTTAACATCAAAATCGAGAAACAACATGTGCTCCGACGTGATACCGCGCAACGCGTCCATCAGCTCAACAAACGAATTGATTTCCGGATGCTGAATAATGATGTCACTAATATGAACTTCGATTGTTTTCATGATAATTCCTCACAGCCTGAGATGCTGTCGAAAAAGCGCGCACGGTACACAAATCGCTTCCGCTCTGTCGTGTCCACAAATGCCGTCCTGTCATGCAACACATTGTTGGAGATCAAACCCTGTCCGGGCTTAAGTGTGAAGCGTAGAACAGGACCGTCTTCATCGCCAAGCAAATCAGTCAGGCATGCCCTTGCCGCCTTCGTTAGCGCATTATTTCGCCAACGAATATTTTTCTTACGTGCACTGTAGCGCATCCTGAGCGCACCACTTACGGCGTCGTACCAAAATACCGGTCCGGTCACTGCAGCTCGAATTTCACCCGCCGCATTATTATTCGCCGGAATTTGCATACATTCAGGATGTTCAAAAGCAGCAATGTAGTCGGGATTGGCATCGCGTAGATGGATGTAAGCAATTTCCGGGTCCAATACGGCATTCCGGCCTCCCGCTGCCGCATCAAGAACACAATGCAACACCACGGCCTGCAATCGTCTCGATGGGTCATTGTAGTAACCGTCGGTGTGCCAGCTCAGGCTACGACTGGAATACGGTACATAGTCGCCCCGTAATCCACCGTCTGTCACCGTCAATTCAGAAACACCATCATCAGTCGCACACAGATGATGATCGATCCTGCTCAGTCCAAAACTTCCTGCAAAAGTACGAATCGCAGCCCGATTTGCCTGGCGGTCCCGACACGAATAAATCGCCATATTTGCGCGATTGCAGCACGCGAGAATTTCCTCTTTTTGCTGCGGGATCAGATGGGTCAGGCCATCGATATCTGTGACCAACTCAGCCGCACTATTAGGGTAGCTATCAAGCTTCACAGCACGCCATTCACGGTAACCGGCCGTATCAGTCAGTAACATTTTTGGGCTCCAGACCCTGTCGTTCCTGCATTCATGACCTTATACCCCCCCTGCTGGAACTGCGAACCGAAACCATATATCATAAAATTCGAATATACGAGCGCTGGGGGGAAATCATGGCCAGGAAACCGCACGACACTCCGTTGCTGGATGAGCTGGAAGATGGCCCATGGCCCAGTTTCGTATCCGGCCTGAAGCGACTGGCGAATGACGGTGACAAACCGCACGCCAGGATGATGGGCGATCTTGTAGGCCAGCTCGAACACTCGTATGAGACCCGTACCGGATTTTGGAAAGGCGGAACCGTCAGCGTTTTCGGCTACGGCGGCGGCGTTATCCCTCGTTTTTCGGAGGTCGCGGAAAAATTTCCGGAGTCCAGCGAGTTCCACACCCTGCGCGTGCAACCGCCACCAGCGTTTCACTATTCCACCGAGCTGTTGCGCAAAATGTGCGATATCTGGGAAGAGCACGGATCTGGCCTTATCGCATTGCACGGGCAATCCGGTGACATCATGTTTCAGGGCTGCAAAACCGAAAAGGTACAGCCTGCATTTGACGAGCTGAACAAAATTGGTCTTGACATGGGCGGCGCCGGACCGGCCCTCAGAACCTCAATGAGCTGTGTCGGCCACGCGCGCTGTGAGCAGTCCTGTTTTGATGAGGTGCGTGCCCACCGTACGACGATCAATGGCCTGCTGGATGAAATGCACCGGCCCGCACTACCGTACAAGTTCAAGTTCAAGTTTTCCGGCTGTCCGAATGACTGCGTGAACGCCATCCACCGCGCAGATTTTGCGACCATAGGTACCTGGCGTGACGACATGCTGGTCGATCAGGAAAAGGTCAAACAGCACGTGGCCAAAGTTGGCCGCAAGCAAATGATCGATACCGTGATCACCAACTGCCCGACACGCGCCCTCAGCCTGAACGATGACGATTCGCTGGAGGTCGACAACAAGAGCTGCGTTCGCTGCATGCATTGCATCAACGTCATGCCGAAGGCGCTGTCGCCTGGCAATGACAAGGGCGTGACCATTCTGATGGGCGGAAAACGTTCACTGAAGATTGGTGACACTTTGGGCACAGTCATCGTGCCATTCATGAAGCTTGATACCGACGAGGACTTCGAAGCATTTAACGATCTCGCCGAGACTGTCGTCGACTTCTTCGCCGAAAATGCACTTGAGCACGAGCGAGTTGGTGAAACCATTGATCGAATCGGCCTTGCAAACTTCCTTGATGCGATCGATATCGACGTCGATCCCAACATGGTGAACCATCCGCGTACCAGCTCATACGTGAGAACGGACGACTGGGATGAAGAAGCCAGGAAATGGCACGCTCGAAAAAACACTACTGCCGGTAAGTCAGCGTAGATGAGGAGCAGGAAATGAATAAGGTTGAATTACCCCGCAGACCGGACGAGCACGGCGTTCCGGACCCGTTCCCGCACATGCATCCGGTATTGCGGGAAAACTACGGAAATTGGGATTGGCATGACCGGCCTCGGCCCGGCGTGCTACACCACATGGCCAAAAGCGGTGACGAAATCTGGACCGTACGAGCCGGCACGCAACGGCAGATGGATGTACACACCATCCGCGAACTGTGCGACATCGCCGATGAATTCGCGGACGGCCACATTCGATTCACAACCCGCAGCAACGCCGAATTCATGGTCACTGCCGAAGATAAAACGACGCCGCTGATTGAACGCCTCAACGCGGGTGGATTTCCAGTCGGCGGTACCGGTAACTCAATGTCAATGATTTCTCATACCCAGGGTTGGCTGCACTGCGATATCCCCGGCACCGATGCCTCCGGTGTCGTCAAATCGCTGATGGATGAACTGCATTACGAATTTACGCACGAAGAAATGCCGAACCGTGTACGCATGACAACTTCCTGTTGTCAGATCAATTGTGGCGGTCAGGGTGATATCGCAATCAACGTGCAATACACAAAACCACCAAAGATCAATCACGATCTGGTCGCCAATGTCTGCGAGCGACCGGCAGTTGTGGCCCGCTGCCCGGTGGCCGCGATTCGTCCGGCAATGGTCAATGGCAAACCATCCCTAGAAGTTGATGAAAAGAAGTGCATTTGCTGCGGCGCTTGTTACCCGCCCTGCCCACCGATGCAGATCAACAGCCCGGAATCGACCAAACTCGCTATCTGGGTGGGTGGCAAACATTCGAACGCCCGCACCAAGCCGACCTTCCACAAGTTGGTTGCCGCAAACCTTCCCAATAACCCACCACGTTGGCCCGAAGTAACAGAGGTTGTAAAGACCATCCTGTTTGCATACAAGGAAGATGCTCGTGCCTGGGAGCGCATGGGTGAGTGGATCGACCGCATTGGCTGGCCACGCTTCTTCGAGATGACCGGTCTCGCCTTCACCAAACACCAGATCGAAGACTGGCGCGGCGGACGCGCCAGCTTGAATGCATCGACGCATATCCACTTCTGATGAAATTCGGAATCCTGATAAACGAAGGGCCGTTCACGCACCAGGCGTCGGACAGTGCCTACCGATTCGCCGTCGCCGCGCTGGCGAAAGGACATGAGATTTATCGTGTGTTCTTTTACAAGGATGGCGTCAATAACGCGAACAAACTGTCGGACCCTCAAACAGACGACCGCAATCTGGTTTCGCTCTGGTCAGAACTAAGTCAGGAAAACGATATCGACCTTGTCGTATGTGTCGCCGCCGCGTTACGCCGTGGCATCAAAGAGGAGATTGTGAAAGACGGGTTTCGAATTTCGGGACTCGGTCAACTCGTCGAAGCCGGTATCCAGGCAGAGCGTTTGGTCGTATTCGGCGACTGAGGAAGCTTACGTGGAAGAATTCGAAGAAGCGGGCCCGGAAATCGTTAAGCGATTCATGTACGTCAATCGGCGCGCGCCTTACGGCACCATTTACGCACACGAATGCCTCGAGGTGATTCTGATAGCCGCTGCATTTGATCAGGACGTTAGCGTTGTCTTCCTCGACGACGGTGTGTACGAGTTGAAGAAGGGTCAGGACACGTCTGAGATCGGCATGAAAAACTTTTCGAAGACCTACGGCGCGCTCGATGACTACGACGTCGAGAAAGTCTACGTCGAGAAAGAGTCGCTGGAGGCCCGTGGACTAACGGCTGACGACCTCGTGATCCCGGTTGAGATTGTGGCCGCCGACAAGCTCGGCGATATAATGGCACAGCAAGACATAGTGCTCGGCTCATGAATACGATGCTGCATTTGATTAACAAATCGCCATTCGAGAAAAACTCGCTGGACAGTTGCCTGCGCATCGCGCAATCGGGTAGCTCCGTCCTGCTGCTGGAAGACGGTGTTTACGCGGCCGTCGCAAATGCCGAACACGCAGCTAAAGTAGCTGCCCGTGTTGGCGATTTGTCTGTTTACGTTTTGGGTCCCGATGTCGCGGCACGTGGCCTGAGTGATACACCTCTGATCGCCGACATCACCGTCGTCGATTACGAAGGTTTTGTTGACCTGGTGGCTGAACATGATGCCAACCAGTCCTGGTTATAGGAGATGAACCATGGCTTACGAATGTAACGGCGCTACTGTTGAGGCCGACGAAGAGGGCTATATCATTGATATTAGCGCCTGGAACCCCGAACTCGCGGTCCTGATCGCCGAGAGTGAAAATATTGAGATGGGCGACGATGCCTGGGAAGTCGTGAACTTCCTGCGTTCATATTATGAGGAATATCAGATTGCACCGGCAGTTCGAGTTCTGACCAAGGCGATCAAGAAAAAACTGGGTGCCGACAAAGGTAACAGCAAGTATCTCTACGAATTGTTCCCTTACGGTCCGGCCAAACAGGCGTGCAAGATTGCCGGCCTGCCAAAGCCAACTGGCTGTATTTAGGCAAGGATATTGTCTTGGCATTGGGCGCCGTCTATGCAGTACTTTTTTACTTTGCCGTAGCAATATTCGCTATCGGTCTGGCGTTTAGAATTCGACTCTATTCGCGTACCCCTGCACCGCTAAAAATCCCGACCACGCCAGCGCCCGTCACCCAGGCGGGCGTTGTGGTTCGAATGGCGAAGGAAGTCATCTTTTTCGAAAGTCTGTTTAAGGCAAACAAGTGGACCTGGCTGTTTGGCTGGGTATTCCATTTTGCGTTGTTGCTGGTTCTGATGCGTCACCTGCGCTATTTCACGGAGCCGGTTTGGTTCTGGGTTCAATGGGTACAACCTTTCGGTCTGTACGCAGGTTTTGCGATGGTTGCCGGCCTGGCCGGGCTCTGGGTGCGGCGTTTCGCCGTCGAGCGCGTACGTTATATTTCTTCTCCGTCCGACCACCTGATGTTACTGCTGCTTATCGGTATTGCGGCAACGGGTCTGATGATGAAGTACGTTGCGCATACGGACATTTTGTCACTGAAGTCCTTTATTCTCGGATTGATTTATTTCGACTGGCAGCCGATTCCAACCGGTCCGGTGTTACTGGCTCATCTCAGCCTCGTGTTGTTGCTGATGATCATTTTTCCTTTTTCAAAACTGTTGCACGCTCCGGGCGTGTTTTTCAGTCCTGGCAGGAATCAGGTCGACAACCCTCGCGAAAAACGGCACTTCGTGGCCCCGCCAAAAGCCGCTGGCGAGTGAACCATGGCTGATTTCGACACACCGGATATTTCAGTTCCGATCGAGATCCCCACCCTCGATAGAGGCGCGATGCACCATTCGTCGCCGTTTCCTGCCGCGCCCGACCACCAGGAAGCGCTTGGTTTTCCCGGGGAACTGGTTGATGACTGGCAATCGAAGGCCATCAACAAACTGGGCGAATTGCTGGGGAAATCCAGAGCGTTACAAGTCTACATGGACAGTTGTGTGAAGTGCGGTGCCTGCACCGACAAATGCCATTATTTCCTTGGTAGCAGCGACCCAAAGAACATGCCTGTTGCACGACAGGATCTGCTGCGAAAGGTTTACCGTCGCTACTTCACATTTGCCGGCAAGCACTTCCCGTGGCTGGTGGGTGCCGAAGACCTGACCCGGGAAGTTCTCGACGACTGGTACACCTATTTTCACCAGTGCTCGCAGTGCCGTAGATGTTCCGTGTACTGCCCTTACGGAATCGATACCGCGGAAGTATCCATGGCAGCACGCGAAATCATGGACCACATCGGTAAGGGACAAAAATACTGTAATGAAATCATCGGCAAAGTTCACAAGATTGGCAACAACCTGGGGCTCCCTGAAGCTGCGCTCATCGATACGCTCGAGGGTCTGGAAGAAGACATTGAAGAAGAAACCGGTGTCAAAGTACGGCTGCCGGTGAACGAGAAAGGTGCGGACATTCTGCTGGTTACACCGAGTGCCGACTTCTTCGCCGAACCCCATGTTGATGGCCTGATCGGCTACGCAAAGGTATTCCACCAGGCGGGGGTTAGCTGGACGGTTAGCTCCTACGCGTCAGAAGCAGCCAATTTTGCGATGTTCATTGGTTCCTACGAACAGATGCAAAAAATTGCCGAGCGAATTCGAAAAGCCGCCGAAGATTTGGGCGTCAAGCGCATAATCTTCGGAGAGTGCGGACATGCCTGGCGAGTTGCTTATAACTTCATGAACACGCTGGCCGGCCCGTTCGATTTTCTGGATTCCAACTACCCTGTTCCGCAGCATATTTGCGAGTTTACTAACGATTTGATTGAAAAAGGCGAGCTGACGCTCGACAAGTCGAAAAACGATCACATGACATTGACGTTCCACGACTCCTGCAATGTTTCCCGCGGCTCGCGAATGGGCGACAAGCCCGGTGGTCAGTTCACCATTCCACGCGCAATAATCAAAGCCTGTTGCAACAACTTTCATGACATGGCCGCCGACGCTATCAATGAAAACACCTTTTGTTGCGGCGGTGGCGGTGGCTTGTTGACAGATGACCTGTTGGAACTTCGCACTAAAGGTGCGGCGCCGCGAATGCAGGCACTGAAAGAGGTCGTGGACGAGCACGGGGTCACGCACATGGCGGCAATCTGTGCCATATGCAAATCACAATTTTCCAAGGTCATGCCGAAGTACGGTTTCGATATGGACAACGTCGTCAGCGTTCACCAACTGGTGTCAAATGCCATCGTTCTGGATGGCCAAACAGCGAACGAAAATGCTGCAGTCGAATAACGAGTGAAAAGATGACCGAAAAACTGCTTACTAAACGCCGCTTCAAAGATGGCGATAATGCACACCGTCCCTGGCAGAAAGAAATTTTCACCGCCGACGCTTCACATAAGTGCCCGACCTACGTCCACCGCACGCCACCGTGCCAGGGAAGTTGCCCGTCGGGTGAGGATATTCGTGGCTGGTTAAACATTGCGCGTGGTATCGAAAAGGCGCCGGGTGATATGGCGTGGCAGGAATACGCTTTTTCCCGCGTGACCGATGCCAACCCCTTTCCCGCCATTATGGGCCGGGTTTGCCCTGCCCCCTGCGAGGACGGTTGTAATCGCAACGAGGTCGAGGATCATGTCGGCATCAACGCGGTAGAACAGTTTATCGGCGATTACGCTCTGGAACATAAGCTGGCGTTGCCTGCCGCCGCGGCAGAATCCGGCAAGAAAGTTGCCATAGTCGGCAGCGGCGTGGCGGGTCTCGCCTGCGCATATCATTTACGTCGTAAGGGTCACGCCTGCACGATTATCGAAGCACATGAGGAACTCGGCGGAATGATGCGCTACGGCATCCCCGGTTACCGGGTGCCGCGAGAAGTACTCGACGGAGAAATTACGCGCATTCTCGATCTGGGCGTCGAAGTACGCGCGAGCACCAAAGTCGGTGTCGACGTTACGCTCGAAGAATTGCAGAAAACATTTGATGCCGTATTTATAGGCCTTGGTGCTCAATCCGGTTCAGCCTTGCCGGTACCGGGCGGCGATGCGCCGAACTGCATTACCGGAGTTGGTTTTCTACAGGCATTTAACGACGGTCGATTGCAGCACACTTCTGCACGCGTACTGGTCGTGGGTGGTGGCGACACCTCGATGGACGTCGCTGCTGTTGCACGACGCCTCGGTCATATCAAACACGAACGAGAACATGACCGGCCGGAAAATATCGTGCTGGGCCATACGGCACACGACGCCGCAACTGCGGCACATCGTCAGGGTGCCGACGTCACACTGATCTCCTGGGAGTCTCTCGATGACATGCCAGCCACTAAGATGGAGGTTGAGCACACCAGCCGGGAAGGCGTCAAGATCATGGGTTCTCTGCTCCCGGTCAATGTCATTCTCGATGATGAAGGCCGCGCCACCGGGATACGTGTCATAGACGTCGACTGGAGCTCCGGCAAGTCCGAAAAAATCGAAGGTACAGAACGGGATATCGAGTGTGATCTGATCGTTGCGGCCATCGGCCAGGGTGGTGACCTTTCCGGTTTCGAAAGCCTCGACAATGGTCGTGGGCTGATCGATGCCGACGGTTTCTATCGCGTGAAAGGTCATCCCGACCTGTTCGTCGGTGGTGACATCACCAAACCCCATCTGCTGACCACGGCGATCGGCCAGGCGTCGATTGCGGCTACCGGAATCGATCTCTTTCTGTCGGATGCCGACATGAAAAAGCGACCGAAGGTCGACGTACATCACTTCAGTTTGCTTGAGAAGCTGCAGGAAACTGACCACGCACCAGGCCCGTACAAGCATGAACAGGTGCGGGGCACGGACGACTCTGATTTTGCGATCCACAACTACGAAGACCGTTCCGGCGTTGAAGTCGTACCATCAGACGAATTATTTCTCGGCCATTTCAAGTATGAGGACAGAAATATACGCAAAGAACACGACATCACACCGGACTCGGTGTTGGGTTCCTTCGGCGAAAGAATTCAAGGCTTGTCAGACGAACAAGCCAAACAGGAAGCCGACCGTTGCATGAGTTGTGGCATGTGTTTCGAGTGTGACAATTGCGTCATTTACTGCCCGCAGGATGCGATATTCCGCGTCAATAAAACCGACTCAACCATGGGCCGTTACGTTGATACTGATTACACGAAATGTATTGGCTGTCATATTTGTGAGGATGTCTGCCCATCCGGATACATCCGCATGGGGCTGGGAGAGTAACTCATGTCCGTAAGCCGCTATGCATTTGCAGCAAGCGCGGTCGTACTGGCCGGTTTGGCGGGTCTGACGGCTGCAACCGGCGATGTACCCTACCCCGATATTCCGAAGGGACAAGGCGAAGCCTGCGTTGCAGACACCGAATTCATGCGCCGCAATCACATGTCGCTCTTGATGCACCAACGCGACGAAACGATGCGTAAGGGAATTCGCAGCAAACAACACAGTTTGAAAGAGTGCATCGATTGCCATGCCGTACCGGGATCGGATTCAATAGCCATTACTATCGAAGATCCAAAGCATTTCTGCCGTTTATGCCATGACTATGCTGCAGTCAAAATCGATTGCTTCGATTGTCATGCCTCGCGACCGGAACGAAAGGTCGTAGCGGAGGCTCGAACAAAATGAGCGTGAAGACCAACATTCCACCTGCAACAAAAACTTTTGATCCCGCACGGCGCAGCTTCCTGGGCAGCGCCGTCGCCGCAGGCATCGCACTGGCACCGGGCGTTTTCTTGTACGGAATTGGTACAGCAAAACAAGTCCAGGCACGCAGCCTTGACGAGGCTGCGTCGAGCTCCGTGCGATGGGGAATGTTAATAGACGTCAATCGCTGCGACAGTGGCTGTGATGAATGTGTCACGGCCTGTAACACGGAAAATGGCCTGCAGGGTCACGGCCGGCCGGAAACCGATGCGCAATGGATCAGGAAGATCGAGCTACGCGATCCGGCCAGCGGACGACAAAACTCGCTGCCGGTAATGTGCATGCATTGCGAGGATGCCCCCTGCGTAGACGTTTGCCCGACCGGCGCGTCATTCAAGCGCCCTGACGGTATTGTACTTGTCGATAAACACACCTGTATCGGTTGCCGATATTGCATCAGTGCGTGTCCGTACAAAGCAAGATCATTTGTGCATGAAGCACTACACGATCAGAAAACCCATGCACCCAGAGGCAAAGGCACTGTAGAAAGCTGCACGATGTGCGTTCACCGCATCGACGACGACCGGCAACCTGCCTGTGTCGAGGCCTGCAACAGCAAGGGTGGGGGAGCAATGTTGTTTGGTGATCTCAACGATCCAGACAGTGAAATCTCGAAGCGCGTCGCTACCTACGCGACGCAACAAATTCGCGCTGACCTTGGTCTCAATCCCGGCGTGCGGTACCGGGGCCTGTGACTGTGTATAGCGAAATCGACGGGACCAGCACGAAATTCCGTGCGCTTGCCATAGTTCTCGGTGGCGTTCTCGTGGCGGGTTTGGTCGCAGCAACCTACATGGAGCACTTCGGCCATTACGTCACCGGCATGAGCAATCACATCGTCTGGGGCGCCCCTCACGTATTTGCAATATTCCTGATCGTTGCTGCTTCCGGCGCCCTGAACGTGGCGTCGATCGGTACCGTCTTTGGCAAAACGATGTACAAGCCGCTGGGGCGACTCTCCGGGTTGCTGGCGCTTGCGTTGCTCATCGGTGGATTGGCGGTACTGGTACTGGATCTCGGCCGGCCGGATCGCCTGATCGTTGCGATGACAACCTACAACTTCAAGTCGATATTCGCCTGGAATATTTACCTGTACGTGGGCTTTATCGCAGTTGTCGTCGTGTATCTCTGGATGCAGATGGAACGGCGCATGAATCGTTATGCCAGGGTCGCCGGTATGGTCGCGTTGCTGTGGCGTCTGATTCTGACAACAGGTACCGGTTCCATATTTGGTTTTCTTGTAGCGCGCGAAGCGTATGACTCAGCCATCATGGCGCCGTTATTTATTGCCATGTCATTTTCGTTTGGGCTCGCCGCGTACATTCTTGTCCTGCTCGCCGCTTGCCGGGGCAGTGAACGGGAGCTCGGCGATGTTATCGTACAACGACTTGGCCGCTTGTTAGGGGTTTTTGTAGCAGTGGTACTCTACTTCACTGTTGTACAACACCTTACCAATCTGTACGCGGCCGAGCACATTGGTGTTGAACGATTCATCTTACTCGATGGTGGTATTTATACGGCGTTGTTCTGGATTGTTCAGGTCGCTGCCGGCGGCCTGTTGCCAATCGCGTTATTGCTTCGCTCGCCGCCATCAGACCGCTCGACTTCCAGTCGCCGAGTGGCACTTGCTTGTGCGCTGGTAATAGTTGGAGGCTTCGCGCAGATTTATGTAATCGTAATTGGCGGGCAAGCCTGGCCCCTGAATCTGTTCCCCGGCATGGAAGTCCGCTCTACTTTTAATGATGGTGTTGTCGCGAGCTACACACCCAGCCTTCCGGAAATCGCCCTTGGGCTCGGGGGCGTCGCGCTAACTGGTCTGATCGTTCTTTTCGGCCTCAAGATACTCAGGTTCCTGCCAGCCACATTAGCCAACTCCTCGCTTGATCCAAAAATGCTGCACGAAAGCTCGCACTGATCTTGGCTGGCATATACATCGCAGCAGCACACAAATCCTCCGGCAAGACGTCGGTCGCAGTCGGCCTTGCAGGCGCCATGGTAAAACGCGGCCTCAAAGTACAGCCGTTCAAGAAAGGCCCGGACTTTATCGATCCGCTTTGGCTTGGACATGCGGCAGGCACTCCATGCTTCAACCTGGATTTCTTTACGATGCCGCTCGAGCAAATAAAGGCCATGTTTGCAGCGCGATCGGCTGCCAGCGATATCAGTCTGATAGAGGGCAACAAAGGGTTGTTTGACGGCCTCGATCTTGAAGGCGCTGACTGCAATGCGACACTTGCGAAGATGTTATCGGTACCCGTTGTACTCGTTATCGATACCGTCGGCATCACACGAGGCATCGCCCCTCTAATTAACGGTTATCTGAATTTCGATTCGGGAGTTAATATTCAAGGTGTCATCCTCAATAAAGTTGGCGGCTCGCGCCATGAAAGCAAACTTCGTGCTGCGCTTGAACGTTATACCGATATCGAAATACTGGGGGCAATTGGAAAAAATCCGGTGCTCGAAATTCCGGAACGACATCTCGGCCTGATCCCGGCAAATGAGTCCAAAGACGCCGACAAGAGCATCGAGCACCTGGTAGACAGCGTGTCCGACGGTGTTGATGTTGATCGCCTGCTCGAAATAGCCGAGAGCGCCGGTACCGTAACGTCAGAGAGTTCTTTTCGGCCCGATTGGCCGAAGGCCGATGTGCGAATCGCCATCGCACGTGACGCGGCATTCAGTTTCTACTACCAGGATGATCTGGAGGCGTTCGCGACTGCAGGTGCAGAGCTCGTGCCGTTCAACACGCTCGAAGACGCAAAACTGCCGCGGGTCGATGGTCTTTTCATTGGCGGCGGCTTTCCTGAAACTCACCTGCCGGCTCTGTCACAGAATCAAAGTCTGAGAAACGACATCCGGCAACATCTGGCAGCCGGCATGCCGGCCTACACCGAATGCGGGGGACTCATGTACCTGTCGCAGAATATTCGGTGGCAGAACGAAGATTTCGACATGGTCGGCACGATTCCGGGCGACATTATTGTCGAGGAAGTCCCGCAAGGACGAGGATACGTCGTTCTGCAGGAAACGGGACAAGGCCTCTGGCCTGAGATGCCCGGCACCTCGGCGCTTTCAAACGAACCGATTCCAGCACACGAATTTCACTACGCCCGTCTCGACATGGATTCTGCGACATCCACGTTCGCGTATGACGTCGTCCGTGGGGACGGTATCGATGGTCAACATGACGGCCTGATCGTCGGTGCTCTGACCGCCGGATTCGCTCACCAACGCAATACTTATTCAAATCCGTGGGTCAGCCGGTTCGTTGCGTTTGTCCGTGAAAACGCTCAACGATATGGAGCAAACATCCTGCGCGAAAGTCCCTGTGTAAACTTATAAGAAATACCTTCACCTTTCTTTTTTATCTCTTCATTACAGCGCCGCTGGCATTGTCGGCCAATGCGCCGGCGCACCGTTCGGAAACTGTCAATAAATGGCCATCTCATGGCCGTTTTCGGAGACAAATCCACTGTGCAGGAAATCGATCAGTGCCTCACCAAAACAGAGCAACGGTTTCAAAGCTCTTCTTTCGTTTTCCACACTCTTTGAATTTACTGTTTTTTGACTAATTTCAAGTATTTATACGATCTATTTGCCGCAATTGATGGCCATTACAACCATTACAGGTTACCATTTCGACTGCGCAAATAAGTCAGTTTTCACACCCGAAAACCTGCCGAAATTCAGCTAGTTCAGGTTCAAACCGCCGTTATGCGGGCGCTCAAGGTACGGGCTTATGAAACACCAAAACAATGATGATGAATTGATCGATTTCTCGCTGGCTGCAGCCATTTTGTGTCAGAACGATCGCGGTGGATACACGATTCCTACTGACGGACTTTATCCGTTTCAATGGAGCTGGGATTCGGCGATCACGGCCTTGGGCTGGCTGAGAATTGATGAAAAAAGAGCCTGGCAGGAAGTCGAGACAATGTTCCGCGGTCAGTGGGATAACGGCATGGTTCCACACATCCTGTTCCACAAGGATGCTGAATCATATTTTCCTGGTCCCGATGTCTGGGGAAGCACCGACGGTATACCCTCCAGTACAATTTCGCAGCCGCCCGTATGGGCGACAACAATCCGAGTAATGTATGAGAGCTGTCGCGATCGTTCATTTGCGAAAAAGAAATTGCAGCAACTTTTGCCTAAACTTATCGCGTATCACAAGTGGTGGTATCGCGAGCGTGATCCGGCCAACACGGGGCTGGTCTGTAGCTATCACCCTTGGGAGTCCGGCATGGATAACAGCCCGGCATGGGATGATCCGCTAGCGGCGGTTCCGGAAGTTGACTGGTCTTATCATCGCCGCGATCTGGGTCATGTCGATTCCGAACAACGGCCTCATAAACCGGAATACGACCGCTATCTTTACCTGGTGGATTTCTACAAACGCAACAAATTCGATAGCGATAGAATTCACGCGAACTGTCCCTATAAGGTGGCCGACATCGGCATCATTTCGATACTGCAGCGCGCAGGCAATGATCTGCTCGATTTGTGTCAAATTGCATCACACATGGATGGGGTTGAAGAACTACAGGATGAGCTTGACCGAACGTCGGTCGCCATCAACTCTCTCTGGTCGGCCGACAGTCGGTGTTTTCTGAGTCGCGATCTGATAACAGGCGATTCACTCGATCAAATCACAACGGCGACGGTGTTACCATTGTTCGGTGGATTGGGAAGCGACATTCAGGCCGAAGCCATGATTGGACTTATCGACGAGTGGCTCGACGCAACCAACTTCGGGATCTCATCGACGCATCCAGACAGTAACCGATACGAGGCGCAACGATACTGGCGTGGGCCGGTGTGGCTGCATATTAACTGGATGATCGCAACAGGTGCATCCGATTACGGTTATCCGGCGATTGAACAGCGAATTCACACTACGTCAGTCGATTGCATCAAGGCCGCCGGCTTTTGGGAGTATTTTGACGCCAGTAATGGCAATGGCTGTGGCGGTGATAATTTTTCCTGGACCGCTGCCATCGCACTACACTGGTTGAACACACCTGCCTGAGCTGTCGGTTTAGTTAAGCGAAAATTACTGGAATCAAACCGCCGATTACCAACATACCCGCAAATGCTCCCAGCAAAACCAGCGTTTCGTTGCGGTACCAGTGACCAACTCCCTGATCCTGGCCCGGAGCCTCAGTCAATTCGCCATGGCGAACAACTGAAATGATCAACGCCACGCTAATCGTCACAGCACAGCCGATAAAATTCCACCAGAGCCAAAATATCTGCGGTGCACCCAGCCAAAGGTAGACGTTCAGACCGACACCGGCCAACAATCCGGCATTTGCACCCAGCGAATGTACTTTCTTAAACAGGATCGCCAGAATGAAGGTCGCCAAAATGGGGCCGTAGAAGACCGAACCAATCTTGTTGATAGCCTCGATTACCGTTGGCGCGATGTCCCCACCGTATATTGAGGCGATGACGATAACAAGTCCCCAGAAAAACACTGATACTCGTGACCAAAACACGTAGCGCTTCGGATCAAGCGATTTTCCTGTGAGCCTCAGATAATCCTCAATACTGACGGCCGACAAGGAGTTAACGACCGAACTCAGTGATGACATTGCCGCAGCGAGCAATGCAACAACAAGGATGCCGATGATGCCGTGCGGAAGATAGTTGACGATGAACAGTGGCACCAGCATATCCGGCCGCGCAGGATCGATTTGGGCCATAAAATCGGGCGTTAACGTAACAAATGTGCCAAGAATCAGGCCTGTCGTGCAATACATTAATACAATGGGAAATCTTGCCAGACCGTTCATCAACAGGATACGCCGAACTGTCCCTTCACTCTTGGCGGACAGCGTTCGCTGAGCCTGGGTCTGGTCACAACCATAATAAGATGCGTAAAGAACGAAACCGCCGAAGATCATAGGCAACAATCCCCATTCATCGCCGGAAAACCCGAATGAGCCAGCGCGTAATACAGTCAGACGTTCCTCGTCAACGTTGCTTAGAAATACATCAATTCCGCCGATGTTATTTATCGCAAAAATGCCAATCGTAATGACACCGAAGAAAATCAGGATCATCTGAATCGTGTCGGAATAGACCACTGCCTTCATGCCGCCCTGCAGTGAATAGATGATAGTGACTACTCCGATGACACCTATTGCGGCCATAAAGTCGATGCCCATTACGCTGTTTAGAACCAATGCCGTCGCGTAAATGGTAATTCCCGTGCCAAACGAGCGGCTGACCAAGAAAACTGCGCTAATCAGAAATCGCGTGGATTTTCCAAAACGCCTTTCAAGAAAATCATAAATACTGACAACTCCGGAGCGATACAAAGCCGGCAGTATGTAAACCATCAAAAACAGCATTGCGATTGGCACCGCGAACTCATACGACAGCCAGACCATGCCGCCACCTTCTCGCAGGCCAACAAATGCGGGAGCGGAAATGAAACTGATCGCGGACAGCTGGGTAGCCATCGTTGACAGTGTGAGCGGAAACGTTCCCAACTGGCGGCCACCCAGAAAATAGTCCTTCTTCGAGTTTTGCTCTTTGAAGAAATAGCCGAGACCGAGAAGCAGTCCCAGGTAACCAATCACAATTGCAAAATCGAAATTATTCATAACAACTCCAGACAGTATTTCTAGTCTTGACCCGCGTTTCTCAGCCAACGTACCGCATACGGTGACAACACATGCTGGCCAGCTTCAAGCACGTCGCCAGACAATAGATCGGCACCGGAAATTTCAGTATCGACGTTGATGACCACACGCTCCGCAGTCAGATTAACGATGCAACTGATGGTAGCATCGTCGCTTGTGTGTCCTCGCTGTAACGCAAATACCTGAGACCCCAAATCGAGTACTCGAAATGACTCGTAGGGATTGAACACCGATTGCCGACGGCGCACGCCGATAAGTAGAGTGAGTGCCGAAAATATCCGGCTTTCAAGGCTTTTGTCATCGGAGAGCTTAGAAACGATACTCGAAAATTCGTGTTGTGAGCGATTGATACTGCGTGCCCGGCCAGTTTGCTCAACACGCTGCAGATCATTACTTGTCCCGAGCAACGACTGGATGTAGACAGCTGGTACACCGGGCATTGTCAGAACGATTGCCTGCGCCGCTATGAACCGCGCAACTTTGAGAGAGACGTCGTCACTGTCTTTGGAAATCAGGTCAAGAAACGTGCAATTTAGTTCGTAGGGATGTTCCCTGCCATCGGCAAGCGTTCGCGAGGATACCCGTCCCTTCACGGCGATGGTCGCATCGACCAATTGCTGTATCTCATCTTCCGTCAGAATTTCCTCAACGGGCCGCACACCAACGCCATCGTGACTTGCCGAGAAATTCAGAAAACAAACCTCGTCCGAGGGTGTATTCAATTGGCTGGCCCAGTCACTGAGTCGACGGCCGTCGCCAACAATAAAGCTGTACGCCGTTAATGGTGGCAAGGCGAAGTTGTACACCATGTGCGCTTCATCGTGTCCATCACCAAAATACGCGACGTTTTCTCTGTGCGGAACGTTGGTTTCAGTTACAACAACAACGTCACTACGAAATTCGGAGATCGCATGGCGCAAGATCTTAATGAGCAAGTGCGTTTCCGGCAAATTTGCGCTCGACGTGCCCGCCTCTTTCCATAAGAACGTCACGGCGTCCAAACGTAAAAGCCGGGCACCTTTCGCTATGAGGAAAAACAGCACATCAATGACGGCAACCAAGACCTGCGGGTTTCGGAAATTCAGGTCGACTTGATCGGAACTAAACGTCGTCCATACGTGACGCTCACCAGAATCATGGTCTTCGAATCGCGTTAACAAGGGTGACGTACGCGGGCGGATAACGGTCGAAAGGTCAACGTCCGCGTCACATTCGACGAAAAAGTCGGAAAACTCGGGGTCGCCCTTTAGAAATTTTGTGAACCAGGCCGACTGGCTCGACGTGTGATTGATAACGGCATCGGCCATCACCCGGCAATCTTTCGCCAATTTGCCTATATCGTCCCAGCTTCCCAGCTCATCACGGATTTCGAAATAGTCGATGACGGAAAAACCATCATCAGACGAATAGGGATGAAACGGAAGAATATGAACGAGTTCGAAAACGCCCTGCAGGTATTTTCTATAGAAGCGCCGCAGAACCTGTAATGGCGGGACTCCGTGGTCCGTCAAGGTATCACCGTAGGTAATGAGAAGCAGGTCCTTCTCACTCAGTTGTGCAGTGGCACCTGGCTCGTGAAAATCGTCGCCGTACTTCGTGCGCAAGGCCTCTATAGCCGCAAATATATCCGGTGCAAATTCGTCACCGTACAATTGCCGCAGATGTTCGACTTGTGTATCCACACCGGATTTCTGGCACGTGCCCATCGCCTTATTCCCCGCATGTCGGTACTTGGTTGTTAAGTAAAGGCGGAGCGCCGCTCGGCGCTCCGCTTCTGCTCATCGTAGTTGCTAGAAGTCGTAGGTAACTCTAAGCATTGCCCTGCGGGGGAGAATTGGGCGCCCTACGAAGAACTGACTGGGTTGACCGGATTGCGCGTTGCCCTGACGCGGTGAACCCTCAGTGATGCCTTGCTCGTCGGTAAGGTTGAATACACTTCCGCTAATGCGAAGTGTTTGACCACTATCAAATTCAACCGTATAGCCAGCTTCCAGGCGCACCAGGCTATAGGAGTCCAACTTCACAGAATTCGAATCATTCGCGAAATTATCGCCGTGGAAGTTGTGAAATAAAGCCGCATCGAAGGCGTTGTAATGGAATAAGATGCCTGTATTGAACATTTCGGTCGGCTGGCGACGCAGCTCATTTCCAACGATGCCTGGATTACCTTCCGCTTTAGTGAACTCGTGATCACGGAACGTAACATTCGCATTGACGGACCAGAAGTCATTTATATGGTAGGTGCCGCTCGCCTCAATTCCGACGGCCTCGGTTGATTGCGTAGTAACCACTTCTATCACGCTGCCGGGATTATTCGGGTCATTCTCAAAGTCGACATTTCGCCGGTCGTCGAGTGTTGTGTAGAAGAATGTCGCGTAGCCGTCAAATTGTTCTGTCTTGAACTTGACACCGACTTCGATCGCATCAATGGTTTCGCCCTCGAACGAAGCCAGCTCCCCTTGGTTGAAGGGTACGCTTCGTACTTGCGGAAAAAAGTACCCGGTCGATGCGTTAGCGAAGAAGTTTAGCGTATCGCTGAAACGGTAAAGCGCACCGGCAGAAAACGCCCATTCAGTAGTACTCACTGTACCGCTCAAAAGCGAGCCGTCTGTGAAACCGACTTGCTCAATGTCGTTGTTAACGAGCGGATCAGTGCCCATCACAAAATTTGCAATGTTGAATTGTTTGACATCACCATCTAGGCGTTCGACGCGGGCACCCACATCGAATGACCATTTGTCGAACTCGATCTGATCGGCAACATAGAATGCCGTACGCCGCGCACTTCGATCACGGTTGCCAGTCATGCCATTCGTCTTCGCAAGACCGTTTTTGGTTAGCGCGAACTGAGCATTCGGGTCCGCGGAAGCGACGAGGGCTCCGCTTGCGTCCTCTTCGAATCCTACCAACGTGACATTCACCAGCAGTGGTGCGTTGCGAAAATCCCCTAGATATGTCGTTATAAAGTTGAGGTCATCCGCTTGTGAGTTTGCGAAGAACCCCCCAAATGTCAACTGGTGTTCAGCATTACCGACCGTCAAATTTCTTCCTACACTAAGCTCGGCGGAAAAATCACTCGCATCACGCCAGCGATCAAGCGTTCTATTACCGAACAACAAGTCTCCGCCTGCAAGAGCCTGGCCACTCTGCGCGTAACTAAACTGTGCGGTTGCCGCCGCAAGGGGGTCGACTCCACGGTTCACGAGATATTCGGCCTGAGTCTCCGGTGTATTCGGCCCAATGCCGTCACCGTCCAGGAAGAGATTAAACTGGTGATCATACTGAGCGTATCGGAGTTTCGCATTTAAAGTCCATTCGCTGGTCAAGTCCTTATCCAGCACCGCGGCGATCGACGAACCCTTTGTGAGAACACCGTCTGCGATTGGTGTTGTGAAGCGACCATCGGGCGTATCGTACGACAGTCCTATGGCGTCTACTGTGTTCATCGTAAAAACTTCCGCTCCGTCATTGCCACTCACGCGCTCGCGCGAAGCGCCGTCCAGTGGCAATGGCAGGAAGAACTGCACGCTGTCGTCAATAGCCTGGCCATATAATGTGATCGAGCCACTTCCGTCACTGAATTCCCGCTTCAGATTGCCACGCAGTTGAAAACCCTGCGTGTCCAAACCCGAATCCAGGGGTCCCTCATCAAAGCGGTAAAATCCTGACACTGCGTAATATGTGTTGGAGTCATCGTCACCGAGCGGACCACTGAAAAAGTAGTCGCCTCGAAAGCGGCCTTCTTCGGCGGCTTCGATCTGTATCGTTCCTTCATTTTCGGGTCCACCGGTCTTGCTGATGTAGTTGATGATCCCGGCCACAGAACCCGGCCCGAAAAGATTGGAAACACCGCCACTAACGAATTCTGCCCTTTCAATACCTAAATCGTTGCGGTAGTAAACATCGAACGCGGACGAGTTCAGGCCAAACGTCGTGTATGTCGGAATTCCGTCGTACAGGAGCGGAGTAAAGGAAAACTGGCCGCCCGACGGCAATGCTCGATGGAAAACGTTCGTGGCAACTTCGCCACCACCACCTTCTGCGCTAACGCCCGGAAGCTGCGTCAGGAGATCAGCCTGGCTTGACGAGTTGAACAGCCGGAGTTCATCCTCCGAATACTGGGTGACGGTCTGTGGTGTCTCGAATTCCGTTCGTTCGACACCGGTACCGGTGACAACGATTTCTTCGATAACCTCTTCGGAATCCGCATTCTGCGCAAACCCAACATAAGGTACTGCTACAAATGCCGCTGCCGAAACGAAAAATAGTGCTGACTTACGAAGTTGCATGATAGGCCCCCCATCGCAACGTGGCTGATGACTCACCGTCGCACTGTTCTCGGTATTGCGACGATAGATCCTGACTTGTCGATTATCGATACACATTTGCATGAGTAACGATGGCAGCGACCGTATCACAATATACCCACCATAAGTCAATACCTTTCTATTTTTTACCTATTTTCGCCATCTATTCACTCATTTCGAGATTATATAGTTACTTTATTGGGAGTCGAAGAATACGATGGGAGTGAATTATTTACTTATACATCAACAATATATAAGTAAACCGGGTGAGATTTTGAATAGCAGTGGCTCTAGCTGAAAAAATAGCTGTTTAATGTCAATGCGGCCGCGCCGATCGCCGCTGAGTCACCGCCTGCCTCCGCTACCACCGTAGGGGGTAACGGCCTTGAATCGGAACGCCGTCTTTGATCGTAGATCTCGATATGTGGAATGGTCTTCTCGGCGAGACTGCTCGGAATGCGGCCACCGATAACGATCGCCTGCGGATCCAAAAGTGCCGCCGCCGCCGATACGATTAACGAAAGTGAATCGCGCACCTGGACGATCCACTCATCTACACCAGGCCAATTGACGTCAAATTTGTCGATGAGTTCAGAAACCGTCGTTATCTCCTGGCCGTGCTTGTGGACCAATTGACGCAACAACTCTAGGTTCGGATGTGGATATATACCCGGCGGTAACAGCTGCGCAACCTCGCCTGCATTGCCATACTCACCGCGCACAAGCTCCCCGTCCAAGATAACGCCGCCACCAAGCCCGGTAGAGACATACAGATAGACAAAGTCCTTAGCCCAACGCCCAACACCAACAAGACTTTCGCCGATAGCTGCTGCATTACCGTCATTTTCGATCCATACCGGCAGTCCGAGGTCGTCCTCAAGAACGGCCTCAATATCCATATTTGCCCACTCGCCGAGAATTAGTGGTGTATTCACCTGACGACGATTACCGCGCAGGAACGTTCCAGGTATTCCAACTCCAACGCCAAATACACGAGTGTCATCAACTATCCACTCCTTCGATAACTCGTCAATCATCGACCTGAGCTCGGCGACAACGCTATCGTGCGTCATTAAGGTCATTGCTGTTTCTCGGATATCAATTACCGTACCGGAAAAATCCATAACCGTAACGGCCAGTGCATCCCAAAGAATTGCAACACCAAATGAATACGCATACTCAGGAACGATCTCGATGGAGGTGCTGACCTGGCCGCGCTTGCCGCTGGATATGCGCTCACCCTGCCGTAGGGCACCGCGTTCGATCAAGCGGGAAATAAGGCGGGACACTGTCTGTTGTGAGCGATCAATTTCAGAGGCAATTTCCGCTTGGGTCAATGGGCTGCGCCGTAAAACCAGGCCGAGAATCGCTCGCTCGACTTCTGAATTCGGTTCAAATGTGTGGGCACGAAAATACTTCGAAGTGACCGGATCCGGACCTTCGTCGGACTTCTGAATCGTGACAGATTTGCTACTCAAGCTCATGCCGAAACGCTAACCACCGTTCAATGTCTACAGAAAGAAATTTGCCGCCATGCGGCCGTCATGCTATCAGGGACCGACACAACTGCACAATTTGCACGACAATGACATCTGTACGTTCGACCGAGATACCCGATATGTTTGCGGACAACCTAATGTCTGACTTTCTGTCAAGACACCGACTACCCGGTGGTTTTCGAGACATGGCAGAACGCTACTATTTACCGCTTGCAGAGCGACTGACTGAGATACATAAGGGTGGTCACCCGTTGTTAATCGGTGTTAACGGCGCCCAGGGGACGGGCAAATCAACGTTGGCTGATTTCCTGCGTGTTGCAACTGAATCGATGTCCAACTGGAACGTTGCTGTATTATCGATAGACGATTTTTACCTTACACGCGCGCAACGAAAAGTGCTCGCATCTGACGTACATCCACTACTAATGACCCGCGGAGTACCGGGTACGCATGATACCGAGATGCTTGCCGACTATATGGATGGTCTACAAAAACTGGGTTCCAATGATCAACTAAAAATACCCCGGTTTGACAAAGCTACCGATAATCGCGCCGACCGGTCGCGGTGGACGACCGTTGTTGGTCCGATCGACCTTATTATTCTTGAGGGATGGTGTGTTGGGTCGAAGGCACAGCCCGACGCTGAACTCGAGAAACCGTTAAACCCCCTGGAGCGCGACGATGATCCTGAAGGAACATGGCGCAATTATGTCAATGACCAACTCAAGTCAAACTATGAGGAGATATTCGAGCGGCTCGAATACCTGATCTACATTAACGCACCGGATTTCGATTCGGTCCTTCGCTGGCGGTTGAAACAGGAGAAAAAACTGGCTGAGATCTCTGCCTCTCGCTCTGCAGGATTGATGACCGGCGATCAGATTGTTCGGTTCATGCAGTTTTATGAACGTATTACCCGCGCAAACCAAACGACTATTCCGGAATACGCCAACATTATTTTTGATCTCGATGACACACATTTGATCGTTTCTTCCTCGCAGAGTGAGCAATACGCGAAGAACTCTGGAATTATCCAATGACACGAATCCTGTTTGGCGTCCTGGCCGTCTTCATTTCGGTCACATTGTCAGCCCACGGCAATCGCATCGATATTATCCGCCACGACGCGCCCGAGCTCGCACACTTTGGTAACTACAATATTGGCGTGCGGACACTCGAGCTTACCGATCCGGATCGTCCGGACATTCTCAACACCGTGCAGGGTGGTAACACTGCCTATTACGACCGCAAGCTTACCGTTGAGATCTGGTATCCCGCCCAACTCGAAGAGGGCCAGCAACCGGGCGTCGATTACACGACCACAACACGCAACCTGGCTGTCACGGCGATCCTGCACGGCAGAGCCGTAAGAAATGCTGCGCCATCGGCAATTTCAGGAGCGTTGCCTCTCGTTATCATTTCTCACGGTTATCCCGGCAACCGCTACCTCATGAGTCACCTGGGTGAAAACCTTGCGAGTAAAGGGTATGTCGTCGTCGCCATTGATCATCGCGACAGCACTTATGTTGACCAGCAGGCGATCGCGAGTACCTTATACAACCGGCCGCTGGACCAGCTATTCATTTTGGACCAGATGGCTACTTTGTCGGACGACGGGGATAGTTTTCTACACGGCATGGTCGATGCTGAGAATACCGGCATTGTTGGCTACTCAATGGGTGGATACGGATTGCTTATCAATCTTGGAAGCGGCTACAGCGATAAGGTTGCGACCAGCGAATTTGCACCGCCCAATGGCCTGGCAACTCGACATGCGGCGACAAACCCTGAATTCAACAAGGGTCTGGACTCAAGAATAAAAGCCGGGTTCGCGATAGCGCCCTGGGGGATGGCTGCAGGCGTGTGGAAGCCCGAGGCGTTACAGCGCATGACGGCGCCTGTTTTTTACCTGGCCGGCAGTGCGGACGCGACCGCTGGATACGAAGACGGCATACGTGTCATATTTGAAAGCGCAACACAGAGCGATCGATACTTGCTTACCTATGTCAACGCTGGTCACAACGCCGGCGCACCCATTCCCGTACCGATCGAAATACTCAACAGGGAAGACCAGGCAGGTGCTGATCACTACACTGATTCTGTTTGGGATTCGGTACGCATGAATAACATAATGGATCATTTTGCCGCTGCGTTTTTTGACTACCAGCTGAAAGGAAACGCGAAGAGCCTTACCTATTTACAGCTCAGACCGGACACCGATTGGAAAGGGTTCGGCGAGCGCAATGCGCACGGCTTGTTAATCGAACACCTGGCACCGGCGCAGTAGCTACCGATGGGACGCTGGCGACCACCCGCTCCGAGTTCATCGCCGTACATTACACCGGCTGGTTTCGATGCATTGACAAAGGAGCTGGACGATATCTGGCTGCGCCGACGTGCTGTTGTAAAGGCCCTCGCCGAAGCTGCCGCCGAGGGCGACCGCTCGGAGAATGCTGAATACATCTACAGAAAAAAAGAGCTTGGCGGTCTGGATCATCGGATTCACTACCTGCAAAAACGCCTGCCTGCCCTGAACGTGGTGCGAGAAACACCGGAGGGTAGCGCTGTTTATTTCGGGGCCATCGTGGAAGTGAGTGACGATAGCGGCGCCGTCCGCGCCTTTCGTATTGTTGGGCCCGATGAGGCGGATGCCAAAACGTCCGCAATCAGCATGGACTCACCCCTCGCCAGAGCGTTACTCTCCAGAAATGTAGACGATGAAGTCGTTTTGACAACAAATGGACAGACCAAATCGATGCGCGTGGTTTCGATTAACTACCAGGACTGATCAACTCAGGTGACGCCGTGGAAAAATTTGATCTAAAACGAACGCCCGACGGCGACTTGCTTTGCGTGAACAAGAGCGGACCCGATCTGTTGCGCTACCCCTTGTATAACAAGGGCACCGCGTTTACGCACGAAGAACGGCGCAAACTGGGTATCGAAGGACTGCTGCCAGCCGAATACAATAATATTGATCAGCAAGCCGAAAGAATTTTCAGGTCTATTTTCTACAACCGGGATGACGTAGGACGAAATATTGGGCTTGCAATGCTGCAGGACCGCAATGAAGTCCTGTTTTACAAACTGCTCAGCGAGCATCTCGAGCAAACCATGCCGATCGTCTACACACCGACCGTCGGTGAGGCATCGCGTTACTACTCTCGCGTTTTCAGACGCGGGCGCGGTCTCTTTATTACACCGGATTTCAGAGGGCGCATAGAAGATGTGCTCCGCAAGGCGGCACCGTTCAACGACGTAAGACTAATGGTCGTCACTGACAATGAAGCGATACTCGGCATTGGCGATCAGGGTGCTGGTGGTATGGCCATCAGCGTTGGTAAGTTGGCCTTGTACTGCGTCGGCGCTGGAATTCACCCGGCAAGAACACTACCGATCAGCCTCGATGTGGGTACCAACAACCAGGGATTGCTCGACGACCCGCTCTACCTCGGTTACAGACATCCCCGTCTGTCCGGCGAAGCGTATTACGATCTCGTCGATGAATTTGTCGCCGCAGCAAAAGCCGTATTCCCCAACGTTGTAATTCAATGGGAAGACTTTCGAAAAGACAACGCTCTGAAAATACTGGATCGCTACAGAACCACACTACCCTCGTTCAATGACGATATTCAGGGCACCGGCGCCGTTGCGTCCGCCTGTATTCAGGGCGCATGCAAGATAAACAAAAGTAGTTTCAAGGATACTCGAATCATTATCTACGGCGCAGGGGCCGCTGGTCTCGGTATTGCGCGGCAACTGCGCCAGCAATTAGGTGATTCAGGCCTCGACGCACAAGGACAAACGGCCGCGGTGCTCGTCATGGATAGCCGTGGCATCGTCAGCGACGACCGGGAAAACCTCGACAGCTATAAACAGGAATTCGCCTGGCCGGCATCGATGGCAGAGAACCTGGGTCTGGATCGGACAGGTCGGAAAGACCTTGCAAAGGTTATCACCTGCTACAAGGCCACTGCATTGATCGGTGCATCCGGACAGGGTGGGTCTTTCGATGAAGCGGTGGTCAAAGCCATGGCGGCAAATCTTGACCAGCCAACGATCCTGCCGATGTCGAACCCCACCTCCATTAGTGAAGCCATCCCCGAGGACGTACTCAAATGGAGCGGCGGTAAGGCGCTGATCGCAACCGGCAGTCCGTTCGAGCCCGTCACGCTGTCGGGACATTCACAAACCATCGGACAGGCAAACAACGTATTCGTATTCCCGGGCATTGGTCTTGGCGCCATGGTAAGCAATGCCCGCGAAATTACGGATGGCATGATCAACGCATCAGCGACATCGCTCGCAGCCAGTCTGAATTCTGCGGACGTTCGTGAGCGCCGGCTGGTACCGGAGATATCAAGACTGTGGGAGGTCTGTGGCAACGTGGCCATCGCCGTCGCGCGACAGGCCGTAAAAGACGGTGTCTCTATGGAGCGGTTTGATGATGGGGAGATCGAACGCCGCGTTGCAGCAAAGAGATGGAAGCCAGCGTATCCCGAAATCGAAAGCAGTGCCGGCTAATGCGTACTTACCGCCTGCCTTTGCGATTCGATTTGCTGCTGAACCGCGTCGAAGAGGTGAGTGCGCAGCCCAGCGAGTTTGAATAGCTCAACCACGGTGAAAAAAGGCGCTGCAAGATTCGCCTGTATCGGGTGCTTAACCAGCACTGGCATCGATTTTTCGACAGCATGCCCTATGAATTGAGCGACGTAGCCGCCGAAAAAGCACGCGCCGGCAATATACCAACCGGTGTTTCCGGGATAGCCACCCAATTTCTCGGCCGCTATCGTCAGCAAAAAAGCGCCAGCGGCGAAAACGATCGCGAAGATCACATCAAGAGTCAGATAAAACAGAAACATTCCTGCTATTACGATGTGCGCGACATAGAAGTGAGACTCGTAAATTTCGAAACCCACCCACGTCATCGGAATAAAAATTCCGAGCATGATGGTCGGAATGCCAATCATATGGACGAAAATATTGAACGGATGTTGATGCGACGCGGCGTAACCGGTCAACATATCCATCAATTTCCCTTCAGCTGTCATCGCAAACTCCAGAGATCTTATAGCCATAAATCTAGCATGAATCGGTATACTTGGACGGCAAATTTATTCGCGAATGGAGGCTTGCCATGACCTTGTTGATCGCCGGTGTTGTTGTTTGGAGTATTACCCACCTTTTCCCGGCTGCCGCCCCCCAGGCCAGGGATAAATTAGCGCGCAATTTTGGAGAAGGCCTGTACAAGGGATTATTCGCACTCGACATCGTAATTGCGCTTGTGCTCATCGTCTTCGGCTGGAAGGCGGCCACACCATCGCCGATCTATATGCCACCGCTGTACGGTAGTCCCATTCCATCGCTGTTGCTGGTGACGGCAATTCTACTGTTCGTCGCGTCCGGCAGACCCACCAACCTGAAACGTTTCGTCCGTCACCCGCAGATGATCGCCGTACTGTTCTGGAGCGCTGGCCATTTGCTGACCAATGGCGATATCCGGTCCGTCATTTTGTTCGGGGGCATGGGTGCATGGGCGTTGCTGGAAATTATTTTTCTTAATAAACGCGACGGCGCCTGGCGAAAACCAGGGTCCGTGCCACACGCGAAAGATGCCAACACGGCCATCATTACGGCCGCGGTTTTTGTCGCGCTGGTTTATTTTCATCCGTCCCTATTTGGTGTCGCGGCCATTCCCGCCTGATTTGACAGTGATAACAATCAATACGTTATGCCACAATTCGACGATCATCAGGAGAACATTAGAAAACATCTGAAATTAGTCACTTTGTAATCAGTTACTTACAAGTGATCCCGCCTAGATTTGATTCCGAGGTCGCCACACAGGGCGGCCGACCAGAAACGGAGTCAGATCATGCAATTCGTCACAGCCCAAGTCGCCACCCTGGTGTTCGTCCTGGCAATCACAGCAGGTTGCGCGTCCGCCCCCCAACAAGGTGGCATGAAAGATCCCCAGACCATCGACCCGGCATTTGACCGCAGTTTCAAAGCTAAGCGCATGGCAGCCAAAGGCGTAAACCTCGGTTGGGTTGCCGCGCGCGCCGTTTACGAAAACCCGATCAACCGCCCGGTCTCGCATTTCAGTTCGCTCGCTTCGCTAGCTTTGAAGTCAACGGGCGGAATGCTGCGTCGCGTCGCTATCAGCCACGTACAGATGCCAGCCCTTGATGGTGACATCCCTGAGGTCGGGAACGCCGAGCCGATGGACCTCAACGCATTTGAAGATACATTGGATAAAACGACCGGGACGCGAAGTGACACTGGACGAATCGAGTTTCTGGTAGACGGTGATGAGTACTTTTGCCGACTGGCTACCGCGATCGAGAACGCTGAAAAAAGCATCGATATTCGTACCTATATTTTCGATAACGACGACTACGCTATCGAGGTCGCGAACTCATTGAGAGACCGTTCCAATGACATTCGAGTACGAGTGATGCTGGACGGCCTGGGCAACATGATGGCAATGCATGCCGATTCCGACACGATGCCGGTTGAGCATAAGGTTCCGCTATCCATACGTATGTACCTGCAGCGAGACTCCGAAGTAAAGGTTCGAAACAGCACGAATCCCTGGTTCACTGGCGATCACACAAAAACAACCATCATCGACAAGAAGCTGGCATTCGTTGGCGGTATGAACATTGGGCGCGAGTATCGTTACGACTGGCACGACCTGATGATGGAAGTGCGCGGGCCTGTCGTCGACAGACTTCAGTACGAGTCGGACAAAGCCTGGGCTCGTGCCGGCCTATTCGGTGATCTCGCGAACTTCGTCGCCTTCATAAAGGGCCGGAAAAAACACGCTGACGAAGAGGGTTATCCGGTCCGCGTACTGCAAACGCGAAATTTCGACTCCGACATCCACAAGGCACAAATCGCGGCGATCCAAAACGCAAGCAGCTATATTCTGATTGAAAACGCCTATTTCTCGGATGACCGGACTGTCTATGAACTCGCCAAAGCGCGCCGACGTGGCGTAGATGTTCGGGTCATCATTCCATCACGAGGCAACCATGGCCCGCTAAATGCCAGCAATAAGGTCACCATCAACACATTGATCGAAAACGGCGTACGAGTCTACCAGTACCCGGGAATGAGTCACGTGAAAGCCGCAGTCTATGACGGTTGGGCTAGCGTTGGGTCCGCAAATTTTGACAAGCTAAGTCTAAAGATCAACAAGGAACTAAACCTCGCAACCTCCGATCCGGACACGGTTCAAGCGCTGTTCGATCAGGTATTTATCCCGGATATGATGATGTCCACAGAGATCACCAAAACCGTTGAAATCACTATGGCAACCCGAATTGCCGAGATCGTAGTAGACGAAGTACTATAAATGTGACTAAAGTAACACTGACGTCCAGTAGTCATTGGGGAGACTGGAATGCAGGAACTGATGCTTGGCGCGCTATTGGTGCTCACAATCGCATGGCTTGTGGTACGTATTCGGCAAAACAAAGAGACAACGAGGGCGGAATCGCGCCGTGTCTCTAAGGGCGACGACGAATTTCACGCCGTCGCCATCAAATATTCCAGCAACGCCTGTGATGCCGCCAAGGCGCTGACCGGTCGCCGCTTTCTTTCGACCGCTGCGCCAAAGTTGCCACTTGCCGAATGCAATTTCGCGGAATGTCACTGTAAATTTGCTCATTACAAAGACCGTCGCAAGGGTAGCGAACGGCGTAGTCCATTTGCACCGGGAAACGCGACCGGTGGCACGGGTTCCTTCGCGCGAGAGAGGCGTGAAAAAACTGACCGGCGTGATACCGGTCGACATGAATGGTAGCGGGTTATCTAGCGGTCAATAACCGAGATCAGCAAGCACCACCTGGTAGTGTTCCAGCTCAACCTGCGAACGAGATCGCACCTCGTAAAGCTCTCTGACTTCAGCCTGGAGCCGACCCGTTCGTACGGCGAGATCCTTCATGTCCGCGACAATATAGACACGCTCTTGAATTGTGGTCTCGGCGGCCACAAGCGTCACTCCATACTTCAGCAACTGGTCTTCTATGCGCTCCAACTCATTTTCCTTTGAGTTGATGGACGAAGTCGCACGATTCACGTTCGAACGGAGTGTGTAGAGATGGTAACCCGCGTTGTAGGCATCCAGAAAATCGGCTTCCAGATTCACGCTGCAAACACCGTTGTAACGACCACCGCTCGAACCCACGTTAAATCCGCGGCTGGGTTGACAATATTCCACCAGGCCTTGTTCACGTCCTTGCATATAGGCTGAAAAATCCGGCGTCACGCCGTGCTTCGCACAGGATTTGCGGTACCTCGCATGGCGATCCGTACCGTATCCGCGTGCGCCATCTTCGTAACCAATAGCGGTCCAGTCACTGGTCATGCATTCATCACCACTCATCGTCGCACAACCGCTCAAGCCGGCTAGTACCAGTGCCAACCCGATCAGACCTGATTTGCTGTTCATGACGTACTCCACAATTCGCATTTTCATCAATAATGCTCATTCATACACCTGTCCGACTGAATCTGAGCTTAATTTCGCGAATTACGCCCGACTTCACGGCATCTCAATGTGACTTGCATCACAGAGTCCGGCACTTGGCAGAGCTACGCTCGAATCAATTCAACTCAACCCGGAATCTGGCAGATGGAACTTGAAGCAATCAGCGGTGCGGCGACTGTCGCATTAACGAGTACGATTGCGTTCCTGCTGATAGCCAAGATGTGGAATGTCGTCAGCCGAACGGTGAGTTCGACACCGAGTTTCTCCGACCGAATCATGCACGAGGCAGCTCAACGATTTCGTGATGAGCTCGACCGTCTCTCGTGCTCACAATCAACTTACCTCTGCGGCGTGCTGGTTTTTGTGATGTTGTTTATCGCCGCCTACGTTTTACAGGCAAAACACCTGTTCACCGGATACCCATCCTGGCAGCTCTATTTACAGCTCGGCTTCCTTCTATTGGTGTCCGGCTATGCAGCATTTCGCCTCGGCAAGATAGCGCTTGCACGCCACCAGGTGAAATTTGTACGCGATGCGAATGTTGCGATTGGTCATCAATTGCAACAAATATCTACTCGAGGAAGTCGCGTCTTTCATGACGTTGAAACAAGCGCGGGTATCGTTGATCACGTTATTATCGGGCAGCAAGGCCTGCATGCGGTCAACGTTATCGCACGAAGGTCCGGCAAACGAGCGCATGCGAGATTGCGAGATAACGCAATCGAATATTCGAATAACAGTGCTGATCAGTCGATCGTCGACGTCACAGCCAAAACCGCACGACTGCAAAAAGAATTTCGCCAGTTGCTCGGCCACAAAGTCAGAGTGCGCTCCGTCATCGCGGTTCCAGGGTGGGATGTCGACGAACAACCCAATAATGAGCATCTGCTGGTCAACGAACGGACGATTGCCATGCTTAGCGGCTGGGGCGACAACACCGACCACCTCATGAATGAGGATGTCGATGCATTGCATCGGGAGTTAACGTCGCGCTGCGCCAGTGGCTAGGTCGGGCTCTGGGCAATACTGTCTGCTGCCTTCAATAGCTGCTTTTTAGCCTCATCGAATTGTTCGGCGGCCTTTGTCAAATAGGAATCCGCCTCTTCATCGTAGCCGTCTGCCGATGCGGACCACACACGATTGATGTAACGTTCGCCTGCTGCAAAGTTGCTCATGATGTCTGCATAGGTCTGCAAACCGAACAAGTGCACCATGCTTTCACGAGCGTCGGCAAATCGTCGCAGATCCTCACGAAGTTTCAGGTCAATTCGATCACGTAATACCGCACCGCGCGTTAGTTTACCTTCATTAATTGCGCGGAGGTCTTCAACAACGTTTGCAATCGACTCACGAAGTTCGACGCGATTGGTTTCGAGTACCGTCTCGGAACGCGCCATTGCAGCCACTTGCTGCTTGTAAATGATCAGGCCGATAATCCCTGCTGCCGCAGTCACGGCAAACAACGTCCAGTTAACATTCTGTACGTCCAGCGAAGTCGCATATGCGCCGCCCAAAAACCCGGCCACAACCAAAAAGTATCCAAGATTTTTCATCGTTTTACTCCTTAGTTACGAGGTGAGAACAATAACAGCAGCATTGCCGACGCCAACCAGCGCCTCGCCGACAATCAGGCCGGCGGCAATTGGAATGCCCACCTCCTCGCTCCAGGTATTACCCTTGACGCGATTTGCTACCTCTCTTGCCAACGTGCCCAGTGAGTAGGTCAGCACAATATTAAATGGCAGGTAAAAACCCAGACCCACGGTAATGCCGAGACCACCCATTAAAGCCGAGAGAATACCGCCCAGCATGGCACCGGCTGCGTATTTCTGCGTCGGGACATCGCCACCCATAATGCCGTCAATAGTACTGGCCAGCGCCTGCGCCTGCGGTGCCGGCAACTTGTCGCTGCCGAGACCGTAACCTTCAGCGTTATGCAGGACGAAAATAACAAGAATAACGACGATGGGGCCAAGCCAGGCACCGGCAAATTGCCCGATCTGCTGCATCCGCGGCGTAGCACCCACCAGGTAACCTGTCTTGAGGTCCAGCATCAGGTCGGTCGCCTGTGACATGGCCACACAAGTCGCGGCTCCCACCATGACCGCTGCGATAATTGAATCACCGCGATCCATGCCCGTGCCATAGGTGACGATGATCAACAGCGTAATACCGACCAGCGTCATGCCGGATAGCGGCGACCAATTGGTACGACCGATCGCCTCGGACAGAATGATGCCCGACATCCAGATCCAGAGCGTACCCACCAGCGCCATCCCGATACCGCGCACAAAACCGACCGTCTCAACAGAGGTTACCGCCATGTAGGTGAGCAGGACAACGGCGCCAATGATGGCGAAGTACAGCAGCTTAATCGGCATTTCGTCGCTCGATACAGACGACGCAACCTTTGAAGCTTTTTGCATCGAGGTGACCGCGGTCTTGATCAATGGAAACGCAAGAATCACGCCCATGATCGCACCGCCGATCAGCATGCCAATACCGAGCGGCCGATAGAGCAACAAGCGTAACGGGCCCGGCGTATTAATAATCTCGCCGCTGGCATCTGTCGGAAAACTGCCCGTCGCGGCGAGCATTGGCGATATAAACCAGTAGGCGACAAACCCGCCAATGATGAACGCAACACCGCCTCGTCCTGCGATGAAACCAACACCGATAGTCATCAGGGACAGGTACCAGATGCCATTCATATACTCGGGCAAGTTGAAAATTGCGCCGATATTCCAGTTGTCGACACCCGTCTTTATTGTCAGGACATGAGTACCCGCGGCAACCGCTGCGGCCATCAGCAAGACGATTGCTTTGCGAACACCTGCACCGGGCGATTTCAGAATCGTCGCCACGGCAACACCACCTGGATAAGTGAGTCGCTCGTAGTCGATCATGTGCTTGCGCAGCGGAATAATAAAAGCGATACCGAGGTAGGCGCCGGCTATACAACCGAACGTCAGTACCACCGGATCGAATTGATCACCAAAACCCAGCAGAAAAATCGCCGGCACGGAAAACATCATTCCCGATGCCGCACCATTCACACCACTCGCGATGGTCTGCACAATATTGTTTTCGATAATGCTTTTTCGCCGCAGCAATCCGCGCAGGATACCGAAGCCGAGAATCGCGGCAAGCTCAGAGCCCTCGATCGAAAAACCGAGTACCAAGGATGCGTAGCCGATGGAACCGGCGAGTATCACACCGATAAACCAGCCGACGATCAACGCGATCCAGGTAAGTTCAGGATACGGGCGACCGGTAGTGGTATCGCTCATGTTGGGTTTCCTTCTTGTTATTTGGTCTTATTTTTTTCGGCGATCAGCCTATCACAGCACCTGCAATCGTGCTGCAAGCTGGTCTTTTTCCAGGATTTCGTTGAAGTCGTCGGCAAGCTCCTCGCAAGCCCGGGTACAGGCCCGCCAGGCTGCGACTCGCTCTGCTTCTGTGTAGTTGATGAAATCCGTTCGGTCCGGGATCTTTGCATTCGGCAGGCGCGATACGAATTCGGCCGACGGACTGATCAAAATGGTCCGGTCAACGTGTTCCGGACGTGGACGTCGCCAACCGAGCTTCTTGTCAAACCAGCCTGGCACAATGCGGTCATAGAAATGCGGGTAAAGCGTCAGTCGCTCCTCCGAACTGTGCGGTAAATCGTGATGATAATCGATTACGCCGCCGTCCCGGTAAACACCGGGTGCGGCGCCATTGATATCACGAACACCCGTCAGCACAAGCGGAATGGATCCGGTTGCAACCACTGCGTCTTCGATATTATCGGGACTGAGCGGAATTTGCTGCAGTGGGAAACCGGTCAAATCGAAGAACGGCGGCAGGTCTCGAGCGTCATAAAACAATGCCCGCTCGAAGAACAAGCCCAGTGTCTGACGGCTGACCAGATTCAAACTGGCAGCAGCCACTAGCCCGAGGCCCAGTAACCAGCGCGACTCCGTCGCCAGTATGTGCCGGCTGCGAACGGCCATTACATGAGTACGAAATACCGGGTGATTCAGGATTTCATCGACACCCTGGTCGCCCAGTACAAAGCGAATGATCTCCCGGCTCCTCGCCGTGATCTCGTGAATATCCGGACGCTCGCTGTAGGTTTGCTCAAGGTACGCCGCTTCGAAGCGCCCAATCGCAGCGATTGGGTCTTTTTGTGCATAACACGCAAATCGCCAGGATCCGATCGACGTCCCCAGCAAATGTACGGGGCCTTGAAGTTTCGGCACGAGATTCGAGAGAATGGCCCGGTCCAGCTGGCTGAGCACCAGCCATTTGGCACCACCGGACGCTCCGGCAATCGTCCCGATGGAAGCGACGTCAAAGCCGTGCTTTCGGACGTATCTCAGGGCACCTTTGCCTGCTCTTATTGTCAAAGGTTTTGATTTCACAAAATGTCGATTAGCGTCAGTTGTCGATCGGCATGAACTGCTATTATAGGGACTTCTCGATGAAACTGGTTCCCCGTATGACACGTTTTCTCTTAACCGTCATGACGGCGCTGGCCGTATTGTCAATCAACAATACCGTACTCGCCGACACTCCAGAGCCACCGCTTTTTGTCGTCGCAACCGGGCACGATGCCGGGACCTGCCAGTCAGCAATCGCACCATGCCGAACGATCGAATATGCATTACGCCAGGTTGGCAAGAATGGTCGGATTCGTGTTGGTGACGGTTCCTACGAATTAACCGATATTTCCGATGTAATTTATCTGTTAAGCAATGCCATCGATGTACGTGGCAGCTATGCCGCTGGAATAAAATCAACTCTGGTCGGCGTACCGCATGAGTTTGCTGCGGATCTTGAGGCCAGGGGGTTTCGGGTTATAACAGATTCGAAGGGTATGAATCAGGCAGCGGTTCAGTCACACCTTGACGCGCAGGCGAGTGCTCCGGCAACGGCTTGTGTGGCTGGATTTGCCGGTAACTTTCCCTGTAGCAACGTTGATCTGCTCGCACACATCGTGGATAGAACCCCCGCCGCAAGAGGTGCCGATATTTGGGGACTTCTGGACCTGAATTCACATCGGGAATACGCGATCGTTGGATACAGTTCCGGCATTGCCGTTTACGACGTAACGGACGCCGAAAATCCGCGTGAAGTTGGCTTTATCGATGGGCAATCAACAACGTGGCGCGACATAAAGGTTCACCAATTCTGGAATGCAGCGGACGATCGCTGGAATGCGTATGCCTACGTCACCGCGGATAACGCGACTGACGGATTGTTCATCATCGATTTGAGTCAATTGCCGCACAGCATAGCGAAGATCAATTACGCCAGCGATTTCACTGAAGCGCACAACGTCTATCTGGTGGACACTGATTTTAGTACAGGACTGTCTGTCACCGGCGAGTCGCCGATATTGATACTCGCGGGATCAAATATCAGCGACGGGCGATACCGTGCTTATTCGCTGGCAAATCCGGCGTCGCCTGTTTTTATCACCGCACCGATGACTCCGCCCGATCAGCCCGTCAATAACCGACTATATATGCATGACGGCGCATCCATGGTCGTAACCGACTCGCGCAAGGATACGCAATGCGTGAATGCTGGTGCCCTAGACCACTGCAATGTATTGTTTGATTTCAACGAATCGACCGTTGATATCTGGGACGTCACTGTTCCGAGTACGCCCGTTCGGCTCAGCCAGACCCCTTACAATAATTCGGGGTACACGCATTCTGGCTGGCCATCCGAGGATCAGCAGTTTGTATTCGTTCAGGACGAGCTCGACGAACGGGACCGGGGACTTGCGACGACACTGCGCGTTTTCTCGATCTCAGACCTGACATCGCCGACACCCGTCGGATCGTGGACTGGCCCGACCAACGCCATTGACCATAA
Organism: Woeseiaceae bacterium; assembly: GCA_021773095.1. Classification (GTDB taxonomy): domain Bacteria; phylum Pseudomonadota; class Gammaproteobacteria; order Steroidobacterales; family Woeseiaceae; genus UBA1847. The sequence continues at coordinate 181,285 of JAJFKR010000006.1, read as the reverse complement.
CGGATTCTCTCGCGGCAACCGCTATTACATGTCGAACTACACGCGCGGTTTGACGGTTTTGGATATTAGTGACGCGGCGAACCCGGTATCCGTTGGCCGCTTTGACACCTATCCGACGTCAGACGTTACCGGTTTTCCCGGCAACTGGGGCGTATACCCGTACCTGCCAAGCGGCAATATCGGCTTAAGCGACATTGACAGCGGCTTTTACATGGTCGCCGACAATACGCGAAACGTAGCGCAGGGAACCCTGTCCTTTTCCGCCGCTGCATTCGGCGCCGATGAAACTCAATCGGTCAATCTCGTCGTTAATCGGTCCGGCGGATCGCAGGGTGTTGCAAGCGTTCGCTGGGAGTTGATCGGCGCAACTGCAAGCGTCGCGGATGTCACTGCAACCAGCGGTGTGCTGAACTGGCCCGCTGGCGATAGCAGCGACCGAACCATTAACCTTGGACTGACGAATGATGGCACTGTCGAGGGACTTGAGCGCGTATTGATCAAGCTCATATCACCAACAGGCGGAACGACGCTCTCATCTCCCAGCATTGCCAGTGCTTACATCAGCGATCCGGGCGACACAGCGATTGTTGAGTTCTCTACTGCAGACATATCCATTGCCGAGCGCGGTTTTGGTACGGCAGTTGTTGTCGTCCAGCGCGCTGGAAGTGCAAACGGTACGCTGTCCGTTGACTTTGATGTCGTCGCAGGCAGCGCAACTGGCGGCTCGGATTACGCCGGCATGGCCACCGGGTCGTTGACCTGGGCGGATGGAGACGCAAATCCGAAGTGGATCGAGTACTCGATCACGGACGATGGCAGCAGCGAACCCAGCGAGTTTTTTGACATCGCTCTCAGCAATGCAAGCGGTGGCAGTGTCGGCGTGAAGTCGAGCCTACGTGTAACAATCCTCGACGGTGTTGGTACAAATCGCGCGCCCAATTCTATAGCCGGCACCAATCAATCCGTCGCTGGTGGAGTATCAGTCACGCTGAACGGCGACGGATCAAACGATCCCGATGGAGACACGTTGTCTTACGCCTGGTCACAAACGCTTGGCGCGTCGGTTGCCTTGACCAACACTAACACGTCGACAGCACAGTTTACGGCTCCAAGCGTAAATTCCGACACGGTATTACGATTTGAACTGGCCGTTTCCGATCCCGGTGGCCTCAGCGATACATCGACCGTCAACGTCACTGTGGCGGCACGCCCCGGCAGTGGTGGTGGCGGTGGGAGCGGCGCACTCGATTTGTGGGTTCTTTTCGGCCTGCTGGGCTTCGTGGGCCTTAGCCGAAAGGGTGCGTTTTAATAATCGTTTGCTCGCGATCCGGACCTGTCGAAATAATATCGACGGGAACGCCAGCAAGTTCTTCGATACGTGCAAGGTAGTCGCGCGCTTTTTGCGGCAGGTCTTCGTGATTCGTAATGCCGACAGTTGACGACTGCCAGCCTGGCCATTCTTCATAGACCGGTTTGCACTCGGCGAATCGGTCCACTACCACCGGTAGTCCTGCGATCGCCTCTCCGTCAATCTCGTAGCCGACACAAATCTGAATGGACTCGAACTCATCGAGCACATCCAGCTTCGTCACGCACAAGCCTGACACGCTGCTATTGATGATCGAGCGACGCAATGCCACGGCATCAAACCAGCCACAACGCCGAGGTCTGCCCGTCGTTGCACCGAACTCGGCACCGACTCTCGCAAGTTGTGCACCATCGTCGTCGAACAACTCGGTGGGGAACGGCCCGGCACCGACACGCGTTGTGTAGGCCTTTACGATGCCCAATATGTAATCGAGGTTTCTCGGTCCGATACCCGTACCCGTGCTCGCAGCTGCTGCGACCGTATTGGATGAGGTGACGAACGGATACGTACCGTGATCGATGTCCAGGAAGCTGCCCTGTGCGCCTTCGAACAAAATGCTCTTGTCCGACTCAGCGAGGTCCTGAAGAATCTGCGTAATGTCCGCTGTAATCGGCGAAACGATTTCCGCGTAACCCAGCGCCTCGTCGAGCGTTTTCGCAAAATCGACCGGCTCCGCGCCGTAGTAGCTCTTCAACAGAAAGTTGTGATAGTCGAGAATCTCGCCCAGTTTTGACGCGAACGTTTCTCGAACGAATAAATCTGAAACCTTTAATGCTCGGCGTGACACTTTGTCTTCGTACGCTGGCCCGATGCCGCGACCCGTGGTGCCAATCGCGCCTGATCCGCGTGCTTTTTCGCGCGCTGCATCCAGCGCAACGTGCGACGGCAATATCAACGGGCAACCAGGGCTTAACTTGAGACGATCGTAGACGGGCACTCCGCTCTCAATCAGCGCATTCGCTTCGGTTACCAGGGCGTCCAGTGCGAGGACGACGCCGTTGCCGATCAGACAGCTAACGCCATCGCGAAGAATACCCGACGGGATGAGATGCAGGACCGTTTTCTCGCCCTCGATAACCAGTGTATGGCCAGCATTGTGACCACCTTGAAAACGCGCAACAGCCGTTGCACGTTCGGTCAACAGGTCCACAATCTTTCCTTTGCCTTCGTCGCCCCACTGGGTGCCGATGACAACTACGTTTTTTCCCATGGTATCTCTGCTCTCTATCCGCGGATCAGGAACAAGGTCACTAATCCGACGATCATCACGACCAGACCGATTGTCCGAATGTGATTGTCTCCCAGTTGTGTAATCTCTGCCACCAGCTCACGATACTTTCGCGGCGATATAAACGGCAACATGCCCTCGATGATGAGGACGAGGGCCAGCGCCGTAAATATCTCGCTGGCTATTGCTTTCCGCTCGACTGATTCAGGTAACGAAAGAACTCATTATTCGGATCCAGTACCATCAAGTCACCCGACTTGCCCATCGAGTTCTTATAGGCGCTGATGCTCCGATAAAACGCGTAGAATTCAGCATCCTTGGTGTAGGCACTTGCGTAGATTTCCGCCGCGCGAGCATCACCCGCACCGCGAATGATTTGCCCATCGCGATACGCATTGGCCAGCAGGATTGTTCGATCCTTGTCGGCCGTTGATCGGATCAGTTCCGCGACCTCTTCGCCTTCGGCACGTGTTTCAGCGGCAACCCGGGCACGCTCCTCACGCATCTGGTTATAGACCGAATTTCGAACTTCCGAAACGAATTCGACCTGTTTCACCCGAAAATCGACGACCTGAATACCCAGCCCTTGCGCGGTCTCGGCCGCGTCCTCAAGCATGTCTTGCATCAATTCGACGCGCTCGACGGAAATAGCTTCGACGATAGTACGCCTGCCGAACTCGGTCACAATCGAGTTCTTGATGATTTCCCGCAGTCGATCCATCGCGACTTCCTGGGAACCACCGGTCGACGTATAGAATGGCACTTCATCAACAATGCGCCATTTGACGAAATAATCGACCGTCATCGCCGTACGCTCGAGCGTGAAGACGCGCTGTGGCGCATCGTCAATCTTCAGTATTTGACTCGGAAATTTTCGAACCGTCTGATACACCGGTATCTTGAAGTGCAGCCCGGGCTCGTATTCCGCTTCCACTACTTTACCCACTTGCAGCTTGATGGCGAGTTCTCGCTCACCCACGGTAAACGCCGACAAACCAATTACGACCAGAATGAGGCCCACGATTACAACGATTGAAAATCTTGAATTATTCATTCTCGTGTCCTCCGGTCACGACTGGTACTCGACCTGCCATCAGAATTTGCGTCGATCGGCGAAAGATTCGGATTGGACGAGCGCGACGTTGAGTCATCGTCCGACGAGGAGCCGGATTGCTTGATTAACTGATCAATGGGCAGATACAGCAGGTTTCCGCTACCTTCAGAGTCGAGTATGACCTTTTTCGAACGACCGTAAACTTCCTCGATCGCCTCGATATACAAACGGTCGCGCGTTACTTTGGGCGCCTTTTGGTACTCGGCCAGTAAGGCCTCGAAACGAGCCGCTTCACCTTCGGCATCCGCGATCAACCGATCACGGTAGGCTTCGGCATCCTGCAACACACGTTGCGCCTGACCGCGCGCGCGCGGGATGATGTCGTTCCGATAGGTGTTCGCTGTCAATTCAACGCGATCCCTGTCATTACGTGCTTTCTGCGTATCATCGACGGCTTCCTGCACTGATTTCGGGTAATCGACAACATTCAGATTAATCGACGTCACGCTCAGCCCGGCGCCATAAGCGTCCAGGGTCTCCTGCAGTTCCAGCATCGTCCGGTCGGGAATTTGCTGACGGCGTTCGCCGATTAGTTCTGTCAGCGTGCTGGTACCCACAACGCCGCGCAGTTCACTTTCAGTCAGGTCGTTCAGCGTAATTTCCGGTCCTGCGACCTCGAAGCTGAATTTGACCGGGTCCGTACGTCGATACTGCACGACGATATCTATAAATACGTACTGCTCATCGCCGGTCAGCATCTCGGTGCTGAAGTTATAATCATTTACTTCCTGGATATTCACGACGTCGACTGTCTCGATTGGAAACGGCAGATGCCAGCGCAGGCCAGGCATCGTCACCGGTTCGACATACGCCCCGAATCGCTGCACGACGCCACGGTCTGCTTCGTCCACCCGATAAAAACCGGTCAAACCCCAGGCAATCAGCAGCATGATAATTAACGCGAAACCACCGCCACCGCCGGGAGCGCCGCCGCCAAGTATCTTGCCAAAGCGATTTTGCCAGTCCTGTACGATTTGATCTAGGTCGTTTGGCTCGCCATCGTCCCGTTTCCACGGGTCGTGGCCATTGCCTGAGTCATTGTTAGCCATAATGTCTTTGCTTTTACTCGTTTGTTGCAGTTATCGCCGTCGCCTCTTTCAGCGCCGGCTCCGATTGATCTGTTACCTGTTCGATTTGAAGATTTTCACGCTTTAGAAATCGCCGCAAGTCTTTTTCCGCTATTCCCAATTCCAGTGTCCAGCTGCCGTCTTCCGATACCTCTTCATTAAGGACCGCCCCAAGCTCAAATAGTTTGGCGCGTTGCCGTCCCTGGTCCGGTTGCAAGTGGATTGTACGATGCGTCGTCTTTTGCTGCAGGCGATTTGCTACGGCTTCTTTCAGCATCGGCAGGCCTTCGCCTGTTATTGCTGACAGCCAGACTGCCCGCCCCTTTCCCTGGCGATTATTCGTCATCCGTGGCTTACGATCCAGCTTGTCGATCTTATTGTACACCCGAATCTGTGGTACCTGATCAGCCTCCAGCTGTTTCAACACCGCGTTGACCTGCCGGACCCGTTGCCAGCGATTCGGGTCACTCGCGTCGATCAGGTGCAGTATGAGGTCCGCCTCACGCGCTTCCTGAAGGGTTGACTTGAAGGCCGCCACCAGCTCATGCGGTAAATCCCGCACGAATCCGACAGTATCGGCCAGTACCACATGCTCGCCCTCGGGCAGATCGAGGCGACGAACCGTGGGATCCAGTGTCGCGAATAGCTGATCTTTGACGTACACGCCGGCGTCAGTCAACGCGTTGAACAGCGTCGATTTTCCGGCGTTCGTGTAGCCAACCAGTGCGACCGTCGGGATTTCAGCCTTCATTCGGTTGCGGCGATTCATCGAGCGACGTGTGTCTACTGTCTTGAGCCTTTCATTCAGCTGCCGGATACGGTTTCCGACAAGACGCCTGTCCGTTTCGAGCTGCGTCTCACCGGGACCGCGCAAGCCGATACCACCTTTCTGTCGTTCAAGGTGAGTCCAGCCACGGACCAGTCGCGTCGAGAGGTGTCGCAGTTGCGCGAGTTCAACCTGTAATTTTCCCTCAAAACTACGTGCCCGTTGCGCGAAGATATCGAGAATCAGACCCGCACGATCCAGCACGCGGCATCTTAACTCGCGCTCGAGATTGCGTTCCTGACTGGGACTCAAGGACGCACAGGAAATCACCAGCTCGGCGTCGTTTTGCCGGATGAGTGTTTTAAGCTCGTCAAGCTTGCCTTTACCAATGAAGTATCGCGGATCGGGTTTTTTTCGCGAAGCGATCAGCTCTGCTGCCACGACGGCGCCCGCCGAGATCGCCAGCTCGGCAAACTCCTCGCGTTCGGACTCTTCGGGTATCCCGTCGGGACTCGCGTGGACGAGTACTGCACGTTCGCCACTTTGCGGCCGTTCAAACAAACACCACCCCCTGCCGGGGTAGCGTCACGTTGTAGTTACTCGTCGTCGTCTCCAGATTCGTCGTCCGGCATGGGAAGACGAACATTGCGCGACGGCACGACCGTCGATATCGCATGTTTGTATACCATCTGGTTAACACTGTTTTTGAGCAAAACCACGAATTGGTCGAATGAATCCACCTGTCCCTGCAACTTAATGCCGTTCACCAGGTAGATGGAAACCGGGACCTTTTCCTTGCGTAAGATATTCAGGAACGGATCCTGAAGCGTCTGCCCTTTAGCCATTACGGGGTCTCCTTATTTTTGATTTTTTGTTGATGATCTTCGCGTTCCGGTGGCGCCGGTTGCCTGCCGCGAAACTCAGCCCAAGCGATCGAAAAGTCTATCACAGGAAGTTCGTCATGCACGCCGGAATTCAGCCCGGTTTTCCCGCCAGATGTGCCGATATGGTGTCAATGGCGCGGGCTTCAAGTGGATCGACACAAAACAGTGATTTTTCTGACCGGAGCCAGGTCAATTGCCGTTTCGCGAGCTGACGCGTGGCAAAAAGCGTCCGGTTCCTGGCCTCCTGTCTCGAATAGTCACCATCAAGATAGGTCCAGAATTGCCGGTACCCGACTGAACGCATCGAGGAGCAGTCCTTGTCCAGATTTGGGCGCTCCCGAAGTGTACGCATCTCGTCCTCAAACCCGCTATCGAGCATCCGATCCAGTCGTTTCTCGATCCGGGCATGCAATACTTCACGCGGCTCGATCTGCAGTGCGATCTTTATGAAGTCGACATCGTCGTTATCGGCAACAGCTTCGCGCTGCCAATGGCCAAGCGGCCGGCCGCTAATACGAAAAACCTCCAGTGCACGTTGAATACGTTGACTGTCATTGGGGCTCAGTCTCGCCGCGACCTCAGGATCTATCTCCTGGAGCTCGGCATGCATTCCCGGCCAGCCCCTGTCACCGGCTTCCCGGTCGATTTGATCCCGAACGCGACGATCTGCAGTCGGCAGGTTCGCGATGCCTTCGGTGAGCGCCCGAAAATACATCATCGTCCCGCCAACCAGCAGGGGAATTCGTCCGTTTTCGGCACTCCTGGAGATGGCAGCACGCGCGTCACGTACGAAGTCACCCGCTGAATAGCTGTCCTCAGGGTCGCGAATATCGATCAACTGGTGAGGTGCGCGCCGCAACGTCTCAGCGTCTGGTTTGGCCGTGCCAATATTCATGCCTCGATACACCAGCGCAGAATCAACGCTGATGATGTCGCACGCAAAGCGCTTGCACAGACTGATGGCAAGATCGGTCTTACCTGACGCTGTTGGCCCCATCAGCAAAACGGCTCGAGCGGTCATCGACTTCTCTCAACGACCACGCAGGAAAAGACGGTCGAGTTCTGACATTGTTATGGTCGTCCACGTCGGACGACCGTGATTGCATTGATCGGCATGTTCCGTGTCTTCCATCTCACGCAACAATGCGTTCATCTCCTCCATCGTTAATAATCGATTCGCACGAACCGAGTGGTGACAAGCCATCGTCGCTAAATAGTCATCACCCGCATCTTCGATACGACTGCTCTGCCCGGCCTCGGACAAATCGGCAAGCACATCGCGCAACAATGACTCAACATCGGAGTTTTTCAACAACGCGGGAAGTTCACGCACGGTGACGCTGCTCGGGCCCGCGCGATCAACCACCAGTCCGAGACCAGCCAGCGTCTCGCCGGATTCCTCAATCAGATTCGCCTCACTTTCGGCAACAGAAATTGACTCCGGCACCAGTAATGGCTGGCGGACGAGATTGCGATCGTCAAATCCTTTCTTCAGTTTTTCGTAGGTAATGCGCTCGTGAGCAGCGTGCATATCAACGATAACGAGTCCGTCTTTGTTCTCCGCCAATATGTACACGCCCGCCAGTTGAGCGACAGCAAAACCAAGGGGTGGCACTTCTGTCGCGTTCTCCGCTACGTCAGCAAGCGATGGCGCCGTCGCCATGGAACGATACGCCGCCAGAGTTTCCCTCACACCAGCCGCTGACGGCCGGGACTGTAATGGCATGGAGCCCTGATTGAACACAGATTCACGGGTCATCGGAATCGGTGCCACGTTGTAACCGCCCGGCCGCGTGTTTTTCAAGGCAACATCGATCGACTGAGTTACGACACCGTGAATGCGGCGACCATCCCGAAAACGCACCTCGTGTTTGGCCGGATGCGCGTTGGCATCAACACCTGCAGGATCCATGGTCAGATTCAATACATAGGCCGGATACCGACCGTGGAACAAGACATCGCGATACGCATGGCGTACAGCGTGCGCCAAAGTTTTGTCCGTCACGCTCCGACCGTTTACGAACCAGTACTGCATATCCGGCTGGCTGCGGTTAAACGTTGGCAGGCCAATCCATCCGGACAGCGCGATGCCTTCCGTTTCGCGCTCGACGTGAACACATTGCTCACCGAACGCATCACCACATATTCTGGCCACACGTTGCCGTTCTGCTTCCCCGGATTTCGCTGCCGGCACGTGCAGAACCGTGCGTTGATTGTGCGTCAGTGTGAACCCGATCTCGGGACGCGACAAAGCCAATCGACGAACCCATTTTTCGATGTGGCCAAACTCCGTCCGCTCGGTGCGCAGGAATCGTCTGCGAGCAGGCGTGTTGTAAAAAAGGTCGTGAACTTCGACTGTTGTGCCCTGCGGATGTGCTGCCGGCTTCGGTGCACTGATATCTCCACCATCCGCCTCGACGAGCCAGGCAGATTCACCGCCTGCCGTGCGCGAACACAAAGTCAGGCGCGCAACGGATGCAATACTGGGCAAAGCCTCACCGCGAAAACCCAGTGACGCGACCGCTTCGAGATCGTCCAGACTCGATATCTTGCTGGTGGCATGACGGGATAACGCCAACGCGATCTCCTGCTGGTCGATACCCTTACCGTCATCACGAATACGCATGAGTTTTTGGCCGCCAGCCACTACATCGATCTGCACGGTTTCTGCACCAGCGTCCAGACTGTTCTCAACCAGTTCCTTAGCCACGGACGCCGGCCGCTCAACCACCTCGCCGGCGGCGATCTGATTAATCAGGTGATCTGGAAGTTGCTGGATGGGCATGCGGATTATCGGGTGACAATGATTGCGACTGTGATGGCAATCGGCCATTTTTTCAAATCTGCGAGCAAATGTCTCGCTAAGAGAGCTCTAGCCTCCGGCGAAGACCGGAATATTCAGCGTCTGGCCGACACGAATCTTGTTGGTCGACAGCTTGTTGGCCCTGCGTAACGCCGCCGGACTCACATTATAGCGCTCGGCTATCTCGGAAATTGTGTCGCCGCGCGAGATCACGTGACGAACCCGCTGAGACGGCTCGCGGCGTAGATTCATAGCAATCTGCGTATCGGACGGAGGATTTGTATAGAAATAGGAGCGAACGCCCGCTAATACTGCGTTCGCCAGACGACGCTGATGACCCTTATCCCGCAGTTTGTTTTCCTCTGACCTGTTCGAAATGAAACCGGTCTCGACCAAAATTGACGGCATATCCGCAGCCGTGAGAACGCCCAGTGATTTTTGTTTGATCTCCTTGCTGTGCATCTTCGCAACCTTGCCCATCTCCCGGCTAACTCTCGTGCCAACATCCAGGCTGGCACTCAATGCGGCGTTTTGTGACAAGTCAAACAATACAGAGGCCAGGACTTCATCTTTGTCGTGCAACGAAACCCCACCAACGCTAACGGCTGTCTTGTCTCGAAGCTCCAATTGACGCGCCGCCTCATCACTCGCACGTTTCAAATTCAACGCGAAGACAGACGCACCATTTGCACGCGGATCGTCAAACGCATCCGCATGGACCGAAATAAACAAGTCGGCTTTTTTGTTCCGGGCCATCGCGATTCGATCGCGATGATCGACGAACACATCCCGGTTGCGGATGAGCACTGCAGTCATGCCAGGTTCTGCGTCAATGCGACGCGCCAGCTCCTTGCTGATGCTCAGCACGATGTCCTTTTCTTTCGAGCGACGCCCAATCGCCCCTGGATCGTAGCCACCATGACCCGCATCGATCGCGACGACGATATCCCGACCGGGCCTGTACGACTCAGAAGCGCGCTTAACGGGTTGCAGGTTACCGGCGCGGGCCAGGTCAATAACCAGTCGATCTCCGTATTCTGAATTTGGCCCGGCCCTGAAACTTCGTGAACGCACGCTCTCTGTCAGATCCAGAACGACACGCAACTGACCATTGGATCGCACGGCACTTCGGATCGAGCGGACCGTACCTGCGCCCTTTGGCATTTTGGTCAGTGAGGTGGCAAGACGGCTGTCTTTGAGATCTATGACAAGCCGATGCGGGCTTCGCAGCGTGAAAATGTTGTGATCAACGCTGCGACTGAGGTCCAGAACCACGCGCGTCTTGTTCTTTTCGGACCATATACGAACCTTTTCGACCGTCGAGCCCGCATTAGCTGCGGTACAAAGCAGCAAGAGGATTGAAATCAGTGTCAGTCGCTTTGGCATCATCGGAACATTCAGTCAGCAGTCGAATAGATTATGTCCGGTCAGTATACGAAACTGACGGCAAAAACCAAGAGTTTTTGCTTCAAAATTATGAAGATACCGAACTTAGTTAATCTTCTGAATCAATTCTGAACCGCGCGCGCTCAGACCGCGAATGCTGGCTTTTCTTGAATTCCCGTCGTATTCGAGGTGCACGGCCAGATCCGAGTCTTGCAGTAGCTCGGGTGCTCTGTCGGGCCACTCCACAAGGCGAATGCCGTCGTCGAGCTCGTTCCAGCCCAGGTAGCGAAGCTCATCGGGATCTGAAACCCTATATAAATCAATGTGGTAGATATTTCCAGCGGCAAGCTTGTACGGCTCCACGAGTGTATACGTCGGGCTCGGTACGGCGTCCTGATGACCGGCGGCTTTGATTAACGCCCTGGCAAATGTCGACTTCCCGGCACCCAGCTCGCCTTCTAGCAGTACCGTCCAGCCGGCCAAATCACGCGGCAACGCGGCGAAAATGGCTTCGGCGAGCACCACCGTGGCGGCCTCATCAGCCAAAAATCGCTTCACGGGTTCGCCACACCCTGCAGCGCGCGAAGCAAGTCCGAGGCCAGCATTCCGCGCTCGCCCGCTCTTGCAGCAACGTCCCCCGCCCGGGCGTGGAGTTCAACGCCAGCCGTCGCCGCTACATTAGGCGGTAACCCTTGCCCGAGAAGGGCAGCAATAACGCCGGTCAAAACGTCGCCCATTCCCGGCGCCGCCATGCCAGGATTACCCGAAGTGCAGATGAAAGGCACATCCGAAGCCGAAGAAATCAGGGTTCCGGATCCTTTCAGCACAACAATTCCACCGAGTTTATCGACCAGCTTCTTAAGTGCAGCGGGTCTGTCACGCTGGATGTCTGCCGCTGCGGTCGAAAGTAAGCTCGCCGCCTCGCCCGGATGTGGCGTAACAATGCGTTTCGCCGCCGAAACGGGCGATTCTGCGAGCAAATTGAGTGCGTCTGCATCCCAGACAGCCGGTAATTCGGACGCGGACATCACTCCGTACAGCTCACGGGCCCAGTCCGAGCGCCCCAGACCCGGCCCAAAAGCCACGACGTCGACTTTATCCAGCAAACCCTCCAGATCCTCGGCGCCGGACACGCCGTGCGACATGAGTTCGGGTCGGGCCGTCGTAATCAGCGTCGCATGGCCAGGGTGCGTTGCCACGCTAACGCGCCCGGCACCGCTTCTTAGCGCTGCTTCCGCGCAAAGCCGAGCTGCACCAGGCATTCCCGGGCCACCGCCGACGACCAGTACATGGCCGAAGTCGCCCTTATGAGCGCCACGCCCGCGCGGTGGCAGCGCTGTGGCCAGGAGATGGTCGTCCAATCTTTTGAACGTCGCCGCAACGCCGGATCGACAATCTTCGTCGATCTCAAGGTCATCAAATGTCAGCTGACCGCAATGATGCGGGCCATCACCGAGGAAAAGTCCGGCTTTGAGGCCGACAAAGGTCGTCGTCAGGCCTGCGACGACTGCAGAGCCCATAACAAGGCCCGTATCTGCGTTGATTCCAGTCGCAATATCCATCGCATGAACAGCCGCGGGATGTGCGTTGACAGCAGCTACCGCTTGCGCGAATTCGCCACCGACATCGCGCTCGATCCCGCTGCCCAGCATGGCATCGACCAATAAATCAGCTTCTGCATCGAGTTCACCAGCCCACCCCATGACAACACCGCCCTCGGCCGCGAAATCGCCGTATGCGGCCGCTGCATCACCCGCCAACGTATCGGGATCTACGAGCGTCAGGACGGATACAACGATGCCGTCATGCGCCGCCAGGCGTGCAACCACATAACCGTCACCGCCGTTATTGCCTGCACCGCAAATAACCTGCCAGCGCTTCGCGTCCGGGTAATGGCTGCGTGCCGCTCGGACTGCAGCCGCGCCGGCGCGTTTCATGAGTGTGTAACCGGGGATGCCATGATCTTCGATCGCCGTGCGGTCGATCTCGCGCACTGAAGCGACGGAGTAAATGTTTGCGGGTAAGCATTGCATGGTCGTGATTATACTGTGACTTCAGACGGATCAAACATTGACGATACCTGCGCATAAATACAGCGATACCGAAATGACTGTGCTCAAGAGCAAAGTCATCGCATGGTGTGGCGAGCTCGGCTTTCAACAAACCGGTATTGCAGACATTGACCTCAGTCAGGCCGAGGGCCGTCTCACCGACTGGTTGCGAGCCAAATATCACGGTTCGATGAGCTACATGGAACGACACGGCCGCAAGCGCAGCCGCCCGGAAGAACTGGTACCCGGCACGCTGCGCGTGATCTCGGTGCGCATGGACTACCTGCCCGAAGCGCAGGATGAGGCCAGACAGAGGCTGGATGACGGCTCCAGTGCCTACATATCACGATATGCCCTGGGACGGGATTATCACAAAGTACTTAGAGGTCGCTTGCGAGCACTAGCGCGGCGCATTGAAGAGAATATCGGCGAATTCGGTTACCGCGTATTCGTGGACAGTGCGCCGGTACTCGAAAAAGCACTGGCTGAAAAGGCCGGCATCGGTTGGGTCGGCAAACACACCAACGTAATCGATCGGGACTCCGGGTCGTGGTTTTTTCTGGGCGAGTTGTACACCGACTTACCATTGCCCGTTGACGTAGCAGAAACATCCCATTGCGGCACGTGCACCGCCTGCATCGATATTTGCCCAACCCAGGCAATCGTCGCGCCCTACTCTCTCGACGCGAGACGCTGCATTTCCTATTTGACGATCGAAAACAAGGATGCAATTCCGGTCAAATTTCGCAAAGACATTGGCAATCGAATTTACGGCTGCGATGACTGCCAGTTATTTTGCCCGTGGAATAAGTTTGCGAAACCCACGAGCGAGGCAGATTTCGCACCTCGTCATGGCCTGGATACAGCAAAGCTCACAGAATTATTCTTGTGGAGTGAGACAACCTGGCTCGAAAAAACCGAAGGCAGCGCCATCCGAAGAATCGGATTTCAGCGCTGGCTGCGAAATATTGCAGTCGCTCTCGGTAACGCAGATTCAACGCCTGAAGTCATCGCGGCACTTGAAACACGCCAGCTCGATGATTCGCCAGTGATCGCCGAACATGTACAGTGGGCACTCGAACAACATAAAGGAAATAAACAGTGACGGAGACCGACTATGTTTGAGGCACCCGACTCGCCCTACCTGGTTTCTTACAACGGCGACTTCTACATTTCGAAAGCAAGCACTGTGCCGCAAACCGATGGTCACGCACACAAGGGAAAGCACCGCCGCAAAGCGACTGAAAACCTCAGTACTTTGCAGAGGGTTCTTGCCGCGGGTGACTGCCATTCTGTCTTGCTGGTATTTCAGGCCATGGATGCGGCCGGCAAAGACAGCACCATTCGATCAGTGATGCAGGGCATCGACCCGTCCGGCTGTCAGGTATTCAGTTTCAAGAAACCTTCCAGTCTTGAACTCGATCACGATTTTCTGTGGCGTACGACCTGTCGACTGCCGGAACGCGGCCGCATCGGCATCTTTAACCGCAGCCAGTATGAAGAGGTTTTGGCGGTACGTGTGCATCCGGGCATCCTGAGTCATCAAAAGTTGCCGGGCGAGATAAACCTCGAAACAATATGGGACGAGCGATTGATCTCCATTCGCCAGCAGGAAGAGCATCTCGCACGCAATGGCACAGTAATATTGAAGTTCTGGTTGAACGTCTCCAGGGACGAACAAAAGCGACGCTTTCTTGCACGCCTCGACGATCCGGCAAAGAACTGGAAGTTCGAACCGGGCGATGTTGTTGAAAGACGCTACTGGGACGACTACATGCTTGCCTATCAGGAGGCCTTGAATGCGACCTCCCGGCCCTGGGCGCCGTGGTACGCCATACCAGCAGATGATAAACCGTACATGCGCGCCCGTGTCGCGGAATTAGTTATTGATGCGTTGCAGGGTATTGGCTTGCGCTATCCGGAGCCGTCCGCGGAGGAGAGATCCGAGTTTTCAGAATCACGCGCTGAGCTCTGTAACGACGACTAGTGACTTGTGTCACATTCGGGTTTGGAACAAATCTGTGTGCTGGTCGATGTTTATTCCCCGCAAAAATCGTAACAATCTCTCAGGTCATAAGGGAGTCGACTTTGCCGCAGTCATTGGCCATAAATTCGGATTATAAACGCTCACTGCTCGATAGCCTCGAGTTGTTCAAGGGCGTGCAGCCGGATGACGTTCACGGCCTTCTGCAGCGTTGTGACCGGCGTGATCTTGCGACGGGTGAATTGTTGCTCTCTCCCGGCGTCAGGAACGAGCACGTCTTTATAGTGCTATCGGGCAGTCTCAACATTCACGTCGGCTCGGCAGACACACCCGCACTGGCAACAATGGATGTCGGTGACTGCGTCGGTGAGATGTCGATTATTGAGGATCGTGACCCCTCGGCTTTTGTGATCGGCGCCGAAGATTCGCACTTGCTGCTAATACATCAGTCGATCTTGTGGGAGATGGTCGATGCGTCACATGATTTTGCCAAGAACTTACTGGTGGTACTTTCGGAACGCGTGCGCAGCCATAATCGCGTCATCGCCGATAGCTTTGGTGAAATCAAGAAATTCGAGCGCCATGCCTCAACGGATGCACTGACCAGTCTCTCGAACCGACATTCCATGCTGGCGAACTTTCCGGCGGAAATCGATCGCTGCCTCATGAAAGAACAGCCTGTCTCGATGATGATGATCGACATCGATAACTTCAAACAGTTTAACGATATGTTCGGGCACATCGCAGGAGACCGGGCACTGTCTACCGTATCCAGAATTTTACGAACTCAATTTCGTCCCCGGGACTTGCTGGTGCGTTACGGTGGTGATGAATTCGCGGTCTTGCTGCCGGGGACGACCCGCAAGCAAGCACTCGTCATCGGTGACCGTGTTCGCAAAGCAGTCAGCGGCAACTCAAATGACGGCAGCGACTCCCTGATTCAGGTACCGGTACAGATTTCGATGGGAATTGCGGAAATGGCCCCACAGGGAAGTCTGGACTCACTGACACGCGCCGCCGATGCTGCCCTGTATCGCGCGAAACATGCCGGGCGAAATGTCGTCTCTGATTAGATAGTCACAACCGTATTGTCGATCAAGCGCGCCTTCCCCAGGTTCGCAGCCGCAAGCACTACCAGTTCGTCGCAATCGCGATCCGGGATTTCCAGATTCTGCGCACGACGAATCGAAAAGTAGTCCACATCAAACCCTGCATCGCTCAGTTTGGATATCGACTCTGCTTCAAGCGCTTCAAAATCCCGGCGGCCGTTCTGAAGATCGCTACCAACCGCTGATAAGACCCGGAACAAAACGGGCGCATTCGCACGTTCGACATCGGTCAGGTATTGATTGCGCGAACTCATCGCGAGACCGTCCTCGTCCCGGACCGTTTCGCCCGTCATAATCGTGACCGGCAGATTGAGGTCCAAACACATATGTCGAATAACCAACTGTTGTTGGTAATCCTTTTGACCAAAAAAGGCCGTGTCCGGTTGTACGAGGGCAATCAGTCGGGCTACCACTGACGTTACGCCATCGAAATGGCCAGGGCGACTTGCACCACAAAAGTTTTCCGTAATTCTCGGCACAGAAATAGTAGTCGCATCTTTTAAGCCAAACGGATACATGGTTTCAACATCCGGAGCGAAGATCAGATCGGCCGCCGACTGTTTTAGTCGTCTTGTGTCGCGCTCGAGCGTACGTGGATAATCCTCAAAATCCTCACCCTCACCAAATTGAGTAGGATTGACGAAAATGCTGACAATGGCTCGCTCCGAGTGTTCGCGCGCCAATTCGACCAGCGATACGTGTCCGGCATGCAAGTTGCCCATCGTTGGTACCAAAGCAATGTGATCGCCCTGTTGACGCCACTCTGCCAATTGCTCATCAAGCTCTTTTTTCGTGTGAACGACAATCATGAATAATGCGCGTTGAAAAGGTCAGGAAAAGCAGTGTTCAGGTGCAGGATAATCGCCTGCTTTTACTTCACGTACAAATGACTGCACGGCAAGATACGGAGAGTCACAGCCAGCTTGAAAATTCTTGACAAATTTTGGCGTGCGACCTTTCGTAATATCGAGGATGTCGTACAGCACCAGAATTTGACCGTCGACATCCGGACCCGCTCCAATTCCAATCACAGGAACCTCCAGAGCTTCGGTAACAATTTTGCCCGCCTCATTCGGCACACACTCGAGCAAAACGATATCAGCCCCGGCATCCTGCAAGCGCTTCGCGGACGCTAGCATTTCTTTCGCCTTGTCCGGATCCCTGCCCTGCACCTTGAAACCACCAATCTTGTGGACGGACTGCGGCTTCAAGCCAAGATGTGCACAAACCGGAATATCGTGGCGTGCAAGATGCTCGACAATTTCTACCTGATCATCACCGCCTTCCAGCTTGATCATCATGGCGCCGCCTTCCTGCATCAACCGCACGGCATTGTCGAGCGCTATGCCAGGTTTGGTGTAGCTCATGAACGGCATATCAGCGACCAAAAACGCGCGACGCAATCCGCGTGCGACAGTTCGCGAGTGATAAATGATGTCATCCACAGTCACCGGCACCGTTGTGTCGTGCCCCTGAATAACCATACCGAGCGAATCGCCCACCAGGACCAGGTCCGCGCCCGCAGTATCGACTAACGCTGCATAACTGGCATCGTATGCGGTGATGCACGCGATCGGCTCACCTTCGTGCTTCATTTTTCGAAGAGTGGAAACGTTTACCGGCGGCTCGGACATACCGCGTTGTTCAAGTTGTGTGTACATAGGCTGTCAGGGTATCAGGCGTGAGATATCAGGCAAGCGCGGCGGCCGCGGGATTGAAGAAATGACGACCGCCCGTTGTGCTTTCGATTTGTGCAAAAAGTTGCTCATAGTCTGCGTCGTTGTTGACCAGGTCAATCTGCGAAGCATTGACGATCAAAAGCGGGCCATCGTCATAGTTGTGAAAAAACCGGGAATAAGCATCGGTCAGGCGCTCGAGATAGTTGCGCTCCACAAATCGATCTGTGGGCGCATCGCGGCGAATCAGCCGCTGCGAAATAGCGTCGACCGATGCCTGCAAATAGATGACGAGATCCGGAACCGGCGCATCAACCGCCAGATTATCTGCAATCTGCTCATAGAGTTTCAGTTCTTCTCTGTCCAGATTCAACTCGGCGAACAAGCGGTCCCGCGTGAAAAGATAGTCAGAAATCCGAACACTTGAAAACAGATCAGGTTGTCGCAATTGCTCTATTTGTCGTGCCCGCGCAAACAAGAAAAACATCTGTGCGGGCAATGCCGCCGATCGACCATCACGATAGAATCGCTCGAGAAACGGATTTTCTTCAAACTCCTCAAGCACCAGGTCGGCCGACAAACTGTCGGCCAGCCGTCTGGCCAGGGCGGTCTTCCCGACACCAATCGGTCCCTCGATAGCTATGTAGCGCGTGGTATTGGCGGGCTTCCTGAGTTGACTAACGGTCACTGGTTTCCTTTATCCAATGCGCGAAATCGCGGGGTTACCAAGACTGACTTCAAGAGATCTGATCGGCCCCAGGCCGGGAATATTGAGGTCCGGCGCCACATCTACAAGAGGCAACAATACAAAATTTCGCTCGCTGATGCCCGGATGCGGAATCGTCAGGCCCGGCGTGTCAATTGTCTGGCTTGAATAGACCAACAGGTCCAGATCAAGGATTCGTGGTCCCCACTGAATAGCACCGCGCTCGCGACCGCGTTCGGTCTCGATTCGCTGTAACTCGCCCAAAAGCGTCTGTGCCGACAAACGCGTCAGCAGCGCAGCGACAGCATTGGCGAAATCCGGCTGCTCAACTCCGCCGAAAGGAGCCGAACGATACAGCGCCGAGCGCCTGATCAGTCGGGTATCAGAAATTTCGTCGAGCAACTCAAACGTGTTTTCAAGTTGACGTGCCGGCCCCTGCAAATTGCTGCCCAGGCCAACGTAGGCTGGAAGCCAGCGATTCCCGTCGCTGACCATTCAAGATTCCTGCGGTGGCTTACGCCGCCTGCGGCGGCGTGGGCGACGTTTCTGACCGGGCTTCGACTGCATCTGAAAGCTCATCGCACGCTCTTCAGGCGACTGCGTCTGTACGTCGGTCCAGAATTTTGCGATCTCCGGATCAGCCTGACCCACCTCGGATTGCAACAGCATAAAGTCGTAGGCGGCCCGGAATCGTCGATGCTCAAGAAGATTCATTGCACGTTTGCCGCGTCTGTGCTCGAAACGCGGCTGTAACGACAGCATTTCACGCATCGGCACGGTGAAGCGTTTAGGAATTGATATACGGCGTTGTTGTTGCGAAACGATTTCATACGCGGCAAGACTCAGCGACTGCGACTCCGACATTTTTTCTTCGGCGCGCCGAATCTCGGCCAGCTTTTTAATCGGTACCCACAGGAAAACTCCCAGCAGGAACATCGGCGTAACCGACTTGCCCTCGGCAACGCGCTTGTCGGAGTTCTTGAGAGCGGCGTGAGCGAACGCCAGGTACTTCTCGTCCTTCGATAGCTCTTCATCGGTGGCGGGAAACAACTCACCGAACAATTTGTGCTCGCGCAACAGGTCGAAAGTGACCTCAGCAAAGCCGGACTGAAATAATTTCAGAAATTCATCAAACAAGCGGGCAGCGGGTACGTTGGTCAGGAGGCTGGTGTGGCCACGCATCGCCTCAACGACACTCTTGTCGATGGTGAAGCCCAGCTTTCCGGCAAACCGAACGGCACGAAGCATTCGTACCGGATCTTCGCGCAACCGTTGTGACGGATCGCCGATCAACACAAGACGCTTTTTCTTTACGTCCGCGAAACCGTCGGTGTAATCCCAGATGCTGAAATCCGCAATATTGTAGTACAGCGCATTGCAGGTGAAATCCCGACGCCAGACATCTTCGTCAATAGTGCCGTAAACGTTGTCGCGAATGATTCGACCCTCGGTATCGTGGGCAGAATCATCGTCCTTATGATTGGCGGCCGCTCTGAATGTCGCAACTTCGATAATTTCCCGTCCGAAGCGAACATGCGCCAGGCGAAAGCGTCGGCCGATCAGGCGACAATTACTGAATAACGAGCGAACCTCTTCGGGCGTCGCATCCGTCGCGATATCAAAATCCTTTGGGTGCAAGTCCAAAATAGCATCGCGCACACCACCGCCGACCAAAAATGCCTGATAGCCCGCCTTGTGCAGGCGATAAAGCACCTTGAGAGCCGCTTTGGAGATTTCGTCTCGAGAGACATTGTGGCCAGCGCGAGAAATAACCTTCGGCGCTTTGGACCCGGTTTTCCCGGTGTTTTTCAAATGAAGTTCGCTTGGCAGAAATGAATGCGCCGTATGATAACAGCCCAGCCCTTGAGCGGGGGATTACAAAATTGTTCGATTTCGACTTGAGGATTTGAAACCCGGCCGTATAATGGCGCCCCCGTCCATCAGGACGGCCAATACTCTGCTCCCTTCGTCTAGCGGTTCAGGACGCTGCCCTCTCACGGCGGTAACAGGGGTTCGAATCCCCTAGGGAGTACCAAATACAAAGGGTCCGCAACGCGGGCCCTTTTTATTTGGTTGTCCCTCTGGAGGATTTGAATCCTGTTCGACCAGTCGCGAAGCTACTGGGACGCACGCAGTGCGCCCCGCAGGGGTGAGCCGCGAAGCGGCGAATCAATCCCCTATTTGCTGCTCGAATCGTAAGGATCGAACCCACCACCACCATCCACGATCTCAAGCTCTTCCTCGAGATCCTCCCGAGCGTTTTCGGAATCCGACTCGTGAAGCGCCTGCAGGCGCTGCTGCGCCTCAGACTTGAAGAAAATCCCTGTTTTCATCAACGACAATTTGATGGTTTTTATCGTACCCTCCCAGACCTGATGCCCGCGATCATCCTCAACAACACGGCCTTGCTGGTTAGCTGAGAGTGTTTTTCGCGATTCGTCGTCCGATTGAGAGCCCATTATGATGTTCCTGAAATTGTCCACCTCATATTCTCATAGCGACTACGACCGCGATTTCTTTAGAATTCAATCGAATTATTCAACGAGTCCCACGCCCAAATGAAGCGCCCGATAATCGCCATCAGCTGCCTGTTGCTTGCCACAACCCTGTGGGCGGCCGACGCTGAGTTAACTCTTCGCACCGATGCCCTCTTGCAACTGCCAGACCCGGTGTCCAATAACGCTGTGACCGCCGTGACCGTTGATAAAATCGAGTACATCGTCAGTTTTGCCGGCATTGGTAGTGGTCTGGAGCATTCAGATACACACGCTCGAACTTTCGTTCTCAGTGGTGCGACGAATGAATGGATTGAGCATGCGCCGGTATCGGGTGACGATGGCCGCCTCGCCGCAACAGCTGAGTCGGTTGGCGAACTGGCCTATGTATTCGGTGGTTACTCGGTAGCGGAAGATGGCGCCGAGGTATCGACGCCATGGGTACATTCATTCGATCCGGAAACCGGTGAGTTTGTAGAACGAAGTCCCATGCCGGTGCCTGTCGATGACGCCGTTTCATTCTCCTACAAGAATCGATTCATATATCTCGTCAGTGGCTGGCATGATCTGGGGAATGTCAATCTCGTGCAGCGTTACGACACGGTGTCAGACACGTGGACTCAAGCCACACCCATCCCGGGCACAACGCTGTTCGGTCACGCTGGTGGAATCGTGGGTAACAACATCGTTTATTGCGATGGCGTTGCCGTGCTGCCGCACGCCGACAGGTCACGGAGTTTCGCGGCCAGTAAGGAATGTTGGCTGGGCATAATCGACAACGAGGACAGTCGCCGCATCGACTGGCGCCCGCTTGCTGCACATCCTGGCTTGCCCCGCTACCGTATGGCAGCTGCCGGGATAGCCCCGTTAAACGGTGTGTTGTTTCTTGGGGGCAGTGAGAATCCGTACAACTTCAATGGCATGGGATACGACGGAAATCCATCGGAGCCAGTCCGGGATGGGTTGTTCATGAGTTTCGAGACGTTTGAGTGGCAAGTCATCAAACAGAACAACACCGCATCAATGGATCATCGCGGACTGCTGCCGTTTCAGGGCGGCTGGGTAATCGTCGGTGGCATGCTGCCGGAACAAACAGTCAGCAGCGCAGTCAGCAAGTACCTGTTACGCTAAGCGCTGAACCCAACAGACCTCACCGATGAAAACCGTATACGACGCATCCAGCAATATTGAAGCTCACCTCATCATGCACCAGCTGCAACAAGCGGGAATCAAGGCGATGATTCAGGGTGAATATCTTCAGGGCGGTATCGGGGAACTGCCCGCCGCCGGGAATATTCGAGTGCTTGTACCCAAAGGCGATGTAGCCGACGCCAGAGAAGTGATAGCGGATTGGGAAGCTGCCGGCGACTAAGCCGGCAACTCCCCGCCTCATTAGCTAGCTGCTATCAACCTGGCTGCTATCAACCGATCGCAAGGACAACCCGAGTCGCAATTTTAGGTCGTCATCGCGAAATCGGACCTCGTCGCTGCTGAACGGATTGTACATTTCGCTCATCACCGCTCGCGATACGACAAACCAGCTTTTTTGAACGAACTCCGCGTCAATACTCGTTACCGACTGCACTAAAGGATCGCGGTTCGGATAACACTGTGACAAGAAATGACTCCAGCAGAAATCACCGTTATTCGTTTTGTCGGCCGCCCAGGAAACCTCGATACCAGCACTTAGCATCGCCGAGGTGAAAGCCCGGGAAACGGTTTTCGCCGTGTGCTTACAGACCGAAAGATCGCCCTGCCCCAGGTTGATCGCCCAGGGACCCGACCTTTTTTTCCCGAATACAGCAGCGGCCGAAACTTCGGCGTAAATCACTCGCGCCAGCCGCGCACAACCGTCGACCGCGAACGGTCTGAGTTGTGCCTGCGATTGAGACGTCGCTAACCCGAGCACTGATGCGATGATCAGCGCGGCAAATATCCTTTTCGCCATCGTTCTTCTCCTTTACGTCAATGAGTGACGAGGATTGAACGAACGGCGAGACTTGGACAGCGCCAAATCTCGCCGGTTTATCGAGAAGTGTTCAGAAGTACGACTTGACCACAACGATCAACACCCACACGGCCATGACGGCACTGGGGAAAAAGGACAAAGTGAAACCCATTCCGCGGGACGAAGGATCCTTGATGTAAGCCGCACGATAGACGAATCGACCGATTATATAGACGACGGCCAGACCGGCACCCCACAGCGGTTCCACGTAGTGAGCGTACATCCAGAGTGCCGGAATCAGGATGATGAGTTGCTCCAGCGTATTCTGGTGCACGCGATTTACGCGTTCGAAATTCGGATCACCCGACATGGTCGGCGCAGAAATTCCGTATTTCTGGTGCGCTCCACCGACCTGAATGCCGAAATACAGGTACTGAGCCAGCGCCAGAACCGTAACAATTACAACTGCTTCCATAATTTCCCACCCCTTGAGATTGTTTTTCTAATTTAGTGACATTTGTCGCCCGACCATTAAGATGGCAACACGATGGCCAGCAACCCTACCTCAAAATTGCGCCTGTTTCTGTTCGGCAAGGTCTTGGGGCCCGAAAATCATGAGTATGTAGCCGTCGCCTGGTCCTTCGCCTATTTCTTTTGCGTGCTGTCCTCGTACTACATCCTCCGCCCAATTCGCGAGGCAATGGCAGTCGGCAGCGGGCCGGATACGATTCCGTATTTATTCATGGGCACTTTCGCTGCGATGATGGTCGCCACTCCGATTTTCGGCTGGGTCACTTCGCGCTATCCCAGGCGCACGTTTTTGCCCTGGGTCAATTTGTTCTTCGTTTCGAATATCCTGATCTTTTGGTTTCTTTTCTCTCAATACCTCGATGATGGCAACGACCACATCTGGCTCGGGCGGGCTTTTTTTGTCTGGCTCAGCGTATTCAACCTGTTTGTCGTGTCCGTTTTTTGGAGTTTCATGGCGGATATTTATACCCGGGAACAGGGCAGACGCCTGTTCGGCTTTATTACTGCCGGCGGCAGTATCGGCGCGCTGATCGGCGCCGCCGCAACGAGCGCAGTTGTCGTTGAAATCGGTTTTCAAAACCTCTTTCCAATAGCAGCCGCGTTGTTGGTCTTGCCCGTGCTTTGCATTCATCAGCTGCGCCATTGGGTGGCACATGAACACACGGCGGATACTGACGACACCGTCAAGAGCAGCGAACCGCTGGGCGGTGGTTCACTAAGTGGTATCACTCACATTTTCGGATCCAATTATTTTCTCGGGATCGTTGCTTGCTCAATCATCGCCAGCTTGCTCGGGACAGCGCTCTACATATTTGCCGCACAAATGGTTCAGGAGTCCATTTCCGGTGCCAATGCGCGAACCGAATTCTTTTCAAATATTAACTTCTGGACCAATTTATTCGCACTGCTCGGCCAGATGTTCGTCGTCAAACAAATCGTCATGCGATTCGGGATCGGCCGGTCGCTCGCGCTCCAGCCCATTGTCTCAGTAGGGGGCTTCATACTATTGGCAATCGACCCCGTACTCGGTGTCGTTGCGCTTCTGACCATCGCCCGCAGAGCACTCGGTTTCAGCTTCAGCAAACCAACCACCGACATGTTGTACTCGGTCGCTACCCGTGAAGAGAAGTACAAAACCAAGAACTTCATCGAGACAGCCGTCTATCGCTTCGGCGATATCATCGGTGCATGGTCGGTCAAAATTCTGATGGCGCTGGGCGTTGCCGGCGTATCCGTGGCAATGCTGCCGTTTGCCCTCATATGGTTTGTTGTCGCGTTGTGGCTGGGGCGTGATTACAAACGTCAGGCTTTAATACTAAAAAAACAGGGCGTCGAATGAACACTGCAACTTTGATGCGTCGCATTGGGGCGATGCTGTACGACGGCCTACTGGCCCTGGCCCTTCTGTTTCTATCCACGTTGCCATTCATTGCGGCTCGGGAGGGCGAACCCGTCGAGTCCAGCGAGAATTTTTTGTACCGGTCGGTTCTGGTCGCCGTTATCTACGTATTCTTCGTTGGGTTCTGGACGCGTTCGGGCCGCACGCTGGGCATGCAATCCTGGCGCCTGCAGCTGGAAACCCTGGATGGCGGCAAAGCCGGCACACGGGCTGCAACCCTGCGGTTTTTCGCGGCGCTGGTATCCTGGGCACCGCTTGGTCTTGGGTTTCTTTGGTCACTGTGGGACGCAGAGCGCCTGACCTGGCACGATCGTATCAGCGCGACACGGATTGTTTATTACCCGAAAGAAGGCGCTTAACGTATCCGCGATAGTGCGAAAAGCGTGATAATCATCAATGTAACCGACGGCAGCCAGGTTACAAGAATCGGATTCAGGTTAAACACCTGCCCCGAATTCGCAAGCATCTCACTCGCGAGATAGTAAGCGAGGCCGATCACCACCCCGATCATCAACCGACCACCAGCACCGCCGCTTCGCAATGAGCCAAAGACGAATGCGAGTGCCAGAATCGGCATGATCAAAACTGTGGACGTTCGCGCGATGCGGAACCAGATTTCCGTTTCGTATTTGCTCGCGTCAAGACTGTTTCGCTTTAGATAGTCGATATAACTCAGCAATTCGCGAGCAGACAGACTCAGTGGCTTGGCCAATGAACTACCCAGGAGATCGGAATTTACCTCGAAAGATTCTATTGACCGGGAGGTCTGCTGGATTTGCACGCCGTCCCCTTGAAAATTGGTTTCGCGAAGATTGTCCAGAATCCAGTTATCGTTCTCATCAATACCTGAATTTTCGGCAACAGCGATTGACTCCAGACGGTCCTCATCGAACCTGTACAGATAGAGACTGCCAAATTCGAATTCGGGACTAACCCTCTCAAGATGCAGGTAGGTCGATCCGTCTTTCACCCAGGCCTCATTACCGAGACGGGCATCGTCTTGTTGATAGCGCGCTTCCATACGCATATTGCGTGCATAAAAATCGAGCGGCGGTCCGATGAACTCCCCCAGAAGAGCCGTGAGCACGAGCAATAAGCCGCCGGACAGCGCCACCATGCCCGCTAATTCACGTACCGACAGACCAGCGGATCGCATGACGATTATTTCACTATGTCCCGCCAGTGCGCCCAGACCGAGCAACGACCCGATCAAAGCCGCGATCGGCAGCATCTCAAATGCCAGGTTGGGCAGCCGCAAAGCGGTGTAGAGAATCACCTCCGCTGTCTGATAGTCACCTTTTGTGTCATCAAGCTCAGCAATGAATTCAAACAGGCCGGCCAGTGCCAGAAGAACGACCAGAACCAGCGCCGTGCTCGCCAGAATGGTGCGCATCATGTATTGGCTCAGAATACCGGTCACCGAAACAGCCTCCGGTGATATCCGTTCTGAACGGCGAGCAGACTCAGCGCAAACAGCAGTACGCACCCATGTACCCACCAGATTCCCAGCGCCGGTGAAATGGTAGATTGCTCAATCCACGCCTTGGCCGCGCTCATCATATTCAGGTAGATAATAAAAACGAGCAGTCCGATCGCAAGTCGACCGTAACGCCCTGCCCGGGGCTGGCTCTTGCTTAATGGCACCGCGAGAACCGCCAGAATAATCGTTGCCAGCGGCACGCCAAGTCGCCACTGAAACTCCGCAATGTGTTCGGGTTCCTCCGAGCGCATGAGGTCGAGAAACGCCATCGCCCGAGGCCTGGGTTCAGGCGTGCTCAAGCTGGGTAAGCGGTAGGGCAAACCGTGCTCGGCAAATTCAATAACCCGAAATTCGGTCGTCCCTGGCACGCCCTCATAACGTCGGCCGTCACGCAAGACCAGAAGGCGAACATTCGGATCATCGGATTCCACCATCTCGCCAAGGTCGGCAATGACAACTTCGATGACGCCGTCAGCAACCTGTCGTTGCATGAAGACCTTCTCCATTTGCCCTTCCGGCGTCACGCTGTGCCCGTAGACAACCGCACGATCCGGACCGAATACCGTAAAACGGCCGGGTTCGATGCTCGCGAGATCTGCCTCTCGCCGTGCTTCTGCACCAATCCGGTCA
Organism: Woeseiaceae bacterium; assembly: GCA_021773095.1. Lineage (GTDB taxonomy): Bacteria > Pseudomonadota > Gammaproteobacteria > Steroidobacterales > Woeseiaceae > UBA1847. The sequence continues at coordinate 154,659 of JAJFKR010000006.1, read as the reverse complement.
ACGCTCGTCATTGCCCACGGTCCGCCTACGATCGACAGCCAGGCAACGCCAAGCACCAGCGGTAACATCAGCCAGGTCAATGGCCTGTAAATGCCTGAAGGTCCGACCCGGCAGGCCATCATTGCCGGTAATTCGCTGTCGCGATACAGGCGTCCCAGCGCCAGCATGATCGCCAGAAACAGACCGATCGGCACCAGGATGGTCAGATATTGCACCGCGGACAGCCCGATGACGTCAAAAGCTGCGTCTTTGGGCAATTTGCCCTTGGCAACGTCGCCCAATACCCGGGCAAACTGGTTGGTGAGCAGGATCAGCAAGAGAACCATCGTGACCCCAAGCCAGGTCGTGGCGATTTCGCGAAAAATGTACCGATCGAGGATGCGGGTCATTGCGCCGGGAATGTCGTAGCTGTGGATAGCTGAATTGGTTAGACTACCGCTTTTATTTTGTCCGTGACAGCCCCGGAACGAATACCAGAACAATAATCAAGGCAAACTGGGAATCTATGAAATACTTTACAACCACGAGCAAGGCATCGCGCCGAGCTGTTGATTGCGTCATTGTCGGCGTATACAACCGCGGAAAATTGGGTGTCGGTGCTGCGGATATCGACGCAGCAAGCAAAGGGTTCATCCGCAAGCTCTTGAAGTCGGGCGACGTTTCCGGTGAAGCTGGCCAGGTGGCCGTTTTGAACGGCGTGTCCGGAGTCAAAGCCTGCCGGGTTGTCGTCGTTGGCCTCGGAAAAGCCGGAAATCTGGATGCCAGTTCCTTTCGTAAAGCCGTCGCTACCGCGACCCGGGCGATTGCACATACCAAGGCAAGGCAGATCCTGAACTGCCTGACGTTGGAGCCGGTCGCAGGGGCCGACCCTTACTACCTTGCACGCCACACGGTCGAGAGCGTAAGCGACGTTTTGTATCGCTTCGAGCAGATGAAGAGCGGCCGAAAAAAGGCCGCCATGCCGTTGAACACGATCGGCCTCGCGATTGCGAAACGCGGCGATGCCGCCAAGGCCACTCGGGGCGCAGAACATGGCGACGGAATCGCCGCCGGCGTATCGCTCGCCAAGGACCTCGGAAATTTGCCGGCCAACGTCTGCACACCCTCGTATCTCGCACGCGTGGCGAAGAAACTTGCAAGCGGCAACGGAAAATTATCGACCCGGGTTCTGAACGAAGCCGAAATGAAAAAGCTTGGTATGGGTTCGCTCCTGTCCGTTACGGCTGGTGCCGTAGAGCCCGCGAAGCTCATCGTCATGCAGTATAAAGGGGCTGGCAGCGACCAACCGGTCGTTCTGGTCGGAAAAGGCGTGACATTCGACACCGGCGGTATTTCATTGAAGCCTGGCGCTGGTATGGATGAAATGAAGTTCGACATGTGTGGTGCGGCGAGTGTCATCGGTACGATGGCAGCTGTCGCCAGGATGAAACTGCCCATCAATGTAAATGTGGTTGTTGGTGCGGTCGAGAATATGCCAAGCGGCACAGCCACTCGTCCGGGCGACATCGTAAAGAGTATGTCCGGGCAAACGATCGAAGTATTGAACACCGATGCTGAAGGACGCCTGGTACTGTGCGATGCGCTGACTTACTCGAAACGATTCAAGCCAGCGGCCGTTATCGACGTTGCCACTCTGACCGGTGCCTGCGTAGTCGCGCTTGGCAGTCACCGTTGTGCTATCTATTCAAACAACGACGATCTGCAAGACGAAATCTTTGCTTCCGGAAACAGCTCGCAAGACGTCGGATGGCCGATGCCGATGGGTGAGCAATACGCTCAGCAACTCAAGAGTAATTTCGCCGACATGGCGAATATTGGCGGACCCGGCGGCGGCTCCGTCACCGCTGCGTGTTTCCTCGGCAAGTTCACCGACGGCATGAACTGGGCACACCTGGATATCGCTGGCGTGGCCTGGAAGTCAGGCACTCAAAAAGGCGCGACCGGACGACCCGTGCCAATGCTTTCAGAGTTCCTGCTGTCTCGCGCCCGCTTGCTGCCCTGATACCGGACGTGGCTCAAGTCGACTTTTACATCCTCGACCGGGTTGACGAACAGGCACGTAATACCCTCGCCTGCAGGTTGGCCGAGAAAGCCTGGCGGCTGGAGAACACCATACATATCCATACAATGACTCAGGAAGACGCACAACGTCTCGATGAACTGCTGTGGACGTTTCGCGATGGCAGTTTCGTTCCGCACGGTATTGCCGGAGGCGAGAACAAGGCACCCATCACCATCGGTTTTGGTGATGCAGCCGTCGAGCCATGCGATCTTCTGATAACTCTGTGCGATGAGATACCATCGTTTGCCGGGTCTTTCCCTCGTGTTGCAGAGCTCGTGACCGCCGACGAAAATTGTAAGGCGAAAAGCCGGCAACGATATGCAAGCTACCGTGACCTGGGTCACAAGATAGATACACACAAGATCTGATGGACAAGAGCTACCAACCACAAGACATAGAGCAACGCATTTACCAGCGCTGGGAAGAGCAAGGTTATTTTGCACCACAAGGCGACGGCACACCCTATTGCATCGTGATCCCACCACCCAACGTGACGGGTACGTTGCATATGGGGCATGCGTTTCAGGACACAATCATGGATACACTGACTCGCTTCCATCGCATGAAAGGCCACCGCGCACTGTGGCAGCCCGGCATGGATCACGCCGGCATCGCAACGCAGATGGTGGTCGAACGATTGCTAAATATTGAGGGTCAATCAAAACACGACCTTGGCCGCGAGAAGTTCGTCGAACGGGTTTGGGAATGGAAAGAAGAGTCCGGTGGCCAGATCGCGAACCAGACCCGACGTCTGGGAGCATCGGTCGACTGGAGCCGTGATCGATTCACCATGGACGAAGGTCTTTCCGATGCGGTCCGCAAAGTCTTTGTGCAGCTTCATGAAGAGGGTTTGATTTATCGTGGCAAACGGCTGGTTAACTGGGATCCGAAGTTACATACGGCGTTGTCCGACCTTGAGGTTTTGTCGGAAGATGAAAACGGTAGCCTCTGGCATTTTCGTTATCCGCTGGCCTCCGGCGAGGGAAGTCTTGTCGTTGCCACTACCCGCCCGGAAACAATGCTCGGCGACAGTGCCGTCGCCGTACATCCGGATGATGAGCGTTACAAAGACCTCATCGGCCAGGAAATTATCCTGCCGATCGTTGGTCGGCGCATTCCAGTTATTGCAGACGACTACGTTGACCACGAGTTCGGTACCGGGTGCGTAAAAATTACGCCTGCGCACGACTTTAATGACTACGAGCTTGGCAAACGCCACGACCTGGCGATGTACAACATCTTTACCGACGACGCCGCGCTCAACGATGAGGTACCCGAGAAATATCGTGGTATGGATCGCTTCGATGCACGCAAGGCAATCGTTGCCGAGTTCGAGACGTTAACACTTTTGGATAAAACAGAAGATTACGTCGTCAAGATCCCGCGTGGCGATCGCAGCAACACAATCGTCGAACCCTATCTGACCGATCAGTGGTACGTAAAAATCGAACCACTGGCCAAACCGGCGATAGCGGCCGTCGAGACCGGCCGCATCCGATTCGTTCCGGAAAACTGGTCGAAGACCTACTTCGACTGGATGTACAATATTCAGGACTGGTGCATCAGCCGACAACTCTGGTGGGGACACCGAATTCCGGCGTGGTATGACGATGCGGATAACGTCTATGTCGGATTCTCCGAGGAGGACGTTCGCGAAAAAAACAAGCTCGGCGACATCGCCCTTCGTCAGGACGATGACGTACTGGACACCTGGTTCTCGTCTGCACTCTGGCCGTTCAGCACGATGGGCTGGCCGGAGAAGACACAAGCACTTAACGAGTTTTATCCGGGCAACGTGCTCGTTACTGGATTCGACATTATCTTCTTTTGGGTCGCACGCATGATTATGTTCGGCCTGAAATTCATGGATGACGTTCCATTTCATGAGGTCTACATTCACGGCCTGATCCGCGATCAGGATGGCCAGAAAATGTCGAAGTCCAAAGGCAATGTTCTCGACCCGATTGACCTGATCGACGGCATCGATCTCGAGGCGCTGGTTGAAAAACGTACCAAAGGCATGATGCAGGAGCATTTGGCGCCGAAAATTGAGAAAGCGACGCGGAAACACTTTCCGGACGGAATCGACCGGTTTGGTACCGACGCGCTTCGCCTCACTTTCGCAGCGCTCGCTACCACCGGCCGCGATATCCGCTTCGATCTCGGACGGATCGAAGGCTACAAGAATTTCTGCAACAAACTCTGGAATGCCGCACGTTTTGTGTTGATGAACACAGAGTCACGTGATGAAGGTGATGTGGAGTTCAGCTCAGCCGATCGCTGGATCAAGTCGCAGTTCAATGGTGCAACCGCCGAAATGCATCAACATCTGGCAACGTATCGACTCGATCTCGCGTTGCAGTCCGCGTACGAATTTACCTGGCATGAATTTTGTGACTGGTACCTGGAGCTATCGAAGCCAATACTGCAGTCGGACGAATCATCCGACGCACAAAAACGCGGTACGAAGCAGACATTGATCGAGGTTCTCGAAGCCACACTGCGCTTATTACATCCGCTCATGCCATTTGTCACAGAAGAAATCTGGCAAACCGTCGCACCTCGCGCCAACATAGAAGGTACTTCGATCATGTTGCGCCCCTACCCTGAGGTCGTGGCCGACGCGACTGACCCGGACGCGGTCGCCGATATTGAATGGGTGCAACAATTTATTTTGGGAATTCGGCAGATTCGCGGAGAAATGGATATTTCGCCCGGCAAGCCGCTACCGGTAATCTTGCAAGGCGCGAGTAGCAGCGATCAAAACCGAGCAGATTCCGAAACATTGCTATTGCAACGGGTTGGACGCGTAGAGTCTGTGACATTACTGGGAGACAACGAAGAGCCACCGGCGGCTGCGACCGCGTTGCTGGGTGACATGCGTCTGCTGGTTCCCATGAAAGGACTCATCGACGTCGACGCTGAACGTGCACGACTGAAGAAGCTTGAGGATAAGACCAGGATCGATCTGCAGCGCAGTTCTGCCAAACTCGGTAATGAAAAATTTGTGAACAATGCGCCGGCGGAAGTAGTCACACAGGAAAGAGAACGCATTGTGGAGTTCGAAAGAACGATCGCCCAGCTCGCAGAACAGCTCGGGAAACTGGACGAGCTCGCCTGATACGGGTCATTTTCTGAGCACTGCATCACAATCTGGCCGGGGAGCCGGTGCAAATTGACTGCGTATCAGTGACGATACCGGTCGGAGGACCATTGTATGCAACGCGGCAACACACTTGAGACGCTGCCCAGCAGTGTCGACGCACAACGCAGCGCTGTCGAGCGCGCGAAAAAGTCGTTGGCGCGTATCATTCTCGGCAAAGACGAGCAAATCACACTGGCACTCTCCTGCCTGCTGGCGCAGGGACATCTGCTAATAGAAGATCTCCCGGGACTCGGAAAAACCATGCTCGCGCAGTCACTTGCCCGCACACTCGGTCTGAGTTTTCGCCGCATTCAATTCACCAGCGATCTGCTGCCGGCCGACATCATCGGTGTATCGATTTTTCGTCAGGACAGCGGCGAATTCGAATTTCAGCCCGGTCCGGTATTTTCACAGCTGATTCTGGCGGACGAAGTCAATCGCGCAACGCCAAAAGCGCAGAGCGCTCTCCTTGAAGCGATGGAGGAGTACCAGGTATCAGTCGACGGCGATACGCGCTCACTACCCGAACCTTTTTTCGTGGTTGCGACGCAAAATCCCGGTGATCAGATCGGTACATTTCCGCTGCCCGAATCACAACTCGATCGGTTCCTGATGCGAGTAGCCATGGGTTATCCGGACGAAGTCAGCGAACGCGAACTCATCGCGGGCGAGGACCGACGACTGATGCTCGATGACATCGAAGCGGTCACGGGGCCCGAGATACTCATCGAACTGCAAAAATCCGCGCGTAAACAACGTGTAAGTGATCCCTTAATCGATTACGTACAGGCGCTGGTTCGGCACACGCGTGAGTCGGCCGACATAGAAATCGGCTTATCTCCTCGCGGGGCACAGGCGCTGATCGCAGCCGCGCGCGCACGATCGTTTATCGAAAACCATTCCGGTGTTTATCCGGATGATATTCAGGCTGTCTTTACGTCCGTCGCCGGACACAGATTGAAGCCGGCTGGCAGCACTCGATTCCGTAGCCCGTCTGAGCTTTGCCAGCATGTCCTCGATTCAGTGGCAATACCCTAGCCGGCTCTTCGGCAACGTACGTCACCACGCGGTATCGCGTGTCCTGCGCTGGGCACTTAAACGTCAGGGCACGGATGACGCGACGACGAAATTGCGTCCGGGGCGCGTCTACATTCTTCCGACCGGTGTTGGGCTTATATTCGGACTCATGACATTCGCAATGCTGATGGGTTCGATGAATTACAACAACAATCTGTCATTTGTTCTCACCTTCATCCTTATCGGCATCGGTTTCGTTTCCATGCAGCAGTGCCAGCGTAATCTGGTCGGCCTGGAGCTGACTTTCGCCGGTACCGATCCGGTTTTCGCCGGACAGTCCATTCGCTTTCGTGTCGCAATCACCAATCAATCCAAGAGTGCGCGCTACGGAATTCGCATTTACCACAACAAAACAGAAAGCGATGTGCACGATCTGCAACCGGGCGAGAGCAAGACCTTCATTTTGCCAATATCGACCGATCGTCGTGGCTGGGTACAACTTGATCGCTTCGGAATTCGAACGCTTTTCCCGTTCGAACTGTTTCGCTCCTGGGCCTGGTTGCACATGGACCTCAGAGGACTCGTTTATCCAAATCCGAGTGAGCAGCCACCGCAACCACCGCCGACACGGGTAGCGCATGGTCATCGCCAGCACGACGCGCGCGGGGAAGAAGATTTTGCGGGCTTAAGAAAATACAACGAGGGAGACTCGCCACGGCATGTCGCATGGAAAGCCTATGCACGAAGTGGTCAATTACTATCCAAGCAATTCGCGGGTGCCGATACCAGCAGTCAGTGGTTCGACTTCAACGAAATTACCGCAGCTGACGTCGAAGAGCGCCTGTCAATATTGACGCGTTGGATCGTAAACGCGGATCGTACCCGAGAAGACTACGGTCTGCGTATTCCGGGCGATGAATTTCCGCCGGCGCATGGTGATGCGCAATCCCGGCAGTGCCTTGAAGCGCTTGCACTGTTCGATGAGGCGGCATCATGAAGGTACAGCCGAGAGGTACCGATGGTTCACTGCTGGCGAGCTTGCCATGGACAACGGGAGCACTGGTCATTTCGCTCGTTCCGCACGTGCCGTACCTGCCGATCTGGATCACCACCGCATTCATTGCCTGCGCCGTCTGGCGTTACGTGATTGAAAAGCGTCGTCGCATGCTGCCATCGCGCTGGATACGTGGCGGGCTTGCACTAGTCTGCTTTCTGGGAGTCTTTGGAACCTACTCATCCATAAGCGGCGTCGGCCCGGGCTCGGCTCTATTAGCCATTATGGCTGCGCTTAAGCTGCTGGAGACCCGCAGGCGGCGAGATCAGTTCGTCCTGTTGTTTATTTCGATCTTCCTCGTCATGTCGTCATTGCTTCGCGAACAATACTTGTGGTCACTCCCTTACCTGATTGGCGGCATCTTGATTATTCTGACAGCGTGGCTGCGCATGTCGGCGGGTGAAAGTGAAACTGCCAAACAAAGCTTTTCAACCAGTGGCCGTTTACTGCTTTATGCCGCGCCAATGGCGATCGCCATGTGGGTATTTTTCCCGAGATTGGCTTCACCATTCTGGGCTGTACCTATCGATACGAGCCGCGGAACATCAGGTTTGAGTGACTCAATGAGTCCCGGCGACATCAGCTCACTGTCAATGTCGGACGCGCTTGCGTTTCGCGTGCAGTTCGATGCCGAAATACCGGAGTCCCGTGATTTGTATTGGCGTGGTCTGGTAATGACGCGCTTCAATGGCCGCACGTGGACGGGATCGGAACCACGAGTTGGTACGCCCATCGAAGATCAAATCGAGTTCCGGGGTGAGGCGGTTTCCTACGAAGTAACACTGGAGCCGACTCGGCAGCAGTGGATTTTCGCCCTCGACATGCCAAGAGAAGTATCGCTCGCACGGGTCTTCATGGGTCAGCAGCAACAGCTCGTAAATGTTACACCCATCGAACAACGCATCGCCTACAGGGTTGTGTCACACACGGACTATATCGTTCAGGCCGACCTGCAGGCCGTCTATCGTGACTGGTACACGTCGATACCCGACGATGGCAACCAACGTGCCACTGAGCTTGCGTGGCAAATGCGTGCGGACGCCGGGTCCGATACTGCCTACATCAACGCAGTGCTCGCAAAATTTCATGAAGAAGAATACTTTTATACGTTGCAGCCACCGGCGCTTGGCAGCAACCCTGTCGATCGCTTCTTATTCGATACGCGACAAGGATTCTGCGAACACTACGCCTCCGCGTTTGCCTTCATGATGCGCAGCGCCGGCATTCCATCACGTGTTGTTTTGGGATACCAGGGCGGTGAAGTCAATCCAATGGGTGGACACCTGATTGTCCGTCAATCCGATGCGCATGCCTGGACCGAAGTCTGGCTTGAGCGCTATGGCTGGTATCGAGTGGACCCAACGGCAGCCGTCGCGCCGGAGCGTATTGAATACGGCGTGCAGGCCGCCACGCTGGATGGCATTGGGCAGACCTGGGGTTTCACCGCCGCTCCACAGTTCTTGCAGGACCTGACAATGACCTGGGATGCGCTGAACGCGAAATGGAATGAGTGGATTTTGGGTTACGGACCCGACACACAAAACAGTTTCATGGAATGGCTGGGAATGGATAACCCGAACTGGCGAAAAATGTTGCTAACACTGGTCGGCAGCGTGATCGCGATTATCCTGATCATCAGTGGTGTCATGATGCTGCGCTACCGCCCACCGGCGAAGGATGGCGCGTCCATTCTCTATAACAAGTTCATCAGAAAAACCGGATTGCAGCGGCGGGTGGGTGAGACCGAGCAGGAGTTTGCTCTGCGAGCAATGACCGACAGCAAGCTGGCACATCGCATCGTTACGTCGGTCACGATTGCCTATCTGGATGCCCGCTACGGAATTGCGGATGACGATGCCTTAACAAAATTAAGAACCGCAGTCGCCGCCATACCCTGATCGCTATCACGAATGTCCCCAACACTCATTCTCTACGCCCTTTTTCCGGCTGACGTGCTGAGTGAATTACGTGGCCGGGTCTTCCGGCGGCATGCGAACAAGCGCCAGCAGCAGTGCCCCGGCCAGAAACATCGGCATCAACGCAAGCAGCACCCACTTCGGATCATCGGACAACATGGCGGCAATCGCGACCATGGCCGGGCCGAGTATATGTGCGAACTTGGTCGTCATGCTGTAGAAACCAAAAAACTCGCCGGGTTGATCCGCGGGGATTAGCGTTGCATAGACCGAACGGCTGAGGCCCTGAACACCGCCCTGTACCATGCCAATAACGATCGACATGATGTAAAACTCTCTCACATCAGTCATCTGAATGGCCCACAGGCAGGCTCCAACGTATGCGAACAAGGCAAAATAAAGTCCCTTCTTGGCCCCAAATCGATGTGCGAGCAGACCGTATATCAGCGTCGCCGGGAAACCGACAAAGTTTGCGATCAGCAGCGCCATGACGAGATCGCTGTCCTCGAAGCCCAGGCGCTGGCCGTAGTTTACGGCCATGAAAATCACAGTGAAAACGCCGCCGATGTAAAGCCAGTAACCGGCCAGGAATACCGTCACATTCCGGTATTGGCTGATCTTGTGCACCGTTGATTTAAGTTCCGCGTAGGCCGCGCGAATCGCGTGATCCGTAACCTCGATCGAACTGTGCCGTTCCGTCACAGAAAATATCAACGGCAAAAGAAACACAAGCCACCAGACACCGACCGACACGAATGCATAACTAAACGCCTCAGTGGCATCCTCAAGGCCAAAGGTTTGCGGCACTTTCAGCATCCACAGATGTAACGCAAGCAAAGCGGCTCCGCCAAGATAGCCGACCGAATATCCAAGCGTCGATACAAAGCTGTAGTTGCGCGGCTCAGTCACATCAATCAACAGCGAGTCATAGAACACAACTGAACTGTAAAAACCGATCGACGCGATCAGGTACAGTCCCAAAGCAATCGGCCAGTCACCTTTCCCGATGAACCCAAGCGCGGCTGTCGAAACAGCACCTACGATCGCGAATAGCAGTAGAAATCGCTTCCGGTAGCCGCCTGTATCAGCGATTGTTCCGAGTATCGGTGCCAACAGAAATACGATCGTGCTTGCGGCGAACGTAATCCAGCCAAGACGAATGGTTGCCGATACACCGCCGTCGCCAACACCCCAGTAGTTACCGAGAACCAGAGGGAATAAAACCGCAAGGACACTGAGAGCAAACGCAGAATTCGCCCAGTCGTAAAGTGCCCAGGTAATAACTTGCCTGGTGAGTATCTTGGACTTCGGCAAATCGACGCCTCGGACAGAGTTGCGGACCACTAATGCTCCCGCGTCTTGCGAAAAGCTATTTCCGGCCAGCGTTCCTCGGTCAGGTTGAGGTTGACCCGTGTGGGAGCAATGTAGACCAGACTGTCGCTATGATCCAGTGCGAGATTGTCGTGCGCCTTGCGCTCAAAGTCGCCCAACATCTTTTCGTCATCGCATTCGACCCAACGGGCAGTCGCAACGTTAATCGCTTCAAACTGACATTCCACGTTGTATTCATGCTGCAAGCGATGCGCAACAACATCGAACTGCAAAGGACCGACGGCGCCGAGAATGAGGTCATTGTTGCGCATGGGTTTAAAAAGTTGCGTTGCACCTTCCTCACACAACTGAGCAAGGCCTTTTTGCAATGCCTTTAGTCGCAACGGATCTTTCAATACGGCGCGGCGAAAAATCTCCGGTGCAAAATTGGGAATACCGGTGAAGCGAATATCTTCGCCTTCGGAAAAGCTGTCCCCGATATTTATGGTGCCGTGATTATGAATACCAATAATGTCGCCCGCATAGGCAGTTTCAGCATGCTTGCGGTCTGCCGCCATGAACGTGATCGCATCGGGAATTTTCATTTCCTTGCCTGAGCGAACATGGAATGCACGAATCCCCTTTCGATACTCACCCGAACAGATACGCATGAATGCGATTCGGTCCCGGTGCGCAGGATCCATGTTTGCCTGAATCTTGAAAACAAAGCCCGTCATGTTGTCTTCATTGGGCAGCACGTCACGCTGCTCACTTTCACGATTCAACGGCGCTGGTGCGTGATTCACGAACTCATCCAGCAATTCTTTTACGCCGAAGTTACCAATCGCTGAGCCGAAAAACACGGGCGTTTGTCTTGCAGCAAGATAATCATCGATCGATAATTCCGGACAAGCGCCTTTAACCAGTTCGATCTCTTCCCGGAACTCATCGGCCCTGTCGCCGAGCGCGCCGGTCGCCTCTGCCGATGCCAGACCTTCGATAACATGGCGTTCAGACACTTTTTCGCGTCCTACCCGATCGTAAAGATAAATGCGGTCCTGTAACAGATGATAAACACCTCGCAATGATCGTCCCATGCCTATCGGCCAGGTAATGGGGGAACACTGGATCTTGAGCACGGCCTCTATCTCATCCAGCAGGTCTATGGGCTCCTGGCCGTCGCGATCGAGCTTGTTGATAAACGTCATGATTGGCGTATCGCGCAGGCGGCAAACTTCCATCAATTTGATGGTGCGTTTTTCCACGCCTTTGGCACAATCGATAACCATCAATGCCGAGTCGACGGCTGTCAGCGTTCGATAAGTGTCTTCCGAGAAATCTTCATGCCCCGGGGTATCTAGCAAATTGATCACGTGCTCGGCATACGGAAACTGCATGACGGATGACGTCACGGAGATTCCGCGTTGCTGTTCCAGCGCCATCCAGTCCGATGTGGCGTGGCGACTCGCCTTGCGGCCCTTTACGGTGCCCGCAAGCTGGATAGCTCCACCGTAAAGCAGTAACTTTTCTGTCAATGTCGTCTTGCCGGCATCCGGGTGCGAAATGATCGCGAATGTGCGCCGTTTACTGACTTGTTCGTCGAGGTTTGGCATTGCTCAGGTTCAGAATCAAGTGGCGGCGCAGTCTAGCCGAATAGCAGTCTGGGCGATACTGTTTCCCTATCGATCGACGACGAGTTTCTTCGCGAGAACTGCAGCATCTTCACGGCCCTCGTTCGCCTGGTAATAGGCCGGGCGTGCAGCAATTTTATGAAAACCCTTTTTGCGGTACAGGCTCAGAGCGGCTTCGTTCGATGGCCGCACCTCGAGAAAAATCTCCCGGACCGAGGCAGACCGGGCACGATACAGCAACTCGTCAAGCACGCGTTCGCCATAACCGCGAGCACGAAATTCGGGATCGACACAAAGATTCAGAATATGTGCCTCGCCCGCCGCCACAGACAGGATGGCGTAACCAGCGACCCGGTCTTCACGAATCAAGGTAAGGCATTGGTACCCGGCGATCAGGCAGTCACGAAAAACACCGTGGCTCCACGGAAATTCGTAACTGCGGCGCTCGATGTCCGACACCATGGACAAATCATCGTGATTCATCTCACGAATCGTCACCGGTGGTTCTGCCATCGGCGTAATCATGCGCCGGCCTCCGACATCAGTCGGGTGGCAAGACACAAATCGCTCCAGGATTTCCTCTTTTGCGACGGACTGCGGAGTAGATAGGCTGGGTGATAAGTCACAACCATCGGGATTCCATCAAGATCGTGCGGGTAGCCGCGCATTTTGCCTACCGGCTCGTCGCTGCCCGTAAGATTTTGCGCAGCGATTTTGCCAACGGCCAGAATGATTCTGGGCTGCACCAATGCGATCTGTCGATCAAGAAAATCACGGCACGCAGCGGCTTCGGCCGGTTTCGGATCACGATTGTGAGGTGGGCGACACTTGAGAGTATTGGCGATAAAAACAGACTCCCTGCTCTGGCCTATAGCGCGCAGCATTTCGTCCAGCATTTTGCCAGCGCGGCCAACGAATGGCTCCCCTCGCCGGTCCTCTTCCGCGCCCGGTGCTTCACCGATGATCATCCAGTCCGCATCTTGATTGCCCACGCCAAAAACAGTCTGGGTTCTACCTTGCGCCAACTCGCAGCGCGTACAGTCCGAGATGCATTGCCGCAACTGATCCCAGTCCATACAGTCGGCGGCGGCTTTCTCACTCGTAACCGTTTCCGGTTCGTCAGGCTCCAAAGCGTCACGCGGAAGCCAGACATCGATACCCATTGCCTGCAAATAAGCGCGTCGTTGATGTTCAGGGTGGATCATTTATTTAAAGCGACCACAGTTCAATATTCAATGTTGATTTTGCCACGCCCCAAGCAGCATTTCACGGCCGGCTTCGACAAGGCGACTTATCTGGGACCCCGAACATTGGCGATCACGTCAGCGCCGGCCACGACCCTCTGGCCGGGTTCAATCAGCACCTTGCCGTCAGCGGGCAGCTGCACTTCGGCTGTGCGCGTCAATCGCAGATAGGCACATCGCTGTCCCTGACCCAGCCGTTCTCCAAACTTTGCAAATGACCGCGGCGCCAGTCCAAGTCTAAAGCCACTGAATTTCAGTACCACGTCTTCACCTTCGTCGGTCTGCAACCAAAGCGATTTCCCGCCAAGATCCTTGATGGTTCCCTCGACCGGAGCTCGCGCGGTATACGTGCCAAGGCTATCGACGCTGATTACGATTCGTTGCGCCGGCGCGCCGGTTTCACCGGCTTCTGTGCGACTGACTTCGATCACCTCACCGTCAACCGGGCTGAAAACACCTAACGCCACAGACGGCACCGACCGCAGAGGATCCCGAAAAACCATATAAAGCAGCACAAACACAATGCCTGGCATGAACGCCAACCACGGCTCGGCATAACGGATCAGCACGATGGCAACCACCAGTGCGAGCGCAAGCAGCGGCAAACCTTCCTGGGCAACAAATGGATTTCGACGACCGTGCAATCGGGTATCCCCACATTAAAAAGATTTCGGACCTTCCCCTGCTTTGGCTTAGCTGTCAATACGGTTAGAATGCGCGCCTCATACACTTTTGGTAATAAAAGCAATGCGTTTTTCTCAATTCGGGCTAACGACACTCAAGGAAGTACCGGCCGACGCGGAGATCGTCAGCCATCAATTGATGCTGCGTGCCGGCCTGATCCGCCGGCTGGCCTCAGGCCTGTTCACCTGGATGCCACTGGGTTTGCGCGTCCTGCGCAAGGTGGAGGCGGTGGTTCGTGAAGAGATGGATCGCGCCGGGGCCCTGGAGTTGCTGATGCCTGCCGTGCAACCGGCCGAACTGTGGCAGGAATCCGAACGTTGGGATAAATACGGCCCACTGCTGCTGCGCATGACTGACCGCCACAATCGCGACTATTGCTTTGGACCGACGCACGAGGAAGTCATTACCGATGTTGCGCGCAGGGAGCTGCGCAGCTACAAGCAACTGCCGGTCAACTTTTACCAGATTCAGACCAAATTTCGCGATGAAATTCGCCCCCGCTTCGGTGTCATGCGCTCACGCGAGTTCATTATGAAAGACGCCTACTCATTCGATCTTGATCAGGCCGGCCTTGAAGAGTCCTATGCCCGCATGCACACAGCATACATCGCCATTTTTGAGCGCCTTGGACTGAAATTTCGCGTGGTCGATGCGGATTCCGGTGAAATTGGTGGCAGTCGATCGCAGGAATTCCACGTACTGGCTGATTCCGGGGAGGATGCTATCGCCTATAGCGACGAGGACAACTACGCATCGAATATTGAGACGGCATCAACATCCTCCGAGGGTATAAACACGCCTGCCGCGACCGCGCAAATGGAAAAAGTTGCTACGCCTGGCGTCAGGACAATCAAAGCGCTTTGCGATTTTCTGAATATCACCGCCAGCGATACCTTGAAGACTTTGATCGTTGAGGGCGCTGATGGTCCGGTCGCTCTGGTCTTACGTGGCGATCACGATCTCAATGCGATCAAGGCGCAGAAGTTGCCAGGTGTTTCCTCTCCGCTGACGATGGCGAGCCCGGAGAGCATCGTCAAGGCCACCGGCTGCGGCCCGGGGTTTGTCGGCCCGGTCGGCCTCGATATTCCGATTATCTACGACCATGCAACCCTTGGCATGGGCGATTTCGTCTGCGGCGGCAATGAAAAAGACACGCACTATACGGGCGTCAATTTTGGCCGCGATGTGGAATTAGCCGAATCCGTCGACATCCGCAACGTTGTCGCAGGTGATACGACGCCGGGCGGCAAAGGGTCGCTCTGCATAACGCGGGGAATCGAGGTCGGTCATATCTTTCAGTTGGGCACCCAATACAGCGAAGCTATGGAGGCCACGGTGCAGAATCCGGATGGCAAGAATCAGGTAATGTCGATGGGTTGCTACGGCATTGGAATAACAAGGATCGTTGGGGCCGCGATTGAGCAGAATCATGATGACGCCGGTATTATCTGGCCGGCGCCGCTGGCACCCTTTGACGTCGTTCTGGTGCCCATCAATATGCGCCGCTCCGATGCGGTCAAAGAGGCCGCTGAAGCGCTGTACACCGAGCTCCGGGAGAAGGGTTTTGAGGTCTTGCTGGACGATCGAAATGTACGCCCCGGCGTTCAATTCGCCGATGCTGAGCTCATCGGCATCCCGCATCGTCTGGTTATCAGCGAGCGGGGTCTGGCGGCCGGGGAACTCGAGTATCGCCACCGAAACGACTCTGAATCGCGCGATTTGAAACGTGAAGAAGCTCTCGAATTACTGTAAGAAACCGTTGTAAGCTACTAATTCATTTAAACTATGCGTCGATTATGAAACTCGTACCCTCACATGCCGCAGGAATCTTGCTGGCCGCATGCCTGGCATCGGCTGGCGCTTGGAGCCAAGGCAGCCCGGATCCCGAGCTGCGAGAGGCACTGCGCGCTGCGGCCAGCGATAGCGAGAGTTTCACCGACCGTTTCGACGCCGAAGTCTGGTTGACCGACATGTCGCATCGACTGGCGCGCCAGGTTCAGGACCCGGAAGAGCGCATCGAGATTTTGAAACTCGTGCATCTTGAGGCCACTCGGGCGAACCTCGCACCGGAGCTCATTCTGGCCGTCATTGAGACCGAGAGTAATTTTGACCACTACGCGATATCCGTTGCCGGTGCGATCGGGCTGATGCAAATCATGCCGTTTTGGCTCAACGAGATTGGGCGCCCGGAAGACAATCTCCTGCATATTGAGACCAATCTTCGCTACGGCTGCACCATCCTGAAGTTTTATCTGGAAAAGGAAAACGGCGACCTGCGGCGTGCGCTCGGGCGTTACAACGGCAGTTTGGGGAGACGAAAATACCCGAATAAGGTCATCGACAAGCTCACCAGGAAGTGGTTCCAGGCCAAGGAAAGCTCTGATCTATTCAGGATCGACGGGCTTCTCGCTGGCTTTTAGCGCATCCAGGGCCTTCATTTTAGCCTGCTTCGCATCGCGTCGGGCCTGACTGTAGGCACGTTCGCCCAGGTTCTCTTCGGCACTGGCAAGGTAATTTTCAGCCGCTCTTAAGTGAAAAGCAGCTAATTTCGCCGCACCAGCTTCCTTAGCGACGGCGATCGCCTGCCGCGCATCGCTCATTTCCTGTACGGGCGGAGTTGTCTCACAAGCGGAAAGGCCGCAAAAAGCCGCCAGCAACCCGATCTTCAGGATTTTCTTCAATTGCGTTGTGAAATATTGATTTGCCACTGTTTTGTAGTTGTTTTTATTGCGGGAATCCAGTCAAAATTACCAACTTGAGGGGCTTCCCGTCAAGCTCAATTGTCGCGCTTAGGTGCTTGCTGACGCACTCTGCAGGTCCTGTTAGAGTGCC
Source organism: Woeseiaceae bacterium (assembly GCA_021773095.1). Taxonomy (GTDB): domain Bacteria; phylum Pseudomonadota; class Gammaproteobacteria; order Steroidobacterales; family Woeseiaceae; genus UBA1847. The sequence continues at coordinate 137,763 of JAJFKR010000006.1, read as the reverse complement.
CGCTGTCACAATTCAGGTAGCAAAGAGGAAATCATGGCTGTCACTATTTATCACAATCCACGCTGTTCGAAATCGAGACAAACCCTTGAGCTAATCACCCGTTCCGGTGCTGAACATACCGTGGTTCTGTATCGTGAAGATTCTCCCGACGCCCCAACCATCGTCGGTCTCGCCGGCAAGCTCGGTCTCCCTGTCGCCGATTTATTGCGCCGCGGCGAAAGTGAATTTACGGAGGCGACGGATCTTCCGGACCTCACCGACAATGTCGCTCTCGCCGAATGGGTCTCGCAACACCCGATCGTGCTTGAGCGCCCCATTGTCGTCGACGACGAATCCGGTAAGGCTGTCATCGGTCGCCCTCCCGAGAATGTGCTGGAGTTACTGCCCCGATGAGCGACGTACTGGTTCTCTACTATTCACGTTACGGGGCCACCGAGGCGCTGGCCCGAGAAGTGTGTCGCGGAGTTGATTCTGTCGCCGGGATGGCGGCACGTTTGCGGACAGTCCCGCCTGTCTCCGCCAATTCCGAGGCGAGCGAAGAAACCATACCCGAATCCGGTCCACCCTACGTCAGTTTGACGGACCTCGCCGAGTGCACCGGCATTGTCATGGGAAGCCCCACGCGTTTTGGCAACATGAGTTCGGCGCTCAAGTATTTCATCGACTCAACCGTCAATGACTGGATGAAAGGCACGTTGATCGACAAGCCCGCCGGCGTCTTTACGTCAACCTCGTCGCTGCATGGCGGCTCTGAAACCACGCTACTAACGATGGCCATTCCTCTGCTGCATCACGGCATGTTGTACGTCGGCCTGCCGTACTCAGAGGAACAGCTGTCCACGACGACGACGGGCGGATCCGTCTACGGTGCAACTCATGTTACCTGGAGCCGAAATCCCGACTCGTTGTCCGATGACGAGAAGTCGCTCGCTGCAGCGCTTGGTCAACGGGTCGCCGGAATTGCCGCAAAACTTGTAGCTTAGCTTCCCTCCAGTACTTCGCGAACAAAGGGAATAGTCAACCTCCGCTTGGCGCGCAGAGCTTCGCGATCGAGACGATCCAACACCCCGTAAAGACTGGCCATATCTCGGCGACTTCGTTTCAAAAGGTAGCGCGCGGTGTCGTCTGGTAAATCCAGACCGCGGTGTCTCGAACGCAATTGCAAGGCTCGTACACGGTCATCTTCGCCCAACACGCGCATCTGGAATACAGGTAGTTTCGCAAAACGACTTTGCAGGTCCGCCAGTTTGATCGCACACTCGCGCGGTGCCGATCCGGCGGAGACGATAAGCTGTGAGTCGGCATCGACGACTTGATTAAAGAGGTCGAATAAGGCCGTTTCCCACTCGGATCGTCCCGCAACAAGATCGATATCGTCGATACATATCAGTTCCCGGTTGGCCAATCCCTCCAGTATTTTCGGTCCAGCGTCGACCAGCATTGACAGCGGCAGATAGGCCGCGCGATCGCCCGCTACGTCGCACACAGCTTGCAGCAAATGCGTCTTGCCCGTCGATGGTGCGCCCCACAGCCAGCAGCCATGCCCGTCGCCGCCCGCGGAAATGGCACGGAGCGTTGCTACGAGAGACTCGTTACCGTTGTCCAGGAAACTCGCGAATACCGCATGATCCGCGAGTTGCAGAGGAAGGGCGAGCTGACTCATTCAAGCTCCTGATCCAGCTCAATCAACAGCTCCGGATGTTCTTTCAGGTAGCGGTTATAAGCGAAACGTATCAGTACCGACAAGACGGCGGCCGCCGGCAATGCCAGCAGGATCCCGAAAAAACCAAACAACTGGCCACCGGCGGAAACAGCAAAAATAACAATGACGGGATGCAGACCAATGCGATCGCCCACCAGCTTGGGTGTCAGAATTGACCCTTCTATCAGCTGCGCAATCGAAAATGTGGCAATCACCCCCGCCAGGTTCCAGAACGGATTTGGCTCAAATGCGACCGTCAATCCCGCGAGTCCGATACCGAACACAAATCCGAGATAGGGCACGAAGCTCACCAGCCCGGCGACGACACCGATCGCAATGGCAAACTTGAGGCCCACCAAACTCAGCCCCAACGTATAGATGGCCGCTAGTGCCAACATGACGAGCACCTGCCCGCGAAGGAACGCCCCCAGGACATTGTCGGTTTCCTTGGCCAGTTCGAGCACCGTCTCGCGCTGACGATCCGGCACCAGGGCACTGAGGTGCGCCGTGAATGAGTCCCAGTCCCGCAACATGTAGAACGTCAGTATGGGTATCAGAAACAGGCTGAGCACGGCCGCTACCAATACACCGCCCGATTTGCCGACACCCAGCAGAATCCTGCCACTCCAGCTGCCCGCCATTTCGCTGTAACGGGCCAAAAATGCGCCAATTCCGACGTCCTCGCCCGGTTCAACGTTCAACCAGCCCATCAGGCTCGGCAGCCAGACCTGCTCAACATCATGTGCGATACCCGGCAGCGCCGCGAACAGGGCACTGATCTGCGTCCTGATCAGCGGCCCAACCAGCAAGACCAGTAAGCCAAGCAGCAGGAACGTCGCCAGAAAAACGACGACAACCGCCAGGGTTCGGGGCAACCGCAGTTTTTGCAGACGATCAGCCAGCGGGTCGCCCATGTACGCGAGCAAACCAGCGGCTATGAATGGCGTCAAAACGGGCGCAAGAAGGTAAAACAGCCAGCCACACAGCAATATGGCGATGAGCCAGTTAACACGCAAATCCGGTTTCACAGCCTATTCTCCTCGCCGGGCGCGGCGCGACCAGGACCACACGTAGTCAACGCCACTGATGACGACCGTAATCAAGACCGACGCGCCCAGCACGGTAATCGCTATCTGGTCAGGCCAGCCAAATCCGGCGCGGCTCAGCACAAACAACAAGAAAAGCATTTGCAGCGCGGTGTTCAGCTTGCTGATCCGCGTCGGCTCCCCCTGCACGGGTCGTACCAGGAAGTTATAGGCCGTGGCACCGACGACAATCACCACGTCGCGAAAGATAACCACAGCCGCCAGCCAGACCGGGATATGCTGCGTGTAGGCGAGCGTGATGAAAGTGCCAGCGACCAGCAGTTTGTCGGCGATCGGATCCAGCAATGCACCCAGGCGCGTATGCCATTCAAAGCGTTTGGCGAGGTATCCGTCAACACCATCGGAAAATCCAGCCAACCAGAACAATGCCAGCGCCCAGGCAAAGCCGCCTTTTAGAATCAGCATTAGAATGGGTGCGACCAGCACTATGCGCATTAGCGAAATAGCATTGGGTATCCATTTAAAAGACATACGAAAAACCACGACCTGGTTTCAGGGGCTAAAGAAAAATTCTAACGCAGAATCGGTATCCGGGCTTCCGAAATCGTCTGCGTCGGATTGCTCGAGCAACCCGGCAAAACGCAACGCTCGTCGCAATCTGGGTGCGCCACCGCGCACCTCGACCTGGTAGCTGACGATGTCACCGGCGACCTCGGAAATCCGGAATCTCTCGATCAGACTGACCCCTGCCAGTAACGCCTGCACAGAGCCGTATGCACCGACGGTCTCAACACCCGAAACGTTGACAGCAACCGTTTCCAGAGGCGCATCACCACCCACTGCGAATTCTGCCGCCAGCGTATCGGCTATCTGCCCAACAATGGCTTCCGCCGGTCCGTTCCAGACCAGTGACTCGCCACCGAAAACATAGGTCCAGCGATCACGCTGACTCGAGGAAGGACGTACTCGTCCAATCAGGATCGAATTCGCCTCGTAACGATTCGATGCGTCCAAAATACGCTCGTCGAATCCGCCCCAGATATCGCTAAAGGTAACACTCTGCAAATCTTCGGTATCCAGCAGCGGAAAAGCCAGCGGCAACCCTCTTTTCTCCGCAATCTCAAGCACGCGTTCCCGCAGCAAACGGTTGCGATCGATTGAGCGCGATTGTTGCGAAGATCGCTCCGGATCACCTGCGGCGATGATCTCACGGTCGCCCTGTCCCCAGTCGACCGCCAGCCAAACCAGCGTCAGCGGCCGGTCACTACCCCAAACTATATGCCCGGCCGACCGCAACACACGCTCAATCGCCTCACCATCGAACGACACCCACAGCGAATCCTGATCACCGGGCCGAAACTGCGTCACGTACGCCGATGGCACCGGGAAAAGCTCGTCTATGGCTTCTTCATTACTACTGAGAGCCGATCCCGATACGCGCATCAGTACTTCAGTTAGCGCGGCTTTATGAGCATCGTCGCGTGGATTGTCGGACTCCTCGTCCAGCGGCACTTCAGCCGTAAACAGGGACGGCACATCAACCGCGTGGACAGATAGCACGGGTACAGTGGAAAAACTGAGCGCCAGCATCGCGCAAATGAGAGGATGCCGCATTACGCGGACGCAATTAATTTTTCGAGAATTCGACAACGGTGGTTTCCCCGTGTAACGCCAAGCACTATTATATCGCCAACACAGAGTATGCCACTCCCTAATGACCAATAAACCACTTACCTACAAAGAGGCCGGTGTCGACATAAACGCCGGCAACGAACTGGTTGAGCGCATCAAGCCACTCGTCAGGCAAACGAGGCGGCCGGAGGTGCTGGCCGGGCTTGGTGGATTTGGCGGAATGTTCGCGATTCCGCCCGATCGCTACCGGGAACCCGTGCTCGTTTCCGGTACCGATGGGGTCGGCACGAAGCTGATGCTCGCCCAACATCTGGATCGTCATGACACAATCGGCATCGATTTGGTCGCCATGTGCGTCAATGATGTGCTCGTACAAGGTGCAGAGCCCTTGTTTTTTCTTGATTACTTCGCCTGCGGAAAACTCGACAACGACATCGCGACTGCCGTGATCGCTGGAATCGCAGAAGGATGCCTGCAATCGGGTGCGGCACTGATCGGCGGCGAAACCGCGGAAATGCCCGACATGTACGCTGATGGCGATTACGACCTTGCCGGATTCACCGTCGGTGCCGTTGAGCGGCAGGATTTGATTGACGGCAGCAACATTGCCGCAGGCGACGCCATTATCGGGCTGGCGTCTAGTGGGCCGCATTCCAACGGCTATTCACTCATACGCAAGATCCTGGAGCGTGCTCCAAATGCCGAGATTGAAGGCGGGCCCGCCAGCGAGCAGCTGTTAGTGCCGACGCGCATTTACGTTAAGCCGGTCTTGTCACTGTTGCAGTCAGTCACTGTCTATGGACTGGCCCACATCACGGGTGGCGGTCTTACGGAAAACATTCCACGCGTGCTAAAAGGCGCTCTGGATGCGGAAATTGACACGGCCAGCTGGTCGCGTGGTCCGGTATTCGACTGGCTGGCAAAAACCGGCAACGTCGAAACTGCCGAAATGCGCCGAACCTTCAACTGCGGTGTCGGCATGGTGGTGATCGTCGAATCCGGTGACACCGACAGAGCAATACAGCTTCTCAAAGAGCAGGGAGAGGAAGCCTGGCAGATCGGTCGCATTATTCCCGGCGACCCGGACTCACCCAGAGCCGTCCAATACGTCTGATGCCAAGCCCCTGCAAAACCGCTGTTCTGATTTCCGGGTCGGGCACTAATCTGCAGGCGTTTATTGACGCGGTCGAAGACGGTGAAATTGATCTTGAACTGGCGGTCGTATTCAGCAATAACCCGGAAGCGTTTGGCCTCGAGCGCGCCGCACAAGCGGACATTCCCACCGCCTGTATTCAACACTCCGATTTTCCGGACCGCGAATCGTTTGATCATGCTGTCATTACCGAGCTGGACCGATATCAACCGGACTTGCTAATTCTGGCGGGGTTCATGCGCATCCTGAGCCCGGCTTTTGTCTCGCACTACGCCGGCAAAATTCTGAACATTCATCCGGCGTTACTGCCCCTGTACCCCGGACTCAATACCCATCAACGCGTCCTCGATGCAGGAGACGAGTGGCACGGCAGCACCGTGCATTTCGTAACCGAGGAACTCGACGGCGGACCGCGTATTTTGCAAGGGCGTCTTGCAGTTGCTGCCGGCGAATCAGCGGATGAACTCGCGGCTCGGGTGCAGGCCGTCGAGCACCGGATTTATCCAGAAGCAGCTAGCTGGGTTGGCAGTGGCCAGGTCGCATTCAAAGACGGGCAAAGCTGGGTTGATGGAAAACTCGCCGAAGAGCCCATTCTTAAGACCTACTAACTCAAGACCTGCCAGGAAATATCAGGCCTTCGGCAAGGTAACTCCGGTTTGACCCTGGTATTTGCCCCCACGATCCCTGTAAGACGTCTCACAGGGCTCATCCGACTCCAGAAACAACATTTGTGCGACGCCCTCATTCGCATAAATCTTTGCAGGCAGCGGCGTTGTGTTGGAAAACTCCAGTGTTACATGTCCCTCCCACTCCGGCTCCAGCGGCGTAACGTTCACAATGATGCCGCAGCGTGCGTAGGTGGATTTGCCGAGGCAAATCGTCAATACCGTCCTTGGAATGCGGAAGAATTCGACCGTGCGCGCCAGCACAAATGAATTGGGAGGAATCACACAAACGTCGCTTTTGACATCAACAAAGCTGGTCGAGTCAAACGCCTTGGGATCTACGATGGCCGAATTAATGTTGGTGAATATTTTGAATTCGTCGGCACAGCGAACATCGTAACCGTAGCTTGAGGTGCCGTAGGAAACGATACGACCGCTGCTGTTTTCGCGAACCTGCCCGGCCTCAAACGGCTCGATCATGCCTTCGCGCTCTGCCATGCGCCGGATCCAGCGATCCGACTTGATACTCACTTGCTGCCCTCGACAACAATGGTTCCGAATTTCGAACTGTAGTCGGTGCGTTGTGCCGCTTGCGCGGCTGCAACCCGAATCGCCATGTTGCGGTAAACAATCGCCGCCTCAGAGTCGGGATCAGAAATGACCGTTGGCGTACCGCCGTCGGTTTGCTCGCGGATTCGCGCGTCCAGCGGCAATTGTCCGAGCAACGGAATATCGAAGTCTGTAACCATCTGCTCCGCACCGCCGGCGCCGAAAATAGCCTCCTCGTGCCCACAGGACGAACAGATGTGCGTACTCATGTTCTCAATGACGCCGAGGACCGGGATTTTGACCTTCTGAAACATGGCCAGTCCCTTGCGGGCGTCCAGCGTCGCGATATTTTGCGGTGTCGTCACGATGACCGCGCCGGACACGGGTACCTGCTGAGACAAAGTGAGCTGAACGTCACCGGTACCCGGCGGCATATCGACGATCAAGTAGTCCAGGTCTTGCCACTGCGTCTGATTGATCAACTGGTTGAGCGCCGAGGTGACCATCGGTCCGCGCCAGATCATCGGCTGGTCCGGGTCGACGAGGAATCCGATCGACATTACCTGCAAACCGTGTCCGATCAGCGGTGCCATCGTCTTACCATCCTCGCTGGTCGGCCGTTCGCCCGACAGGCCCAGCATTTGTGGCTGGCTGGGTCCGTATATATCGGCATCCAGGACACCGACGGACGCGCCTTCAGCCGCCAACGCCAGTGCGATATTGGCTGCGACGGTGGATTTTCCAACTCCACCCTTGCCTGAGGCGATCGCGATGATGTTTTTGATGCCGGGAATGGGTTTCAAATTGCTTTGTACGGAGTGCGCGGTAATACGCGTCGCAAGCTCCACCTCGGCGGAGGCAACACCGGCATGAGCGCTCAATTCCGCAGTGATTTGCGCACGAATCGAATCGAGCGCACTTCTGGCTGGAATACCAAGCTCAATCTTCGCGCAGACCTTGTCATCGCTAATGGTCACGTCCAGTACCCGGCCTACTTTGCTGAGCGGCCGATCAATCGCCGCTAACTCAATGGAATTGAGGAACTTATTCACATTCGTTTCTGTTGACACCGTCACACTTCCCCTGCTGGCATTAGGTAAAATTCGAGTGCGAATACCAGGAATTCTGAAAATTCGCGGGCACATTGTAACGGAGCCACGAGGCGTCTGAAAGCTAGTATTGGCGGGCGATGTGCGGGGTCCGATGTGGCATAATGCCGCCTCGGTGGATAGCGGAAACGACGATTGGGTTGGTATCGGGCCATCGGTCGAGCCGCCTGGCTTGGGCAAGAGCGAATTATCGATTGGTGTTACATAACAAAACAGCGCTAGCGAACTGATTCGATGGGATTCATCGCATCATTTCGTTCGGAACAAATTCTGGGACAGCTCATCGCCGAGCAGGATCCCTCGTCCCCGGCCGCCCTGAAACTCGTCAACAAGCTCAAGACGGCTGGCAACAAGGCCGTGCCGAAGATAATCGATGCGCTCGCCCTCTCGGACAAAACACACACGATGGTACTGGTTGACGTCCTCGGGGCCATGGTTAATGACAAGAATCTTGTGATGTACAAAGAGGGCCTCGCCGACGGCAATGAACGCGTTGTATCGGGAACGGCCTGGGCTCTGTCCAGCAGTACGGTCTACAATGCCAACAGCCTGCTGGACTTCTTCGAGGATCCAGAAGTATCAAAAGCCGCTTTAATCGAAATCCTCCGCGTCCATAAAGAGGACCTGAGCGTTCACGAATTACTGCGGCACGCTTACGAATGCGAGCCCAAAGAAAAAGCGGCTATTTTCAAGATCATCCAGGACACTCTCAAGCCGGAAATGATTCCAGACCTGATCGCTCGTATGGGCGGCAAGGACCCGGTCATCAAGATCCACCTCATTCAGTTACTCTCCAAGTTTGACAAGGCGGAGATTACTCACGCACTTGAGATGCAACTCAAAGATCCCAACAAGATGGTTCGCGGCGCGGCTCTGTCCGCTCTGGCGACGCGCAAGAAAACCAGTGTCAGCATCGACAAAGTTGCGCAGGTTTTGCTCGACCCGGACCTTGACGTACAGGCCAAAGCCGTTGACGTCCTGGTAAAGATAAATCATCCCGATACGGTTCAGTATTTACTGCCGGCGCTAAAGGACGAATCCGAATACACACGCCGGGCCGCTGTTGAGGTTCTCAATGAAGTCGGCAACGAAACCTCGGTGCAGGACCTGCTCGGCGCCATCAAGGACGATGACTGGTGGGTACGGTCACGGGCCGGTGATGCGCTCGCGGAGATTGGCGGTCCCAGGGTTGTCGATTCGGTCGTAAAACTGATCACATCCAAGGACGAAGAAATTCGCCGGACCGCAATCGAAATTCTCAACTCGACCAAAGACGAGCGTGCGGTCGATGGCCTGCTTCAGGCGACCGACGATACCGATTGGTGGGTACGTGAACGCGCTGTCGACGCACTATCGAAAATCGGCAGTCCCAAGGCGTTGCCAAAACTGGAAGCCATGTTGGGCGACAATCCCAAAACGGACACGGTGGTGGTTCGCGCGCTGGGCAAACTCGGGAATCATAAACACATCTCAGCCATTATTCCGTTACTGCAACGACCCGAACGCGAGATTCAGGTCGAAGCCATTAAAGCGCTGACACAACTGGCGAACGAATCCCACGCAGAACCCATCCGCAATTTATTGAAGAAAATTCAGCAGTCTGATGACAATACGATGATCAATGCTGCGGATACGGCGTTGAAGAATCTTGATGATCGATATTCTGAGACGATAGTCGAGCAAAATATTCGTGCCGAGAAAATTGCCGGCAATACCAAAACACTGTTGGTCGATAACGAAGATCTTGAGAAATTACTGCAACAGGCCAAAGAAGAAAGTGCCGTTGCGCAGGCGGACGGCGATGGCGAAGTCGTAACGGCGACCAGCCCCGCGGCGCCTGTGGCGGCTCCAATTCTTGATATTTCCAAACTCAGTCCGGGCGACGTGATCGACGGACGTTACAAATACATTGAGAAAATTGGTAAGGGCGCTTTCGGTACCGTTTTGCTCATGGAAGACGAAGTTGTCGATGAACAACTGATTCTCAAATTCCTGAACCCGAATGTTTCCTCAGATGAGGAAATGATGAAACGTTTCGTTCACGAGCTGCGATACTCGCGAAAAATCACGCACCGAAACGTCATTCGAATCTACGATTTTCTGCATTTACAAGGCTGCTACGCTATTTCGATGGAATACTTTCCGTCGCATACGCTGTCAGGCGAAATCCCCGACAGCAAACCAATGGACCTTTCGAAGGCATTGCGCTTTTCGAAGGACATGGCGACGGGGATGACCGTCGCACATCAGGCGGGCGTGATTCATCGTGACCTCAAGCCCGCCAACATTCTCGTGAATGAGGAAGGCGTGCTGAAAATTGTGGATTTCGGCGTCGCCGCCGCCGCCAGCAGCGGTGACACGCAACTGACCAAGACCGGATATGTGATTGGATCGCCGAAATACATGGCGCCCGAGCAAATTCTCGGCAAAAAAGTAGACCAAACAGCCGACGTCTACAGCATTGGCGTCATCATGTACGAAATGGTCACGGGCGTGCCGCCGTACAGCCGCGGTGACCACATGTCCGTTATGTACCAGCACGTGCAAGGCAAAGCCAAGCATTGTCAGGAAATTAACCCGGATCTGCCTGACGACTACGCCACACTGATCGTCAAAGCGATGTCGGTCGATAAATCAAAACGCCATCAGTCCATGGATGAATTGACCGACGCGTTGAACTCGCTGAATCTTTGAGGCACCCATGGCACGCATTGATGCATTTCTAAAACTCGGTCTGGCACAGGGATGTTCCGACATCCATCTGGCTGTCGGCGTGCCCCCGATGTTACGCATGAATGGCGATCTCATGCCCATCAAGTTTCGCGAATTGTCAGACACCGAACTCGAAGCTTACATTCTTGAGATACTAACAACGAAGCAGAAAGACGTTTTGCAGGAAGGACATGACCTCGACTTTTCGTACGTTGCGGACGAAGGCGGTCGCTTCCGCGTAAACGTGTTTCGCAAGGCGACTGGATACGGCGCGGTTTTCCGGTTTATTCCCGGCGATGTGCCGACACTGGATCAGCTCAATGTGCCACCCATCCTGAAAAAGTTCTGTGATTATCACCAGGGAATGGTGCTGGTTACCGGATCGACCGGTACCGGTAAGTCGACAACGCTGGCCGCAATGATCGATGAGCTCAACGCGACGCGTCGACTCAATATCATCAGCCTCGAAGATCCCATTGAATTCGTTCACCCAAGCAAACAGAGCCAGGTCATTCAACGCGAACTCGGCACTCACGTCGTCAGTTTTGCTGACGGTGTCCGTTCGGCAATGCGTGAAGACCCGGACGTCATACTGGTCGGCGAGCTACGCGATGCCGAAACCATATCCATGGCAATGACTGCCGCAGAAACCGGCCACCTGGTGCTCGGTACCCTGCATACAACCGGCGCCGTGAAAACGATCGACCGGGTGATCGATGCACTGCCGGGCGAACTGCGAGAACAGACGAAAGGCTTTTTGGCCATGAGTCTCAAAGCGGTTGTCACGCAGGTGCTTGTGAAAACGCCGGACGGCCGTGGCCGGCGCGCAATATTTGAAATTATGGTCAACAGCCGCGCCATTGCCAAACTGATCACGTCCGACCAGACCCACCAGATCCCGTCACAAATGCAAACGGGTAAAGACCTGGGTATGCAAATGATGGATCAATCGCTACTCGACGCGATTCACGCCAAGGAGATTGATCCCGACGACGCTATTCGATTCGCCAACGACAAGAAGAAATTCCAACGCTTTGTGACTGAGACAGACCTGGTTCCGGTTATCGATATCGGCGACGAGTCGAAGGTGTAGCGCGATGAACAAGATCGACAAATACTTACAGGCGTCGCTGGGGCAAAACGCATCCGATCTGCACTTTATCTCCGGCGATCCGGTCCGTGCCCGCGTGCACGGTGGTCTGCAAGCTATCATGGAAGAAAAGCTCACCACGGAGGTCGTGCAAGAAGCCATGAGCGAGATCATGGACGGCACAACAAAACGGGCGTTCGATGCAGAGGACGCCGCGGACTTCGCCTACGAAATCGAAGACGTATCGCGTTTTCGAGTCAACGTATTCCGGCATTTGAATGGCATCGGCGCGATTTTCCGCGCCATACCGTCCAAAGCAATGACACTGGACGAACTCAACATGCCGGATGTGGTGCGGACATTGTGTCGTCACACGCAGGGCATGATCCTGGTCACCGGCAAAACAGGTTCCGGAAAATCGACGACGCTTGCCGCGATGATTGATGAGATGAATCGCCGCATGAAGGGTCATATCATCACCATCGAGGACCCGATCGAATTTGTGCACAGCGCGAAAGGCTGCCTGATCAGTCAGCGGGAAGTCGGTGTACACACGCCAGGATTTGCCGAAGCGCTGCATTCAGCATTACGTGAAGATCCGGACGTTGTTCTGATTGGTGAAATGCGTGACCTCGAAACCATTAGTATTGCCGTAACGGCCGCTGAAATGGGCATTCTCGTCATGGGGACATTGCATACCAATGGTGCTGCGCAAACTGTCGATCGCATCATCAATTCATTCCCGGCTGACAAGCAAAGTCATATTCGCACAATGATTTCGACGTCATTGCGTGGCGTCGTTTCGCAGCAACTGCTGCCGACCTGCGATCGTCCCGGACGCGCGGCGGCGCTGGAGATAATGATCAATACACCGGCCGTCGCAAACCTGATTCGTCAGGGCAAGCTCGACCAACTGGAAACCGCCATCCAGAGCGGCGGCCGCATTGGCATGAAAACGATGGACAATGCGCTGCTGGAACTCGTCGACAAAGGATTTGTATCCGGCGAAGAGGCCTATCAGCAAGCGAACAACAAGCATATGTTTGAGAAGCTTAAAGACATCGATTAATTGCTGCTGACCGTGGCATAATCGCGCCCAATAACCACGCGATTATCCGCCACAATGCCCAACGCACAACGAAAAATTCTGGTAACCAGTGCCCTGCCATACGTCAACGGCTCGCCGCATATGGGGCATCTGGTTGAGTACATTCAGACCGACATCTGGGTCCGCTTCCAGAAGCTCTGCGGACACGATTGTATTTATGTGTGCGCATCGGACGCGCACGGTACGCCGATCATGCTCAAGGCCCGGGAACTGGGGATTACGCCCGAGCGATTGACGGAAGGTTTCAGCAAGGAGTTTGTCGATGATTTCAGCGATTTCGGTATCGAATTCGACAATTTCCACACAACTCACTCACCAGAAAACGAAGCGATCGTTGGCGGTATGTATGCGACCCTCCGTGAATCGGGTGATATATACACTCGCACAATTGAGCAGTCCTACGATGAAAAGGAAGGCATGTTTCTGCCGGACCGTTTCGTTCGCGGCACCTGCCCTCGCTGCGAAACAGAAGATCAGTACGGCGATGCCTGTGAAAACTGCGGCGCAACCTACTCCCCTGAAGACCTGATCGATCCGGTATCGGTGCTATCGGGCACGACGCCAGTCAAACGCGAATCCGAGCACTACTTCTTCAAACTCAGTGAGTATGAAGAACGACTGCGGGCCTGGATAAGCGATGCCACACTCGACAAGAACGTCGTAGCAAAACTCGACGAATGGTTTGAAGCCGGCCTGCAGGATTGGGATATCTCGCGAGACGCTCCGTATTTCGGATTTCAAATCCCGGGGACCAAAGACAAATACTTCTATGTCTGGCTGGACGCACCGGTCGGGTACATTGCGAGCTTCAAACACCTGTGCGACCGTACTGACAGCCTGAGTTTTGAGGACTACTGGGGCAAGGACAGTGACGCCGAGGTCTATCATTTCATCGGCAAGGACATCATGTACTTTCACACCTTGTTCTGGCCGGCCGTGCTCGATGGAGCCGGCTTTCGAACGCCGACCAGCGTGTTCGCGCATGGCTTCCTGACCGTCAACGGACAAAAAATGTCGAAGTCCCGCGGCACCTTTATCAAAGCACGCACCTATCTCGATCATCTCAACCCGCAGTTCCTGCGTTACTACTACGCGGCAAAACTGGGCCCGACGATCGAAGATATCGACCTCAATCTCGAGGACTTCACAGCGCGCGTCAATTCTGACCTGGTTGGCAAACTCGTCAACATTGCCAGCCGCTGCGCCGGCTTCATCAGTAAGCGTTTCGACGGGCAACTGGCGAACAGCCTGCCGGACCCTGCTTTATTTGCGGAGTTTTCCGGTGCATCCGAAATTATCGCCGGACATTTTGAATGCCGTGAATTCTCGAAAGCGATGCGACAAGTCATGGCGTTGGCGGACAAAGCGAATCGATACATCGATGAAAACAAGCCCTGGGTCATGGTCAAGGATAACGACAGGATCGATGAAGTGCAGCTGGTCTGCACGCAAGGCCTGAACATGTTCCGCAGTCTGATGGTCTACCTAACTCCGGTGATTCCGGCCGTCTCCGACGGTGCACGCGCATTTCTGGGTGAAGATAACTGGCGCTGGAAGGATGCTTCAATCCCCCTGCTCGGAAGTCGAATCAACAAATTCCTTCCGTTGCTTACACGAGTCGAAACAGATCACGTACAGGCCATGGTTCTGCAATCGCAGGAGAATACAGCTGTGCCGATAGATGACAAAAGTGACGATGACATGATCAGCATTGATGACTTTATGAAAGTCGATCTCAGGATTGCTCGTATCGACAAGGCAGAGCCTGTCGAAGATGCCGACAAGTTGCTTGCGCTCACTTTGAACGTCGGTGACACAACGAGGAACGTCTTCGCGGGCATTAAAGCTGCTTACGACCCTGAAACATTGGTCGGCCGACACGTTATCGTTGTCGCTAATCTGGCACCGCGCAAGATGCGTTTTGGAATTTCGGAGGGAATGGTCCTCGCGGCGGGACCCGGCGGTGAGGATATATTCCTGCTTGCGCCTGATGACGGGGCAAAACCGGGCATGCGCGTCAAGTAAGCCCTACAATAGCGCAATGACCGAAATCATTGTCATTCTTATCGGTACCGTACTGGTCAACAATTTCGTGTTGGTCCGATTCCTCGGGCTTTGTCCGTTCCTCGGCGTCTCGCGCAATCTCGAGGCCGCGGCCGGAATGTCTCTGGCCACCGGATTTGTACTGACATTGTCTTCCGCCACCGCGTATCTCCTGCACCACTACGTACTGGTGCCACTGCAAATTGAATACCTCAGAACAATCAGTTTCATCCTGGTGATCGCCGCGAGCGTCCAGTTCACCGAAATCATGGTGCGTCGATTGAGCCCGCTGCTCGATCAGGTGCTGGGTATTTACATTCCACTGATCGCAACAAACTGTGCCGTACTCGGCGTGGCACTTTTGAACGTGCAGGAATCGAAAGGATTCGTACAGTCGGTCTTCTTTGGCTTTGGCGCATCGCTTGGCTTCGCACTGGTGCTCGTCCTGTTCGCCGCGATGCGGGAGCGGCTTGACGCAGCCGATATTCCCGCACCCTTTCGCGGCACAGCGATTGCCCTGATGACCGCGGGTATCATGTCGCTCGCCTTCATGGGCTTTACCGGAATGGCCCGGCCTTGATCGCGCGGCATGTGGACTGCTGTTATCACAATCGCCGCCATCGCCCTTATTGCGGGCCTCGGCCTCAGCATTGCATCTCGCCGATTGCCGTCCAGCGACGGCGATCTCGTGGAAAAGGTCAATGACCTGCTGCCGCAAACGCAATGCGCGCAGTGCGGCTTCCCGGGTTGCCGGCCATTCGCGGCAGCAGTGGTTGCGGGCACAGCCGAGATCAACCTCTGCCCTCCCGGCGGCGAAGAAACCGTGCGTCGTCTGGCCAGTCTGCTCGGCCGCGAAATTATCCCGCTCGCGGAGACGGTCGAACCAGCGGTTGCCAGCATCGACGAATCGCTATGCATCGGTTGCACGCATTGCAGAAATGCCTGCCCAGTCGATGCCATCGTCGGTGCCCACCAGCTAATGCACACCGTCATCGCCAGCGAATGCACCGGCTGCGAACTTTGCGTCGCCCCGTGCCCGGTTGACTGCATCAGCATGAATCCGCTGCCATGAGCGCTCCTACCTACGATCTGGGCACACTGCACGGCGGCCTTCGGCTACCGGCGCGCAAATCAGTATCGACCCGCCAGCCAATCGTCGCGATGCCGGTGCCTGCCCAACTGGTGCTACCCATCACTCAGCACGTTGGCGATCCCGCGGAACCGATTGTCGGTATCGGTGAGCGGGTCCTTAAAGGTCAGTTGATTGCGGACACTAATAGCGCACTGGGTGCCCCGGTACACGCGTCGTCATCCGGCAAAGTGATCGCAATCGAACCGTGGCCGGTGGTGCGACGGTTTGGTGAGAATGCACCCTGTATCGTCGTTGAATGCGATGGCAGAGATGAGTCCGTTCAACGGGCCGATACGGCCGCCGATTTCACCACTCTGGCAGCGGAAGATTTACTCGGTAAGATTTTGCACGGTGGCATCGTTGGCCTGGGCGGCGCCGTTTTTCCGACCGCACAAAAACTGATGCAGGCACGCACTTGCGAAATTGACCACCTGATCCTGAACGGAGTCGAATGTGAGTCCTATATCAGCTGCGACGATTTACTGATGCGAGAGCATGCGGAAGAGATCATCAGCGGTGCGCAAATATTGATGCATGCACTGCAAATCGATCGATGCTTTATCGCTGTCGAAAGCGACAAACCGGAGGCCGTTGGGAAGCTGGCGGAAGTTCTCGGGAAAATTAACGATGACAGAATAATCCTGAAAAAGGTGCCAACGATTTACCCGTCAGGCGGCGAGGACCAACTCGTACAACTCGTCACGAATCGCGAGGTACCGAGCGCCGGCCTGCCCTCAGACGTCGGCTGCCTGGTACAGAACGTCGGTACGACCGCTGCGATTCATGACTGGGTGATCAACAACGAGCCTTTGATCTCGCGCGTGACGACGGTTACCGGCGACGGTGTAGCGAGTCCCGTCAATGTGCGCGCGCGCATTGGCACGCCTATCGGTGAAATTATTGAGATGGCGGGCGGCTACACCGATCGTGCGGAGCAGTTGATCATAGGCGGCCCGATGACCGGCAAGTCGATTACGACTGACAGAGTCCCATTGGTCAAGTCGACCAACTGTGTACTGGTGTCCTCAAAAACGCCCAGTCCCGGTCCCGCGCTGCCCTGCATTCGTTGCGGCGATTGTGCCTCGGTTTGTCCGGTGCAATTATTGCCACAGCAGCTGTTTTGGTATGCCTGTGCGGATGACGAAGCAAAATTGCGCGACTTCGGCCTGATCGATTGCATCGAGTGTGGCTGCTGCGATTTGGTCTGCCCGAGCCGAATACCACTCACGGCGGATTTTCGTGTCGCCAAGGGCCGAATACGGGAACTGGCCGACGAAAAAGCCCGCGCTGCCCGCGCGCGGCAGAGGTTTGAAGCAAGGAATGACCGTCTGGAACGCGAACAAGCCCGGAGGGAATCCGAACTCGCGCAGCAAAAAGCTGCCGCAAAAAAGGCCGGGCCGACCGCCATCGCAGAGATTCTCAAACGCAGAAAACCTAAGAATGAGGACGACGAGTAGTGGAGTTCAGGCGTCGCGAAGCACCGTTTCTGGCACCCGAGGTCAGCGTTTCGTCGCTGATGTTGCAGGTACTCGCGGCACTTGTGCCAGCCGCGATGGCGCACGTCTGGTTTTTCGGCCCAGGCTTCATTCTGAATCTGCTGATTGCGGCTGTTTTTTCTGTCGCCGGCGAAGCGTTGATGCTCAGCTTGCGCGGCCGCAAGCCCGAGACCGGCCTGGCGGACTACAGTGTGCTGGTCACTGCGGCGCTACTGGCGTTCGCATTACCTTCTCTGACTCCCTGGTGGGTTACGGCGACTGGCGCATTATTCGCTGTGATTGTTGCAAAGCATCTTTATGGCGGTCTTGGCTACAATATTTTCAACCCGGCAATGGCAGGCTATGTCGTTATTCTGGTCGCATTCCCGATGCACGTGAATCTTTGGGTTGCGCCGCGCATGGGCGACCTCGACTACCAGCACCTGAGCATTCTGCAAACCTTGTATTTCACGTTGACCGGATCGCTGGCTGACGGCATCACGTTTGATGCGATCAGTCGTGCGACACCTTTGGACGTAATGAAATCAGGACTGAATAACGCCCGGACTGCGGCGGAAATTCGCAGCATACCCATCATGGGCGATTTTGGCGGCCGCGGCTGGGAGTGGATCGGTAACTTTCTTGCATTCGGCGGCTTCTGGTTATTGATCAGGAAAATAATTCGCTGGCAGATTCCGGTCGGCGTCGGACTTGGGCTGCTGGTTCCGGCAACCATCATGTATATGGCCGATGCGGGATCACATGCCAGTCCCGGTTTTCACCTCTTTAGTGGAGCGACGATTCTGTGTGCTTTTTTCATTGCGACAGACCCGGTGTCAGCCGCCACCAGTCCCAAAGGCCGCTTCGTATACGGCCTGGGAATCGGTCTGCTGATTTACTGCATTCGCCGCTGGGGCAGTTACGCGGATGGCGTTGCGTTCGCCGTATTACTGATGAATATGTCGGTTCCGGCGATCGACTATCTGACTCGTCCACACATCGTTGGCCATCAACGACGTTCGAACCGTGGAGAGGCCGATGGCTGAGCATTCGGTTTGGAAAAGCGGCATAACGCTGGCAATTATCGCGGCGTTTTGTACAGCGATAGTGGCCCTCACGTGGCAACTAACTGCAGAGCGCATAGAGACGAATAAAAAGGAATGGCTCGAACGCAGCCTGCAGCCCGCGCTTGCAGGACTGTTTTTCGACAGTCCCGTGACCGAATCGATGCTTACGATTCCGCCACCGCACGGACTCCCGGGTTCTGAGGCGGCGATCATCTACAGGGTCTATGCCGGCATAGAACCCGTTGCGGCTTTGTTCGTTGTATCGGCAAGAGACGGATATGCGGGTCCTATCCGATTGCTGATCGGCATAGCAATGGACGGGAACGTAACTGGTGTTCGAGTACTCGAACATCGTGAGACACCGGGCCTCGGCGACAGAATTGATCTAACAAAGTCCGACTGGGTACTGCAGTTCGATGGTCATTCACTAAGGAACCCCGAGCCGGCGCGTTGGGCGATCAGGGGCGACGGCGGCGACTTCGATCAATTGACCGGCGCATCGGTGTCGCCGCGTGCTGTCATCAACGCCATCAGGGAAACGCTAGCCTATTTTGAGGCGAATCGTGTCGCTGTGTTTGCCGCACCGACCCAGAGTGAAGACGAAATCGCAACGGAGGTCGATTGATGTCGGTTGACCTGGTGCAACGCTTCAAATCCGGTCTCTGGCATGACAATCCCGGGTTGGTTCAGCTATTGGGTTTGTGTCCCTTACTTGCAGTTACAACCACGTTCGTTAACGGTCTGGGACTCGGTATGGCAACACTCGCTGCACTGATGGCGTCCAACGCGCTGGTATCCGCGACGCGACGCTGGATCCGGCCTGAAATACGAGTACCGATTTACGTCCTTATTATCGCCAGTCTGGTCACCTGCATAGAATTGATATTCAAAGCGCTATTTCCAGATCTGGATCGATCACTTGGCATCTTCATCCCTTTAATTGTCACAAACTGTGCGATCGTTGCCAGAGCCGAAGTCTTTGCATCGCGAAACCCCGTCGGCACAAGCATTGTCGATGGCCTGGTCATGGGCAGTGGATTTGCCCTGTTGCTTATGACGATCGGCGCTTTTCGGGAACTGCTGGGCCAGGGCTCGCTATTTTCACGCATGGACCTGTTATTCGGGGGCGAGCCGGTCCGTGGCATAGTGCTTGCTGAAAATGGCTGGTTACTGATCGTCATGCCACCCGGCGCCTTTTTCAGTCTCGCGCTGGCTATTGCCGCAAAAAACGCGATCGACCGGCGACGCAAGGATGCACGAACCACGCTATCGCGTCGTGCACGCACTTTGAATCGATAGAGCGTCGCTATGAATAACGAAAAACGTACGGCCATTTACAGCACATTACGCGAGCGCATGCCTGCACCTTCGACTGAGCTTCGTTACAAGACCCACTTTGAATTGTTAATCGCTGTTGTTCTGTCCGCGCAGGCCACAGATATCAGTGTTAACAAAGCAACCGACAAACTGTATCCGGTTGCGAACACGCCGAAAACCATATTGGCTTTGGGAGTCGCTGGACTGAAGCCGTATATCCGAACCATCGGACTTTACAATAGCAAGGCAAGCAACATCATCAAGACCTGCCGTATTCTTGTCGAAGAACACGGCAGCGTCGTGCCACGAACAAGGACGGAGCTTGAAGCACTCCCCGGCGTCGGGCGAAAAACCGCCAGCGTAATACTTAATACGGCTTTCGGTGAAGCAACGATCGCGGTGGATACCCACATTTTTCGCGTCTCGAATCGCACGGGCCTGGCCAGGGGCAAGACACCGCTTGAGATAGAAAAGCGGCTGACCAAACTGACACCGGAAGAATTCAAAAAGGATGCACACCATTGGCTTATTTTGCATGGCCGATACGTCTGCAAGGCACGGACGCCACTTTGCGGCGAATGCCCGATTATTCAATGGTGCGAATACAAGAAGAAGGTGCTTGCATGATTTTCGGAGAGGATAGAAACGAGCTTAGAAAAATGTACGCGGATGCCTGGAAGAAACAGTGCGACAAGACACCGCTGACGCCGCTGGAGGCGCAAATTGCCGCCGTGATCGAATGGCACCCCGAATACCACAATGAGGTCACCGACGCAGAACTCGACAAGGACTACACGCCGGACGGCGGCCGGACGAACCCGTTCCTGCACATGGGCCTGCATATGGGCATCCGCGAGCAGGTAGCTACTAATCGCCCACCCGGCATAAAAGGCGTTTTCGCGCAGCTGACAGCCAGGACCGGCGACGCCCATGAGGCTGAGCACCAGATGATTGACTGCCTTGCGGAAACCTTATGGGAGGCGCAAAGTCAGAATAGTGCTCCCGACGAACAAAAATACCTCGAGCGGCTGCATCGCCTGACCCGCTAGTGTGGGCCTAACACCACACCAGACTGTAATAAATCCAGTCACTTGCAGGTCTGGTCTGGTAACTCTGAATAGGAACGTCATGAGCGAGTCGAAATCACAATATCCTGTACAAGGCGCTGGCCTCGGGTTGCGCCGGCCATTGCTCGACAAACTGATGGCCCATCCGCCTGCAGACGTCGATTTTATGGAAATCGTGCCGGAAAACTGGATCCACGTCGGCGGAGCTTTGGGCAAGAAATTGAGGTTTTTCAGCGAGCGCTATCCACTTCTGATTCACGGCCTGTCACTGTCAATAGGTTCCCCGGCACCACTGGATGAGAAGCTGGTTCGTGACATCAAGGCATTCATGGCCGACCACAATATTCGCCTGTACTCAGAGCATCTTAGTTACTGCAGCGATGACGGACATTTGTACGACCTGATGCCGATCCCATTTACCGATGATGCGGTTCGCTACGTTGCGGATCGAGTGCGACGGGTCCAGGATATTCTCGAACAACGCATCGCGCTTGAAAACGTTTCTTACTACGCACCCAGCGACACCTCGATGACGGAAAAAGACTTCCTGCTCGCCGTGCTCGAAGAAGCCGATTGCGACCTGCTGCTCGACATCAACAACATCGTCGTCAACAGTATTAATCATAAGTATGACGCGAGCGATTTTCTTCGCGACATGCCCGTCGATCGCATTCGCTATTTTCATCTTGCCGGCCATTATGTGGAGGCTGAAGATCTGCGCATCGATACGCACGGCGCCGCTGTTGATGCACAAGCATGGCAATTACTGACGGATGCCTACCAGCAATTTGGTCCCGTTCCGACATTGCTGGAACGTGACTTCAACTTTCCGCCGATGGAAGAATTGCTGGATGAAGTACGGCAGATCCGACAACTGCAACTTGACTGCTCTGAGAAGGCCGCAGCCAATGGTTGAGAAAGGGAATTTTCGCGACACGCAAGTCGCTTTCGCTGCTCACATACGCGATCCGGCCAACATTGACGCACCGGAGGGGATCGAGGATCGTCGCATGGCGATTTATCGAGAGTTGTTTTTCAATAATCTGTACAACCTGCTTGGCACCTTTTTTCCGGTCATTCGCGAAATATGTACAGATGAACAATGGCGTCATGCTATTCGCGAGTTCATGAAGGTTCATCGCGCCAAAACACCGTATTTTCTGGAACTGCCTGAGGAATTCCTCGCATTCCTTCAAGACGAATACCGAACACTGGACGATCAGTTCCCATTCCTGACTGAACTCGCACACTACGAGTACGCCGAGCTGGCATTGCGCGTTTCGGAAGACGAGAACGATTCACAAGGTGTCAATCCAAACGGAGATATGTTGGCCGGCGTACCGGTTAAGTCCGTGCTGACCTGGGTTTTTGCGTATCAGTACCCGGTCCACCGAATATCGAAAGATTACTTACCGACAAAGCCCACGGAACAACCGTCGTTCCTGGCAATATATCGACGTGGCGACGACAAGGTCCGCTTCTTAGAACTCAATCCTGTGACAGCTGCCCTCCTCGATGCCGTCGAAAATAATCAGGCAGCCCTGGATGGCATGGCGTTGCTCAAAGAACTCGCGATAACAATCAATTACCCCGACGCTGACGCCCTTTTGAAACACGGCGTCGATGCCCTTGAAGAAATGAGACAACTGGAAATACTGACCGGCACTCGAACTGCTGGCTAACGGAGAAAAGAAAATGGACAAGTTGGTACAACTTAAGAATAGAGTCGTAGGAACACTAAACCCGGCGGGCGAATGGGTCGCGATGATGCCGATTCGATTACTGATGGGATACGAATTCTATAAAGCCGGCATGTGGAAATTCAACGGCAATAACTGGTTTGCCAATGCACAGGACAACTTCCTGTTTCCATTCAATATCATACCGGTCGAAGTCAGCTGGTTCATGGCAACCTGGGCCGAGATACTCGGCGGTTTGAGTCTGTTTATCGGCCTGTTTACGCGCTTCTGGGCGTTCAGCCTGATTATCGTTTCCATTGTTGCCATTTCCGGCGTGCACTGGCCTGACGACTGGAACAGCCTTGCAGAATTGTGGAAAGGCTATGCGATCACCGACAAGGGCTTCGGTAACTACCGGGTACCGCTGTTATTCATCGCCATGTTGTTTCCTTTGGTATTTACTGGCGCCGGCAAGCTCAGTGTCGATCACATTCTTGCGAAGAAATTTTCGTAGTTGATGGACAACACATTCTCCTGGGTTCAGGCGCTATCATCGATATTTGTACTGGTCGTCGGCGCGCTCTTGCTGACGATCGTTGTACTGTTTTTCATCGATGTAACGCAGACGAAGCACACTGTACGGCGTAATTTTCCGGTAATCGGCCGCTTCCGCTATGTGTTCGAGAATATGGGCGAGTTCATGCGCCAATATTTCTTCGCGCAGGACCGGGAGGAAATGCCGTTTAACCGCGCGCAGCGGTCATGGGTTTATCGCGCCGCAAAGGGAGTCGACAGCACGATCGCATTCGGATCGACCCTGAATGCGAATGACGCCGGTACGCCGATATTCGTCAACTGCCCGTTTCCGACGCTGGAGGAAGATGCTGTCCCGACCCAACCCATGCTCATTGGGCCCTATGCCCGCAAGCCCTACGAAGCAAAGTCGATCGTCAATGTGTCCGCGATGAGCTATGGCGCATTGTCTAGGCCGGCGGTCCTCGCTTTGTCAGAGGGTTCCCGCATGGCTGGAAACTGGTTGAACACGGGTGAAGGTGGGCTCTCACCCTGGCACCTTGAGGGCGGTTGCGACATCGTTTTTCAACTCGGGACGGCGAAATACGGTGCTCGCGATGCCAGCGGCTCACTCAGCGATGACAAGCTGCGCAAAATCGGCGAGATTCAACAGGTAAGGATGATCGAGCTAAAGCTCAGTCAGGGAGCGAAACCCGGAAAAGGCGGCATCCTGCCAGCCGAAAAAGTAACGACGGAAATCGCAGAAATTCGTGGTATCGAGCCGGGCGAAGCATCGATTAGCCCTAATCGGCACCCCGAGATCAACTCGGCGCCGGACTTGCTCGACATGGTCAATCGGCTGCGCGATGTAACCGGCAAGCCAGTGGGATTCAAGGCTGTGATCGGCGCTTACGGTTGGCTGGACGACCTGCTGGATGAAGTTCTGCGGCGTGGCATTGAATCGGCGCCGGATTTCATCACGGTCGATAGCGGGGATGGCGGTACCGGCGCAGCACCAATGAGCCTGATCGATAACTGCGGCTTACCGATCCGGGAAAGTTTGCCGATAGTCGTTGATATTCTGAATCGGCGCGGACTGCGCGACAGAATCCGGGTTATTGCCAGCGGCAAATTGATTAACCCCGCAGACGCTGCTGCTGCACTGTGCATGGGTGCAGACTTCATCAACACGGCACGTGGTTTCTTATTCGCGCTGGGTTGTATTCAGGCGCTGCAGTGCAACAAGAACACCTGCCCCACCGGAATTACAACCCATAACAAGCGCTTGCAACGCGGACTCGTTCCGAAAATCAAAGCCGAACGCGTGCAGCGTTATTCCGAATCCATGCGCAAGGAAATCGGCATCATCGCGCACTCCTGCGGAGTGCACGAACCGCGGGGCCTGCGGCGCTTCCATTGCCGCATCGTTCAGGAAGATGGCCGATCAATTCCGCTGAACGAACTCTACCCGGATACGTCGAATTAATCAGAGCTTCCCTAGCGCTTCTTCGGCATATAGAGATCGGTCAACGTACCTTCGAAAGCCTCTGAGGCGAAGGCGACCGTTTCGGACAGGGTTGGGTGCGGATGTATAGTCAGGCTAATGTCTGATGCGTCGGCGCCCATTTCCACGGCCAGACAGATTTCGGAGATCAAATCACCCGCACTCGGGCCGACTATCGCACCACCGAGAACGCGATTGGTCTTCTTGTCGAATAACAATTTCGTAAAACCCTCCGACCGGCCTAACGATATTGCTCTGCCGCTGGCCGCCCAGGGAATTTTTACTTTCTCGTACTCTATGTTCTCTGCTTTGGCTTCAATCTCTGTCAAACCAACCCACGCCACCTCAGGATCGGTATAGGCTACCGACGGAATCGCGCGCGCATCGAAATAGCTCTTTTCGCCCGCGATGACCTCCGCGGCAACTTTGGCTTCGTGTGTTGCTTTGTGCGCCAGCATCGGGCCACCGGCGAGATCGCCAATCGCGTATATATGCGGCACATTCGTGCGCATTTGCTTGTCGACTGCAATGATGCCGCGTTCATCGACCATAACGCCGGCTTTGTCCGCATCCAGCGTGCCACCATTGGCGCGGCGGCCAACCGCCACTAAAACGCGATCGTAAACACCCACGGACGGCGCTTTATCACCCTCGAAACTGACTTCAATACTCGGGACGGTCGCCCGCATTCCCGTGACCCGGGTTGATACCATGATCGCTTCGTAGCGCGGTTTGATAATGTTCAGGAACGGCCGCAGCAAGTCCGGGTCGGTGCCGGGCATCAACGTGTCCGTGAGTTCCACAACGCTAACATCAGTACCCAAAGCACTATAAACACAGGCCATTTCGAGGCCGATGATTCCACCCCCCACAACCAGCATCTTCTTTGGAATGGGTGTCAGCTCCAGCGCTCCGGTCGAGTCGACAATACGGGGATCATCCGGCAGGCCCGGCAACATCATCGACTCAGAACCTGCAGCGATAATGCAGTTCCTGAAATCGACGGTCTCGCCGTTATCGAGACGCAACCGATTGGGAGACTCGAATTTTGCCTCCCCTGTGACAACCCTGACCTTGCGTTGCTTCGCCATCATCGCGAGCCCACCGGTCAGCTTGCCAACGACCTCGTTCTTCCAGTCACGGAGCTTGTCGCCGTCGATTACAGGTGAGCCAAATGTTACGCCGTGATCCGCCATCGCCGCCGCATCGTCTATTACCTTCGCAGCATGCAGTAAGGCTTTGGAAGGAATACAGCCAACGTTCAGACAAACACCACCGAGTACCGGCCAACGCTCAACAAGGACGACATCCAGTCCAAGATCCGCTGCTCTGAATGCAGCGGTATAGCCGCCAGGGCCGGAGCCCAGAACGACAACCTGTGCTGAGTGCGTAGCTTCGCCGGGACTAATGCCCGTCACTGCCGCGTCTATTTCACCCGGCGTCATTACCTGGGTGTCGTCAAATGATTCACCGCCCGCCATCAGGGAATCGCCTTCAGCAGCGCATTGACATCGCCAAGTGCCTTGCCGAGGAGAGTCGTGAAGCGTGCTGCCTGTGCGCCATCAATCACTCGGTGATCGTAGGAGAACGACAGCGGTAACATGAGGCGCGGCTCGAATTCCGAACCATTCCACGTCGGCTGCATCGACGAACGTGACACGCCCAGAATGGCGACCTCCGGTGCATTTACTATCGGCGTGAACGCCGTACCGCCAATACCACCAAGGCTGGAAATAGTGAAACCTGCACCCTGTAGCTGCGCCAACTTGAGTTTGCCGTCACGCGCCAGGGCAGAAAGTTCGCCCAGCTCGGTCGCGATCTCATAAACGTCTTTCTTATCGACATCGCGAATGACCGGAACGACCAGTCCTTGTGGCGTATCCGCTGCAAAACCAATGTGGCAATATTTCTTGTAGATGAGATTTTCGCCGTCATCCGACAGCGATGAATTAACCTTCGGAAATTCTACCAGCGCTGTCACGCAGGCCTTCATGATGAATGCAAGCGGTGTTAACGATATGCCACGTTCCTTCGCCGGTCCTTTGAGCTCCTGTCGCTTCGCCTCAAGCTGCGTAATATCTGCGAGGTCGTGCTGCGTCACGTGCGGCAGATTGATCCAGCTTGCTTGCAAACGCGGACCGGATATCTTCTGGATGCGTGTCAGCGGCTGTACATCGATCTCACCGAACTTCGAGAAGTCGATACTTGGTACTTCAGGCAATCCGCTACCGCCCGGTATACCCGAGTGGCCTGTGAGGATTGCCTTGACGAAGCTCTTGACGTCGTCGTGCAGGATTCTGCTTTTTGCACCCTTGCCAATGACCTTTGCCAGATTGACGCCCAGTTCACGCGCCAGTTTTCTGACCGACGGACTGGCGTGCGCTTTGGAAAACCCGGCCTCGTCGATCGCCGGCAATGTCTTTGGTACCTCCGTAGCACTCGGTTGCGGTGCGGGCTGCGCTGCCGTAGCCGGCACGACCTTTTCGACAACAGTTTCCTCGGCCTTTGGCGGTACCGCCCCTGCGACGGCATCAATAATGCCCAACGATGACCCGGCCGCCACCCTGTCGCCAACTTTTACTAACACCGATTCGATAGTGCCCGCGACAACCGCGGGAACATCCATCGCCGCTTTGTCGGTTTCGAGCGTGACAAGTGAATCTTCTATCTCGACTTTGTCGCCCGCCGCAATGTAGACGTCGATGACCTCAACGTCGTCGAAATCACCAAGATCCGGTACCACCAGCGTCTGCTTGCCAGCCGGTTTCGACGGAGCATCCTCCGCAGATGCCAGGACGGTCGTTTCGCCTGTTATCGGCGTCGCAATTGCCGGTGTAATGAGGACAGTGTCACCGACCTCCATCGTCAGGCTTCCGATAACATCACCCGTTGAAACCGTATCGCCAACGGCAATAGTCAATGTTTCGATCACCCCGTTTTCCGGTGACGGTATGTCCATCGATGCCTTGTCGGTTTCCACCGTTACGAGCCCGTCTTCACGTTCGACGGTATCGCCGCTTTTGGCCAGTACTTCAATGATCTCAACGTTCTCGAAATCACCGAGATCGGGCATGACTATGTCGATTGTCTTCGCCATGATCGCGCTCCCCGAGCCGCTATAACGTCACGGGATCGGGACGATCCGCGTCGATGCCGTATTTCTCAATCGCTTGCGCAACCGTCTCGTGGTCAAGCACACCATCATCAGCGAGCGCCTTCAATGCTGCAACCGCGATGAATCGTTTATCGACTTCGAAATGTTGCCTGAGTGCCTTGCGAGCGTCACTGCGGCCGTATCCGTCGGTACCGAGTGATACGAATCGCCCGGGTACCCAGCGTTGAACCTGATCGGCGACGACCTTCATGTAATCGGTCGCGGCAATATACGGTCCCGGTCGCTCGCCAAAGCATTGTTCGATATACGATTTACGTGATTTTTCAGTAGGATGGAGTTGGTTCCACCGTTCTACTTCAAGTGCATTCCGGCGCAGCTCATTAAAACTTGTGACCGACCATATGTCGGTTGGGATGCCGAAATCCTCAATCAACAGCTCAGCAGCCCCGATCACCTCCCGCAGAATCGTTCCCGACCCCATGAGCTGTGCCCGAATCTTGCCCTGACCGCCGACATTGAGAAGATACATGCCGTTAAGAATGCCTTCTTCGACGCCAGCCGGCATCGGCGGGTGCGTGTAGTTTTCGTTCATGCAGGCGATGTAATAAAAAATATCTTCCTGCTCACCGATCATGCGGCGCAGCCCGTCCTGAATAATGACGGCCAGTTCATACGCATAGGTCGGATCGTAAGCGCGACAATTCGGGATCGTCGATGCACTCAGCAAACTGTGACCATCCTGATGTTGCAAGCCTTCGCCGGCGAGCGTCGTGCGACCTGCCGTTCCGCCGATCAGAAAGCCACGCGTCTGTTGATCGCCGCCTGCCCAGACGAAGTCACCGATACGCTGGAATCCAAACATTGAGTAGTAAATATAGAACGGCACCATCGGTACATCGTGATTCGAATACGCCGTACCCGCGGCGGCCCAGGAACAAAATGCCCCACCCTCGTTGATACCTTCTTCGAGCATCTGGCCCTTCCGGTCCTCGCGATAATACATGAGCTCGTCAGAGTCCTGTGGCTCGTAGAGCTGACCTTTGGACGAGTAGATACCGAACTGGCGGAACATCCCCTCCATGCCGAAGGTGCGTGCCTCATCCGGAATGATCGGCACAATGTGCTTGCCGATTGTCTTGTCTTTCAAGAGCGCAGTGAGTATGCGAACAAACGCCATCGTCGTTGATGCCTCGCGTTCGCCGGTTCCCTCGAGTTGTGTCTTGAATGACTCAAGCGGCGGCACCGGCAACGATGTAGATTTCGCACGGCGTGCTGGCAGGAAGCCACCCAGCGAGTGTCGTTGCTCGAGCATGTACTCTAGCTCGGTACTATCGGCCGCAGGTTTACAATACGGAATATCTTCGATGTCCTTGTCCGCAACCGGGATATTGAATCGATCACGGAAGCTTCGGATCTCTTCGATGTCGAGTTTTTTCTGTTGGTGCGCCGTATTCTGACCTTCGCCAGCCGTGCCCATACCGAACCCCTTGACCGTCTTTGCCAGGATGATTGTCGGGCCGTCCGTATGTTTGGTCGCCGCGTCATAGGCGGCGTAGACCTTTTCAGTATCGTGACCGCCACGATTGAGGCGCCAAATCTCGTCGTCCGACATATTGGCGACCATAGCGGCGGTTTCCGGGTGCTTGCCGAAGAATGTATCCCGCACGTATTTGCCATCCATGGACTTGATCTTCTGGTACTCACCATCGACCGTCTCTTCCATGATCCGGCGCAGCTTGCCGGACTGATCCTTTGCCAGCAGCGGATCCCATTTCGATCCCCACACCACTTTGATCACATTCCAGCCAGCGCCACCAAAGGCCGCCTCCAGTTCCTGAATGATCTTGCCATTGCCGCGCACCGGCCCGTCAAGGCGCTGCAAATTACAATTCACGACGAACACAAGATTATCGAGACCTTCGCGAACCGGCATGGTAATAGCGCCCATCGATTCCGGCTCGTCCATTTCTCCGTCGCCGAGAAACGCCCAGACTTTTCGATCACTCGACGGCACCATGCCGCGGTGTTCCATGTAGCGCATGAACCGCGCCTGGTAAATCGCCATCATCGGGCCCAGACCCATCGATACGGTTGGGAACTGCCAGTAGTCGGGCATTAGCCAGGGATGCGGATAAGAAGACAAGCCACCACCACCGACTTCTTTGCGGAAGCGATCCAGATGGCCTTCATTCAGGCGTCCTTCCAGGAATGAGCGAGCATAAATGCCGGGGGCGGAATGTCCCTGCGTGAAAATCATGTCGCCGCCCTGCTCATCGGTATCGGCTCGCCAAAAGTGATTGAAACCCACCTCGTACAGCGTTGCAGACGAGGCGTAACTGGAAATGTGTCCGCCGTACTCGGTATTGACACGATTGGCCTTCACGACCATCGCCATTGCGTTCCAGCGCAAATAGGCTTCGATGCGCCGCTCGATCGAACGATCGCCCGGATATTCAGGTTGCCGTGCTCTGGAAATGGTATTCAGGTAGGCCGTGTTCGGACTGTACGGAAGATAGGCGCCCGAACGACGTGCGAAGTCGATCATCTGGTTAAGCAGGAAGTGCGCCCGCTCCGGACCGTGCTGCGACAACACTGAATCGATCGACTCCAGCCATTCGGTGGTTTCGACGGGATCAATATCATCAAAAGGGTTGAACTTGCTCATATTCTATCTACCAGGCGAGCGCCGGAATGTGTTCCGATCTGTCGCGTGAATTAGTTCAGGTGTCCTGCTAGGATCACCGCTCCATTGCACCAGTGGGTGCGTGTCGCTGCGGCCAATATCTTCAGGGTTTGTGCCGTGAGGGTCAAGCTTCGCGAGCACTAAAACAAGGTACAACAATGCAACCGCCCGAACTCAAAAGTCTTCGTATCTTTCAAACGCTTGGCCGTGTTACTGCCCAGTCTCTCGAGCGTTGCGATCAGTTACTCTTGTTACTACCGCCAAAGCCCGCAAGCCGCCTTTTCCGGCAACTCCCTCACGGCGGCAAAATACAACAGGTAATGCGAAAATCAGCGGCCGGATCCACGCCCGGGTTCACGACCCGCCTGCCGAACAAACGACAAACGCTGGTCGTTGCTGGGACACTCGCAAAGGACACTAGTTCCTTCGAACAACTAACGTTGGGCCGCAAACTGGTCACTGCTGCCGGCGGCGGCGAAAAAGCAGGCAGCATGGGAATTTGTGTGCTCGGATTTGACGCCGATAATCAAGCCACCATCACCAAAAATATTCTTGCTGCGGCGTTGGCAGCAGCTTGTGAGCTGCCGTCATTCAAGCGCGACAAACCACCATCACCTATTAAGAATCTGCGACTGCTCGGCGCTATCAATCGCCTCAACACCGCGAGATGCGAAGCGGAAGCGAAGGGTAACAACCTCGCGCGCTGGTTGACGACGATGCCGCCCAACAAAATGGATGCCGTTGGATACGCCAGCCTCGCGAGAAATCTGGCCAGGGAGCAAGGCTGGTCGTTCAAACGATTCGGCAGCAAAGAATTGACAAAACTGGGCGCTGGGGCATTTCTGGCGGTTGCACAAGGCAATGACAACGACAGCGCCTGTATCGTAAGACTCCGGTACCGGCCGGGTAAGGCGAGCGCGAACGCCGATCTGAGCCTGGTGGGCAAGGGTATTGTTTTTGATACTGGCGGCACGAACCTCAAGCCGTTCAACGCGATGCTCGACATGCACGGCGACATGCAAGGCAGCGCTGTTGCGCTCGGCACTCTCTTGGCGATCGCAGAGCTACAATTGCCGATTGCCGTAGACTGCTGGCTCGCATTGACCGAAAACCGCACCGGACCGAACGCCTACAAATCGCAGGATGTCGTTACCGCCGCAAATGGCAAGACAATCCAGACCATTCATACCGATGCTGAGGGTCGCATGGCGCTCGCCGATACCCTGGTACTAGCAAGCCGCGATGAGCCAGGCCTGATATTCGATTACGCGACGTTGACGGGCACCTGCGTTAGCGCAATTACCACAAGGTATTCCGGTGTATTCACCAATCAGGCCAGTTTGCATCCACACCTTAAGCGCGTCGGGCGAAACTGTGGCGAACGAGTGTGGCCATTTCCTATTGGCAAGGAATTCATGGAGGACCTCAAGAGTGATACGGCGGATTTCATGCAGTGCTCACCCAAAGGCGCTGGTGACCATATTCTTGCGGCGAGTTTTCTGGCCGAATTTGTCGAAAATGACACGCCCTGGGTTCACATGGATTTGAGCGCAGGAGACAATGACGGCGGACTCGGGCATATCGGCTCCAAGTTCACCGGATTCGGCGTGCGCTACACGATGAGTGTTATTCTCGACGAGAACCTGTTCAAGGCGAACCTATAAGTGACGGACGAAGTAGTAATGGCGAATCGCTTCCGCGGTTTCCTCCCCGTAGTAATCGACGTCGAAACCGGCGGCTTCAATTGCAAGACAGACGCTCTGCTGGAAGTAGCCGCCGTGCTGCTTGAGATGGACGACGAAGGACTAATCAGTCGTGGCGAAACCATTCGCTATCATGTCAAACCTTTCGATGGCGCTAATCTCGAACCCGCATCACTCGCCGTAAACGGGATCGATCCGCATCACCCGCTACGCCCTGCTATCGATGAACGAGATGCGTTGCAACGTGTGTTCCGGGAGGTTCGGCGAACGGTGCGCGAGAATCGCTGCAGCCGCGCCGTCCTGGTCGGACACAATGCGCACTTTGATCTTGGCTTCATGAATGAAGCCGTCGCCCGCTCTGCGATCAAGCGCAATCCGTTTCACCCGTTCAGCTGCTTTGATACTGCGACAGCCTGCGGGATCGCCTTTGGACAGACAGTATTGGCGCGGGCCGTCGTCGCGGCGGGTCTGGAGTGGGATGAAACGCAAGCACACTCCGCGTCCTACGACGCAGAAATGACAGCCGACGTGTTCTGTGAAGTTGTGAACCGCTATCGCGATACCTTCGAAATCTCGCGCCGCAACGCACCACCTCAAAACCCGTAGGAGCGCGCCCTGCGCGCGAAGCATCGCGGCGGCCGTCAGGCCGCAAAAACTTCAGCCTGTGACACAAGCCGGAACCATTTGGCAGCCTTGCAGGCTGCGGCTTCGCTTCGCGCGCGGGGCGCGCTCCTACGGTGTTTCTAAAAGGCCTTTCAGCTCACCTGAGTGATACATTTCGATCACGATGTCGCAGCCGCCGATGAGCTCACCTTTAACGTAGAGTTGTGGAAACGTGGGCCAGTTCGAATAGGCCTTCAGTCCTTCACGAACTTCCTGGTCTTCGAAAATATTCACGAATGAGTAGGGTTTGCCGATCGCATTCAAAGCGGCAATCGTCTGACCTGAGAACCCGCATTGCGGAAAATCCGGTGTGCCCTTCATGTAAAGCAGCACATCGTGAGACTCAAGTTGTTCTTTTATTCGGGCGTTGACGTCCAATTTAGTATTCCTGTAAGCGCAATCGTGAATTTCAGTACTTGGGGGCGATTTATTTTTGTACAACTATCTGATTGTTGACGGCCGTGACGCCCCGGGTCGCCTTTGCAATCTTTCCAGCCTGGTCGCGAGCAACATAGTTGGCAACTGCCCCTGTAAGCGTAACAACTCCACTGTGGGATCTTACAGTGATGTTGTACGGTCTCACGGCGGAATCGGCACTGTACTGGCCCCTGATCTCGGCAGCAATTGCGGAGTCCGATGCAAGCACCTCCGGATTTCGGTTGTTTTGGTAGCCTCCTGACGACGCACCACCGACAACCAGCGCCGTACAGCCCGACAATGATAACAAAGCAAGCACAATTATCCCTGATCGCATGTTCAACCTCCCTTTCATAAGGCGATTGTAACGTGATTTGATCGCCTGCTCACCAAACATAACAAAATCAATATGTTACATATTTTTTGCATTTGTCGCTCATTTTGCGCCCGCAGTCTCTATAATACCGACTGCGCACGAGCGCGAAACTCCCAATAATTATCAATAAATAAGATTCCCGGAGAAACGAATAATGAATCCTCTCAAGAGCATTGGCGGCACACTGGCAAGCGGCGTCGTGCTTGCCGTAATTATCGCCTACGTCACCAAGGGCCAGCATATGAACATGGGCACGCCGCTGAATTCCATCGCCGTATGGATTCACGTCTTTGCCGGCGTTACATGGGTTGGCCTTTTGTACTACTTCAATTTCGTGCAGGTTCCAGCACTTGGTGAAGCGGCCGGAGATGAAGGCGGTCCCGGTGGTGCCGGTATCGCGAAATACGTCGCACCTCGTGCGCTGTGGTGGTTCCGCTGGGGTGCAGCCGCGACCTGGTTGAGTGGAGCGACGGTCCTGCATCTGAAAGGATACCTGCACCAGGCGTTCTCGCTTGGCATGGGTGTTGAAGGCGGCGATCCGTACGCGATGACCATCGGCATCGGTGCATGGCTCGGCACGATCATGCTGTTTAATGTGTGGGTCCTCATTTGGCCGAACCAGAAAAAAGTACTGGGCATGGTCGAGGCGACGCCGGAGCAAGTGGCAAAAGCCAAGAACATCGCGTTCATGGCATCGCGCTCGAATACGCTAATGTCCATCCCGATGATCATGAGTATGATCGGCCCGGGACACGGCTGGTTCATGTAAGAAGAGAGAAATC
This sequence comes from Woeseiaceae bacterium, assembly GCA_021773095.1. Taxonomy (GTDB): domain Bacteria; phylum Pseudomonadota; class Gammaproteobacteria; order Steroidobacterales; family Woeseiaceae; genus UBA1847. The sequence continues at coordinate 103,461 of JAJFKR010000006.1, read as the reverse complement.
GTGACATCTGAAGCCCGGTCGTGACAATGGCCGGGCTTCTTTCATTTTGGTAGTGCCATGAAGCTCACCGACAAACAAAAGGCGACAATCGGGACGCTGGTTGCCAATGCCCTGGCGGGCGGCGGCGGCAATGGAGGTCATGCGGACAACATCGTCGGTGCGACAATTATCGCCATGGAGTCGCTGCAACTGTGCGGTCAGCATTGGGTCGACGAAGTTTTTGCAAAGATCGATGACACCGTCGTTGTCGACTGGTACATCGGCGACGGTCAGTCCGCAGAAACCAACGATGTCATTTGCAAACTGATCGGCCCTGCTACTGCGCTGCAAGCCGGCGAGACAATCGCGCTGAATTTTCTACGGACATTGTCATCAAAGTCGACAACAACATCGAATAACACCGATGCAGCCGACATCTCAATGATCCTCAAGATAGATTAGTTTTCATGTCACGACCGTAATTCGCCCCGAGATAAGGTCACTGTCACCGTATCTCAACCCTATCCCAGCAACGTCGAGGTACGGCGAGTAGATACGGTGACAGTGACTTTATCTCTACGCTACAGCGCGCGTAACGCGTTTGGGCTCCGACACACCGTAGCCCTGTGCGTAGTCGATGCCCATACCGCGCAGCATCGTGATGATTTCTTCGTTCTCGGCAAACTCTGCAATGGTTTTCTTGCCGGTCAGGTGGCCAATTTCATTAATTGAACGGACCATTTCGCGATCAATCGGATCGTGCAGAATTTCTTTCACGAAGCTGCCGTCAATCTTGAGGAAATCAACCGGGAAGTGTTTCAGATATCCAAATGACGACAAACCCGTGCCAAAGTCATCAAGTGCGAACATGCAACCCAGTTCTTTCAGCGCATTGATGAAACGATTCGCCTGTGAGTAACTGGCGATGGCGGCGGTCTCGGTGATCTCGAAACATATTTTCGTTGCGTCAATGCCACTCATCTGGAACTGATCGATCACAAATGGAAGAAATTTCTCGTCGCCCAGGCTCTGTCCCGAAAGATTGATAGAACAGAGCGTGAGGCGTTCGCGTTCGTCGGCTTCGGATACCAACCAGCGGAACGCGCTTCGAATGACCCAGCGATCAATATTCGGTGTAATGCCGTAACGTTCGGCCGCCTCTATGAAGAGTCCGGGAGATATAATGCCACCGTTCTCATCACGCATCCGCAACAGGATTTCGTAGTGAGCACCCGTCTCATCGGACTGCAACGGTTGGATAGTCTGGCGAAATAACTCGAATCGGTCTTCTTCAAGCGCATTGTTAATACGCGCCGCCCACTGCATTTCGCGGCGGCGACGCATGAGATCGATATCGTTTTCCTGAAAACTGTGAATACGATTGCGACCCGCCTCCTTGGCTGCGGCACAAGCACTATCGGCCGCACTCAACAGCGCTGCAACGTCTTCGTTGTCGGCCGTGATCGGCACAACGCCAACACTAACGCCCAGTCTAAAGTTACGCTCTTCCCATACGAACTTGTATTCACCGATCGCCATACGCAGCGTCTCGGCCGTGTTCATGGCCTCCTCAAGGCTGCAGCTTTCCAGGAGCACACCGAACTCGTCACCACCCAGACGCGCCAGCGTATCGCGCCAGCGGATCTTGGACTTGAGCAAGGCGCCCAGTTGCCCCAGTAACGCATCGCCCGCGCTATGGCCACACGAATCGTTTACTATCTTGAACTGGTCGAGATCCAGATACAGCAACGCATACGATGTTTCTCGGGCACGAGCACTTTTCAAAGCACGCTGCAGGCGGTTCTCAAATTCCCGACGATTCACGAGCCCAGTGAGAATGTCATGACTCGCGTGATAACTCAGACGACGATTCAGCTCACGGGATTCACTGACATCGTGAAACACGAGTACGCCACCGGTCACACTGCCCTTACCGTCACGGATTGGCGACGCCGTACTTTCGATATACAGCTCGTTCCCGTCGCGCCGAATTAATAATGTCGGTCGCACAGACTTGATGGCACGATCACGACGAATCGATACCGCGAGCGGATTCTCAAGTGGCTCGCAGGTTTCCTCATGGAAACCGCGAAATATCTCATCGATAGAACGACCGCTGGCATCGTCGACCTTCCAGCCCGTCAACTGCTCGGCGACGGGATTAATGTACTCAACGATGCTGTGCCCGTCAGTCGTGATGACACCGTCACCAATCGACTGCAAAGTAATTTGCGCGCTTTCTTTTTCTCGAAACAGCGCGTCTTCGTAGAGCTTGCCCTCGGTGATATCAACCTCGACGCCGAGTAATCGCAACAGGCGACCATTCTTATCAAGAATGGATTTGGCACGGCTCTTCATCCAGCGCCATTCGCCATTTTGATGCTTCATTCGGTGAACGGACTCAAAAAACGGTATCTGGCCGTCGAGATGCTCCCTCATACGTGTTTGCACACGCGCAATATCGTCCGGGTGTACAAGGTGATACCAGTCGAGTACCACCTCCTCATCGTCGGCGTCATAACCGAGCATCGTTTTCCAGCGGCTCGATAACTCGATACGCTTGGTCTCTCCATCGAAATCCCAAATTCCGTCGTTGGCAGTCATCGCCACGAGTGAGTTTCTTTCCTGCAGCTCATCGAGCTGTGCGCGGTCACCAACGCGCTCCAGACCGACGGCCAGCGACGAACCAAACAGCTTCATCAAGAGGTGCAGGTTTGCGTCCCAGCATTCGACCGCGCGTTCATTGGCCAGACCGAGAAAACCGGCGATCTCTCCGTGTACGGAAAAACCGATAATCAGCGCAGCGCCAATGTGAATTTCATTGAGGCGGCCCAACTCGCTGTCAGCTGACTTCGGACCACCGACCGTATCGGCAACCTCAATGACCCGAAGGTGCCCCAGGCGCTTGCAAAGCCATGGCCAGTCCGCAAGTTTTTCACCTTGCAGAACACCCGGGTTGCATTGTGCGAATCCTTCGCACGACGACAACACGGTCTCGATTTCGTCGCCATCCTCGCTGATCAGAGCTACGAACGCAGCATCAGCGCCCGTCGCTTCAGACAACTCGTCAATATTGGCTTGCAACTGCTCCATGTACTGGAGCGGATCGAGGTTTTGCACGCCGACGGCAATCTTGGTTTGCAGGGCGTCAACGGTGCCGCGGGTTCTCTCCCCGGCGCGCGGTCGGCGATGGTGGATTCCCGTTGAAATACTGGTGTCGGACGGATTCGTCATTACGGGAAATCATTTTGACACGATGTTGACGGAATACAAGCTAAGTAGCTGATTTTTTATGCGTTATGTGGTTCGCGCCGTATCTGTCATAAGCGCTGCAGAGCGTTGCTCGTCAACGAAATCCTGCGTCGGGCGTTAATCGCTCTAAGTAACAACGATTGCGCATCAGGAGATGAACATGAATTTTAGCAACGACAGCCTTCCGGGGCAGAACAAAACAAGGACGTTAGCGATCTGGACAACAATGCTGATGATGCTATTCGTATTGGCAGCATGCGGAGGCGGCGCCGGCACAACCGCCGATGTGCCGCTGGCAAACGCAACGTGTAATCCCGGTGATTCTGCCACTTTCTCAGAATGTGGCACCGTCCTGGTTGCACTGACCGACGCTGACGGCGATTTTCTCAATTATACCGTCGACGTGTTGTCGCTAAAGCTCGAGACCGCCAACGGTCGAATTGTAGAGACGCTACCGCGAAGAACACGTATTAACTTTACGGACTATGTCGACCTGACCGAACTCGTGACAGTAGCGACGATTCCTCCCGCAACCTACGTTGCCGGTACCATCAGCCTGGATTACGCCGAGGCCGAAGTATTTGTTGAGGCCTCTGGTGAGGCGAAAGAAGCCGTCGTAACCGATATGGACGGTGTGGCACTCGGGCGGACCGAATTGAAGATCAGCCTGTCAAATCGCGATCAACTCAATATCGTCAAAGGACGCTCGGCGTTACTGCAACTCGACTTCGATCTTGACGCATCTCACGTCGTGGATATCGTCCCGACTCCTGCGACGGCCGCAGCGGAACAATTCATCGTCGCAGAGGTTACGCCCGTTGACGAAAAAGACATCCGGGTACGAGGCCCACTGGCCAACGTCAGCGAAGATGAAATGACCTACACGGTCGCCGTTCGCCCATTCAATGACCGCGATGGCGACTTTGGGCGCATGAAAGTCCATGTCAGCGACGAGACCGAGATTGAGGTCGATGAAACCGTCTATTTCGGAGTCGAAGGCCTGCGCGCATTGAGCGCGGCGGGCGTTGGCACGCCAACCATCGCACAGGGCACCTTGAATATTGCGGAACGTAAGTTCACAGCAAATATCGTCCTTGCGGGATCCAGCGTTCCCGGCATCGACAAAGATGCGGTGGTGGGTAATATCATTGCACGTGACGGCAATTTTCTGACCGTTCGTGGCGCTACCATCATCGCGTCCGATCGCCGCGCGCATTTCCATGACGATGTCACAGTAGAGGTCGGACCGGAGACACGTGTATTCAGAGACGGTGATCGTGTAAGCGATCTAAGTATTGAAGCACTATCTGTCGGACAGCGCATAACGGTTCGCGGCACGATCGCACAAACCGTGACTGACGCTCTCACGCCGCAGATTCTTATCGATGCCACAGCTGGCGCGGTTCGCATGCATGTGACTCGCCTGCTGGGCCTCGTCAATACAGTCATGCCAGGGCAAACGGATATAACGCTGCACGGTATTGATCGCCGCCGCGTTCAGATCTTCGACTTCACGGGTACCGGTGCATCAACGGACTCAGATGCTGATCCCGATAACTACGAAGTCGCGACTGGCAACCTCACTCTCGCGAACTTTGCAGCAGGCAAACCAATCGTCGCCCACGGCTTCCCGACCGCGTTCGGTACGGCACCACCTGACTTTACAGGACGTACCGTTATCGACTTCACGGATGTTCGAAGCGCGCTCGGCGTCGGCTGGGGAGCAACTGGAACCACATCACCGTTCATTAATGCGAGTATTGACGGCTTGATTCTAGACAACCAGAACGAGGACATCGATCAACGTCATCACATCAAGAACGGTCCGTTGCTGATCGATCTGACGACACTCGATTCCGACACGACCATCGTGCCACGCGCGACCGGTCGCAGTGTGTTCTATATCAAGACAGCGGACAGTTTGCGTCAGTATTCCAACTTTGCTGATTTCGTGAACGATTTGGGCTTGAGCCTCGACGGCGCAACTACCGCCCGCTCGATGCACGCGCGCGGCAAGTACGATACGGATACGAATACATTCACAGCGTACAAGATTGGCGTCTATCTTCTCGAGCCCTGATTTCGAGGTGGCGTAGCTCCCCTGCACTCGCCGCCTGTTTGGCTCCGCCCCGTCACCGATAGGTGGCGGGGCCTTTTTTTACACACTACCAGCTCAGGTCTGTTATCTCGCCGTCCACAGGCCACCGTTCCAGCTCCGCGTGGCGTTTCATATCGGCAATGCGATCACCCGTTTCCGGATGTGTTGAAAGATAGGTCACCAGATCAAGAAACGAACTGCCGTCTATGTTCCAGCGTTCGAACAGTCGCCACGATTCGTCAACATGGCCGTACTCCGAATGCACGAGGCCAAGGCCAAACTCATCGGCCCGGGTCTCCTGCCGGCGGCTGAAACCGCGTAATGTGATGTCGGCCGCTTTGATACCGATGCCGGCGGCATCGTTACCGGTAACAACGGCGAAGAACATCGACAGCACGATACCGCGGCCCAATGCCCTTATGTGGTCTCTGTTCCTGAAGTGGCCCAGCTCATGACCCAGCACAAACGCCAGTTCGTTTTCAGACTCAACCTGATTCAACAGCCCCTGAGTAACGATTATCAGGCCGCCCGGCAACGCCATCGCGTTCGCTATTTCGGAATCGTCGATTTCAACCCGAAACGTGTACGGCGCACCCGGCCAGTGCGATGCCAGCCGATCGACCAGCAGCTGCGTTTGATACAAGCGTTCATCATTCGGAGCAACCGTGATGAGGTCATCCGGCAGCCAGTCACCAAACAGGTTGGCCTCATCTTCTGCCGAAACAAAGTAGAGCGCCAACTCGACGACAAAAATCAGTGCCACGGCAATGATCGCGAATATCGCCGCCAGGCCAACAATCAGCGTACTCGCCTCGACCAGCGGATGCGTGTCGCTGACGTTGACGCCTTCCTTCTGCCGTTTTGCGACAAATCTCATTCTGAATTGGCGAATCTGCTGGCAAATTTGACCGCCGTGCCAAATGCGAGCATTTCAACACCGGCTACGCCCTTTCCATCTCGCCGCGCATTGGCGAGTCGCGATGTCTCCAGTCGCACATTGAAAATCGCATCGTAACCTTGCGTCCGCGCCTCTTCGCTCATTCGCAACAAAGCCTCGCGGCGGGCGCGTTCCAAGAGTGGCTCGTAGGTTTTTATACGCCCCCCGATCAAACCTCTCAAGCCCGCAATTACGCGTTTGAAATAGTCCAGCGAAATTACAATGCTGCCCGTGACCATATCGGAACGACTGACATTCCAGTCGTCCGGCATCGTATCGAAGGACACGACGGGAAAGTCGAGCAATTCGGCTTCACGTTTGCGAATACTGCGAAAGTGCCTTTTCTCGATGTAGCTGCCAAAGAAATAGGCAATCATTAAGATCAAAAACGGCAAGCCGAAATTCAGGAACAAATTTATTTGTTCAATATTGCCTTCCATGTCATTCGACCCGTACAGCAGTTCCGTAGGCGAATAGCTCGGCCGCGCCCTGGGAGATAGAACTGGTTGCAAAACGTACATTTACGACTGCGTTGGCGCCCATGGACTGGGCCTGCTCAGTCATACGATCCGTCGCCTCTTTGCGAGAGTCTTGCAGTAACTCGGTGTAGCCCTTGAGTTCACCGCCGACGATATTCTTGAGCCCCGCCATGATATCGCGTCCTACGTGCTTGGCACGTACAGTGTTACCGGTGACGACGCCGTAAAACTCGACGATTCGACGTCCCGGGATACTCTCAGTGTTACTGATAATCATCGAAGCTCCTCATCTGTAATTCTGCGAACCTGACGTCATGATACCACCCGTAGCAATTACACCAATCGATCAGGAGTGAATGGCAACTGCCGCAGTCTCTTCCCGGTTGCATGATAAATCGCATTCGCAATTGCCGCCGCCGTCGGACCCTGTGCCGTCTCACCAACTCCCAGCGATTTTTGCTCGGGCCGGTCGATCAGAATCACATCTACGTCCGGAATTTCATCGAACCGTAGTATCGGGTAAGTGTTCCAGTCATAGGATTCGCGAGCACGATTCGACAACCGCACCTGCTCCTTAAGCGTCCAGCTCGCCGACTGAATGATGCCGCCCTCAATTTGCGCCTTGAGGCCATCCGGGTTAACGACCAGGCCCGCATCGCATACAGCCGTTGCTTTGATGAGCTGGATAGCATTCGTCTCGGCATTAACTTGCAGTTGCATCACCAGGCCGAGATAACTCGACAGGTTTTTGAAGCGTGCAAATGCAACACCCCAACCGACACCCGTGCCCGGCTGCGGTCGCGCCTGCCATTGTGTTTCTTTCTCCAGACGTTGCATCACTTCAAGCGCCCGAACATCGTCCAGATGCCGTTTGCGAAACTCGAACGGATCCGCGCCAATTTGTGCCGCAAGTTCATCCATAAACGACTCAATGGCGAATACGTTGCCGTAAGCACCCAGCCCGCGCAACGACGAGCCGAGTATCGGTATATCAGTTACGAAGTGTTTATTAACCCGCACGTTCTTAATGTCGTAGAGAGGCACCGAATTCCTGTCGCTGCCACCGCTGGGCTGCGGAATGGAATACGGGGCCGGATCGGGAAGTGGATTTTCTTTGTGCTTCGCATAGAGGAAATAGCCCGCACTATCGACGTCGCGTGGTCTGCCTGTGTGCGGACAACTCCACAAGTCGTGTTGCCAATTCGAAATCCGACCCTCTGAATCAAGCACGGCCTGTGTCTCGATTTGCATGGCCGGGCCCAGCGGTTCCCAAAGAAATTCATCCGCACGTTCCCATTGCAATCGAACCGGTCGACCCGGCAACCGCATAGCCAACACGGCGGCTTCGCAAGCTGCATCGTCCGCGCCGTTATGGCCATAACACCCGGATGCTTCCTTGTGTACGCAACGCACATCCTGGGGAGACAAACCCAGCGTATGAGCAATCGCTCCACGCAGCGGATACATTCCCTGTGCGTGGCTCCAGACCGTTAACTTCGAATCTTCGAAAAATGCGATAGCCGCTGACGGCGATATGGATGCGTGTGCCTGATAAGGGCGGCGGTAGGTTGCGCGGTGAACGGTGTCGGACGGTGAAAAATTCACAGTGCCGCTGGCACTGACTTCTTCTTTTCGGGACTCGGCTCTTTTTAACCAGTCATAAACTTCGTCACTGCTCGGCAGGTCCCCAGGCAGCTCCCACCGTATGAGAGCCGCTAGTGCGGCTGCCGCTGTTCTCGCCTGGCCTTCGCGTTCGGCGATAATACCGACGAAATTGCTATCACGAACGACTTTCAAAACACCGGGCATCTCCTCGACCGATTTGCTGTCCATTTCCTGAATAACGGCGCGTTCTGCCGGCGGGTGCACCACACGAGCGTGCACCATGCCATCCAGGCGAACGTCCTGAATAAAGCTGACGTCGCCGAAAGTCTTCCCAGGAATGTCGATCCGGGGAACCGACTGTCCAACGACCGCCGAATTATCAGCTGCATCTCTATCCGATAGCTGCTCAAGATACGCACGCGCGCTGGCCGCAGCCTCTCGTACCTTAGGGCCACTTTGTTGAATCGAAATACTGCTAAACGTGTAGGACTCATCGGGAGAGAAATCAGTGTCGACACCGGTCAGACGGATGCGGTCGAACGCAACACCGAGTTCATCAGCGGCTATCTGTGCGAGCGCCGTGCCAATCCCCTGGCCCAGCTCAACCTTGCCCATGAACAATTCAACGGAGCCGTCGGTGTGGATCGTAATTCGGTTGTCGCTGCTCGCAACGGCGTCTTCGCCAGACGGATCCGAAGCGCCACACCCGCCCAGCGAAAAATATACGACAACCGATCCGGACGAATGAATAAATTCCCGGCGACTGACACTCATTCGTCGTCTCCGTTCATCACGCGCGCCGCGCGTTCAACCGCCCGAATCATCCTCGGTTGCGATCCACAACGACACAAATGCCCCGACAACGCACCACGAATTTCATCACGTGTCGGCGATTTATTGGACGCGAGAAACGCAGCGGCTGTCGTCATGATTCCGCTGGCACAATAACCACACTGCATCGCCTGTTCGGCGATAAAAGCGGCTTGCAGTGGATGCGGGTTGTCTTTATCGCCAATACCTTCGAGCGTCGTCAGCGTCCTTCCCTCGACAATGGCGGCGGGCGTTACACAGGAACGTATTGAAACACCATCGAGCAACACCGCGCATGCGCCACACTGAGCAAGGCCACAGCCAAATTTCGGACCATTTAGTTCGATGTCGTTGCGCAAGACCTCCAGTAACGATGAGTCCGGCTCAACGTTTATATCGGCGACCTTACCATTCAGAGTGAACTTGATTCGCATGAATCCCTCAGGTAACACCGAGCAATGCCGCGGCTGTTTCGCCCAGTATTGCTGCCTGCTCAGCCTCGCTTAATCCTTCGACTGACATTACGTGGTCAATGGAATCGGCCGTGCCCATCGCAAATGGAAAATCGGTACCAATGACCACGCGGTCCGCGCCGACAGTCGCTATAAGGTGCCGCAGGTTCTCAGTCGTATACAGCAATGAATCGAAGTACAAATTCTTCAGGTACTCACTCGGTAGTTTTCCGACAGCCTCGCAAAACATCGAGGCGTGCTCGATGCAATGATCTGAGCGCCCGATGTAAGATGCCAGGTAACCGCCGCCGTGAGCTGCGCAAATCTTGACACCCGGGTATTTGTCCAGCGTGCCGTCGAAAATCAGGTGCGACAACGCCACTGTTGTCTCCAGCGGATTGCCAATGACATTGTCCAGTCGCCCGTTACCATTCAATCGTGACTGGCCCGCTGGAAAATTACGAGGGTGTATGAAAATGACGGTACCCAGTTCCTCAGCAGCCGCCCAGAACGGGTGAAATTTATGGTCCGATAACTCTTCGTCGTTGACCGATCCCGTAATCATGAAGCCACGCATATCGAGTTCGCGAACAGCGTGCTGCATTTGCCTGACAGCCAGTTCGGGATGTTGCAACGCAACCGCACCAAGACCCACAAACCGTTCGGGGTGAGCCGCGCAGGTCTCTGCGATTTTCTCGTTTTGTAGCGTGACGATTTTTGCGGCCAGATCAGGATCCGCCCAATGGTGGTATTGGCCAACATGCAGACTCAAAGCCTGAACATCGATCCCCTGCTCGTCCATTTGTTGCAGGCGGAAATCGACATTATTGATATCGATTTTCTTGCGAAGAATCGGATTTTCGGAAACGCTGACCAGGTAAGCAAGGTCACCGTGCTCCTCAATCAGCGGCCAGACGTCATGGACATAGCTGTGGCAGTGAATATCGACGGTTTGAATTCGCTGGCCACCGATCGATACCTGCCGACGAGCGCCGTGCGCCTCCCGGGTGCAACCCGCCAGCGCCCCGAGCCCACAGCCGACGAAGGATATTCCGGCGACCGAAGCCGATTCTTTCAGGAATTGTCTGCGTTTCACAGCTGCTCCTTATTTTTTCTGAGTAATTTCAGTGCAAGCCGTCGTCAACCTCGACGTTTTCCGGTTGAATGTCCAGTCCCGATGCTTTCGCCTGCTCTTCAAGCAGAATTCCGAAGTCACAATCGGTATGACCGGCATCAATCGATCGTTGCACCATGTCCCGGGTTGTCTGTGCGACCGACATAGGCACACCGAGCCTGGCACCCGCAGCCAGCCCCAGATCCATGTCCTTGCGCAACAACAACGGCGTAAAAGTCGGGGTCCAGTCGAGTTTAACCATCGCCGGAGCCTTATACGTTGAGAAAATTGACCCCATGACACTGTTGTTAATGAAATCGAGCAACGCGTGTCGCGGGACACCACCTTTTTCCGCGAGCACGGCAATTTCGGCAAGACTTTGCGTAACAACACCGAGCAATACGTTGTGACAGATCTTCACCATGCGGGCGAGCTCACCTTCACCAACATAGGTGACTCCCTCGCCAAGCGCCTCCAGATACGGCTCAGCCAGATCGAAAGCCGCTTTCGGGCCCGAGACAACAACGGTAAGTTGGCCGGCGGCGACGACTTTCGCATTACCGCTTACCGGCGATGACAACATGTCACAACCCCGCTCCGCGAGTACTTCGCGGACCTCGAGTGATCCCTCTTCAGATACGCTTGAGCAATCGACAACCAAACGTGGCGTCACCGCCGTGCTCAACAACCCGTTTTCTCCGCAAATTACCTGCTTCAAATCTGCCGGCCCGGACACCATCGTAAATACTATGTCGCGCCCGGCGAGCTCAGACGGATGATCAACAATCACGGCGCCGTCCTCTGTCAGCGGCTCGGCTTTGGCACGAGTCCGGTTGTAGACAGCAACATCAGCGCCGGCCTGCAGCAGTCGACGTGCCATCGCATAGCCCATACGACCGGCCCCAATCCAGCCCACCGAGAAACTACCCAGCTCACGTTTATTTGAAGTTTTTTCAACCATTTGATCGTCACCTGCGATGTATGTGTATTTTTATGCAATCGTTTGCATTAAGATTATAGGCTGATTCTGAATCGACGCAAGGAATACACGTTGGACTTGAGCGTAATTGGACCGTGGCTGGTCGTCGCTGTACTGGTGACGATCTCCCTCGGCGCCCTGTTCAAGGGCATGACAGGCCTGGGCCTGCCGCTGTTCGCAGTACCTGCTATAGCGATGATCACATCCGTCGAGGAAGCCGTTGTTCTAATGATTATTCCGGCCCTCGGTTCCAACCTGTGGCTTATCGCCAGCCACCGTCGATTCGCTTCGCTGCTGCGCGAGCACGTTGCGTTTCTCGTCGCGGGTTTTATCGGTGGGATTATCGGCACATTTCTCCTGATCGTGGTCGACGATCGCTGGCTGAAATTGATTCTCGCAGCATGGTTAGCGCTTTATTTATTGCAGTATTTTCTGGGTGATTTGCTGGCACCTCTGTTTCGGGCACGAGGAGCGGTCGCTGCGCTGGTCGGTCTAACAGGCGGTACCATTCAAGGCGCGACCGGCGTATCAGCACACATTGTTGCACCCTATTTCCATGACCCGAAAATCAAGCCCGAGGCGTACGCGTTCCTGGTCGCCTCGACATTTCTTGTTTTTTCCGTCGCCCAATTGAGTACAGCGGCAAGCACACAATTATTCACGCCATCAAGGCTCGCTTTGAGTGTCGCGGCGCTGATTCCTACCTTGCTGTTTACGAGGATCGGCATTTCGATGGCCGGAGTGATTTCCACGGTCGTTTTTAACCGTATCCTGCTGATCACGTTTCTTGGCATGGAAATCAAGCTACTCGCGGATGTTTTGTAACGGCTATGGCCAAAACGAAAGTCAACATCAAGGATGTCGCAGCGGCCGCGAACGTACACCCGTCAACGGTGTCACGCGTTTTGAACCCAGCAACCCGGTCGATGGTTTCTGCCGATGTCGCGACACGGGTGCAACAGATTGCAGCGGAGCTGGGATACGCACGTAGTTCGCTCGCGTCAGGATTACGCACCGGCAGGTCCTACACGATCGGCGTCATCATTCCGGATTTAAGCAACCCGGTTTTTCCACCCGTCGTGCGAGGTATCGAGCGGACTTTGAGTGCCGAAGGCTATATCGCCCTACTGGCAGACTCAGACAATAATCCGAAGAGTGAGCAAGCGATCTTTGATGCGCTGAAAGCGCGGCATATCGATGGGCTGATTCTGGCGACAGCACATACCGACGACTCTTTGGTTTCCGAATGCATTGAGGACCACATGCCACTGGTCCTCGTCAATCGCACTACCGATGATCAGGACGTCACGGAGGTAATTAACAATGACGAACTGGGCATTCAACTGGCCATGTCACACCTGCAGGACCTTAGCCACACGCGCATCGCATTTCTCGGCGGTCCGGAGAATACGTCCACGGGTATGGGCCGCAGACAAGCCTTTGAACAGCAAGGGAAACTTGGAAAATTCGAATACCGGCCGGAACGGGTCTTCAGCTGTGCTGCGTTTACAGAGGACGCGGGACGGACGGGAATGCAGGCGCTTCTCGCTGCTGATCATTCATTTACCGCCGTGGTAGCCGCCAACGATTTGCTGGCGCTGGGATGTTATGACGCGCTGGCCGAACACGGCCTGTCGTGTCCTCACGATGTATCGGTCACAGGATTTAACGACATGCCCTTCTCGGACCGCATGTCACCACCGCTGACAACACTGCATATCCAACATGACGAGTTGGGCGTTCAGGCCGCATTGATGTTACTGGCAGAAATACGCGATCCCGGCATGGTTCCCAATACAATCACATTAGACCCGCATTTGGTCGTCCGCGGATCAACCGCCGCGCCGAGTGATTAGGGAAGCCTAATAAGGATTGGCGATCGGCAATTCTTCGGCCGGGAACAGGGTAATTACCCTGCAGCCAGCGTCCGTAACCACCACTTCTTCTTCGATTCTCGCCGCCGAAAATCCGTCGCTTGCCGGACAATACGTTTCCAGCGCAAATACCATACCCTCTTTGATCTCTTGCGGATCATCCAGAGATACGAGTCGGCTCACGATCGGTCGTTCGTGCAACGCAACGCCGAGGCCGTGGCAAAACTGCAGCGCAAAAGCCTCCATCTCGCTTGAGAAACCGAACTCTTCAGCCTTCGGGAATACTTTCGCGATTTGATCGGTGCCAACACCCGGTCTCACGAGCGCCAGTGCGCTATCCATCCACTCGCGTGCTTTTTTGTAAGCGTCGCGTTGCGGGTCAGTTGCCCGACCCACATTAAACGTACGGTAGTAGCAGGTTCGGTAGCCCATGTAGGCCTGAATGATATCGAAGAACGCCTGGTCGCCGGGACGAATCAGCCGGTCAGTGAAATTGTGCGGGTGCGGGCTGCAGCGCTCGCCCGCAACCGCATTAATCGCCTCGACGTCATCGGAACCCATTTCGTAAAGCATCTTGTTCGACAGCGCAACGATGTCCGACTCGCGAACCCCTGGACGTAGTTTCTCGAATATCATGTCGTACACGCCATCGACCATGGATGCTGCAGTATTGAGCAACATGATTTCGTCCATGGACTTGATCTCGCGCGCATCCAGCATGACCTGCTGGCCATCTACGATCTCAAGGCCCACATTTTGCAGCTCAAACAACATCGCCGGTTCGCAAAGATCGACGCCAACCGGTAAATGAGCAACACCGTTTTGCTCCAGGACGTCCTTGATCTCGGCCGCAGCTTTCGCCATCAAACCCGATTCGGGCGAAACCGTGCCGCGCAATCCCACCATACCGGCGTGGCAGCAAGAGGGTTTTAACCACGGCGCATAAATCCGGTGATGGGCCGCAGCCGATCCGAAATCCCACAAGTGCGGGTCACCGTCGCCAGCGAGCAATGCAAAACGGCACATCTTGTCCCGTGCCCATTCGCCGATAGCAGTGCTCGTGATATAACGAATATTGTTGTTGTCGAACGTCAGCAGCGAGCCAAGATCCGAGTTCTTCAACGCCATCCGCGAGCGCCCGAGCCGGTAATCGTGCAGACGGCGGAAATTCACCCGCTCCTCAAAGTCGACATTCATGGCACCAGGCGCACGCAGTGCGCGTGACCAGTCGTGACCGGGGTCAATATCCTCAGGCTTTATGATGTCTGGATCATCGAGTTTCGACGTCATTTCTTTCTCCGTGCAATCGTTTGCACATGATGCCATAGCCGCGTATTGTCGGGCAAAACTACCTGAGCAAAAAGGCAGCGAAAATGTCAGAACAATCTGAACTTAATCCGTCAAAACAACAACTTAGCCCTCATGGACTGTTTGTAATACTGGCCGCGACAGCGATCGCTCTGCTGGCAACACCGCTGGCTGCGCCAGCAATGCCGCAAATCGCGAAGGTCTTTGCAGAAAACGCCCAGAACGAGCCATTCGCCCGAGCGATTCTCGCTGCCATCAGTATTTTGCCGGGAGACGCCAGCGTTATCTTCCTGGTGAAGTTCATACTCCTGTCGATTCCGGCGTTGTTCATTATTCTCGGCGCACCGCTGGTCGGGTGGCTTAGCGATAATGTCGGACGTAAGTCGCTGTTGAACGTGTCCCTGATCGTATTTGGCATAGCAGGCACATCTGGTTATTTTGCCGATAGCTTCCTGTTCATGTTCGTTGGGCGTGCCGTTCTTGGCTTATCGATCGCGGGTATCAAGACAGCAACAGTTGCAATGGTTGGTGACTACTATCAGGGCCCCGAACGCAACCGGGTAATCGGCTGGCAGGGCTCTGCCATGAAATTCGGTGGCGTCATCTTCATGCTGTTAGGTGGCTTTCTCGCAAACACCGGTTGGCAAGCACCGTTCCTGGGTTATCTAATCGCGTTCGTTATTGTACCGAGTGGCTTTATCGCGTTGAGCGAAAGCTTGCCGAAAGCAACTCAAGAGGCATCGAAGGCCGATGACAGTGCACCGTCCATTCCGTTACTGTCTGCCTCCTACGTCTTCATCTCCGCTTTCCTGGCATCCGCGTTTTTCTTTATTACACCGGTGCAGCTACCGTTTTACCTGCGCAACGTTTTCTCAGCGACACCGCTTGAAATGGGTGCTGCGATCGCACTCGGCAATACCATCGGCGCACTGTCATCGTTGATCTATCACAAGTTCAAGGCACGCCTGAATTTCGTCGCTATTTACGCGGTGATTTACTTGTCTATGGCCGTGGGCTATTTTGTTGTTGCTGCTGCGACAAGCTACGCAATGGCGTTGTTGGG
Source organism: Woeseiaceae bacterium (assembly GCA_021773095.1). Lineage (GTDB taxonomy): Bacteria > Pseudomonadota > Gammaproteobacteria > Steroidobacterales > Woeseiaceae > UBA1847. Next base: position 87,511 of record JAJFKR010000006.1, on the reverse strand, counting down.
TATGGTACTGGCCGGTATCGGCTTCGGGCTCTATATGCCCAATCAAAGCAGTTGGATACTCTCTATCGTCGCGGCGAAGCGCCGTGGATTTGGGGTCGGTCTGGTCACGACTGCAATGTTCGTTGGCCAGTTTTCCGCGCCGATCCTCGCGCAGCCGATTATCAATCCGGACGACCCATCCGCCATCTGGAAAACCGTTAGTATCACGTTATTGGGTCTGGCTATTCTCTACGGCGTGCTTTCGCGATTCTCGGGCACTCTCGCCGCTACCAGCTCGACTTCCACCAGGTAAGCCGGGTTCGCCAGCGCGGCAACCCCGACCGCCGTACTCGCCGGCCTGAAGTCCTCGCCGAAATAGCGATTGCGCGCCGCAACGATAGTGGGCAGGTGCGCAGGATCGAGATAGTAAATGGTCATCTTGATGACGTCCTCGCTCGACATGCCAGCGGCAACAACAATGTTGAACAGGTTGCGCATCGCAAACTCCGCCTGCTCGTCAATCCCGTCACCGACCCGTCCATCAACGTCGCGTCCGGTTTGCCCGGCCGTGAACAACCAATCAGCGTCTGCAGGCACGAGCTTGCCGTGGCTGAAGCGATTCTTGAAAGGTGCTGCCACCGATTCGGGATTCAGTGTCTGTATTTCGCCTGCAAATACAACACTGCCCAGCGCACACAAAGAAAAGGCAGCCAGAAGGCTGCCGTTCCTGATTTTCGCTGTAGGAGCTATATTAGCCACCGAAGTCGTAAGTCGCCGTTACGCCGTAGCTGCGCTTGCCACGGAATCCTGCTGCGAACGAGGCGCAGCAAGGGCTTGGCGGACCGAAGTTCTCAATATCGATATCTTCGTTGAGGTTTTTGCCCCACGCTGAAATACTGAGATTCTGATTCGGTGCTGTCCAGGTAACTCGCGCACCCCAGTTGCCCACTTCAGGACGCAGTCGAAGTGGTGGCGTCGTGAAGCGATTCGACGTCTGGTTGAACACATCACTGCGCGCCCTGTAATCGGCGCGGAACAACAATTGCGAGCCATTGCCAAGATGGGCCGTGTATTCACCAAACAGGGTGTAAGTCCACTCCGGCGCACCCGCCGGCCGATGTCCGGCCAGGTCAAAGATCTGGCCAGTACTCGGGTCAATTGCACCCGTCGGGTCCAGCGTATCTTTCATTTCGGCGTCGATAAGACCCACAGTACCGCTGACAAGAAAGTCATCGCTCAAAAGGAATGTGCCTTCCAGCTCGAGACCCGTTGACTCCACTTTACCGACATTACTGATCAAGCCGGTAAATCCCGCGCCGACCGGCACGAGGTTGATGGTTTGCACGTCGTCTACTTCCAGGAAGTACGCGGTAACCGCATAACGGTATCGCTCGCCTGCGCCCTTCAATCCAACCTCGAAGTTGGTTGATGTTTCCGGCTCTACAACGATGTCAGCGCTTGCCTTGTTGCGTGCGTCAGGCTGGAAGGTACCGCTCTTGAAACCTTCTGAATACAGGCCGTACAGATTCAGATTGTCATTAATCGCAAAGCTGAGAGACAGCTTGCTGATGTAATCATCCCAGGAATCGCTAACAGGATGGTTCTCAAAGCCAAGGGGGCTTGCTGCAGACCCGCAAGTGGGATTTGGCGGACCCACAAACGGGCAAACCTGAGCCACACCGTCGATACCAGGACCAACGCCGGGCACACCACCAATCTGCTTGTTGGTACCCCAGGCGCGTACGCCATACAGGTAATCTTTGTCGTCGTTAACGAAACGTCCGCCGTAGGTCAGGGACACGCGGTCTGACAGATCGAACGTTACTTCGCCGAAAACTGAGTAGCTATCCGTGATGTTGTTGGCGACGGTTCCCATATGGGTTTCTACAAATGGCCCGAGACGAGCACCATCCGCCTGGAAGATATTTTGCTCGAAACGGTCCTCTTCGTCGGTCATGTAATAAACACCAGCCAGCCATCGAACGCTGGCATCGCTGCCGACGTTATCGATACGAAGCTCCGTACTAAACGATTGTGCGTCGTTTTTCACTTCCTGGAACGACACGTTATTCGGCGTACCAACGAGATCCATCAGAGAGTCCGTATCGCCATCAAGGTATCCGGTGATCGATGTCACGGTGAGACCGTTGTCAAGATCCCAGACCAGCTCCGCCGCCAACGTCGTGATATCCCGGTCCGTGTGAAAATCGAAGCCAGACGAGATCTCGTTTTTGAATGGATCGCTGCTGGCAAAAAACGTTTCGGCATAAGGACCGTCACCGGTGTCTCGACCCCCGACGAACGGATCCGTTGCGAGGTCCAGCCCAGTACCTGGCTGATAGAACGCACTACGAACCGGCGCCTCATCCCGGTCTATGCTGTGCTCAATTTTGAAATAGGCACTGAATGTGTCACTGGGTTCAAACAGGAATGATGCTCTAAACGCCGTGTTTTCATCGCCGTCGAGCCCTTCGCCCGTCGAAATTGACTCTGTGGGCCCATCTTGTGAGTCGAAGTTGAAAGCCAGTCGGGCTGAAACAGTGTCCGAGAACTGACCGGTGATAAAACCATCGATCTCGAACAACTCATCGGTTCCGGCTGTACCGGTTATCGAACCGCCGGACTGTTCCTGGCTCGGCCGATTTGAGACGAAGTGAATGAGACCTACCGACGCATTACGACCGAACGCAGTTCCCTGCGGGCCACGCATGACTTCGATACGGTTCATATCGAAGATTGTCGGATACTTCATTGAGTCTTTGGTGATGACGACATTGTCGGCCACCGTTTGAATCGACGCTTCACTGGACGCATTACCCGGTGTCGGCGCGATAACACCGCGCATACTGGCCACCGGCTGCATCTTGCTGAAACTTTCCCAGGTCGTGCCAGGACTGACTTCCATCAAGTCATCCGCTCGTGTGATGCGATTATTTTTCAAATAGCTTTCGGTCATCACGTTGACCGCGACCGGCGCGTCTTCAATGGATTCTTCGTAGCGGCGAGAAGTAACGACGATCTCTTCAAGTGCAGACTCATTCGCACCGTCCTGCGCCAGCAGCGGTGGTGCCGAGAGCAGAAACGCGATGCCCAGACTGGTTGTCAGGAAGCCAGCTTTGGCCGGCAGCCATCCTTGCAAAAGACCTGAATTCGATTGTGTCAACATACATCCCCCCGGGAGATTCGATGATTATCTTTGAATTACGATATTTTCAGGCTTACACTATAGATAATCGTTAGAATTAACGCAATCAAAAAAATATCGTTTATTTTGCGACTTGGACGCAGTCGTACATATTTTTAGGGTAAACGGACACTCAAAAGGTCTTTTCCCACGTGAACCCGACCTTCGAAGCCGCTTTTTCGAGCGGCAGATTCGAAACTCGCCGCGTCAAGGTCTCCTCCAGGAACGCTGAAAGGTCCGTGTGACGGGGTGTCCAGAGTCGGTATGAGATGGGTCAGCACGAGTTGCCCGACTCCGGCCCGTTTCGCCATCGCGCCCAGGTCCCCGGCATTGCTCTGCCGGAAATACGTCGGTGCCGGAAACGTACTGCCCCCATCGGGAGCGAAAATGGGGTGGATCGCCGAGTGAACGAGCAAATCCGCGCCATATGCCAGAGCTTCAACCGTCTCACTGGTCGAAGACGACCGAGGCGGGGCTGTTTTCTCATTGCCGGCATCGCCTCCGATCACCACCGAACCCGCCGGAGTATCAACTCGATAGGCCAGGGATCCCGGTATGTGTGTCGTTGTGATAGCGCTCACTGACACCTCTCCAGACTGCCAGACAACCACCGGTGCAGTGGTTTTCGCGACTTCTCGCAATTGAATCAGACCCGCAGGACCGTCCTCGTGCCGAAGGCTGTTTTCTTCCCGTCGCTGTGCGATTTCACCCGCACTGATGAACGCGTCACCGATGTGCTCGCTGAAAGAACGGCAACTCAATGTATGGCCATTGAGTCCGGCATCCGCAGCGCAAACGAGGTCAACAGGCCCACCCGTGTAATGCCAGCGCAACTGCATCAGGCCGAGCAGACCCTCGGTATGGTCGGAGTGCATATGCGTCAGAAAGACGGCATCGATGTCATTGGGCGACAGACCCAGCTGTGACAGACGAATGGTGGTCCCACGGCCGACGTCAAACTGCAGCTGCAGGTCGTTGCACTGGCTTTCAGCGCTGCCGTAGCGAACCAGCGTTCCCGCGCCGGCCAATCCATTGACCGCCGGCGGACCGCCTTGTGTTCCGGTCAGAACGACTTCGAGACATTGTTCAGGACCTGGCTCCGCACAGGCAACCAGCGGCAGAAACAGTATCGCTGGCAGCAGGCAACGCAAATCAGTAGTCCAGGGCTTTTCCGAGGGCCGGATTGATGCCACCGCGAAAACCGCCCTGATCCCGTACGACTCTCGCCACGCCTTTCTTGTCGTAGTGCACCCAAACGAGCCCGTGCGGATCACCGTTCTGTGGCATCTGAATAACGCTGATTTGCTCATGTGACGCTGCGTCGTAAACGTAAATACGGCCCTCGCCGTTACTGGTCGCCCACATTTCCTTGCCGTTCGGCGACAGCAGCAGGTGATCGACTTCGTAACCCGAAAACAGTGTGGCAACCTGCTGGCCGCTATCGGCTTTGAGTACTGACAGCGTGCGACCGAAGTGCCCGGTATGCTCGCCCTTGTTGGCAACCCAGAGTTCCGTCTCGTCCTGATTAAGGCTGGCGCCATACGGGCTAATGCCCGCACCGGCCGCCCAAATCACTGCGCCTGTCGCGAGATTGATCTTGCTGACGTTCGAGGTTCCACCGGCTGTGACGTACATGAATTCTTTCTTCGCATCGATGACAACCCAATCGCCGCGGAAACCCGGATAGGGGTACTCCTGCACGACCTCCCAGGTGTCCGGATCGAGCTTCGCGACCCAAAACGGCTTCATCGTCGTGATTTTGCCGCCGTAGAGATTTTTCGCGCCGAGCATGCCGGTGGATCGGTGCGATGCATAGCCAACCGGCTCCATGAGTATGTATATGTAATCGTCGTCCGTGTACGCCGTATACGAAGACCCACCCAAATCCTCATCCCGAACGCCACCGATAATCTTGTCGGTCGCAGGATCCAGCAGCATCACATCGAGACCGTCCGGGTCGCGTGAAAACGTATCCAGCAACACGTACTTGTCACGAAATACCATGCCGTGATGCAAGCGTCCGCCCATCGTCTGTTGCAATATCGGTTGCAGCGTCACAGCATCGACTTTTAGCAATGTCGCCGGAGCGTCGAGTGCCTTGATTTGATTCGTCGGCTCGGTATTGGGTTTTGAACCAACGATGTATACATACTTACCATCGGCCGAAACGATCGTCGTATGTACCGCCGCGCGCAGGCTGACCGGCAACTCGTAACTCGCAATGACCTTATGTGTCCTGGCGTCGCCGACGACAACCTGGCTTGATTTCCCATTGGTCGCACCGGGCCCAAGTACCGCAAGGTTTGCCGAGTTGCCAACGTTCTCGTAGAAATAGGTTTTGCCCTTCTTCGGCTTGAAGCGGGGTTTGCCTGGATCAAACGTCGCTACGACTTGCGAATCATACTCTTCGAATATCGAGCCTTCGGACGAGCGACGCTGCCAGTCGGCAATGACTGAATCCCACGACTGTACAGCCTCAACGGCCTCATCACGTGCCGTCTTCGGAAAAACCAGGTCCGTCTCCGTCCTGGCGCGTGCGCTAACGAGTTGCGCACGCTGGTCGACTACAGTTTTTTCATCGGTCTCCTGCCCGGAGAAGGTCCGAATGTAAACGGCCAGCGCGATCAGGTCTTCATTATCGGCTTTCAATTCCTGAGAAATCGCGGCCATCTGCGGGTTATTCAGCATTTGCTCGAGGATCGTCGCCGCAGTCGGTCCGTACGTGATATCCGGGCCGATCAGACCGGTCCCGTCCTGTTTGTGGCAGACAGCACAAGAGGCAGGCTGGTTGTAAAGCGCCTCGCCCCTTTTCGCATAGGCGTCCAGCTTCACTTGTGCATAAGCTGCAGTCGCCAGCAACGTGCTCGCGAGTATTAAGCCTCTCAACCATCGTGTGTTTGTCATTTAAAACTCACTATCCCAGTCTGTTGTTTCGATGATCGTCTTCAATCGATTCAAGAAAGCTGCCGAATACGCACCGTCCACAGCACGATGATCGAATGAGTGCGCCAGTATGCCGACCGGCCGAATAGCTATGGAATCACCCCCCGGTGTCTCAATGACATGCGGTCGCTTCTTCACTGCGTCCATCGACAGGATTCCGACTTGTGGCTGATTAATAATGGGAGCAGTAAACAAGGTGCCAAAGGGTCCTGGGTTTGACAGCGTATAGGTACCCCCCTGCAAATCGTCCGGCTTCAACTTGTTTGTCCTGGCTCTGCTTATCAGATCGTTAAACTGCTCCGCAAGTTTGGACACTGACATCGTGCCGGCGTTCCGCGTCACAGCGGCTACCAGGCCCTCGTGATTCAGATCGATTGCGATCGCAAGGTTTATGTCCGCATGAATGACCAGCGCATCTTCGTCGACGCTTGCGTTGACGCGCGGAAAATCGACAATCGCTTTGCAGACGGCTCGCGCGACGTAGGGCAAATAGCTTAAGGAGTATCCCGTGTCGGACTTCCACTGGTCTTTGTGTGCCCTTCTCGAGATATCCACTGCGAGGAAATCGGCATCGATGGTTTGCAATACATGCGGGGAAATCGCCTTCGATCGGACCATGTGTGCGGCCGTTACTTTGCGTACGCGATCAAACGGAATCCGTTCGCCCGAGGCCGCATTGACTGGCGCGGATCCGCCCTGATCAACGTAATCGAGTACGTTTTGCCGCGTAACGCGGCCGTCACGTCCGGTCCCTGAAATATTCGCTATGTCGAGACCGTGCTGTTTCAAAAGCCTCTTCACCGCCGGCGACAGTTTGTCGTTGCCCGATTTTGGTGGCAGGCCGCCCGGAGACGGCGCTTCGGCTTTCGCCGCTACGGGCTTGCTGTCCGCGGGTTTTTCCCCGATGACGTCGCCCTCAACTGCAATAACTGCCAGTACAGTACCCACATCGACCGTTTCACCCTCAGCGATGTCGATGCTCGACAGTACACCCGTGACAGGCGCTTCAATTTCGGTTGCGACCTTGTCCGTTTCGACGTCCAGTAACACGTCACCTTTTTCGACCGCGTCACCCGCTTGTTTGTGCCAGGCCGCTATCGTGCCTTCGGCGACTGTTTCGCCGAGTTGTGGCATTAATACATCCATATCGGTTTCCTCAGTCCGCCATCTGCAGGACATTTTCGATGATGCGTGCCGGACTCGGCATCACTGCATCTTCCAGTGTGTCCGCCGATGGCAGCGGAATGTGCGGCGTTGTGACTCTGACAATCGGACTGTCGAGATCCCAGAATAATTCTTCGGCAACCAGCGATGACACCTCGGCACCCCAACCACAAAGTCGTGGGTTCTCTTCGACCGTCACCAATCGCCCTGTTTTCGTGACCGATGCAAATATCGTCGTCGTATCCAGCGGCACCAGCGATCGGACATCAATCACTTCAGCTGAGATATTGTGTTCGTTTTGCAAGGTCTCGGCCGCCTTGAGCGCCCGTGGCACCATCGCGGCGAGCGCAACGATCGTCACATCACTGCCTTCCCGTGCAACAGCGGCCTGCCCCAGCGGCACGACGTGTTCGCCTTCCGGTACATCGGACTTCAATCCGTACATCGACTTTTGCTCGAAGAACAACACCGGGTCGGGATCGCGAATTGACGCAGCCAGTAAGCCTTTCACGTCCGCTGCGTTCGAAGGCGCAACTACCTTTAGACCGGGAACTGCCATCGCCCAGTTTTCAACGGATTGCGAGTGCTGTGCGCCGAAGCGTGCGCCACCGCCGTTCGCACTGCGAATAACCAGCGGGAACGAACATTGGCCATCGGACATGAAACGCGTCTTCGCGATCTGGTTCACGACGATGTCCCAGCAAACAGCGAAGAAGTCCGAAAACATGATCTCTGCTATCGGCCGCAAGCCCGTCATTGCTGCGCCCGCTGCGGCGCCGAGAATGGCTTGTTCGGAAATCGGCGTATCACGAACCCGGAGCGGGCCGAATTCGTCGAGCAATCCTTCAGTGGTTTTAAAAACCCCACCAGCCGCTGCGATATCTTCACCGAGAAAGACCACGGAGTCGTCGCGTCGCATCTCTTGTGCGATCGCCGCCGACACAGCTTCTCTGTAGCTTAGTTTCTCCAAGTCGGTCTCCGTTGATCTGCTTCAGTATTCCTGGAACTCAATTTCGCCACCTCGAACTCCCGTCGGCCCAGACGTCGGTATCGGCTATTTCCAGCGGTGGCGGACCACTGTTTCGCGCCGTCTCCTCGGCTTTGTCGACGCGGGCGGCCTGTTCTTCTTCGACCGCAACGATGGCGGCTTCATCAACACCGTCTGCCAGCAATCGTGCGCGATACGTCGTAATGGGATCGCGTTCCTTCCAGGCAGCAACTTCTTCGTCGGGGCGATACTTGCCAGGATCGGCTCGTGAGTGACCGCCATGACGATAGGTCTGTACTTCAATCAGACTGGGACCCTTGCCATCACGTGCTTTTTCGAGCGCCGCCTGTGCAACGGCGTAAACGACATCTGCATCGTTCCCGTCGATCACCACCGGCTCAAGCCCGTAGGCCGGCGCCCGGTCAGCAGCAGGATTTTTTACAGCCGTTACATCGCCGATCGGCGTGTACTCCATATAAAGGTTGTTCTCGCAAACAAACACCACCGGCAGGTCCCAGATAGCCGCAAAATTCAACGCTTCGTGAAATGCGCCAATATTCGTCGTGCCATCTCCGAAGAAACAGACGGATACCTGACCCGACTTGCGGTATTGAGCCGACCAGGCCGCTCCTGCGGCGATCGGCATGTGTGCGCCAATGATCGCGTAGGACCCCATCGCCCCTTTCTCGACATCCATAAGATGCATCGAGCCGCCCTTGCCGCTCAGGAGTCCACATTCGCGTCCCATCAATTCGCCGAGAATGCCCGTCATGGATACGCCGCGCACCAGGGTGTGGTTGTGGCCGCGGTAGGTGCAGAACGTGTAATCGTCTTCGCGCATCGCCGCGCCAAAACCCGCTGCAACCGCTTCCTGGCCGAGCGCAAGATGCGATGTGCCCTTGATCAGGTTCTGCATGAAAAGATCGTACGCACGTTGTTCCATGACGCGACAAGCCTGCATCAGGCGATAGAGCTCGAGTCGTTTCCCGGTATCGGGCGTTTGAGGATTTGCGGCCGCCGTCATCAGCGGCCCTTTAGAGGTAGTCAAACGAGTATCCTGTTATCTGTTATCTGTCATTTATCGATAGATGAGTCATTTTACGGTATTTATCGATAATACGATAGCCTTAAATTTGCAATGCCAAAGGTCCCGGTCCCACGGCCACGAGCAATAACAGCCCACCGATTATCGCCAGATTCGCCATTGTTATGCGGCTTCGCCCCAATTGCTGTGCTTCGGGCAAGCGCCAATAGGCATGCACTTTCAGCGTTGCAACGACGGTAAACAACGCCAGGGCGAGTGCTGCCAGGCGCGTCTGGTAGCCGATTATTACGCAAGCGGAAGCTGACAAATGCAGGACTACAGTCCCCGGCAGTGTCAGCCAAACAGCCGGAATACCGTCCAAGCGAAACTCGGCCGCCGCCTTTTTGAACCAAATCGCTTTGTGCAGGCCACTGACCAGAAATACTGAGGCAATCGCGACTCGTGCTGCCAGCATCAACCAACCTGCAATCAAATCATCGAGCGGCAACATCTCAGGATCCTTAGTTTCAGCACTGTGAGCTAATTTAATCGATTAAATATGGAAAACACCGATTTTAGCGATATACTGACGCCCAACGCAATTCGGGCGTTCCACTCATCAAACTGTGAGCAAAAAAATGATTAATGCTGCCATCATAGGCCTTGGATGGTGGGGGAAAACACTGGTCGAAGCCGTTTCCGGTGTCAGCGATGACATCCGGTTCGTCGCTGCAACCACGCGCTCCCTCTCCGACGACGCTAAGGACTTCGCAAAAGAACACGATCTCGACCTGCGCGCCTCGTACGAGGATATTATCGCCGACCCCGACATCGATGCCGTGGTCCTCGTTACACCCAATTCACTGCATGCGGCACAAACTATCGCCGCGGCGAAAAACGGCAAGCACGTTTTTTGCGAAAAGCCGTTCGCACTTACTAAGGCTGACGCGTCTGCTGCGATTCAAGCCGCTGATGCCGCGGGCATAACCGTCGGTATAGGCTACAACCGCCGCTTCCATCCGGAAATCACCAAGCTCCGTGAGCTCATCAACTCCGGAGAGCTCGGCACTATCCTGCACTGCGAAGCGACCATGACCTTCCCGAACGCCCTGTACCTGAAACCGGACGCGTGGCGAGCTGACAAGAAAGAAACGCCCTGCGGCGGCCTCGCGCCCATGGGCGTACACGCCATAGACGGATTTATCGATCTGTGTGGCGAGATCGACGAGGTCTACGCGCAAAGTTTTCGCCGTGCTGTGGAAGTTGACGCTGACGATACGACGTCGATCCTGTTTCGAATGAAAGAAGGAATGTCCGGCTACCTGGCGACGATGACTGCGACCGGTGGCGGCTTCAATTTCCAAGTTTACGGTACCAAGGGCTTCGTCAAACTGGAAGGTATGACGCACGTCGCTGGTGCGCCCTCTGAAGAGCGACGCATGCGTCTTTTCGGCAATTGCACGTTTAAGCCCGTCAAAGGGCCGGCCGAGACCTGGGATGCTGAATTATTTGACGTCAGCCGGGCCGCGCTGGATGGATTTGCCAAGGCGGCGACCGGCGACGCTCCGTTCCTGATCCCGAGCGCCGAAATCGTGCATGGCTCGGCGGTCACTGAGGCCATCATCAAATCGGCGGCAAGTGGTCAGCCACAAAAAGTCTAGCGCCGACACCGGCCAATGAATCTCTTCATCCTTCGTCACGGAATGACCGCTGAATCGGCAGCCGATGAACATCGCGAGCTGAGTGCCAGGGGCATCAAAGAGGTCGAAGATGTGGTGAATCTTCGCATTGACGATTTGCAAAGCGTGACTCGAATTTTCTCAAGTCCGCTGCTTCGTGTCCGGCAAACGCTTGATATTGCAGCGAAACTTATGGAATTTGCACAGCCGGTTATCGCGTCACAAAACCTGAAGACAGGTTCGAGACTGAATGAAATCGTCAACTTTGTTGGCGAGCTTGATTTCGATGCCGGTGACGTGCTCGTCAGCAGTCACCAGTCCTGCACCAGCATTCTGGTCCTCTGGCTTATTGGCGAGGACATTCTGATCCCGAATGGCAGTTTGCTGGCGATCGAGATTGATAAGCCGGCACAAGGTGCCGGGAAAATTCTCTGGCAGGAAAGCCGCGACAGCAGTGAGATCAAACGCGCGACTAACTTTGTGGATCAATTCTAGCGCGATCAATATTCTCCATTTCGTTCAGATTGAAACTCCGCTTCTCACCGGCCTCGTTCGCTTGCCATACCGTTCCCGACTCGACCTCGAGGCAACTCAACCAGCCGCCGCCGTGCGCCCAGGTATCAATACAGATTGAGTGACCATGATCGAGCGGCAGTCCGGACCGCTGTGCAGAGTGTCCGCACACCATGATCTTGCCAGAGCAGTGCCGGGCTGAATCGCCAAATCTCTGCCAATACAACGAGGCATCCGACTGCTCCTCCAGTGCCACAGCGGCCTTTGCGTTCGCATGCACGAAGAAGTGCGAATCGCACTCGTAGTAAGGCTGCAGCTCATTTTCGAGAAAATCGATGTGCGACGCCGGGATGTCGGAAAATGATCCCGCCTTGCCCTTGCCGGGAGAATAGGACGCCAGTGTCGCTTCGCCACCGTACTGCAACCAGGGTCTGAGCCAGCTTTCCTTCTCGCGCGCGTCCAGCATCATGATTTCGTGATTACCCCGTAGCGTCACGAGAGTGTTTTGGCTGCCTAGATTAATGACAAACTCCAGAACGGCACGTGTATCCGGTCCGCGATCAACGTAATCGCCCAACGTGACAACCACATCGTCCGACCCCGGTGCCGCATAGTCCAGGAGGACCTTCAGTGCATGGCTGCAACCGTGAATGTCCCCAATTGCAAAATGTCGCGCCACAAATAAATTCCTCAAATAAATGCGATAAGTCGGCAAATAGTTTAAAATAATCGAAATTACGACAATAATACGCGATTTGGCGATATAATTATCGCCATAATCAGAACATAAGCGTTCGAAATTAGGAGAATAATAGTGGCGTATCGTAAAGGCACGCAGGGCATGATGCAGGTTGACTACGAGCAGCGCATGGATTTCAACCGCATGCGTGAGTACCGGGTCGCCCGCATTAAACAGTACATGGACACGTTCGATATCGACTGTCTGCTGCTCTTCGATACCGGTAACAAACGTTATTCAACGTCAACCGCCGTCTGCTCGCCTGAAATCGACAACATGGGCCGCTACGCAATTATTCCACGAAACGGTCCGCCACATATCTTTGGTTTCGGATCCGAGGTGGCCAGCGAGAAACTCAACTGCCCCTGGATAGCGGATTACACCTTCCCGGCCCATGGAACCATGTTCGGGGCTTTGCCCGAAGCCTGGGGCTGCTCTGACGGATTTCTGAAAGACCTGGACATGGTTCTCGGCAATTTCGGTCTCGACAAGAGCAAAATCCGCATCGGTGTCGACGTGATCGAATCGCAGATTCTCCTTGCCATGCAAGCCAACGGTTACACGATTGCCGACGGTCAGGGCGTCATGCAATACGCACGCTCCATCAAGAATGAAGACGAGATCATGATCCTGAAACACGGTGCAGCGATTGTCGATGCAGCGTTTCATGCGATCGCCTGCGAGATTCGTCCCGGCGCGAAAGAAAACGACTTACAGGCCGTCGCTTCTGCTGAAATGCATCGGCTGGGTGCGCAGTGGATTCACAACGTTCAGGTCACATCCGGTAATCGTACCAATCCGCACCCACACCTGAGTTCCGACCGTCTGTTGCAGCCGGGCGATATCATCTTTATGGATATCGTTGCCCTGTTTAACGGCTATCACACCTGCGTTTACCGTTGTTTCACCGTCGGCCCGCCATCGCAGAAACAAATCGATACGCACGCACGTTGTCTGGAGATTCAGTTGGGTGGTATCGACGCGGTCAAACCTGGCTGCACAACCGCCGACGTTGTCACTCGCTGGCCCGACTATCGCCAGATGGGTGCCCTGAACGAACACGAGATCTTCGGATTGCAGTACGGCCACGGAATTGGCGTTGGCCTCTGGGAGTTTCCGATTATTTCACGCGCCTACAGCATCGAACACCCTGTGGAAATCGAACCCGGCATGGTATTCGCGCTGGAAACCTACGCGGGCAACGAGGACGGATCCGATGGCGTACGCCTCGAAGACGAAGTCGTTGTCACCGACACCGGCATCGAAATCATCACCAAGTTCCCGACCGACAGAATCATCGGCTGCGGAATGAGCTACTAGTAGGAGCGCGCCCCGCGCGCGATCTTTTATGCGCCCAACACTAAAGATAGCCGTAATCCCCGGCGACGGCATCGGCAAGGAAGTCATGCCAGAAGGCATGCGCGCCCTCGAAGCCGCCGGATCCAGACACCACATAGACTTCGAGTGGCAGGAGTTCGACTGGTCTTGCGAGACCTACCTAAAAACCGGCCGTATGATGCCCGAAGATGGTATCGAGCAGCTGCGTCCCTACGACGCGGTTTATCTCGGTGCTGTTGGCTTCCCGACCGTACCCGACCACGAATCGCTGTGGGGACTGTTGATCCCGATTCGACGTGAATTCGACCAGCATATCAATCTGCGTCCCGTACGGCTCTTCGATGGCGTACCTTGCCCGCTCGCTGGCCGCAAACCGGGCGACATAGACATGATGATCGTGCGGGAAAATGTCGAAGGCGAATACTCAGCCATCGGCGGGATCGAAAACGAGGGCACCGAACACGAAAGAGTCATTCAGCAAAGCGTGTTTACGCGGCGCGGCATTGATCGCGTTTTGGAATACGCATTCGAGCTTGCACAAAGCCGCCCGGCGAAACACCTCAGCTCCGCCACGAAATCGAACGGCATCATTCATTCAATGCCGTATTGGGACAAGCGCTTTGCTCGAATGGCGAAGCGCTATCCTGACGTCACCGTGGACCAGTATCACATCGATATTCTGACGGCCAATTTCGTTCGCATGCCGGATCATTACGACACTGTTGTTGGCAGTAATTTATTCGGCGACATACTGTCCGATCTGGGGCCGGCCTGTACCGGAACGATAGCCATCGCGCCATCCGCGAACTTGAATCCGGCCGGGGAACACCCTTCGATGTTTGAGCCGGTACATGGCTCAGCGCCGGATATTGCAGGCCAGGGAATCGCCAATCCGATCGGCACTATCTGGGCCGGTGCGATGATGCTCGATCACCTGGGTCACCGGGATGCGCATGACAGCATCATGAGCGCCGTGGAAAATGTCCTGCGCGAAGGCGACAACCTGACGCCTGATATGGGCGGCAATGCGGATACCGAAAAACTGGGCAAGTCCATAGCCGCTGCCATCTGAACGGCCTGGAATATTTTCGGCCGTTCTTGTCTCTATACCAGCATCAAACTTAATTGCGGGAACGCAATCAGCAGAATCAACACCAGGAACATAATGACCGCGAACGGGAAGGCTCCGGCGAAAATGTCGTAAAGCGTAATGCGGTCATCGCCGAGCGTCGACTTGATGACGTAACACGATATTCCCAGTGGTGGTGTCAGCAATCCGATTTCCGCACCAACGATGGTGATGATCCCGAACCAGACCAGATCGATCTTGTAAGGCGCAAGAATCGGTATGAACAGCGGCACCATAATCAGGATTATGGAAGTCGTATCCAGAATAGTGCCGAGAATGATCAACAGCATGACGTACACCGCCAAAATGCCGTAGAAACCGATATTCGCTGAGGAGATCCACTCGCCCAACTCATTCGGAAGCCCTGATATTCCCAGCATGCGGCTGTACATAGTCGCCGCGACGATCAACATCAGTATGGACGCGACGATGTGACCGGTTTCCACCAGTACATCCCACAACACCGTGCGGTCCAGTTTTTTCTTCAGAACGGCGATGATTAACGCACCTAATGCGCCAACCGCACCGGCCTCTGTAGGAGTGAAAACACCACCGTAAATGCCGCCAAGCACGAGCAGAATCAACACCACAAGCGGTGTGGTCTTGCCGAACATTTGCCGGCCCGACATCTTCTCGACAATGGGTGCATCGCTATTTTGTGCATCCTGCCCGCCGACAAATGTCTTAAAAAACGTCGCCATGACCACGATAGCAACGATGTAGGAGAACGCCAGCAGCAGCCCTGGGACGATTCCGGCTTTGAACAACGCCGCGACCGATTGCTCGGTGATGATCGCGTAAATGATCAGCATCACGCTTGGCGGTATCAGCATACCCAGTACCGAGCTGCCCGCGACCACGCCGACGGCAAACCTCGGCGTATAACCAAAGCGCATCATTTCCGGAACGGCAACGCGTGTGAATACGGATGCGGACGCAATACTAACGCCGGTTATCGCCGCAAATACGGCATTCGCCGCAACCGTCGCAACGCCCAGACCACCACGCACTCGATTCAACAACTGATTCGCGACCTGATAAATATCCCGCCCGGTTTCCGCGTGACTGACGAGCAGCCCCATCAGGACAAACAGCGGGATCACGCCGAAAATATAATCTTCGAGGCCGTTTGAGGCCGCGAGCGTTACCAGGTAAATCGGCGCTTCCAATCCGTCACGCAGATACCAAACCGCGGAAAACGAGACAAGACCGAGTGCCACAGGCACGTACATACCCGCGTAAATAAGAATAAGAATCGCGACAACAGAGAGCAGCCCTATTTCGATACCGGTCACGATTCGTCACCTTTGGCCGCCAGTGCAAGCAGGTGTTTTCTCATCAGCCCGAAGAAAACCAACACCACTGTCACGGCTCCTACCACGATGATGAGGCGCACCGGCCAGATCGGGATAACGATAATGCCCTTGTTGCCAGCGTAATAACCGCGTTCCCAGGCGTCGATGAATCGTGGGATAGAGCCAGCAATCAAAGTCATGAAAAACAGAGCACCGGCGAGGTCGAAGAACGCCCCCATCGCGTGGGCAAGGCGCGGGTTCCTGTCTTTGATCTTGTTGTATAAACCATCGGAGCGGGTGAGGCGTCCGTTTCGAACAGCGTCGCCAAGCTGCAAGAAAACAATTGCGACGATCGAAAGCTCGACCAGCTCCGTAACACCATCGATGGGCGCGTTGAACAGAAAGCGAGAAAAAATATCGAGGTTGATCATGACGACCAACCCAAAGATCAGTACGCCACCTGCGCTGTTAAGCCCGGCAACAAAGCGGGAAAACAGACGACTCAAAATATTGGGTTTCTCACTCACCATTACTCCCGGTCCCAGTGACGCATAATCGGCTGATCATTGGCGCGCATGATGTCCATGTAGTCTTTGAGAATCGCGCTGCCCGGCAAGCCGCGCTCTTCCATGTCCTGTGCCCAGTCTGCCGCGATATTCGGAAGCCCCATTGCCCAGGCTCGCCGTTGCTCGTCTGTCAGCACAACAATCTCACCGCCCTCTTCCAGGTAGCGGGCCCGACTCACCGCGGCGCGACGATCTGTCTCACGCGCCAACTCGTCACGATAGTCTTCGGCGGTCTCAACCAGCACCCTCTGAACCTCTTCAGGCAACTGGTCCCAGGTTTTCTGATTCACCGTGATGGCCTTGGTCGCGACTGCGCCGAGGCGAACGTCAACCATGTACGGCGCTACTTCATAAAGGCGGTAGGCGATACTGCCTTCAATCCACCCAATGACGCCGTCAATAAGCCCGGTCGCCAGGTTGTTGTACCAATCGCTGATGCCGCTGTTGACCGGGGCGGCATCCAGTCCGGTGAGCAAACGCAGATTCAGCCCTACGCCGGCAATCTTGCGACCTTTGAAGTCGTCCAGCTTTTTCACCGGGTAATTCGTCAACACCTGGTAAGTGTCGATGGATCCGGCGGTCGTGAGAAAAACGAGCTTGTGATCAGCCCATTGCTCAGAGAGCACCGGGTATTTTTTAACCAGATCGGACATCGTACGCGCAACCAGACCGATGTCCGAGGTCACCAGCGGTGTGGCATAGGGAAGATTATGAAACGGCACTTTGTCCGGATGATACGGCGTTGTGATGATGCCAATATCCGCCAGATCGTGCTCGAGTGAGTCAAGAACACCGCGAGTCTTCGCGATAGCGCCGCCGAAGGCCTTGTTCCAGCGGATTTGATAATGGCCGGTTTCAGCCAGTCGCCGGTCAACCTCGGGGATGAAATACTCGACAAACACCAGCGTCCATAGCGCTGTGGTCGCGTACGAATCAACCGCGATCAGCGGAATGACCTCTGGAGACTCATCGGCAGCGACCGGCGCGGCCAGAGCGATGGTTGTTAATAAAGAGAGCAGGAGTAGGCGCACAAATAGTTTCGATAAAATCCACTTAATGCTCATAATAACGAAAATTTCGACACATCTATACAAATAATATCGATGAAAGTAAGATAACCACCAAATTCATCGACATTTACTACGAACGGTGCTTTATGGCAAAAACAGCCTCCGGGGCCGCGTCAGGCGACGCAGACGGCCAGATTTCTACTCAGGCGTCCTCTGTTTATGACCGCTTGCAGGAAGATATTCTGACCGGGCAGCTCAAGCCTGGCGTCAAATTGCGCCTGAAAGACCTCATTGAGAAGTACGATACCGGCAACAGCCCGCTTCGCGAGGCTCTGAATCGTCTATCGGCCAATGGCATGGTGGTTCGCGAGGAAAATCGTGGATTTCGCGTACCTCCTGCTTCCGCCCAGGAACTGATGGAGCTCACCAATACGCGTTGCTGGCTTGAGGAAATTGCGCTGCGCGAGTCCATTACCCACGGCGACACCGAATGGGAAGAGCGTATCGTTCTGGCTTTTCATTGGCTGACACGCGCCGCGCGCGATAAAAAAGAGGCCTCCAGGTACACCGCACCGGAATGGGAAAACCATCATCGCGAATTTCACCTCGCCCTGATTTCCGCCTGCGGCTCCAGCATTCTTATCGGTTTCTGTGCAGAACTTCATCAGCGCTCGTTCCGCTACAGAAATCTCGCCGAAGTCGTCGAGTATCGCGGCCGCCATGAGCACGAAGAACACCGGGACCTGCAACAAGCTGTTTTGCAGCGCGACGCCGACCTTGCCGTCGAATTACTGCACAAACATTACAAAGTGACCTCCGAAATTCTTATCAATAGCGGCCGCTTCGAATAGGACAACATCATGAAGGTTGGATTTATTGGTCTTGGCCGTATGGGTCAGGGGATTGCCGGTCGTTTACTCTCAGCCGGGCACGATCTTCTGCTAAACGATCCAACGCCGGGCCAAACGGATACGCTGGTTGAGCAAGGCGCCGTCGCCGTGGACTCCCCTGCGGCTGTCAGCGATGCCCGCGATGTTGTTATCAGTATGTTACCCAGCGACCCTGTTCTTGACGCGGTAATGAGTGGCAACAACGGGCTTCTCGACGCGATGTCACCCGACTGCATTCACATGGCGATGGGCACACACGGCATATTGGCGATTAACAGTGCAAATAACGCACATCAGGACGCCGGTCAGACTTTTATCGCCTGCCCCGTCCTCGGGCGACCGGATCTCGCCGCAGACGGTCTCTTGAATCTTGTGCCTGCCGGGCCGGCGGATGCCGTCGAAAAAGTCCGGCCGTTACTGGATGTGATGGGTGTACGCAACATTGAGGTCGGCAATCACCCGCAAGCCTCCACCGCCGTCAAAATCGCCAATAACATCGTGCTCGGCTGCGCCATCGAGACAATGGGTGAAGCATTCAGCCTGGTAGAAAAATACGGCGTCGAACCCGAGCAATTTCTGGATGTCCTGCTCAAGGGACTCTTCGGCGCACCGGCCTACGAGGTATACGGTCAGATGATCATCAGCAAGTCCTGGGTCACAAGCGGCGCAACGGCCGTGATCGGTCTCAAGGACGCCGACCTGGCACTGGAAGCCGCCGCAGCAGCGGGAATGCCGTTGCCGAGCACGCATGTCTGGCGCGATTACCTGGCCAGGGCAATCGAGCGAGGCGAAGGACATCTGGATTGGGCAGTAATGGCGCGAGAACAAGCTCGCGCCAGTGGATTGGAGGAATAATGACTATAAAAATGAAACCTTACGTACGACAGATTGTGACTGGCACTGCCGAGTCACACAGTCTTACACTACTCAAAACACGCGACCTCGTTGACGTGGCCGATGAACCCGAAGAACGTGGTGGCACCAACGAAGGCTTTTCACCCACTGAATTCTTCGAAGCCTCGTTGGTCGCGTGTACCAGCGTCATATCGCACAAGGTCGCCAAGAAGAACGGCGTGAATCTGATGTCGTATGACATTAAGTTGGACGCCGGCTTTCATCGTTTCGGTGTCATGCTCAAGGAAGAAGTCGACCTGCCATTCGAGGACATGATTCTGACCATCGATGTCACAACGGACGCCAGTGACGAAGAAATGGAGCTGCTCGCGAAAGAGCTCGCGATGTACTGCCCAATCTCAAAAATGATTGTCGCAGCGGGCACCAAGCTTGAGACCATCTGGAATATTACGCGTCCCGGGGACAAGTAGTGCCCATTATTGAGCCCGGCCGTGAGGACCTGAAGGACCTTACGGGTATTCATCTTTGGCACGGCGGCATGTCGAACTGTTCGCAGCGATGTCGAATCACGCTGGCCGAGCTCAATCTGGATTTCGAAAGCCACCTGATGAACCTGCAGGCTGGCGATCACGCGACCGAAGAATTTCAGCAGATCAACCCCAATGGCGTCGTTCCGGTTCTGGTACATGACGGCACGGTTGTCATCAATTCCGTGGATATCATCGATTACCTCGACAACACATTGGGCGATGGCAGTCTGCGTCCGCCGCACCTGGACAACGCCGTCGCCGAATCACTGCAGCATGCCGACCAATCACAACTGGCATTGAAGTACTGCACGTTTGAGTTCTTTTTTCAGCACGGGCCACGCGCCTCTGAGGAAACGTTCCAGAACATCGTCAACGGACTACACAGCAAATTTCTGCAGGACTTTTGGCGCGAATATCGGCTGGGCTTCGCACGTGAGCGCATCCATGACATGGTTGGACGTGTACACGATGACTTCCTGCGACGCGAGGGAGTGCTGAGCGATGGCCGTGAATGGATGGCCGGCGATCAATTTTCGCTCGCAGACATAGCGTGGATGCCGAACTTCCATCGCTTTGATCTGCTGCGCTGGCCACTCGAGAAATACCCCAACCTGATGCGATGGTTTGAAACAGCATCGGCACGACCAAGCTACACGAAGGCACTCGACGGCTGGGAGCCGAAAAAACTCATGGACAGGGCGCTGGGCACGCTCGATGAGCGCCGCGCGAATAACGATGGCATCGACAACTACGGGCCGTTCGCCACGGACTAGCGCCAAGCATTAACGCCAGGCGTGTTTGTATTCGATCCCGGCCGCCAGATTGTATTCATTGCCCAGTCGAAAGTCGTTCACACGATACTCGGCAATTCCATAGAAATTCTTCCAAAGGCGAAAACCTGCCTGTACTTCCATGACAACGGGGTTTGACGGCAGTTCACCAGCAACATCGAGATCGAAGGTCTGATCGATAAAGCCACTCACATATATCCGATCCGAGATCCCTGGAAATTTCACTTTGAAGTACTGCTCGATCTGCCAGGCCTTGTCGTCTGCACTGCCAAAACGCTTGAGTTGAAAGGTAATCTGGTAAATCAGGTTGATGCGCTTGAAGAAGCCATCAAACCCCGGCGTATTGTGAACCTGCCAGGCTATGCCGAGTTGCGTAAAGTCGTTACCCGATCCGTCGACCAGCACGCCCTGCAAACTCAAGTCCAGCGGCAATTCCGGAGAGATAGCCCAGCGTAGATTTTGCTCGGAGCGGCTGAAATCAAACGCATCACCTGTCGTCGCTCCACGAAAATTAACGTAACTAAAATAGGAAAACCGGCCAGGTAATCGGGCATTGCTGATAAACGTCAGGTCTGTATCGCTGTCGACCTGACTTTGGTAGGGATACAGATTCGTATCAATGCTGACCCGCGGATGACCCTGTGCGCCAGAAAGCGCCGGCAGCAGCAGGAAAATCACCAGGAGAGTTCTCAATGGCATACGTTATTACTTAAGCCGACGGTAAACGCGGCACTACCGTTATCGGTCGCCGCGGCATAGGCAACCGTTAGATTTTCCAGGTCGACGATCGCAACTTCGGCAACATCAGCAAACGCAACAAACGCGTACCTGCCGTCGGCCGAACCCAGTGCTTCGATGGGTTGACCAGTGAAGTTACCCGTCGCCGCGATTTTTTTCGTAACGTTGTCGAAAATCGACCAGCGATTATCCGATGTACTGGTCAAAAGGTTCATCCGATCGAAGCGACCGACTACAACCAGGTCTACGCTGTGGTCGAATGACACATCGGCAAATTCGGTAAAGCCACGCTGTTCGACGCTCACAAACCGTCCGCTAGACTCATCCATCATGTAGAGAAAGGCACCCTGTGGGGTCGTATACGGGCGCGCCGCCTTGCCACCGATTTCGAAGGTATTGAAAATAATGCGTGAATAGGCGTTCAGGCTATAGACTTCGCCGGTCGTAATATTCGATACATAGACGTAACGCGCATCAAGGCTGCGGCTGGGCGCGGACAGTACCTGCCCCGCCACATCGGTCAGTTGCATATCGAATATTCGTCGCGTATTGATGTCCAGCATGCTCAAAGAGCCAGACGCCTGATCACTGAAGTAGACATCAACATCGTTCGGGTCGAACAGCACATCGCCCGTTGCAGGAAAGTCTTCGATGACGAACTCGACGCCCATTTTGTAGGCGTGCAACAAGACAAAGCCACCGTCAATTTCATCCGTAATCGCAATTTTAGCGCCCGTCGTATCCAGTACTACATGTCGCGGCGTAACGCTGAGATCGACGGGCTCAAATTCAATGCGCTTCTTCAGATCGTAAAAAACGACCTGTTTCTTACCGCTGTCCGCATACATGAGTATCGGTGCGAAAGGCGTCGCAACGATGTGGTCCGGGTGAATGCTTGTTTCAATCCGGAACACGACCTCGTTGTCGTCCAGCGAAATCACGTCAATAACATTGTCGCTGCGATCGCCAACGAACATGAACTGCTTGGGATCGCTGATATCGACGCCATACGCGGCTACGCTTGAGAGCAGGAGAATTAATGCCACCACGCTCTTTTTCATCCATTCAAACCCAGGTACGGATATATGGCATCACTGACAACGTGGAAATTGTCGGTGATCAGGATCAGGCCGAATACGATGACCAGCACCATACTGACGAGGCTAACAGCTCGCGCTTTGCTCGCCAGAAAAACCAGAATGCTCTCCATGCGTGACATGTACCAGGCTGCGAGCAAGAACGGGATGGCCACGCCGATCGAAAATGTCAGCATGATTCCCGCGCCAACCGCGGCGCTACCGATCGCTCCAACATAAATAATCAATGTCGCGACGATTGCGCCGCCGAAACATGCGGTACAACCGAGCGCGTAGCCCATCGACACCAGTAATGACCCCGCCACATCACGTCTGTTGCTGGCTTTCATTGCGCTTCGATCCGGTATGCGACAGGCGAGATTACGAGAACCGCGAACGCCAATCCAGATACCCATCAAGATAACCACGACTCCGGACACGACAGCGACATTGCGGCTGTGTTCTGCGAACAACAGTTGCGCCGTGTGGCCGACGCTCCCGATGAGCGCACCGGCCAACGTATAGAGCAGCGTAAATCCCGCGACAAACGCGAGTGCGATCTGCATGATCTTCCGGCGCACATGCGGCGTGAGCTGGCTTGTGTTCAGACCTGCCTCGCCAGGCACCGTCGAAAATGAGCCGATGATCGAGCCGAAGATCACGACGAGCTGCAGCAAACAGGGTGTAAGTACCGCAGACAACAAACCTGCCCCCAGCGCCAGCATCGCGATCGGCGTGATATCGGCGCGTGACTTCAATTCTTCTGGCAAGTCGAACGGCGCATTCCACCGGCCTATGAACGTGAGTTCTTCCTCGCTGTCCAGATAGTAGTTCGAAACGTACAGCCGAATACTGTCGTGCTGCACCAGGTCGATCGCCGAGCCGTCGGGCGCGCGTTTGGGAATACTGTAAACAGTAATACGATGATGCTCAGCGATATTCGGGCCGATCGATTGCTCGGGCTCGAAGACAGCATCACCGATGTGCAGCCGAACTCTCGGCAAATCAAACGCGAGCCTTCCCTCGTGAATATTTTCGCTGACAAAGAAGATAAAATTTCGGTCGGGTCGCAGGTTACCAATGGTTGTCGCCTGATCGACGTACTGAAAAAACTCATCGGTCGCAAAGGTTGCCGTAAGTTCGAGCGCCGGATGATCGACAAGATAGCGAGTCAGATACATCGACACGTGACCCGCCTTGGTCATGCGCGCATTGTCACCAACATTGCCAAGTAACTGCTTGCCCTGAATCAGGTACGGGAAAACCAGCCAGGCGGATGAAATCAGCAGGCTGATGAAAAGCACCAGGCCTACGCGGGGGTAGTTGTTGCGAACTCCGTTGGCCATAACGTCGCTTATCGCATTGCCGCCGTGATGTCGTCGGTCGGCGTATTCATTGCGAACACCTCTTTGATGTCACCATCCGG
Organism: Woeseiaceae bacterium; assembly: GCA_021773095.1. Lineage (GTDB taxonomy): Bacteria > Pseudomonadota > Gammaproteobacteria > Steroidobacterales > Woeseiaceae > UBA1847. The sequence continues at coordinate 63,654 of JAJFKR010000006.1, read as the reverse complement.
ACCGATAAGAAAAATACTCGGCGTGTGCTGCACCGTGTAGTTGTCCTCAGATTTAGTGACAACAAACGTAACGCCAAAGTTCCTGGCCGCCCGGGCGACTTGTTTGTGACTACCCCCCAGACCAATCATTCGGTCACCAAACTGATGCGCGTACTGGTTTGTTACCTTCGGTGAATCTCTTTCCGTGTCCACGCTGACAAAAATACCTATCGCCGCCTTGTCGCTGGCATTGAGCGCCCGCGCCATATTGGCCGCGATCATCGGGCAAATATGCTGGCAATGGGTAAAACCGAATGTGAGCAACACGTTCTTGTTCCGGTATCCGGCAAGCGTCACTCGAGCGCCTTCGGCGTCCAGCAACTCGAATTCCGCTATTAACTCACCGAAAACGTCTTGCTCGGTGGCTTGTGAGACAACCGGCAACCAGACACCCAACGCCCAACCAATAATTAATACGGCTATTTTCATATTCGCCTATTATGCCAGCTAAATCGCCGGACGCTCAGATGACAGATATTCACAAACACAGCACCTATCCAGCGGCCGAAGAACGTATCAACGTTTACTCACACGGCCTGGGGCTTATTCTGAGCGTGCTGGCGCTAGCGACTTTGACCCTTAAAGCACAGGGTTTGTTGCAAGTCATCAGCGTCTCGGTATTTGCGACGAGCATGATCGCACTGTACGGCTCGTCCACGATCTATCACAGCACGGTCGATGTCGCCCGGCGAGCCTTTCTACGAACCGTCGACCACGCAATGATCTACGTCCTGATTGCAGGTACCTACACGCCCTTCTCGCTTCTGGTACTAAAGGGCACCGCTGGCTGGGCGATATTTGGCGTGACCTGGGCCCTGGCTGCCATCGGGATCACCATCAAATTATTTCACACCGGGCGTTACGATAAGATTTCCACTGCCATGTACGTCTTCATGGGTTGGATCATTGTTTTTGCGATCAAACCACTGCTTGCAAATATTTCGTCGGAGGCCATGACCTGGCTGTTCTCGGGCGGCGTTTTCTACACAGTTGGCGCCTTGTTTTACAGCATCAGGAAATTGCCTTTCGGTCACGCAACCTTTCACATTTTCTGCTTACTGGGCAGCGCCAGCCATTTTGTGTCGGTCTACTACTTTGTGCTTACGCCAGGCTAAGAAAGTGCTCGCGCATCTTCTTGCGTGTGTTTTCGTCCGGCATCGCGCCAAGACCTGCGCCGAGATTGTCGATCAGATGTTCTGCTTTTGAGGTCTCTGTCAGCACGCAATTGACCGCAGGGTTCGACAAAATATATTTGAGCGAAAACTGCGCCCAGCTATCGCAATCGAATTCCGCCGCCCATTCCGGCAACTTGTGACCCCTGACGATTCCGAAATAGTCTCCGTTCAAAAAGGGACGATTGATTACGACCGCAATACCAAGGTCTCTGGCCAGCGGCAGAATCTCCTCGGCTGCGTCAGCTTCCATCATCGAGTAGTTCACCTGTATGAAGTCGACGACATCATCGCGCATTAGTTTCATCATGGCCGGGTAAAAACGTTTGTGCGGACGACCGATTCCGACATGACGCAGCAGTCCTTCTTCCCTAAGCGCACGGAACTGGCTGGCGCGATTACCAAGATCCGCCACGTCCCGCTTCATTGACAGATCCAGCGGTGCGTCGCCCTGGACCGATTGCAGCTGCCGAATCTCGGCACGCGTTTGGTCAGGGTTCTGACCCATCAGGTAATTAGCCAGGAACGTTTGCTGCTCTGCGCCGCGCTCAGCAATCATCCGGCCCATGGTGAATCGACTGGACCCGGATAGATCGATATAGCCACCGCCGTGTTGCAGAAAGGTATCCAGTACCCGCGATGCCGGCCCCAGATCAGCCGCTGCAAAAGCGCGCGAGTTGCCAAGCCCCACAATCGATAGTGCCTCGTCTGTCCCTGGAATCATTCGCGTCGGCACCTGCTTTGCTGATAACGCCGGAGCTGCGAGTGCCGTTGCCGCCGCGGCGCCGGCATATTGCATGAATTCCCGGCGATCGATCATTGCAGTTCGCCCCACAGATAACTGTAAATCAGTGACTGCAAGCGTGCAGATTGCGTGTTGTCCGAGGCCCCCGCGTGGCCACCAACTGTGTTTTCGTAGTAATACAGGTCGTGGTCCAGCTCGCGCATACGAGCAACCATCTTGCGAGCATGCGCCGGATGCACACGGTCATCACGTGTCGATGTTGTAAAGAACGCTTTCGGATAGTCCGCGTCGGCATCAATGTTTTGATACGGCGAGTATTCCTTTATGTATTCCCAGTCGTCAGTATCCGGGTTCCCGTATTCGTCCATCCATGAGGCTCCCGCTAACAAATGACTGAAGCGCTTCATGTCCAGAAGCGGTACCTGGACAACAACCGCACCCCAAAGGTCCGGGCGTTGCGTCAGCATTACACCGGTCAGCAAACCGCCATTCGATCCGCCCTTAACCCCAAGGTGCTCAGGACTCGTCACCTTGCGCTCGATCAGGTCTTCGGCAACCGCGGCCATATCGTCATAGGCACGCTGGCGATTTTCTTTCAAAGCTGCATGATGCCAGCGTGGTCCGTATTCGCCACCGCCGCGAATATTCGCGACAACGTAGGCGCCACCGCGCTCGAGCCAGGCATGACCGACTGTCGCGCTGTAACCCGGTGTCAGGCTGATCTGAAAACCACCGTATCCATACAACAATGTCGGCGTATCACCATTTGCCTCAAAACCCTTTGGGCAAATCAGGAAATACGGAACCTTGGTACCATCTTTACTGGTTGCGAAGTACTGCTGAACGGCCATGCCCTCTGCATCGAAAAACGCCGGTAGCGAGAACAATGCTTCGACCGAAGCACCGCCATCGTTCGCAACGTACAGGGTGTCAGGACGCAGAAACCCTTCGTAACTAAAAAAGAATACGTTGGAATCTTCAGCTGCGCTGACCAGAGAAATACTGCCAAGCGTCTCCGTCTGGATATCGCTCCGAATCCACTCTCCATCAACGTATTCGTAGCGTGACAATTTACTGGTGACATCTTCGAGTTGATTCAGGATCAGGTAGTCACGTGTCCACGCGACACCGCCGCGTGGAATCGCGCTGCGTTCTGTCGGTACGTAAATACTGTCGAAGTCACGACCACCGGCCATAAACGAATCGAAATCGATAGACATGAGTGAACCCTGAACGTATTTCGTATCGCCGGGTTGCCAGTCGCTCTTCAACTCAACGATCATTTGCCCGTTCATAAGGCCATGAAACGACGAGTCGTCCGGGATATCGATTTTTTGATGATCACCGTTTTCGGCGAACAGGTGGCGAATTGCCGTAAAGAACGTGGGTGCGCGATGTACGACGTCGTAGGACTCATCGCCATCCCAGGCGCGATAAATACTAATCGCAACGTCTGCCTGCTCGCCGGCGAAGACCTCAGTCGCCTCCTCGAGCGGTACGCCGCGCTTCCATAAGCGTGAGGTTCTGGGGTAGCCCGAATCGGTCAGCGAGCCATCACCGAAATCGCTGCCAATAAAAAGCGTGTCTTCGTCTATCCAGCTGGTATCTGATTTGGCCTCAGCAATATAAAAGCCATCATCGACAAAAGACCGTGTTTCGGTATCGAATTCCCGAACCACGACCGCATCGGCACCGCCGCGCGAAAGTCGCAGCAGACATTTCTGATACTCGGGACGCAGACACGAGCTGCCTTTCCAGACCCAGTCTTCGCCCTCGTCCTCGGCAAGTGCATCAAGGTCCAGCACAATGTCCCAATCCGCCTCATCAGCCACGTATTTTTCAAGCGTCGTTCGCCGCCAGATTCCGCGCTTGTTGGTGGCATCTTTCCAATAGTTATAGACGTAGTCACCCATGAGACTGGGCGATGCAAACCGCTCGTCCGAGTCATAGATCTCGAGATTGCGTTCGTAGATCGGCTGAAATGTCGGCAGCGCTTCAAGGTATCCGAGCGAGTCGTCGTTTTGTTCCAGAACCCAGGCCAACGCCTCGGTACCCTCGACTTCCTCCAGCCAGAGGTACGGATCCTCAGCTTTTTCTGCTGGCGAACAGGCCGCAAGGGCCACGAGAACGACTATTCCAACTAATTTCTTGTCCATTTTTGCGCCTGATAATCCGAAAAAGAGGCCGATATTAGCACCCAACAAGCATTGGCAGTGCCCGATCCGGAAAAAACACGAAACGGCTCGCACTGCATTACCCTACCTTCTGGATTACGGATCTCGTAGTCATTACAGTGTGAGTTGTTTAAGAATTGTGCGGAGGTTGATGTGGGCCATGACCCGATTAGAAAAGTAGTCATCGTCGGCGGCGGGACTGCCGGTTGGATGGCCGCAGCTGTACTTGCTCGGACCATGGGGCATGTGCTCGATATTGAACTGCTTGAATCGGACCAGATCGGAACGGTCGGTGTCGGTGAAGCCACGATTCCCCAGATCAGGTTACTGCTGGCTGTGTTGGGTACGGATGAACACGAATTTTTAGGCCAGACCAACGGTACCATCAAGTTGGGAATTCAGTTTAATGACTGGGGTAAGATCGGTGATTCCTATATGCACGCTTTCGGCGATGTCGGCCGCAGCCTGGGAATGCTTACATTCCTGCCCTACTGGCTAAAAGCCCGTGCTACCGGAGATAACTCCAGCCTGTGGGATTACTCGTTTAACTACAAGGCCGCCATCGCCAATCGATATGCGCACCTGCAACGCCTGGGTGATACCGGCATGGCGGGACTGGTTCCCGCGTATCATTTCGACGCGACACGGGTAGCCGGATACCTGCGTCAATACGCTAGTAAACACGGTGTGAAACGTACCGAGGGCATGGTCATCGATACCGCGTTGCGTGGCTCGGATGGGTTTATCGAATCGATTAGCCTGGAGGGCGGCAAGCAGGTTGACGGTGATCTATTCATCGATTGCTCCGGATTCCGAGGTCTTTTGATAGAAGATGCTCTGCAAACCGGTTATGAAGACTGGACCCACTGGCTTCCCTGCGATCGCGCGATTGCAGTCGCCTGCGAACCGCTTGAACCATTACAGCCCTACACGCGCTCAAATGCTTGTGTGGCGGGTTGGCAATGGCGTATACCGCTGCAAAATCGTATTGGCAACGGCTATGTCTATTGCAGCCAGTACATCAGCGATGATGAAGCCCGCGCCAGCCTGATTCAAAATCTGGATGGTGAGCCGCTGGCTGATCCAGGGCTGATCAAATTTACGCCTGGGCGACGCAAAAAATTCTGGAACAGGAATTGTGTCGCCCTCGGCCTGGCCAGCGGTTTTATGGAGCCACTCGAGTCCACCAGCATCCACCTGATTCAGTCGGGTATCGACCGTTTGATCAGGATGTTTCCGGACAAGAGTTTTTCGCCGCACAATGCTGATGAATTCAATCGTCAGTCGACATTTGAGTTTGAGAGTATCCGCGACTTTATTATTTTGCATTATCACGCCAATGAACGTATCGACAGCCCGTTCTGGATTGATCGTCGGGAGATGTCCGTGCCGGAAAAGCTGACCCGAAAAATGGAATTATTCCGTAACAGTGGACAAATCCACCGTGATGGCGAGGAGCTGTTTACGGAGCTGGCCTGGTTGCAGGTGATGATCGGTCAGCGCGTTTTTCCCAGGCACTATCACCCCATGGCTGAGAAAATATCAAAGCAGCAACTCGAGCAATTTCTTGCCCACATTAAGAAAACAATCGTCCAGGAGGTGGGTTGCCTGCCGTCACACCGCGATTTCATCAATAAGAACTGCGCCGCTCGGGCCCGTATGTAGCCGGGAAATAGCGGTTCTGCCGCTATTTTGGCCCATATACGGGACAAAAGTCGCACAAATATGTTCGCTCAGCCGTTGACTTGCGATATTCGGGGGCTATACTGCCCGCAGCTAGAATGATCGGCTGATATTTATGTACACCATTTCGAAGTTCCTTAGTACCTCGTCCTGATTTTCATAAGTACCAAGCAGCACTCTCGCTTAACCGCCTCAGCGATGAGGCAAAACTTTTGATAATTAGGAATAGAAAATGTCTACAGTTACCGGAACCGTAAAATGGTTTAACGAAGCCAAAGGCTTTGGCTTCATCGAGCAAGAGTCAGGTCCTGACGTATTTGCTCATTTCAGCAATATCACTGGCAGCGGATTCAAGACTCTGGCAGAAGGTCAGAAGGTCGAGTTCACTGTTACTGACGGCCAGAAAGGTCCTCAGGCAGAGAACATCGTACCGTTGTAGGAGCGCGTCTCACGCGCGAAACGTTACAGCGTTACGAAGCTGAACAAAAGGCGAGGTCTTCGGACCTCGCCTTTTTTTATGCGTGCTCGAACTGCGTCGGCTCCTGCATCGAGAGGTGCTCGTAGGTTTGCCAGCGCCGGTTGACCGTCTCCTGCGCCATTTCCATTAGCTTTTCCGCCTCTTCCGGGTGCGTCTTTGTCAGGATCTTGTAACGCATTTCGTTATAGGCATACTCGCGCAATGGAATGGTGGGCCGTGGTGAATCCAGTACAAACGGTTTCTTGCCGGCGGTACGCAGCGCCGGGTTGTAACGAATCAATGGCCAGTAACCACTCAGCGTTGCGAGTTTTTGCTGCTTTAGGCCGTCCTTCAACTCATAGCCGTGTGCAATGCAGTGACTGTAAGCCAAAATCAGCGACGGCCCGTCGTATTCCTCGGCCTCCCGCATCGCCAGCAGTGTTTGCTGAGGGTTCGCGCCCATGGCAACTTGCGCCACGTAGACGTTGCCGCCGGAGATCGCCTGTAACGCCAGATCCTTTTTGCCAATGCGCTTGCCGGCGGATGCAAAGCGTGCAGAAGCACCCAACGGTGTCGCCTTGGACATTTGCCCGCCGGTATTCGAATACACCTCGGTATCCATAACGAGCACGTTTACATTGCGGCCACTGGCCAGCACGTGGTCCAAACCACCCGAGCCGATATCGTAGGCCCAACCATCACCGCCAACCAGCCAGACACTGCGACGGACGAGGTGATCCACAATCGATAACAGGGCGACGGCTCTCTCGTTGTCGCTTGTGTTAATGATTTCCTGCAACTTTTCCTTAAGCTCCGAAACACGATGTCGCTGTGAACGCAGCTCACTACCGACACGTTGTCCGGCATTGACCAGCTGATCGGCAATTTCTGCGCCAATTTCCGGCGCCAGTTCACTGACCAGTTGTTTGGCAATTCTCATGTGATGATCGGCCGCAACACGCATACCCAGACCAAACTCGGCGTTATCTTCAAACAATGAATTGGACCAGGCGGGCCCGCTGCCCTCCGCATTTTTGCTCCACGGAGTCGTCGGAAGATTGCCGCCGTAGATAGAAGAACAACCCGTAGCGTTCGCAACCAGTAATCGTGGCCCAAACAATTGCGACAGCAGTTTGACGTAGGGTGTTTCACCACAGCCAGCGCATGCTCCCGAAAACTCGAATAGCGGCTGCAGGAACTGAGCGCCACGCACGGATGAAAACTCTACCGCGGCCCGATCGTTAAATGCCAGAGACTCGAAAAAGTCGATGTTTGTTTTGCCCTGCTCGAGCAATGGCGTTTTATCCGTCATGTTGATGGCACGAAAGTTCTCATCGCCCGGGCTCTTCACAGGACAGGCATCCACGCAAAGATTACAACCGGTGCAGTCCTCAAGATAAACCTGCAAGGAATATCGTGTCTCTGGAAATCCGCGCGCACTAATCGGTGCCGACGGGAATCCGTCCGGCGCGTCCTGAAGCGAACTCTCGTGGTAGAACTTTGCGCGGATAACACTGTGCGGACAGACGAAAGCGCAGTTACCGCACTGGATACACAGATCAGGCTCCCAAAGCGGCACGCTGTCAGACACGTTGCTCTTTTCGAAGCGCGCAGTAGCGCTGGGGTAAGTACCGTCGACCGGCATTTTGCTAACCGGCAGGTCATCACCGTGACCGAGCATCATCTGTGCTGTGACTTCCCGGACGAACTTCGGTGCGTCGTAAGGAACAACATCGTCGAGCGGTCGATCATTACTAACGCGCTTCGGCACCTTCACTTCGTGAAGATGGTCCAGAGCCGCATCAACTGCAGCGAAATTTTTATCGATAACATCCTGCCCTTTCGACCGGTAACTTTTCTCGATCGCCTTCCTGATCTGCAGGATCGCCTCTGTACGGGGCAACACGCCTGAAAGCGTAAAAAAGCACACCTGCATGATCGTATTAATTCGATTTCCCATGCCTGCATCACGTGCCACGTCGACGGCATTAATCACATGAAAACTGATTTTGCGATCGATGATTATCCGTTGCACGGGCCCGGGCAATTTGTCCCAGACCTCGTCGGCGGCATACGGACTATCAAGCAGGAACACGGCACCCGGCGCCGCATCCCGCAAAATTTCGATTTTGTTGATCTGATCGAACTTGTGGCAGGCGATGAAGTTCGCCGACTGAATCAGATACGGAGCGTGAATCGGTTCCGGACCGAAACGTAAGTGCGACACAGTGCGTGATCCCGACTTCTTGGAGTCGTAAACAAAGTAGCCCTGACAATAGAGATCGGTACTTTCGCCGATAATCTTGATGCTGTTCTTGTTCGCGCCGACTGTACCATCCGAGCCCAAACCAAAAAACAAGGCTCGCGTTGCCTCATCACCCTCAATCTGGAAATCCGTGTCGTACCCAAGGCTCGTGTGGGTGACGTCATCTATGATGCCGATCGTAAAGTGGTTCTTGGGTCTGTCCCTGCCCAGCTCGTCGTAAACCGCCTTCACCATGGCCGGTGTGAATTCTTTGGAAGAAAGACCGTAACGCCCTCCGATTACCTTCGGCATCCCGGGTCGCTGACCGTCACTGACTGCTTCGGCCAGGGCCGTCACAACATCCTGATACAAAGGCTCACCACTGGCACCGATCTCCTTGGTGCGATCCAGCACTGCGATTTTCCTTGTCGACGCCGGAATAGCAGCCAGCAGATGTTCGTTCGAAAATGGCCTGTAGAGGCGGACGTTGACCATGCCGAAACCCAAGTCAGGCAATGCATCAATCGTTTGCTGTACAGTGTCTGCCGCCGAGCCCATGAGCACAATCACTCGTTCTGCCGTCGGGTCACCGTAGTAATCAAACAACTTGTATTGACGGCCCGTCAGGCTTGCAAACTGGTTCATCGACTTCTGCACGATCGCCGGCGTTTGGTCGTAGAAGCGATTGACGCTTTCACGGCCCTGAAAATATACATCCGGGTTTTGTGCCGTACCGCGTATGAACGGATTATCTGGATTCAGCGCACGACTGCGATGCTCATAAACAAGATTTGAATCGATCATCGCCCGAATATCGTCGCTGCTGACCAGGTCAATCTTGCTGACTTCGTGCGACGTTCTGAAGCCATCGAAAAAATGTACGAAGGGCACGCGCGTTGCAAGCGTGCTCGCATGCGTGATCAACGCCAGATCCTGAGCAGCCTGCACCGAAGATGACGCTAGTAAGCCAAAACCCGTAGTGCGTGCGGCCATCACGTCCTGATGATCACCAAAAATTGACAATGCCTGTGCCGCGAGCGACCGGGAGGCAACGTGAAAGACAGCCGATGTCAGTTCACCTGCAATCTTGTACATATTCGGCAACATCAACATCAAGCCCTGCGATGCCGTAAATGTGGTGGTCATCGCACCCGTCTGCAAAGCACCGTGCGCGGTGCCGGCAGCACCACCTTCACTTTGCATCTCAATAATATCGGGTACCTGCCCCCACATATTCTGCTTGCCTGCAGCCGCCCAGACGTCGGCGTACTCCGCCATCGGAGATGAGGGAGTGATGGGATAGATCGAGCACACTTCGCTGACGGCATACGCGACTCGAGCGACCGCTTCGTTGCCTTCAAGGGCACGCTTCCCGGTCACGATTGCGATTCCATTACACCGGGCTCATCCGTCATCTCGATGGCATGACAGGGGCATTGTTCGAAACACACAGCACAACCGGTGCATTTGTCGAAGTCAAACTTATACCGGTTGCCGGGGCCGAGCTTGATGATTGCATCCTCCGGACAGGCTCCGTAGCAACCATCGCACTCGAAACAATTACCGCAGGATAGACATCGCCTGGCCTCAAACTGAGCTTCGGGCTCGGAAAGATTCTGCAGAATTTCATCGAAGCCGCCCTCGCGGCGGTCGACCGGAAGTCGATCCTGCTCAACCTGGGGTGCGGCCGTGCGATACCACAACTGCAGCTTTTCATGACCGATCAAGTCATTTCGAGGAGCACGCTGGTAAGTCGCCCCCTTCAGATACGCATCAATATGGCGCGCGGCCTGTTTGCCATGTCCCACAGCAATAGTCACCGACCGGTCGCTGGGCACCATGTCGCCGCCGGCAAAAATTCCTGCATGCCCGGTCATCATATTGCTATCGACAACAACGGTATGGTCGCTTTGAAATTCGATATCCGGAACGGACTCGAGAAACGCGGTATCCGTGTCCTGACCCACTGCGAGAATCAGCGAATCTGCTTCAAGCACTTCGAATTTTCCGGTGGGCTGCGGGCGACCGTTACGGTCCAGTTCCATTACCTCGACTTTGAACGTCGAACGGTCTATCTCCTTGATCGTCCTCAACCAGTTGATTTTAATGCCCTCTTCCATCGCCTCGTCGGCTTCAAAGTCGTGCGCGGGCATACTGCTGCGGTCGCGCCGGTAAATAATCATCGCTTCGGTTGCGCCCAGACGTTTCGCCGTTCGTGCCGCGTCCATCGCAGTATTTCCGCCACCGTATATGGCAACACGCCGTCCGAGTTTCGGAGCCTCGCCCTCTTTCGCCTGACTGAGAAAACTGACGGCATCCAGGATCTTGCCGGCATCCCGGTTGGGAATATCGATCTTCTTGCTTATGTGTGCACCAACCGCAACAAACGCTGCATCAAAATTGCCTGCTTTTTTCTCTGCAAGAAGATCGTCGACGCGATGATTCAGAGAAATTTTCACACCGATATTTTCAATGCGACTGATTTCGGCCTGCAATTCATCGCGCGGCATCCGGTAGGCTGGAATACCAAAATGAATCATACCGCCGGCAACAGGACCCGCCTCCCGTATCTCCACCTCATGCCCGAGGAGGACAAGTTGATACGCAGCCGACAGTCCACTCGGCCCGGCCCCAACGACCAGAATTTTTTTGCCGGTGCTTGTCGTGGGTTTCTCGAACTGCCAGTCCTGCTCCAGCGCCGTGTCACCGAGAAAGCGTTCCACGGCGTGAATGCTGACAGCACTATCCGTGAAAGCACGATTACAAACGTCTTCGCACGGGTGGTAACAAACCCGGCCGTGAATTGATGGCATCGGGTTGTTGCGGACCAGCTCACGCCAGGCCGCCTCGTAATCACCCGACTGCGCCAGCGCCAGCCAGGCCTGAATATTCTCACCGGCCGGACAAGCGTCGTTACACGGTGGCAGAAAGTCGACGTAGGCGGGCCGCCGCGTGCGCAAGGCCCCGGTCCCCCGGGCGTGGCGTGTGAGGTCGGCGCTTTTTGTGAGATCGTCTGTAGTCATGATTCCAATGTAATCATAGGAATGGTGTTGCGCAATGGCATCAGGGGTATTACTCATGCAAGCCGGCTCCGCAGTCGTTCTATTTATCGCCCGCCCATATCCGCTGTCTCGTTTTGAAGTATTCTAGGCACCTATGGCCGACACCAACAACACCAGCGCCGGATTCATGCGGCGGGCTCTCGGCGTGTTCGGCTACAGCCGTCGCGCGCTCGAGCTTGTCTGGACGACCAGCCGGCCGCTCACTGTCACTCTCGCACTATTGACGCTGGCCGGCGGAGTCCTGCCTGCCGTCATCGCCTATATCGGACAACTCATCGTTGACGGTGTCATCGCTGCCACTCAAACCACTGATCCTGATACGCGTGGCGTGTTAATGCTCGTTGGGCTTGAGGCATTGGTCGTAATAGCGGTCGCTGCAACCCAGCGCGGAGTATCGGCCAGCCAGTCACTGCTGCGCGGTCTGCTCGGCCAGCGAGTCAACGTCATGATTTTAGAAAAAGCGATGACGCTCGATCTCGCACACTTTGAGGACTCCGAATTTTACGACAAACTCACACAAGCACGACGCGAAGCATCGAGCCGACCGTTGAGCCTTGTGAACCGGACTTTCGGGCTGGTGCAAAACGTCATTTCGCTCACGAGTTACTCAGTCTTGCTGTTCGCTTTTTCACCCTGGGCTGTCGTCATATTGGTTGCCGCGGGATTGCCCTCTTTCTTCGCCGAGGCGAAATTCTCCGGCGATGCATTCCGCCTGTTCCGCTGGCGCTCTCCGGATACGCGCATGCAGATGTATCTCGAGACAGTCATAGCCCGCGAAGACGGCGTCAAAGAGGTCAAGCTCTTTCAGCTGGGGCCACGGTTACTGCAGCGATACCGGGATATTTTCAAGAAACTGTTTGTTGAAGATCGCAAATTAACCATTCGGCGAGATTCCTGGGGGTTCCTGCTCGGGCTGGTTTCCATATGTGCTCTTTATGCCGCCTATGGCTGGATCGTCGTTACTACGGTTGCGGGAGTAATCACTCTTGGCGCAATGACGATGTATCTCGTGCTGTTCCGACAGGGACAATCTGCCGTGGCGGCGATATTGAGCTCAATCAGCGGCATGTACGAAGACAATTTGTATCTGTCGAATTTATACGAGTATCTCGAGCAACCCGTTCCGACACGACACGGTGACGCTGTTCACGGCCCGGATCCCGGGCGCGGACTAGAGTTTGAGAACGTATCGTTCACTTACGCGGGCGCAAAAGAAAAAGCGCTCAATAACATCAGCCTGCAAATCAAACCGGGCGAAAGTCTGGCACTGGTTGGCGAAAACGGATCCGGTAAAACAACCCTCATCAAACTCCTCACCCGCCTCTACGACCCAACCGAGGGTCGTATCCTGTTGGACGGTCTTGATTTGCAAGAATGGGATGTTGGGGCATTGCGGCAACGTGTGGGTGTTATCTTTCAGGACTTCGGCCGCTATCAGTTTTCGGTCGGAGAAAATATTGGCGCGGGCGATGTGCGGCATATCGATGACAAAGACCGCTGGCGGGACGCGGCGACGACCGGTCTGGCCGCTCCGTTCATTGAAGATATGCCGGACGGCTACGAAACGCAGTTAGGCCGTTGGTTCAAAGGTGGTCGCGAGCTGTCCGGCGGGCAGTGGCAGAAGATCGCATTGTCACGTGCTTTCATGCGCAGCGACGCTGATATCCTTGTACTGGATGAGCCGACGGCGGCGATGGACGCATCGTCGGAAGCCGAGGTATTCGAGCACTTCCGCACGGCGAGTAGCAGTAAAATGACCATCCTTATTTCCCATCGATTTTCGACGGTGCGTGCGGCGGCACAAATTATCGTAATCCATCAGGGTGAGATTCTCGAGCGGGGCACGCACGAAAGCCTGCTGGCAGAAGACGGACAATATGCGCACCTGTTCAAGCTGCAGGCACGTGGTTATCAATAAAAGGATTTCATCAGTATGTTTGAAAGCGGCAGCATAGCAGCACCCCTGATAATGATTTTGACCATCGGCATCAGCCTGATGGGTTTATTTCAGTCGCCGCGCATTATCGATATGTGCTTGTTCCGGCCCTACCATTTCCTGCGTGACAAGCAGTACGACACGATGATTTTGAGCGGCTTTGTACACGCCGATATTGGTCACCTGCTGTTCAACATGTTCACGTTTTACTTTTTCGCTTTCCCGATGGAGCGGTTCATCGGTACGATTCCCTTCCTCATCCTGTATTTCTTCGGCCTTGTCGTCAGCCACACCTGCACCTGGTACAAGCAGCGGAACAATCCGGGTTACGCATCCCTCGGTGCGTCGGGCGCCATCTCGGCGGTTTTGTTCGCGTTTATCGTTTACTTCCCGACAACGACGTTGATGATCATTCCCATACCAGTACCAATCCCCGCCTTCCTGTTTGCGATCGGCTATGTCGCCTATTCTTACTGGGCATCGACGCAAGATACTGGCCGCATCAATCACGACGCACATTTGTGTGGCGCGATAAGCGGCCTGATGTTTGTAGCAGTCACAGACCCGGGCGCTTTTGCTCGCCTTGTCGCGTAGGGTTGGTACACGTTCAGCGAAAACTGATAGGCTTCTTTACAACTCAATCCGGACAATACCCATGAAACTAATTACCACCGCGCTCATGCTGCTGATCATGTTCAACGTGCAGGCTGCCAATGAAATCAATATGAAGGTTGAAGCCGCTCTGGCCGATACTTCGCGCCCGGAGGCTCACCGTGATCGGGATGAAAACCGCCTGCCCCTGGAAACCCTGAATTTCTTCGGTTTGAAAGACAATATGCGAGTGTTGGAACTTGTACCGGGCGGCGGCTGGTATACGCGTATTCTGGGGCCTGTTCTAGCGGAGAACGGCCAGCTTTACGTCGCCCTGGGAACAGACCGGATCAGCGAGGGCGTCCTCATGGAGCCCGGGTTTGAGGCAGTAATACGCGTCGAAACATCGGATAACATCCACCGGCCCAAAGGGGCCCGCTTTTATGTTATGGAAGAGTTTGACTTTGGTATTTCAAACCTGGACATGGTTTTGACATTCCGCAACCTGCATAATTTCGGCCCCGAGGCGCGGGCCATAATGAATCGGGAAGTATTCAGGTCACTGAAGAGTGGCGGACTTTACGGTGTGATCGATCACACCCGACGCCACATGGAAAAACTCGACAACGAAAATCGTCGCCGTATCGACCCGGTGCTGGTGATCAGGGAAATGCTGGACCTGGGATTCGAGTTTGTTGACTACGCTGACCTGCACTTTCGTGGTGATGACGAACTGGAATACGAAGTGGGTCGTCGTTCGGTCAGCGGCAATACCGACCGGTTTACATTTCTGTTTCGCAAACCCTAGACACCAGAATCATGGCGATCGTGATCGATTTGTGTGTTAGGTGTTATTCCGAATAGACGCACCGATAAGAGTGCATTAGTTTCATGTGTTCGGGAGAAATCACATGAACAAATCAACGCAACAAGTCCTCGATTCTCGTTTGGGTGCGGAGCTTTCGGACGAAGAGGCCGGCACGCTTGCCGGGCTCATGAAACTGAAGGCATTGCGCGGTGCCGAATATCTCATTAGTGAAGGCGTTGTAGACAATTCGTTGCATTTGGTGGTCGACGGCAACCTGGAGGTCGTCAAACGAAGCGGCAACGATGGCATAGCCAGCATCGCCATCATCAGGGAAGGCGATCTCGCCGGCGAACTCAGCTTTATCGATGGCGAAGTTCACACTGTCGGACTACGCGCCCTCCGCGATGGTCAGGTACTCAGTTTGACGCGCGAGGACTTCGAGAAGTTGGTCGATAAAAATCCGCAACTGGTCTACAAAGTCATGCGAGCAGTGGCCCGCTCGGCGCATCGAATCGTGCACCAGATGAACCACGAGTTCATCGAATTGAATAACTACATTTTCAAACAACACGGAAGATACTAAACAACAGTAGGACTGCAAACGCCTTTTACCTGGTCACGGGCGGGCGGCTGTCTGACATCAGAGCATCCAGTTTTTGCTGCGCTCGTTTCAGATCATCGAAATCACGCCGCTCAAGCATTTCACAATCGTCACGAACCATCTGTGCAATGTCGACGGGATAATGACGGCAGTCTTCCGGTCTGTCGAAATAAATATCACAGGTATACCTGTCCTGATCCGGCGACTGACGCAGCCATGGGCAACGCGCGAAATACGTACCCGTCTCCGGATCGACCCAAATCTTCCCGTCCTGCACATAGCGTGCGATTGCCGGCCGATGCGTTTCCCACCAGTCGATCTCCTCACGCGATGCTGACAAGCCACCATTACCGGCATACTCACAACACTTGCCGCATGAATTACATAGTTTCATGGTGGTGATGATATCGGCAAGCACTCGCTCGCCACTCGATACTCAACCCGATCATCGGTAACCGGACAATGAAACGCCAACAGGCGCGCAGTCAATTGCAAATCGACGCCGTCATGCCCCCCCTCGCCGTACAAACGATCACCAATAACCGGATGCCCGAGGCCTGCCAGATGACGACGAATCTGATGTTTGCGCCCGGTCTCAATACGCACATCCACTAATGAACGCTCACCATCGGTACTAACCTGCTGCAAGGAAAACTCACTAACGGCCTCTCTGCCATCGATCGCCTGCTCTACTCGGAGCGGATCAGGCTGCACTGAAAAGTCACCCGCCACCAACGCCTGATATCGTTTCTCGACCGCGCGCTTTTGAAACAGGTCCGATAGCGTTGCTGCAATGGTCCGCGTATGTGCTAGCAGAATCAGCCCATTGGCTGCCCGGTCAAGTCGATGCACGGTAAAGGCCGGCCGCTCCGGCTGAAGGTGGCGCTCAGCCCACCGCGCCACCGTGCAGTGATCGCCCCATTTCGATCCCTGCGATCTTAAACCGTAGGGTTTTCGCCAAACTGAATACCCGCCGACATCTGCGATCAACGTCGGCTCGGGAGGAATCTCGGCCAGTATTTTCACATCGTAGTAGAGGTGCACCTCATCGCCCACCCGAAGCACGCGCTTTGCCCGACGCAGTCTCTGGGTGTTGCGCCCACGGGTTATCCAGACCGCGCCCAGAGTCATCGCTAATTTAATTCGTTGCCGGGACAGTCCGGTTGCTCGTTGCAGCAGGTCCACCGGACTGTCCTCTGGAGATTCGACCAGTACGTGCGTTTCGATGTGATCCTTCGTCACACGGGCTGTACGGAGACCGGAATACCACTAAAGCAAGCGTTACCCGTCAGGTTATCAACGACCGCATCATCCGTAAGCTCGTTAATATTCACACCGGGTTGCAATCGCGCCGTACGCATTTGTGTTCCATCCATGTCATGGCCCCAACCGTGTGGAAGACTCACAACACCGGGCATCATTTCATCACTCACCTCGACCGCCACCTTTAACTCACCGACGTTCGAGATCACCCGTACTGTCTGTCCGGTTTGCAGATTCAGTCCGTCGGCATCGTCAGAATTGACCAGCAACGTGCATTGCGTTTTGCCCTTAACCAGTCGGTGGGAATTGTGTGTCCATGAATTGTGACTGCGAGGCAAGCGACGACTAATCAGTGACAGCGGATATTTCTTTGTTGCGGCTGTACCGCCAAAAAAGGCTTGCTCCAACCGCTCCAAATCGTCCAAATACAATTGTGGCGCCAGATGAATCATGCCATCGGGCGTCTGCAAACGTTCCGCAAGATTGCTTTCCAACGGACCCAGGTCGACGCCGTGCGGATGCTCATGCAACATTTTCAAACTCATGCCCTGCTCCGCGTACGGGCCCGCCCTGAGTGAATGATCGAGAACCATCTCAGGCGTGATTCCATCATCGTCGACTTGATTGATAGCAGAACCCAGAAGTTTGAATATCTCCCAATCGGGTTTCTGCCCTTTTGTCGGCGGGAACAATGCTTCTGAATACTTCGCCGTATTGCGAACGGCGTTGATATGAAAGGCCACGTCATACTGAGGAATCTGTAGTCCCGATGCTGCCGGCAGAACAATGTTTGCGAATCGTGACGTCTGGTTCAGGTAAATGTCGGCGCTGACCATGAACTCAAGACTCGCGAATGCTGCGGCCAGTCGCCGGCCATTCGGCGCAGAGATGACAGGATTTCCTGCGACTGCGATCAATGCTCGAATTTGATCCTCTCCAGGCGTCAGAATTTCCTCCGCCAGGACGGAAACCGGGAACTCGCTGTTATTAAATGGCAACCCTCGAACCCGACTTTGTTTGCTGCCATACGTATTCGGTCGATTGCTGTTGTCCGTGATTTTGACGAGGTCGAATGCCGGCGTCGTGAACATCGCACCGCCGCGCCGATCAAAATTGCCCGACACAATATTAAACGTGATGGTCAGCCACTGGCATAAACCGCCGAACTGCTGGGTTGATGCACCCATGCGGCTGTAACAAACTGCGGACGACGCATGCGCCATTTCGTGTGCCAGCCGGCGTATCTCCTGTGCATCAATCCCTGTAATTGGCGCAACGCGCTCCGGTGTATAGGCAGCGACGGCCTGCCTGAAAACGTCGAGTTCGGCGATCACCGTCGACAGATGCCCGGGACTTTCCAGTCCATCAGCGAACAAGACCTGGTTCAGAGCGAGTAGCAACAATGCATCCGTATTCGGCTCGATGAAGAAATGCTCATCTGCCTTGTCCGCAGTTTCGGTCCGCCTGGGATCGATAACGACGACCTTACCGCCGCGTTCCTGAATGGCCTTCATGCGACGAGGGAAACCCGGCGCAGTCATCATGCTGCCGTTTGAAACGACCGGATTGGCGCCGATGATCAGCATGTAGTCTGTGTGATCAATATCGGGAACGGGGATCAGGGAACCGTGCCCCAGCATGTGCTTGTTGGCTACGTGATGCGGCAACTGGTCCGCGGATGCGGAGCTGTAATGGTTGTTAGTACCCAGTGATTTACGAAACTTGTGAATGGTAACCAGCGAGCCCAGGTTGTGAGCATTGGGATTGCCAATGTAGGTGGCGACGGATTGCTTGCCGTGTGCTCTCTGAATATCGCGAACACGCTCGCTGATTTCTTCAAGGGCACTGTCCCAGGATATTTCCTCCCAGTCACTGGCCGTGCGACGCAACGGCTGAGTGAGCCTGTCCTCGTCACGATAGTAATCCTGCAGGGCCACCGCTTTAGGGCAAATGTGTCCGCGGCTGAGAGGATCTTTCTTGTCAGGCCTGATGGAAAGAATCTGCTGCTCGTCGTAGCGCACTTCGATACCGCACATGGCTTCGCATATATTACAGGTTCGGTAGTGGGTCTTCGGTTCAGTCGTTGTCATACCAGGTGCTCGTCCATTGCGGCGGATATGTGTGATTTGATAGGCCCTTCCATCAGCAACATCGCAAAACCAAGACGCACCTCCACCAACACACGCTGCTCGTCCACGATGATGTGTCCGTTTACGCCTGCGCCGAAGAATTTCAGAGTATCGCCCTTCCAGTTACCCGACAGTCCATACTGTGATTCGATGCCAGACCGAATACGATCAACACGTTGTTTAGCCTCGTCGATACCAAGTTCGTGATTTCGTTCTAGTTTCATTGCTGTCGAAAACCTCAGGGCCGCGCCGACCGGAATTGATATTGAAACACATATTCCCGACTTTTCAGACACCCGGTACGCGCATTTATACTAGACTAGACCGCTTTGTGGCCCGCATGACGAATCAGGATCGAAGACTTGGCAACAAAACTGACTGACCTTTTTGATAAATGGGCGCCCGAGCAGCTATCGGGCCTTGATGCTTTTTTCCTGCACGCGGAGTCCGCGCGAACCCCAATGCACATTGGCTCTTGCGCGATTTATGACCCCGCCTCCGCACCCGACGGCACGGTTCGATTAAAGGATATTCTTAAATTCGTCGATGACAGGACGCACCGTGCCAAGACGTTTTGCCAGAAATTAAAGCAGGTGCCACTGGACTTCGATCGCCCGTACTGGGTCGACGATCCGGATTTCGATATCGAATTCCATATTCGTCATATCGCACTGCCGCACCCCGGAGACTGGCGCCAGCTCTGCATCCAGGTCGCAAGGCTGCACGCACGGCCGCTCGACATTTCAAAACCGCTTTGGGAGTTCACGGTCATTGAGGGCCTGGACAATGTCCCCGGCATACCCACCGGATCCTACGCGATCGTGTCGAAGGTCCATCATTGCGCGATCGACGGTGCATCGGGCGTGCAAATCTCGGAAGCCATCCACTCGTTGCAACCCGAGGATGAGGTGGGCAGCGATGAGCCCGGCAATCCGCCCGGCCGCCAGGTTGGCACCGTCGAAATACTGGCTCGTGCGAATTACAATAACCTCGTAAAACCCTTTCAGGCATTAATGCACGCAGGACGAATGGCTCCGGGCGCACTCAAATACGCCGTCGGATTCACGCGCGATGACTTCAAACTGTTCGGCTCAAGCGTACCGCGCACAAGATTCAACGGTATCGTTTCGGGCCAGCGCGTTTTTGAAGCGGTGTCGTTCAGTCTTGCTGATGTCAAGAAAATCCGCCAGCGTGTACCCGGCGTCACAGTTAACGATGTAATGCTTGCCGTCGTTGGTGGTGCATTACACCGCTATCTCGACAGCAAGGATGAACTCCCCGAGGAATCGCTGGTCGCCATGGCACCTTTGTCAGTCCGATCGAGCGACGAAAAAAAATCACTGGGCAACGAAGTATCTGCACTGAGCATTGCGCTGGGCACGCACATCAAAGATCCGCTCGAGCGACTTCGATTCACACATGAAAAAGCCGTGAAGTCCAAGGAACTTTCAAACGCCATCGGCGCTCGCGAGATATCGGAGATGTCGAAGCTCGCTCCGGCCATGATCTCCGGCGTGTCCACGCGGCTCTATTCGCGGCTCGGTCTGGCCAATCAGCTGAACCCCATGTTCAATACCGTCGTCACTAATGTGCCGGGCCCGCCGGTACCGCTCTACATGGCGGGCGCCCGCATGGTGCGATCCTTTGGTGTCGGTCCTGTCATGGACTCGATGGGACTGTTCCAGGCCGTCACGAGTTATTGTGGTGAAATTGGCATAGCGGTCACGGCGTGTCGAGATATGCTGCCCGACCCCGCGTTTTATGCAGAGTGCCTGCAATCATCCTTCGACGATTTGCTGGCCGGGTAGGAATTTCGATGGCGACAGTTACCAGCAACGGTCTCAGGATCGAAGTCGAAGAATACGGCAACCCATCCGACCCGCCGGTGGTACTCATCATGGGTCTTGCCGCGCAGTTAACGCTCTGGCCGGAAGCCTTTATTCAGTCGATTGTGGATAAAGGATTCTACGTCATCGCATTCGATAACCGTGATATCGGGTTGTCCGAAAAATTGAGCTCCGAGCGCGCAACATCGCCGCTTCTCGTCGCGCTTCTCGGCGGGGTTGGATTAGCCGGTTCGCTGGCACCGTACAAACTGACCGACATGTCAAACGATACGCTCGGCGTCATGGATGCCATGAATATCCGGCACGCTCATATCGTCGGCGCGTCGATGGGCGGCATGATCGGACAAATACTTTGCGCCGAGAATCCGCAGCGAGCCAAAAGTTTTACTGCGATCATGTCGTCAACAAATAATCCTGCTTTGCCGAAAGCTCACCCCAAACTCGCATTTGAGATTCTCACCGCGCGCAAGCGCACCAGCACGCGCGACGAACTCGTTGATATCACGATGCGAATCTCGACCCTGATCGGCACGAAGGACGGCGGTAGAGACACGGTTGAATTACGCCGACAAGTCGCTGCGTCTATCGACCGGAATTCGTCACCCGCCGGTATCCGGCGTCAAATGGCGGCGATCATCGCCAGCGGTGACCTTCGCGAATGGACGCGAAAAATAAGCGCACCGAGCCTGGTCATTCACGGCTCCGCGGATCCGCTGGTACCACTCCCAAACGGATTGGATATCGCCACCGAAATAGAAAAAGCACGCGTGCAGGTCATAGAAGGAATGGGCCATGATCTGCCACCCAAACATTTGCCAGCCGTCGTTGACCACTTGCTTCTGCACCTTTGCTCAGCCGAGAACAGTTTCGGCGCGAAGAACTCGTCAGACCAGGCAGCATAACGACCAATCGAAACACAACGGGGAGAAAACATGCGCGGACTGATGATGGACAGTCAATTGATGATCTCAAGCTTATTGCGATCAGCAGACAAGAATTATCCCGACCAGGAAATTGTTTCGGTCACGGCCGATAACCCGCGGCATCGCTACACGTTTCGCGAGTCCTTCCAGCGTACGCGCCAACTGGCAAACGCGCTCAAACGCCTGGGCGCGGAAGCCGGCGATCGCATCGCTACTCTCGCCTGGAACGACTATCGCCACTTTGAGCTCTACTACGCTGTTTCCGGCAGCGCCATGGTGTGCCACACCATCAATCCCAAATTATTTCCGGAGCAGGTCGCCTACATCATCAATCACGCGGAGGACAAATTCGTATTTGTCGATTTGCTGGTTGTGCCCTTGCTGGAAGCGCTGGCGGATCAGTTAGCAGGCGTACAAGGAATCATTGTGCTCACAGATGAAGAGCACATGCCAAAGACCTCGCTCCCCAACGTAATGTGTTACGAGACCCTGATCGCCGCGGAGTCAGATGAATTCGAATGGCTGGAGTTCGATGAGAATACTGCGAGTTCGCTGTGCTACACATCGGGTACCACCGGCAACCCGAAAGGTGTGTTGTACAGCCATCGCTCAACGATGCTACACGCCTATGCAAGCTGTTTGGCTGACGTGCTCGGACTCTCGGGTGACGACACAGTAATGCCGGTCGTGCCAATGTTTCATGTGAACGGATGGGGTATTCCCTACGCCACCGTGCTGGTCGGCTCGAAGATTGTATTCCCCGGACCCAAGATGGGAGACGGTGAAACATTGCAGGCCCTGATGGAGGAAGAGTCCATCACGATCGCATCGGGCGTACCCACAATATGGCTGGGCCTGCTCAGCTATCTTAAGGCGTCGGGCAAACGAATCGACAGTATAAAGCGCCTAAGTGTTGGCGGCGCCGCCTGCCCGCTTTCTATCATCGAAGGATTTCGGGATGGTTTCGGAATTACCGTGTGCCAGGGCTGGGGCATGACTGAAACGAGCCCTCTTGGCACCGTGTTCAGTCTCAAGTCGAGCAATAAGGATCTTCCGGCTGACGACGTTGCCAGGCTGCAAGCAAAACAGGGTCGCGGCGTATTCGGCATTGAAATGAAGATCACCGGCCCGGACGGCGACGAATTACCCTGGGACGGCGTTGCGTTCGGTGCGCTTAAAGTCCGCGGGCCCTGGGTCTGCAACAGTTACTTCCGGCTCGACGACGTCGATCCGCTGGATAAAGACGGCTGGTTCGAAACGGGGGATGTAGCAACCATTGATCCCGACGGCTACATGCAGATAACGGATCGCACAAAAGACGTCATTAAGTCCGGCGGCGAATGGATCAGCTCGATCGATCTTGAGAATGCGGCCGTTGATAATCCGAAAATTGCGGAAGCCGCCGTTATCGGTCGCTATCATCCAAAATGGTCGGAGCGTCCATTGCTTATCGCCGTCAAGAATGCTGGCGACGATATTGATAAAGATGAAGTATTGACCTGGTTAAGCAGCCGCCTTGACAAGATGTGGCGACCCGACGATGTGGTTTTCGTCGATGAACTGCCGCATACCGCGACCGGAAAACTCAACAAGCTGGCATTGCGCGAGCAATTCGCGGACTACAAGTTTCCCGGCACCTGATACCTGTTGCGTTGACATAACGCGCTTGCCGCTACCCGTCCGAAATAACAGGACAGCGGCTCCGGAGTATCGTTTTGAAATTCGAGGTCTGGACTTAACTGCAAACGCGCTTGACGCGGGAGAATCCACCGCTGTTTCTTTCGTGCTTGCAATCCTTCTTTGGGGTTGCGGAGTCCTCGGCAGTCGCCGACGTTTCTCCCTCTGAACCCTCGGATTGAGCCGTTTGATTGGATGCACAGGCCACAAGCCACATCGCCAGTACCACCAAAACAATTACATTTCTCAAGAAAATCTCCCTCGTTCTTACAGCCAAAAAAACCGGACAATCAGAAAGGATTGTCCGGAGCAGCGCGATATTATTGAAAAAACCTTAAGACATCAAATATCCGCATCTTCAAAGGCACTATTGAAGATGGCATCGTCAACCGCGCCCTTGGAGACCAGGCGCTCGACCAGTGGTTTGATCGTCAATCCTTGCACGATTATCGAGAATAAGACCACCGCATAGGTGATGGTCAGGATTGTTGGTTTGTATTCATTCACCGGTAGCGACAATGCCAGGGCAACCGCTATTCCGCCCCGCAAACCGCCCCAGGTCAGTATCGGTACGGCGCCTTTGGTAAACGTTTTCCATCTCGATAGGATCGTTATCGGGACATAGACACTGATCAGTCGAGCCGCGAGTGTGATGGGTATTGCGAGGAGCGCAACTTCAATATGATCAGCACGTTTCGCGATCACCAGCACCTCAAGCCCGATAAGAAGAAACAACACCGAGTTCAATATTTCATCCAGTAGCGACCAGAATTTCTTGACATAGTCCCGGGTATTGTCGCTAACCGCAAATTTCAGACCTTTGTTACCGATAAAGAGCCCGGCGACAACCATCGCGATGGGACCGCTCATGTGCAGCCGCATCGCGACCGCATAGGTCACCATCACCACGGCCAGGGTTATTAGAACTTCGAGATTATGCTCATCAATGTGGTACATCGCGCGGTAACCGATATAGCCCGCGAGCAGGCCTAGCACCGCACCGCCGATAGCTTCCATCAGGAACAGCTCCGCGATGGCCAACACACTCGTGTCACCACCGTGTCCACCCGCTCCGACTGCGATCGCTACAACAACGGTAAAAACCACAACTCCGACACCGTCATTGAATAGCGATTCACCCGCCATCTTGGCTTCCAGTGTCTCGGGCACAGCCACCGTCTTGAAAAGACCCAGCACAGCCACCGGATCGGTCGGGCTGATGAGAGCGCCGAAGACCAGCGCCCAAATAAATGGCATCTCAATGCCGAAATAGTTGAGCAAGATCCATGTCGCCCAACCGATGGCGAACGTCGATATGAGAATCCCCATGGTCGCCATAAGCGCAATTGCCTGCGACTGCGATCGGAAAACGGAAAAATCAACGTGCATTGCGCCGGCAAACAGCAGGAAACTTAACATGCCGCGCATCACTGTTTCATGAAAGTCGATTTGCTGCAGTACACCGGTAACTATGCTCAGAACGCTTGTGGACGGACTCAAAAATTCCATGGCGATGATCACCAGCGAAGCCGCCAGTGCCATCATCACGAGACCAATCGTGTGCGGCAAACGCAGCATCTTGTGATTAACGTAGCCAAACAGCGCGGAAAGGCCGATGAGAAACGCACCAATTTCGAAAACGCTCATGATTTATTGTCCGCTGTCAGTTGGAATATCCAAAGAGTTTACGCTGCATGATCGCAGCAGCCACGCTTTCCGGCACCATATCTTTCCAATCTCCGCCGTTCGAAATTCTGTCAATTACATCCGGCGAATGAATATCAAGATACTGATGCACAACGTCCTCAAGAGGAAAGATGCCGTTGCGCTTCCTTATATAATGAAACAAGTGGTGCAGAGAGTTCGGAAGCCTCAGGTCCTCAAGGCATTCTATCTTGCCGGTGACAGTATTTTTCAGTGGATAGACGAAAATGCTTATCTGGTCTTTGAACAGCTGACCCAGACTTTCGAGAATACCGCCGGCAAGGCCTTCATAATACTGTTCGTCAAAAATACTGCGCAGGGTTCCGAGCCCCATAGCGAGGCCGATGGGCCGGTTTGTATACTGACTCAGATAATTAGCCAAACGATAATGTTCTGGAAAATCGGAAATCAAAACGATATGGCCGGTCGTTGCCAGGACTTCGGCCCTGCTCACGAAATCCTCGAGACACACCTCACCATCCTCAACGAGGTTGTGCATTGAAATTTCCATGATTGGGATGATGGAGCCCGCATCAGCATCGCAAACCTTTTCGAATTCCGTTTGCGCGACATTCAGCATGTCGATATTGACGTGAGTCACTGGACGAAAGCGCCCTCTTTCAATAAGTAATGGGCGCTTACGAAGTACCTCGGAGGGTTGCAGTGCCTTGCCATCGGCAGAAAACATCGCCGCGCCGGTCAAACCCAGTTGCACCAGGTGCAGCGACATTATTCGATTGTCCATTTCCTCGAATGCCGGACCGCTGAAGTCGATCATGTCGATCTCGATCCGATCCGTAGAAAGACCGTCTATCAAGGACGCGAGAAGCACTGCGGGTTCCTGGTGCAGCGTGTAGGCGCCGTGTATCAGATTCACGCCAACAATGCCGAGCGTCTCCTGCTGCAACGCGTTGCTTTCATCTCGCATACGCACGTGCAAAATGATCGTACTGTCATCCTGATTGGGCCCGGCCTGAAACCGCATTCCCATCCACGCGTGACATTCGTTGCTGCCGTGGTAATTTCTCGCAGACACGGTATCGGCGAATGTGAAAAAACTGCTCGAATCACCGCGCGACTTCGATAGTCTTTCCCGGGTAAGCGACTGCTCATAGTCGAGCATTGCCTCCAGCCGTTCTCGACAGACGTAGCGTTGGCATTCGCCATAAATCGCGTCGCTGACCTGCATATCGTAGGCCGAAATACTTTTGGAGATCGTACCGGCATTTATTTCGAAATCTTGAGGGAACAAGTACCGCCGTTACCGCTCGTCAGCTCGGACGTGGAAGTCGAGGAGTCTGGGTCTTCCGGACTGGTCACAGCCTGTGTGAATCACCTCGGTGCGAGCTCCCGTGTTCGGCCACTATTTTATCCGCAACACGAAATGCATTCGCGTAGATCGTCCAGGTGTGAGGGACGCTGCCACCGGTAGGCATGAAACTCCCGTCTGTCACGTACAGGTTTTCAACGTCGTGTGCACGGCAGTTCCGGTCAAGTACCGATTTTTCCGGATCGTGCCCAAACCGGCAACCACCGGCCATCAGGTTGCCTGGCGGATTACTGCTAACGCCCCAACTCACCTTGTCCGCGCCCAAATCAGTCAGCATCTGATAGCCCTTGCGGGCC
The DNA here is from genome assembly GCA_021773095.1 of Woeseiaceae bacterium. GTDB lineage: Bacteria > Pseudomonadota > Gammaproteobacteria > Steroidobacterales > Woeseiaceae > UBA1847. The sequence goes on along the minus strand of JAJFKR010000006.1, from coordinate 36,972 downwards.
AGATATCGGCTGATCTTTAGGTCCTGCGGATGTTTGCCGACTTTTATGCGTGCAACAGGCGCATCCCATTTGTCTTTTAGCGCCGAATCCAGGGTCACATTGCAGTCATTGTTGGGTAGCCAGTCCGCAAACGTTTCGAAGCGGAGGTAGCCAGCACTCGTAAAATATCGGTGCAGCTTGTTCTTCAATGGATGCCCCCAAAGCAATCGATCGGACTCCCATTTCTGCTGAATCGCACGACCGGTGGGGTTTGGGTGCCGAAACAGAAATTCAATCGTGCCGCCTTTCGCCTTGCCCATCTCGTCATTATCGATGTAATACCAGTCCTGTAATGCACGATTGACGAACGGCCCGCGGATCTTGAGTTGAGCCGCTTTTTCCGGATCCAGGTCGTCATACAGGAACGTACCTGTGCCGGCTCCACCACCCGAAAAAATCAGGTTCTTGCCGACTTGATTGTGACGGTTTGCAAGACCGTTCGGATGACGCGGCCCACGCGAGAGCAGCAGCAATCGGGATGTTTCAACCGCCTGACAAGCAACAACAAACAGGTCCGAGCGGACTTTTTGAACGACTCCATTCGCATCATAATAATCGGCACTCACCACCCGGCCGCTGCTGTCGCTTTGCAGATGGCAGACGTGGCAATTCGGCCAAATTTCACAATTCCCGGATGCAACAGCACGATTCAACAATGCTGCACGCGAACTGCCCTTGGCGCCGGAGGAACAACCATAGCTTCCGCAATAGCCAGAGTATTGACAGGCGGATCTGCCACTCGCCGGGCGTGACAATATGGCGCGTGCAACCGGAATTGAATGCAATCCTTCTCCTCGGCAAAGATCGTCAAACCATTCGGCCACCGGGTGTTCAGCGGTTGGCGGGTACGGATAGTCGTTCGTTGATCGTGGCTCAAGATTCGGATGTTCGATGACTCGGCCGGAAATGCCAACTTCGCGTTCAACTTTTGCGTAGTAAGGTTCCAGATCGTCATAAGCAATGGGCCAATCCGCAACATTTGCACCGTCAATCGGACCAAACTCCGACAGCAAACGAAAGTCTTTAGGCTTAAGGCGATGAAAGAAGCCACTCATCAGATTTGATGAGCCGCCCACCATATTGCCATTCCAAAAATCCCGGCCACCGTCGTAAGTAGGCTTCGCAGTCCAGCCGTTGCCCTTGTTGCGTTTTTCTACTACGTGAAACTCTTCTCGCAGGTTGCGTGAATAGGTGTTGCGCCGGCAGCAAGCGATCTCATCTTTGTAGAAATCGTCTTCCGTCAGCCAGGGTCCTTTCTCCAATACCAGCACAGAGAACCCGGCCTCAGCCAACGTCAACGCGATCGGACCTCCACCCGCACCGCTTCCCACTACACATACATCGAAATCGACCATCACAGCTTTCCGTATACTTTGTCCGTCGGAGGTCTGGGAAACCCGGGTTGATGTTCAAGCCACCGCCAGCCGACCTGATCGGGGTTGCCACCGTATACCGGGTCGGAAAGCAAGGCTTCGAAGATGTAGGTCAGCACCATTGAAAGCCAAACCCGGCCCCAACGGGTTTCGTCCGCGAGATAGCGCAACAGTCGTTCCTTTTGCATGAACTCAAGTTGTGTAAACACCGTATCGAATCGCTCAATGGTCGCGTCCTGCAATCGACCGATGCCGTTAACTATTGTATTTCGCGAGTCCGGATCCGACTCCGGTACCGTTATCGCCCATTCAAGATACGCCGCTGCGCCAATATCGGTAGCGCCCGGAGAATCAGGACCTTTGGGAAACAGGTGCTCCTGGAGAGCAGTAAGCGTTTGCTGTTGTTGAGACGAGAAAAAGACAAAAGACGTCTCTTTGGTCATTTCCTTTCGTAGCGCTAAAGGGAGTCCAGCCAGCGCCGTTACGACCGCGACCGTCGCACCTCCACGGATCAGAAATTTTCGACGGTCCAGGTGACTAGTCGATAGAGACATTCGTTACCGACCAATCAGGCAAATGAGCGATAGCGTATTCAGGAACGCTGTTTCTGTATCGGATTACCCCGTTTACATCAATGATGAACTCGGTTGGAACGTTGGTGACTTCGAAACGATCCGTTATCAGCTTGCCGAGATCAAACACAGTTGAATAATTGACGTTAAAACGATCCTCGAATACTCGCATCTTCTCGGGAGAATCGCTCCAGGTCGTATTGATTGCGATGATCTCTATCTTGTCCGCGAACTGTTCTTGCAGCTTGATATACCGAGGGACTTTCTTAATGCAGAAGGAACACCAGGTGTTCCAAAACACCACATAAACCGGCTTGCGACCACGAAATTCTGACAGCCGAATTACGTTGCCATCCTGTGTCGCGATCTCGAATTCCGGAGCAACGTCACTGACATCGGCCGCCGTCGCCGGTGCGCTCACTATAAGCACAGCTATCATCGAAAGCGGCAGTATCCGACTTGGCGTTGCCAATTTCATTGCCCAATTTGTCATACCAACATGGACCGTACCAGCACGCGCATTATTTCCGATTACGTATAAGTACCTACTTTTGAATGGCCATTTTCGGCTCGAAATCGCGACGAATAGTCAACCCGCCCAGGAAATGCCGCTCTGGCGCCGGCTCAAAAAAACGGCCGCCAAAAGCATTGATACGCACGTTTGCGGCATATCGTTCATTAGTCAGGTTATTCACACCAACAAAGGGTGATAGCAACCAGTTACCCAGTCGCCAATCGGTCAGTCCAGCGCGAAGGTTGACGACATTGTAGGAATCGCTGGCAGCAGAATTGGCATTGTTGACATATAAATCGCCGACATCGAGAGTATCGATAACCGCATAAAATCCAGACGAATGTTTGTATGCGATTTCACCCCGCAGCAGGTTCTTGGGAATACCGGGAATCGTGTTGCTGGCAAAGTCATTGCCATTGTCATCGACAAATCTATCGAACTCGAAATCGGAGTAGGTGTAGGCAAGCGAAATCCTCAAGCCGTCTATTGGCTCGCTGACAAACGACAACTCGATTCCATCGCGTGTTGATTTTCCAGCGTTGGTATAAAAATCACGCCCAGGTTGCGAGGCCAGTTCGAAAGGAATCAGCTCATCATCAACATCGACGGAGAAAAGAGCCAATTCATAGCGATTCCGGCTATTAAACAGTCCCCGGATGCCGATCTCAGAGCTTGTCGCGAGTTGCGGATCGATATCCGGGTTAAATCCACCGCTGCCATCTGGATTTGCAAACTCTGTTGTTGTCGGCGTTTCAAATGCCGCGGAATACTTGGCATAGAGGCTGGTTGATTCAGAGGGGGAATACACGACACCAATCATCGGACTCGTTTCACTCAAAGTTCGATCGCCCGAGTCGTCACCGTCGACAAGGAATCTATCCTTGATTTCAAAGTGAATACCGTCGTAGCGCAAGCCGAGCGTCAATGCGATGGCATCGCTTAACGCGATCTCGTTTTGTACAAACACGCCGATACTGGTTACTAATTCCTGTTGGTCAAACGCGAGCGGCCCGAGCGTTCCTGAGAGGTTATCGAAGCGTCGGCGAGAATCGTCCTGGTGATCGATGTCCGCGCCAATGATCAGGCGGCTCTGTCGGCCGAACAATGAATTCTGATAGGTATAGGCTGCGCCGCCGCCGACATAGAATCGATCAAACTGTACAGCGCCGCCACCTTCAAACGGTAGTTTATTGGCGAAATCTCGCCACGCGTAATGATTTCGAACCCGGAATTCATGCTGCTCACCGATCGACTTCTTGTAGCTCAGCCCTATTCGTTGTTGGTCCAGCGCCTCTCCGGCATCGAAGTCGACGTTTCGCTGCCGTGCTGAGGTGGGGTCTGACTGTGCCTGTGCCAGGTTGACACCGCCGGGATCATTGGCCAGCGGCTGGTTCGTAGAGTTCAATACCAAACCAATTTCCGAGTTGTCGTCGAGCGTATAAGTGAATCTGGCGTTCACGAGGGTGTTTTCTGTTTCGCTGTGGTCCCGATAACCGTCAAACTGCATGTCAGATAAATTGACCAGGTAATTTAGTCGGCCCGCATCACCACCGGCTTTTAATTGAATTTTCTGGAAATCAAAATCACCCGCAGATAAACGTGCCTCGACGAACGGGGTAGCCGGTCCGCGTTCCGAAGAAATACTGATTACACCACCGGATGCATTTCCATACAGCGATGACGATGGCCCCCGAATAACTTCTATTCTCTCTGCTGAACCAAGATCGATCGCATCAGACTGGCCTTGCCCATCCGGGAGTGACTCCGGAATTCCGTCCACGACAATCCTGATGCCCCGGATGCCGAAACTTGAGCGCGCACCAAAACCTCGAATCGCAATACGCAGGTCTTGCGCGAAATTGTACGGGTCTTGCAGGAACAGACCGGGAACTGCTGCCAGCGACTCACCAAGGCTGATTTGTTGTCGGCCAAGTTGAATATCGTCCTTCTGAATTACGCTGACTGCGGCCGGAACGTCTTCGAGTCGTTTATCCAGACGTGTCACGTGAACGATTATTTCATCAAGGTCTGCGGACCCGGCCATATGGTTGGACGGACTGGCTATAGCGATGCTGCTGCAGGCAAGCAATATCGCTGAGAAAAATATTGATCCAGGTTGTAGGCGGTTTCTGTCGCTTCGTGTCATAGGTCAAAGTCTTGTCGTAAGCGGGAATCTCACCTGGCCGGTCAATTTGTCCGACCCCCTCGATAGAGACTAGTCGATTCGATAAAACGCGATCAGTCCACCGATGTCCCTGGCGTCATCGGCGGCAGATTGATCGGAGCTCGGTACTGAATCAAGCCAGTCTTTAAGCGTTGCCCGCAGTTCTGCGATCTTTTCCGGACTAGCCCTGCCTCGAATTCGCATGACGATCGCCTGATCATCGTCGTCATCAGAGGCATTTGCCAGGACGCTTAGAATTTCCCCCTCGCTGACCCGAAGCATCTCGCGCACCGCGTCCGCGCCCGCCTCTCCGGCTTCGTCGGCAAACAGGGCATGGTCTGCCTCGAATCGCTGAGCGACGGCCCGAAAAGTACGTTCTACCGTACCGCGTTTCTGCTTCTCCTCAACCACCACAAGCAAGCCTGAATCATGCAGGGCGTCCACATGCCTGTACAATTTCGTGACACTTTCGCCAAGCTCGGCAGCCACTTGTTTGGTTGTCTTGGGCGACTCGGCAAATGCTTGCAGAAGCTGCAATTTCAGTGGGTCGGCCAGCAAGCGAACCTGGGCAAGATCTTTGATTTTATAGGTATTTTTCACGAGCTTCGCATATTTTTCAATTTAGGGGTTGATTATTCACATAAAGGTGAATAATAATATTCACGATTCAGTGAATATTCAGGATAGCGAAACCAATGGAACCTGTCGACCACATTTTCATACTGCTGCTGTTCGTCGTGCAGCCCATTTACGGCGTTTTCGAAGCTCGACACTACGAGGCTCTGGCGAAAGCAGGCCAGCCTGTCAATCGAGTCCGTTTTTACCGACAGACAGCGTTGCTGGAGTGGATATTTCTTGCGGTACTAGTTGCAGCCTGGTTCACTTTCGGCCGACCGATTGCGGACCTGGGTTTTACAACCGTCGGCGGCGCGGGATTCTGGGGCGGCACTGCCCTGCTCATTTTGCTCACCGGATTTCTTTTTTACACGTGGCAAGGCGCGAAGCGGACCAGCAATACCGATAAAGCTAAACAGACGGAATCGTTCGGCGAGATTGTGCAATTCCTTCCACACACAATCCGCGAACTCCACAATTTTTTTGGCGTATCGATAACGGCCGGTATTGTTGAGGAAATCGTCTATCGGGGTTTCGTGCTTTGGTACCTCGTCCAGGTCATGCCGCTTTGGCTTGCCATTGCCGTGTCATCCGTTGCATTCGGTCTCGCGCACAGTTACCAGGGCGCAAAAGGTGCAGTGCGGACCGGTCTGGTCGGACTTGCCTTCGGCATCTTTTACGTTGTCACCGGTTCGATCTGGTTGCCGATCGTCGCGCACGCGCTACTCGATGTGCTACAGGGCGCAGCAATACATGAACTGCTACGGAAGGACGATGACGGCATGGAATCGCAGCTAGCGTAACCTGTCGGGTGCGAAATCCTATACGAACGATGCATCAACTGGAAACGCTCGCGCCAGACATTACAAACCGAATCAACATCCCGCGTCGGGCATAGTCCAACAACACTACGATCCTGTATTTATTCCCGTAGATATTAAAAACAACGCGGTTGTTCTTGAGGATGCTCGCATTACGCAAGTTGGCCTTCAGCTTAAGGGGCTAATTCCATTTGGCCGATGATTGGAAATTACATTGCGAAGCGCGGGGTCATCGTGACCTTTGTGTGAATCGGCCCCTAAACCGGGTTATTTTTGGATGCCGGTCTACAATGCCGTAGAGTTCTCGCTCGACGGTATAGTCATGGGACCGTAAGACACCAACTGGTACAACCAGATCGGGCACGCTTGGTAAGCCTCACTCGTAGCGCAAAGCGTCGATTGGATCCAGGTTTGCCGCCTTGGCGGCCGGCACAATGCCGAAGATGACGCCCACGGCAGCACAGAAGCCGAAACTTAAGGAAACCGCCCAAAGGGGTACATGGGCTGCCGGGAAGCCTGGCAACAAAGCCGCCACCGCTGCACCCAATCCATAACCAATGGCGATACCGACCAGCCCGCCAATCATTGTCAGGGTCAGCGCTTCAATCAGGAACTGCAGCAGGATGTTCTGCCGTGTTGCACCGAGCGCTTTGAGAATTCCGATTTCGCGGGTTCTTTCGGTCACCGACACCAGCATGATGTTCATGATGCCGATGCCACCGACCAATAGCGATATCCCCACGATGCCGCCGGAAACGGCGGTCACCATATTAATGACAGCATTAAATGACTCGGTTAGCTGTTCAGCGGTCTGCACTTTGAAGTCGTCCGGCTCCCCTGCTTTGAGCCCGTGTTCCTGCCGTAATACACGACGTATCCGGTCTTTCACCTCTTCCTGCCGGTTTATGTCATCGACCAGTACCTGAATCTGGATATCCAGGTCATTGGATGCTCCCATGATGCGCTTGGCTGTACCGTAGGGAAGTAAAACAATATTGTCCTGCGAAAAACCCAGTAGTTCTCCGCGCTTTTCCAGAATCCCAACAATTTTGCACCACTCGTTGCCAACACGGAAAAACTCGCCGACGGAATCATCCGGCATTTCAAGATCTTCTATTACGTCGACGCCAACCGTACACACCAACCGTCGGCGTGCATCGTCATCGGCTGTAAAGAATCGCCCATCCTGCAGATTCATACTGTTGACGTCTGGATAACTGGGGCCAATACCAACAACCCGGGAGAACGAAACCTGTGAACGATAGCTGAGCTGTCCCTGAGTACCGGATTGTGCGAATAGGACTGGCGTGATATCGGATATGCCGTCCACGCGCTGGATAATGACTCGCATGTCATTATCTCGCAGTTTGGCAAAGCGGCCCTGAATTTGTTTCTTGAACGGTGTGTAAGATCGGATGGTCAGCGAGTTGCCACCCAGGCCGGCGAACTGCTCATTGATGGTATAGGACAGTCCCTGAACGATAGAGACCACCGCGATCACCGAGGTCACACCGATAATAATGCCCAGCGAGGTCAGCAAGGATCGGAAACCGTGAGCCCAGATAGATTCAAAAGCTGAACGGATACTCTCCATTAGCATGAACATCAGTTGACACTCCTCGTGTCGGAATCAATTTTGCCGTCCGCGAGATCAATAACGCGCTCACAATGTGCAGCTATATCGGGCTCGTGCGTGACCATAATAATAGTCTGGCCTTTTTCGTGCAGCTGATCGATCAGCCCCATGATCTCCTTGCTGGTTTTGCTGTCCAGGTTACCGGTGGGCTCATCCGCCAGCAATATGGCTGGTTGGCCCACCAACGCTCGGGCAATAGCAACACGTTGGCGTTGCCCGCCCGACAACTGATTGGGCCGTGAATCGAGGCGGTCACCAAGACCAACGTGTTCAAGAGCTTCGGTCGCAATACGTTTGCGCTCAGGACGTGGAATCTGGCGGTAGACCAGTGGTTGCATCACGTTTTTCAGGGCCGATGCCCGTGCCAGAAGATTAAAACTCTGGAACACAAAACCGATCTCACGGTTGCGGGCTTTTGCCAGGTCTGCCTCGCTCATGTCTCCAACATTCGTACCATTGAGCCAATAGTCGCCGCTGGTAACACGGTCCAGACAACCGATGATATTCATTATCGTGGATTTGCCGGAGCCGGAAGCACCAATAATGGCAATATACTCGTTGCGCGAGATTTCCAGGTCCACCCCATCGAGTGCATTGAGCGACTGATCACCCATCTCATACGTCCGGTAGACATTCTGCAGTTGGATAACCGGTGTTTCTTTGTTACCCGATTGCATCAGTCGCTGACTTCCTCGGTCGCATCGTCGTCTTTTGCTTTCTCGACATCCTCACCATCCATGAGATGCCGCAGAATTCTGTAAGGTCCGGAAATGACTAATTCACCCTCTTCCAGGCCATCGGTAATCTCCTGGTCACTGTCGCTGGAGATGCCAACCTCTACATCCTTACGAATCGCCTTTCCATCCTGCATGACAAAGACGTAGGTCTGTTCCTCTTCGCCTTCGCCTTCGTCATCCTCATCCGTTTCCTCGTCAAAAAGCACCGCCTGCACCGGAATCGCCAGCGCTTCATCGCTGCTCTCGGTGTAGATATCGGCACGCACACTCATGCCGGGACGTATTTTCATACTGTCCTGCTTGTCCATCAGGATTTTCACCAGGAAGGATAGGCTCGCCTGCCCCGGCGTCTGTCGGGCAACGGACGCAATTGACTGGATGGTGCCGGAAAGCGGTGTATCGGGATACGCGGCCGTAAAGACATCAGCGTTCTGGCCTTCACGAACCTGCGCGATATCCGCCTCGTCTACCCGGACTTCCGTCAGCGTTTCCGACGGATCGGCGATCACCATCATCGTCGAACCCGGAATATTCGTGGTGCCAGCGATAACGGTTTCACCGACCTTGATATCGATCTGGATAACAACACCGTCAATCGGCGACGTGATGCGTGTCTTTGAATGCAACTCCTCAGACTGATCGAGTGCGGCGCGAACTTGTGCAAGGGATTCCTGCAGGGAGCGAAGATCAACTCTCGCCAAAGCCAGCTCACTTTTCAGCGATTCGTAGCTGTCCTCATCTACCAGATTTCTGGCAAACATGGCTTTCTGGCGGTCAAAGCGGTCGGCAAGCGTACTGATAAGCAGACGTTGTCGTTCAATAGCGATCTGCTGAATACGAACCTGTGCCTCCGCCTGGTCCACCTGCGCCTGATACGTCTTGGGGTCGAGGGTTATGACCGGGTCGCCCTTCAGTACTTCGTCCGCCTCTTCGACGTGCAGATCGGTAACCTGACCGATAACTTCGGAGCGTAATTGCACCTGTTCGCGAAACGTGAGGGTGCCGGAGGCCAGGATCGAGCTCTTGATCAGTTTGAGCTCAGCCTTTTGAACTTCAACCTGTTTGGCATCAGCACCGCCGGTGCACTTCGAAATCAATGGTAAACCGACCAGGAGCACGGCCAGTCCTGCAAAAATCAGGATCTTCTTCATCACAGTCAGTCCAGTCAGGCCATCAGGCCATCAGGCCCCAAACACCGAAAATCAACGCCCAGGGAAGCACAGCAATTATGGTTGATTTAACGATCGTGGCACCCGTCCAGCGAGCGTAGCCGATGCTCATCAGGCAAAGCGTCCAGAAGTTGATTAGCGTCAGCGAATTACCCCACGTAAACAACGGATCGCCGTGACTCGCATGAACAATCAGCGAATTCAGCGACAACACTTGAAGTTTATCTCCGGCCAGCTGGTTCGAGTCCGCCATAAGAATCACCACAAAAGCCGCAAGAGCACCGAACACACCTACAAATGATGTCCAGACACTGAGTGAAAACCATTGGCCGAAGCCGATTTCCGCACCGGTGGTTAGTTTGTTGGCGAGATGTAAGTAGGTTGCCTGGACGGCGTAGATGAGCAGGGACATGACCGCAATAGCAACGACGGTTGTCCAGCTACTGGTTCCAACCGACATGAATTGACGGATGGGACCCGCAGCTTCAGCACGATCTTCAGCGGGCAGCTGCCTGATGGTTTCTTCAATCAGCCATGGAAAATCCACCCAGTTGTAGTAGTAAAGCATCAGACCCGTGGCCAGCGACACTGAGATAAGCAGTGGCCACCATAACCAGGATGTGTGTGACTTGATTTCGTCCAGGGCTTTGCCCGGCGCGGCAATAATATCCACCATCGCATTGAGTATTGAATAGGAACTATCAGCCATTTTTTCTCTCCCATTTGTATCGCCGTTTCAATAGCACGGCGCTATGCAAACGGTCGGTTATTTGCTGAATGCAAGTATCTACTGTTTTTGTCGCCCACAACAGGGTCAAGAGCATCGCTGGCAGAGTGGACATTCTGCACAGTGTCGATTTGCACTGAAACTTGATCCTATTCCGGCGCTAATTTGTATCGACGATAGACCCGTCAGGCCGACACGTCGGTGACCCGCTACCAGCAGGACTTTATCCGAAATAGATCACCCTAAAACTCGTATCCGAACCTCGCTCCAACGATATGGTTGGTGTACGCACTGTTGTACTGGCCACGATAGTCGATACCCAAGGTGCTGCGTCCTCGCACGTAGGCAAGCCCGGCTGCAAACACGGCACTGTCGGACTTGACGATGCGATCGGGGATGATGAAGAACTGATCGGGTTCGCCGGTATAGGCGTACTCGATATTCATGTCATCAATCCGGAAGTCGTGATTGTAAGCCAGTGTGGCATGCAAGTTGAGCAGGCCGCGCCCGGTCTCGTGGCTGCGCATCAGTCTCGCGCCGATCTCGCCAAACAGTGCATCGACGGACTTCTTGTTGAATGCCAGGCTCAGACTGCTTGCACCTGTTTCCTCGAATCCATCTTCGCTGATATCGAAGTAGAACAGGCTGCCATAAGGCTCGATATACCAGGATTCGAAGTCAAAGCGACGGCCACCCGCCAGGAATGCCATTAGTGTATCGCCATCATGACTGCTGGTTGCCCGTTGCTCTAACGTGTCGAGCGTGACCGTTCGTGCTGATTCGATCTTCTGTCCGGAGAAGTACAGTCCACCTTCGATGTAGTTACGGTCGTTGTACTTCATCGCGTACAGCGAGCCGCTCCAGGATTCGACCGCTGCGTCAGCAACGGCCTCGTACATCTTGATGTCGCTGTCGTTAAAACCTGCCGTGAAGCCGACGACCCAGTCGTTGTCCAGTACGCGGTCCAGGCCGACGCTCAGGCCCGCTGCGTCATGATCGAACTGAGTGTAGCCGTCGACCTGATCGTAGTCGCCGCTTGCCGAATAGACGCCCATCCAGGTCATCCACTGAGATGACGAGCCGGATACCGTCTCCGCCGTCTCGTTTTCCGCCAGGTAGACAGACGGTGCAACGGCCAGGCCGCGGAGTCTCGCGGTTTGGAAGTTGGCGCCGTCGTACAGCAATGTGACGGGCTCGTAAGCGGCTGCCACTGGCGTTTCGCCACGCGCAAAGGCACGTGCATCGCTCAGGTGATTGCGCAACAACTGCGTCGTCTCATGCGCCATGGATACTGTATTGGCGGTCAATGCCTGGAAGGTATCCGGTGCGAGGCTTGCGTAGACGATCTCAAATCCGTCCTCCATGTTCTGGATCGTGCCCATATGCGTATTGAACTCACCCGTTGCATTGTCAGCAATCGTTGTCAGGTTCGTGGCAACAAAGCGGTGCAGTCGATCGAGCGCCATAGACTCGAACGGTTCGGCGTTGATAACCAGGTCCACCGTTGTTGGCGTCTGTTCGAGAGCAAAGCTCAGCAGTGGCCGCGATTCCGGCAGGGTGATATCGGCAAACGCATTGCTGACACCGCCGCTTGCGGCTACCAGCGTGTAGCGGCTGTCGTCGGAAATGTAACCGTCACTGCGCCGTTTTACCGTGATCGCACCATCCAGAACTGAGCTGCCTTCGATATCGAACAGGCCATGCTCGCCCTCGACATCGAAGTAAGTGAAGAAAGCCCCGTCCGGGCGGAAGTCGTAGCTCGACCCGAGCGCCAGCGTGCCACCGTCAATGGTCAGCGTGCTGAGAGGCGCAAGCCCTGGCAGCCAATAGGTGCCGGGGTTGTACTTCGTTGCATGCTCGAACCCGATGAGTTGTGCTGTAAACGAGCCGTCACCGAAGAGGAGCAGGCCGTCGTAGCCCGCGCCTCCCGGCAGGCTGAACACTGCACTGCCATCTTCCATTGCAACCGGGGTTCCCATCAGGATCAGCCGGTCATCGCCTTCGCCAAGCGTGATGGTGCCGATCGTCGACGAACCATCGCCCAGCGTGAGCGTGTCATCGCCAGCACCCAGATCGATGGCGATCGTTGTTGCGGGAATACTATCGGTGTACGTGAATGCCGAGATCGTGCCGTTGTTTGTTACCGCGTCATCGCCGTCACCGGTCTGAACGCCGATCGCGCTCAAGACGGACTGGTCGTCTATCGTAACGCCGCAGTCGCCGGCTTCTTCTTCGCAGCTGCTAAGGACATCCCAAGCCTCCACCACGATGTCACCATTGTTGATGATGGTGTCGTTGCCAACACCTGTCTGGATACCTATGGCCGTCGAGCTGGAAGTGACCGTCATAGTACGGTTGTCGCCCCTGGCGATGGCGGCGTACTGGTCGTCATCGCGGCGCACGTCCGTTGCAATCGTTGGTATGGCCGATACGGAGATCGTGCCGTCATTGACGATCGTGTTGTCACCATCGCCTGCGAGAATTCCGCTCGCGATTGCGGTGAAGTCAGCGTTCGCGTTGACCGTTGATGTGCCGTCGCCGGCGCACAGCCAGACGAAGAACCAGATGCAGATACCGTCACCAGCCGTGGCGGCAGTATGTGCCTGCGCCGAGGGTGTGGCAGTCACGGACAGCAGACCGGTGTTCCAGACTGTGTCATCGCCGATCCCAAGCACGATACCGACAGCTTCTGCCACGGCATTTGCCGTTGAGGTACCCCAGGCGTCGCCGATTACGTCACCATCCGAGGCGACATTCACATTCGTGTTTGCCACGGCCTCGACAATCAGGTCGTTTGAACGAATCTCATTATTGCCATCGCCGAGCCGAACACCGTAGGCGTAGGCCTCGGTACTACCGATCGCACCGGCGTCACCATCGCCGTCCATGCCATTTGCGTTGGCGACCGAGTAGCTCGGGAAACTCGCCTCCGTGATGTCGGCGGAAATCTCGATGAACAGGCCGATGACCGGTTGCCAATCGTATTCGTCGACCGGTGGATCGCCACTCGTGGTTACGACGAGCTGCCAGAAGGTTGCGGTTGAGTTGATATCCGTCTCTTCGCGACAGGATACGGCGCGGCAGGCAACGATGTCGCCGTCCGCATACAGCGCCTGGTTGGCCGCGTCGCTCATGTCTGGCGTGTTGTCGAGCGCTTCGACCGGCTCCCAGCTGTACTCGTCTATCGGATCTGTCGAGTTGTCGTTGTCATGATCAACCGATGTCACAACGACTTCGTAATGACGTCCGGCGCTGCTTACCGTTGTATCGATATCACAATCGGCGCCCGTGCAGTACAGGATGTCACCGTTAGAGTATTGCGCTTGCACGCTGGAGTCCGACCAGTCAGGTTCTTCGTCGACTTCCTCGGCAATCTTGTCGTCGGGTCGTTCCGGTGAATCCTGGTAGTCGCCCTGCAGGCGATACGAGACGATCGACGACACGAGGTCTTCCGCTGTGCCGGCTGTGGCTGTAACGGTCAGCTGGCCGTCGTTGAGCACGACGTTGTCACCGTCACCTGCGAGGATTCCCGTGGCCGTCGAGACAGCCAGGCTGTCCGTGCGCGACATGGCATCGCCGTCAAACGAGAACGTCGCACCATTAGCGTACGCGAAGGAGTACGCGGTGCTGTTGGCTGTAACGGCCAGGTTTGCGTCATTGGAGAGGATGTTCGTGCCATCGCCCCCGGCGAGGCCAACGGCTTCTGCCGTGGCTTCGCTGATCGACCCGGCGATATTGTCGCTCGAGAACGAGGCCGTGCTGCTGGAGTTGTTCTGTGCACGCGCGATGGACGTGGCTGCAACGCTGGTGTCGCCTGAATTGGCGAGCGTGTCGTTACCATCACCGCCTTTCATTGCCGCAGCAAACGACGTCGCCGCCGTCTTGCTCGTTGCGTAGGTGCTGCCGCCGTCGAAGGTCGCGCTCGTGCCACCCTTGGATGTCAGGTCGGCGAGTGCCGTAACGTTGAGCGTGCCGTAGTTGAACAGCTCATCGTTCCCGGCATCGCCCCGGAAACCGATCGCAGTGGAATCGCCCTCGAGTTGTGCACCCGTGTCACCGCCACCGGCGAACGAGTAACTCGTCGCATCTGCAAACGTATTCGTCTCCGCCGTGACATCGACCGTGCCGGTTTCTTCGTTGATTATCACGTCATCGCCCATGCCGCCGGCAAAACCCGTTGCGTCGGTGAAGGCCCCGGACTTCGCTTTCGCGTCCCCGCCGCCGAAAACACTCATGGTGCTGGCTGACGTCTTGCTCTGGGCTGTCGCCAGTACATCGATATCACCGGAGTTTACGATCAGGTCGCCGCCGTCGCCGCCATCCATGCCAGTCGTGGACGTCTCGGCATATGCGCCGGACTGTGCCTCACCGCTGCCAGAAAAGCCGGCCGTGTAGGCGTCGGCTTCGAGTACGGACATGTAGAAGGCGTCGGCGTCGGCATCGGCTGCCGGCCCAACCTGCAGCGTGCCGGTGTTGATGAGCGTGTCGTTGCCGAGCCCGCCGGATATGCCGGTTGCCTCGCTCTCGACCTCGGTACCGGCTTTCGCGCTCGAGTCGCCGAAGACCGTAACGGTGGTCGAAGCTGCGTAGCTCCTTGACTTCGCCATTACAGTGACGTCCCCGTCGTTCTGGATGCCGTCGTCGCCGGCGCCGCCAACGAGTCCGTTGGCCATTGCGACTGGAGCCGCGCGGGCCTCGGTTGCGCCGGAGCCGGCGACCTGGATTGTCACGGCATTCGCGTAGGTGTCCGCAACCGAGACAACGTCGATGAAACCGGATTCGGTATTGATGATTGTGTCGTTGTCGTCTCCACCATCGATACCCGTGGAATTGGTTGTAGCTGTCGAGTTCGCCTTGCTGACGGTCAGTCCGACAACGCCCACTCCAATATTGCGTGCGTCTGTGTCGGCCAGTGATCCAACGATAATCTGGCCACTGTTGACGAGGCTGTCCGCGCCAGCGTCGCCGCTGATACCGGTTGCGGTTACAACAGCGTCGGCGTTGGCCTCGCTGACATTTGCCCCGATGCCCGTCAGGCTAAACGTCTGACCTACGGAAAGCGCTTTGCTCGAGACATCGATCATGCCGCGGTTCTCGATGATATCGTCACCGGCCCCGCCAGCGATGCCAGTGGTGTCGGAGAAGCCAACCGCATTGGCGGATGTTGTGACAATTTCCTCGACCGGAGGAGCTCCGCTGGCGATCGAGATGGTGATCGCGCGAGACTGTGCTTCGGCAATGCTCGTTGCCTTTATCGTGCCTTCATTGAGGATGACGTCGTCACCGTCGCCGCCATCAAGGCCGATACCCTCGGCCGTTGAGACCGCATTGGAATCTGCTGTTGCGACGCCGAAGAGCGCTATCGCGATCGCCGCATCGCTCGTTGTTGCGTTGGACGTTACATCGATATAGGCGTCCGTTGCGTTTCGCAATTGATCGACACCTTCATCGCCTTCAATTCCTGTGGCGGAAGAGTTGGCACGTGTTGCGTTGTCGAGGAAGGAACCGGCGATAGCTGCGCCGACCTGTGACATCGACAGGCTCACGCCGATTGCATCTGCTTCGGCCTTGCTGTTCAGGGTGCCTTCGTTGATGAGCAGGTCGTCACCTTCGCCGCCGTCCATGGCGGCCGCGTCGGCAGTTGAGGTCGAGGCTGCGAAAGATCCTGCAACACCGTATCCCGTGATTGCTCCGGAAACCGACAAGGTGTCCGAGTCGGCTGTCGTGGTAATGGTGCCCGTGTTCGCAGCCTCGTCGTTACCGGTGCCGAGGTTGATGCCGGTGGCATTGGCGTTCGCCTTGGTGCCACCATCCCAGATCGAGTCGGCGGCAAACGCGCCACCGATACCCGTGACCGAGACGCTGACGCCCGCCGCATTGGCATCCGCCAGGCTGGTCAGGTCGCTGTCATTGATAACAATGTCATCGCCGCTGCCGGCGTTGATGGCATTGGCATCGGCATTGGCTGTGGCCGTGCTCGTTGACGCGGCGAATCCGATACCCGAATAGCTCAGGCTCGCCGACTCGGCCTTCGATGTCGCTGTTGCGTCGACCAGGTTGCCTTCGGCACTCGTGATCGTGTCGTTGCCCGCGCCACCTTCGATGCCGTCGGCAAGTGCTGTCGATGTCGTGCCACCGTCCCAGACAGCGTCCGCTGCGACTGTCGCGCCTACGCCCGTGATCGCGACGTTGGCCGCGACGGCTATGGCGTCGGAGGAGATGGTCAGGTCGCCGGAATTGTCGATGCGGTCGTCGTCATCGGCACCGTCGAGGCCCGTAATCTCGGCGTTCGCGGTTGCGGTCGAGGTCGATGCACTAACGCCACCAACCGTGAATGCAACCGACGCGGAGGGTGCTACGACCAGTGCCGTACCATCGACATCGCCACTGTTGATGATGGTGTCTTCACCCTGGCCACCCGTGATGCCGGTGGATACAGCCGTACCCGTGGTGCCGCCGTCCCAGACGCTGTCACCAGCCGCGGAAACCCCGATGCCGGTAATGGCGGCGTTCATCGAAGCCGCTATGGCCGTCGTGCCGAGCGTCAGGTCGCCGGAGTTATCGACGACGTCGTTGTCGTCGCCAGCATCGATGGCTGTCGCATCAGCTCTTGCTGTTGCTGTCGAGATGGATGCCGAGACACCGCCGACCGTAAACGTAACCGTCGCGTTCGGGGCGATCGCTTGTGCAGTGGCTTCGATTTCGCCATCGTTATCGATGATGTCCTCGCCAGCTCCGGCATTTATGCCGGTCGTGGAGGCGATAGCCATGGTGCCACCGTCCCAGGCATTGTTGCCGGCAACTGAAACACCAAATTTCGCTCCGGCAGCGGTGACCGTATTCGTATTCGCTAGTGCGTGCGTATCGACGCGCCCGCTATTGATAATGATGTCGTCACCGCCCGCCGTATCGATGCCCAGCGATTCAGACGTTGTATTTGCTGAAGAGACAGCGCCGGCTGCTCCTGCGATAGCAACGGCTTCACTCGTAGCGGAGGCAGTGGCGAGCGAATCAACCTCTATAACACCGGTGTTCTGCACAGTGTCGTTGCCTTCGCCGACAAAGATGCCACGAGCGAGGGCATTCGCCGTCGTGCCGCCGTCCCAGGGCGTGCCGCCCGCGCCAACGACGCCGGCGAGCGTGAAGGACACGGCAGCGGATGCTGCTACTGCGTCGGCATCAACATCGATGTCGCCTTCATTGAGGACCAGGTCGTCGCTTTCGTCTTCGCCTGCATCAATTGCGGTGGCATCAGCGTTCGATGTGGCTGTGGCCACGGCAATGCCGACACCAGCGGCGATCGGCAATGCAACCTGCACCGAGCCCGTGCCCGAGATCGACAGCACGTCGATATTACCGGCATTCTGGATCTCGTCCGCGCCCTGGCCTGTTTCGATGCCGCGGCCGCGTGCGGTTGCCTTGGTGCCACCATCCCAAACGGAGTCTGTGGCGATGGCAACGCCACCCTTGGTTATCGTTACGCCTACCGTGGCGGCAAACGCATCGGAGTTGACGTCGAGATTGCCGGAGTTGAGAACCGTATCGGCATCATCACCCTGGCTTGCATCGATTGCTGTCGCGTCGGAGGTGCCCGTCGAAGTGGCAACGGATACGGCGACACCTGCCAGCGCAACGCTGACTGATGCAGCGCCGGTGACAGAAACGGCATCGATGTCCATATTGCCCGAATTGGCTATGTAGTCGCCCACCAGTCCCGCACCAACATCGATACCCCGCGCGCGTGAATCCGCCTTGGTACCGCCGTCCCAGACGGCGCCAACACTGCCGGCAACGCCGGCTTTGGTGACGGATACGGATGCCGAGACGGCGTTACTGTTGGCGAACGCTGACAGGTCGCCATCATTCGTGACCTCATCGTCATCGGCAATATCGCCGGTATCGATAGCTGTTGCGGTCGAGTTACTTGTCGACCAGGCGCTTGCGAGAGCAACACCGGAGCCGGCAACCGCTACGCCTGCGGAGCCGGAGGTCGCACTGGCGATTGTATCGACGCTACCTTGGTTATTGACTGTATCGACGCCTTCGCCGGCATCGATGCCGATCGTGTGTGCGTCGGCCGTAGAGGCGGCCACGGCGCCGGCCACGCCTTTGATGGCCACGCCTACGCTGAGCGATCCGGCTACCGCGATCGAGGAGGTCTCGATATTGCCTGCATTGTTGATGAGATCATTGCCACCGCCGACCTTAATACCACTGGATTTTGCTTCTGCACCGGTGCCGCCGTCCCAGAAAGCGTCGGCCGCGATGGCGACACCTGAGTTCGTGTAACTGATCGAACTCGAAACTGCGCCCGAGCGAGCGTTGGCTTCCAGGTCGCCGAAGTTGTCGACCACGTCGTCATCTTCGGCCTCACCGGCGTCGATGGCTGTGGCTTCGGCCTTGGACGTCGACGTTGCTGTAGCGATGCCTATGCCTTTGCCGACGTAGGTGCCGCTGACGGATGCGGCGCCTGCATTGGCGTCGGCGAGGATATCGCCCTCGTTGTAAATCGTGTCGCTGCCTTGAGCGACTTCTGTGGTCGAGCTGAAACTCATCTCGTCCGTGCCGATGGCGAGACGCGTGGTCTTGCTGCGATCACCGCCGTCGCCCGCGATACCCGTGGCGTTCGCGGTTGCCTTGGTGCCGCCGTCCCAGACGGAGTCGGCTGCAACGGCGGCGCCTGTGTTTGTGACAGCAACATTAGCCGTGGTGGCGATGGCCTCGGAGTGGCTTTCGATCCGTCCCGTGTTGTCTATGTCGTCGTTACCGTCGCCACCCTTGATGCCCGTCGACTCGGATTTCGCAGTTGAGGTTGAAACGGCTGCAGCGACGCCTTTTGGAGCAACCGCGACGCTGACGCCCGGTGCCAGCGCGCCGGCGATCGTTGTGATTTCACCTGTATTTACGATCGTGTCATCGCCCGATGCGTACAGGGTTTCGGAGGTGTAAACGATCTGTGCGCGCTCGAGACTGACTTCGACGTTGGTTGTGTGTGTCGAGACTGAGCCATTGTCCGCATCGATACCCGTTGCCGCAGCTTCGGCTTCGGTGCCACCGTCCCAGGTGGAGTTACCGGCAACAGCGAGGCCTTTGCTGGTCACGGCCACGTTGGCCATGTAGGCGCTGGACAAAGCAGTGCTGTGGAGATCACCGGCGTTGTCGATCGTGTCACCCATGTTGCCGGACTCGATCGCGGTCGAGGTTGAATTCGCCTTTGCGCGTCCAACAGACGCAGCAATACCTTTCGAGGTGACGGCTGCCGTGACCTGAGGTGCGGTCGCTGTGCTGAACGTCTTGACATTGCCGCTGTTGGCGATCGTGTCGATGCCGTCCGTGGTCATGCTGTCTTTGCTTGATTCGACGTTGACTTCAACGCCGATGCTGTTGAAGTCGATGTTCGTGTCGACGGTTAATGACTTGGCGTAGTCCGTGCCGGAGCTGGAGATGCCCGTTGCACTGGCATTCGCCGTTGTGCCTGCTCCGAGGACACCTGCATTGGAGATCGCGTTGCCCTTGGTGCTGACGGCAACACTGGCGGTTGCCGCTGTTGCCGTTGATATTGCGTCGATACTGGCCCGGTTGTCGATGGCATCGGTGCCGCCACCGGTGTTGATGCCCCAGGCCTCTGCCTTGGCTTCCGAGTCGGCTTTGGCTTCTGCGGCGCCCTTGATCTGGACGGGAACTTCGACGAGCGCGCTCGTCGCCGTGGCAACGCTCGTGATCGAGCCGCGGGCCTCGATAAGGTCGTCACCGGATGCGGCTGTCGTTGAGGTTTCGAAACTTGAGACGATGCCGTCGCCATTGATGGTCAGTGAAAAGTCTATTAACGAATCGGCGTCGCCACCATCGGTGGAGATACCCGTTGCTGTGGCTTCTGCCAGTGTTTCGCCTTCGACCTTGGCCTTGCCTTTGCCTTTGTCTTCGGAGTTGGTGCCGACGCTGGCCGCCACGGCGGCTGCCGTGGAGGTTGCGGCTGCGCCTACCACGCCGTCGCTACTGACCTGGTCATCACCGTTGCCGGTCTCGATGCCAATGGCATTGCTCTTGGCGGTACCTTTTACGTTCGTGCTGGCGGAACCGTCAATCGTAACGGCGGCGGCAACCAGGCCGCTGGTCGAGGTCGCGAAGGCTTCCACGGACCCCGTGGAGCCGACGATATCGTCGCCACTGGCGGCGGTCTTCTCATAGTGGAACGAGGAGGAGATGCCGTCCTCGCTGATTGAGTGGGCGACATTGAAAATCGTATCGGCGCCGCTGTCCGCGGCGATGCCGATGGACTCGGATTCGGATGTTGCCTTGGCTTCGGCCTTGGACTCGGCCCCCGGGCCGTCCTGCGAGAAGCTGACGGCTACGGCGCCGGACGTTGCGAAGGAGTCGGCGATGATCGATCCCGAGTGAGAGATCGAGTCGCTGCCGCCACCCGTGTTGATGCCCGTGCTTTTCGCGGTGGCTTTGGCGTTGGCCTCAGATGAGGCCGTGCCGCCGGCTTGCACGCGCACTTCGCCCGCGCCAGCGCCACTCGTGGCGATGCTGTGCAGGTTGATCGCGCCACTGTTGGCGACGATATCGTCGCTGCTGCTCGTCAGGCTTTCATGGTCGAACGTGATGGCAATGCCATCGCCGTCGATCGAGGCCGAGAACGTTGTGGACTGGTCGTGCTCTTCACCTTCGGCATCGATACCAAAGGTTGTGGCCACGGTCGTCGCGTTGGCGGTGCTGTGGGTCGAGGCAAACAGGCCTTTGAGTTTGTCGAGGATGCCGGTTACCGGATCTTCTTCCGTGCTCGGTTGTTCAACAGTGACTCCGACCGACAGTGCGCCGGACGTGGAGGTCGCGACGGCCGTGATGCCGCCGGAGTTGTCGATCGTGTCCTCACCACCGCCTGTGTAGATACCACCTGCCTTGGTCGTCGCCTTGGCGTCGGCCTTGGATTCGACCGACCCTGCTGCCTGGATATCGACGGATGCGGCAATGGCGCCGCTCGTGGCGTTTGCGATGGACGTTATTGTGCCGTCGTTGTCGACGGTGTCTTCGCCCGCAAGCGATGTGGATTCGACATCGACATCGACATAGAGGCCGCTGCCGCTGATGTCGACATTGACGACATTGTTCTTGTCGTGCGCGGTGCCTTCGGCATCAATTCCGATCGCGCTGGCTGTTGTTGTCGCGCTGGCTTCGCTCTTGATGTTGCTCTTGTCTTTCTTGTCGCCGGGTGGATCGTCGTCCTTGTCGTTGGTTGCTTCAGTCACGCTCAGGGAGAGCCCGACCGCGCCTGCGTCGGCGGAGACGAGCGTGGATAGCGCACCGATATTGACGACAGTATCGCTGCCCGCACCGGTATTGATAGCAATGCCATCGGCTTTCGCCGTGGCGCTGGAGTCGGACTCGACGGAGCCCGAGGCCTGGATCTCTATACTGGCTTCAGTCGAGTCGGCCGTTGCGCCGGACAGGATGATGATTTCCCCGGCGTTGTCGACAACGTCGTCAGCTGCGGCACTTACCTGTCCCCACTGAACATTCGTGGTCAGGCCGGTCAGTCCGACGGACACGTTGCCACTGAGCGTTTTCTGGCTCGCGTCGCCCTCGGCGTCGATGCCTATGGCACTGGCTGTCGCTTCAGCTTTGGTCGTACTCTTGGTTGTCAGCTTGATGTCGTTGTTTTCGTCGGATGATTGTCCTGCGGCCAGGCCGAGACTGACGGCGCTGGCTGCTGCGCCGGAGGTTGATTTAATAATCGCGGTGTTGGTGATCTGGTCGCTGCCTCCCCCCGTGGCGATACCCGTACTCGTTGCCTTGGACGTCGAATTTGACTTCGACTCGGCGGAGCCGGCGGTGCCTATCGTGATGGCTGCGCCATCGCTGCGACTGGCCGAGAGAGCAGTCGTCGTGATGTCGCCACGGTTGTCGACGACGTCGTCACCGCCTGTGGACACTTCATTGTTGTGCCAGTCGACTACGATTCTGTTGTCGACGAAATCGATATTGAAGTCTTTGTCCTGGGTGTCGGCTGAGCCATCGGTGTCGATACCCGTCGCGGTGGCTTCTGCGGTTACGCTGGTTTCGGACGAGGACTTGTCTTCCTTGTCTTTCTTTTTCTCGCCGCCGCCGGCTGGTGCCGGGTTGGCAATTTCCATGTCGAAGGAAACGGCGCCGGCGAGCGCGGTCGATGTTGCTGTGAGCGTGCCCGCGTTCGTAACGGTGTCATTGTCTGCGCCGGTGGAAACGGCAGTGCCGGTGGCTTTCGCCTCGGATTTGACGACGGTGGATGCCGAGCCGCTGACTTCCACGCCGATAGACGCAGCTGCGCTGCCACTGATGGCAGTTGCTTCCGTCGTTACATCGTCTGCGATCGTAACGGTGTCGATGCCTTTGTCGCCTTCGATGCCGGTGGCTTCGGCCTCGGCCTTGGCGGTAGCCTCCATCTTGCTGTTCACGTTGCGCGTCGTGTTGGTTGAGTCGCCGATAACAACGCCGACGGTGAGGGCGCCGCTCGTTGCCGTGGCCGTCGCGTCAATGGGGTTGTTCGCTGTGACTGCATCATCGCCGTCGCCGGCCTTGATGCCGAAAGCGCTGGACTTGGCTGTGGACTCGGACTTGACCGTTGCGTCCTCGGTTAGTGACACGTCGAGCTGGTCCGCGGTGCCGCCCGATGTTGTGATCGCGAAGCTGTCGATGGGGGCGCCATTCAGGAGCGTGTCATTGCCGTCACCGCCCTCGAGGCCTGTTGCCGTCGCTTCGGTTTCGATAGAGAGTTTGATTTCCTTATCGTCGCCGTTCGGGATGAGGTCGCCATCGTCGAACAGGAGTGGCGCGACGAATGCGCCGGAGGCATCGGCCGTGGAGGTGACGGTGTCACTGGTACTCACGAAATCTGTGCCGTCTTTTGCGTCGACCACGGTTGCGGTGGCTGTTGCTTTGCCAGGCTCGGCAATCAGTGCCAGGGCGCTGACATCGGTGGGGCCGGAAACGGCGATTGTGTCGT
This sequence comes from Woeseiaceae bacterium, assembly GCA_021773095.1. GTDB lineage: Bacteria > Pseudomonadota > Gammaproteobacteria > Steroidobacterales > Woeseiaceae > UBA1847. Next base: position 13,623 of record JAJFKR010000006.1, on the reverse strand, counting down.
CGTTGTCGGTGCCTTCGATTACAGTATCGGAGACGTCGACATCGGCGAGCGCAATGCCTGCGCCGAGAAATAGGAGCGTAAAGAGAATAGACATGAGTCCAGGTATTCCCGATGGAAACCCGGTGATCCGCGTATCGTTCATTATTTTCCCCAGACTGGTCCCGCATTCGGTAGCGGCGTCTGTTGTTGGCACACAGAACTGCGGAGAGGCGATGAGTGCACGTTCGATCTGCTTCAGGTACAGATTATTATCGAAGTAGATTGACGGTGAAAACACCGACTATCCAGCGGATAACTATCGGGTTTTACGTTTATTGCCGCAATACGCGTTTTCCACTTGTGGGAGCCCGCCGGCGACTTGCTGATGCCCCAACCGAGCGCTCATTTGAATCACCGCGGCATTGTTGACCGGCGGCTGCGTTATTTCTGCGTATCGTGGCCCGCCTGCTGGATCCGACCGATGATCGTCACCAACCAAGTACGTAAATAAACACGTTGAGTGGTTCATCGCGAAAGCGTAATGGCATTAGCCTGGTAAGACTCTATGATAGCTTTCTTGTCCTGAGTTCTTCGAGGCGCTCCAACATATTCCGGAGACTCGGACACTTCGCCGTAGCCTCGTCAATGTCCCATTGGTCGGTCACGAATCGCGATAGAGAGCCGTTTTTGGCTTAGATTTCGTTGCAAATCAACAGGCAGGGCAATGGTCGTGAAGATGACCAAGAATCGTTTCATTCTTCGTGAAACGATTTGATCGGTAGGAAGGATGTACGATAAAACTCAGTGACTTATATGTTTCATAGATACGGCGTATCGTTGCAGGAGCCCATTCATAGACGTATGGCAAAATCATTTCAAAATAGATGAAATGATTTCTTGACGAAACAGAAATTTCTATATATTTTAAATAGATAATCGTTTCATAAGAACGTAGGAATCATTTCATGCCCGTAACCGATCAGGCCTTTCTCGATTACATCGCCGCCCATCCGGGGACTGGCCGGGAAGACATACGCAAAAACGTCGCACCGGAAGTCAGTGAGACGACGATGTGGCGCACGCTTAGGCGCCTGACGGATGAAGACAAGCTTGAGATGGTTGGCAAAGCGCGGGCAACGGGCTACACGATCGCCGGGTCAGCCGTGGTGCGCGCCTATCTGCAAACGCCTTATAACCGGCGCGCCCCCAAGATGTACAACAAGGAATTTCTGGACAACTACATACCGGACCGAACCTTCTACTTGAGTGAGCCGGACCGCGAGCAATTGCACGAGGCCGGCCAGCCAGCCGGACCACCCCTGCCCGCCGGAACATATGCAAGACGTATCCTTGAGCGGTTGCTTGTTGATCTGGCCTGGGCATCTTCTCGTATGGAAGGAAACACCTATAACATCCTTGAGACCGAGCAATTGATACGCTTTGGCGAAGAAGCCACCGGCAAGGACCGCAAGGAAGCGGTGATGATCCTAAACCACAAGGAAGCGATACAGTACCTCGTCGATAATCTCGGAGACATCGGGATCACCCGGCAGGATATCTGCAATATTCACGCCCTGCTTTCTGACGGATTGCTAATTGACCCGGCCATGGCAGGCAGGTTACGCCGTCTTCCTGCCGGTATCACGCATTCAAGCTACACACCGCTTAACGATGAATTCGAGATCGAAGAAGAATTCATTATCATCATAGAGAAAGCGGCTGCGATTACTGATCCCTTTGAGCAATCTTTCTTCCTAATCGTTCACATTCCTTATTTGCAAGCTTTTGATGATGTGAATAAAAGAACCTCGCGTGTTACATCCAATATTCCACTCCTAAAAGCCGATCTTGCCCCGATGTCTTTCATCACGATGGATGATGGGGCATATATAGATGCGCTCATCGGAATGTATGAACTAAATAACGTTTCCCTGCTGCGCGAAGTCTATATCGATGCTTACCTGGCATCGGCTGAGAACTACAAGACGCTGCGCGCCGAAGTAGGAACGCCTGAAAAGGCCGCCGTCGCGTATCGCGACTTTGTGAGAGAGGCGGTTAGGCGATGCGTTTTAGAGTGGACGTCGTTTAATGCCGACAACGTCATGAACATGGCTACCGAAGCCGAAATTCCGGAGGAAGACAGGCAGCAGGTTGTCGAGTATGTCGGTGCACAATTCAGAGGCCTTCACGAAGGCAATGCCATACGCTTCAAGCTAAAGCCGGAAGACCTCGTTGATATTGTTCGAGAGTAAGATACGTCCTTGTGCGCTCTGCCGACGCACGCCGGTCTCGCGTATTGTTGGGCAATGGGCCTGTTTCCGGCTTAAGATGTAAACCATGTGACCGGTATACACCCTCGTCTTGATGAAATTATGATCGCTTGAAAGGCGATTTACGCCCTAGTCGTCCCGACATTCTACCTCTACAAGCGGACGTAAGCGTGTCAAGCCCTGTCGCTATTCATCGTTATCGTATCGTTCCGTCGGGCTCTCTGCACGAACCCTTTGTCAATGTCGAAATGTGATTCAAACGCGGTATCGGTGGAGGCTGATTATAGATCTGGTCATGCAGAAAATTGTGCTCGACAACCCGATTGATAAAAGGAAAGGTGCTCTTATAGAAATCCGCGATCACGATGTTTAGTTTCTGGTGACCTCCCCAAATCACGAGATTTCCGTCACCCTGAAAGATCAATTCTGAACCGGGATTTCCGTGTGTCGATGAATCCCACACTGCCCTTCCGGCAGGCCACTTGTCGATCCTGTTTTCGATAACCGGGGGTAACTCTGGTGCGATAACCAAATTGCCATCATTCTGCATCACAAACGTTTTCCCCGGTGGCCGAATCACGGACACGTTAACGGGAAACGGCAGGCCGAACCCCTCCCGTACGATTGTAACCGGCCTCTCGAAAGTACCCGAGTCCCAAACCGGCCCTGCGCTCGTCGAGACTACAACATTGCCGTCATTCTGAAAACACAACTGGGGGATGTCACTGGCCGTTCCACCGACACTTCCGGACGCCCAAACAATGCCGCCACGCCAGCCGTCGAGCCACTTCGCGAGGAACGTGTCAGTATCGGCTCCGACGTCCTTAAGCGAACTGTAGCCTCTCCAGTTATTTTTCCCAATGGCGTCAATGTTAGAGAGGATGCCCCCGAAATCAGGGGTTTGAACGGCCTGAACGACCCAGAGTTTCCCATCGTTTGCCGAATTGCCGATCACGTCGTCTGCCAGGACGTCCATAACGCCCTGGCCCGATTGTTTGTTCGGCCATTTACTTTGCAACGCATGGTCGCGCGGCCAGAACAACGGAGGTAATGGAAACGGGTTAGTCGGATAGAGAAGGATGACCTGTTGGCCACTTTCCCAAAGTTCGTTCAGTGTCCGCTCCATACCGTCGACCGTATACGGAATCACGATCTCCTCGCCCAATAGTTCGACGATGGTGTTCTGCAGAGCATCGTGTCTGAAGCCGAACTGTACAAACACCTGCTGGAAATCGATAATCACGATTTCCCGCGGATTGCGGTCGATATAGGCCCTGACCTGAGAGAGAAGGTCTTCAAGCCGAGGACCGAGCAACGAATGTACGGCACGATAGCCCTCCTTCTGCTGGAAAAAAGTTGAATTGACTTCAGGTAAGAAAAACAGGCGAAAGTCGAGGTAGCGTATGCCATCGTTCAGCTGAGCGAATATATCCTCCTCTTGCGCCGTCGCCCAGCGCTCTATCCAGCTTGGCCGTGCTTTTGTAGCTTTGTCCCACTCGCCTTCAGTGATGTTGCCGTCATCGGCCCATCTGTTTCTGTCCAGATCGTAGGTCGCAGACTCGTGCGTCCCGGGTATCGCCAGCTCGCGCAATGGAATATCGGCAATTACATAGTCCATTCGCTCCATCCAGCTGAACCCATGCGTATGCGTGTCCCAGAGCACGCCGTCTAGCGGATTATCAGGAGTAACGACTGGCACGTGCCTCGTGTACGCCACCACAACATTGCCGTCGATCTGCAATTTCAGGTGCGGGATCGCACCCAGCGGCATTGTAAGGTTTGTTCCCGTAGCCCAGACGACACGCCCGTCCGCAGCGTAGATGACGAGATTGCCGTCATTCTGCATTTCCAGATAAGCGCCCGGTTCGTTGACGATTGGGATTGGCGACGACCAGTGCCAGGCCCTCGCGCCGCGGGTCCACAGCTCGAGGGTACCCTCATGCATAATCAGGTATTTTTTTCCAAGCTGCAGCGACTCACCGTCGAGCAATCTTTCACCGGCCTCAAGTCGAGCCTCTCCAATGAGTTCCGGAGACACAACTTTGATCAGAGTCGTCGAGCTTGACGACAATTCCTTGCTGGCAATTTTGACGGTTGTTGTAACCCGGAATTCGCCAAGCGCGCTGGGCACGAACTCCTGCTGGAACGCCGTGCGAAACTCGGCAGACGTGTCCAGAGTGATTTCATCAAACGTAGGCTTCAAGCCCAATCCATTATCGGGCATCACAGTCTGCGAAACCTCGATGACTTCGTTAACGTCCGACTCAGCCGGAAAGTCGAAACTTCCCGGGCCCGGATGGTAATGTATCTTTGTAACGAGGCTTCTTATCTCGTGCAGGCCGTAGGTCTCAATGACCGGTGAGGTAGTCACTGTAACTTCACCCGCCGTTTTCGAGAATTCGCCTGCTGTTATTGTTGAATCGCGGGTTTCGGCTCCAACGTCATTGGTACCGTCGCATCCGGCGACAGCGAGGGATTGGCAAGCTACAAGGACTAACAAGCGGAGAATCTGCTTTGGGAACATTTTCATTATCTTTCTCCGCCACAGGATTTCGTATGCTGTTCTGTGCACGCTACACCAGAGATAACAGAAAGATAATTAACGAAAGTAAGTGATTCGGACCGGCACGAGCATGATTTGTACAATCGCACAAGATTCTTGAATTGGTTTTCGACTGATGAAACATATTCTTATTGCAGACGATCACGAACTATTCCGCGATTCGCTTCGAGTGTGGATTGAGCGCTCTGATAGTGCATTCAGGATAGACACCGTTGGTTCCTTTGGCGACGTCGATCGAGCGTTGCGTCGGCGTGATTCGTACGACATCCTTCTTCTTGATCTGGATATGCCAGGCATGCAGGGTGTGGTAAGTGTTAGGGATCTGTGCGAAAGAACCGGAACTACGCGCGTCATCGTGGTCTCGGCGGAGGAAAATCCGGCAACTATTCGTGCTTGTTTGGATTGTGGTGCTGCAGGTTACGTGCCCAAATCCGCCAGCGGTGAAACGATCATGAGGTCCATACTTCGAGTGATGAATGGCGAGACTTTCGTACCGCACAAGCTAATCGAGAGAGACATATCCGCCGCACCTGATTTTACTGACAGTCAATTGGATATTCTTGCCTTGCTGGCTGTCGGCGCCACTAACAAACAGATCGCCTCACGAATGTCGCTAACCGAGGGGACGGTAAAACAGTACGTCAGTACGATACTCAGTAAGTTACATGTCGATAATCGGACACAGGCCGGCATGGCGGCACGCGAATTGCTCCACCTTGGGAACGCTTAGCGATTGCAATTCAGAGCAATCGCCGTACGCAAGGCTTTTCCTGTCACCGGCTTAAAGAGGACGCTGCAGCCAGCTTGATCTACTTTCTTTATTGTCCCGGCACCCGTGTCTCCGGTTACAATAATTGCCGGTATGTCGCGCCCAAACTTGCGACGAACTTCAATCACTGTATCGATGCCATCGCAATCACCAGGGAGGCGAAAGTCGGAAATGATGATGTCGGGTGCAGAATACTCCGCGCTCATCAATTCTTCGAGCAACGATTCAGCGTCCACCGCAAGCAGGACTTCACAGTCCCATTTTCTCAACAGGATTCGCATCCCTTCTCGAACCTGTCTATCGTCGTCGATTAAGATGACGAAGGTACCCGCGATATCGGTACCGGGGGCATCGTCATCTCCAGGCAGCGACAACGATTCGGGTGTCGGCATAGAGACCACCGGCACTTCCACCCGGAAGCAAGAACCCTTGCCGGGTATGCTATGCACTGTGACCGGGTGCCGCAGCAGGATCGATAGTCGTCTGACAATCGCAAGACCCATACCCAGACCTTTGTTTCGATCGCGTTCCTGATTGCCAAGTTGAAAAAACTCGTCGAATATACATTCTTGATCGCCCTCACCAATGCCGATTCCCGTATCCCAAACTTCTACTCTCAAGAGAGGCCCGCGCCTTCTGCAGGCGACAAGAACGCCGCCAGCGATAGTATATTGCAGAGCATTCGCGACGAGGTTTCGGATCATTCTTCCCAAAAGCACCGGGTCCGAATGTACGTTGGTATCGCAAGGGCGAACACGCAATTGCAGACCAGATTTTCTCGCACGCCCTTCAAACTCTGAGCTTAGCGTCTTCAATATCGGACTGATCGAGAAACCGGATTCCTTGGGTGACACTGCGCCGGCATCCAGTCTCGAAGCGTCAAGCAATGCGTTCAGTAGCTCGCCTAACGTTCGACTGGATAAACGCGCTTTTTCCACCAACTCAAACTGTTCAGCCAGTGTTTTTGACCCTTGCATTGAGGTCAAAAAAAGATCCAACGCATGCAGTGGTTGCCTGAGATCGTGACTGGCAGCGGCCAGAAAGACAGACTTGTCGAGACTCGCCTTCACCGCAATCTCGTTTTGCCGTTTGAGGCTCTGTAGCAGCTCCAGATTCTCGAATCGCAACCGGAGCGTCTCACGAATACTTCGGTTTACATTGATTGCAAACAACGAATGCACTATCAAGAGTGCAATAATGAGTACCGCGAGCAAACGAAACGCAGTGTCATTGGCTGCCAGCAGGCCAAAAATCAAAAGAGAAAGAGAGCTAAATGTATAAGAATTGTACGCCGGCAACCATGCTGCCAGCGCAATTAGACTTGCCGCCGTCATCGAACTGAGTACGGTCACAATGAATATGACATTCGCGATCGAATCGGGGTTCAATGCCCACAATGCCAGTGAGCCCCAAACTGTACCTGAAATACCCGACATCAACGTTGACCATCGTGCCCAGTGCACCGCCTCATGTGACCCTTTCTGGCGTCGTGCGAAAGCTACTACAATGCCAACACGAGCGGTTGTCAGGGCAAGGTTCACGCCTACCCATGTCATCAGAGCCGATTTCGAAACGCCATCCCACAGATACCATGAGGTTACGGCGATCAAGAAAATTATTCCGCCGAAGAGCAGGGGGGATTGTACGTACAGCATCCGAATCTGCTCATCTCGAACATGAGTTGCAGCCGACCGTTCTGGAGTCAATTTCGTATTCAACATGGCACCTCTACATCCTCCATCGTCCCACGGTCCGAATCAATCCATACATGGTTTCAGCAGGCCTTAACGCTACTTTAGGACCGGCGGCCGTACTAACAAATCAACGTTCCGCGTTGGACGGTTCTCTTCGAAAGTGCGTGCTAGATGGCCGCGGCAAGCCTCCGAGACATAAATGCGCGTTGCCTGAATATTTTGGTAGTGTTCGGCCGAAATCGAATGCCGCGCTCTCTGACCCACGTTGGCTGATGAGAAGGCTCAGCTCAAATGTTGGCGTACTGTGACATGTCGTGGATTGTTTCAGGGATAAGCTCTCGATGAATGACGCCATAACTGCGCAGCGTATCTGTGACGATTCGTCTCGGTTCATTGCCAGCTGCGTATGATAGCCGATTAGACAAGCGCATTGCTGCTGCACGGTCTCGACGTCGCTTCGCGTACACGGGGTCGAACTTGTTATACCACAATCGTGTCGATTCCTAGCTGACAGCGATTCCCGCTCCGCAGTCAGATCCTCGATAGCTCGACTGCTCAGATTGAAGCACAACCACCGAACAGTACGACATGGTGTTGCCGTATGCCCATCTGGCACCGCAGCATTTGTCGGGCGCGGCGGCTCGAATTGAACGGGATGGGATAACGTAACTTCTGGAGCTACGATAGAGCTACGTTGGTAAAACAAAAGGTTTATCCCCAAAAGATAAACCCTTGATTTTTTATCAAAAATGGCGCGCCCGGAGAGATTCGAACTCCCGACCACCTGGTTCGAAGTTAGATCAATGAACTGTAAGTAATTGTATTAACTAAAGAAGTCGCTGTGCGTCCGTTGCATTATTCGCCCAACCCTGCACAACAATGCACAGCTGAAACACGCAAAAGTCCCGCATCTCAACTTGTAAGATTTAGCAATAGGGTCGATTCGCATTTCGCGATATTGTAATTCGGTCCGACCCACACTAATTCTCTCGGACTTCCTGCATTAACCAATCCCGGAGGGCTGCAATGTTCGGCCTGAGAGAGTGCGCTTCCGGATAGACCAGGTAGAAGCTGGACCCGAGAGACAGGGTAAGATCGAATGGTTCTACAACGCGTCCCGCCGCGACGTCTTTCGCCGCGAGAGAACGCCAACCCAATACGACGCCCGCGCCATCAATGCTGGCCTGCAGACCGTGGTCAGGCAGGCTGAAATGCGTGCCTCGCGAAGCATTCACACCGCTCGCCCCCGCCGCTTCCAGCCATGTCTTCCAAGTAGGCGCATCAGGGTCGTAGTCCATAGAATGATTGTGCAGTAGCACATGCTTGCGGAGATCATCCGGACTCTTTAGCGCATCCGGCCCCTCAAGCAAACGAGGGCTACACATGGGTGTAACCGACTCGTCAAATAGCTTAATCGCTTCCAGACCAAACCAATGTCCGCTGCCAAGTCTAATTGCCGCGTCAAAGTCATCGCGCTGAAAGTCGACTAGACCGAGGCCAGTCGAGATTCTCACGTCGATATCCGGATGTAGCGTATAGAATTTCTGCAAACGCGGGATCAGCCACATAACAGCGAAAGTTGGGGCAACACTTAAGGTGATTGTTCCACGGGAGCCACTATCGATCACTCGCTCCATAGCGTTGTCCAAACCCAGAAATACCTCGCGTAACTCGGACAACAGCGACTGTCCGGATTCCGTCAGCAACAAGCCGCGCCGCAAACGCCGGAATAGCGGCAGGCCCAGGTACTCCTCCAGCCTTTTTACCTGATGACTAACTGCCGCCGGAGTTACCGACAATTCTTCGGACGCTTTCACAAAGCTGAGATGACGCGCAGCGGCTTCGAACGCACGCAGCGCATTCAATGGATACATTCGTCGGGGCATGGACTCACCTTAGTTTTTCTAAGTCTGCGCGAGAAATCTTCGTTTGTCTAGGATCTTAAGAAAGCCTACAACGGTACCCAGACCTTCGCTTTCCATGATTTTGACCTAGCTTTACTAGCTCTTTAGACCGGAGAAACAGCTTGATAAACATAACAGAAATGCAGGAAGTATCTATATGCGACGCCATCCAATTCCGCCGTTTACACGCGACACGGCGCTGGCAAAGGTTCAAGCCACTGAGAAAGCGTGGATCACGCAAAATGCTAGGAAAGTCGCACAAACGTATTCACCGGATTGCGTTTGGCAAAGCCGCGAGGAGCTATTTCAAGGTCGAGCGGCGATTGAATACTTCCTCAAGCGCAAATGGGCGATTGAATTGCACGACCGACCAACAAGAGAGCTTTGGGCCTTTACCGACAATCGAATTTCTGTGCGCTTTGATTACGCATGGCAACACGCCGAATCCGGTCAGTGGTATCGAAGTCACGGCATTGAACACTGGGAATTCGATAGGGACGGCTACATGACGTTTTGCGACATGACTGATCATTGCAGTAACACATTGGCCGCGAACTAGAGCCGCCCATTATGCGGCCGTATCTTTTCAAGAAGAGAAAGTAATCATGACTCATCGATTCGCAGACATCACATTTACTGACAGCGTAAAGGTCGCTCAGGAACGTTTTGGGTCGCGCACTCATAACCAACGTTTACAGGAAAACTACGGCCCGAATGACCAGCTCACTCCGCGAGAAACCGAATTTATTGCACAGCGCGACACTTTTTACCTTGCAACAGTTAGCGAGACGGATTGGCCTTACGTGCAGCACCGCGGTGGCCCACCTGGCTTCTTGAAGATCCTTGGGCCGAATCAACTTGCCTACGCGGATTTCCGTGGCAATACACAGTTGATCAGTGCCGGAAATGTCTCGAAGAACGATCGCTGCTCGTTGATTCTGATCGACTATCCCAATCGCCGTCGACTGAAACTTCTCGGCCACATGCGTGTAGAAGACGGACGTTCGGGTGAGGTCACCGACCTGGCGCAGGTGGAGTTACCGCGCTACAGGGCGCGGGTAGAGCGTGTCGTATTTATTGATGTAGTTGCGTTTGACTGGAATTGCCCACAGCACATCACACCAAGGTATACGGAATCCGAATTTGAAGCGCGGGCCGATCGCTCACGCGGAGATTAGAAAAAGTGCCGGAAATTAGACCTGCGCTAATCCTATTTTTTGTAGATCGAACATTAAGCAAGTTAATCAGAACTGAAACTGGAGAGTAATCATGAAAATCAAGCACATCATAGCTACATCACTTTGCGCGCTGTTGCCGCTCTATGCCGGAAACGCCTCTGCAGAGGCAGAGCCGACATTGTGGGGAATCTACGGCGCACATAACAGGCACGACTGCCCTGTCAACAATCGCGAAACCGCAAAAGAAGTCATCACGATCAGTAAGACGGATCTTGCACCGCTGATGGAGAAATACGGAGTCACTAACATAGTAGATATGTACCACTCCGGGCTCGAGCACACCCTTGTTTGGGTTGTCGAGACGTCGAGGCCGCATGATCTCGAAGAATTTACGATCGAACTTGGTGTTGCGCGCTGGAATGATTTCAAATTTGTTCCGGAGCGCACATTTGCTGATGTCATTCGCGACGTTACGGCAATCCACGGCCTGCAAGAGTGGCAACCCGGCGACGAATAATGAGTGCGCAAAAACTGTTGCCGGGCCGCCAGGCCCGGCAACGAAATTGCACAAGTTCCGGATTGGAACCTACACACGCGACTTTGTCGCGGAGCAATTAAGCTGTCAAATGACAGGAGAACAACATGAATATCTTTGACATACATACAACTCAGACAGCTCAAGCACCGGCCGCCGAGATGCTAGGCGAGATTGAAAAGGCCTATGGATTCATTCCGAACCTCTATGGCGTTTTTGCCGAGTCGCCCGCCACGTTGCGCGCGTATATGAGCCTGGGCAAGATCTTTGACGAGTCTTCATTTTCAGCGACAGAACGCCAACTCATCATTCTTGCTGTCAGTCGGTTGAATGGATGCAGCTACTGCGTTGCCGCGCATTCCGTTGTCGCCGGCATGCAGAAAGTGCCCGACGACGTTATTGACGCAATTCGAAATGACCAGCCGATCGCAGACAGCAAGTTGCAGGCGCTTCGGGTCTTTGCCATTACCGTCGTTGAAAAGCGTGGCTGGGTGACTGAGTCGGACGTGATTGCATTTCTTGGCGCAGGCTATACGAAAGCCCAGATACTGGAAGTTGTCCTCGGTGTCACTTTTAAGACGCTTAGCAACTACACAAACCACATGGCTGACACCCCGCTGGATGATGCGTTTGAATCCATGGCATGGGCCCCCGCCGCAACGAGGCTGGCGAGCTAATGCTCTGAGACGAACTTGAACCGTCCTGTATCTGACCGATGGATGTCCAGATGAAGCAGAATTTAGTATTCCTGCCGGTCCTCGTTCAAATCACACTTGTCATTGCTCTCTATGCCCATTTAGCGATCGCCAAGTCCAGAGCTTCACGCAGAGAAGAGGTAGATGAAAATCGGCGAGCACTTTTTGACGATGCCTGGCCAGAGAGTGTCCTCAAAATCAATAACTGCATTCGTAACCAATTTGAAATACCGGTGCTGTTCTATGTGTTGACATTCATCTTGTGGGGCCTGGGCGCTGTCAGTGCCTTCGTCCACGTCATATCGTGGTTGTTTGTCGCGACGCGCATCGCCCACGCTGTCATTCACACAGGCTCGAACTATGTACCACTACGACGAAGCGTGTTTAGCGTCGGTGTTCTGATCTTGTTGGTATTGACCCTTTTCGCTCTGATCCACCATTGTTGCTGACTGTGCATAGTGATTTGACCTAAACCTATCTTACTCTCACTGCGATCGTTCAGTAACGTTGAACGTACTTTGAACTGGCACCACTTTGAGGAGAATGTTATGAGCACTAAAATTACAGAACACCATACGTACATTGACGGGCACAAGATTGCTTTTCGGGAACAGGGCGAGGGTAGCCCGGTGATTCTAATTCACGGGATACCAACCAACAGCCTGATGTGGCGAGATATTATTCCGCAACTTGCCACAAATCATCGTGTAATCGCTCCGGACCTGCTCAATTATGGCGAATCCGGGAAACCAGAAAGTGCCGATGTATCAATAAATGCTCAAAGCCGCATGATCATTCAGTTGATGGACTCCCTGGGGGTGCGAAGAGCTGATGTTGTAGCACATGATGTTGGAGGCGGCGTCGCACAGTTGATTGCTGTCAATTATCCGGAGAAGATTCGGAAGCTCGTTCTTATGGACAGTGTTTGTTTCGACTCGTGGCCCATTCCAGAATTTGAGCCGCTACAGCAGCCGGGCGCTGACACCGCGATGAGCCTTAGCGACTTCGTTGGCATGATGCGAGGCTTTATGCCGAACGGCGTAGTTAACAAAAGTGCAATGACCGATGATGTCATCGATCTTTATCTAGCGCCCTGGTCAACCGAAGACGGCAAGCGGGCATTTTTTCGCAATCTTAGGCGGCTGAACAAGGAATACACCCAGTCTATTGCCGACGAGCTTAAGCACCTTCCGCATCAGACGCTAGTGCTGTGGGGTGACAAGGATCCCTTCCAAAAACCGGAATATGCCCCGAAGCTGGCGGAAGCAATTCCGCATGCAGAGCTAGTCTGGATCAAGGACGCCGGCCATTGGCTGATAGATGAAAAGCCGGATGAAATCGGGGATCGTATCAATCAGTTCCTGGGCAAGTGAAAATGCACAGTTTCGATCCGTATGGTGTTCGACCTATAAAATTCATAGAACAGGCTCACTCGAATGGTTGGCGCATTAAGGTTTATGAAATTTCTGCGAAATCAAACCCCCATACTGAGGGGGCTGTGTCAGAGGGAATGAATACCGTGTTATCGCACTTACCACAGCCTGCTTTGACAGAACAACGTTATGGTGTTGGTTTCCTGGTTATTCATCATGGAACAATGCGAAATTGGTACCTGCTGGACTGGTGGGAAATGGGGGACATTATTCATCAAAAGTTATTTTCGTCTCCTCTCGATAAACCGGGTTCCATATCTGTAGAACCTGACAAATCCTTGATTGCGTGCGTGCACGAATTAAGAGTAATAGCTTTTGAAAGTGAAGCCTGGATCCAAACAGTGCTTTGCCGGGACGACAAACCAAGTTTCGAGAAATATCTAAAAGTACGCCTGGATTCGAGTGAATCCGCACCCTGAGGATCGCACCCGAATTTGCTTCGGCTGAGTAGTTAACTTGTCAGTACCTCCAAATATTATGAAAAGATCAGTTCTTGTCATCTCTTTCCTTCTGCTTGTAGCTTGCCGTCTTGCGACTGCTCAAGAGACACATATTCGTGCTGTGTATGACGAAGCAGATGCGGCACTGGCAATCATGGATAGC
>JAJFKR010000042.1 GCA_021773095.1 Woeseiaceae bacterium | reverse complement strand
TGATACGAAGTCATTGTTAAGGGTTGGTGTGTCGGTGAATTTTCTTCCGAGGTGCCAATAGTTTAGTAGGTCGCGGAATTCTCCGGCGACGTGTGATGGTTGATGTCGGTATTCTGAGTACCGGTCTTGATACCCGAATGTCACGATGTCGGATGCATCACCTTTTGAGTAGATTTCTGAGTTTTTAATTTCTTGTTGTCCGATAAGCTCTAATTCTTTTTGATAGTAGTCTTCTTTTGTTCTACGGGACCACATTTTATGAATTCCATCTTGGTACATGGTTCGTGGTCTAACTGAAAGTAAGCTGAAAATTTGACCGTGTTCTTCGCAGAAGTATCGGAATCTGTTGGATCTGAGTGCGGCGATACCGTGGCCTTTAAGTTCGCCGATAGGTCCGGTTGATCCGGTTGATTCTCCTGTTCTAAGTACTTCGCTAAAGGCTACGACTTGTTTACCGCCGCCTAAATATTCTGGTCTGTTAAGGCGAGCGTCTGAGGATTTAATGCCGAGGTATCTTAGGTATTCTGTGTAACGTGATCCGTATTGTGCTCGTGCTTCTTGATAGCGTTGAAGAGCAAAGGCTCTTCGGAATTCGTTGATGTCTGCCGCTGATGCTCCGGAAAGGTCTGCATAAAGTTGGTTTGCTACATCTCCGGCTGCGCCGTCATTAATTACATAGAGTGCTCCTGAACCGAGCTTTCTTTGTGCTGCGGCAACGTCTGAATATACTGATACATCTGCTCCACCTGGGGCGTTATGATGAATAGGAGCAGAGTCTCCGATTGGTACTGTGATAGCGGGGCCTTTTTGTGACCAGGGCCTTGCTGAGGTAAAGTAGTCTTTTTCCCAGGCTATTTCTTGTAAGCCTGTATTTTCTTCGGCTGATTCTGAGGTTAGATCTTCATCTCTGTAGAATTCGTTGAATATTTTGTTGTAAGCATAGATAGGTAGCATTGAAAGTGTTCCGGCTGGGTGTGCTCTAAGTGGTACACCGAGATAATCGAGTAATGAGCCGGATGTTGGGGTGAGTATCCCAGCATTGGTTGGATAAGGAACGGTTGAGCCTGTTCCGTCTGGACCTCCGGTGATGAAGTCTTCCCATCCACTGTAGATAATTCTGTTTGGGACAAACCAGTGATGGATTCTAACGGAGATTGGATGCATGACGGGAGCAAGTAATGGTGACATGCGTAGGAGTAGTGAAGTGGAGCCTTGAAAGGTATCTCCTGGTAGTGCTTCCATGCATCCGACAGGTATGAGTTTTCCCATGTCTCCTGTCAGTAACTTGTAGTTGGATAATGAATGTTTGTGTCTTTTCATATTGTTTTCCCTTTTGTTAAAGATGGTTGTTGTTGTACTTTTGATTTTCTTTCTTTTTGATATTGAGTAACATTTTGGTGTGCTTGTTTTCCTGCTATTTTGTACATTGTTTTTCTATTATACTCTTTCCTTTCTTTTTTTTCAACCCCCATTGTGTTACGTAATTTTTCTTTGAGATATCTACCTAAAGGATATTTATTATTTGCCATTCTGATGTGTGATATGTCTTGCACATCGACGTATTTTCCTGAGGTAGTTTCTAGGGATTTTTTGAAGGTGTTTACACTGCCGTATCCGAGTCCGGGTTTTAACGACATGCATTGAAATTCGGGGGTTCTCACCCCTTTTAAGAGGGGATGCCAAGATTTTTTTCCTGCTTTTTTTTGTACATATTGTGCTACGTAGGCCATAGATTTAGGTTCTGCTGTTCCGGTAACTGTGAATCCTTGAGGCCAGCATTTTCGGATTGTATCTTCTTCTGTAGGCGAGATTCCAAATAGGATAGCATGGTAGTGTGGTCGTTCTGATTTATCCCCATATTCGCCGCATGCGTAGTAGCGTATTCGACGAGGAAATACTTCTTTACGGACTCTTTTGAGGAATGTTTGTAGATGTCTTTTATTAAGGCTCCCATGTTCAGGCTCACTCTCTGGCGAGTAGGTTAAAGTGATGAAACAAGCGTGTTCGTGGTCTTGGGCTTCTAGTAGGAGTCGGGCTACCCATGTGCGAGCCCTGTTTTTTAAACAGGGTCCGCATTGTCCGCATGGGTACTCCATAATGCCCTTGCAATAGGGTTTTTCACAGAGCATAGTTTTACATCCGGTGTCCGATTCTAATTCCTCGGCGCAGACTTCCAGATCTCCTTCTTGACGTTTTCCGTCGCCGGTTAAAGGTTGTTCGCCTACGAGAAATTCGTGGTGAGGATCTTCGACGTTTTGCGAATCGCATTTTTATCACCTCCTTTCTATTTGGTTTTGAACATTCTGTTTGGTTTTTTATCTTTCGCACGTGGATATTTATTTTTACTTGTTTTTCCGAACATGGTAAAGTCTCGAAAGTCATTAGTCCAGGGATCTCCATAAAATTTGGAGTTATATCTAATTATTCCTGGCCACATATATAGAGGTACTGCTTCTAGTACTTCGGAAAGGGAACCCTCCTCTGATGCGGGTAGCTGAATTGGTTGACCGCCTGGTAGTACGAATTCTTGGAAACCTGCGTTTTCACCGGCTAGGATTCCAGGTCGGTTTTTCTTATGTGTTTTTTGTGGTGTTGGTTGGACGTTTATCAGTCCGGCTGAGTCTGGGGCTACTTGTTGGAGTTCTCCTACTGTTACATTTCCTGGGGGTAGTTCTTGTTGTATTCCTAATCCTGATTTTCCAGCCTGATTATTTCTTGCAGCTTCGCTGAGTAGTAGTTGTTTCCGAGCATCGGATTCCCCGATTTGTGTTTCAAGTAGTTTTAATTGTAGGGCTTGAGCTTGTTTGCCGTTTTGGTCGAGCATTCTGCTAACTGCTGTTCCAATTCCTTGTCCTGCGTTGGCTATTGAGTTATCGTTTCCTCCGGAAACTTGTATTGGTTGGCCTCCGGAGACGTTTGCTCCGAGTGCGAAGAGTGGGTGTAGCCCCGCTTTTTTTGCATCCGCAGTCCTTCTTTGTATTGAAGTTTTTGAAAGTGTATCTTGCCATTCAAGATTTCTATTAAAAAATTCTCTTTGTAGTTGTCTGTTTTTTACTCCTTGATAGATATTGGCTCCTGCTGAGATTCCACTACCGATCAATGATGCGCCTGCGGCTAATGCTGCTCCGGTTAAGAGTGCCATTATTTTTTTGCTCCTTTACAGCTTTTTAGACTTTCACTAGTTCGTTCATAAGTGTTATTTTTACCTGGACTCCGTCGTAGTCCATTTCCAGCGATATTTTTGCTGAATAGGAATCGTCTGCGATCCCTTCTAAGATTACAATGGTGTCGTGAAGTTTTAAGGGTAGGTAGTCGATCTCTGGATGTCCGATAACTGTAGGTAAATCTGTTATTTCTGTCATTTTTTTTCTCCTTTTTTGGTATTTGTATGCCTAGTGTTGTAGGGAACCGTCTTACTTTGTTCGACAGGGCAAGAGCTTGGGGACCAGAAGGTCCCCTCATTAGCTCTTTTAATTTTTTTTGTATTGTTGTTTTAAACTGGGGCGATAAGTTCCTTATCAGTTCCTTGGGTGTCACGCCCAGTTTCCTCGACTTGGGTCTCGTTATTTTTTTTGGTTTTTTGGCCATGTGTGTCACCTGGCATAATATATATCAAGTATATATTATGAATTAGCTGTCGCAAGATTTTCTTCGTTTTCTGCCACTTCGTTTTTTTCCGCCGTCTTTTCTTCGGCTTTTCGTTCCACATGTGAAGAGGGGACATGTTCTATCTCCATTTCTGTAAATTCGTATTGTGATGTAAATTCGATTTCGTCATCGCAGTCGAAATCGTCTGCTTCTTCTTCTGTTTCTAAGCCGTTTTGACCGGCTCTAAATGATTCAACCTGAATCATTCTTTGAATTGTTTGTTGTAATGTTTCTGGAGCTTTATAGTTCAATGGTAATTCGATCGGTCTTTGATCAGGAATTTGTTCTCCGAATTCGTTGTATTTAGCCATTGTTTTTCCCTTTCTGTTTCTTAGATGATTTTACCTATTGTCTTTTTTGTAACCATTCGTCTTGCTTGTATTGAATTGGATGCCATGATCCACATCGAATGTTGTGTTTGTTCGGCAAATATCCTTTTGCCTGGATCGCATGATACGAAGTCATTGTTAAGGGTTGGTGTGTCGGTGAATTTTCTTCCGAGGTGCCAATAGTTTAGTAGGTCGCGGAATTCTCCGGCGACGTGTGATGGTTGATGTCGGTATTCTGAGTACCGGTCTTGATACCCGAATGT
>JAJFKR010000041.1 GCA_021773095.1 Woeseiaceae bacterium | reverse complement strand
GGATACGTCCTGGTCAGCACGACAAGCCGATGCCTTTGTGAATATGCTGGGAACGTACTTGTCGGGTAGCAACAGCGAGGGTCATAGTAATGGCAACGACAACTACCTGGTCACGGTACACGTTGACCAGTCCGCCCTCGCCGGTGGCGAGGGACGCTCTGCTTTACCGATTGAATCAATGAAACGGCTCTGCTGTGACAGCCATGCAGTGGTGATTACCGAGGACGACAAGGGTATGCCGCTTAGCATTGGCCGAAAGAGTCGCATCGTGCCAACGGCGCTGCAAAGGGCTGTGAGGGCAAGGGATCATAACGGCTGTACTTTCCCGGGCTGCCACAACAAGAGGTTCTTGCACCATCACCACGTCAACCACTGGTCGAACGGTGGTGAAACGAGTCTCGAAAACCTCATGCTGCTGTGCACGAAGCACCACACACTGGTGCACGAAGGCGGCTTTCGGATCGAGAAAGACTTTCAGGACCGATGGAGCTTCCTCAGACCTGATGGTATTGCTGTTCCGGAGTTCGGTTACAGTCCTAAAGACACGATAGATGAAGATCTTTCCAGGGTGCTCGAAATTCCTCCCGCGGGAGGATTATTGTGCGATGCGGAAAACAAAGTTTCCGAGCCACCGCCGCCGGCCTATCTTCATTAACGCGACCCATCAAAGGGCAGAAATTCGAAAAGAGGTCGAACGAATCGAGCCACTTGATGAGTTAGAGCACGCGTCCAGGATGGACGTGCTCTCATGGATCGATTCCGGCACCGAGATTTGCAGACTGGAAAAGCCCGCGACTCCACCGAAGCACCTGATCTCCTATTTTGCCGTCGTTGATGGTGAACATATCCTGCTCGTAGATCACATCAACGCAGAATTGTGGTTGCCGACCGGCGGGCATGTAGAACCCGGAGAACACCCCAGAACTACCGCTTTGCGAGAGGCAAAAGAAGAGTTATCGATTGACGGGGAATTTCTCCGGGATCAACCGCTTTTTCTAACCATAACGGAAACTGTCGGAAAAACAGCTGGACACATTGACGTCTCGATCTGGTATGCCCTGCGAGGTGATCGCTTTGCCGAGTTAGTTTTCGATACGTCCGAATTTCACAGCGTCCGGTGGTTTCACAAAGACAAAGTACCGCTGGATCGAACCGACAAACACATGGAAAGATTTCTTAAGAAGCTCTATCCGTAATGACCGGCTTTGGCCAATTGCTGCTAGAAATACCACGCCCACTGAGCAAACACCCCGACATCTGTGGAAAAGTACCGTCCTGATATCCCCGAATCAATTCCGCCAAACTCACTGCCATTACTGCCCAACGGAATATTCAGGCTGCCCAACAACGTCATGTTGTCCGACAAACTGTAATTGGTGACTAACTGGAGCAGCCCACTCGGGTCGCTGGCATTCATTAGCAAGGTTGGAGAAACACTCCACAACGGCGTCATCTCAATCAAAACACTGCCGGCCAGATAGTGTCGCCCCACGGTAAAACTTTCACCACGACTGAGGCGCAACAAGAGATCCGGGTTTCCGGCCAGCGACAATGGATCATAGCTGCCCGATCGCTGCCCGAAGCCATTGAAGTGATACTCAACTATGCCACTCATGTTTTTTCCGGCCCAGCTCCATGAGTAGCTCAGGTTTGTTGATAGTTGTAAGACGGTATCGAGGTCGGTATCCGTGACGACCAGGTCACCGCCCCAGTTTGCGCCACCCATGGCGTGACTCGCCCCGAGTCCCAGAACATTGTCGCCATAATGACGTGCAACCAGCACATCGAACTCTCCTTCGCCTCTGAAGCCGTGGTACTTCGTCGTGATTGTCGCAGCATCGTCGTCCACATCGCCGCTCAGAAAATTTCGGCGGACTACATAAGCACCCTGAATATCCGCTCCACTTTCTCGCAGATATTGCAGATACAACATGTCATCGCCCGCCTTGTATTCTGTATCGACCGCCGCCGGGTCGAACGGATTTACAAGGTCCATGGGCGCGTAAAATATTCCATTACCCCACGACAGCGCCTGCCGTCCGAAGCGGACGACAGCCCTTTCGCTGGTATAACCGACCCAGAGTCGATCAAGCCGATGCGCCAATGCCGATTCGGTGCCCTGATCAATGACGGATGTAAGGTCGAAGAGTCGCCGACTGTCATCGGGCAATGTGAACGTCTCGCCGTTAAGCGCAGCCAGTTGATAGCTCGTATTGAATGTCCACCCGGCCTGACGATGCTCCAGGTTTAATCTGAGATCGCCCTGAGTATCGAACGAGCTGTCGCCGAACAAATCGCCAAACAAGCTGTCCGAAGGATAGCTCTGCCCAACGAAACGCAGCTTCGTATGGCCTCCGAATTCAGTTTTTCCATCGGCTGCAACCGCCAGCGCGGGGCAGGCGATCAGCAATAGGAGAAGCCTAGGCAGCGCGCTGATCAATGTCATCGACGATCCGTCCGTCGAGCATACGGATCAAGCGCCCGGCGTAGGTCATTACACGTTGGTCGTGGGTTGCGATTACAAAAGTCGTGTTGTGATGTTTGTTGAGCTGCGTAAACAGCTCCATCAACTCATCGGCTGTTTTCGAATCCAGATTTGCGGTTGGCTCATCGGCAAGTACCAGTGCCGGCCTTGAAGCAATTGCCCTCGCGACAGCGACGCGCTGTTGCTGACCTCCTGACATCTCCCCCGGCCTCCGGGTTTCGAGGCCCTCAAGACCGACCTCTTTTAGAATTGCATTGGACTTATCTCTTCTTTCAGCAGACGGAACGCCCTGCACTTGCATGACGAATTCAACGTTTTCACGGGCCGTCAAAACGGGAATCAGGTTATACGCCTGAAAAACGAAGCCTATTTGCTTCAGGCGAAGATCGGCCAACTCACCCTTACTCAGATTATCGATGCGTCCGCCCGCGACATAAACCTCGCCACTGTCCGGAATATCCAGACCACCGATGGCATTTAGCAGCGTTGTCTTGCCGCCACCCGATGGCGCCGACAGGCAAACGAAATCGCCCTCATCGATCTCGATGCTAACGTGATCCAGCGCCTTGATGTCCTGATCACCCTGACGGTAGGTTTTGCATAAATTCACACAACGAACAGCACTCATTTTCAGACCTTTGTTATGGCTTCGACGGGCTCGTACCTCGATGCCCGCCAGGCAGGTGAAAGACTCGCCAGGAACCCGAGTAGCAGCACGACACCGCTGGCGAGAATCATGTCACTGGCATACAACTTCGGGTAAAGCATGCTCGACGCTCCCCACATTTCCATGCCCTCTGCGACAACTGAAATATCGATGCCATCCTGCAACGGCACGATGGTGGCCCAGGCAAGAAAGTTGCCAACAGCCAGACCCAGTGCCAGCAAGAACATCGACTCGATCAATATCTGACCCAAAATGCTCGCCGGTTTCATGCCCAACGCGAGCATCAGGCCAATTTCGCGAACACGTTCGAACACCGCCATGACCAGCGTATTGACCAGGCCGAAGGACAAGGCCAGGAAAATCACTACGACCCAGACGAGCACGAACCCATCCATGACGCCAAGCATGGTTCCAAGATAGGTGTCGATGTCGAACCAGCGCTGCACGAGGACGGTATCGTCTACTGCACTCGTTACTGCTTCATAGACCGGCTCAACATTCCTGTAATCCTCACCAAGAAAAACGACCTCTGTCGTTGCGTCATCAACACGCAACATCTTCTGCGCCGTCGTTTTGCCGATATAAGCGTATGCCTGTTCGATGGCCTTGGTATTGGCAGAGTAGAGTCCGACGATTCTGAATCCGCGATCTGCAATATCGTTTTCTGGGTCCTGACTCATCAAGACAATGCGTTTACCGATTTCGGTTTCCAGCGTTTCCGCCAGCCTCTTGCCTATCACGATACCCTGATCGGATGCGCTCTCCAGAAATCGTCCTTCCACTTCGTCGTAATCGAAAAAAGAGATGTCGCGCTCGGCGGCAGGATCAACACCGAGTAAAGTGACGCCTCGCGACTCGCGTTCACTGGTGATTACAGCGGGCACTCTCACTCGACTTGCCCATGCCTCGAAGTCGGCGTCATCGAACTTCTCATTAAGAGCTGCATCCGAAATCGAAACGCGATTGGAGATACTCGGGTCATCCCGATAGTCCGGGTGATGCATTTGCACGTGGCCGGGCAATACTCCGATGCTATCGGTAATCATTTGATCGACCATGCCGCGCGTCAGCGCCGTCATGAAGATCATCGCCCACACACCGACGCCTATGGCGCCGAGCATAATGATCGTACGACGATGGTTGCGCCACAAGTTGCGCCAGGCCAGTCGTAACAAAATACCAAAGAGGTGCATCAGGCAACCCTCATTGCGTCAACCGGATTCTGCCAACGCAACCTCACGGCCGGATAAATCGCGGCGAGCATCGTAAACATGAATACAATCGCTGGCCCGGCCAAAAGAGTGAGCAGATTGATCTGCGGGAACATTCTCGCCGGCAAATTAAATTGTGCGGCCATTTCATCCATGCCGGGAAACGCCAGGCCATTGGTCGTAAACCATGACGTCAGTATCGCTCCGGCGGCAGCCCCGAGCACCGTGCCGATGAGTCCCATCATTGCTGTTTCAAGCAGAACGAGCCGCCCGAGCTTGCCCGGTCGTAAACCAAGCGCCATGACAATTCCGAACTCACGAGTACGCTCGAGCACGGACATCAATTGCGTATTGAGAACACTGAATGACACAAGCACGACAAGTATGAAGTACATGAAGAACGAGCTTCCGATGTCGGCCTGAATAGCCTGCTTGAGTCCCGGCATCATTTCGTCCCAGTCAGGCACGACTAAATTACTACTCACGGGCAGAACAGACCGCACGCTAGCCTGTACTTCGGGCACCACATCCAGCGCGTCAACAACGACTACAATCTGGTGCCCGGCGCCCTCCATGAAGAACGTATCCTGAAAAATTCCTAACGGAATCTCTGCGATATTTCGGTCGATATCGGTAACGCCACTTTCGAAAATTCCGACTATATCCACGACCGCCGCGGCAAACGAACCGTCAACACCACTGCCCAACAAGGTCAGTTCATCGCCAATTTCTACTCTCAGGTTTCTTGCGAGGACTGTACCAATAACTATTTCCGCGGCATTATTTTCTGTGAGGTAGCGCCCGCTTGAAACCAGACCCGGTATATTGGAAACACGAGCCTCAAACTCGGGCTCGACGCCATAAACGCCGATACCGAAACTACGATCCTCACTTGAAGCCAGCGCGAATGCCCAGCCACGCGCGGCAACTCTCTCCGACTTCAATTCATCCCGTATCTCGTTTGCGAGTGGCACGATGTCCGGCACAATCTGGCGCATTTTCTGATCGTCTTTGTAGCCAGGTGCCTGCACCTGCATGTGGCCCGTGAAAATCTGCAGCGAATTATCGATCATAAGGCTATACATACCGAACTGGAGTGACATCATGAACACGAGCAAAATATTCGAAAAAACCATCGCTCCGGTAGTTAGCCAGGTCCGGCGAGGATGTCGCCATAGATTCCGCCACGCCAACCGGAAAACGAGATTCATGGTTACAAGTCTCTGGGGTTTCGCAAATTGGAAAGCGTAAACAAACTCTCCTTCAGCTCGACGTCGTAATCCACTTCGTTTACCTGTATCTCGGTCCATTCATCCGCTACATCCGCCTTGCTCATTCGCTGTCGCCTCGCTGTGACTCGACCACCCAACTCAGCTATCTCCAGCGTCGTAAGGCTCTTGACTAACTCACCGTCCTGGTCGAAGAACGAGTGCTTGAGAACGACGTGGTCCTCGCGGATACGAAGCACTTCGCTTCCCCAGACAACGGCGGCATCTTCGTCCGGTATCGCCTCTATTTCATAGACGGTCACGCCGTCGACCTGTTCCGCGCCGAGCAGCCTGTGTTCGTACTCATCAACGATTTCATCGGCGCGTGCGACGTCTTTGTTGGAAAAATCAGATCCCATCCAGCTTTGTCCCATCATGGAAGAGGGAACTTTGATCACGCGGTTAATTTTTGGAGAATAGGACCACATGCTCTTGTCATCCGTGAGCGTGCCATTACCGCGGTCTTTCCTGGGCTCGACGACTCGCACCAGCGAATGATCATCGCCCATTGTCCAGGCCCGCATCGTCATCGAGCGTTGCCAGTCCGGGCGATGAATAATCATCGTCATTTCAGTGTATGAGGATAGTCCGCGCCAGTGATCGATCGCATCGCGAACAATGGTTTTTGCGTCGCGCTCCTGGCCCACGCCAAGAGCTGGAATTGCTAACAATATCAGCGAGTAGAGCAATCGGTTGCGCATAGTAAGTTTGACCCGCAATGAGCATCGCTGCTCAGTATTTCACACTCGCGGAACTCTATCTAATACGTGTTTATCGCAATGGTCAGAGTGCCTGATACGACTAGACTGAAAACATAAGGAGGAGACCATGTTCAGCATCGAAGCCATCATGAGCAGCAACCTGATCACGGTGCCTCCCTCTGCCACTCTGGCAGAGGCACGCACTCTTATGCAGGGAAATCGCATACACCATCTGCCGGTTACCGATGACGAGTCCCTGGTAGGTCTGGTGACATTGACCAACGTGCTTGCGGCAACCGACTCGTTCCTGCGTGATGATCGCAATCGAATTCATGCGAACGAAGTCATTGTCGAAAACGCAATGGTTAAGGACGTCGCCACCGTTGATGTTAATGCGAGCCTCCGGCAGGCGGCGTTGTTTCTCGAAAAGCATCAGATCGGGTGTTTGCCGGTGATGGATAACGGCAAGCTCGTTGGAATAATCACGGAGACGGATTTCGTCGCTGTTGCCATCAACCTGCTGGAGCAGATCGAGTCAGAGGAGCCGTACGAAGATAGCTTCGACGACATTGACGTAGACGTTGCCTGACCAGTCAGTCTTGTTCGATTGCCCGTTTTTTTAGCGCGTACTGAGCATCGCGTTCGGAGCCGATTAAGATCGCGATCCACTTTGTACTGGCATCGCTTTCAAGCGCCAATTTCAGGGTCATTGTCAGAGGGACTGACAACAACATGCCGACCGGCCCGAAAACCCAGCCCCAGAAAACCAGTCCCACAAATACGATCAACGGTGAAATGCCTACACCGTAGCCCATTAATCGCGGTTCAATGACGTTACCGAACGCGACGTTGATAGCCGCAAAACCGATTGCGGTGGCGCCGGCGGCACCCGGACCCAGTTGCACCAGCGCCAACAACACGGCGGGCACGGCAGCGATGATCGACCCGATTGTCGGCACGTAATTGAAGAGGAAAGCGAGCATCGCCCATAGCAGCGGAAAGTCGAGGCCCAGTGACCAGGTCAATACGCCGGCGCAGATTCCCGTTGCGAAACTTACGATGGTCTTGATGCCAAGGTAACGTCCGAGGTTTTGCAGGAATTTCCGTGGGCGCTCGAGCGAATCGGCACTGCGCCCGAATGCAGCCTCAACTTTGATGCCTACGCTGGAGACTTCGAGCAACATGAATATCATTGTGAAAATAATCAAAAATGTATTCGTCAGCACATCCTTCAGGCTATTGAGAATTGATGCGACGAGTCCCATCGCCCAGCCGGGGTCAACCATGTCGCCCAGACTCTCCATCGACTCATCGCCATTCAGGTGCTTGGTCACGAAATTGAAAACGCCATCGACGATGACATCGAGTCGCGCCTGGTAGCCCGGCAGTGCCGCTGTGAATTCTGCGATCGAGCTGCCGAGAATCGTGCCGACTACCGCCATCAACAACATAATTGAGGAGACGATGATCAGCGCTGCAAGAAAGCTTGGTATACGCCTCTGCTGCAGCCACAGCATGGGCCGCACCGTGATCAATGCGAGAAATGACGCGATCAGGAACGGTACAAGGAGCACCTTTGCCATCTGCATGCCGAAGATCACGACGACCACCGCCGCTGCAGTCAACGCGGCTCCGCCTCTATTGGTTCTGAGCTCACTCACGCGTAGGTGTTCTCGGTGTGTAGAGCTCTTTTTCTCCAGGCTCGATTTGTTGCACTTTCAAGGTCCACCGCGCCAGTGTGGCGCTGATGCGTAGCTGGTACTGCCCGCCGTGATCGAAAAGCTTCAGGCCATTTCCCTTACGCTTGGTATGTAAAACACGACCGACGTGTCGGCCTGTATGTGCCTCTATCAAGGTGATGTCGAGCGCAACCAGTGCGTCGTAATCCCCGTAGAGGTTCCAATCAAGCAGCCACGGTGCTTCAACAGTGAATACGGCAGTGGTCATATTTCCCGTACCGCGAAACTCTTTGATTGTTTCCGCAGCTTGAGTATTCAGCGAGGTGATCAATAAGCTCACAATCAACACAAAGTTTTTCATATTTATTTATTTCCAACAGCTACGGCGATCACGGGATTATAGTACGTTGGGTGCTGTGTGTGGCACTTAGCGCCTCACAATCCCGGTCCCACTGAGGCGTGCCGGAGAACTTTTCTGCGAGGAAATCGATGAAAGCACGCACCCGGTAGGACAGGTGCCGGGTAGGTGGGTATACAGCGTAGGCAGGAGAAACGGGCCAGGAGTAGTCTGTCAGGACAGGTTTCAGATTACCGCTGCGTATCGCGGCTGACGCGATGAAGGTCGGCTGGATAACAATACCCATTCCATGAGCGGCGGCATTACTCAGAAAATCGCCACTGCTCGCCCGCATTGCTGAGCTTACTTTGACGCTACTTCGACTACCGTCGCTATGCTCATAATTCAGTTTTTCCGGATCACTCAAGTTGGAGTAGAGCAGGCACTGGTGGTCCTTCAGGTCATCGGGCGTCTCGGGTACACCATGCACGTTCAGGTAATGCGGCGAGGCACACACCACCGCTCTTACATCGAACAGTCGGCGCGCGATTAGCGAAGAATCCGTCAATCGTCCGATTCTAAGGGCCAGATCGAAGTTGTCTTCGATCAGGTCGATGCGCCGGTCGTTCAGATCCAGATCGAATTTCACCCTGGGGTGCTGTTTGCTGAATGTCGCAATCGGGCCGCACATATGTCGTACGCCAAACGACAGCGGCATCGCAAAACGCAAGGTGCCGCGCAATTCCCCATGCTCCTGTTGAACGGCGGCCTCCGCCTCTTCGAGGTCAGCGAGGATGCGAGTCCCGTGATCGTAAAAGCTGCGGCCGGTCTCGGTGAGATTCAGGACGCGTGTGGTGCGATGCAACAATTGCACACCGAGGCGTTCCTCAAGGGCAGACACACGCCGGCTCACCGCTGACTTTGCAGAGCCCAGCCGTTCCGCCGCCGCGGTAAAGCTACCAGCATCCACCACGGTAATAAACGCCTGAATATCCTCAAATTTATCCATATTGTTGCGCTTTTCTCAACAATCTTATCCCTAAACTACTATTTATCTCGATCAAGTCAACAGTGAAACTGGACTCAACACAACGGGCAAAGGCCCAGGGAGACAGGACAATGAGCAATAAACCCTTACAAATACTGGAAATCAGTTCGAGCGCGCGCCAGGACGGCTCTGTAACTCGCCAATTATGCGCCGATTTGATCGCCGCTCTTGAGGATCGTCATGGGCCAGTGGACATCACTCGTCGAAATCTGGGCAACGGCGTACCCGTCCTGAACGAGGCGTGGATTGAGGCAAACTTCACACCGGATGAAGACCGCACGCCACACCACCTTGAGACGCTTGCCTACTCGGACGAACTGGTTGATGAACTGAAAAATACCGATGTTCTGGTCATTGGCGCACCTGTATACAATTTCTCAATTGCGGCGACTTTGAAGTCCTGGATCGACATGATTGCCAGAGCCCGACTGACATTTCGATATACGGACAACGGACCCCACGGTTTGCTGGAGGGCAAGAAAGCCTACGTGCTTGTCGCAACGGGTGGCGTGCCTGTCGGAAGCCCGATGGATTTCGCTACACCTTACTTGCGTCACGCGCTATCGTTCGTTGGCATAACCGATGTCGAAATAATCGCGGCAGAGGGCGGCAACAATAACGCAGAAGAAGCAATGGACCGGGCGCGTTCACAGATCGCAGAGGCCGTTCACCTTTCGGCAAAAGCTGCGTAGTCGGAGAAAGACATGATTGAACTTATACCATCAGAATCTCGCGGCAGCGCCGATCATGGCTGGCTAAAGGCGCGGCACACCTTTTCGTTTGCGGGCTATCAAAACCCGAAGCGTGTCCGCTTTGGCCCGCTGCGAGTCATCAATGAAGACCGTATCGCTCCGGGCCAGGGCTTCGGGACACATCCTCACAAAGACATGGAAATCGTCACCTACCCGATCTCCGGAGCGATTGAGCACAAGGACAGCATGGGCAACGGCACGATAATTTCTGCCGGCGAAGTACAGCGAATGACCGCGGGCAGCGGTGTGCAGCACAGCGAATTCAATCACTCGAAAAACGATGAGTTGCATCTGCTGCAGATCTGGATGTTCCCGGAGCAGAATGATCTCAAGCCCGATTACGAACAAAAGAGGTTTTCACGTGAAGACAAGCTGGATCGCTTGCGTCTCATCGCCTCAAGAGACGGTCGTGATGGTTCAGTCGTGGTCCATCAGCAGGTTGACTTGTACGCCAGTGTGCTGCAACCCGGAGCCAGTATCGAGCATGCCGTTGCGGATTCACACAAAGTGTTCATACAGATCGTTTCAGGAACCGTTAACGTCAACGGGGAGTCAGCAACGTCCGGCGACGGTATGCAGATTTCCGGTGAAGACAAACTGACGATAACGAGTGAAGCAGAAGCGGAGTTTTTGGTGTTCGACATAGGCTAATATGCCTGCATGAAGAAACTCATCCTGGCATTCAGTGCCTTTGCTTTTGCCGCGTGTGGCGGTAGTGGTGGCGGAGTAACTACCCCTTCACCCCCACCACCGGTTGATAGCGGGGGTACAACGGTATCCGATGTGCAGGGGCCCGGCCCCGTTAGTCCGATGGACGGCCAGATCGTTTCGATTTCTGCCATCGTCACCGGAGATTTTCAGGACAACGACGCTGACACGCAAAACAGCCTGGGCGGTTTTTACACGCAACAGGAAACTCCCGATGCCAACCCGGCAACATCGGAGGGCATTTTCATTTTCGACGGCGATAATCCGGCTACCGATGTCGGTGTTGGTGATCGCGTTAGCATTACGGGCACGGTCAACGAGTTCTTCGGCGAAACGCAAATCAACGCCAGCTCCGTCAGTGTGACTGGCACTGGAATGGTCCAGGTGACTGACGTCAATTTGCCGGCGACTGCGGTGACCAGTAACAGCGATGGCGACAGCATCGCTGACCTCGAACGCTACGAAGGTATGCTGGTGCGGTTTCCACAAAAACTGACTGTCTCGAACCTGTTTTTCCTCGAGCGTTATGGAGAAGTCGGTTTGTCACAGGGTGGCAGGCCGTATCAGTTCACGAATGGCAATACACCCGACGCTGCAGCCTATACACAACACGAGGATGATCTCGCCGCACGTTCCATCGTTCTTGATGACGGACTACTCTCTACGAATCCGAGCATCGTTCGCCATTTAAATGCGGGCGCTGCGGCGGATTATTCTATTCGCGCCGGCGACTCGATCACCGGGGCTACCGGCAACCTGCGTTTCTCCCGCGGCAGTGGTGGCGGTGGCGAGGAAAACTGGCGCCTGGTTCCGACTGAAAACGCAATATTTGATGACGACAATCCAAGACCGGGAGCACCATCGGTTGCCGGCTCGACACGCGTTGTCAGTTTCAATGTATTGAATTTTTTCTCGAACATCGACACCGGCCAGGCCGTTTGCGGGCCCGCGGGTAATCAGAACTGCCGGGGCGCCGACAGTGCCGCAGAATTGTCTCGCCAGCTGGAAAAAACCGTGACAGCGATCGCTCTCATCGATGCCGATATTATTGGCTTGATCGAGTTGGAGAATAACGCGACGGCTTCTATCGCTGCGATTGTTGATGCCCTGAACATCCGCGTTGGCGGAGGCAGCTATGAATTTGTCGATACAGGAACCATCAATACCGACGCCATAAAGACCGGATTTGTTTTCAACTCATCCACGATCCGGGCGATAGGACCGTTCGCGATTCTCGACGCCAGCGTCGATCCAAGATTTGTCGACAACCGCAATCGCCCTGCGCTCGCGCAGTCGTTCGAGGTCATCGCCAGCGGTGCCGTGCTAACGGTGATTGTGAATCATCTGAAATCGAAAGGGTCATCGTGTGACTCCATAGGTGATCCGGATCTTGGTGATGGACAGGGTAACTGCAATTTAACGCGCACCAATGCCGCTGCTGCCATCGCCGACTGGATCAACCTGGACCCGACCGGGAGCGGCGATCCGGACTTCCTGATCATTGGCGACCTGAATGCCCATCTTATGGAGGATCCGCTGACAGCATTAAAGAATGCTGGTTTGACCAGCCTGCTGGAGGCGAACGTCAATCCGTATTCTTTCCTGTTCGATGCGAAGTCCGGGGCGCTCGATCATGCTGTCGCATCGCCAGGACTGACCGGACAGGTTCGCGAGACAATGGAATGGCACATCAATTCTGATGAGCCGCAACTGCTCGATTACAACCTTGAAAACGGCCGGGACGCCAATCTTTTTGATGCCAACCTGCCGTATCGCGCGTCAGATCATGATCCGGTAATCATTGGGCTCGATCTGACGAATTAATCGAGACTCGTCAATAGCGCATGTGCATCGCTTCGGACCGTGTCGACGGCATCCGCGATACGCTTCCGCGCATCAGCGTCGGCACCAAGCGCCTTGTAATCCACACTCCAGGTTTCGTACAAATTCGCTGCCGATGAAGGTACCGAGCCGTCGGCAATTTGCGCCAGATCCTTGATCGTCAGGACCTTTGACCAACCATCCCGAAGGGTCGCCGCGCGATCCTCGCTGTCACCCCAGTGTGCATCCTGCGTTAGCTGATGAACGTCGGCCAACATGAGCAATAACTCGATCGAAACGAGTCGCTGGTTGCGGTTATGCTCGCTGGCTTCATTGCGCCACGTGTTATAGCCGAGGCCCGTCACTGCGACAGCAAGGCTGATTAGCGCCACCATATTGCGCCGCACTTGTTCTTTAATTGTTGTATTCACTTTCATACAGTCAAGAGACCCTCGCGATCATGCGTTTATTTCGTGCCCGCTTCGACTTGTGCCCTGGCATCTAACTTCTCAGCCTGTAGCCGGTCTTGAAAATCCAGCGGACGATGAGCAGGCAAAAAATGAGAAATCCCACAGTGATGCCAAGACTCAAACCAACACTGACATCGGCGTTTTCATAAAAACTCCAGCGAAACCCGCTGATCAGATAGACAACGGGGTTAAACAAACTGATCGTCTGCCAGACTGGCGGCAGCATGCTGATCGAATAAAACGTACCGCCGAGAAAGGTCAGCGGCATGATGACCAGAATCGGAACAATCGTGAGTTTCTCCCAACCGGTTGCCCACACGCCCAAAATAAATCCGAACAGGCAAAACGACACACACGTCAGCAGCAGGAAGGTAATCATGACCAGCGGATGTGCGATTTCGATATCGACGAAAAAACTTGCGGTGGTCAGGATGATCATTCCGATGATCAGCGACTTGCTTGTTGCCGCGCCAACATAGCCCAGGACCACCTCGCCGTAGGATACCGGCGCTGACAGCACCTCATAAATCGTGCCCGTAAATTTGGGGAAGTAAATTGCAAATGATGAATTTGAAATACTCTCCGTCATGATCGACAGCATGATCAGCCCGGGAACGATAAACGAGCCGTAGCTCACACCGTCGATTTCAGTGATGCGTGAGCCTATTGCAGCACCGAAGATGACAAAGTAAAGCGAGGTCGACAACACGGGTGCAACGATGCTTTGTACAACCGTGCGAAACATGCGCGCCATCTCATAACGGTAGATCGCTTTGACGGCGTGAAAATTCATCGGTCTGTATGCACCAGGTCAACAAAAATATCTTCCAGCGAACTCTGCGACGTTTCGAGATCGTTGAAGTGAATGTCGGCGCTGCGCAACTCGCCCAACAACGCCGTGATGCCGGTGCTGTTCTGTTTGGTGTCGTAGGAATAGGTCAGGCCCCTGCCATCATCGCTGAGCTCGAGGTGATAGTTCGCCAGTTGCGCCGGTACTTCTGTCAGCGGTTCCTGAAGATGCAGTACGAGTTGCTTTTTGCCGAGGTCGCGCATCAGTTTTTCTTTTCGCTCGACGAGGATGATCTCACCGTGATTGATCACGCCCACCCGGTCCGCCAGCTGCTCCGCTTCTTCAATGTAGTGAGTGGTCAGTATCACGGTGACGCCCTCTTTGCTGAGACCGGCCACCACATTCCACATATCCTGCCGCAATTCGACATCGACACCCGCAGTCGGTTCATCGAGGAACAAAATATCAGGCTCATGCGACAAAGCTTTGGCGATGAGTACGCGGCGTTTCATGCCGCCGGATAATTCCATGCTGATCGTGTCTTTTTTGTCCCAAAGCGAAAGCGACTTCAGAACCTTCTCAATATGCTTGGCATTTGCGGGCTTACCGAATAGCCCGCGACTGAAGCGGCAGGTATTCCAGACGGTTTCAAAGGATTCAGATGCCATCTCCTGCGGGACCAGGCCGATCTTCGAGCGTGTCTGTCGATAGTCGGCGTCGATGTCATATCCGTCGACAACAATGTCGCCCGATGTCGCATTCGCAATCCCACAAACGACATTGATCAGTGTCGTCTTGCCAGCCCCGTTCGGACCGAGCAAGGCGAATATCTCGCCGCGCCGAATTTCCAGGTCGACACTCCTGAGCGCGTGAAATCCACCAGCGTAGGTTTTGGTGAGGCCTTTGATGGAAATCATTGGGTGCATCTACCCGATCATACGATGCTTTTAGCGCTTTAGCATACTCGGCAGCAGGAACGCTGAACTCAGCAGCAACAAGCACTGCAGCTGAGTAATGGTCAAATTGGCGACGACGATGTAACCATCCGCTCGCAGGTACTCGACAAAAAAGCGCATGAATGCGTAAGTGCAGGTCACTATCACCACCATCGTTCCCTTCGGGTATTTACGCCATGGAAATCGCCAAAGTGCCAGCAGGACAATCAGCAGCAAAGCGGCCTCATAAAGCTGCACCGGCACGACCGGCAGCGATGCCAGCGCATTGGGCTCGATCAGTCCCAACGCAACGTGTTGCTCAAAAGGCAGGCTGCCGGGTGGGTATTGGACGCCACTGCTCAGGTTGTTAAGAAACGGCAATGTCTGGACTTGAGTCGCGAGACTGCCTGTAGCTTCGTGCGAAACGATATCACCCCAGCAGCAACCGGCAAGAAAACATCCGATGCGATGCATCATCAGACCAAGCATCGTCGGCAGTGCAAAGACGTCGAGCATTCGTCTGAACGACAACCTGTTTAAACGGCTGTAGACGTACACCGCAATGGCGCCCGTCGCCAGCATCCCGAACAGGCGAATCCGTATACCGTGATTCATCATTTCGCCGGCAATCCTGTGATCCATAGGCATGAACATTGCGACGACGGTGCCGCCAGCGACGCCAACTATTACAACGACCGGCATCAGAAGATCGACATGGGACCCGTCTATGTTTGCCACGACAGCGTTGTGCCGTGCATGAGCCCAGGCGGCCATGATGGCAATAATGAAGATTAGCCCGAACGGTGTGACCCAGAGATCAGGATCGAAATGTGAGTACATAGAGTTAGTCCGAGATAATGGTGTCGGCGATATCTTCAAAAAACGCCAGCACCGGTCCATCAATACGCATCAACATGATTCGAAGTTCATCGTCAGATTCGCCATAGATCACGGGATCGTCGACGTGCTTCTTCAATACCCGTTCATAGGCTCTGCGGGTCTTGTCAATATCCTTAAATGGCTCTGCTTCGCCGTTGACCGTATTCAAGACCAATGTCCGTTCGTCTGTCCTGGTTATTTTGTGGACCAACCAGTACTCCGGATCTTCACCCAGTGAATCGACCACTCCTTTGGGCTCCCACGTAAAAAAAATCTCACCCGCAAGCTTGACTGTCCAGGCTTTGTACAGAATGATTTTATCGGCAGAAACCTGGCTGAAGGATCCCTTTTCGTTCGACGCAAGATTCTCGTAACCCGCGTACGATGAAAAGTCGTACTTTTCCAGGTCGACATCGCTTCCCCCGACAAGACTAATGCCCGTCACTAACCAGGTCCTTTTGTCATAGGGCTCAAATACATAGAATATTGGATCGCCGTCGGACTCGTGTGTGGCTAATATCGCCCAGACTCCCATGAGATCCGGGTCAATCCGGCTTCGTTCCGGGTTGCCGATCGGTACCGGCATACAGGCCAGCAGCCCAGCAAATAGGGGAATCAGCACCAGCATCAGCGCTGCACCGCTCCACGTTCTTGATTTCGGTGTCATCGTCCTCTCCTCCGCCGCATTTATTCGGGCCGCTTTTGGCATGCGTCCCAGAATGGACCGGTTCCCGTCATGGAACCTGACGAAATACTGATTAACTGCTGATTATGACGTAATACAATGTTTGTTTCGGAGGTCTTTGTATCCTGTGAACAAATTTTCGATAGCACTGATAGTCGTTCTGTTCGTTGCGGTTCTCGCGGCTGCGTTTTTTTGGGTCAATCGGCCGCGCAAGGTAATTATTGATGCCAAGATACCGGCGAGTTTTCCGGCGCGAGGCTTTTCGCACGACAGCTTCGAGGAATTATTGAAGAATTACGTTAGTGCTGATGGACGTGTCGACTACGAACGCTGGCAGCAAAGTCCGGAGTCCGTGCAGCAGCTCAATTCCTACCTCGCTGCTGTCAGCCAGTTCAGTCCGGATGCTACACCCGAACGCTTTTCGAACCGAAGTGATGAGCTCGCTTACTGGATGTACGGCTATAACGCTTACGTTATCAAATCTGTGCTTGATCACTGGCCGATTAAGCGTGTCACGGACGTGAAGGCACCGATTGAGGCGACGACGGGTCTGGGATTCTTTTATCAGCTGCGGTACTCGTTCGGCGGCGAATTCCTGAGCCTCCTCGGCGTCGAGAACAACAAGATTCGCAAGCAATATCAGGACCCGAGAATTCACTTCTACCTGAACTGTGCGAGTGAAAGCTGTCCCGTTGCCAGACCAAACCTTCCTGTCGGCGAAGATCTCGATGACTTACTGGCGCAGGCGACTGCCGGTTTCATCAATAACCCCGAGAATGTTGCAGTCGACCACGATAATCAGGTTATTTATCTTTCTACGATATTCAAATGGTACGAGGACGACTTTGTTAACCATATGCGACTGGACGGCAAGTTAACCGGTAACGGCCTCGTAGCTTATGTCTCTGAATACGCGTCAGATGATCTCGCCGACAGCCTCGCACAAGCCAGTGAATACGAGATTCAGTTTCGTGACTACGATTGGGACCTGAATTCGGCAAATAAAGCTCTTAGGCCAGATTGATTATCGATGCTAAGCTGGTTTCGGTGGAGTTTATCCGGATCAATCTATGAACAGATCGCAATACATTTCTCGCTGTGTCGTGTTTTCGAAGAAGGGCGACAAGGTGTCGTTGATAGACATGTCCGACCCGGATGCGGAACCGCTTGTATATGAACCGTGGCTGGGCCTGGTAGTTTCTTTGGCTGATGGTCAGCACACTGTTCAGGAGCTCATCAGCTATGCTTCGCAACATTATGAAAATGGCCCGCCAGACGGATTGGATTCCACCATCGAATCAGCGGTGCGGCGCCTTTCGGAAACAAGCATTGTTCGGTTATCCGATGAGCCGATCGAATTACCGTATTATCTGACGTTACCGGCAGAAAGACTGGATGTTCCCAGAGCATTACAATTGATGGAAGAAAACGGCTATACACTGGAACAGGCCGATGCTGATCTTTTACGCCGACCCAATCCTTAGAAGTGAGGAATATTCCAATTATGATCACAAGCTATGAAACGCTGCTCGCGGCAGCAAAAAAGCAACCCGAACCACAACGTTTTCTCTTTGTGTTTCTGAAAGTGACGCGGCCGGACGGAGCCACTGAGGAAGAAATCAGGCGCTTTGACGCTGGTCAGGGTGGCTTCCTCGACCCGATCATGTGTGTCGACAAGGACCTGAATGAGCTGGCTGGTTTTGCAGATCTGGTCGAGGAATCGAAGCAAGTAGGACAAGAGTGGCATATGGTCCTGATTGCAGTGCTCGCAGGGAAAAATGGTGTTGCACCCAGCTCCGAAGTTGCAGAGGAACCCTTGAAGAATATGGTTCGTACGGTTCAGGAGGGAGGCGACTTGTCGCCATTCCTGATGTTCGATCGAAACGGCGACCCTGTCATATTTGACGGGAAGTGATTCCCGCCAGGTATCGACTATCGCACCGTAACCTCGCTGCGGTGTACTTCACCAGCGCCTTCACGCCAAGTTCAGTAGATCGAAAAATACAAACTCCCTGGTCCATCAGTTTTGTTGCGAAAGGGTCGTATAACGCCCCACCCTCGATAATTCCGATGATTGGCTTGTCGTGATTGTTGGCCAGCCTCGAAAAAGTATGCGCCATGCTTTCCTCGCTATGGATATCGAAGCCTTCCCTGGCACTGGTCTCCAGAGTTCGTGTCATCGGTGACAACGGGTCCAGCCCAACGATCACGGCATCAACATTCGGGTCGTTGGCGAATGCCTCGGCACAACTGACATGCGCCTCATCATCAGCGCCCGGGTTTATGTCGAATGGGTTGCGGACCTCCATCAGAGCATCCAGCCGCTTCTCGCGCAAAATCGCAGCCAGCTTTTCTGTCGTCTCATTCTCGATGTCAGCCATCACCATTGCGAATTCTCCAGCAACGGTGCTGTCTGCAATTCCCACGGTCTCAAATCCTGCGCCACTGACTGCCGCAAGTCTGTTGCCGTTGATCGTCTTTGCGTGCAGGGTGCTGGCCATATAAAAGAGATCGCTGAATTCGCCGAAGGACTCCGCGACCATTGCCCCGGCCTGCGTTAACGCGCTGACACACAGGCCATAGTCGCCGGCAATTGACGCAGTGTGTCCCATGGTTGCTCCCGCTGCGGCCGCCGATCGCCCGGCTTTGTACACAACAACTTGTTTGCCATTGCCGACAGCCCTCTGAACCTCTTGTGCAAATGCCAGGCCATCGAGGTCCCTGAAACCCTCGATGTAAAAACCGATGACATCAACATCATCGTGGTCGGCAAAATAGCTGAGCATATCGCCATGCGTCAGGTCGTTCTGGTTGCCAACTGCAATCATGTAGGCGGGGTCCAGCCACGCGTTTTTGCTTAATCGCGTGATCATGAACGCGCCACTCTGGCTGATCAACGCCGAGTTACGCCGCTCTTTTTTCTGTGGCTTGGGCAGGCGTTCCCCCGGAATGAACCAGGAATCGTAATTGCCAGGATGCGACACCACGCCCAGGCAGTTACCACCGAGAAACACCGGTCCCCCGCCCGCTTTCTCATGAGCCTTGTTGATCCGGTCCAGCATCGCCCTTGTCGGCTCACGGCTGGCCTGCGTCTCCCCAAGTCCACCGGGTATCAGCATGACCGATTCAGCCGCATCACTTGCAATCACTTCGTCAACAATCCCGAATGCGGCATCCGCTCCCACTGCTACGATAAGCAGGTCCAGCTTGTGATCCAGCGTTGCCAGATCCGGCACGCAACGTACGCCATCGATCTCCTCATTGTCGCCTGGCCTGATAATCTTTAGCTTCGCCTTGTCGTAACCACTGGCGATGACATTCTTGAGGATGATCCGGCCGAAATTCATTTTGTTTGCCGACACACCGACAATCCCAAGCGACGTGGGATGCAGCAGCTTGCCAATTTTGCTGATTGGTTTCGGAGCTGCAACAGGAGTTGGGTGCCCGAATCGACATTCACCATCCAGCACCAGCGCCTCAATTACGAACGGGGCGTCAGGGTTAACCGGTGAGTAAAACCGCGACAGGCCAATGAGAATTTCGAACAAAACAATGAGTTGTTCATCGTCTGTGCCAGCACCCTTGCGGTACGCAAGGCATTGCCGGAAGAGTTCAAGAAAGGCATCAGGATCTGTCACCTCGACCAGGGCGGTCGCCGAAATACGCGCGGTTGCAAAACAATCAGCATACAAATCGGCATCAGCACGGTCCGGACCGGCACTAATGATCAATCCGAACTCCCGTGTGTCTCTGATCTCCAGAAAAAATGAATGGCTGGATATTGCAGGCTTTTTGCCGGTGACAATTTGCAGAAGCTCTGCAACCAAAACCGTGTCGCTACCCGCGGCAGCGGCATCGCTAAACAAACGGGTAATTTCGTCAAGTCTTAAGGATCGCTCTAACCGTTCTCCCACTCCGGTGGCCTCCTGGCGACGAACGCGGTCAATCCTTCCACCGCATCAGCGCTCTTCATCAGCTTATTAAGATAAAGGGACTCGACCTCGCCAAGTCGTTGCTGCACTTCTGCGTACAATTGTCCGCGAGCGGCAATCACCGCGACACCCAGGGAACTGGCGCTTGACGGCGCCAGGTGCTCCTCGAACCAGGCACGCGCGGCGGCTTCGGGATCATCTTCAATGGCGTTGATCAGGCCAAACCGATGTGCTTCCTCGGCATCGAGGGTCCGCCCGGACAGGAGCAGATCCTCTGCTCGTGCCTGGCCGATCCGAATCGGCAACAAACAGGACGCAGCCGGCGCGAACACACCCAGCTTAATCTCCGGCTGGCCGAATTTCGCATCGGGTGCCGCTAGAATCAGGTGACCGGCCGCGGCAACTTCCAATCCACCGCCGAGACACTGGCCACGCACGGCCACCATGACCGGCACAGAACTTTGAAAAATTCGCAGGATAAGTCCGTGCAGGGATTTGAGCATATTCGCACATTGATCGGGGAGGTGTTCCTCCACACTCGCACCGAAGCTGAAATGTGGCCCCTCCGCGCTGAGTAGCACGGCCTTGAGCCCGGCATTACCCAGGTGTTCCGATAAAGCCTGGTCAAGGGCGCGGATCATCTCTGCGTCAATGATATTCGCCTTGGGACGGGCGAGCTTAAGCTCCAGCAGCTTCCCGTTGCTTTCTAAGGATATTTTGAGTGGTTTGTCAGTCATGTCTGCATTTCCGGTACAAGGATGGCGCGACGATTCATACGACCGTTGTGGACCTCATCAAAAACCTCGTTGATCGTCGCCAGCGGTTTGCGTTCCACAAAGGGCAGTAGCTGGATACGCTTGTCCAGCACGAGATCGAGTGCCGCCGGATACAGTGCCGGGTCACAGCCCCAGTTTCCAAGCAACCGGGCATCGAAGGCCATCAGGTTGGACAAGCGGATTTCGACTTTGTCCAGGGTGAATCCGATAACGCACATCGTGGAACCGAATGTCATCAATCCATAAGCAGTAAGTTGTCCGGATGCCGTGCCGGAACATTCGAACACGAAGCTTTCGGTCTTGCGCAAACCGTTCTCTTTGACGAAGTCGCGAACCGATCGCTTGAGATCCGGGAACTCCAGTTCCCGTGCATTCAATGTAAGCGCTGCACCATAATCTGACACGGCATCCAGTTTGTTCTGGTCGACGTCGATGGCCACAACCTTCGCGCCCATTGCATGGGCAATTTGTACCGTGTATCCGCCGACACCTCCCACACCGACCACGACCGCAAGGTCGCCCTCAGCCAGGCCGGACCTGGCAACCGCCTGGTACGGTGTGGTTACGGCATCGGCCACAACAGAAACATCAGCGAGCTCCAGTCCGGCATTGCTAAGACGAGCTTCGTCGACCGGACACAGACCCATCGCAGGCACCCGGATATGGGTTGCAAAGCCACCGTGAATGTCGTTCCCGGGCATTTTTTGGTTTGAGCAGATAGCAGAGCGTCCGCGGCTGCACGAATCACAGCTACCGCAGGGAATCACCGCCGGAACAATAACTGCCTTGCCCGCCCAGTCACCGGTGTCTGCGGCCGTTGCAATCACACGGCCACTGATCTCGTGGCCAAGCGTCAGTGGTAACCGGTGCCGTATCGGGACCGCGTCATAGAAAAAACCGAGGTCTGTGTGGCAGACCCCGCACCCCGCCACTTCTACTACCACTTCACCGGAATCCGGTGGGTACGGGTCAAACGTATCAGACACCATCGGCTCGCCGGGATTTTCCATCACCCAGCGATGAGAGGTACTT
Organism: Woeseiaceae bacterium; assembly: GCA_021773095.1. Taxonomy (GTDB): domain Bacteria; phylum Pseudomonadota; class Gammaproteobacteria; order Steroidobacterales; family Woeseiaceae; genus UBA1847. The sequence continues at coordinate 77,256 of JAJFKR010000041.1, read as the reverse complement.
GTCATTTTGGATTCTCCTCATTTGTCGTTTGCGACGATTGCGGTTCATGACTCATCGAGGCCGCCTGGCCAGCAAGCCGACGGCGTTCGTCGCACATATCGTCGCCACGCAGTTCTTTGAGTGCCCAGGTGACCATCGGCACCGCCATTCGTCTGCGCCAATAGGCCGGTGCATCGGTATTCTCCTTGGGCCGCGCTGATGCCCCGGCCAGTCGGGCCGCTTCTTCTATCAGGTCATCACTCAGACGATTGCCGATCAGCAGCGCCGCAACGTCATTACAAAGCACCGGGCTGGACGATATCGCACCGAGAACCAGGCGTGCTTCACGCACCGTGCCACCGGCATCGCTGCGTAGCGCTGCCGCTACCGAAAGAATGGGAAAGTCGCACGCTCCACGGCGCCGCAGTTTCCAGTAGGTGCTGCGCCATTTTGCGTTTGACGGCAAGATCACCTCGGCCAGAATCTCCTCGGGCTGCCGGGTCAGATACAGCGCACCGTCGTCACGGTATAACGCTTCCAGTGGGACGGTCCGTTCCCCGCTTGCCGCGACCAGTCGGACCTCAGCACCAAGGGCTATCAATGCGGGCGCGGAGTCGGTGGATGAAACTGCCCAGCACCGATCGCTGGTGGGGGCCGCCCAACAGGTTTCACCGTCCTGTTTGATGCAAAAATCGATCGCTTTGCGCCATTCGAAGCTTTGATCATGATAGGTACAGCGCGTATCAACACAAAGATTACCGCCCAGTGTGGCCGTGTTGCGCAACTGTGGCGTGGCAACCTGGGACGCTGCCTGCCACAGCGCCCGGTGATCTTCTTCAAGCCTCTGGTCGGCAACGATGTCGCTCAGGGTCACTCCCGCACCGAGCCTTAAACCCGGGCCATTGCCGATCTCCTTCAGTTGCCTGATATTATTCAGTGCAATCAGGGTCTCAGGTTCTTGTTGCCGCCGCTTCATCTTTGGGAGCAGATCTGTTCCGCCCGCAATCAGGCTGGCCGTGGGTCCCTGGTCAGCCAAAATATTCGCCGCCTCCTGCAAAGTCTGCGGCGCGTAATAACGGAAATCCGGTAGCCTCATCATGATGCGGTGGTCCGGTCCATCTTGTGCATCGTTGCGGCACGTTTTTGTTCGGGGTCGTTAGTCGACTGCCCATCACCACCCTCCCAGGGTGGCGGTACGAAATACGGTTCCGGCCACTGAATATCGGGAAAATCAGCAGGACCAACGCGGCCCTCACCCCCCCTGGCTTTCTGGTCCAGGCCTTTCAATATTTTCTCTGGCGTAATGGGGACCTCATCGATACGCACACCGACGGCATCATAGACAGCATTGGCGACCGCCGGCATTATCGGCAACAACGGACCCTGACCGACCTCCTTGGCTCCAAAAGGACCATTGGGATCCGGATTCTCCACCAGCTCAACGATCACCTCAGGCATGTCGAGGCTGCTCAGGCTTTTGTAGTCCAGCATCGATGGGCAACGATGCACCAATGCATCCGACAGTTTTGGCGGCATTCGGCGAAACACCTGCTCTTCCATCAGGGCCTCACCAAGCCCCATATAGACGCCGCCCACCACCTGTCCTTCGACTGACACGGGATTGAGCGCGCGACCGATATCATGGGCGATGTAAACGCGGTTTACGATGATCATGCCTGTTTCGGGATCGACCTCGACGTCCACGACGGCTGCACTGTAGGAGTAAGCAGGAGACGGACCGACACCACCGCCCTTGAATCGCGCCTCGGGTCGTGGCGGCGCATAAGAACCCACCGTGCCCAGGGTGCCAAATCGCGATTCGGCAGCAACCACCGCCTGTTCAAAAGATACACCGCTATCCGGGTCTGCCGGATCAAAGACACACCCATCGGCAAACAGGAGCGTTTCGCCGGGCACCTCGAGCTGCTCAGCCACTGCTTTCGCCAGTAAATCACGGGCGCGCTCGGCTGCCTGAATCGCGGCGTTCCCGGTCATTAGTGTCACCCGGCTCGAATAGGAACCCAGATCCACCGGCGTCAGTGCAGTATCGCCGGTGACGGTTCTAACATTGTCAGGACAAATACCGAGCACCTCGGCGACTATGACCGCCAGCACATCGTTCGAACCCTGACCGATATCGGTGGATCCGCAGAAAACCGTTACACTGCCGCTGCGATCGAGTTTGAGCTGTACGCCGGAATGCGGCATTTTATTCCAGTAGATTGCGTGGCCAGCGCCCGAAAGATAGGCACCGCAGGCAATGCCTACGCCACGACCAAACGGCAATTTGCGATGTTTGTCCTGCCACTTCGAACGGGCGACGACACGCTTGATACATTCAGCCAAACCAATAGTCCCGATCTTCAGATAGTTGGCTGTCAGGGTGTCGGGTTGTTCCACTATATCGAGCCGTAATTCCGCCGGGTCCTTGTTGAGCTTCTCCGCAATCTTGTCGAGTTGAATTTCCTGACCAAATCTGGGCTGCGGCGTTCCGTGACCACGCTTCGGACCGCAGGGCGGTTTGTTCGTGAAAACGCGGCACGCGTCGAAGCGATATCGCGGCAAGTGGTAGGTAACCGGTTGTAGCGCTCCGGTATAAAACGTGGACGCCACTCCGTAAGAGCCGTAGGCGCCGCCGTCCAGGAGTGTCTGCAAGTGCATGCCCGTGAGCTTGCCGTCTGCACTGACACCAGTGCGAATTTTCATCAACACCGGATGCCGACCCCGATGACAATAAAATACTTCCTCCCGGGTCAGGCAGATTTTCACCGGGCGGCCACAGCGTAGCGCAGCTTTGGTCACGACGATTTCATGATTGAACACGTCTGTCTTGCCGCCAAACCCGCCACCGTTGGGGCAGGCGATCACGCGGATCTGCGTCGTCGGGAGCTCGAGAGCCTTGGACAGTGCCCGGTGCACGTAGTGCGGGCATTGTGTACTTGACCACAAAGTGACACGGCCTTCCGGGTCTGCGGCCGCCACTGCGGCATGCTGCTCCAGGGCCAGGTGCGTGTTGCCCTGGTAGAAAAAAACGTCCTCGAAAACGTGCGCCGAATCGGCAAGCGACTCATCCACATCGCCAAAGGAATACGCGAGTCGTCTGTGGATGTTGCCCTCTTCGCCATAGTCATGCAGGCGCGCCGCATCCTGCGAGAGTGCCTTTACCGGGTCCGAAACCGTCGTCAACGGTCGATAGCGCACGTCGATGGATCTCGCCGCCCGCTCGGCCGTATCCTCGTCAACTGCAATGACTGCAGCTACGGGATCGCCGACAAAACGAACCTTGTTCTTACACAGAGCTCTTTCGTCCTGGCTGACGGGCAGAATTCCGTATGTGACGGGAAAGTCCTCGCCTGTCAGTATCAAATGCACACCGGCCATTGCTTCTGCACGTGAGACATCGAGATCCAGAATCTCGGCATGGGGCACATGGGAGCGCAATAGTTTGCAATGCAGCATGCGTGGCAGAGTGATGTCGTCCGCGAAGCGAGTCTGGCCGGTGGTCTTGGAGAGACCATCGATTCGTGCACGAGGTTTGCCAACAACCCGAAATTTATCTCGTTTGCTCAAGAGGCTGATCCGGGTTCGGCGGGTTTCCCCTGCATGTGCCGGATGACTTCTTCCACCGACTCGAAGATCTGCTGGTAGCCCGTGCAGCGGCAGAGATTGCCGGACAAGGCCTCTCGAATCTGCCCGCGCGTTGCAGCGGGCTGTCGTTCGAGCAGCGCCTTGGCAGTCAAGAGAACACCGGACGTGCAATATCCGCATTGGGTACCGCCGAGTTCTGCAAATGCACTCTGCAGTGGATGAAGTTTGGCGCCCTGCATCATCCCTTCCACCGTCTCTACGCTGCGGCCTTCACATTCAACGGCCAGTAGCAGACAGGAAAGCACGGGGTTGCCGTCCAGCAAGACTGTGCAGGCGCCGCACTCTCCAAGTTCACAGCCGTGTTTGGTACCCGTGAGGCCAAGACGTTCCCGCAGCACTTCTGTCAGCGTATTGCGTGCCGACACCCAGACTCGCTGCTGTTCGCCGTTGAGCATAAAGAGCAACGGCTGTTCCGGCGCCTCTTGCAGCACTGAACCTGCTGCGTCGTTCATCATTCTTCCCACTTGTCATCGATCAATTCGAGCAATACACCATTCATCTTCTTCGGGTGCACGAACGCAAATTCACAGTCGCGAAAAGGCCTTGCGCCACCAATGAAATCATACTCTTTGGCCTCCAGCTCGGCCATTGCGTCACGTGTATTCGGCACATTGAAACTGATCAGCATAACGCCCTCGCCGCGCTTCTCAATGAACCTGGCAACATCGCCGTCCGGGGACGTGGATTCCATGAGTTCAAATCCGACACCGCCTACCCAGTACCTCGCGACCTTGATCTTCTCGGCTTCGTCAATGTATGCATCGTCAGGCTCCGATTTGCCCAACACCGGCTCCCAGGTCTTGCGGGCCTGCTCAAGGTCTTTTACGGCGACACAAATATGATCGATTTTGTTGACTTGCATGACAATACCTCTACCGGACCGGCTCTTTACATGAGCCCTAACTCGAGTCTCGCAGCCTCACTCATGTACTCTGTCTTCCAGAATGGCTCCCACACGAGTTCCATTTTTACGTCGTTGACACCGTCTATTGCCGCTATCGCACGCTGTATCCATCCCGGCAGTTCTTCCGCTACCGGGCAGGTCGGTGCAGTAAGTGTCATGATTACCTTTACCTCACCAGCGTCGCTGATTTTCAGATCGTAGATCAGTCCCAGGTCAAAAATGCTAACCGGAATTTCCGGGTCGTAAACTGACCGTATCGCCTCAACAACTGCGGGCTCCAGGGATGAAGGGCAGGTACCTTCAAGATAAGGCACCAACATCTCATCCGTATCTGCCGCGGCCTCAGTCAAACCGTTGTGACAGCGCAAGATGCGGTGATGGATAGAAACCGCAGCGCTCCAGAAAACGACTTAGATCAAATTGGTTCCAATCAACCTCGGTTCGTGCGGTTTGCACACGAAGCGTTCGCAGATTCGAAAGCAGCTGATCCATCAGGGCCAGCCCGACGTGTTGTCCGCTGGCCGAGGGCGCTATCGCAATGTTATCGATCACAGCTACGGTATCGGTTCGCCCGAACTCGCCATAATCCACGCGCGCCATGATGAAGCCAACGACCTGTTCGTCCAGTTCAGCAACCAGCGATATGCGAACACCCGACTCCTCCAGTACCTCTGAAAACTTGCGCCGGTAAAATATGCCCCGATCCTGCCCCGTAATCTTCCGATCGATACGAATAACAACATCGATGTCGTCGGCCTGCAGCGATCGTACTGGAATCTTGTCACGAGACAGTGCGTCGAGGTCATCACCGCTGGAATCACTAAAGTCGATTTCTGCGGCAGGTTCCTGCAAGCCCTGACTTTCTTCCAACTCGTCCGCTGGTTGCAGCATACTAACGTGGGCATGCGGTCCGCACTCCAGCACCATCCGGGGCGCCAGCGAAAAACCGGTGCTGCAAAAGAAATCAACAACGCCTCGCTGATTCCAACCTACCTGTGTCCTTAATTCCCGCCCACCACGTTCGCGCACCTCGGTGATGAGATTGTCCAGCATCTGGTGACCTACTCTGTGGCCCTGTTGATTCGGATCCACGCCGAGGGCGTCAAGAATGGCCATTTTCTCTGTACCGCCGAACTCACCTTCGATCATGTGGCAAAACACGAATCCTGCGAGCGCATCATCTGTTGTCGCTACCATCGAAATGAATGCGTCGGGATGACGCATCTGGTTGTCCAGTCTCTTTCTGATGAAGCCGTGACGTGAGATACCACCACTCAGCCGGTCGAGTTCCACAACTGCATCCAGGTCTTCCAGCCCGAGTATCCGGCAGGTCAAGGTCTCACTGACCATAATTAGTTCCGTTTCTATGCGTTGAGTTGTTCGTACTTTTCCTGGAGTTGCTCTTTGCTTTCAACAAATTCAGGATTGGGCACAATGCACTCATCGACAGGACAAACAAGTTGGCATTGCGGTTCGTCGTGGGCGCCCACACATTCGGTGCATTTGAATGCATCGATGACGTACACAGGATCGGCTTCGGCTATCGCCTCGTTAGGACACTCGATCACGCATGCGTCACAAGCAGTGCAGTTTTCCAGGATATGTAATGCCATTTTCTTTTCTTCCTCTTTTCAGAAACCGTCGAACTACGATGCTTTCGCGAATCTTCCCCGGGCCGCCAGCTTTTCATAGCGGAAGGCTCCCCACAATGCTGCGCCTATGGCGCCAGCGTAGGGCGAGTCCGGATGGCTTTGCACACTCACTTTAATTTTTTGTTGCTCAATATTTTCCTGCAGCGCGGTGATAAGGCCATCGTCCAGAGCCAGCCCTCCGGTAACAAGGGTAACGCCGCCGCTGGCCTTGATAACTCGCAGGAGCTTGGCCAGCCTACCCGCCATCGCGACATGAATACCTTTTATGATGTTGGGAGCTGAGATGCCACGAGACACCATGTTGATGACGTCTGTCTCGGCGAGTACAGCACAGATCGTCGATACTTCTTCCGGATCATCCGCCTGTTTCGACAGTTCACCAATCTCACTTTGCGCAATTCCAAGGTAACGTGCGATGTTCTCCAGAAACTGTCCCGAGCCTGATGCACACTGACTGGTCATTCGATAACCGAGTACTTTTCCTCGTTCGTCCATTTTGATGCCCCGTCCGTGCAACGCACCGACATCGAGCAGCGAGCGAGCCTCGGGCTGCAGATAAATTGCCCCACGCGCATGCGTGGTCATGGAATAAAAATGCCCGGTACTGAACTTAATACTTTCACCATCGCCGGTCGTGGCCGTGTAATTGACATCACCTGGCTCAATTCCGGCGTCTTTAAGAACGTCGTTAAAGGCATCTTCAGCAAGCTTGAACGGATTACGCTGGCGAATCTTGTCGTTACGGCGCGCCAACCACTCTGTCTTGCCGTCCTCCACTCGGAACAGCGCGGTTTTGACTGCGCCGGTGCCCAGGTCAATTCCGACCGATATTGTCATCTTGCTTCTCCGTCCCTGCGGGCAAATTCGGCGGCGCCAAGCGCGCCCGTATAAATTGAATCGGGATTGATGTTGATTTTTACGTCGCCATAGTTTTCCTTCACCAGTTTCCTGAGCTCTTTAACGGCCGCCTCGTTCTTGGCCACACCACCGGTGAAGGTAAACTGGTCGCTGATGCCGCCTGATCGGGAAATGATGGACATGGCCCGCAGAATAATCGAACGGTGCAGACCAGCCAGAATATCGGAGCGCTCATCACCCATTGCCAGCCGATCCCTCAATTCCGCACCTGCGAACACCGTGCACGTCGAATTGATACGAATATTCTTGGTGGACTTCATCGCCATCGGTCCAAGTTCGTGCACGCCAACGTTCATTTCGTCGGCAATGTAGCCGAGGTAGCGGCCACAACCAGCGGCGCACCGATCGTTCATCTGGAAATTCACAACAATGCCGTCTTCATCTACCTGGATGCTTTTTGTATCCTGACCACCAATATCCAGGACTGTGCGTGTTTGCGGATACATCAGATGCGCGCCCAGCCCATGACAAAGAATCTCCGAACGTATCTGCTCTTTGGGAAACGGCAGGCGCACGCGTCCATATCCTGTCCCGACCGAGTAACTTTCCTCCAGCTCGACGTCCAGGGCCTCGTGAATCGGCGGTGCGATGTCCTCTACCGGAACAGGGAGATCGAGTCCTTCCTTGATGGCACGGTCGAGCGCGCGGAGGAATTTCTCCTCAATGTCGTCAGCCGGCGGTGTGTTTTCTACATCGATGATCGACTTGTCATAAAGATTAATAAGGGCGTCGAAATCCAGGCCCATCTCACCTGCAACATCCTCGGCAATCAGCATGTATTCCGAGCCAGCGAGATCGCGGAAGAAGTCTGACTTTCGCTCCACGCCCGGCACATGCAGCTTGGCCATTTGAATCTCCAGGCGACGGAAAACTTCGTCCAGTGCTTTATTCAGGGATTCCTGAATTTTCGAAAACTGTGGATGCTCGGCGCTCAACCGGCAGTTCTTCTGCAAATGCCCAAGCTGCTCCAGGGCCAGCTCAAGCCGAAAATTATTTTCCAGCGCCGCAACGACTGAATCTATGTGATTTTCGAGACCGCTTACCTCAGCGAGCGTGCGGCGCAAGAGGGTCAGGCGGGTACTGGTGAAAGCTTCCAGCTTGGATACGCGGGTTGCTGTTTCGTAGTTGGAGCGCGAATTGGTGATACCACGCCCCAGCACTTCACCGGCTGAATCCAGAACTACCGCTTTGCTCGTCGTCGAACCCAGATCAATCCCTACGTAACACTTCATATGTGCTCTCCCGACACAGCGCTAGGCCACCGCAGCGGTGGCACGTTTTTGCTCGATCATCTGGAAGTAGCTTTCCAGGCGATTCTTGACGTTTGCTGCTGAAAAATAGCGAGGGTCAACAAGATCGGTCTCGATAAAGGCGCCCGGTTTGCCGGTTCGCTCCTCTATCTCGCGCATGAGCATGAGCTGGCCGGCTGAAAAACTGTTGCAGCTCTTGATTGAGTTAATCAGCAAACCATCGGCCTCGTAGTCATTTACGAACCGCTCCAGCATGTCAGTACGCTGTCTCAGGTTGCGATTGGTATAACAACCGAGACAGTAGTCCGCCAGTGTCTCAAGGGGATTGTCCGGATCGTGCCGAAAACCGAAATCATAAACACCGCCGACCTTGGTATAGGTACTGGCGACAACGACCGCTCCTTCGTCGTAGAACATCTTCCAGAACTCCCGAAAACTGGTCCAGTTTGGCGGGCCTTCCACGACCAATCGATACTTTTCTTCTGCCATGTCACCATCAGGTGTGATGGGACCTTTACCCGCCGCGATTCGCTCCTCGATCTCCTCGCGCAGTGTTCGGTAATAGTTGACCGCCATCTCGGTTCCTCTGAAGGCGGTAAAGATCGGGCCGATGTAATAAACACCACCGAAGTACGCATCGATTGGTGATCGTTTGTTCTTGGCGCTCTCCATCACCCATACGAAATCGTCTTCTGCCTGGGCCGACCGCCGGAGGTTTTCGCGCAAACGATCGATATCGAACTTCACACCGCTGACACGCTCCATCGCAGGGATGATATTTTCTTTTAGCTGCTTGACGACGTATTGGCGCATGTTTTCTGTGACCACACCATCGCCCTGATAAGGCACATGCAACATCGCCGTCTCGCAACCATACTCATGGCGCAATAATTCAAACCACTTCATAAAAGTAAAGCAGCCCGTGTAGGACAATAACAGCAGGTCCGGAGGTGGCATGGGCTTGCCGTTTGGTGCAATGCTGCCCTTCGCCATCGAGCCGATGTCCGCCTTCACATAGGTGCAGACGTCTTCCGAGTGCCCCATTTTTTCCGCCTGCATGACCATCATGCCGCTTTTCTTGCGCATGCCGTTGTTGATCGCATTGATCTCCGGCAGATTGTTCAACATGTCGAAGCACATGATGAGTTCATTGAGATTGCCCGGAACGAACGTCGCGGCTACCTTGCGGCCGGTTTCGTGTGCGCTGGTCAGATTTTCGTAATTCTCAGCAATCATCGCCTTCTGCTTGAGCATGGACGATTCTTTGACAATCTCTTCTGTGGCGTTTTGGTTCACAGTCAGCTCCACAATTTTATGGAATCAGCAAAAGTCCCCGCCTGCTCCCGAATGGGCTGCATCTGGCCGGAATTCTCCGCATATTTAAAGGTAATGTAAGGGATGTCTTTTTCTGCCAATTTGTCGGCAAGCATTGGCCGTTCCAACAGTGCCGGGTCGCAAAAACTGGCCGCGCTGAAGATCACGCCCTCCGCCTCGTAACGCTCAACTGAATCCAGCAACTGTTTGCCGACTTCCTCTTCGCTGTCGCAGTATTTTGCAGCGGTATCAGCCGATGAATGCAGAAATGCCAGCGCGAGGTTCGTCAATGGGTCGCCCTCTACCGTCACATCCTCAAGCAGCCAGCGGTTCACCAGCATGTAGTCATCGTCGACGATGTAGCAACCGGCCATCTCGATCGACTTGATCAGATTGAGCGGCGGTTGCTCACAAAATGCTCCATTGATAATAATTCTGCAGTTGTCCCGCAATGGCCGTTCTTCCCGCCTCGCTGCGCCCAGATAGTCTCGCAACATTTGCGTGTGCTCTTCAACCGGCAGCACCATACCGGCACGCATCAGCAAATAGACTTCGGAAGATGGTGCCTGTTCCGGGTGATCCGAACGAAACTCATACACTTCCCTGACCAGCTGCCGGTTTTCGTTATAAACGACAATGGAGTTTCGCAGCGCATCATCGGTAATTGGCTTCCCGCCAACAGACTCCAGCCCAGACTTCAGGTCCTCAAGTTCGTGCGTGAAATATTCACCACCCACGTCATCCTGATAATTCTGCGGCACGTCGAAGTAACGCGTATAAACATCGGGGAACATGAGTTGCCACATGCCGGACAGGTTGCGTATCACGTCACAGATACTCGGAAACAGCATCCCGTCCACGAAGTCCAGACGCTTGGTGATACCAAGCTCTATTGTGGAGCGCGGTATGCGACAGATGTAGCTCTGGTAATAAGCATCACCGTGAATAACCTCGAGTTGATCACCGCCGCCGAGGATCCCGAGCGGCAACATCCCTGCAGCGTGAATAATTTCACAAGGCACATAAACGGGCATGAAGCCCACTACCTTTCGACCGGGCTCGGCTGCTTTCCACTCGCGTGCGGCAGTAAAGTCCAAATCGTCATACAGTGCCTGGCAACGCTGGATAATTTCGGCCGTTGAGCCCTGTTCTGCTGTCTTATTGCTCATTCGTTTTTTGCCTTGGGTAGCAGCGATTCGATCAGGGCTGCTGACCACGGTGTTCCCGCGGCCAACGCTTGTCGTAATCCGATGAAATCGATTTCTCTGCCGGTATCTCGCGACCCTTCGTTAAAAGCGCGGAACCCGGCATTCGCATCCGACATCATATTGAGAGCCAGCCAGGCGCGTGAATTTTCCCGATTCCGGTTCCACGCTTCCAGCTTCGGCTTGCGCAGTTCCTCGAGGCTCTTGGTGAGGCAGCCGGAAAATGTGGTGAGCAGCTTCGCACACAGACTTTCGACTCGCGCATCCAGCAGGCTCAAGTCTGTTTCGCCACTTTTCAGTGCGGCCAATCCGCTGGCACGATCTTCACCAGTCTTGAACTCACCATGGATAATCCGGCCATATTCATCGAGAAAACGATCGGTAATCACCAGTGGATTCGCTACAAATTTACCATCCACCTTCAGCGCCGGAACGATGTCGGAGGCAATACCCAGGCGGTAGGCCTTGTGTGCCGAAAATGGCTCGCACAGCGTGCCGGAGACCATGGCCTGTTCCGCACCGATCATCACCGGGAGAAAATCCGTCGCACCGCCAATTGCAGCAGAACCATGTTTGGGGCCTGCCTGGCCGAAATTCGCCAAATCCTGAGCAACTGTGAAATCGCATGCCATGCCAATTTCCTGCCCACCGCCGATACGCATGCCGTTGACGCGACATATCACGGGCTTGTCGCATCCCAGTATGCCGGACACCATGTCATTGAAGAGCCGCATGTACTGCCGGTATTCATCAGGCCTGCCAGCGTAATACTCTGCATATTCCTTGGTGTTGCCACCGGAGCAAAAGGCCCGATCACCGGTACCGGTAAACACAACGGCGTTGACGTCTCGCGACGCGGAAGCATGGCGGAAGGCCAAAATCACGGCCTTCACCATGTCCGTCGTATAGGAGTTGAATTGTTTGGGGTTGTTAAGTGTGATCCAGACATTGAAGAGACCATCCGCTACCACACCCTCAGCCGTCACTGCCTGGCGCCTCTCAACCACAACTTCCGGGCAATCCGGAAGAGCGGCCAGGTCGTGGTCGACCAGCATCGCGGGAGCGGTTTCGGATATAACTGTAGCCGTCGTTGTCGTCTTTCCCATTATCCTTGGCTTCCTTCACAAATTAGGCTGGCGCTCCAGTCTGGAGCTCGAACATGAAATATAACGCATCCTACCAAACCTTATGAGACAATGTATCACGGAAATTACGTATTATATTGCCTGTTTCGGGCGAGTAGTTTCAGGTAACCACCAGTAGTGTCCGGAACGACACTACTCCCAACAATTGGACATCACAGGTGAGGCACCCGTGAAAAATAAAGCAGGGCGTTCCATCTCAATCATGATTGCCGGCAGCGGTGGTGCCGGCGCGATGACAGCGGGTGCCATACTGCTCGATGCTGCAGCCCGCGCCGGTTGGTACGGACTCATGGAACGTTCGTATGGCCCGCAGATCAGAGGCGGTGAGGCGCTCGCCATCGTGCGACTTTCAAATCGACCGGTGGCCACGCGAGCCGACACCGACCAGGTCCTGGTCGCTATCGATTGGCGCAAGACCGAGCGGTTTCTGCCGGAACTCCGACTGACGCCGGACAGTCTCATCATCGGCGACAGCAAGATGGGAGATATTCCAGAAGCGTTCCAGTCGCTCGGTGCCCATGAGTTTCAACTGCCGTTGACGGCCCTGGCCAGGAAGATCGCCAATGGGCGTCCGAACATGATCGTCCTGGGCGTGATCGCCAAACTCATCGGGCTGCCCGAAGACATCACTATCGCTGCCCTGGAAAAAGCCCTGGCCAAAAAAGATGCCGCCGCGAGAAATTCCAGTATTGAAGCGGTTCGCTCGGGCATGACCGCAGCTGCCGAGCTTCCGCAGCTACACAGTTTTCCAGAAGCACCACCAGACCCGGTGGAACGCTGGAGCATTACCGGCAACGAAGCGGCTGCCTACGGTGCGGTGCTGGGCGGCGTTCGCTTTGCGGCAGGCTATCCCATCACACCCGCGACCGAAGTACTGGAATGGCTGGCCACCGCCCTGCCGGAACTGGGCGGAGTGCTGGTACAGGCAGAGGATGAACTGGCCTCCGTCGGTCAGATTATCGGTGCATCCTTCGGTGGTGCCCCCGCCATGACGGCCACCTCCGGTCCCGGCCTCGCGCTGATGACCGAGTGCATTGGCCTGGCTGTGGCGGCGGAGGTCCCCATCGTTGTACTTGACGTCATGCGTGGCGGACCCTCCACCGGCATACCCACCAAGTCCGAGCAAACCGACCTCAACATGGCCATTTACGGACTGCACGGCGATGCGCCACATCTGGTGCTGGCGCCGATGTCGGTATCGGATTGCATTTTCACCATGCAGTGGTCTGTCCACTTGGCAGAAACGCTGCAGGCACCGGCTATCGTATTATCCGATCAGTCCCTCGGGCAAACGCGCACCATCATCGATGCCGTACCCGACGTGGCGTTCGCGACCAAACGCAAGCTCCCGGAAGCCCTGAATGAAAGCTACCAGCGGTACGAGGACACAGAGTCCGGCGTTTCGCCGATGAGCATTCCAGGTACGCCTGGGGGCCAGTACACAGCAGATGGGCTTGCACACAATGAAAAAGGACATCCCTCCACAACCGCCAGCGACCATGTCATGCAGCTCTCAAAACGGCTGCGCAAGATCACTGATTTCGACTACGGCAGACACTGGGCCGAAATAGACGGGCACGGCGAGACCGCAATTATTACCTGGGGCTCGGTCTATGGAACGGTCCGCGAAGCTGTCGAGGAGATGAGCGATTGGCAGGACAAGCTGCGACTGATCGGGATTCGTTTGCTGGCACCCCATCGCCCCAAGGATCTGGCTGCGGCATTGCGGGGAGTGAAGCGAATACTGGTCGTGGAACAGAGTCAGACCGGCCAGTTTCACGACTACCTGCGTGCCCGATACGACCTGCCGGGTGAGACCCGGTCACTAAGCGAACCCGGGCCGCTACCCATCTCACCGCAGACTCTCCATGACCAGATTGCGGGGTGGAACTGACATGGCAGCCAACACAGAGAAACTAACGCCGCGGTGCTACAAGTCGGATATCAAGCCTGTCTGGTGTCCCGGTTGCGGTGACTTCAGTGTTCTGGCTTCCATTACCAAGGCGTTGTCAGCACTGAGCCTCAAGCGTGAGGAGGTAGCTGTCGTTTCCGGCATCGGTTGCTCATCACGCATTCCCGCTTATCTGAATGTGTATGGGTTCCACTCGGTACATGGGCGTGCACTCACCGTAGCCACGGGCCTGAAGGTTGCACGACCTGATATGACCGTGCTCGTGGCCTCCGGTGACGGAGACGGCTTCTCGATCGGCGGCAACCACTTCCTGCACGCATGCCGCCGTAACCTGGACCTGACTTATGTCGTTATGGATAATCAGGTCTACGGGATGACCAAAGGCCAGGCGTCGCCGACCACCGACCCGGACTGGGAGGCAGGCAAACTGACGCCAGGCGGAACCGGCCTCAACCCTTTTCAGCCACTCGTGATCGCTCTGGCGTCCGGTGCGACTTTTATTGCGCGCTGCTCCAGCGGCGACCAGGATGGCACGGCTGACACCATCGCCGCAGCTATTCGCCACCCGGGATTTGCCTTTGTACAAGTCCTGAGTCCTTGTGTTACCTTCCGCCCGGAACAGCGCGGTTGGAGCAATCTGGTTCACCCGGCACCCGTGGAACCAACGGATGACCCTGCCAGAGCTGCCCGCCGCTTGTTAACCGACGATAGTTTTTTCACGGGTGTTTTGTATCACAACCAACACAGACAGCCGCCACCCTCGACACACCGGCAAGAAGCTCATGCAAGCGTACTCAAAGAGGCTTTCAAAGTCTTGTGATCAGCCATCGCGTATGCGATGACAGCAGATGGCTGCCAGCCCGGGGAGCACTATGACCACGAATCGAAACGTGAAATCGCGGCAACGAACCACGCAACCGCCGATTGACCCCAAACCCGATATCCTGCGCCTGGTCGGCGATCGCGTTCGTGGTCTGCGCGCGCAGCGCGGCATGACCCGCAAGATGCTGGCTCAGGATTCCTCCGTTTCCGAACGCTACCTGGCTCAACTCGAACGCGGTCAGGGAAATATCTCCATCGGCTTGCTGTTGAAGATTGCGACCGCGCTGCAGACGACGCTTTCGCAACTGGTGAGAATCGAAAATAGCGAGACCGTGGAACAGACGCTGGTCAACGATTTTATAAGCCACATGACACCGGGCGATCAGCAACGGGCACTTGACCTGCTGTACGAACATTTTTCGGCAGTCAATAGAAAACATCGGCGTATCGCACTGCTCGGCATGCGCGGCGCCGGCAAAACAACGTTGGGGCGGCGCCTGGCGGAACATCATGAGCTGCCGTTCGTCCAGCTGGTCGCACAAATCGAAGAACTTGCCGGGATGAGTGTCCCCGAAATACTTGCACTCACCGGGCGAAGTGGCTACCGGCGGTTTGAGGAACAGGCACTGCAGGAAGCGCTGACGAACAACGAGTTTTGCGTCCTCGAGACCGGTGGCGGTATCGTCTCGGACCCACGCATGCTGAACATCATTCTGTCGTCGTGTTTCGTAATCTGGATCCAGGCCACACCCGATGAACACATGCGACGAGTGATCGAACAGGGCGATTTGCGACCCATGCAGGCGAACGCAGACGCCATGGATGATCTAAAGCGAATACTCGAGGAGCGCACGCCGTTTTACGAGAAGGCGCACGCACGGCTGAACACGACCGACCGGAATATCGAGCAGTGTTTCGAGGAACTGGTCGATATCGTCGTAGTGGACGAAGAGTGAACCTGTCGCACTGGATCCAGCATCAGGCGGATGCCCAGCCCGATAAATGTGCCATCCGGTGCGAAGGTCAGAACTTGAACTACGCCGAGGTCGCGAGCAAGGCAAATCGGCTCGCTGATGCGTTGCTTAGCGAACTCGACGTTTCGCACGGTGATCGTATCGCCTACCTTGGGCTCAATTCGCCGGAGATGTTGCTGCTGCTTTTCGCCTGTGCGCGCGTCGGCGCGATACTGGCACCGCTGAACTGGCGTCTCGCAGGCCCGGAGCATGTTTCCATGCTCAATGATGCAAGGCCGCAATGTCTGTTCGTCGAACCTGAATTCGTCGGACATTTGGAAGACATCGACCAGGATATCGGGCCGATTCAGAAAATAGCGTATGGCGAGCCTCGGTCCGGCTGGATTTCCTACGACAAACTGCTGTCAGGCGATGACACGACGGTCCATGCTGACGATATTGGCGGCCCCGATGACCCGGTATTGCTGTGTTACACCTCAGGCACCACCGGAAAACCAAAGGGGGCGCTGCTCAGCAACAATGGCTTGCTCTGCAACGCCGCGAATTCCGCCCATATGCATGATCTGAGCAGTGCAGACGTCATACTGACGATACTCCCCATGTTTCACGTCGGTGGACTGAATATCCAGACTCTGCCTGCACTCCATGCCGGGGCAACCGTGGTGCTTCTGCGTCGCTTTGAGACAGGGCTGTTTTTCGATGCCGTCGAAAATGACGGCATCACGTTGACACTGGTCGTACCCACTATTGTGCACGACCTGACTGACGACACGCGTTGGGAAACTGCCGACTTCAGCCGCTTGCGCATGATCGGCGTCGGCTCCACGATCGTGCCGGAAGATATGGTTCGGACGGTGGGCGAGCGCGGCGTACCGCTTGTCCAGGTGTACGGCTCTACTGAAACGGCACCCATCGCAGCCTACATGCCATACCGGGAGACGATGAAAAGACCCGCGTCAACGGGTAAGCCCGCCATGCATTGCGATATTCGCCTCGTGGACGAAGATTGCCACGACGTTGCGTCTGGAGAAAAAGGCGAAATACTCGTCCGTGGCCCCAATGTCATGAGCGAATACTGGAACGACCCTGCAGCAACTGCCGCTGCATTGACCGACGGTTGGTTACACACCGGGGATATCGCACATTACGACCACGACGGTTTCCTGTACGTCGATGGACGCATCAAGGACATGATCATTTCGGGTGGCGAGAATATCTACCCGGCCGTCATCGAGAAAGTATTGAGCCAATGTCCGGACTTGAGCGAAGTCGCGATAATAGGCCGGCCAGATGATTACTGGGGCGAGGTTGTGGTTGCGGTCATCGTGCCAAAAGGTGACGTGCGGGATGCCGAAAGAATCCTTAATTTCTGCGAAGGGCGTATCGCTCCATTCGCAATGCCACGCGAAGTCGTTTTTTTGGACCGGCTGCCGCGTAATGCAATGGGCAAAGTCGTGAAGGAAATGTTGCGCGACACGGTGTAGCAGTAGTCTTGGCTGACGGTTTGTCAGCGATCACCCACTTCGAGTAACACGGCCATCGCCGTGTCCCCCGCAGCGCAGCCGGTAAACAATCCCACGCCACCGCCACGCACGACCAACTCCTCGATTAACTCGATACTGGAACGCAGGCCCGTCGGGGCATTCGGGTGACCCCAAACCAGTGAGCAACCGTAATTATTCATTTTCGTTACATCCGCTCCGGTCGCCCTGGCGAATACCAGGTCATTGGCAACGAATGGATTGTGAGTCTTGACGGCATCCACCTGTTGTATGGTCATTGCTGCTTGCTGCAGCGCCTTCTCTGCTGCCGGGACCGGTGCCTCGGGCATGTAGGCGAGCTCGGCCCGTGCAAGTCCGAAGCCAAGAATGCGCACCGCAATTTTCGGATCGGTACTTAGGTCGGCCGCTTTTTCAGGCGTTGCAAAAATCATCCCTGCATTACCATCAGCCGGGTGTGTCTGGGCGCCGTATGTCACTGTTCCACCGTCCAGTACCGGCTTGAGATTCGCCAGTCCTTCTGCTGTGGACGCGGCAATTCCTTCATCCCCATGCAGTGTCGCTACTGTTTTGCGAAACTTTGCATTCGGTACATCGAACGGGAGTGTCATGTATCTTTTCTGGAAAGCGCATTGGTCAGCCAGCGCGTCCTGATACTGCTCCTCACGCCGCAACACCAGCTCATGCTGCTGTTCGGTTGATAATTGATAACGTGCGGCGACGTTTTCGGCGGTTTGAATCATTGAGTGATTTCCCAATGGATCCGTCATCATGTTATCAAGTACGCAATTTTCCGAATCGCCAGTGCCACCGATGCCATTCGGGGCCGGATAATAGATGTGTGGGCCGTTCGACGTCCGGTCACAGCATATTGCCAATGCACAGGTGGCCATGTCGGTTTCGATCTCCTGTACGGCCGCAAGCATGCTACGAACGCTGGTCGCGCAAGCCTGACTGACCGTTGGCCCACCAACGTTGCCAGCACCTAACATACCCATTAGCCAGGGCGAACCATAAAACGAGTGCTGCTGTGGAGTCGTGATTCCGAGCACGCCAAAGTCAAATGTTTCAACGGGAATATCGCGTTTTCCCAGTTCGTGAGTAGCAACGTGAGCTGCAAATTTCACGCTGTGCAGGCTGGCCAGGCTTCCTTGCCATTTTGCAAATGGCGTGCTCCAGTAATTGCCATATGGAATTTCTGCTTTGAACGCCATGCTTATGATCTCTGCTTCGTTGCCGATCGATAATTTGCAACCACTCGAGTGAGCGCCTGATCCTCCTCACTACTGCTGTCCTGCACATTCCTGTTTGAACAATGATCAACCAGGTCCCGGAGTATTTTTTTCAAGGTTTGAATTTCTTTTTTGCTAAACCCTTTTAGCTCGGATTCTTCCAACTCCTTCGCCTTGACCAGCAAGGGTCTGGTGAGCTGCACCCCGGGCTTGTCAATGGTAACAGCGATCATTCTCCTGTCCTGGCGACTCAGTGAGCGAGTAATCCAGCCTTTTGCTTCCATTCGATCGATCGCCCGTGACAGCGTGGGCTGCTTGCACATGACGATTTCCGATAATTGCCCGACCGAAATCTGCGGATGATCAGACAAGGTCGAGAGCACTCTCCATTCGATGACCGATACATCCGCTGCCGCCAGGCAGGAGCGAAACTCGTTGCTTACGGCCTGACTCGCCTGAGCGAGCAAGTACGCAAGATAGTCGTCGATAAAATACCTCGTCATGGCGTTGTGTTCATTGAATACAGGCGTTTGAGAGTATACACTATTCAAAATCATATTATGATTATTCATATAATTTTGTGCAACGATCGCGGTGAGGTGGAAGTGCAATGGGATTGAAGATCGGTATCGATGTTGGTGGAACGTTCACTGATTTTCTGGTTGCCTGGGACGATCGTGACCCTGAGATCTTCAAGGTATTATCGACACCCGCCGATCCCTCGATTGCGGTCATCAATGGCTTGAGCGAAATTGCGGCATCATTGGATCCACCCATGAGTGTCGAGGAATTCGCTGGCACTATCGAAACCATTGTGCACGGCACTACCGTCACTACAAATGCCACGCTAACGCGCGCCGGTGCCAGGGCGGGCCTGCTAACCACCAAGGGAATGCGCGACGCCCTGGAGATGCGCCGCGGCATCCGTGAAGAGCAATACAACAACCGCTACACAAATGTTAAACCGCTGGTGCCGCGTTACCTGCGCCAGGGAGTTGAAGGCCGTATCGATCGGAACGGCAAGGAGACCACGCCCCTGTCCCTGGCTGAAATAGAAGGAGCAATCGAATTATTCAAAAAAGAAGGTGTTGAAGCGGTTGCCATCTGTTTCATGAATGCGTTTGCAAATCATGAACACGAACAGGTCGCTGCACAATTGGTGCGAAAACTCCTGCCAGATGCCTACCTGACAGTATCGAGCAGCTTGCTTCCCTCAATCCGGTTTTACGAACGCGTCAGCACGACGGCTCTCAATACCTATATCGGCCCCATTCTGAGCCATTACCTCGATCAGCTAATCGATAAGCTTGGCGGGATCGGCTTTGACGGCATTCTTCTCATCATGCAATCAAACGGTGGCGTGATGTCGCCGGTTGTGGCTCGGGAAAGTGCCGCATTGACACTTCTTTCAGGCCCGGCCGCCGGCCCTGCTGCCGGCCAGTCTTATGCCCGCGCGCACAAACAGGACAATTGCATCGTGATCGATATGGGAGGCACGAGTTTCGAGGCCGCCCTCGTCGTCGGAACTCCCGTAGTGGTCAATGAAGGTACGATTGACCGTCATCGCATTGCCCTGCCTATGCTGGGAATTCACACTATTGGCGCCGGCGGTGGCTCGATTGGCTGGATCGATGACGGTGGCTTGTTGCGGATGGGACCGCAAAGCGCGGGGGCCGATCCCGGGCCCGCGAGCTATCGAAAAGGCGGGGAGTTACCCACCTGCACCGATGCCAACCTCGTACTCGGGTATCTGAACCCTGACTTTTTTGCCGGAGGCAAAATGGAACTCGATATGGATGCCGCAAGACATGCCATCGAGGAACATATTGCGAAGCCGCTTAATATGAATATAGAGGAAGCGGCAGCCGGCATGTACCGCGTGTCGTGCAATAACATGGCGCAGGGGGTGAGGGAAATCACCATCAAGCGCGGCTTCGATCCGCGAGAATTTCCTTTGGTCGTTGCTGGTGGCGCAGGCCCTCTGCACTCCTGCTCGATTTGTGAAGAACTGGAAATCCCTTTTCAAATCGTGCCGCGAGAATCTTCCATACTTTGTGCGGTCGGTATGCTGATGGCCAATATGCAACACGATTTCGTGCGCACTTTTGTTACCCATCTGGAGCATATCGATTGGCACGAACTCGATGCTCTGACCGCTGGCATGACTCAGGATGGCAAGCGTTTGCTTGAAGAGGAGCAGATACCGGAAGAGCGACAGGACTACCGGATCAAACTGGATTGCCGTTATCTGAAGCAGTATCACGAAGTCTCATTTGTAGTACCGCAGGCTGCACTCGAGGCACGGGATATGAATTCTATTGCTGATATTTTTCATGACGAGCACAACCGTCTGTATGGTTATTCGCTCAAAGACCAGGCCGCTCCTATTGAAATCATCAATGTGCGTGTCCAGGCATTGGGGGTCACGGAAAAACCTGTGTTCAGGAAAGAGCCGTTTGCCGGTATGGACCCATCCAATGCGCTAAAAGGTGAACGTCCGGCGTATATCCCTACCGAAAAATCATTTTTGACCGTGCCGGTTTATGATGGTCACAAAATGCGCTACGGCAACCAGGTGGCTGGTCCCGCAATAATTGAACAGGTCACGACGGCTATTTTCGTGGACGAATCCTTCGATTGCCTGGTGGATGAATTCGGTTCCTTCGCCTTGTATAAAAAGGGCCGTGAAGATCTTGTCGCCAATGCCCTTAAGGGGGTACAGCCATGAGTAGTGTGGATCCTATCCTGCTGTCGGTCTATGCCCGCACGTTCAAGTCCATCGCCGATGAAATGAGCATGTCCATTCAACAGACAGCACGGTCGCCGATTCTTTGTGAGGCTAAGGACTTCGTCACTGGTCTTTATGATGCCGATGGCAACATGCTTGAGCAGATGGAGAATCTTCCCATCCTCGCATTCTCCCTGGCGCCGGTCTGCAAATACATCACTGAGTTTTTCGACGGCGATATCAATGAAGGCGACGTGATCTTTCACAACGACGTTTTCTCCATGGGAAACCAGAACAATGATGTCGCCGTCTTTCAGCCTATTTTCTTCGCGGGCAAACTGGTTGCCTGGTCGGCCGCGAAGGGCCACCAGGCCGACATCGGCGGTGCTGTGGCTGGCGGCTACAACCCCAATGCCGTGGAAGTCTGGCAGGAAGGCCTGCGGATTCCTCCGGTAAAAGTCTACGATCGCGGCAAGCTGCGAAAAGATGTGTGGGATCTGATCTTCGCCAACATTCGCTTTGACATAGTGCAACACGATATGCGCGCGCAGATGGGTGCCTGCACTGTCGGCGAACGCCGCATGCAGAAGCTACTGGAGAAATACGGGTTCGAGAGCTTTGAAACCCACAAAGTTGCGTTATTCGATGCCACGCGCAAGATGATGGAATCGGAAATCAGCAAAATGCCCAATGGCGAATATGAAGGTGAGGGCTTCGTCTATTATGACGGGCGCCACGAGGGAAGTACGTTTACGATCCGGGTCAGGATCAGGATTGAAGACCGGCACATTAGCTTTGATTACAGCGATACCGATGAGCAGACCAACGGTTTCGTCAACGGCACTTTTACCTCGAGTGCGTCCGCAACCATTCTTACGTTTCTGCAAATGGTTAACCCCGATATCCCGCACAACGAAGGGATGGTGCAACCCATCGACATTATTATTCCGGAGGGCACAATTCTGAATGCGTCCTATCCGAAGGCAACTACCTTTGGCAATCACCTTTGCCCGCCCAATGCCGACGCCATTATTCGCGCCCTCGGCCCCGTCATACCGGATCGGATTACGGCGGGCTGGAATCACCTGCTCAGTTCACTGACAACCGGCACCGACCCGGATAAAGGTGAAGACTTTGTCGATATCTTCTTTATGGGCCTGAAGGGCGGATCGGGTGGCATGCAAGGTACGGATGGCTATGACCATATCGGCATGATCGACGCGTCAGGTGGCGTGCTCGATCAGGATTACGAAATGTTCGAACAACAAACACCTCACACACTGATCAAACACGAATTCCTGACAGATTCCGCCGGAGCAGGACGATGGCGCGGCGGTCTCGGCACGGAAACCGTTTACCGGCTGGGTTCGGAAGATACTCAACTGGTCACATTCGGTGATGGTGATTTCCGACCTGCTTTCGGTCTTTTCGGTGGGCAGGATGCGGGCCTGAATATGATCAAACTGACCTACCCGGACGGTAAAGAGGTCATTCCGCGCAACAAAGACCTGATAACAGGTGTCCCCAGAAACACCGTGTATTATCAGATCGCCGGTGGTGGTGGTGGTTACGGTGATCCACGACAGCGGGACCGTGACACGCTCGGGCAGGAAGTGCGCGATGGTGTTATTTCCAAAGACGCTGCGAAATCTATCTACAACTACGATCCGTCAGGCTGACTGCCATGGATTTCGAGCTAACAGACGAACAGGTTCTAATCCGCGATACCTTCGCGCGCTTCAGCGACGAAGAGATCGCCCCGCAAGCGGCCGCCTTTGATGAAACACATGAGTTCCCGATCGCATTGTTCCGGGAAGTGGGCAAATTGGGCTTTTTCGGCATGCGTTACCCGGAAGATGCGGGTGGCTCGAATCATGATTTGCTCACTTATTGCCTGGCCCTGACCGAACTGGCACGCGGTTCACTGGCTCTGGCTGGTGCCGCCTCCATGCAGTCCCTGATGGGCACGAAATTCCTGCACCTGCTGGGAAACGAGGATATTCACGAACGATTGCTGCTGCCGGCGATCGCCGGCGAGAAAATCGGTGCCATCTGCATGACCGAACCGAATGCTGGCAGTGACCTCAACGGAATGCGTACGCAGGCCGATAAGGTTGAGGGTGGCTACGTCTTGAATGGACAAAAAACCTGGATCAGCCAGGCTCCGCTGGCTGATTTTTTTACAGTCTTTGCCAAAGCCGGTGAAGACAAGAAGCTGACCATATTCCTCGTTGAGAAAAGTAATGACGGTCTTCATGTGGGAAAACCTATCGACAAGATGGGCGTGCGTGCCTTCCCAACCTCGGAGCTTGCTTTTGACGGCTGCTTCGTACCGGATGACTGCCGTCTCAGTAAGGAAGAGGGTGACGGTGAGTCACATCTTCGCGAGTTGTTGGGTGAAGTCCGCATCATCACCGCTGCATTGGCGATCGGTTGTGCCAGGGCCGCACTGCAAGAGGCGGTGCGTTATGCGGGCGAGCGCCAGCAGTTCGGCAAACCCATCGGCGCTTTTCAGGCCATTAAGCTGAAGCTCGCAGAAATGGCCACGGAACTCGAAGTGGCAGAGCACTTTGTACATTACACGGCCTGGCTGGCAGACAACGGCAAGCCACATCTTCAGCAATCCGCAATGTGCAAGTTGTTTGCCAGCGAAACCGCACTGACTGTTTGCGACCAGGCGGCCAGAGTGTTTGCGTCCTACGGGTTTGCCATGGAATACCCGGTGCAGCGATATCTCCGCGACATCCGCTTCACGCTGATCGGCGGCGGTACCAGCGAGATACTGAAACTTGTCATTGCCAAGGGACTTTTGTCGTGAAATCCAGGATCAGAGTACTGGTCGCAAAGCCGGGCCTGGATGGCCACGACCAGGGGGCAAAGGTTGTCGTTCGGGCACTGATGGATGCCGGATTCGAGGTCATTTATTCGGGCCTGCGCCAATCTCCGGAAGCGGTCGCCAGGATAGCGCTGGAGGAAGATGTCGACGTGATCGGACTATCGAGCATGGCCGGGTCACACATGCAGTTTTGCAGGCGCCTCAGGGAACTCTTGGAAGAAAACAGGCTGACGGGCAAG
Organism: Woeseiaceae bacterium; assembly: GCA_021773095.1. GTDB lineage: Bacteria > Pseudomonadota > Gammaproteobacteria > Steroidobacterales > Woeseiaceae > UBA1847. Next base: position 52,999 of record JAJFKR010000041.1, on the reverse strand, counting down.
CTTTGGATCATTGGCGGCAATATTCCCAAGCGGGATGCTGCCGAGCTACAGAAGATTGGCCTGCATGGGATCTTCCCCACAGGATCGCAATTCGAAGAAATTACCCACTTCATCAAAGAGAACGTGACATGACCACCGAGCGTGACTCTGGATCAAAACCAGTCATTAACGAGTCCGGGATAGAAGTTAAGACTCTTTACACAGCAGAAGATGTGGATAATTCCGGCGGCATCGAGATGGTGGGTAATCCGGGGGAGTATCCGTTCACGCGCGGCATTCACCCGGAAATGTACCGTAAGCGTCCCTGGACCATGCGTCAGTACACAGGGTTTGCCAATGCGAAGAAGACCAACGAACGCTTCAAATATCTTATAGCCAACGGGCAGACCGGGCTGAACGTCGCCTTCGACCTGCCGACGCAGATCGGACTGGATACCGATGATCCGATGGCGGTTGGTGAGATTGGCCGGGTTGGCATGGCGGTGGATACGTTGCAGGACTTCGAAATTGCTTTTGATGGCATCGATCTCGAAGAGATTACGGTATCGCTTACCATCAACGGCGCGGCAGCTGTCCTTATCGCCATGTATCTGGCGATGGCCGAAAAAAGCGGTTACGACATCAGCAAACTGAGGGGCACCGCGCAGAACGACATATTGAAGGAATTTATCGGTCGGGGTACCTGGATTTTTCCAGTGGAACCCTCCGTGAAACTCGTCTGCGATACGATCGAATACTGTGCAAACCACGCGCCCAAGTACACTCCGGTGAGTGTGTGTGGTTACCACATCCGTGAATCAGGTGCCGATCCGGCGGAAGAGATGGCCTACGCTTTTTGTATTGCGAAAGCGTACACAGACGGCGCACTGGAACGCGGACTGGATATCGACGAATTTGCCGGACGCTTGTCTTTTAACTTCAATATCTACGGCAATATCTTCGAACAGGTTGCGAAGTTCAGAGCGGGCCGTGGCCTCTGGGCCAAAATCATGAAAGAAGAGTACGGCGCGAAAAATCCTCGTTCAATGTGGTTACGCATGATCGCCGGCGGCGGCGGCAACGGACTGTATGCCGAACAACCCGAGGTCAACATTATGCGCGGCGCCTACTACGCACTGATCGGCGCGCTTGGCGGTGCCCAGACAATGGCTTTGTGCTGCTACGACGAGGCCTACACCATCCCTTCCGAGTTTGCGCAACGCCTGTCCTTGAGGACCATGCAACTTCTTGCCGAAGAGTCGGGCCTGTGCGACACGGTCGACCCGCTGGCCGGCTCCTATTACGTCGAGACCCTGACCAACCAGATGCGAGAGCGGATGGAGCAAATCATGGCCGAGGTTGATGCCCAGGGCGGCATTGTCAAACAGGTGTCTGAAGGCGTCATCCAATCCAGAGTGTCTGCTGGTGCCTACGACACACAGAGAAAGATATTGTCAGGAGAAATCCACAAGGTAGGCGTGAATTGCTACGAGATGGACGAGAAAGAGGAGCACGAACCACAATACCATCCCTACGACGAGGTAGCGGCGCAGAAGCAGATCGATGCCACGAATGCGATTAAGGCTAATCGCGACCAGGCAGAAGTGGACCGAGCGCTGGCGAAAATTAAAGACGACGCGGAATCAGGGACAAATGTCATGCCGGCCATCATGGAGGCTGTCAAAGCCTATGCCACGGTTGGCGAAATCACTAACAAACTGACTGAAGTATTCGGACACTACCAGGAACCGATCCGCTTCTGATTGAGACTACACGATGTCGGAAATTACAAACTACCTCTCACCCTGCAGCCTGGATGACGCCGTCAGGGCGTTGGCGGACGGTGATGTGACGGTCCTGTGTGGCGGCACTGACCTGATGCCGCAAATGGAGGCCGGGCAGAGAGAATACGCCAGCACCCTGATGAATATTCGACGTATTGAAGGCCTTGCGGAAATTACATTAACAGGCGACACCTGCAGGATCGGGGCACTAACGACCGTGTCCGAAATACTGACGAGTCAACTGCTTGATGAAGTCGCCCCGGTACTCGTTGCAGCGGCCGACCAGTTTGCCAGTGACCAGCTCCGTAACGCCGCTTCGATCGGTGGCAATATCTGTAATGCATCCCCCGCCGGGGATATGATCATCCCGTTGTTGCTGTTGAATGCTGTTGTCGAACTGGCCAGCTGGCAGGATGGCGCCATCCAGACCCGGCTCATTTCCCTGCACGAATTCTTCAAGGCGCCCGGCAAGACTGTCAGGCAGAACAACGAGTTGTTTGCGGCGGTCCTCTTCGACAAGCCTCCACCCGGTTTCGTCGCTCACTTTTGCAAGCCCGGGCCGCGTCCCGCCCTGGAGATAGCAACCGTTTCCATCGGCATCGGCGGCGTGCTGGAAGATGGTGTGTTCAGTGATGTTCGGGCGGCCATGGGAGCGGTAGCTCCGACACCGATACGTGCCCGTCGCGTCGAGACCACGCTGGAAGGACTGCCCCTGAATGCTGACAATATTAGGGCCGCCAGTGTGAGTGCCGGTGAAGACGCCACCCCGATTGATGATGTTCGTGCCAGCTCCTGGTATCGCGATCACCTTGTTCGTGTATTAACCAAAGAAGTACTGAATGATGTCCTTGAAAACACAAATTAACTTTAAGCTGAATGGGCAGCCAGTCACGGTAACCGTGCCCGTGACGATGAACACCCTGACGATGTTACGTGATGAACTCGATCTGACAGGAACGAAATATGCCTGCGGTGAAGGTGAATGCGGCGCCTGTACGATCAGGCTGGATGGCAAAACCATTAACAGCTGTCTGATGTATGCCGTAGATTGCGACGGACGTGAAGTCGTGACTATCGAAGGACTGAAAAGCGGAGAAACACTACATCCCTTGCAACAGGCTTTTGTTGATCACGGCGCCATTCAATGCGGTTTTTGCATACCGGGCATGATCATGCAGGCGGATTACCTCGTAGAAAACAATCCCGATTTGGATCGGGCCCGGATACGCCGCGGGCTTGAGGGGAATATCTGCCGTTGCACCGGTTATACCAAGGTGCTGGACGCAATAACTTCCGTTGTCGAATCCCGCGAGTAAAACACAGACCATGAACAAGAAGACGATCGCCACACACATCGAAAAAACGACGCTGATCGGACAGCGCGTAAGAAAGCCGGATGCTGCCGACAAGTCCACGGGCAAGACGCGCTACATAAACGATCTTGTACTACCGCAGATGTTGTACGGCAAGATACTGCACGCCGGCCGGCCGCACGCACAGATCGTAAGCATCGATACAACGGCGGCAGAACAACTGCCGGGAGTTCACGGCGTCTTGACCGGCAAGGATGTTGCGGGTCTTAAATTCGGTTTTGTGCGCGACAATGTCGCCCTGAAAGAAACGGTTCGTTGCGAACATGACGAGGTCGCGGCGGTAGCCGCAGAAACCGAAGAGATAGCCAGTCAGGCACTGGGTCTGATAAAGGTCGAATACAAAGACTTGCCTGGTGTGTTTTCGCCGGAAGACGGTCGCAGGGAAGATGCGCCTTTGATCCGGGGTGATTTCCCCGGAAACAAAAGTCTGCATTTTGCATTTGAACATGGGGACCTGACGGCAGCTGAAGCCGAGTCGGACATTATCGTTGATAATGTCTTCAAGGTTCATCACGTCACACATTGCTGTATGGGAACGTCTTGTGCAATTGCCGATTTCGACAACAACGGCAAACTGACCATCTATTCGCAAACACAGTACCCCTACAACTACAAAATGGATTTAGCACCTGCTCTCGGCATGCACCCTGGCGATATCAGGGTGATACAGCCACCGGTTGGTGGTGCGTTTGGCTCCAAACTGGACGTGTATCCATACGAACCCATCGCGGCACTTCTGGCAAAAAAGACCGGCCGCCCCGTGAAAGTCCTGTATACGCGTGAAGAAGAATTCAAGAGCGCCCCCACTCGCCAACCCGCCGTCATCCATATGCGCACCGGTTGCAAAAAAGATGGCACGCTGACGTTTCGCAGTGCCGATGTGCTGCTTGATAACGGCGCGTACACATCGTGGGGGCCGACCATTCCTGTGGTCATGATGCGAACCGTTTCCGGTCACTACCGGGTCCCGGTTATCGCGTACAACGCCCAGGCGATCTACACCAACAATCCCTACGCAGGATCGTTCCGCGGCTACGGCAACGTCCAGACAACTTTTGCCACAGCCCAGCAGATAGACATGCTGGCCGAGCAACTGGACATGGATCCGATAGAATTTCGTCTGATGAATGCTCAGAAACCCGGTGAGCGCACACCGCAGCAAGCCTTTCTCCGGGAATGTGCACTGGACAAATGTCTCACGACAGCAGCCGATGCCACTGATTTCGTCACCCGACAAAAAGAATACGGGCTTTTGCGAAACTCAGACAGCCGTTACAAAAAGGGTATTGGCATCGCTTCGTCAATCCATAACGCCGGCGGTGCCAAGATCCACAAGTCGGACGGCTGCGGGACGATGCTGAAAGTCGATGACTATGCACGCGCGACTCTGATCACCGGCGCATCCGAAATCGGCCAGGGCATCGATACTGTCATCAGCCTGATCGTTGCTGAAGAGCTGGGTATACCGGTTGAGCATGTCACGCTCATGAACAACGACTCAGACCTGGCCCCCTGGGACGTCGGTGTGCACGCATCACGCACGACATTCATCGCCGGCGAAGGCGCCCGTCGCGCAGCAGTGAAAGCCAGGCAGCAGATTCTGAATGCTGCATCGACGTTTGCTGAGATTTCGGCAGATGAACTTGATCTTCGTGACGGTTTTGTCGTGCGGGACAAAGAAGGCTCGATCGTAATCAAACTGGAAAAATTGCTGCGCCAGATGCATTTCCAGCCGGAGCCTGAACTGGTCATGGTGACAGACTATTATGAACCCAACAGCGAACCGGAAGGGGCGGACCACATATCGAATATGTCGGCAGCCTATTCCCATGCGGTTCACATCGCCGAAATTACCGTCGATACCTGGACCGGTGAAATCAAAGTCGACAAAATTACATCCGCACAGGATGTCGGCAGGGTAATCAGTCGTGCAGGCCTCGAAGGACAGACTGAGGGCGGTATCGCCATAGGTCTGGGCTACGCGCTCACTGAAGACATGCAACTCGAAGACGGTATGTTGAAGAACCCGTGCTTCCGGGATTACAAGGTCATTACCGCACCGGAAATGCCCGAGCTTGATTTGCACTTCATCGAAGATGGCTGTGCCGAAGGACCTTACGGCGCCAAAGGAGCTGCTGAGTTGCCAACCATTGTCATCGCACCGGCAATTGCCAACGCTTTTTACAATGCGACGGGAGTTCGCATTCTGAGTACACCACTGTCGCCCGAAAAAGTGGTCCGGGCACTCATACTGGCACAGCAAGCTGACGTCAGTTCGTCAGACTCGATGGCCACTGCTGCAGTCAGTTGACGAAGAAATTCACAGTATTGTCGATGGAGCAGGCACTGTCGCTGCCATCTGCAACAGTACGCTTTGCCCAGCTGGGCTGGCGCGTAATCCGGATCGAGGCTACTCCCAGCGGCAAGGGCCTCCCGGGCGATCCCAACCGGTACATTGGCAGCAAGGTCGTTGATGAAGATCGGCACAGTTATTTCATTGCGCCAAATGCCGGCAAAGAGTGCATCACCCTGAACCTGAAAGAGCCACAGGGACAGGCCGCGCTCCACCAAATCATTCGCGAACTGGATGTCGATGTTTTTTGCTGCAACACGATGCCGGGCCGCTATCAACCCCTGGGAATCGACTACGACACGCTGAAGTCAATCAAACCCGATATTATCTGGGCCGGAATATCAGCCATGGGGCCCGACTATCCAAATGTCCCCGGCTATGATCCGGCCATACAGGCCATGTCAGGTTTTATGGAACTCACGGGTGACAAAGATGGCATGCCCACCCTGACCGGAGTGCCGGTCATTGATCTGAAAGCCGGTGATGAGGTTTTCGCTGGCGTATGCCTTGCCCTCCTGCAACGCTCGGACAGTGGTGCCGGCAAGGCGATCCACGTATCGATGCTGCAGATTGCCGCGTCCTGGCTGATCACAACACTGCCATTGATTGATTTTGATTGCGACCCATCAGAGATTACCCGTGCCGGGAACGAACATCGCAAATTCGTACCCTCCAATGTCTATAAGACAAAGGATGGTTATATTTATGTGGCAATCGGTAATGACCTGCAATGGCAGCGCCTGACTGAGATCCCGGCCTTCCGGCGAATCGCAGCAGAACAACGCGCTACCAACAAAGGCCGGATGCAGGAGCTACAGCAGATCTATCAGGATATCGGTGCTGTTACCGCCAGGACCAACACCGCAGAACTAGTCCGTTTTTTTGAACAAGCCACGATCGCACATGCCGTCATCAACACAGTATCGGAAGTTCGTGACCTCAAGGCATTACGTGACAAACTCACTACAACCCAGACACCCGACGGCAAGCTTGTTCATATGCAACCCATGCCGGTGGATGACGCGGGTGCGACAACCCGACTCTCCTTCCCACCAAAATACGGCGAGCATACGCACAGCATTCTTGCCGAAGCCGGGTTCGGGACGCAACAACTGACAGAGCTAGAAAACGCAGGTGTTATTTCGACATGAATGACTGCAACAACCCACTGATCGGCGCACCCTCGAAACCACTGCCCGACAAGATCGGCGTTATCGGTGCCGGCACCATTGGACCGGACATTGCTTATTACTTGAAAAGTGCAATTCCGGGTTTGTCGCTGGTCCTGATCGATATAGTGGACGATCAGCTGGACAAGGCAATCCGACGTATCGAGGCTTATGCAGACAAGGGTGTGAAACGTGGCAAGCTGACAGCGCAACAGGCAGCAGGAGTCATGCAAAACCTCACAGTGAGTACGGATTACTCGATGCTCGCGGATTGTGACTGGGTCATCGAGGCTGCAACAGAGAACCTGGATCTCAAACACAAGATTTTTGCCCAGGTCGAATCCGTCGTGAGCAAGGATGCCCTCATAAGCTCCAATACCAGTGCAATTCCGGCCGCATGGCTCTTCTCAGAGCTTCGGCATCCGGAGAGGTGCACTGTCACACACTTTTTTGCCCCCGCCTTCAGCAACCCGGTAGTGGAGGTTGTCGACTGGCCAGGCGGCAGCGCCGCAGCCCTTGAATACTTACGCTGGTTTTTCTGTGCTACGGGTAAAGTGCCCATGGTCACGACTGATGTTGTCTGCTTCATGCTGGACCGCATTTTCGACAACTGGTGTAACGAAGCCGCTTATCTGATAACAGACGCATCGGCGCGCGAGATCGACAGCATTGCTCTGGACTACGTCCATGCCGGTCCGTTTGACGTACTCAACTTCGCCAACGGCAACGAAATCATTCCCGAGGTCAACACAATGCAGGCGAATGAAGAAGGTGATCATTACCGGCCTGCCCCCTATTTTGGCTCAGTCAAAACCTGGAATACTGTGCCCCGCGGTGAGCCGATAGCGGTCCCCCCGGAAAAGGCGGACCGTATTCGCGATCGCCTGCTCGGGATTGTTTTCTCCCAAACAGTGGACATCGTTGACCGATCCATCGGTACTTCAGCCGATCTTGAATTAGGCTGCCGCCTGGCCTTCGCCTTCAGAAAGGGCCCATTGAAACTCATGCGCGAACTGGGTGAAGCCGAAGTGACCCGAATTATGCAGCGATTGCAGAATGAACGGCCGGGCATGCCGTTACCCGGACAGGATATCGCCCGCTATTACGATTTTCATCAGTACCTGCTCGTTGATGACGTGGACGGCGTTAAGGTGATCACCATTCGCAGGCCGGAGGCACTCAATGCTCTGGATGATGAACTGAACGATGAAATATTCAGCGTCATCCGGCGATACGAAGATGACCCGCAAGTAAAAGGCTTTGTATTGACCGGCTACGGCAACCGGGCATTTTGTGCCGGTGCGGACATCGGCCGTTTTCCCGAATACCTGGGTGATGCCGATGCGGCCGCCCAGTACGCACGCGATTCCTCCCGTCTGCTACGGCACATCGATGGCATGACGAAACCGGTCGTTGCGGCAGTGAACGGTATGGCGCTGGGTGGTGGTCTCGAGCTGGCATTCCGTTGCCATGGCATTGTCGCTGTTCATGCGGCGTGGCTGCAGCTCCCCGAGATAACCCTGGGCATAGTTCCGGGCATCGGCGGTATGGTAATACCTTATCGGCGCTGGCCCGATGCTGCACTGACATTCCACGACATGTTGCGATCAGGGAGAAAGCTTGATGCAGAAACGGCCAGTAAGCTGAATATCATCGATGAACTGGCAGACGACTATGCGGATTTGATAACACGGGCAGTCCAAAAGGTCGATTCAATGCAGGGCCGCACCGTAAAGATCGCAGATGAGTCAGTGACGATTCCCTCTTTTAAGCCGATGCAACCCATGACGACCGACGGTCAAGTCCTCAGTTCGACAGTCATAAGCATCACAGAGAACGCCGTCACGGAAGCTGCACTGTCGCCCTCGTTGGAGGCGGCACTGGAAGTTGGATATCTTGCCTTCGGCAAGAGCGCATGCACTGCAGCGGCCCGGGAAGGAATCGAGTCCTTCCAGCAACGCCGCCAACCTGATTTCGGCAAAACTGGATAAACCAGGACGCGGGTACAAATGAAGATTACCTATACTGCGTGGATTAAAGATGAGGTCGGGATTGACGAGGAAGTTGTCACCCTTCCTGCCAACGTGGCGAATGTCGGTATGCTGCTCGAATGGCTATCGCGCCGCGGGCAACAACATGAACGTGCATTCGAATTTATTGAAGTTGTCAAAGTAGCAGTGAATCAAGAATACGTAGAGCGCGATCACCCCGTAAAAGATGATGATGAAGTAATTTTTTTCCCTCCGATAGCCGGCGGCTAACATTTTCTAACTGTGCTTATAAGACGTTCAGAGCTTCCCTAGATTTGAAACTCAGGTAGTCGCACGACAAACCCATCAAGCTCGTCGTTGACCTGAATCTGGCAACTCAGGCGGCTTGTCTCCTGCCGATCCATGGCGCACTCAAGCATGCCATCCTCAATATGTGCGGGTTCCCCGCTAGCTTTGGCCCATGCCGGGTCTACATAGACATGACAAGTGGCACAGCTGCAAGCACCACCGCATTCCGCTTCAATGCCCGGAATGTTGTTATCGATGGCCCCTGCCATAACACTCGTCCCTGTTGCGACGTTCACTTCATGAGTGGTTCCATCGAATTCGATGTAGGTTATTTTTGCCATTTAGTCCGTATCCGGCACAGCCGTCATATTCTTCTTTATTTCTTGCTCGCTGTGCGCCGTAAATGTATTATAATGCATAAACTAATAAAATAATAACGCGAAATGGACTTATAATGCCTATCGATTCCAAAAGTATGGGCAACACTGTCGGAAAACTCGATTTTCGCACCGCGCCGGCACGATACAGGCACTGGTCAATATCCATTGAGGGGCCGGTGGCCAGGCTCATCATGGCCGTCGATGCGGGCAGTCCGTTTGCTGAAGGCTATGAGCTGAAACAAAATTCCTACGATATCGGCGTGGATATTGAGCTGTATGACGCGGTACAGCGGCTACGCTTCGAGCATCCGGAAGTGCGAAGCGTGGTGATGACATCCGGAATCGACAGCATGTTTTGTGCCGGGGCCAACATCCGCATGCTCGGTAGCTCGAGCCACGCTCACAAGGTCAATTTTTGTAAATTCACCAATGAGACGCGTAATTCCATTGAAGATGCAAGCAAGCACTCCGGACAAATCTATCTGGCAGCAATGAACGGCACGGCGGCGGGCGGAGGTTACGAACTTGCCCTTGCTACTGAATACCTGATGCTTGTCGATGATGGCAATGCCGCTGTCTCCCTGCCGGAAATCCCGTTACTTGCCGTACTGCCAGGGACCGGTGGACTCACACGACTGGCCGATAAACGCAAAGTCCGGCGAGATCTGGCCGACGTATTCTGTACAGTCGAAGAAGGCGTGAAAGGTCAGCGTGCAGTTGACTGGCGCCTGATCGACGAAATAGTGCCGCGCTCGAAGTTCGACGAACGAGTCGCCGAAAAAGCGCTCGAACTTGCTGCTGAATCGGATCGCCCGGAGGGCAGAACGGGCATTCAACTTGCCCGCCTCGAGCGGAGCGAATCGGAAAACGAGATACGCTACCCGTTCGTCACTGTGTCACTCGATCGCGAAGCTCGAAGCGCAACGCTGGATATTCAGGGCCCCGTTGATGCTGTGCCTGCCGGGTTGGATGAAGTCCACAATCAAGGCGCAGGTTTTTGGCCGCTCGCTGTCATCAGGGCAATGGATGACGCGTTGCTGCATCTTCGCTTCAACGAACCGACGCTGGGCACGTTGATCATCAAGACCTCGGGAGACGGCGCCCGAATCGCCGCTTACGACAGGCTGCTTGAGCAGAACCGCAGCGACTGGCTCGTTCGGGAAATCCTGCTGTACATGCAGAGAACCTATAAACGGCTGGACCTCACATCGAGAACGACTTTTGCTTTCGTGGAGCCGGGTAGCTGTTTCGTCGGTATTCTGGCAGAACTGCTATTCGCCGTTGATCGTAGTTATATGCTGAATGGCCAGCTTGATGCCCTGCCTGCAGCAAATATTCGCTTATCTGAAATCAGTTTTGGCGCGTTGCGCATGTCAAACGGACTGACACGCCTCGAGTCTCGTTTTCTCGGTGATAGCGCAGGTCTTGAAAAAGCGCAGACGCTGATAGGCCAGAACCTTGACGCGCTGGCGGCGCTGCATGCTGGTCTGGTCACTTTCGCTCCGGATGACATCGACTGGCAAGAGGAAATTCGATTGTTGCTGGAGGAGCGCGCGAGCTTTTCGCCCGATGCACTAACCGGCATGGAAGCGAACCTGCGCTTTGCCGGCCCGGAGACCATGGAGACCAAGATATTCGGTCGCCTGACTGCCTGGCAAAACTGGATATTTCAACGGCCGAATGCTGCGGGAGAGTCGGGCGCCTTAAAACTTTATGGCACCGGTAAGCGGGCCAGGTATGACCGCGGGAGAATTTAGGCATGACAGACGTTGACTACACGTCACTGATCCCGAACAACGTTGACCTGGCGTCGGACGAACGACTCAGGCGCGCACTGGAGGCCTGGTACCCAAAGTACATTGACTGGTGGAAGAACATGGGGCCGGTCGGATCTCAGAACCATGAAACCTATCTCCGTACTGCGGTTGGCGTCGATTCCGAAGGTTGGGCCAAGTTCGGTTACGTGAAGATGCCGGAGTATCGTTGGGGCATCCTGTTAGCGCCACAGGAAGAAGGCAGAACCATTGCGTTTGGCCAGCACAAGGGCGAGCCGGTGTGGCAGGACGTTCCCGGAGAATATCGCTCCATGCTCCGCAAGCTCATTGTCATTCAGGGAGATACCGAACCCGCCTCCGTTGAGCAACAGCGCTTTCTCGGACAGACCGCGCCGTCATTGTATGACATGCGCAATTTATTCCAGGTAAACGTCGAAGAAGGGCGTCATCTCTGGGCGATGGTCTACCTGCTGCAAAAATACTTCGGTCGTGACGGCAGGGAGGAAGCTGAGGAACTGCTCAAGCGGACATCCGGCGATGCCGACAAGCCGCGAATTCTGGGTGCATTTAATGAAGCGACGCCGGATTGGTTGTCGTTTTTTATGTTCACGACATTCACTGATCGCGACGGCAAAATGCAGCTCGAATCGCTTGCCACATCCGGCTTTGATCCACTCGCGAGAACGACCCGCTTCATGTTGACTGAGGAAGGACACCACATGTTTGTCGGCAGGACGGGCGTCGAGCGCGTCATTCAGCGCGTTTGTGAGGTCATGAATGAGCACGGCATTACCGATCCCGCAGACAAGCATGCGGTGCGCAAATATGGCGTTATCGACCTTGCAACGATACAAAAGAAAATCAATTTCCATTACTCGGTAACGCTGGATCTGTTTGGCGCAGAAATCTCAACCAACGCGGCAAATTCATTCAACGCGGGATTAAAGGGCCGATTTCGTGAGTTAAGGATAGATGATGACCACCAGTTGGAGAGTGACACCTATCCAGTGGCGCAAGTTGTCGATGGCGCAGTGCAGATAGTCGATATTCCAGCCCTGAATGCCATCAACGCAAGACTCTGTGACGATTACATCTTGGATTGCGAGAAAGTAATGATGCGCTGGAACCGTGTCCTGAAGACGCACAATCTCGATTACTCTTTGTCATTGCCACATCGTGGGTTCAATCGTGCTGTAGGCGAGTTTTCGGATGTGCACGTGACGACCGGCGGAAAGATTGTGTCCGAAACCGAATGGAATGCGCGGCGGCATGAGTGGCTCGCGTCCGAGACTGATCTCGATTACATCCTGGCACTGATGCAGCCGGAAGCGAGCCCAGGAAAGTACGCAAGCTGGATCGCAGCGCCACGGGCAGGCATCAACGGCAAGGCCGGAGATTTCGAGTATGTCAAACTTTGTGCATGAGCCAACAATGATGCAGGTTCTTTTCAATTACTGAAAATACAGGCCGATGAAGACACAAACACCCAAAGAGTCTTTCAATTTCGCACAACATATCATTGACTCGAATGTGTCGCGTCCCGACAAAGTCGCATACATCGACGATTCTCGGCAAATTACTTATGCAGAACTGACTTCAAATATACGCCGTTTCGCGAGCGCACTTCAGTCACTGGGAATACAACCGGAACAACGAGTGTTGTTGGTAATGCTCGATACAGTCGATATGCCGGCCGCCTTTTTGGGTTGCCTCTATGCGGGCGTAATTCCGGTAGCCGTCAATACACTTCTTCAAACATCAGACTATGCGTACATGCTCGACCATTGTCATGCACGCGCAATATTCGTCTCTGATGTACTTTATCCTAAAATTGAAAAAGTCCTGCACACAAATTCAGAGAAACCAGACAGCAATATACCCGTGGTTGTCTCCGGAGACAGTGATGCTGCAACGCCAAACACTGTTTCATTTTTGTCGCTGCTCGAAAATCATGCAGAACAAAATGGAGCAGCCAGTGTCCACCGCGATGATATCGCCTTCTGGCTCTATTCATCTGGCTCGACGGGACGCCCAAAAGGCACGGTGCATACACACGCCAATCTATATTGGACGGCAGAATTGTGCGGCAAGCAAACCTTACAGATTGAAGAGACAGACATTATCTTTTCGGCTGCTAAATTATTTTTTGCTTACGGTTTGGGTAATAGCCTGACTTTCCCTCTAAGCGTCGGTGCGACTGTTGTACTAATGTCTGAAAGACCTACCGCTGAAGCGATTTTCAAGCGGCTGACTACTAATAAACCCACCCTGTTTTTTGCTGCCCCGACAGTTTTTGCGGCCATGCTTGCCTCGCCACAGCTGCCTTCCGAGTCAGAAGTAAGTCTTCGTGCCTGTATTTCTGCCGGCGAGTCACTACCTGAAAATCTGGGGACCCGTTTTACAGATCATTTTCAATGCCACATCCTGGACGGTATCGGCTCTACGGAAATGCTGCATGTCTATATATCCAACAGACATGACGATGTTCGCTACGGAACAACTGGCAAACCGGTCACTGGCTATGATGTCGAAATTCGAGATACAGAAGGCCGGCCCGTACCACATAGTGAGGTTGGCGACCTGTTTGTACGAGGACCCAGTGCAGCGTTGATGTATTGGACCAATCGAGAAAAGAGCCGCAGTACATTTCTGGGTGAGTGGACGAAAACCGGTGATAAATTTTTTCGTAATGAGCAAGGTTATTACATCTATGTAGGACGCGGCGACGACATGATAAAGGTCAGTGGTCAATATGTGTCACCGATCGAAGTTGAATCGACACTAATGTCGCACGATGCTGTTTTTGAATGCGCTGTTGTGGGCAAGCCTGATGATGAGGACTTGATTAAGTCACATGCCTATATCATTTTGAATCAAAAACAAGAGGCCTCAGATAATCTCGCAAAAGAGCTGCAGCAGTTCGTAAAGTCACGCCTTACACCGCACAAGTACCCACGATACGTTCATTTCGTGACGGAGCTACCTAAAACCGCGACCGGGAAAATCCAGCGCTTCAAGCTTCGTGATGCGACAGGAAGTTGACGGCAATGCTTCCATTCGAGTTTTTGTTTACCCGCTGACGCAGGGCGGGCCTGTGCTACTCACCCCGACGCATCCTTAGATGAGTCGTCCTGCAGTGCCCGCAGCAACTCGTCCAGGACCCCCCGATCACCGATCTCGTTTGCCATCATCAGAATCAGCTTCGCATTGATGAGCTGGCTGTCCGCAGCGCTGCGGTTTGCATGCAGTTCGATCAGGCGCTCGTAAAATGCATCCGGATCGTCGATTCTCAGTTCTCTGTGCATGATTTGGCCTCAGGTCGTCTGGCACGTAGCGCGTGCGAGTGCATCGGCGACACGACTTGCGTCAAATTGTCGCCAACGACCCGCCACATGCTGGTCAGGACGAATCAGGTAGTAAGTGCCAGGGCTTGCATCGTAGTGTAAGTACGCGTTGCCATTTTCGTCGCACATCTCACCGTCATCCTGGCCAGATGCTGCAACCGTAACGGTATCGACAGGAATGCCGCCAAGTTCGAGCCCCCGAGCCGCGTCAGGTATGGGCGTTTCGCTGTCGCTGAAGTAAAGCCCCACAAAACGCTCACCCAAATGTTCGAGCAGCCATGCCGGCTCCCCGCCGCAGCTAAGCGGTGCATCCATGCACGGAGAACCCGGGCGCATCGTATCCGTGAAGTCGTCTTCGTCGGCTGTCATCAGCCGGGATTCATCGAGCACACACGGTACAGACAGCCGTCCCGAATTCACAATGGCACGCGCGAAAGGGTAATCCCGGGCAAGCTCCAGCGCCGCATCGCGGAAGGCTTTGCTGATCTCACTCTTCGGTGAAATGAAATCAGTGCTTCTGGTCGAATTCATAATGTTTTCATCAGCGCCGTAGATGCGTTCTTCATCGTAGCTCTTAAGAATGTCGGCAGGCGCGAGCTTCTGCATCAACAGATCCAGTTTCCAGACGAGATTGTCGACATCCTGAAGCCCGCCGTTCGCTCCACGCGCACCGAATGGTGAGACGAGATGTGCCGAGTCTCCCACAAATATGACGCGGTCGTGGACGAACTGTTTCATGCGACGACAATGAAATGTGTACAGGCTCACCCACTCATAGTCGAAATCCACATCCGGACCAAGAAATGCCCGGATCTTGGCATCGACATTCTTCTCATCCAGTACGGTATCTCGATCAATATCCCTGCCCAGCTGGAAGTCGATTCGCCAAACGTCGGCCGCTTGTTTGTGCAGCAGAGCCGTCTGTCCGCGATTGAACGGCGGGTCGAACCAGAAACGGCGCTCAACCGGAAAGCCGGCTTTCATTCGCACATCGGCGATCAGGAAGTTGTCCTCAAAGACCCGGCCCTCGAAATCCAGGCCCATCATGGCTCGCACCGGGCTACGGTGCCCGTCGGCAGCGATCAGGTAATCACAACTCAGCCGGTACCGACCATCGGGTGTGTCGACCGTGACGACGACCTCACTGTCACTGCTTTCCAGAGCAACGAGCTCCTGCTGCCATCGCACCTCGGAGAACTCCTGCTCGGCCAGCAGCTCCAGCAAGTACTCCTCAACGAAGTACTGCTGCAAATTCACAAATGCAGGATATTTTTGCTCCTTGTCCGCCAGTAAATCAAATGCATACACAGGATCCCGGCTATCACGAAAATAGACTTTGCCGGTGTTCCAGGTCACGCCCTTGTCAAGCAAATGATCACCGATGCCAAGCCTGTCCAAAATTTCGAGAGTACGTTTCGCCCAGCAGATTGCCCGCGAGCCGTCACTGACCGAGTTGTGTTTCTCAAGGACGACGGACTTTATGCCCGCCTTGCCGAGAAACGCCGCTGTCGCCAAACCGATCGGCCCGCCGCCTGCAATGACAACAGGATAGTGAGCAACTTTCGAGGAGCCGAGTTGAGGTGGTCGCACGAATGCAAAGGTCCTCCGGGACTCGCGTCCTGCGCCCCTCGCCTGGCCAATGTCTGAGTACTTTTCCGGCAAGGATTTGCTCCGTCAGTCTGACAAACTGCCTTCGAGGTCATCCCACATCTGTGCATCACGCTCGGCCGTCCAGATACGTGGGTCTGTAATCCCGTCTGCCTCATCGAATGCACGAGTCACGTCGAATGGCAGGCAATGGTCAAAGATGACCCATTCCCCAAAATCGGGTTTCAGTTGCGCGTGAGTGTCTCTGTAGATCGTATTTAGATCGTCACCGTTCTTGCGGCCCTCACAGACAGCCGAGAACATGGCCTCCAGAAATGCACGTGTCCCGTCGATGGCGGCAGTCACGGCATCGGGTGAACACAGGGCGTTGCCGCGGCCCGGTACCAGTGCCCGCGGCTCCAGTGCAGCCACGTTGCGCAATGTCTGCGGCCAGTCGCGTAAATAGGCGTCACCAGTATAGGGGGTGGCGCCATACTCGACGAGGTCCCCACTGAACAGGACCTTGTCCTGTGGCAACCAGACCACCGTATCGCCCTTGGTGTGGCCACGACCGAGCTGAAGAATTTTCACTTCGAGCTGTCCGAGCCAAAGCGTCATCTCGCCTTTGAAGGTGAGCGTCGGCCAGGTAAGTCCGGGAATCGAATCGACATCCTGGAACAGACGCGGAAACCGCTCAAACTCGGATTTGTAGTCCTGCTCACCGCGTTCAACGATCAGATCACAGGTGTCCTGGCTCGAAATGATGTGCATCGGTGAATAGGCAGACGCGCCAAGCACGCGCACTGCATGGTAGTGCGACAGCACGACATATTGGATGGGTTTGTCGGAAACACTGCGGATCTTTTCGATAACATCCTGCGCCATGGCAGGCGTTGCCTGGGTGTCAATAACCATGACGGCATCGTCACCGATCACAACACCCGTATTCGGATCCCCTTCCGCCGTATAGGCATACGCATGTTGCGACAACTTTGTGAAGCTGACCTCTTTTTCCTCAAGATCAGCTTGCGACGCGAATGCTTTACTCATTTGATGTCCCCTGGTCAGTTGTCCTGACTGTAGTTATGACGCTCGTGCACTTACTGGCTTTTACCCGCCACATATTCCTGGACGGACGCTACGCCCCGCTCCTTGGCCTCGAACAGACTTTCGAGGTGCTCGCGGGAATTGACCAGACCCTTGGCGCGAATGACGCCATCGTGATCGACCAGCACGGCGAACGGCAGTTTGCCAACCTGGTAGGTCATACCAAGGTTGGTCGACAATACATAGGTGAAGCCGCCGAGCTCATATTCATCGACAAACGCTTGCTGGCCGGCAACATCACCATCGCTTGCGAGTATGACGTCCAGCCAATCGCGCTCGGATTTTTTCGACGATTTGAGCACGGGCAACAAGGTTTTGCAGACCGGGCACGTGGGTGAAAGAAAAAACACGAGGGTGCTTCTCGCATCGTCGCACGGTTTTCCGACCCACAGGTCCTGACCGTGGAGATCGGTCACCTCGAGAACCGGCGCCTGCTCGCCGACTTTCGGCCCGCCTCTTATCATCAGTGCGCCAGCCGGCGCGATGCGCTCATGCAGAATTCCGATTTGCCGGGCCAATGCAAGCACGGTCAGCGCGAGACCGGCAACGAGGATCCATAAGACGATGTTTGAGACAAGCAGAGCAATATTCATAAGAGGATTCTTCGATTGTAGTCAACGACCGTAACGCGCGTTTACCGAGGAGAGATGGTTCACGGTGAAATAAATTAGTCCAAAACTCGCAGCACCGGCCAGTGACGTAAACCAGTCCAGGGCAACGAGGGCGCGTGGCTCGCTGGCCGGCAGCATCGTCAACAAGGCCACCGCGATGAGCCCAATGTTGCGTGCGATCAGCCAGGCAGAAAGCGTTTGCCTTACGTACGGTCCGGAGCATCCACAGTCTATATCCCGCCGGCCACGCAGAAGATTTACGAGAATTGCCAGAGCATAAATCGCCAACAAAGCAACCGCGCTGATACTACCGAAAACGCTATTCAATAGTAATGCGCAAGCCGTCAGCAGTTCGACAACAATCAATGCATAGGCGGCAATCGGTGCGACGCCGTCGGGTAACAGGCGATAAGCCGAAAGCGTCGTGACGAAAGACGCGGGTGCCATAAGCTTGTGGAAGAATGCGACAAAAAACACGACTGCAAGCAGCCAACGAATACTTAGTACGAAGCCGGAATCGGTAACAAGGGTCTCTAGCATGTGCGTCGTCTGCCTGTCATTGCCAGCGCCTCGCCGGGATGCGGTGGCTTGGCTGCCGTTCGCAGATCAAGCATCTCCTCGTTTTCTTTGCTGGCAAGAACTTCGGCGAGAAACTTTCCTGATTCATACTGGGGCGGCCAGTACTGGCCCACATGGCCGTATCGCGCTGCCGCCATCAGGACAAAGTGCGGCTGATTCATTATCGGCCGGCCGAACGCGACGATATCGGTACGACCGGCGGCGATCAGTGTATTTGCCTGATCCGCCGTCGTGTTGTTGCCAGCAACAATCGTCGCAATGCCGACCTCATTGCGAATTTGATCGGCAAACGGTGCCTGGAACATGCGGCCATAAATCGGCTCCTCTTCTTTGGCCACTTGTCCGGTCGACACGTTGATCACATCGAGTCCAGCTTCTTTAAGCATCCTCGCGACAGCTAGCATTTCCTCTTCACCCAGGCCGCCAGTTACCCAGTCTGTCGCCGAGATTCGCGCGCCCATGGGCTTGCCAACGGGCCAGACTTCACGAACCGCTTTGACAACACGCAGCGGGAATAGCATGCGCTCCTCGATTTCACCGCCGAATTCGTCCGTGCGTCGATTCGTATAAGGACTGATAAAGCTCGACAGCAGGTAACCGTGCGCGAGGTGCAACTCGAGCATGTCAAATCCGGCGCGGCTTGCGTTTTGTGCTGCCTTGACGAAATCGGCGACGACCTTGTTCATGTCGTCCATCGTCATCTCACGGGGCACGACGCCGTGTTCGAGATACGGCAGTGGTGAAGGTGCAATGATCTCCCAGGAATCATCGGCCAGCGGTTCATCCATACCGCCGTCCCAGGGCACACAGGTCGCGCCTTTGCGGCCCGAATGGCCAATTTGCGCACAGATCTTCGCCTTGCTGTTGGCATGCACGAAGTCCACGATGCGCGACCACCTGTCAGTCTGCTCATCGTTCCAGATACCGGCACACCCGGGCGTTATCCTGGCTTGTTCTGATATGCAAATCATTTCAGTATTCAGGAGTCCGGTGCCGCCGACAGCACGCTCACCATAGTGCATCAGGTGCCAGTCGGTCGGATTGCCGTCCTCTGCGCAGTACTGGCACATCGCCGACAGCTGGAAGCGATTCTCAACACGCATGTCACCGATTTTGAACGGCTGGAATACAGGCACCGTGGGATTCTCGGTATCGATATCATCAAATCCCGTCGCAGCTTTGGCGTGCCCGGCGAACCACTTGTCGATACCTGCAATGAACTCGGGATCACGCAGTTTGAGGTTTTCGTAGGTCACACGCTTGGCACGGCACATCATGTTGAACGTGAATTGTTCGGGGTCCTGTACGGCCGCATAGCGATCGATATGTTCGAACCAGCTCAGCGAAACGACGGCGGTCCGCTGCAGCCGGTCCGCTTCATCCTTGCGAATGCTCTGGTACATCTCGAGTGCTTTGGCCACATCATCGCCTGTCTCATCGCAATAACCTGCAAGCGCGATTGCATCTTCCATTGCGAGCTTGGTGCCTGAGCCGATACTGAAGTGAGCCGAACGCACGGCATCGCCCATCAGTACGATGTTGTTGTGATAGAGACGCTCATTTCGGACCACCGGGAAGCTGCGCCAGAGCGAACGATTTGTTATTAGCGGATGGCCATCGAGGTCCTCGGTGAACAGCTCTTCGCAGAAGGCCCTGGTCTCTGCCTCGCTCATGGACCCCATAGCCGCGGCGTCCCACGTTTCCTCGCTCGTCTCAACGATCCAGGTCGTATTGCCTTCTTCATATCGATAGGCGTGGGCCCACCACCAGCCGTGCTCATTCTTGTGAAAATAGAAATTGAAGTCATCGAGCGGTTTTGTGGTTGCCAGCCAGCAGAACTTGTTGACGCGCCAGTCCATCGTCGTGCCGAACTCGTCCTGGTATTTGTCACGCAATATCGACGTTATTCCATCGCCGGCAACAACGAGGTCGTGATTCTCGATATCGAGTTGATCGACGTCAGTAATGTCGGTATTGAACCTGATGTTGACGCCAAGCTCGTCGCAACGATCATGAAAAATGTTCAGTAGTTTGAGTCGTGACATGCCACAGAAACCGTGCCCCTGCGACTTGATGGTCCTGCCGTGGATGCTCGTATCGATGCCGTCCCAATAGGCAAATTGCTCTACGATGCGCTGGTAACTCGGAGCGTCGGCCTCCATGAAACCCTGCAGCGTCTCATCTGAGAAAACAACGCCAAAGCCCCAGGTCGAGTTCCGGTCACCGCGCTCAATGACTGTGATGTCATGCCCGGGGTTGCGTTTCTTCATCAGAATCGAGAAGTACAGCGATGCCGGTCCACCCCCGAGACAGATAATTTTCAGACTTTTGGCCATTTTCTTTCCTTGATGGTTGCTCAAGGTGCGGGCCTGGACTTGATTGGCTGCTCAGGCCGCCGCATCGACCTGTTCCTGAAGGCGTGCGCGAATATCGTCAGGTATCACAATACTGCTGTAGCCGTTCGGCTGCATCGCAACGAATACGACGACCTGTTCGTTGTCCACGAGGCATTCCTCGCCGCGCAACAAACGGCTGCGCAACGTCAGTGACTTGCGACCAACGGCGACAGCTTGCATCGTCATACAGATTTCATCGGTGACGCGTGGTAACTCACGCAACTGCACCGTCATTCTGGCCGTTGGAATACCAAAGCCCTCCTTAATATGTAAGGTATGAAACGTCACTCCGAGTGCCGACTCCATCCACATCTCAACGGTATCGCTGACAAGCTCGAAATAGCGGGACAGATGCAAGACGCCTTCCGGATCTGCCGTCCAGGATCCGACAACCTCCGGCTCAGTCCGAAATCCCGGCCGCGACTTCTGCTCAACGGCCGGCATTGCATTCGGGACATCGTCCGGCAAGTTGACGACACTAAAATGCTCAATGCCATCCAGTTCCCCCGAGTAAGACCATTCGTCGCCAACCTGCCTTGCTGAGATTGTAAGCTTGTCGCCCAGTCGATTCGGCCGCCGGAATTCAGTTCGCATTGTGAATGGAGGGTGTGCCAAAGGCGAGCCCGCAAAGTTGCGCAGCAGCATTTCAAAGTAGCGCGGAAAAAAAATGATGCCCGCGGCGTCGACATGCGAGAAACGAATTGTGCTGGTTACGTCGATCATAATTCAGTCAGCATCTGCAGAAAAATTATTATATACTTAAAAGATCGAACCATAAATCTTTTATGGCTTTATGAATCGAAAAGAAAAAACACGATCAAACCGACGCAGCAAGGAAGCCATCCGCACCTGGCTGCGATTGCTATCCTGTGAAACGCTTGTCGAGCAGCGCCTGAAGTCGCTGTTTCGCAGCAACTTTTCTGTCACTCTACCGCAGTTCGATGTGCTGTCCGAACTGCAGCGAGCGGGCGAACCGCTGACGATGTCGCAGTTGTCGCATGGGTTGATGGTGTCAAACGGAAACGTCACGGGCGTTATCGACCGACTGGAAAAAAGCGGTCTCGTCGCGCGAAATCGTGCCGAACACGACAGGCGTATTCAGTACATCGAACTGACCTCTACGGGCCGCACGGAATTCAACAAGATGGCGCGGCATCACGCGCGCTGGCTCGAGGATCTGTTTGCCGACCTGTCTCTGGATGATATGACCAAACTCCAGACGTTGTTGCTCAAGACGCGACATTCCGTAACCGACTGACCCGCCTATGCAGGGATAACGGCCGTCGTTTCGATCTCGACCAGTGCCTCTCGCGCCACAAGACCCTCAACACCTACAACAGCCATGGCCGGAAAATTCTTGCCCACGATCTTTAGATACACGCGGCCGATTTCGGCGAGGTTATCCCGGTAATTATCGATGTCTTTTACGTACCATGTCATGCGCACCATATGTTCGGGTCCGGCGCCCGCTTCGGCGAGTACGGTAAGCGTATTTTCAAGTACCTTTTCAAATTGCGCGACAAAACCATCTGCGAACCGGCGCTCTTCATCCCAACCAACCATACCGGCGACGAATACCTGCGACCCCTCTGCCTGAACGCCATTCGAATAACCGCTGGGCCGGGCCCATCCTTTCGGTAACAGGTGCTTCATCGGTGCTCCTTCACGGCGATCGACTCGCGCGGTAAGCCTCGCGCGCGATAATGACTTTCTGTACTTCGCTCGCACCTTCGTAAATTCTGAGTGCACGAATTTCCCGATAGAGGCTTTCGGCGATATTGCCTTTGGTCACGCCCCTGCCGCCGAAAAGTTGCACGGCACGATCGATGGCTCGTTGTGCCGCTTCGGTGGCATAGAGTTTGGCCATCGCAGCTTCACGGGTAACACGATCCTGGCCACAGTCTTTTGCCCACGCAGACCGGTACACGAGCAATGCGCTCGCATCGATTTCCATTGCCATCTCCGCGATCGCCTCCTCTGTCATTTGCAACGCGCTCAGCGGCGCGCCAAACAAATGTCTTGTACTTGTGTGCTGCAGAGATTCGTCCAGCGCGCGACGCGCAAATCCAAGCGCGGCGGCTCCGACTGTCGTGCGGAAAATGTCCAGCGTTGCCATAGCGACCTGGAATCCGCGACCTGCAACACCGATTCGGTCATGGGTTGCCACCTTGCAGTCCTTGAAGGACAAGGTCGCCAGCGGATGAGGTGCAATCGTCTCGATTCGCTGTGCGACCTTAAGGCCCGGGTTCGAAGCCTCGACGATGAATGCGCTGATCCCGCGTACCCCGGGCGCTTCACCGGTGCGCGCAAACACACAGTAGAAGTCCGCGATTCCACCATTGGAAATCCAGGTTTTCTCCCCATTGATCAGGTAGCCACCATTGGTCTTGTCCGCACTTGTGGCAATCGCTGCAACGTCGGAGCCGGCTTCCGCCTCGGATAACGCAAAGGCGGATATCGATTTACCGCAGGCAACAGCTGGTAGATACTGCTCCCGTTGAGCTTGTGAGCCGAACAGCGAGATCGCGCCACTCCCCAGCCCTTGCATTGCAAACGCGAAATCGGCAAGGCCTGAGTGATAGGCCAATGTCTCGCGGCACAGGGCAAGGCTTCTGACGTCGAGTTCGGGAACACAGTTCCTGAGAATACCGGCCTTGCCCAGGTCAGCGACCAGCGCACGGCAGGCCTCATCAACATCATCGTCGTGCCTGAAGTCATACTGCCTGCACCAGGCGTCCAGCTCGCGCTTCAGATCGCGGTGCCGGTCTTCAAGGAATGGCCAGTTGAGGTAGCTTGAATCGGTCATCGATCAATCACCTTCGAATGCTGGTTTTTGCTTGTTGATAAACGCGTCGTACGCACGTTTGAAGTCGCTGGTCTGCATACAAATCGCCTGCGCCTGTGCTTCGGCCTCGATCGCCGCGTCCAGCGACATGTCCCATTCGAGGTTCAGCTGGGTCTTGGTAACGCCATGCGCAAAGTTCGGTCCGGCCGCCAGCCTTGCTGCCGCATCGATGACAGAGTCAAGCAGTTGATCCGGCTCATAGAGGCCATTGAAAAACCCCCATCGTTCACCTTCCTCTGCACTCATCGAGCGCCCTGTGAACAGCAGCTCCGAGGCGCGGCCCTGGCCGATAATACGCGGCAGGATGGCACAGGCTCCCATGTCGGCGCCGGCAAGACCGACGCGTGTGAATAGAAAAGCCGTCTTCGCACGCGGCGTAGCGTAGCGCAGGTCGCAAGCCATCGCGATGGCGGCACCGGCACCGGCACAAATGCCGTCGATCGCACTGATGACGGGTTGCGGGCAATAGCGGATTGCCTTGACGAGATCGCCTGTCATGCGTGTGAATTTCAGGAGACCCGTCATATCCATCTCCGTCAACGGACCGATGATCTCGTGCACGTCACCGCCCGAACAAAAGTTCTCACCAGCGCCTGTTATGACAACGGCTTTGACATCGTAATTGTGATCGAGCGAACGAAACGTATCCCTGAGTTCGGCGTAGGACTCAAAGGTCAGAGGGTTCTTACGTTCGGGACGATTGAGCGTAACCGTAGCCACACCGTTATCATCGAGCTGCCAGAGAAAATGTTGGGGTGATTTGTCTTGCATCGTTGCCTCACATGGTTTCGCCACCGGCGACAGCGATCGCCTGGCCGGTAATCGAATTCTGACCACACAGCCAAAGCACGGTCTCGGCGACTTCCTCGGGATGAATCAGACGGCCTTGCGGATTACCCCTGACGAGCTCGTTCAGGGCCTCATCCTCACTTCGACCGGTCGATGCCACAATGTTGTTTATGGCCTGCCGAACGATGTCGGTGTCTGTGTAGCCGGGGCAGACGGCATTGACCGTTATGCCTTGGCGCGCATACTCAAGCGCCAGCGCGCGCGTCAGTCCGAGCACGCCGTGCTTGGCGGCACAATAGGCCGATACATACGCGTACCCGGTTAATGCGGCAGTACTCGCGATGTTGATAACACGACCGTAACCCGCCGCAAGCATCGGCCCGATGGCAGCCTTTGTGCAGTTATAAACACCGCTCAGATTGACTGCAAGCATACGATCCCAGTGATCGTCATCCATTTTCGCAAACGCGATTGCATCAGCCTCACCGGCGTTGTTGATGAGTATTGTGATCGCGCCGTGTTCCTGCTCCGCCGCAGAAAACGCCTTGCCGAGTTGCCGGCGCTGCGTCACGTCCGCCACCTGATGACTCACGCCGAGTTCGGCGGCTTTAAGGGCAAGCCGCTCGACATTGCGACCGAGCAGCGTGACCGTCACACCGATCTCTGCCAGTGAAGCAGCGATTGCGGCACCGATTCCGCTGCCACCGCCGGTCACTAACGCGTGCTGCTCCGCTAAATTGCTCATCAGGTTGCCTCGATCCGCCACACAAACAGCGCATCATCTTGATTAGGCTAAGATTAACATATTTATTTTAAGTATAAAATATTCTTTAGAAAGCGCCTCCGGGAATACGACTATTGGCGCTCGTCGATCACGCGCACGGCCTTGCCTTCGGAGCGTGCGACGCTGCCTCGTTCACATACTTCGATGTTAGCGCTTACTCCGACATAGTCCTTGATACCCTTTTTCAATTCGCTGCCGATTGCGACCGAATCGACATCTGCCGCCCCGGCAGTTTTTTCCACCTGCACGGTGATGACGTCGAGCTGGCCATCGCGAGAAACCCTGATCTGGTAGTGAGGCGCAAGGGCTTCTACCGCGAGGACACGCTCTTCGATCTGTGTCGGGAACACATTCACGCCGCGGATGATCAGCATGTCGTCCGAGCGGCCCGTGATCTTGTCCATGCGACGCATGCTCCTGGCCGTGCCGGGCAAAAGTCTCGTCAGGTCACGCGTTCGGTAGCGAATGATCGGCAGGGCTTCCTTGGTCAGTGAGGTGAACACGAGTTCGCCCATCTCGCCGTCGGGCACGGGTTCGCCTGTCTCGGGATCGACAATCTCCGGATAGAAGTGATCCTCCCAGATCACCGGCCCATCCTTGGTCTCGATGCACTCACTGGCGACGCCCGGGCCGATGACCTCCGAAATTCCGTAGATATCGACCGCTTCGAGCCCGCAGCGCTTCTCAATCTCCTTGCGCATGGAATCACCCCAGGGTTCCGCGCCAAAAATACCGACCTTGAGTGACGAGCGGGTCGGATCCAGGCCCTGACGCTCAAACTCGTCGGCAATGTTGAGCATATACGAAGGCGTCACCATAATGATGTCCGGCTCGAAATCCCGGATGAGCTGCACCTGTTTCGGTGTCTGGCCGCCCGACATCGGGATGACCATTGCGCCGAGCTTCTCCGCGCCATAATGGGCTCCAAGTCCGCCTGTAAAAAGACCGTAACCGTAGGCGACGTGTATCACGTCATCCGGACCACCTCCGCCGGCACGTATCGAGCGGGCAACGACGGTTGCCCACATGTCGATGTCATTTTTCGTGTAGCCGACGACGGTTGGCTGGCCCGTTGTGCCACTCGAAGCATGGATCCGAACAACGTCTCTTTGTGGCACTGCGAACATGCCGTATGGGTAAGCCTGCCGCAGATCATCCTTTACGGTAAAAGGAAACAGCTTGAGGTCATCGAGTGATTTGAGGTCGGCCGGCGCTACGCCGGCCGCCTCGCATTTCATACGGTACGGCTCAACATTGTCAAAGCTGTGCCCGACCGACCACTGCAGCCTTTCGAGCTGCAATGATCTGAGCTCATCGACACTTGCTGTTTCGATGGGCTCCAGCTCATCCGGATTCGGCACACGATTAACCATTGCCCGGTCCCACCTACTCGTCGTAACTATAGGTAAACGTAAGACCAACCTGGCGTGGCGCACCGTAATTGGCGAATGTGACTGTGCCGCCTCGTTGCGAGAAAATGTGCCGCACGTACTCCTCGTCACCCAGGTTCTTCGCCCAGGCCGCAATCTCCCAGGCACCCGATTTACTCGTGTAGGCAACTCGAGCGTTAATCAGCGAGTAACTCGGAATCAAAGTCAGCGGACTCTCATCCGGGTCGTAGAAACTCTTGTCCTGGTAGCGATAGTCGACCTTGGCCGCAATCGACGCGCCGGAACCGAGCTCCCACTCGTAGCGCGCAAACAGATTGGCGGAGAACTCCGGCGCCTGCCGCAAGTTGTTGCCCGAGAAGTCGAGCTGGCAACCCTGTGCAGGATCGTTCGGGTCAACCGGGACGGCATCACTACCACCGCAACGGGCAGGATCCACGATCGTCTTGGTCAGAAAATCCTGGTACTCGGTATTGAGGATCGCAACCGACCCACCAATCTCAAGATTGTCGCTCGGCATGGCCAGGAGCTCCAACTCGAGACCCGTGATCTCGGCGGACGACGCATTCTCGGTGAAGAACTCACCAAACGCGGCCGCACTGCCCAGAGGCACGGTAAAGAACGTCACCTGCAGATCATCATAATCAGTAATGAAGGCGCTGGCATTCAGGCGCAGGCGCCGATCGAGGAAGTAGGCTTTGGTACCGACCTCGATATTGAGCGCTTCCTCCGGTTCGAACGAGACTCCTGCTCGTGATGCTGCCGACGGTGAGCCCGTGAACCCCCCGCTCTTGAAGCCCGTTGATAATGTGCCGAATAACATGACGTCGTCGTTAAGCTGCCAGTCGAATGCCAGGTGGCCCGATACGTTATCCCAGTCATCCTTGGCTGTCAGCTCGTCGAACTGCTGGACGGTGACCGCAATCGCGGTTCTGTTAAGAACGTCGATGCTCGGAATACCGGTTGCGGCAAGCGTACCCGCCGCGTCGCCAAACAGATCCAGAAATGCCTGTCCGGAGACGGTGTATTCCTTTTCTTCGGTCGAGTAACGCAAGCCTGCCGTTACATTCATCCGGTCATTCAGCGCCCAGGTCGACTGACCGTAAATGGCCCAGCTCGTGCTGTCATTAGCCTGGTCCGAGACATTAACTGGCGCAACGGCCACGTTGCCCAGGAAATTTGGCGTCAATGCCGGTCCGGGACTCCAGTCCCGCCAATCGCCGATGTTCATGAAATTGAACCAATAAAATGTCTCGGTGCGTTCGAAATCTTCCTGGCTGAAGAACAGACCAACGAGCCAGTCATTGTTATCGCCAGACTTCGACAGGCGGAATTCCTGTGTGAACTGCTCGTTGTCTTCGATCGCGCTATCCGATACGTCGCGGCGAAATCCCTGGTCGGGCATCAGCAATGCATCGTTGATGCCGAGTTGGGCGTCATTTTGATTTGCAGCCGGTAGTCCTTCCGAGTCTTCGAGCCAGTCGAAATCGTTCTGGCGAAACGACGTGATTGACGTCAAACGGAGATCGTTGTTGAGGTCCCAATTGATCTTGGCACTTAACCCGAATACGTCCCGCAGGGTCCAGCCCTGGTCATCATTGAAGTAATTGTGAGGATCGGATGCATCGACACCAAACATTGCACCCATGGCCGCATTAACGGCGAGAGGGTTGTTGTAGTCGTCCAGATTGCCATCCGATGCGCCGCTGCCCCACGCTGGCGTCACCGCTCTTGTAGCGACTCCAAACGGCTCGCGATTGGTGTCACCGAGCTCGTCATCGGCGCCGTCCAGCGTGAATATTGCTTCAACCGTATCACTCGGATTCCAGACCAGCTGTGCGCGATAGGCAAGCGTATCGGTAAAGCCGAGATCGTCCCTGCCGGAGGGAATGTGCTCGAGGTAGCCATCGCTCTTGCGGCGGCTAAACGAGATCTTGCCGGCAAGCGTGTCACCGAGACCGCCGCTGATCAGGCCACCCGTATCGTAGGTGTCAAATTCCGCAACCGTCTGGCGAAAGCGAATGCTCCTTTTCTGCGTCGGCTTCCTGGTGATGAAATTGATCGAGCCGCCGATCGAGTTTTTGCCGTACAGCGTACCCTGCGGACCGCGCAGCACCTCGACCCGTTCGAGATCGAAGATGTCGAAAACTTGCGCGGTGCGGGCAGCAACGTAGATACCGTCAACGGATATAACGGTGGAATCACCGGCCGCTGCGCCGTCTTCCTTGGTACCGATCCCGCGAATCGCAATCTCGGGCTGGCCGACACTGAAGTTCGCTACAACAAGGCCTGGCGTGCGCCCTTGAATATCATTCAGGTCCTGAATGCCATCTTCAATGATCTGTCGTCCCGAAATGGCCGTAATGGCCATCGGAATTTCTTGCAGACTTTGCTCGCGCTTCTGTGCAGTGACGACAATCTCATCCAACTGCGCGAGAGCCGAACTCCCGACTGTGAGCGCCACTGTCAACGCACCGAAATGGACCGCTATTTTACCTCTCGTGATTATCTTCATCATGTACTCCCCCCAATTGGGTAATTTTACGTATTACCTAAATCATAGAAAACACCGATGATTTAGTTGCCAAAAATTATTTCATTTCAACGCTTGCCAATTTCGCTACGAACGAGCTGGGCTGGATATCCGGCGCGTTCCAACGCCGCGCGCGGGCTCCGGTCAGCCAGCGATACGACGATCGTTACCGCAAATGCAGCTGCGACAGAAAACAGGGTCGGGTAGGCATAGGGAAATATCGGAGTCTCGTTCCCCAGCACGGCGACCCAGACGGTCGGCCCGAGCACGACCAAAACAACGACGACGACAAGTCCGGTCAGCCCGCCGGCAACGGCACCGTTTGTCGTCAGATTCTTCCAGAACAGCGCCAGAAAGATCGCCGGAAAATTGACACTGGCGGCAACGGCAAGGGCGATCGTCGACAATACGGCAACATTCACATTCTTGAACAATACGCTCAGGCTGATCGCGACCGCTCCGATGACGACGGTTGCCCATCGCGAGACCCTGACCTCGGCCCGATCGGATATCTCACCACGGCGGATTACATTGCTGTAAAAATCGTGCGCCACTGCCGCTGACGCGGATAACAGAATCCCTGCAACGACAGCCAGGATCGTTGCGAATGCAACGGCGGCGATCAAGCCGAAAAACACTTCGCCACCGACCAGGCGTGAAAGATAGATAGCAACCATGTTTGCGCCACCGGCAATTCGGCCGGAGTCGTCAACGTGTTCAGCATGCCCGCTCAGCAGGCTGATCGCCGCGATACCAATGATTACGATGGCCACCTGGAAATACCCGATGAAGACGATGGCATAGCCGATCGAGCGCCGCGCCTGTTTCGCGTCGGGCACGGTGAAAAAGCGCATCAGCACGTGTGGCAGTCCGGCTGTTCCGCAGATGAAAGCCAGCGCGAGCGACAGGATGCTGATCGGATCATCATAGAGGCCACCGGGTTTGAAAATGTCTGTCTTGCGCGGATGCACCTCTGCGGCCCGATCAAACAGAGCATTGAAATCGAATCCGAATTGCGCCAGCACCAGCAGCAACAGCACCGTGCCGCCGCCGAGCAGCAACACCGCTTTGGTCACCTGCACCCAGGTCGTTGCCAGCATGCCCCCAAATACGACGTAGATGGTCATCAGCGAACCAACGACCAGGACAGCGGCCATGTACGGCAGGCCAAACAGTGTCTCGATAAGCGAGCCTGCCCCGACCATTTGCGCGATAAGATAGGGAATCGCTACGATCAGCGTGCCCGTGGCAGCCAGCAAGCGCATGCGTTCGGGTTGCAGTCGGTAGGCTACGACGTCCGCAAAGGTATAGCGGCCAAGATTTCGCATGCGATCGGCAAAAGCAAACAGGATGAACGCCCAACTGACGGTAATCGCCACCGTAAACAGCATCACATCGGCCCCGCCGATAAATGCGAGACCTGTCAGGCCGAGAAAGCTCGCGGCTGACATGAAATCACCGGCCAGCGCGAGGCCATTTTGAAAGCCCGTGATCTGCCCACCCGCTGTATAGAATTGGCCCGCTGAATGAGTGCGCCCTGCTGCCCACCAGGTGATAATCAGACTGAGCGTGACGAACGCGATGAATACGGCAATCGCCGACAGGTTACCGCCCGCATCTGTCATTACTGGCTATCCTGCTCGCGCACGCTCTCGTCCTCCAGACGATTGACGATGCGGATGTAGATAAGTGACAACACGATGGAAAAAACAATGATCAGATCACCAACTGCCATACCAATCGGGATCGAGGTGCCGAAGAACGGCCTGGCATAAGCTTCGCCAAAATAAATGCCTGCAATCGCATAGACGATGTAGGTGAGAATCAGGAAACCGGACAAACCCCAGCGCCAGCGGCTTCTTTGCCGCATGAATTTCCGAAACTCCGGATCCTCGAGAAGTCTTGCTGCATCTGCCATACGTGTCCCTGTAATTATTGTTAGTTGATGTTTGTCAGATCCTGTAACAAATTCGGCTGTTCGGCGGCTATCGCCCGAAGAATTCTCATCCGCGTCGTCAGCGGATCGGCCTCAGGTGACTGTCGCAATGCATTCACTTCTGACTGCGTATAGGGGATAAACTCAGCGGGGCGCTGTTCAGCACTGTAGACATTGATCAACCAGTTCATGAGCTCCGCAATCTCATCGTCAGGCAATGCCGCCATCGAAACTCCCGGGACACGGATAATAAATTCGCGACCTTCACGGGAATGCAAAAAATAGCCGAGGAAATTGATCATGCGCGGTACTTTGTCGCGATAACCGGAGGCGTCGGGAAGGTGGCAGCCCTGACAATGGATCATGTAGTTGAATCGTGCCCGGTCATCATCCGCGTTGGCCGTCCCAATGCAGAACAAGCCAAGCAGCAGCATCATTCGGATCATCTTGGCCATTGTTCAGCATGCCTTTCGACCAGTCGCTTACGAAGCTCCGTCGCTATCGCCGGGCCACCCGCAGACACACTTGACTGGAGAGCCACAACCTCGTCCGCCGCAATTGGCTCAACGTCAGTGATCTTGTTCTTCTCGTCGACAAGCTCGAAGATCACGTAATTGAGGGCTGCCGCAATATTTTCTGCCGACATCAGTCCCTTGTTGCCCGCCATGATGCCCGTGAACTGGATGCCGTCGACTTCAATCGTTCCCATCAAGCCGAATGTAACGGACATCATCAGAAATTCCCGACCGCCTTCCAGGCCCGCAATGGTCGCAACACGATTATTGATCGGCGGGAACACTCCTGGAATGCCAGTACCGTCAGCGAGGTGGCAAGCCGCACAGGTCGCGTAGGCATCGGCGTTAGAGGCTTTCTCGACGTCGTCGTCGCCATACAACGAACCACCGGCCAGGAGAAACGCACAACTCGCGATAGCAACAAGACCCTTCATTGATCCAGCGCAGTGCCGATAACGATGGCTGTGGAGCAATTGTAAACAACGCTCTTTGTGCCCAGACACCAGTTCAGGTCATTTGCCAGTCGCGGCTGGTAAACAGGTCGATCGCCCTCGCTTCTCTGGCACAGGCAATTGCCACAGGACGATTTGCCGCAACAATCGTTGTAGGAAATGATGTAGTTCTTGCCGTCGACCGGGTTTTCACAGGTTCCAATCCAGGTGATCGGCGACATCTCGGTACCCGGTGGGCAGGTGTTCGCCGAGCCTCCGCAACAGCTGCAGAGAAAACCGTCGACTGCACAGTAACGCCAGTAATCACAGCTGTTCGGATCGCCCGTCTCCCCGGGAAGCGGGTTTGCATCGTCCTCGCCACGAGCGACCGGCAGTAACGGTACCGCCACCACTCCGCCCGCAAACGCCGCGGCCAGTTTGCGGAGAAATCCACGTCGCGAAGTTCGTTGAGCAACACCGCGCACCGCATCCTCTGTTACTCCATCAAACCAATTCATAGGCATAATCCAATTCGTTTTAACGGGCGCTGTGGAACAGGAAAACCGTGTCCTGGCCGAAATTGCCAATCGTTCGCAGGTGCTCACCGTCGGCTGCGCTGTATACGTCGACCTCCAGATCGACGTTTGTCGTCAGCAGCAGTGGGTTCTGATCGTGGGTCACGCCCATAGTGATAGCAGGCACTCTGAGTTCAATACGATCGATGCGCTGCTTCGTCTTCGGGTCGAAAACCCAGATTTCAGTTCCAGGTTGCTTGTGCGAACCATCGTAGCCATCCGGATGCATCATGACGTAAAGCCGGCCACTAGCATCACCCTGGGCAAGCACGATCCCGCCCGGACGCCAACCACTTTCGACGTCAGCGACCAGCGACCAGGGCTCTTGAACACCCGGTGTCGATCCGTTCAGATCGACCGGAAAAACATTACCCAGAAACGTCGGAAAGTACGCGACACCGTCGATGATCGCGGCCTTTTCCATCATCGGGTCCCGCTCGGAGCCGAAGAACTTCTCGGTCCTCGCGGCCGCGGCCAGCTTCCCGTTCTCATCAAGTTGCACCGCAAGCATGGAGCCATCGGCACATAAGGATGCAAACGCACGGCCGGCCATGGGATATACTAACGCGCAACCCGGGATAGGAACTTCTCCGAGGAACTCCCGCGACTCCAGGTCCACTACCGACACCGATGTTCCTGGCGTGAAGTTGTAGATCAGTGCAATTCGTTCATCATCCACGAGCTGCAGATAGTAATGAGTCGGTATCGCCGCGACTCGTTTCGCGGGAATGATCACCTCATCAATGGGTGCCAGCGTCGTCTTGTCGTAAATCGTGAGAACGTCAGTTCGCTCACCCCGATTGCCGCGCGAATGAAACGTCTCAATGACGTACATTTCGGGTTTCGTTTCCGGCAAATAGAATTGCGGGATGAATGCGCCGTTGAACATGCCTTTGTAACGGCTCGCTGCGTCGTCGGAGTCTGCGTCCAGCACAATGAACTTACCGTCGCTCATGTGAAAAAACGCACTGTCCTGAGCGATGACCCAGTGTGGCGGGTAGGTCTCTGGCAGTGTCTGAATCACGCCCAGCGGTTCGGGTTGAATCTCGCCGAGGGCGGGTGCAGCAGCCAGGAGCAGAACGAGTAATGATTTTCTCATGTCATTACGCCGCTTTGTTAATGATCTTGATTGACGTGTAAGCGGCCAGTCCTTCTTCGGCAAACTCGACCCCTAATCCAGAACATTTGATGCCACCGAACGGTACGTTGGGCGCTATGTCAGCATGCTTGTTGACAAACACGGTACCCGACTCGAGCTGCGCGGCAATGCGAGCCGTCTCTGCATCGTCGGAGCCCCAGACCGACGCATCGAGACCAAACTCCAGCCCGTTGGCACGATCAATAGCGTCGTCAATGTCAGTGTAAGTAACGATTGGTAGCACGGGGCCGAACTGCTCTTCGTCGACGAGCCGCACACCATCGGAAATACCTGTCACAAAGGTGACCGGGTAGAAGTAGTTCGGGCCATTTGACGGTTCGCCGCCTGTGACACACAGGCCGCCGGCCGCCTTGGCATCCTCGACAAGTTCAATCACTCGCTTGAACTGGCGTTCGTTTTGCAGTGGACCCAGCAGGCTGTTTTCGTCCATGCCATCACCCATCGGGATGTTAGCGCTGAAGCTGACGAGTGCCTCGACCGTCGCATCCAGATCGTCCTCGTGCACGTACAGGCGTTTCAATGCACCGCAAGTCTGGCCCGAGTTGATCATCGAGCCGAAGAACAGGCCTTCGGCGAACTTCGACGGATCTTCCCCAGGGAGCAAAATACCAGCGTCATTGCCGCCCAGCTCCAGAGTTACCGGCGTAATGCGGGTTGCCGCGCTTGCCATCACCTTCTTGCCCGTCGCGATCGATCCTGTGAAAACTATCTTGTCGATGCCCGAGTGGTCGGTCAGTTCTGCGCCCAGCTCATCACCACCCGAGATGACATTCACGAGACCTGCGGGCAGTACCTCATTCATCAACTCGATCATGCGCAGCGTGCTGAGCGGCGTGAACGGAGACGGCTTGATCACAACCGCATTACCAGCACGAATACCCGGCACGATATGCCAGATCGCGATCATCAATGGCCAGTTCCAGGGCGTAATCGAACCGACGACGCCAAGTGGCACCCGGGTTTGCACAACATGCCGGGCGTCGCTGTCTTCCAGTACCTTGTCTGGAATACTCAATGATGCGGTGTAGCCGGCCCAGCCTGCGCAACCACCGAGTTCGAATCTCGAGCCGAGACCACCGAGCGGTTTGCCTTGCTCCCTGGTCAGCAAAACCGCGAGCTCGTCGGCATTGTCGGTACAGACTTTGGCGATCGCCTGGCAGGCACTGACTCGATCATCGTCGCTCGAATGGCGCCAGGAATCGAAAGCCTGTGATGCCGCCGCAACCGCCTGATCAAGGTGTTTGGCGGTACCGACTGGCGCCTCACCCACCACTTCCTTCGTGTTCGCCGGGTTCAGCACCTCGATGTAGGTATCGGCGGCGACCGTTGCGCCGCCGATCGTCATGTCATATTTCCTGGTCATCGCAAGCCCCTAGAAACCGTAATGCACACTCACGCCAAACCACTGTGGCGGAGCAAAGAATTGCTGGTTGAATCCGGCAATCCCGGTGAAATCGAATGTGTACACGCGGTACTCTTCATCCGTCAGGTTCTTGACCCAGGCGGCCACGTTCAGGTTTTCGTTGACCTGGTATGAAATTCGCGCGTTCAGCACCGTGTAGGCGTCTTCCTGCGAGACGGCGCTGTTGGTGATATCGAAGAAGTGATCACCCTGGTGATTGAAGTCGAGCTGCAGCGCGACCCACGAACTGTCAGACAACGGTATTGAATATCGCCCGAGACCGTTTATCGAGAATTCCGGGGCGAGCACCATCTCGGTTCCGGATACCGGTACTCCCTGTACGACCACTGCTTTGACTTCTGTATCGAGAAAGCTCGCACCTATCAGAAAATCGAAGTTGTCACTGGGTTGCCAGACGAGATCGAAATCCAGTCCCGACAGATCCGCATCGGAGTTGGTGATGAACTGGCTCAGTCCGGAGAACGTCAGGGCCTGATAGTCCTCGTAATCGTATACGAAGGCCGTTGCGTTCAGTCGCACGCGGCCCTCGGCCAGCGTTGACTTGATGCCCACCTCAAAAGAATTGAGGACCTCTTCGTCATAGGGCGTGTCTGCTGGCGCGATCCCGTCGGTCAGATCCAGGAATCCACCGTTGAATCCACCACTTTTGAAGCCACGAGAGTAGTTGGCGAATATCATGACGTCGTCCATGGGCCGGAACTCGACACCGAGCTTCCCGGACATATTGTTGTTATCGATATCACCGCTAAATGCAAACACCTCGGGAGGAAAGAAACCGATGAGGCTCAGCTCTTCCAGAAAGTTGGTGAGTACACCGTCAGCGTTACTGACCGCCCCGTCACCGTCGCGATCGGCAAAGTTGTTGATGTAATTGAACGAGCGCTCTTCTGTCGTGTAACGCAGCCCGAAGGTCAATCCCAACGAGTCGGACACATCGTAGTCAATCTGGCCGAAGATTCCCGTCGATTCGGTGTCTTGTTCATAATCTACATCGTAGGTAAGAAAAGGAATCAACGCACCGGGATCCGGCCCTGGCGCATATCCGGTCATTGCGGCAAGCCCACCTTCGAAACCGCCGAACACCTCTGGCAATGCATCGAGAAACGCAACGAATCCATCCGGGTAATTCACCGACAGATCCAGTGTGTTTGCGGCATCGGAATCGAACAAATACGCGCCGACAACCCAGTGCATGCGATCATTTCTGCCCGACAGCCTGAATTCCTGGGAAAACGAATCAATATCTGCACCGAAGGTCGGCAATACCCCGGGACTCGGGCCCATATCCGTGTCTTCCTGATGCAGTTTTTCGACACCCTCCACAGCTGTAATCGACGTGAAATCGAAACTGTCTCCGCTCCACTTGATCGTGACCGAAGCACCGGTATTCTCGATATCCAGAATTCCCACCTGGTCGTAATCTCCCGCCCAGACATCGCCATCGGTATCAGAATAACCGTACAAATCAACGGGATCCGGCGCCCCATCGCCGTCGAAGTCCGTGGTCTCGTGCTGATAATAAGGAGCAATCGCATCGTTCCTGCCGCCATGAACGTTGACGAGAATATCCGTCGATTCCGTGACCTTGAAATTTGCCTGCAGGCGATAGGCGGTGCTATCGCCTTCGTTGCC
This sequence comes from Woeseiaceae bacterium, assembly GCA_021773095.1. Taxonomy (GTDB): domain Bacteria; phylum Pseudomonadota; class Gammaproteobacteria; order Steroidobacterales; family Woeseiaceae; genus UBA1847. The sequence continues at coordinate 16,273 of JAJFKR010000041.1, read as the reverse complement.
GTCGGGCCCTATCCGATTGTCGACGTAACCGTCATACTGATTCGTCGCTACCGATAATCGTGCCTGTACGGACTCACTCAGCGCTCCACCAAAGGCCGCTTCTGCCTTGACCTGGCTGTTATCGCCGAATGACAAATCAACATAACCTTCGAACTCTTCCGTTGGCTTGTTGGAAATAAAGTGCACCAGTCCGCCGGTTGCATTGCGACCGTAAAGCGTGCCCTGCGGGCCACGCAGAACTTCGACTCGCTCCAGGTCAAAAAGCTGGAACGTAAGACCGGGCATTGCCGCCTGATACACCTCATCGCGGTAGATTGCGATCGGTCCTTCGTTATTGTCGTTGAAGTCGTTCAAGCCGACTCCGCGGAGCGTAATCGATGGATTGTTGCCCTCTCCCACAGGGGTGCCAATATTGAGTCCGGGTGTCTGGCCCGCGATATCGACACTGTTGGTCATGTTCAATTCTCGCAGGGCATCGCCGTCAAATGCTGTGATAGAAACGCTGACGTCCTGCAGCTTCTGCTCCCGTTTCTGCGCCGTTACAACGACTTCGTCGAGCACCTGCGCAAACGCGCTGGCGGGCAGGCAGATCGCAAGCAGAAATCCCAGTGCTCTCAATTGCGTTGATTTATTCGTCGGTTTCATCTTTTAGTCCCCCTAGGCTGGCTGCACAACGGCTTTTACAGAATCTACCAATTTTAAGGTAAGATATTGATAAAATGACTCGTAGTATTGATCTTCCATGGCAAAATGACGCCCGGCATAAAACGAAACACACGTACCGAACCGACGATCTCCCGCCATTTCGTCACCTCACTGTGTGAGGCAGTAAACGACGATATTGTCGCCGACGGCTTGCGGCGATTCGGCTTTGCAGACCTGAGCCCCGACATCGCACGCGTGCCGTTCAGGCCGTACATCGCGCTGTTCGAATGGTTGGCCGAAAAACTGCACAGTCCCTGCCTCGGGTTGCAGATTTCGCAGCAGACCGGCCCTGAAACTCTCGGTGCGATCGGCTACATGTTTCTTGGCTCGCCAAGCCTCGAGATGGCGATCAGAAATCTCGGCAACTACCTGCTCGCGGTGCAGGACAACTCAGAACTTTATCTCGGTCTCGACGGTGAATACGCGTACGTACATTACGAGATTCTCGACAATCGCATCAGGACCCGACGCCAGGACAGTGAGTACTCGATGGGCTACGTCTGGCACCTGATGAAACTGTTTTCGGCGAATTCCTGTAAATTGACGATGGTCGAATTCGAGCATGATCGATCGCAAGCGTGCGACGCCTCCTACCACCGTATTTTCCACGCCCCCACACTATTTCAGCGACGCTTCAACAGAATGCATTTCCGGGCGGATCAGTTGAGTATGGAGCCCCAGTCGGGTGATCCGCACTTGTACCCTATACTCGAAGCACAAGTCCGGGATGTGGTGGACCGTGCCGAGACTAGCGGCTCGTTTGCCGATCAGGTCCATACGCAACTAACGCCCGATGCACTCGGCAGCGGTATGCGGGCGAAAGCGATTGCCGCCCAACTCGGTATTTCCGAGTCGACACTTCATCGGCGCCTCAGGTTGGAGAGCACGACCTTCAAACAGCTCTTCGATGACGCAGCCAAGTCGCATGCTAAGTACCTGATCGCTCAGAATACTCTGCAGATCGGGGTCATCGCGCGTCGCTTGGGTTACGCAGAAACGGCTTGTCTCACGCGTGCATTTTACCGCTGGTTCGATACGTCCCCGAGCAAGTACCGAGCCTCGCTAAAGGAGCAGGGATATGTTCAAAATCGTCAAACTCGCAGAGATTCCTGGCTTGTTTCCCGTTAGCTGGTCGCGGATCTCTCTGCCAGCCGTGTCCAGTTCCGGTCCACCATAAGCTGGATTTCGTCACGATCCTCTGCGCTCAGGTGACGGTAGCGCTTTTGCGTCATCAGGTAGTCTTTCACTGGCCGGGTCCTGGTGGTTTGATTCAGCGTGTAGCGCTGACCCTCTTCCACTTCGTAGAGTGGGAACACGCCGGTGTCTACCGCCAGGCGGGCCGTGGCAATCGCCTCATCATCGGGCAAACCCCAGCCCGGGAGGCAAGGAATCAGCACCGTGATTATGCGGGTTCCGCGGATTCCCTTCGCCTTCTCCACTTTACGGACCAGATCGGCCAGGTGTGCCGCCGAGGCTGTTGCCGCGTACGGGATTTCGTGGGCGGCCATGATTTCAGTAAGATTCTTCTTCTTGGACAGTTTTCCCGCCGGGGTCGAACCTGTCGACGCATACAGCGGTGTCGCCGAGCTCTTTTGCCCGCCGGTATTCATGTAACCCTCGTTGTCGAAACAGAAATAGATCATGTCCTCGTTACGCTCTACAGCCGAAGACAGGGCCTGAAAACCGATGTCATAGGTCCCACCATCGCCGGCGATCACGACGACCGTCGTGTCTTGCTTGCCCTTGGTATCGAGGGCGCGGCGGAGTCCACTGGCGGCGGCGGCGCTGGATTCGAGTGTGGTCTGATACACCGGAATCTTCATGGAACTGCAGGGTTGCGCCCCACAGATGAGCGCTGCACAGGACGGCGCCGCAACGGCCATGGTTTCCGGGCCCAGCGTGTTCAGAATATGACGCAAAGACAGTGCCAGGACACAGCCTGGGCACGCGGCGTGCCCGGAACGGAGCATTTGCTGGTCCTTGATTGCTGTTGATTTCATGAGGTCAGCCTGCCCATACCGACTGGATCGACGGCTCGGCCTGACATACCCGGTCGGCCAACTCCTCAATCTTTCCCGGCGACATATTCACACCGCCGACGCCTGCGAGGTATCCGTGCACGCGCGGTGCTTCGGGCATGCCAAACAGAGTGCTCTTTAGTTCCTGATGCAGGACGCCACCGGTACCGGGTGAGAAATTGCGGTCGAGGACCAGAACATCGGGAACTCCCGCCAATGCATCACGCAGTGCTGCGCTTGGCAATGGACGAAACAGGCGCACTTTTAGCAGCCCGACCGGACGTCCGCTGGCACGCATCTCATCCACCGCATGACGCACGGTCCCGCACATACTACCCATCGTCACGATCACCAGCTCGGCATCGTCGCAGCGATAGGTCTCGATGACACCGTAGCCGCGACCGACAAGACGCTCCCATTCTGCGTCGCTTTCCTGAGTGGCAGCGATCGCGAGCTGCATCGCCTGACCCATGTCCTTGCGATGTTGGCAGAACATTTCCGGGCTCACCACATTGCCAACAGACTCGCCACGCTCGGTGTCGAGGAATAGTTCCGGTTCGTACGGCGGCAGATATTGATCCACTGTTGCCTGCGCTGGCACTTCGACCGGCTCAAGCGCGTGAGAAATGTAGAACGCATCGTGGCTGATCAGCACCGGCGTCGAGACCCGCTCCGCGATCTTGAACGCCTGAATGACCGTATCGAGTGACTCCTGGCCACTTTCCGAGTACAGCTGGATCCAACCGGTATCCCGCTGTGACACGCTATCGGTTTGATCGGGCCAAAAACCCCATGGTGCGGCGACTGTGCGGTTCACATTGAACATCACGATCGGCGCCCTCAAGCCAGCCGCATAGTGGAGCTTCTCATGCATGAGCAACAGGCCCTGGCAGGAGGTGGCCGTAAAGACCCGCACACCGGCCATCGAGGCACTGACGCAGGCCGCCATGGCCGAATGTTCGGATTCCGGTGTCAGAATTTCAGCATCGAGCTCACCCTTCATCTGGAAATCCATGAGCTTTTCAAGAATAGGTGTTTGTGGCGTGATGGGGTAGCAGGCCATGAAATTCGGTCGCGACAGTCGGGCGCCCCAGGCGACCGCATGGTTGCCAGTCAAAAGCATTCTTGTGCTGGACGTATCTTTCATCTTTCCTGCCGCATGACGATTGCGCCGGTGGGGCATTCCCTGACACACAGACCGCAACCTTTGCAGTAGTCGTCGTTGACCCGGTAGCCACCGTTTTCGCGTTTGATGGCCATGTCCGGGCAATAATCAAAGCAATTGTCGCAGAAAGTGCAATTGCCACAGCTGAAACAACGTTGCGATTCGGCAAGGGCCTCGTCGCCGGGCAAGGCAAGCTCAACCTCGTCGAAGCTTACCTGCCGCTCGGCCACCGGCACCATTTGTTGCTTCGCCCTGGCAGCCTGCGGATGATAGTGCGTGTTGATCATGTCGGTCGACACCGCCTGCTCAGGTGTACTATCCGAGGCCGATGTACTGGAGCGAAGATACCGGTCGATCTCAGTCGCCGCCCGCTTGCCGAAGCCAAAGGCTACCGTGACAAAGCGTTGCATTGTGACCAGGTCACCGCCAGCGAAAACCCCGGCAATACTGGTCTGTTGTTGCTCGTCGACGCGCACCAGCCCGGCCTCGACGTCCAACGAATCCTGCAATGTTGTGATGTCCGGATCCTGACCAATCGCCGCTACGATGGTGTCTGCATCGATCGTGAATTCTGTGCCAGCGATGGAGTTAACGCTAAACTCGCCGCGCTCCGCACCGGCCTCGAATTCAACCTTCACGCAGGCGAGTTCCAGGCCCTTTAGTGCCCGGTCAGTGACGGACCGGAGCATGACGCCGTCGATCAGTGTGACGCCCTCGTCCATTGCCTCCAGGACCTCATCTCTCTGCGCAGGCATTGCCGTCTCAGTTTCAAGGCAAATCACCGCGACTTCCTTGCCCTGGCGTCGGGCGGTTCGCGCGACATCCATTGCCGCACTGCCGCCACCGATGACGACGATGCGCTCACCGCACTGAGCGTGATCTCCGCTATTGGTTTGCTCGAGGTAAGTTGCACTCTCGATCACCCAGGGCTGCGAGTAATCGAGTTGCGGCAGTCGTTTCGGAACCGCGGCGCCGGTGGCCATAAAGACCGCCGCAAACTCCGCACGCAGATTCTCGAAGTCAGTCTGCGAGCTTATTCGTGTATTGGTCCTGACATCGATGCCGAGGTCCAGGATCCGTTGAATTTCAGCGTCAAGAATATCCTTGGGGAGCCGATACGGCGGAATGCCATAGCGCAACACGCCACCGAGCTGCTGCTGATCATCGAACAGCGTGACTGCATAACCCATCCGACGCAGGTGAAAGGCCGCCGCCAATCCCGCCGGGCCACCCCCGACGATCGCTATTGTTTCCGTCTTCGAGGCCGCTGTCTCGGGGAAGGCCCATCCGTTGTCGATTGCCAGATCGCCCACGAAACGCTCGAGGCAACGGATAGCAATCGGCTCATCGAGTTGTCCACGGTTACAGGAGTCTTCGCAGGGCCGGTGGCAAATTCGTCCTGTGACCGCCGGAAACGGGTTGTTTTCAATCAGGGTCAACCACGCGTCCCGGTATTCCTGGTTCTCGACAGACTGAATCCAGACTGCGATGTTGCCCTCCACCGGGCAGGCTTTGTGGCAGGGCGCTGGCAGATTTACGTAGGCTGGCAGAGCCAGGCGCCAGCTGCCGGTCTTGATGACTTCAGTGGATTCATGGGTCCAGATGGCTCTTACCGCTTGGTTCATTTCACTCCCGCCTCCCGGGTGGACTCGCTCCGGGCAAATTGGCGTGCGGCCAATTCGAAGCCGGCCCGACAAGCGGCGACATTCTCGTCTGGTTTCACGGGTGCCGATTCGAAAATCGTTGCACTCATGACGTCCACAGCCGGCTCCCCGAGAAGACAACAGAATGCACCGAGCAACACGGAATTGACGATTCGACCGAGCTCGTACTGCCGCGAAATACTGAACGCATCAATGTGAAAAACCCGGTAGCCGCCCAGGCTCGAGGGCTCTTCCGGCGACCCCGCAGCGTTGACCATGATCAGCGTATCCCGGGTCGCCCGCTGCAGCAGGCCCGCTTCCAGCAGGCTCTGATCAAAACAGAGGATTGCATCTGCTCGTTCGATCTCGCAACGCAGCCGCACTGGCTTATCATCGACGCGAATCATTGAAGTCACCGGAGTTCCACGACGTGCGCCGCCGTAGCTGGCGAAACTCTGCACCTGTTTGCCTTCCTTGAAGAAAGACTTCGCCAACAAATTGCCGGCAGTCTGCGCACCCTGCCCGCCACGTCCCTGAATAATGATTTCTAGCATAGTTCCCGTCACAAAGCGGGTCAGCAAGACCACAAAGCAGTCAATGCTATCGCCGCGCAAAACGATGGCTCAAGAGTTTCAGAACACGGTCGATCGCGCCACTAGGGCTTTTACCTAGTCTATATTGACCAAATATGGGGTAATTGCCACATATATGATTCTTGAGCCAATATTATGATACATATTATACGGATTTAAGTGTTTTTACGTATCATTTTTTTCTGGGAGCAGTTTAAGATAGGGGCGTCAGGATATCCAGGGCAGTCGTGAAAGAAAATCAGCACATAAAGACAGTCCCGTCGTATTGCTATAACTGCGTCGCAGGCCCGTGCCTGATGAAAGTGAAGGTAAAGGACGGCGTTGCCTGCGAAATCATGCCGAATTTTGATGCCGAGGGTATTCACCCTGCCAACGGCAAATGCTGCGTCAAAGCTTATGGTGCGGTGCAAAAAACCTATAACCCCAACCGTGTGCTCACGCCGATGAAGCGCACCAATCCCAACAAGGGACAAAACGAAGATCCCGGTTTCGTGCCCATTTCATGGGACGAGGCGCTTGACACCATCTGCGACAGACTCTCGAAAATTCGGGACAAAGGTCTGCTTGACGATGCCGGGCTGCCGCGGGTGGCTGCCACGTTTGGCATGGGCGGAACGCCGGTGAGTTATATGGGCACCTTCCCTGCGTTCCTGTCTGCGTGGGGACCGATAGACTTTAGCTTTGGTTCGGGACAGGGCGTCAAATGCGTCCATGCCGAACACCTTTATGGCGAATACTGGCATCGCGCTTTCATCGTTTGCTCCGACACTCCCCATACCCGTTACATCGTGTCCTTTGGCGCCAACGTGGAAGCAACCGGCGGTACCTGCGCCGTTACGCGACACGCCGACGCCAGAGTCCGCGGCTTGAAGCGAGTCGAGATCGAGCCGCATATGTCGGTCACTGCGGCTGCTTCGTCCGAGTGGGTGCCCATCAAGCCGAAGACCGATAACGCTTTCATGTTTGCAATGCTGCACACCATGCTCCATGAACAGGGTCGCGAGATGCTCGACCTGCCGTTTCTGCGCGATCGTACCGCATCGCCTTACCTGGTCGGGCCGCGGGGACTCTACTTACGCGATCCGCAAACGAGGAAGCCGCTGGTCTGGGATCTCGGTTCGGAATGTGCCGTCCCATTCGACACGCCCGGAGCACAACTCGCACTCGAAGGACGTTTCCCGGTTGCGCACGCAATCGATGTTGGAGCCGACGACGATGTTGCAACTTATGCGAATGTCGATGGCGAAACAGCTATGTCCAAGATGGTTACGCAGCTGGCGCCGTACACACCGGAATGGGCGAGCGCCATTTCCGACGTGCCCGCGGAGACCATCCGTCGTATTGCCGGCGAGTACCTGGAACATGCCTGTATTGGTGAAACCATCGAGATCGACGGTAAGGTCCTGCCGTTCCGGCCGGTGGCCGTGACGCTGGGCAAGACAGTCAACAACGGGTGGGGTGCGTACGATTGCGTCTGGGCACGCACGGTGCTGGCGATGCTGGTTGGTGCGCTGGAAGTCCCCGGCGGCACCATCGGAACGTCTACCCGGTTGAACCGGCCACAATCAAATCGGCTGAAAAGTGTCACGCCGGGCGATGACGGCTTTATGGCGACTCCGCTCAACCCGACCGACAAGGAAAACTGGGCCGCCACTCCGACTGGCAGGAACGCCCATGCCACCCTTGTCCCGATTCTCGGCAATTCGGGCTGGGCCCAGGCTCTGGGTCCGACTCACCTGGCCTGGATGTTTACACGCCATCCCCCGGAAAACTGGCCAGCACCGACCTATCCGGACTTATGGTTTGTCTATCGCAGCAATCCATCCATCTCCTTTTTTGACTCCGAAGAGCTGGCCGAAAGCGTGGCGCAAATGCCGTTCATCGTCGCATTTGCTTACACGCCCGACGAAACCAACCACATGGCGGACATTCTGCTGCCGGACGCGACTGACCTTGAAAGTACGCAGCTCATCCGTATGGGTGGTACCAAATTCGTAGAGCAGCTCTGGAAACATCAGGGCGTGGTGCTGCGTCAGCCAGCTGTGACACCTCGCGGTGAAGCCCGCGACTTCACCTGGATCGCTACCGAACTCGCTCGTCGTACAGGGTTGCTGGAAGGCTATAACGGCGCTATCGACCGAGGCGCAGGCGGCATGGCGCTCAAGGGAAAAGGCTACGATTTTTCACTTGATCCGGATACGGCCTACGAGGTCGACGAGATTTGGGATCGAGCGTGCAAGGCTGCGACTGCCAGGTACTCGAATGGCGAAAAGGTTCACGGACTCGACTGGTTTGAGGAACACGGGTTTTTCGTCGTGCCATTCAAACAAGTTGACTGGTATTTGTATCCCACGATGGTGGAACAGGGGCTGCGTTTCGAACTACCCTACCAGGAGCGTCTGTTTCGCGTCGGTCAGGAGTTGTCGAATCGCCTGCACGAAAACGGTGTTCACTGGTGGGACGAGCAGCTCAAGGAATATGCGCCGTTGCCCGACTGGTGTGATGTCCTGGACACCTGGGATCGAGCCGTCACGAATATGGGGATCGACCCGCAGGAGTTCCCGTTCTGGCTCATCACTACCAAAAGCATGCAATACGCGGCCGGTAACAATGTTTCGATTCAGCTCATGGACGAGGTGAGCCAGAACGTCCGCGGACATGGTCGAATTCTGATTGGCGCCATAACCGCCCGCAAGCTGGGACTCAGGGAAGATGACTGGGTGGAACTAAGTTCGCCAATTGCTAAGACCCGGGGACGAGTGGCGATTTCAGAAGGCGTGCGGCCGGACACACTGGTCGTGCCCGGCCAATTCGGTCACTGGGCCACGCCCTTTGCGAAGGACCTGAAGTTCCCGAGCCTCAATAGCCTGGCTCCGATGTCTCTCGACCTCACCGATTCCACCGGCTCCGGGGCAGACCTGGTGCGCGTGTCCATAACTGTGTTAGGGGATGCTGCATGACGCGCTATGTGATGGTCGCCGACCTGCGACGATGTGTCGGCTGCCAGACCTGCACCGCCGCCTGCAAGTTGGCCAATGGCACGCCCCCCGGTGCGCAATGGCGACGCGTCCTGGACATAGAAGTCGGCGAGTATCCGAATGTAAAGCGCGTGTTCTTCCCTACCGGTTGCCAGCATTGCAGCAAACCACCTTGTCTGGATGTCTGCCCTTCCGGTGCCACGCAACAGCGTGATGACGGCATCGTCAGCATCGACTACGATGTCTGCATCGGTTGTGCGAGTTGCGCCGTAGCCTGCCCGTACGGTGCCCGCTACATAGTCGATGATGAACGCTTTGCGTACGGCGCCAGTCCGACCGTAGACGAAGCTGTCAACATCAATCCCGACCTCGTTGGCGTTGCGAGCAAATGTAATTTCTGTGTTGATCTTATCGACGCTGGAATCGCCGCTGGACTGACGCCGGGCAAAGATCCTGAGGCGACGCCACAATGTGTCAATTCCTGTATATCCGGTGCAATGACCTTCGGCGATATCGATGACCCAGAGAGTAACGTTACCAAACTCTTGCGCGACACCGAACACTTCCGGCAGAAGGAAGACGAGGGGACAGAGCCGGGCTTCTACTACATATGGGACGGAGGTCCGCCGTGAGTTGGGGTGCAACATCTCGCCTGCAGCGATTTTGGGATATCCGCGCCGCCTGTAATTTTATTGGCGGTGGTACCGGCAGCAGTCTTCTTGTATGGGCGACACTGGGTTTGTTCGCCGGACTGCCGTATTTCCCGGTGGCGTTAATCGGGCTGTTGTTTGTTGCCGTCGGTCTGTTCATGGTCTGGCTTGAAACTGGCAAGCCCTGGCGCGCGCTCTACCTTTTCTTCCGGCCACAAACTTCATGGATGACGCGCGAGGGCATCGTCGCGTTGCCGCTGTTTGCGTTGGGTGCAGTCTCGGTTTTCATTGACGCAGACGTCTTGCTGCCGACAACTTCATCGTCGCCTGCCGTTCCCGCAGTACTCGCCGCCATTCTGGCGCTGGCTTTTCTCTATTGCCAGTTGCGCATTCTGAATTCCGCACGCAGCCTTCCAGCCTGGCGTGAACCCAGAGCAATGGCGCTCGTCGGTTTGAGCGGGCTTACCGAAGGCTTTGGTATCTACTTACTGTTGGGCGCAATCCTGGGATTCGTGGCGCCGGCCATGATGGTTACATTAATGGTGTTGGTCATCGCCCGCGCCGTGGTGTGGCGTGCCTATATTGCCGCACTGGGCCGCTCCGGTGCGCCTGAATCGGCAATGTCGGCTTTGAGCGCCATGCGCAACGGATTTCTCATTACGGGGCATGCATTGCCCGTGGTATTGATTTTTCTCGCTTATAGTTGGCCGGGCATGGCCACGACATTTTCCGCACTGGCCGGAGTTACCGCCACACTGGGGGGTTGGTTGCTCAAGATAGTGCTGGTAACCAAGGCCGCATACATACCAAAAACCGCGATCCCGAAACCGCCAGTACGTGGTCGCCGAAGCTCGTCCGCTGGCGCGTAAATAACAATCGGGAGGAGACCAAAATGAGAGAGAGTCTGAAAGCCGGGCTGACCACCACTGCACGCATCACCGTGGATGACTCGCGCACGATCGGTTTCATGGGCGATGAGGTCAGGGTCTACGCCACGCCGAATCTTTTGTACGATGTTGAGATGACTTGCAGAGATTTACTGCTTGAGCATATCGACGAAGGTCAGGACTCCGTGGGCACCCACATTGACGTGTCTCATCTCGCCGCGACACCTTTGGGTATGTGGGTCGAGTTAACTGTCACCGTGGAATCGATTGATGGCCGTGCGGTTAAACTCGAATTCAATGCCCGCGATGCCGTTGAGCAAATCTGCCACGGCAAACACAGCCGCTTCATCGTCGATATCGACAAGACGATTGCACGCCTCAAGAGTAAGATCGAGGCAGCCGACTCGGCTTAGTCCACCAGGAAATAACGATGGCATCCCAACATAGTGAAAGTGGTTTAAGCGACTTTTTCAGCGGCGATCATCATAATTGCGATAGCAAATGGGTACGGATCGAAGCACTCCTCGACAGTGGTGATAGTGCCTCGCTCGGGACGGCATGGCAGGACTTCGACCAAAGCACTCGCAGGCACCTGGACATGGAGGAAGAGGTGCTTTTTCCCGCCTTCGAAGCAAGGAGTGGCATGGGCCAGAGCGGTCCCACTGTCGTAATGCGCGAGGAACACCAACAGATTCGGGCGCTTCTTGATCAGATCGCTGTTGCTATCGGTGCGGGTGATACCGAAGAAGCACTCGATCTGGGTGATACCCTGCACATGCTGACACAACAGCACAATATCAAGGAAGAAGGCATGCTCTATCCAATGGCCGAAGATGTGCTGGGCGAAGAATGGACCGAACTAAAGCAAAAGCTGGCAATTTACTAGCAACAAAACCCCTGGATTTCCTCGACATCCGCCCCGAGGAGTCCGTCGGCGAGAAGCTTTTGGATGCTGTCTTCCAAACTCTGGAATGCCTGCCGCACGACGGCGTGCTCAAACTGCTCGCCGGGAGTCGGCCGGACGTGCTAATCGCGCAACTCACGGAGCACGGTTACCAAATCAAGTCGCGCCAGGAGCAGGAAAATATCTGGGACATCGAGATATTGGGCACCGCTGCGCCTGACATCGTGGATTTGCGAGGATACGAAGCACCCGAACCCATGCATCAGATACTGCTGGCTGCATCGCGACTCGATGGGGACAAAACCTATTTCGCCAGACTGCCACACGTTCCGCACCCGCTTTTCCCTCTGCTCCGGGAACGAAACCTTCGCTGGTGGGTGCATGAAGAAGTGGACCGGAGTGCATTGCTGGCTGTGAGGGCAGCACCGTGAATGGTGGAATGCCCAATGCAGGATTGAGTCTCGAGCAAGCGCCACACCTATTAGTACCGGCGAGCTTTTTCCTGATGGTGCCGTTGAGCCTGTTGCTGGCGGGCGCAATCCTGATGCACGCCGGTGTAGCATCCCTGAGTCATCCTTGGAATCCACAGGTCATCGCGTTGACACACGTTGGCACCATCGGCGTACTCCTGATGGGCATGGTTGGGGCGCTTTACCAGATGACACCGGTAGTTGCGGGAACACCGGTGGCGGCGATTCGAGTCGCTCATGGCGTTCATGTCCTGCTGCTCACGGGTCTTGTGTGCTTTGTCTGGCGCCTCCTCGGCGGGCCGGCCTTTGCCATGACCCTGGCGGGTTACAGCCTCGCAATGGCGCTCCTCGGTTTCCTGTTACCGGTCGGCTGGAGCCTTGCCAGTTCTGTCACGCGCGACGAAACCACTCTGGGCATGCGGCTTGCGGTGGCGTCCCTGGCCGTACTCGCTGCAATGGGTTTGCTCGTGGCTCGTGGCTATGCCGAATCGGGGTTTCCGGATAACCGCTTCCTCCTGACCCAGGTCCATCTCACCGTGGCGCTGCTGGGTTGGGTGGGTGGACTCATCGTCTCGATATCCTGGCAGGTAGTTCCAATGTTTTATCTTGCACCATCGCCTGCAAAGCGAAGCAGGCAAGCGATGCTTGGCGCACTGGTCGCCGGTCTCATTCTGCCATTCGCTGCCTTTGCGATGCAGCCCAATAATGATGTTGCTCTGTCACCGACGCGATTGGCGGCCGTGGCAGCGCTACCCGCTGCGTTGGCGGTCTGGTTTTTCCACCCGCTGCTAACCTTGCACAGCATTCATCAGCGTAAGCGCAGACGAACTGATGCATCGCTTTTGTATTGGAGAGCCGGTCTGAGTGTCGCGTTGTTACTTGTCCCGCTGGCGGCCATGGCCAGTCTTGCGGACGATTACCGCTGGCAGATTCTATTCGGCTGGCTCGCAATCTGGGGCTGGGCTGGAATGATCCTGCACGGTATGTTGACGCGCATCATGCCTTTCCTGGTCTGGTTTCATCGACTTACCCCCCTGATCGGCAAAATGCGCGTGCCGTCCATCCGCGGCCTGCTTTCGCAAGGACGGATCAAAACTGGGTTTGCAATCCATCTGGCTTCACTTGTGCTGGGTGCCGCCACCATCGTCACCCAGTCGGATATCCTCGCACGCCTGACCGGTTTAGCGATTACTGCAACAGGGTTTAGTTTGGGAAGTTCGCTTGTTCACGTCCTGCATCTCGGTCAACGTCACTTGCTGCAGCATCCGATAAAATAATAACCCACACGACTGGAATACACGCGGCAATGCTATTATTGCACCGTCGTACGATACGTTTCGAAACATCAAAACCAGACCAGGAGCCGATTCAATGTCCACTCGTCTTGACCTGTCCGAGCTCAGCCTGATGGACGCCCTCGACCTCGCGAAGCTGATCGAGTTAGAAGCCTGCCACCGCTACCAAATGTTCGCCTCCCAAATCGGCCGCAGCGGCGGCTACGATGCCGGGGCCTTCTTCGCCTCTATGGCAGAGAATGAGGCCAAGCACGGCCAGGAGCTGGAGGCCCGGCGCAAGACCCTGTTCGGTGATGCCCCCGCGCGGCTCACACTGGACGACCTGTACGACGTCGAGGCCCCGGATATGGGGGCGCCGCGCCGCGGTATGTCTACTTTGCAGGCATTCGAGGTTGGGCTTGCTGCTGAGAAGAAGGCCTTCGATTTCTACGACATGGCCCTGCCCGGCATCACGGATCCCGACGTACGGAAATTATTCACCGAGCTTCGGGACGAGGAGACCGAACACGTCGAGATGCTGCGGGAGGCAATGTCCAGGTTGCCCTCGGACGCTAACGCCGAGGCCGAGCTCGACCTCGACGAAGCACCTTATCTCTAGCGTGTAGGTCGCTACCTCCAGGTTCTGCCAGATAGCCCGAAATCGGGTAGGAGGCGGGGTCACCCCCGCCGTCCTCCCACACCACCGGGCAAACGGTTCCGTACCACGGCGGTTCGTGAAGAAAGATTGAGATGATGATACTGATCGAGCAGCGACACCAGACCAAGTTTATCAAAGTAGTATTTCGGGTAGCTCCGGTTCATGTGCGAGGCCCCGGCATTCCACCACGGGCCGCGCCCGTTAGTGGCCGATGTCCACGCACGCACCTCGGATAATCCCTGTCGCATCAGATGGCGAGCGCGGGTAGCGGATCGTTTCCATTGCCGCCACAGCAGACAGCGCAGCTTGCGCCGCAACCAGCCGTCCAGCGTTTCGAGAACGTTCCTGACATCGATATCGCGGAAGTAGTTCATCCAACCCCGAAGGATCGGCATGAGCTCCGCAATTACCCTACTCAGGTTGCGTCCCCGGCCACGCCGGAAGATCGCCTTCAGGTTTGCCCGGAAACGCTTCACACCAGCGGTGGGTATTTTCAGCCGCGGTACTTTGTGAAACGTCATCGTATAACCCAGAAAGCTCCGCCGCCACGGTCGAGCAACCACACTTTTGGCCGCGTTCACCCGCAGCTTCAGCCGGGTTTCCAGAAACCGGGTCACCGAGGCCATCACACGCGCACCGCTGCGTTCGGTGTGAACATAAATCTGCACATCGTCGGCATAGCGACAAAATGCGTGGCCCCGGCGTTCCAGTTCCTGATCCAGTTCGTCCAGCAAAATGTTCGACAGTAACGGTGACAGTGGACCGCCTTGCGGCGTTCCCTGCGTGCGTACCGTCGTCACTCCACCTTCGAACAGGCCCGCCTGCAAGTGGCGTCGGATCAGTCCCAGTACCCGTCGATCGTCAACCTTGCGCGCCACCCGCGACATTAGAATGTCGTGATTGACACGGTCGAAGAAGTTCTCCAGATCCAGATCGACCACCCAGCGTCGCCCCTCACTCACGTACTGGCGGGCTTGTTGCACCGCCTGACGCGCGTGACGTCCCGGCCGGAAGCCGTAACTGTGTTCTGAAAAGTCCACATCGAAGATCGGACTCAATACCTGATGCAATGCCTGCTGGATCAGACGATCTGTCACCGTCGGGATACCCAGGATGCGTTCTCCCTTGCCATTGGGCTTCGGGATCGACACCTCACGTACCGCCTGGGGCTGATACCCTCCGGCCAGCAGTTCCTCTTTGATGCGCGGCCAGTGAACTTTAAGATGCGCGCCAAGCTCAGCAACCGGCATCGCATCGATGCCTGCCGCGCCCTTGTTGCGCATCACGCGTGCATACGCACGCTTCAGGTTCTCGCGTTCGACCACCGCTTCCATCAGTTCCATCATCATCCCCTCAAGGCTGTGCTCTGTCTTTAGCCGTGGCGCTTGAAACACCCACCGTCTGCTCTCGCGGATACTGTCCGCTACCCTCAACGCCGGCGTCAGCTATTTCAAACTGATCTTCTGTTTCTCCTTCACACACGAAAATACAGCAACCTCTCCTTACTTCACGTTCGGGCCTTCAGTGCGGTCGATGCACCTACTATGCCCTCGGCTGACTTCTGCCGACCCATCCCGACACCTCTCGATGCCAGTAGCACAATGGCAGGCCGACAGACCTCCCCGGGTAATGCGCACTCACCGTCACGCTTATGCCTGCCGCATCTACGACCGTACTTTCCGTACAGGTACCGGACTTTGAAGATAATGGACTTCTCATCCAACACGGCCGCCTTCTATGCGATTTCTGTTCGTCAGGCCAGCGCTTTGCCTGCGGCTTCCTTCAGATTCCACCTCACGGTGGACACCCTTGCCGTCCGGCTAATCATTCCCCCTGTCGGGCTGATAGAGGACTTTCACCTCCAAGTGAGTGCGCCCTGCCGGGCGCACCACAAAAAGGCCCCCGAGGTAGCCGGGGGCCCATACCTTTCGCCTAGGAGTACGGTCTAGGGAAGGTTGTTGTGAAATACGAAACTGTCGATGAACGCGTCAGGAAGTGCAAAAAGCGCGCCCGTGGACGACGCGTTGTGACACGTTCTGCAGGCCCAGTCTTCATCAATCGCCGGATAGGCGAATCCACCGCTAGGAGTCCGCGCTGTAGAAGTTTTTCAGAGTCAACTTGACGATCAATTTCCGAACGTTGCTCATTATTGGATGTCCCTTTTTAGCTTTTCAGTATTGCCTTCATGCTAGGAGTCCGCGCTGTAGAAGTTTTTCAGAGTCAACTTGACGATCAATTTCCGAACGTTGCTCATTATTGGATGTCCCTTTTTAGCTTTTCAGTATTGCCTTCATGCTAGCCGGAATAATCTTGTTGCCCGGCATCATT
>JAJFKR010000005.1 GCA_021773095.1 Woeseiaceae bacterium | reverse complement strand
CAATACCGCATAAGTATGAAAGCCAGTTCTAATCAAAGAGCCTGGCACTGCCGTAAGAAAAACGGCTTAGTCTAAGATGGACTCACGATCATTGATCGCGGTGCTTGAAACGGAGTCCTGAAGCACCCTGTCGAACGTTACTTGCCAGACCTGGTCATTCGTGTGGCTATTTCGGCCATGATCGTATATCGTCGAATAACGATATAGTTGCAACCAATGGCCACACAACCGATACGCTCAGAAGAGACCAAAAGCCCCACTGAAACACCTGAAGACATTGCCATCGCTGCGCTGGCCAAGGCACTCGGGCATCCGGCGCGAATCGGCATCGTGTCGATGCTTCTCGCACGGCAGACCTGTATTGGTTGCGATATTGTGGAGGAGATTGGCTTGGCGCAGTCCACTACCTCCGAGCATCTGCGAATTCTCAAGGCGGCGGGCATCATCACCGGAGAAATCGAGCGGCCACGAGTTTGCTACTCGCTGAATCCGCTGGTCCTCGAGCCGCTGCGTCAATTCTTGAATACCCTGGTACCTGCAACAACTGAAAAAAATACGAAACCGCGCGGAGCTAACTGATGTCGATTTTCGAACGCTACCTCACACTTTGGGTGGCACTTTGCATCGTGGTCGGCGTCGCACTCGGACACTTCTTACCGGATGTCTTTCATGCGATAGGTTCGATCGAGGTCGCACAGGTAAACCTGCCGGTCGCGGTGCTGGTCTGGCTGATGATTATTCCGATGCTGGTCAAGATCGACTTTTCGGCATTGGGGCAGGTCAAGGAACATTGGCGCGGTGTCGGTGTGACTTTGTTCATCAACTGGGCAGTCAAACCGTTCTCGATGGCCGCACTGGGCTGGTTCTTTATCGGGCATCTGTTTGCGCCGTATTTACCGGCCGAGCAGATCACCTCCTACATTGCCGGTCTTATCATTCTTGCCGCCGCGCCTTGTACGGCGATGGTGTTCGTATGGAGTAATCTTTCAGAAGGCGAACCGCATTTCACACTAAGCCAGGTGGCTGTGAACGACCTGATCATGGTGTTCGCCTTTGCCCCGATCGTGGGATTGCTCCTCGGCCTGTCAGCAATAACGGTCCCGTGGGAAACGCTGTTCCTTTCGGTGGCGCTCTATATTGTTGTACCGGTGATCATCGCCCAGCTGCTGCGCCGGCAACTGATTGCACGCGGTGGCTTAGCCGCCTTGGAGATCGCGTTGAAACGGCTAGGTCCCGCGTCGTTGATCGCACTTTTAGCCACGCTGGTTTTGCTGTTCGGTTTTCAGGGCGAACAGATCGTCGAGCAACCTTTTATTATCGCGTTGTTGGCCGTACCGATTTTGATCCAAGTTTACTTTAACTCCGGGCTCGCGTACCTGTTGAACCGAGCTTTCGGCGTGGCGCATTGCGTCGCAGCGCCCTCAGCACTAATTGGTGCCAGCAACTTTTTCGAGCTTGCTGTGGCAACCGCAATTGTATTGTTTGGTTTTGAATCAGGCGCGGCACTGGCCACGGTGGTCGGTGTGCTCGTCGAAGTGCCGGTGATGTTATCGGTGGTGCGGATCGTGAATTCGACGAAAGGCTGGTATGAACACGGCGCAGTGGTACGTCGACGCGTTGCGCAACGTGCGGCGGAGTAATCGATGTGAACGAAAAGAACGACTGATGAAAAGCATTCTGTTTCTCTGCGTTGCCAATTCAGCCCGAAGTCAGATGGCGGAGGGGCTCGCGCGTCAATTGCTTGCCCCGGGCGTTCGTATTCAAAGTGCCGGCTCGCAGCCGGCGACGCTCAATCCGCTTGCGATAGAAGCCATGGGTGAGATCGGCATCGATATCACGGATCACTACGCGAAGTCGGTTGATACGATCGATCCCGACTCCGTGGACACGGTAGTGACACTGTGTGCAGAGGAGGTGTGTCCAGCCTTTCCAAGTAAGGTACACCGCTTGCATTGGCCGATTCCCGATCCGGCCGCGGCGCCAGCGGACGAGGATCACCTGGCGCGATTTCGAGAAGCTCGCGATCATATCAGCGAGCGGATAAAAGTCTTGGGCGCACAAGAAGGCGATGACATTACTCCTTCGGCTGTCTAAACACATCTTCCTCGAACAGAAACTGTGGGCCCAATACTTTTACTAATACCGATAACTATTGTTACCGGAATTAGGGGTCGGTAGGCGTGAAGGAGGCCAGACCCTTAGTATGGTCGCGGACCCCGCATTCTCGAAATACACTTTCTACAATAGGCGTCTTTTGTAACGAGTCGGAACAGTCCGCTACTGCAATCCTGCAGGGTTCAGAGCCGGCGGACAACCACGACCAAGCGGCGAAATGTTAAGAGTGGCAGAAGCGGGACCACCGGGGAACCCAAACGACTTCTTACTAGCCGTGGTTATTAGCATTACCACAGTTACCAAAGATTACCTGTTTGTAGCGAATTCTTAGCCAAGCTGCAGCAGCCAACCGATATAGACCTTTGCAATGGCTTTGCCAGCGGTATGAAATCAGACTTACTACCGCCGATTGGGTCGGGATTTAGCCCGTTACCACGGACGGTTGGGTTGAGTATCAGGTCGTGATATCCAGTGCTGTAATCATTGCTAGATAGCGTTGGCAGCCTGCCCCCGCTACCACTTTTATATGCAAAGGGCTTACTTCGGGTGAGCCCTTTTGCGTTTCGGGTCGTGTGCATCCGCAACTGGCCCGGTCCTTCATTCTTTTAGCGCTGTATCTGTAGGTAACCGCTCAAGCCTGACGACTTCCGCCATGGTCTCGGTGGCGGAGAGCACTTCGACGCGGTAGCCTTTCCAGGTAATCGCATCGCCTTTTCGGGGAATTCGCTCGAGCCGCGAGGATAACAAGCCGCCGAGCGTGTGAACGTCGACGTCCGGACTCCACGGAATACCGAGGTGCTCGGTCAGCTTCAGCAACTCGATCGTCGACAGTGCGTGCACGGCACCGTCTTTCTGCGGCCAGAGATATTCGATCGGCCGGTCGCTCTCGTCGACAATTTCACCCACCAGTTCCTCGAGCACGTCTTCGAGTGTCACGATGCCCTCAGTGCCCCCATATTCATCGACGACGATCGCCATGTGTTGCCGCGCGGCTCGAAACGCTTGCAATAGACTGTTGAGCGATTTCGTCTCCGGAATGATGAGTGGCTCACGCATCAGCGTGGGCCAGTCGATGACATCGGGACCGTCCAGCAACGAGAGCAAGAGTTCTTTCGCATGGACCACGCCGGACACGTCGTCGAGCTGACCTGTCGGAGTAAATGGAAAACGGCTGTGCCCCGTTTGCTGGATCGTGTGCCTGACGTCATCGAGGCCTTGATCTTTGGTGAGGGCCACCACTTGCTGCCGCGGCACTAGGACGTCGGCCGCCCGTAGCTGGTGAAGACGCGTCGCGCGCTCGATGATCCCTGCGGTGCGTGCTCCGACGACGCCCTCCTGCCGACCGATCGCGGTCAGGAGCCGAATTTCCTCGACTGATGTTGCCTGGATTTCCTTCGATCCTCGAATCCCACGCGAGATTTTGCTCGCCAGTATGACGAGCGGGCCAAGGACCACGGTCAGCCAATGGACAGCATGTGCGACCGGTGTCGCCAGTACACTGGTAAAAGTGACGCCAAGGGTTTTCGGAATAATCTCGGTGAACAACAGGACGGCAACCGTGAACGCTGCAGAGAAAATCCATAGCGACTCCTCTCTGAATATTTCCACATAACTTGCACCGGCCACCGTCGCACCGATCGTGTGCGCGATCGTGTTAACGATCAGGATGGCGGCGATGGGCACATCGATCCTTTGCTTGAAGCCTTTCAGGAGGTGCCCCGACCGGCGTCCCGCATTGATAAGGATTTCGACCTGGGTCGGCCTTATAGACAGCAGTACGGACTCGAAGATCGAGCAGAGGAAAGAGACTACCAGGGCAACGGTAACTGCGGTTACGAAAATAAACATGACCCCTCCGGAAGTGTCGTACGTATTGGGGAAGTCCAATCATAGCCGGGAAGTGTCATGCGTACTGGGGAAAGACCAGCTGCCGATTGCCCGATTATGTGAACAGCACGGACACTGGTCAGGCAGGTACGCTATCGTTGGCCATTAAGTTAAAGTCGTCCTGCGGCAAATAATAATAAGGGGACCGGCCGGATCCGGGATCGGTTCACAGGTCAAATCCTGCCCCCGCTACCAAAAAAATGCGCCGAGACCAACTGAGCCCTGAAGGGGCGAAGGCCATCCTGCCCTTGTCGATTTACTGTAACGGGCATGAAGCGGCCCCAGACTCATCTGCATCCTTCCTATGACGCCAGATACCCGTTACCAGGGAGCCACGAGTAGTGGTAATCCCGAATTGTGCTCGTTAAACCAAAGGAGCAGACAGGGGCGAGGTATAACTACACTGTCGCACAGGCAAGCTTGATCGGCTTTCAGGGGGATTGGCTATGGCCATTTTCAGTTTATGGTTGGAACAACATCACCGCGGGATTATTTTCTCGCTTTTCTTTATCGTCATTTTCTTTGCTGCAGCCTGTACGTTGCACGACGTGATTCCAATTTGCCACTACTTGTTGGGATGTGACCATGAACTGCACACGATGACCTAGACGAGGTCCCTGAAATGAATTTGGAGAGCATCTGGCAAGAATACAGTACGAGTCTGAGGAGTTTCCTGCACTCCAGAGTGTCGAACGACGCAGATGTCGAGGACCTTCTCCAGGAAGTTCTGATTAAGACACATCAGAACCTGGACACAGTTGCGTCCTCGGAAAAAATCAAACCCTGGCTATTTCAACTCACTAATAACACGATAATTGACTATTATCGCAAGAAGGGAAGAACTAGGGACGTTGCTGCTGCGGATCTCTGGTATGAGGAAGATGATGATGTCATTGAACGGGAACTATCTCAGTGTGTAGAGCCCTTTATCCGGGCGTTGCCAAAGAAAACCGCTGACTTGTTATTCGCCATTGATATCGAAGGGAAGTCGCAGAAAGATTATGCCGAAAAAACTCGTATCAGCTATTCGACGCTCAAGTCCCAGGTTCAGCGGGGAAGAGCAAAGTTACGCACTCTATTTGACGACTGCTGCAGCCTGACCCTTGACAAACACGGCAACGCCGTGGATTTCCAAACAAAATCCGGAGGTTGCGACAGCTGTCCAACATAATTGCGTCTTTTTGATCGTTACTACGTCTTACTAGGTGAAGACAATTAATATTGAGGCAGTAACGATGATTAAAGTAGTTAGTTCCACAATTTGTCCTTTTGTACAGCGAGTCACGGCGCTCCTTGAACAAAAGAAGATCCCTTACGATATTGAATATATCAGTTTGCTCGACAAGCCAGACTGGTTCTTACGCATGTCTCCGAACGCGCAGGTTCCTATTTTGATTACGGAGTCGGGAGCAGTCCTGTTTGAGTCGGACGCTATCGTTGAGTACCTGGAGGAGGCTTATCCTGCTTTACGGTCTTCTGTAGATGCCGAGACACGAGCTTTGGATCGTGCCTGGAGTTACCTCGCCACCAAAAACTACTTGGTCCAGTGTAGTGCTCAGCGGAGCCAAGATGAGCAGACCCTGGTTGACCGTACAGAGAAACTGGGTGAAGCATTCGCCACGATTGAAGGCGAATTGGGAACAGGTGTGTACTTTAGAGGTTCGGATATCGGCATGGTCGACATCGCGTGGTTGCCACTACTTCACAGGAGCGCTCTCATCGAGCGTCATACCGGGTATGACTTTCTTGCGGGTTATCCACGAGTGAAGAAATGGCAACGCCATATGATGGACACAGGGCTTGCCGAAAAATCCGTGGCTGGTGATTTCGAGAGCGCGTTTACCGGCTTTTATTTGTCTGATTCCACTTATCTGGGCAATGGCGATGTGACTTGTTGTGACCAGGCCAGGAAACGATGTGGCAACGAAATTTGTTGCTGAATCACAAATCATCATTCTGGAGAGAAAACGTGAATGAACAAATGAAAGAACTTATTGCCATGGGGGCATCAGCAGCAGCGAACTGCCATCCGTGCATGGATCACCACCTCGCCAAATGTGATGAGTTGGGGATTGACCGGGAGGAGGTCGCCGCAGCAGTCAAAGTAGGTCTGATGGTGAACCGCGGCGCCGAGAACGCGATCCGCAAGAAGAGTCGTGAACTTTTTGGCGAGACAGCAATTGACGCCTGAGCTTTGAGATTTCTGATGAAGTGACAAGGTAAAAGGAGGAGAAAATGACAGAGTCAATTCAAATGCCGATGTGTCCAATGGCAGAAAAGTGCAAGGGCATAATGGAGAAGCCGTTTTCCGGTTTCATGACTGTGATCCCCGGTATTTTCCTAATCGTTCTGGGTGTGGTGGTCTTCATTGAACCACAAGTTCTTGTATGGCTAGCGGCTGCAGTGCTCATCATGATGGGTATTGCCACGCTGATGATTTCGAGATTCATACGTGGGAGTCGAGAAGATGACTAAGAAATTCGCCGTTGCAATCATGGAGAGACCGATTGACCACCCGGATTTCCCTGTCTCGTCGTGCCTGTACCGGGTGAATCGGATCTTACGAGAATCTCATTATCCCTGATTGGCAGCCTTACAGTGCCGGTCTGTGCTGGTCCATCGATGACCATTGGGTGGATAATTTTGATGGTTGTGACCACCGCTACAGACTTCGCCAAACGCTTCGGACGCTACAAGAAAGAGGCACAGCGTGAACCGGTGGCCATCAAGAGCCACGGACGGGTCAGTGGGTATTTCGTATCGGCAGAGAGTTTAGGTCGCAATATCTAATGCCGTAACCAGTGCTAGATAGCGTTGGCAGCTAGCCCCGGCTACCAATCCCTAAGAAGCCTCGTTTCGACGAGGCTTTTTGCGTTTGGTGAACCGGGTGCTTGCACTCACCGCCAAAAAGGTATAATTTTTATACCATTATGGGGTTCGAGTTCGATCAAGGAAAGAGCGACCGCAATCTTGCCAAACATGGCGTTGATTTCATTGAAGCTCAGAGGCTATGGAACGATCCGAATCTGCTGGAAATCCCGGCCAGGACCGAGGATGAGCCGAGATTTATCGTGATCGGCCAGATCGATGCCACGCACTGGTCAGCTGTAATTACCTACCGCAGCGATGACATTCGAATAATTTCCGTGCGGCGGTCCCGGGATGAAGAGGTGGTACTGTATGAAAGCTAAGAAATTTGACAGTGATTTTGATCAGGGTAAGGATATTACTGGTTCCCTGGATCTTTCTAAAGCCAGACATCCCAAGCAGCAACAAAAAAGGGTAAATGTCGATTTTCCAACCTGGATGATCGAAATGCTTGATAGGGAAGCTGCACGATTGGGCGTAACCAGGCAGTCAATAATTAAAGTGTGGCTTGCAGAGAGGCTGGAGCAATCAACGTCTAATCATTGATCTTGATCGACGATCTTCATATTAGACGTACTTGATACTGAACCGTAGGAACAGAGCAAAGCGGGCCCCCGCTACCAATAAGTAGCTGTTTATATGCAGCGAACCAGAAAGCCTCGTTTCGACGAGGCTTTTTGCGTTTTGGAGAAGGGTGCTTCTGACGGCAGGCGATCGAGTTAGTAGGTGAATTTCACGATACTGCGGCCATTCTCGACCGGGCAGAATGCGGTCTTCAGCTATAGACCGATAAATTACGTGAGGATGTGTCATGGCGATCCAACGGTCTGAAGAAGTCATCGCGGGAGGAGCAGACGACTACCTCGAGGCCCGACATGTCGTTCTTCGGGGCACCAACCGGGAAATCGGTGAAGCCATTGGCAACATTGCCCGTTCCGTATTCGACTCCAGGCCGCTCGGCACGGCCAACCCGATTCGTGCAGAGGAGTCGCGTCGTTATCTGCACGAACACTATCCCATTCATGAGCAGCGCATCCTTGGGGCAGCGGACGCCTACGGCATCGCCGAGGAAGATGCGACGTTCATCGCCCTGCCGTACCTCTTGCCACTGCCTGGGTGCTCCGTGGCGTTTGTGCCGCCCGCGAAAACGGCAAACGGCAGCGGTCTCGTTAGTCGAAACCTCGACTTTCCGCTGGAGTTCGGTGCCACTCCGCCGGATGCCGATCGGCTTGCTGGATCGGTGTATTCGAAGGGAGTGAAAACCGGGTCCCGGCCATATCTGTTTGAGGTGTACCCCGACGAGGGTTATCCGTCTTTGTATTTCGACCTGTACGATCTGTTCGCCTGCTGCGACGGCATCAACTCCGAGGGACTCGTAGTCGCCATGCTCGCGGACGACGAATCGATGGTGCGATATCCTGGTCCTCCTGTTACCAAGGTCGGTATGGGCCTCCATCCTCTGCAAACTACGCGTTTGCTTCTGGATACTTGCGCAACCGCGGAGGAGGCCAAGCGGAAGCTCCTCAGCACCAAGACCTACGCGTTTATGATTCCCTGCCACTTCCTCATCGCCGACCGACACGGCAACTCGTTCGTGTGGGAGTGGTCGTTCAAGCAAGGCACAGAGCACATTGTGGAGGGTGGAGGAGATATCCAGGCGGTCACCAACCATCTGTTGCACGAGCCTGCACCGGCCGACATTTCGGTGGAGACCGATCCGGGTTGGACTCACACCCGGCTGGCGCGTTTCACCGAGGCTGTGACCAGTGTCGGCGACGACATCAGCCCCGGCGATATGAGAGACGCCCACGCGGGCGTCCGCTTCACCAAGGCATTCGCGCGAGAGATTACAGGTAACCCGGATGCCGACACCGTGGGACGGACTATATGGCACGCCGTATACGACATCGACGCTCGTAATATCGATGTGTCGTTCTACCTGGGCGACAACGCAGATGGCACTGATCGGCGGTCGGAGTATCGATCATTCGGCCTGGCGACCTAAGAGAGCGAGTCTGGAAAGGGCAATCTGCCGCCACATCGTGTCTTACTGACGAGCCGTTACATTTCATTTTAGGCGGACGCGAGCGAACACTGTCGGAACAGTGCAAATCACGCCCCCGCTACCACTCAGTCAATCTGCTTTCGTCACCTCAACTCGAATTATTGATTAACGAGCGAAATCCAGTTCTCCATAGCACCGATACTGCAGCCGAACTTGGTGTGTCCCTTACCCAGTCCCTGGGCAGCGATGATTTGCGTGCACGAACAGCCAGCCGTATCCCCGGTCGTGTAGCTGCGGCCGGGGCCTTTGCCCCTGGATGATGTTGTGTCGAAATCGAAGTCGCCATCCACCAGCGTGAAACGGTTCACACCCAGGTCTCTGCCGAGCGTTTCCGGAATCGTCGTGCCCGGACAGAAATCGTCGTCGTTTGGCACGCCATCCGCGTCCTTGTCCTGAGTTATATAGACAACCAGGCCGTCGTGATCGGATGATCGCAGCACATGGCCACCGTCGTTGATTAGGTCAACTGCGGCATCCGCGTTGCCACGACCGTACTCAATACCACTGATTTCATCCGCTAGTTTTGCGGATGTCAGCGCATGGTCGAGTACCTGAGCGTTGCCCCTGAATATAAACGAGTATCGTTCATCGCCCGGTAGCCAAAGGACCTGGTTGTCCAGGTTGGGTTCCACAATGTCCCCCTGACAGCTTGACTCGGAGCAGACCAGGCTGGTCGCCGGATTGAAATTGCCCGCGATCACGCCCAGAGCATCAACGTGGCCATCGGTGAACTCGAAGGCATTGAAGTCGCCGGTGACGACCAGTCGTAGGTTTGCAACCGCGGTCTGCAGATCCTGCACCTTCAGCGCAATCGATTCCGCCTGCAACAAGCGCTTGACTCGTACCCGCAGAGCCTCCGAACCGTCGATACCACCAAGCGAGCGGTTGTGCACTGCCATCACGGCAATCGGGAAAGTGCCAAACGCCAGTTCGCTGCTGCCCTCGAGTAGCAGCGGCGGTCGGTCGTGAAGGGTGTTGCTTACCTGCGTAATCGGGTTAATGAAAGTAGCGGCCGGGTCGACCTGGGTGATTGCATCGACAGTGATGTTGTCACGCGTCAGGAATCCAACGTCGATCCCGCCGATATCGTTACCTTCAATCAGGTGGGCCGTGTAGACGATGCCATAATCGAACGCGATCTTATCGGCCAGATCCTGGAGTACGGCAAGACTTTCGACTTCCTGTACAGCAAGGATATCCGGCGCATCGAGAACCGTGCGGATATACAGCGAAAATTTCGTGAGCCGTGTCGCGTAGTCGGACTCAGCACTGAACAGGCGGAACAGGTTCAGCGTACCGACAGTGAATTCACCGGCCTCGCGAGCCCGCACTGCTACGGGTAACGGTGCCGGACTCACGCTGAGTTCGGTAGGCCACAGTTCGTAGCCACCAAACTCGAAACCGATGATACCCGTAGCGTTGAACGATGAGCCTGCCGGGATGATCTGATTTGACAGTCCCAGCTTGTCCGGATCCAGTTCGAACACTTCAGGATTGCCATCCCAAAGCGGCAGTCCGGCCTCACCCGGATGCTCGATACCGGGCTCGCGGAAGGTCCGTGCCGCTGCGGCCGTAATGTGCACCTCGGCGATCGGGTCGGGGTTGAATCTCTGGTTGGGCCCGGTGACGGTGCCATCGGCAATCTCGACCAGCATGCCCTCGTAGCATTCAAACTCGATTGCACAGCTCGGCGTTCCTGGAAGCGGTGAGGGCACATTGGAATTCATTTGCACTGGTGGAGGCGGAGCTTCAAAACCAGTCGCCGTCACTATGCTGCCGAAACCGAATTCCGTGAAGCCGAAAAACTCCTGTACCCGCCCACTTACATCCACCAGTTCTCCGACCGCTACCGCAGGCGCGGACCCGGTGAATACGAATATGCCATCTGATGTATCGATATCACCGTCGCTGCGACTTGAGGGTGTCTGCATCGCGAAGCCGTCCGGGCCGACGGCCGTAACGACGTTGTCTGTCGTGTTCACCAGCCGGGTGGCGAGTGGACTGCTCAGACCGGCGCCCTGGATTTCGAAAATTTCTGCGTCCAGCGGACAACCAAAGAACTGCGTGCCGTCAATCTTCGTGCCCGGTGAGTATAGCGTCCCGCCGGAACCGCTAGCCACAGTGTGCTTGACGTAGGGTAGTGCACCGCTTACGTCGGGATCGAGAGTCAACGACTGGTTGTCGCTGCCCTCTCTACCGTAGCTCGCACTGGCGACATCGCTGCTACCGTCGTTTAGAAAAATTCCGTCGCCTCCATTGTTCAACCCAAGGAACCCGGCACTTGCCGTCTGCACCACGCTGTTGCCGAAGACGCCCGTTGGCGTGCCGCCGCCGAAGACGACGATCGAGCATTGATCAAGAACCAACGTGCCGGCAGGAAATGTGTGCCGAACACCGACACCATCCGACACGGTCCAGCCGGAAATGTCCGCGTCGCTGCCGCTCACATTAAAGATCTCTACGAATTCGTCTTGTGAGCTACTGCGCGTGCCGTCACCGTTTGCGTCACCAGCGAGTCCCGAAGCGGGATCAGCGTGAAATTCGTTGATTACCCAGGTCGCCGGCGGTGGCGGGCAACCCGCAAAGGCCGTTCCGTCGACGTTGGTGCCCGGCGAATACAACGTGCCACCGGAACCGCTAGCCAGAGTGTGTTGGACATGTGGCGGTATACCGCTAACGTCGGGATCGAGAGTAAGCGACTGGTTGGCGCCTCCCTCGCCGCCGTAAGTCGCAGTGACGACGTCGCTGCTACCGTCGTTGAGAGTAACGCTGTCACCGCCATTGTTCAGGCCCAGAGAACCGCCGCTCGCCGTCTGCACCACGCTGTTGCCGAAGTCGCCCGTTGGAGTGCCGCCACCAAAGACGACGATCGAGCACTGATCGGGAACCACCGTACCGGCAGGAAATGTGTGCCGGACACCGAAACCGTCTGACACGGTCCAGCCGGTAATGTCCGCATCGCTGCCGCTAACATTAACGATCTCTACGAATTCGTCTTGTGAGCTATTGCGCGTCCCGTCGCCGTTTGCGTCACCGGCAAGGCTGCCATCAGGATCAGCATGCATCTCATTGATAACCCAGGCAGCGCCAGCGCCACCAGCGGTTGTGAAACTGAAGACGATATCTGCAGATAGTGGGTTGGAATCGGCGTCAGTTACCTGTGCCGCAGCAACGGTAACCGTACACACATCGGCCTCGCCAAGATCGACGTCACCATCCCACACTATTGTTGTCGAAGGGCTGCCGCTGATTGTTCCTGGCTGCGTGCCGCCAGTGTCACACGAAACTGTAATTGCGGTGGCTGTAGCTGTGACGACATCATTGAAGTCTATTGTGATATCAGTATCAACCGGCACGCCGATGCTGCCAGGGGCCGGCGAAATGCCGGTGACACACGTGGCACTACCGCCCCCAACGGTCGTGAAAGTACCGAGCGGAAGCGGCGTCGCCGCACCGGCGTTGGTCGTTTCCGCATCGAGGGCATTGATGCCACTGAAACTCCAGCTACTCAATGCGAATGTGCTGCAGTCGGGCCCGGTATTGTCGATCCGGTAGGCCCACCCATCCAGGTGGTCCCACGGCTGCCCGCTGCCGTCCACATTAATATCACCGAATACATCAACCACCGCGCCGTTTTGAAACAATTCGACCGCGTCGTCACCGTTTATGGCCATCGCTCCGGACGTATAGTCGGGTGCAAACCCGAAGAAAGAATTGAATCCGCTCGATTCTGAGGCCACATAAATATAGTCGCCCGCTATTGCCCCGATCGCCGGGAAGGTGAACTCCTGCCCATCGGTACCGCCGCCGTTGTTGGCGGAGCCGAGGCCGTAGATGCTCAGATCGCCGACATTGTTGACGACGTAGATCTCGACCGCCTTCGGAACCCCGCCAGAGAGCGGGCCGTCGACCACGCCGGCAATGACCAGGTCCGAAGCAACGACCTTAGGCGATGCTGCAAGAAGTAGCAGAGACAAGACAGGAAGGACTGCAAATTTGTTTATGAACAAGGAGCTAAGTTGGCGAATCATTTTGGCGCCTCTTTATTATTTGTTGTGGCTCTAATTTTTGTTGGCAGCAATGAGTCGCTACCTTTTCGCCCATGGTATATCTCTCTCGGGATTGATGCTGAACTATCAAACTTGACATAACCTGAGGGTGCCGCCATGCAATTTACAGGGTAGGAATGTTGGTTTTCATGCGAGCGATCACCGCCCGGAGTCAGGATGGTTGAGAGCTTATTCGAAGCCCAACCGCTCCAGCAACGGCTCGATCGATGGTTCGGCACCGCGAAAGTTTTTGAAAAGCTCCATAGCATCTGCGCTGCCGCCTTTCGAGAGCAGGGTTTTGCGGAAATGATCGCCATTTTCGCGTTTCAAGCCGCCGTTCTCTTGAAACCATTTCACGCTATCCGCATCCAGCACTTCGCTCCAGATATACGAATAATAGCCCGCCGAGTAACCGCCCATGATGTGGCTAAAGTAGGTTGTACTGTAGCGCGGTGGTACGAGGTTGAAGTCCATGCCGGAATCAACCAGTGCCTTGTCTTCAAAGTCTCTCACGGCTTCTGCGGGGCCTATTTCGTCGGCGGTTAGCCTGTGCCAGGCCTGGTCCACGATTGAAGCGGCAAGGTATTCCGTGCGTGCGAATCCCTCATTGAATTTGTCTGCGGCGATTACGCGGTCGAGCAGGTCCTGAGGAATGGGCTCTCCGGTTTCGTAGTGCACGGCGTAGTTCGCAAGCACCTCGGGCCATGTTGCCCACATCTCGTGTACCTGAGAAGGATACTCAACAAAGTCCCGTGGCACGGATGTGCCCGAGAAACGTGGGTACTTCACGTTCGACAAAAGGCCGTGAACCGCATGACCGAATTCGTGAAACATCGTGTTGGCCTCGTCGAGTGTCAGTAACGTGGGTTCGCCCTCGGATGGCTTCACAATGTTCTGGTGATTGGCAACGACGGGTTTTCGATCGAGTAAGTGAGATTGCGACATGTAGGCGTTCATCCATGCGCCGCCCCTTTTCGAATCGCGGGCGTATGGATCGAATAAGAACAGTCCCAGCGGCTCGCCGTCGTAGAATACCTCGAATACTCTTACGTCTTCCTGGTAAACAGGGAGCTCCGGCCTCTCTTCAAAGGTGAGCCCGTAGAGATGCTCTGCGAAGTAAAATACGCCGTCTTCAAGTACTCGATTAATTTCGAAGTACGGTTTGAGCTGGTTGGCATCGAAATCGTAACGCTGCTTGCGCAAAATCTCGGTGTAATACAGCCAATCCCAGGATGCGATCTCAAACTGCTCAGATTCTGACTCGTTAATTATAGTCTGCAAATCGGCGGCTTCCTTGCGCGCTTGTGCTACTGCTCTCGGACCGAGACCACCCAACATGTCATTGACTGCCTCAATCGTGCCCGCGGTTCGATCTTCGAGAATAAAGGCAGCGTGATTCTCGTAACCCAGCAATTCTGCCCGTTCGGCGCGCAACGCAAGAATGCGAACGACGATTTCCCGGTTATCGTATTCATTGCCGCGGGATCCTCGTGCGATCGAAACTTCCTGAATTCGTCGTCGTAAGTCTCGATTTTCGAGCGAGCTGAGTGCGGGTTGTTGCGTGGTATTACGCAAGGTAATTACGTACTTGCCGTCGAGACCCCGTTCTTCAGCGCTGGTGGCAGCGCTTTCAATTTGACTGGCCGAAAGTCCTGCAAGATCATCTTTTGAATCGACCACGATGGCCGAATCGTTGACTTCATTCAATACGTTCTGGCCGAAAGCTGTCGTGAGTTCAGCGCGTTCCGAATTGATGTTTCGTAAGCGACCTTTTTCGTCATCCGACAGTTCCGCACCGGAGCGTACGAAGTCCGTATGGTAGCGTTCGAGCAGGCGCAATGACTCGGGATCCAGGCCGAGCCCCTCGCGAGTCCGGTAGAGCGAATCGATGCGTGCAAACAGGTCCTTGTTCAAATAGATGCTGTCGCTGTGGGCAGAAAATACCGGCGCCAACAGGGTTTCTATTTCCTTTATTTTGTCATTGGTGTGTGCACTGCCCATGGCGCCGAACACCCGGTTGGTACGGTCAAGCAGTTGCCCGGAGCGTTCCATGGCAACAATGGTGTTTGCGAAGGTCGCTACATCTGGATTGCTGGCGATCGCTTCGTATTCACCTAATTCCTCCGCCATACCGAGCTCAAAGGCCGGCAGGTAGTGCTCGTCCTTAATCTGATCGAATGCTGGCATTCCATACGGCAGGCTACTTTCTTGAAAAAACGGGTTGGTCAATTCAGACGGAGCGCTCGCGGCTTGTTCAGGTGCGGTGCTATCACTACAAGACGCGGCAAGTATTGAGAGGGTTAGACTGAATAAGAGGCTGGAACATTTCACTGTATCAGGATCCTGAATTGGCTGAGGCAGTGGACTATAACAACAAAAGTAACTGTCACCCACATCATCACTTCATTCACTACAATGCACGCTTTGCTCAAGGCCTGTAACGTCCGTGAAACGGGCGTGATGCGTCGTCCTCCTATCGTCCTCCTGGTCGGGCTTTAATTCGTGGGTGGGTTTTTGTAAAGTAATCGTATATCCCAGCCGGCAGGGTGACCCATGAAGAACAAAGTAAGCAGACGGGATTTTTTGAACGGCACACAGATCGCGATTGGCGCATCGCTGCTACCGCCATGGGGTGGCGTGTTCGGCGCGGACAGCAATTCGTTTGCACTGGGTCCCGATTACTATCCGCCTGCCAAAACTGGCCTGCGTGGCAGTCATGACGGCGCCTGGGAGACCATGCATTCCACGGTCGATGGCAAGAATTGGACGCCTGCAAAACCGGAAGAGTCATTCGACCTGGTGGTTGTCGGCGCAGGTATCAGCGGCCTGTCCGCAGCACACTTCTTTCGACGGGAGCGGCCGGACGCACGCATCCTGGTGCTCGATAATCACGATGACTTCGGCGGTCATGCGAAGCGCAATGAATTCAGTATTGGTGGCCAGACACGCATCGGCTATGGCGGCACCGAATCCATCGATACTCCGTCATCCTACACACGGGTCGCAAAAGATCTGCTGGAGGAAATCGGTATCGATGTACAGAAGTTCTACAAGGCCTACGACCAAACCCTGTACTCGTCGATGAATCTTGGCAAGGGCATCGTGTTTGATGATCAGAGTTTCGCGGAGCGCAAACTTGTGCGTGGCTTCGGCAAGATTCCGTGGCAAGAATTTGCGGCCGAGACGCCGATGAACGACCAGGCAAAGCGTGATTTCGTGCGCCTTTGGACCGATGAGCGGGACTACCTACCAGGCATGAGCCGCGAGGAAAAAATCAAGCTACTGGAGCGCACCAGTTATTACGATTTCCTGAAAGACACGGTCAAAGTAGATCAGCAGGTTCTCGAGATCTACCGCCGCTGGGGCATGAGTTTCTGGTGCGTTGGCATCGATGAGATTCCGACGAGCGCTGTGCAGTCCTACGATGGTGGCATGCCGGGGCTAACGCATACCTTGCCGCGCACCGGTTACCGGGGCGATGAGCCCTACATATTCCATTTCCCCGATGGCAATGCGTCGGTAGCACGGCTACTGGTGCGTTCGCTGATAGCGGACGCGGTGCCGGGTACGACCATGGACGACGTGGTGACCACGAGAGTCGACTATTCCAGACTCGATCAGAAAGCTTCCCCCACGAGGATCCGCCTCAACAGCACCGTTGTGAAGGTCAGTCACAGCGCCAATGGCAAGGCGGTGCATGCCACCTATGTTCACGGAGGCCAAACCCACACGGCGCGTGCCGGCAAGTGTATTCTGGCTTGCTACAACAGCGCGATTCCGTATTTATGCACCGAGTTGCCCGAGCCGCAAAAAAAGGGCCTGGCTTATAACGTCAAGGTGCCGCTGACCTACACCAAGGTGTTGGTGCCCAATTGGCGTGCTTTTGCAGACCTCGGAATGGATTTTGTCTATTACACCAATGATTTCTACAAGCAGGTGGAACTCGATTACCCGGTGTCTATTGGCGATTACAAGTTTGGTAGTTCGCCGGATGATCCGATGGTGCTGCACATGTGTCACGTTCACCATTCACCGGACATCAAAGGGCCCGAACAATGGCGCGAAGGGCGTCGAAGGTTGCTGGCGACGCCATTTTCCAAGTTCGAGTTCCACGTGCGAGATCAGTTGGATCAAGCGTTGTCAGGCACCGGTTTCGACGCTGGGCGGGACATCCATGCGATCACGGTGAATCGCTGGGCGCACGGTTATGCCTACAGTCCGGATCTTCTCTGGGAGCCGAACTATGCATCCGAGGAGGACAAACCCTGGGTGATCGGGCGAAAGCAACATGGCCGAATCAGCATCGCCAATTCAGATTCCGCTGCTGCAGCCAACACCAATGCCGCTATCTCGCAAGGCTATCGTGCGGTGCAGGAGGCGCTGGTCTGACAGGCTACGGTAAAGACGAAAGGGACATAATTTCTGACGCTGGAGTAGAATTCCGTATCCTGCAGCGTCGATTGCTAGAGGGGAACTCATGAATTTTATTCTTCAAGCCGTTAACCGGCATACATCGAAGAGCGGCATGGGGTTCGCAGGCGCAGCAGGCCTTGTTGCGTCCGGTCTGACAGACATTGCATCGAGCTTAGGTCCCTTCCTTCCATGGTTCTGTTTTGTCATGGCTGCGTCAACTTTGTCACTGGCAGTACTGATCCGCAAAAACGAGCTTCGCATTGCCGGTGAGGGGAAAGGGTCACAACGACAGAGGGGTTACTGCCAGATATTTGTGGTTGCAGTCGGTAGCTTATTCGGATCAGTGGTCCTGATGCTCTCAGGGCTATTCGTGGACGATGGCAGTGGCAGCAATATTCTGTCGGTGTTGAACGAGATACGATCCGGCGTCGAGCGGGTTGAAAAGAAAGTGGACACGGTCGGCGAGGGCGTCGAAGGGCTCGGTGAAAGTGTGAGCATACTTGACATTACCGGGCGGAGTGGCGCCGGCAAGATCGGTGACACTGCAGTTTTCCAGATTTCGCTCGCCAACGAGCGACTGATGGATGGAGCTAGCTGCCATCTGCAACTGAAGGGCGACTGGGTAGGGCGTATTAGCGTCATCGATGACTCGTGTGGATCATTCACGGTGAAACTGCCGTCGGCACCTCTGCTAGACGCCAATGGGCGTTCGCTTGGAGATGTCGTGCCGGTACCTTTCGAATTAGAAGTGTTGGCCGACGATGATGATGTGATTGCAAGTTATGCAAGCACCTATCCATTTCACAACAACTACAGGACGATAGATATTGTACTGGACCCTCCCGGTAACCGTTTCAAAATCGATCAGCAACGCAAAATTGGCGTGGATGTAGGGTCAGCAGAGTTGCCCGACAGCGTCGAGTGCGAGTGGACAGTGTTCGCACCCTTGATAATCGAAGGGACATCTGAAAACGGATGCGTCGGATCACTTGCGACTAAGGTTGATCA
Source organism: Woeseiaceae bacterium (assembly GCA_021773095.1). Lineage (GTDB taxonomy): Bacteria > Pseudomonadota > Gammaproteobacteria > Steroidobacterales > Woeseiaceae > UBA1847. Next base: position 67,234 of record JAJFKR010000005.1, on the reverse strand, counting down.
TGACTCCTATTTCTATAAACAACTGGTCGAAGAAGGCGATATGCGCGATGAGATATACGTGCAAATTAACTCCATCGCAGATTTTGTGATGCTCGGCAACGCGACCTTTAAGTACGTGATCAGCCAATAGCTATCATGAGTACCGATAGATACGCGTTGTTCCGGTACGACTTTTCTAATACGACCAGATCTCGCGGATGATGATAGGGCACGCGCCATGAAGTTGAAAGCCACACCCACCGAAGTGGCACCGCGTTGGATGATTGACCGGGAGCCCGACGGCACTAATGGAACAGGCTATGTTGAAACCCACAGCCGTCCGCCAGCGCAACCGAGAGACGTGATGAGTTGGGAAGAACTCGGTGAGACGCAGCTGACGCTGGGCGGCTTAGTCGTGCTTGCAGCCATGTTCGTCGTGCTGTTTCGCCCACTCCGGGACAAGGCGATCGCACTGATGGTTATCACCGGATTTATCGCAGGTTTCTATGCGCTCTGGATGTACAGGGTCACTGATCTTCAAGCTATCGGCATCGTCGCGGCCACAGTCATTACCATGTTTGCCGCTGGGCTGCTCCTGCCCACTTGGGTTGCCGTGATATTGTTTGGTGCGTTCGGTGGTGCGCTCGGGTTCGTCGCACCGGTGCTGTGGGAAGATCTCATCGGCTGGCACTATTACCTGGGTTGTGCTATCGGAATCGTTCTGTATGCCGGTTCGTTCTATGCTTTCAATCGGGCTGGCGCAATTATCGACCCACGGACTCGCTTGTAGCTCGGGCCTGAGCTTCTTCCCTTTGATAGCTCATGGCACCAGTGCGCGCTTTCTTGTACGCAGCCAGTTGAACCGTAGGTATTGCGCGACCAGGGTAATTGACTTGCGGTAGTCATCGAGGGTGTAGTTAAATCGCCGACCAGACAACTTCAGAAGAGTAGGGAACCAATAATATGTCTGCATCGACCTTTGCCTTTTTGGCCTATGTCGCCTGGATGTTTTTCTTGCTGATTGCACTCGGCACACTGAGAGTCAGTCTGACCTTGGCTGGAAAGAAAGCACCCAATAGTTTCGATCCGGGCGGCGCTGACGTTTCACCGTTTTCTGCACGTCTTTGCCGTGCGCATGCGAACTGTTTTGAAGGATTTCCAATATTCGGTGGGCTGCTATTGCTGGCAATTGCACTGGATGCGACAGCCGTAACAGACGGCCTGGCCTATTACCTGATTGCCGCACGATTACTCCAATCGATTACACATTTATGGTCGACCAGCAATTTGGCCGCGCAGTTCAGGTTCGCGTTTTTTCTGGTGCAGGTCGGGATAGCCGCGTACTGGCTATACCAATTCGCAACATTATGAAGCTTGCGCAATTCCTGATGCTGGCAGGACTTTGTTGTTCAAACATGGCTCTGGGCGACGATGGCGTGCGAACGGATAGTGACTTTCTTAGCTCTGGTGATGTGCGGATTCACTACAGTACTTACGGTCGTGGTCCCAACGTTGTTCTGATTCACGGCCTGACCAGTACCGCAGAGGATAATTGGGGTGCAGTGACTACGGCTTTGGCGGATCGTTACCGCTTGATAACTTTCGATGCGCGTGGTCACGGCCAATCAGAAGGTCCTCACGCCGCCGGGGTTTATGGTTTGGAGATGGTCAACGATGTGTTGCATCTGATGGACCATCTTGCATTGCAGGATGCGCACATTGTTGGCTATTCAATGGGTGGCCTGATCGCTTTGCGATTTGCGATCGACCACCCTGATCGTGTTGCTTCACTGATCGTTGGAGGGCAGGGTTTCGAGACGGATCAAGAGTTACAAACTACCGTGGCGGGTGCTGCCGTATTGCGTGAAACGAATTCAGCTTTGGCGCTGGTTCCCAACCCTGATTTGGTACGTGAGTCGGTTCGCGAAACTTTCATGAAAACACTGGCCGGCAACGATGCTCTGGCATTGGCCGCATTAATGGAACAGTATGCGGAGCTCGGATTTAGCACCGATGAGTTGCGCGGTATTGAAGTTCCGCTGCTGGCGATTGTCGGTACTGAAGATCCGGCACTGGCGGCTGTCCAGCGGATGAAATCGATTCTCGATACCACGCGCGTTGTCCGTGTCCCGGACGAAACGCATCTCAGTACGCCGCTTACGGCACAGTTTGTGAGCGCAATCGAGCAATTCCTCGCGCAGCAATGACGTGGCATCCACAGAATCTATTCTGTCGTTTCTTCGCAACAGAGACCTCCAAAACGTCCTGCAGCGCCTGAGAACTTGACGTAACGTGGCAGCTCATTGTTGCTTTTTTGACAGCGACAGCAAACCTGTTTAGCCTATGCGCGTGCCGGAAGTCTGAATTGGGGGGCTGGCGCATACCTACTTACAATTCAGAACGGCGCCGTGGCGCCGCATTTGGGGGCAAAATGAAGCGCACAATCAGAAGCACAATATCGGCCGTGGCTGCACTTTCGGCGAGTTTTAGCATTTCGACCAGTGCCTGGGGTCAGGATGGAGGCATGCTGGAAGAGATCGTCGTTACGGCGGCAAAACGCCAGCAGACCCTGCAGGAAATTCCCATAGCGGTAACGGTCGTTGGCTCCGACACCCTGGAGAAGGCCCAGATCATCGACATCAAGGATCTGCAGTCTGTGGTGCCCTCGTTGCGAGTCAGTCAGCTTCAGGTTGCAGGTAACACCAGCTTCTTTATTCGTGGATTTGGTAACGGATCGAACAATATCGGTACTGAACCGTCGGTCGGCGTTTTCATTGATGGTGTCTATCGCTCACGTACAGCGTCGGCTCTGGCAGATTATCCGAGCCTTGAACGGATTGAGGTATTGCGCGGTCCGCAAAGCACTTTGTTTGGCAAAAACGCTTCTGCAGGCGTCATCAGCGTTGTCACCGCGAAACCGGACATCGACGCGTTCGGTGGACGCGCCTCTCTCACGGTTGGCGAGTTTAGCCAGGTGATTGTCAAGGGTGAAGTGACTGGTCCTTTGTCCGATACGGTTGCGTTCAGTTTGGCGGCCAACTCGAACACTCGGGATGGCTACTTCACTAACCTGACTGACGGATCAAAAATCAATGACCTCGATCGATTTGGCGTACGAGGACAATTGTTGTATCAACCGACCGATAATCTGGAGTTTCGTCTGATCGTCGATGCCGACCAAAGCGAAGAATCCTGTTGCGGTACGGTCAACGTCCTTGACGGGCCATCGAGTGGCATTATTGCACTGATTGGCGGTCAGGTACTTACCGAAGATCCGTTCGCACGCTCGCAGTATTACAATTACAACCCAGCTAACGAGATCGATAGCGACGGCGTGTCGCTGCAAATAGACTACGATTTCGAGAACGTGACGTTTACATCGATCACCTCCTCACGGAGCTTGAGCCGAACGGACGACGCGGACAGTGATTTCACCAGTGCCGACATGTTGTCCACAGCATTCGCGGACAGTGAGTTCGACACGTTTACCCAGGAGTTTCGTCTCACGTCGTCTGGCGACGGTGCATTCGACTGGATGGTCGGCGGGTTTTACTTCGATGAGAGCGTTGATGTTCTGAACGTTCTGAGTTTTGGACAGGATTTTCGCGACTTTTTCGATATTGTGACCGGTGGTTTTCCGCCAGCCGGCATACCGTCGGGTCTGGATAATACGGAGGACTCATTCGGTTTGCCGCGGGGCTCTTTCCAGGCGCCTGGAACGGGGTTTGTCGAGGTCATGTCGCAGGATAACGAGTCTTTTTCAATATTCGGCCAGGTTGATTTGCATTTTGGTGATCGCACGACTCTGACGCTGGGCGCAAACTACACCGAAGATGAAAAGGATGTAGGCATTAACATTGTGAGTGACGCATTATTGTCATCGCTGGACTTTGAGCAAATCGTCTATGCACAGGTTTTCGGGGCTGTCACGGGGGGATTGCCCCCAACGCAGGCAAATATCGATGCAAACCCGGCTGCAGACGGAGCAGCGATATTCGTCGCAACGACTGACTGCTCAGTGTCTCCGCCGCCGAATTGCAACCCATTACTGCCGCTACAACCGTTACAGTTTTTGCCGCCGTTCATGAACTTCCCCAACGCCGTGGAATCCGGTAACACCAATGACAGTGATACGACCTGGACCGCGAGGCTGGCGTTCGACTGGACAGACAGCGTCAATGTCTATATCGGTGCTGCCACCGGTTTCAAAGCGAGTTCCTGGAATCTGACGCGTGATTCGCGGCCCTTCGCTTCCGATATGGCGGCACTCGGTGCCGGTCCCAACGACCGCTTCGGCCCACCCAACCTGGCATCCGGTACACGTTTTGCAGGACCAGAGGAAGCCACCGCTTACGAGATTGGTCTCAAAGCACGGTTTGAACGTGGATCGCTGAACATTGCCTATTTTGATCAGGAGATCGAGGGATTCCAGAGCACCATCTTTATTGGTACCGGATTTGTTCTCGCCAATGCTGGCAAACAGTCAACCACCGGTTTTGAACTCGAGGCGAACTTCTCGCCCATCGATTCACTGCAATTATCGTTTTCCGGCAGCTTCATGGATCCGAAGTACGATTCGTTCGTCGGCGCCAGCGGTCCTGGCGGTGTTCCAACGGATCTCAGCGGACAGCCTGTAGCGGGCGTCAGCGAGGTAAGCCTGAACTTTTCAACAGTCTATAGCTTCGATGTTGGCAACACTGCTTCCGGCTTTATTCGTGGTGAATATGTCTTTGATGATGAAGTTCAGATCGTCGAAAACATACCTTCAGATATCCTCTCTCGTGAAGTTAGTACATTCAATGCGAGCATCGGCGTTGAATGGGATAACGGTTTTCAGGTTCTGCTCTGGGGACGTAATATCAATGACGACGAATATCTGACCAGCGGATTTCCGACGACCGTCCAATCGGACAGAGTCAGTGCTTATCCGAATCAACCGAGAACATACGGTCTGACCATTTCGAAGTACTTCGACTGATTGGAGCGTCGCTACGACTGGAATGACCCGACGGAACTAAGGGTCTGTGAATGTGGATCGGTCAGGGCTTGCAAGTAAGCTAATGAGGGGCCGGTCCACACTCCAGGTGAGTGGATTCATGAATTCGTTGTTGTGGCGCCAGCGCGGTCTGGTTTCCCTTTTGGTTGTGCAGCTGTCGGTGGCCGCGTGCGGCGACAACGATATTGCGATTGGCGCGGCGGTTGCCTATACAGAACAACGTGCTGCGTGCAGCGACCGGCAGCCACTGAGAAAGGCGCTGTTCGGGGACTTGCACGTCCATTCTGCTTATTCCTATGATGCCTCGGCAAGCAAGCTTGAAACGCTGCCCGAGGACGCCTACCGGTTTGCACGCGGTGAGTCGATTCCGTTCTACCCCCTGGACGAGTCGGGCAAACCCGTTGGTACCATCAGCCTGCAGCGACCACTGGACTTCGCATCGGTAACCGATCACGCAGAATTCCTCGGCGAGACCGCGTTATGCCGGACGCCGGGCTCCCCGAGCTATGCCACTGAGTTTTGTGAAACCTACCGTTCCTCGCCAAGACAAAGCCTGTTGATGCTGGGGAGTATTGTCACCCTGGAAAAACCGGAAAGGGTTGCCGAAATATGTGGCGTGGGCAATGTGCATTGCATTGCCTATGCGGAACGTATTTGGGCCGGGATGATTGCCGCTGCCGAGGCGGCTTATGACCGGTCAGCGGGTTGTCAATTCACAAGCCTGATCGGTTACGAATACACCGGCACGCCTGGATTGTCGAATATTCATCGCAATGTGATCTTTCGAAACAACAATGTACCCCAGTTGCCCGTATCTTACCTTGAAGCACCGCGGGACTATCTTCTCTGGCAGGCGCTTGATGTGGAATGCCGGTCCGAAAACGGTTGTTCCTACCTGACAATTCCTCATAACAGCAACCTGTCCAATGGGCGCATGTTTGCATTGCTTGAGGGCGATGATCACGAACATCAGGCTGGCCACGCACGTCAGCGTTTGCAGCACGAACCGGTTATGGAGATTTTCCAACACAAGGGCAATTCAGAATGTATGAACGGTCTCGCATCGGTGTTCGGAGAACCGGACGAGTTTTGCGAGCTGGAGTCAGTGCGAACACTGGGCGAACGAAAACAGGTCATGGATGTAGCGCTGCAAGACGGAAAATTGGCCATCGGCAGCCACGAATCACAGACGGATCAATGCGGTGAGGGTACCGGTGCCGGCGGAATACTCGGCGCGGGTTGTGTTGCTGAATCAGACTTTTACCGCTCCAACCTCCTGAAGGGGCTTCGCGACGAGAGGCTGTTGGGGGTGAACAGTGCGAAACTGGGAGTAATTGCAGGCACCGATACTCACAACGCGACACCCGGCGCGGTCTCGGAAAAAAGTTGGCGCGGCCACGTGTCTTCGGAGGCCAGAATAGAAGATCGCCTGAAGCCGGGCTTGTTACCCACCGGGATTGACGCGAACCCGGGGGGACTGGCCGGTGTGTGGGCGATCGAGAATTCACGCGATGCGATTTTCTCCGCTTTGCAACGCCGGGAAGTATTCGGCACCTCCGGTCCGCGTATTAAACCGCGACTGTTCGGCGGCTGGCACTACCCGGATAATCTGTGCGATGAACCCACAAATCTTGAGATCGCGTACCGTGACGGTGTTGCGATGGGCAGCGATCTTGAGCCGGGTGATGATGTTTCTGCACCCGTTTTCTTTGCCAGCGCAGAGGCTGACCCGGGTGCCAGTTCGACACTTCTGCAGCAACTTCAGTTGGTCAAGGGTTGGATAAACGATGCGGGTGAATTGCATTACAAAGTCTATTCGATAGCCGGTTCCGTGGATAATGGCGCTGGGGTAGATATTGAGTCGGGCGAGATCTTCGGTGACGGGCACCAGCAACTATGCGCCGTGTTTGAAGACCCTGATTTCGATGCAGCACAGGCAAGCTACTACTATCTTCGAGTCCTCGAAAATCCCTCTCCGAGGTGGAGTTTGCTGGACTGTCTGCGTTTGCCCGCCGACCATCGACCAGCCGTCTGCGACGAATCATCGGCAGTGCCAAAGACAGTTCAGGAAACGGCCTGGTCGTCGCCGATCTGGTACAAACCCGCAGACTCCCGTGATAACGATATTTAGGGCATAGTCTCGACCAGCATCAAAGTTGTGAGATTCGGATCTGCAAGAATCTCTTCTTCCGTGAATGGGAAGTCCACCCATTCGCCGCGAGAATAAACTTCAGTGAGATCGGAATAGTGTTCTGAGCCCGGTTCCGACGATTGCGAGTAGGTCAGGACGCCACTCGGGTGCAAGGTACCGTCTTCATCCCAGGAAACCACCTGAATATAGCTGTTGCCGTGGATGACCGGGCTGTAACCCTTTTCCCTGACGGCACCTGTGGAAATCATGCTGAACATGCCCGCCCAACCATGCCCACCGGGAATAGCAATTTTTTCGCCATCATGCTCGGTGTATTGAAGGTCGCCCCAGCGGGCGTCCAGCGAGATACCGGCTTGCTGCAAGACCGTCTGGCCTTGAGCGAGTGCTTGCCGAACAGCAACATGTACCGAGGTGTCGGCTAATGAAATGCCACGTGGTGTGTTGACCGGATCGCTTTCGCTAAAAGGTACCGCAAAGATACCGTCAATTCGGCGCGCGATTCGCCAAAATTCCGTCCACACGTGCATGCCCCGACTGTCGTTGTTTGCTGTCTTGTCCCAGTTTTTGAGCACGCTACAGCTTGGTGCTATGTCAACTTCATCGCCGTTGTCTAGTTTGACCAATGTGTCGTCAAGGCACACTTTGAGGACGTCTTCGAGCAAGAGTTCCGCACCGAAATTGCGCTGGTTGTACAGAATTTCTCGCAGGTCATCGGCAGTCACTTTGTGGTCATCAGCCAGCTGTTCCCGAACGAACGCGAGGCCGGCCCGGGTTCGCAGCGTGCGGGCCGTTCGCTCAGGGCCGATGATGGGCGAAAAGCCTTCCAGCGGAGAGTCCGGATTGGCCAGCCAGTAGCTGTCGTTTGAATTGGTGACATAGTCATTGCGTCGAATACGCGGCATGGACTCAGCCGGCAGCGTTCCAGCGACGCGGCTTCTGGCATCTGTTTTCCATTCGCATTCGCTTCTTGAGCCGTCCAGTACGACGACAAAGGCAGGGATGGTATTGACCGGTACCCTGCATGTACCCAGCAAGTCGGTATCGACATTCGGCGTTGTCGATATGTCCGCATAAAACGCCGTACCGTGCTTGTCGGTAGCGACGGTGTTGGCCCAGAACACGCCCTGTTTGCTGATTGCTGCTTCGACATCGTCGACCGATGTGGCGACCGCCAAAGCTCTATAGGTTGCTGTTCCCTCGGTATTGTCGATAACCGCGTCACGTACCGTGTAAGCCTTGTCGTTTGTCCACGGCAACCGGTCGCTGGCGACCATCGGACCGTAGTGCGACCTATAGACGGTATGTTGCTGGCTGTTTGATGTGCCATCTGCCTGCGTGACGTCCAGCGTAACGGTTTGCGGGATCATTGCGCGGTACTCGCCGTCGTACCGGTATTCGAGCGGGTTGTCTGGATTCAGTTCAAGCTCGTACAGTGTAAATCGGAGGGCCGTGGAAACTGTATGCGTCCACGCCACGTCCTTATTAAAGCCGATCGACACTGCATTTGTCGTCGACAGGCTGACGCCCATAGTGTCCATAACACCGGGAATCGTGGTGTGGATAATGTGAAAACGGGATGATCCCTGCCAGGGGTAATGTGGATTCCCGAGAAGTAATCCGCGTCCTGTGCTGGTGACGTCCTTGCCAAATGCGATGGCGTTACTGCCGATGCCGGTATCCGGTTTGAATTGAGTATCGCCACTGGCGATCTGTTCGCCCGGTGGCTGGGCCCTTGCTACATCACTCTTGAATTGTCCGAGACCGTAGCGAATTCCTATGCCGGTCAGAAGCCGGGCGACGTCCGCCGTAACCATTGGTCGGACCCAGTCTTTGCCATTGCAGGATTCCGGGAGCCGGTCCATGTTGTCTCGCAAATAGCGATTGTAGCCATCAGCGTATCCCTGGTTGTAGCGATGGTCACTGGCCGATAATGCATCCACGAATCGTTCAAGTCGCTCGTCGGTTAGCAATGTGCGATGAAAAACGTCGCTCTCGAGGTTGCCGTTCCCGGCACCAAAGAAGTGCGATAGCCTGCCATTAACCATGACGATATCGCGAGCAATAACACAGACCGTGTCGGTGGCGGTTGCATAAGCAAAACCGTATCCAAGGCTAGCCTGGTTGTCGGCCTTGACGTGCGGGATACCGTAGCTGGTCCAGCGTATTTCAGTTCTGTATTCGTCGCTAACAGGTTCTGGCGCGCCACTATCGGATGAACAACTGATCAGTACTAACAGCGCCGACAGGAATGCGAATCGCAAAAACGACATATAGTTTTCCCCCAAACAAGGTTTGCTGAGCGGTGAGTTTCAAGGGTAGACGTGGGCTGATGAGACCGCAAGTTCAGATTGTTTCGGGGTTCAATGACGGTGTCGCCGGTACCTGGAACAAGAGTCCTGCCAAGGTATTTCAGGACAACTAAGTTGTTGAATATTAACGATTCGCATTCAACAAGGTTTCGAGAGCGGCAAAGATAACGACCTTGTTGAAAACACCGGTAATTAGGAATAAGTTGCTGCAATCATCATCTGTTTTAGACAACGAAGAAGAGTGGAGGTCCACATGAACAGATCAAATTTCAGCCGAGGCATACTCGGTATTATCGCGGCGACTCTGGTGATGCCGGTAGCGGCCCAGAATGAAGCGAGCGGATATCTCGAAGAGATCACTGTCACAGCGAGTAAACGTCAGACAACCTTGCAGGACACACCGATTGCTGTTTCGGTCGTGTCGGCCTCGGACCTGCAAGAATCCCAGGTTCAGGACATCAAGGATCTGCAGTTTCTTGTTCCGTCGCTGCGTGTGACGCAGTTGCAGTCATCGGGTAATACCAACTTTCTGATTCGTGGCTTCGGCAATGGCGCGAACAACGCCGGTATCGAGCCATCCGTAGGCGTTTTTATCGATGGCGTCTATCGTTCACGCACAGCTTCGGCGCTTTCTGACTTACCCAACCTCGAGCGCATCGAGGTCTTGCGCGGACCACAAAGTACACTTTTTGGCAAGAACGCATCGGCTGGCGTGATCAGCATCGTAACCGCAAAGCCCGGTATGGATGAAACTACCGGTTCGGCGCAGCTGACTCTCGGTGAGTTTAGCCAGGTTTCTGTCAAGGCGGATATCAACGGGCCACTGTCCGACACGGTTGGTTTCAGCCTCTCTGGAAGTTACAGCGAGCGCGACGGTTATTACGACAACCTTGCCGGGGGCGATGCGCTTAATGAATTGAATCGCTTTGGAATTCGGGCACAGTTGTTATTCGCGCCGTCAGATTCACTTGAGGTACGCGTGATCGCGGATCTTGATGATTTCGACGAAGCCTGTTGTGGTGTTGCAAACCTTCGAAACGGTCCAACCGGAGGACTCATACAGGCGATTGGCGGTAATCTTGTCCCGGAAGCGCCATTCGCCTACCAGGGCTTTTACGATTTCACGCCGACGAACGAGTTCGAAACCAGCGGCGCATCCATTCAATTTGACTATGATTTCAACGATGCCGTAACACTTACGTCGATCACCGCATTTCGTACTCTGGATCGATTCGACAATGCCGACGTCGATTTTACGAGCGCGCGATTGTTCGACCCACAAACGGCGAATCGGACCGATACTGAGATCGATACCTTCACACAGGAATTTCGTCTGGCAGGGTCAACAGACAACGTTGGCTGGATGGTAGGAGCCTACTTTTTCGATGAAGAAGTTGACCAGTCGACAGGGGTGCTTTTCGGAGACGATTTTCGTCTCTATGCAGATTTTCTGGCGGTCGCGGGGGGTGGTGGGACGCCCGGTGTTGATCCCTCACCGTTTGGCGATATCGAGGCACTTTTTGGTCACGCACCCGGTACATTCTTCGCCGCTGGCCAGGGCCTGGTCGACGATTCAACCATGGACGATCAGGCGTTCTCAATCTTCGGCCAGGTTGACATAGACCTTGGCGACAGGGTCACTTTGACCCTCGGTGCGAATTATACCGAGGATGAGAAGGACGTCACTTTCAATCCGACGTCAACCGACGTTTATTCAGGCATTGATCTATTCAACGATCCGACGGTATTTGGTGTGCCGTTACCCACAGTGTTATTCGGACAGGCATTTACAGCGGCAACAGTGCCCTTCAATCCGCCAGGGGGATTGGCCCCGACTCCGGCGAACATAGCGTTCGTCGAATCTGTCGCGCCAGGCACGTCAGCCGCTATTAATGCCGGTGTTGCCGCTTCCATTACAGGTTTGCAAGGTCTGCAGTTCCTGCCGCCGAATGTTGGATTTCCGAATGCCGTGGAATCGGGCAATACTAAAGACGATGACACGACCTGGTCAGTACGGCTTGCGTTTGATGTCAGTGACGCTGTTAGCGCGTACGTCAGTGCGGGCACAGGATTCAAGGCGAGCTCATGGAATTTATCACGAGATTCGCGCCCGTTCCCTCAAGACCAGGCGGCACTTGAAGCCGCGGGTCTGAATGTGGCTAATGCTACGTACACCACTCGATTCGCGCGACCTGAAGAAGCAACGGTTTACGAAGTGGGCTTGAAAGCACTCTGGGATACCGTCGCCCTGAACGTTGCGATTTTTGATCAGGAGATCGAAGATTTTCAATCGAATATCTTTACAGGCACCGGCTTCACCCTGCAAAACGCCGGCAGGCAATCGACCACCGGCCTGGAGCTCGATGTTCGCTGGCAGCCTTCGGAAGTGTTCGAGGGAACGCTTGCCGCGACCTTCATGGACCCAACGTTTGATTCATTTCCGGTGGCAGAAAGCGTTGACGATGACCCTTCTTCTCCTACCTTCCTGGAACGGATCAGTGCCGATCTCAGCGGAACGCAGCCGCCGGGCATACATGAGCTTAGTCTCACAGCCGCTGGTCGCTTCAGCTTCGACGTCGGCAATGCCGCCGGTTACCTTCGCTTCGAGTATATTTACGAAGATGATATCCGGGTGATCGAAAATACGCCGGCAAACATCGCTTCGCGTGAGGTTAGTACGATTAACGCAAGTGCCGGACTGGCCTGGGACAACGGTCTTGAAGTCATGCTTTGGGGACGAAACATCAACAACGACGAATACCTATTGAGCGCTTTCCCATCAGTCGCACAGGCAGGCAGCTTCTCGGGCTACCCGAATCAGCCGCGGACCTACGGTCTGACAGTACGTAAGTACTTCGACTGAACAGACCTCTGGAAAGGCCTCGTCGGACACCCGTCGGGCGGGGCTTTTCTATGCACCATCCAGAAGTTTGTCGCAGACATGCGCGCCAATCGGGATTGCTGACGTTGCGGCGGGCGAGGGAGCATTACAGATGTGCAAGCTCCTCGGACTCTCTGCAAAAAGGAAGTCATCCACCAGTGTACCGTCACGCTTGACGGCCATAGCACGCACACCGCTGCGGTAGGGGAGCAAGTCGTCGAGGCTTATTGATGGGCAGTATTTGTGTATTTGCTTCAGGTAGCCGCGCTTCCAGATGGAATTCCTGATTTCGCGTAACCCGGACCTGAAGTTTTTCCGCAGAACGTTCCAGAAACCGGGGAATAGAATCATCTGCGAGATATCCGTGAGACTCACGTTAATCCTTCCGTAACCCTCACGTTTCCAACCTTGTAACGCATTCGGCCCGACGGTGACCGATCCATCGATCATGCGCGTCAGGTGGATACCCAGAAACGGCAGCTCGGGATTTGGCACAGGATAGATGAGGTGCTTAACGACGTTGTTCTTTTTGGGCGGCAGTTGATAATACTCTCCGCGGAAAGGAATCACCTGAAAGTCGATATCGATTTCCTGCATTTTCGCCAGCCGATCCGCCATGAGGCCACCGCAAACGATCAGGTATTTTGTCGCAATTTCCTGCCCATCACTGAGCTTTACCGTCACCCTCTCCGGTGATTCCTGCAAGCTGATCACTTTGCTATTGAGGCGTACCTCGCCGCCAAGCTGTTCAAATTGCCTGGCGAACTCTCTTGTAATGGCCGGGAAATCTGCAATGCCGCTTGTGCGAAGAAATATCGCGCTGGTCCCAATAATTTCGGGTTCTCGCTGACGGAGTTCCGTAGCATCGAGCAGTTCCACATCAAGGCCGTTGTCGTTTGCTCGCCTATAAAGGTCGAGCATGCGTTGATGTTCAGTATCGGTGCTCGCCACGATGAGCTTGCCACACTGCTCCACAGGGATTTGGTGCTTACGACAGAATTCGACTGTCGCTTCTACGCCGGCTTTACAGAATCTCGCCTTCAGACTGCCGGGCGTGTAGTAAATTCCCGCGTGCAGTACGCCGCTGTTACGACCCGTTTGATGCGCTGCCAGCGATGCTTCTTTTTCCAGCAACAGTATCGTGCTGTCAGGTTTTCGCTGCTGCAACTGCCAGGCAGTCGAAAGCCCGATGATGCCACCACCGATGATCAGGTAGTCGTACACAACATCACTGCCTTACGATTCGATACCACCCATTGAGTGGAATTTGGTCTCGAAGAACTCGGCCATGCCTTCAGCGCCGCCTTCAGAACCGAGGCCGGATTCCTTCCAGCCGCCAAACGGCGCAACTTCTGTCGAAAACACACCCGAATTCGAGCAAACGATGCCGTACTCGAGTCGTTCAGCAACGCGCATTACACGGCCGATGTCCCGGGTTGCGTAATAGGCGGCGAGACCGTATTCGGTGTCATTCGCGCGCTCAATCGCTTCGTCTTCCGTCTCGAACGTCTGGACGGCGGCGATGGGCCCGAATATTTCCTCGCGGGCGATACGCATATCCTGTGTGATACCGGTGATCAGAGTGGGCTCGAAGAAACAATGGCCCAGTTCGTGTTTGTCGCCACCGGATACGATGTTTGCGCCTTTGCTCTTTGCATCTTCCATGAACTCGACCATCTCGCCGACCGCGGTCTTACTAACCAGCGGGCCAATCGTGATGTTATCGGCAAAGCCGTCGCCAACGTTGAGTGCCTCAATCGCCGCCTGCAGTTTGCCAGTAAACTCTTCCGCGACGCCATTTTGGACGAAAATGCGGTTCGTGCAGACACAGGTCTGGCCGCAATTGCGAAATTTGGTTGCCATGCAGTCGATGACGGCAGCATCTATGTCGGCATCGTCAAAGACGATGAATGGCGCGTTGCCGCCGAGTTCCAGTGACACCTTTTTCACACCGTCGGCGCATTGCTTCATCAGGATCTTGCCAACCGGCGTTGACCCGGTGAACGTGAATTTGCCGACCTTTGGGTGCTGGGTCAGAACGGCGCCGATTTCACGCGAGTTATTGCCCACGACCACGCTAATCACACCCTTTGGAATCCCGGCCCTGTCTGCGAGCTCACACATGCTAAGCGCCGATAACGGCGTTTCAGTGGCCGGTTTGATCACGATCGTACAACCCGCTCCAAGTGCAGGACCGGCTTTACGCGCGATCATTGCATTCGGGAAGTTCCACGGTGTGATACAACCAACCACGCCGACCGGTTGCTTGTACGTCTGCAGACGTCGATCGTTCGATATCGTCGGGATGGTCGCGCCCTTAAATCGTTTCGACTCTTCTGCGTAATACTCGATGAATCCTGCACCGTAGCCGACTTCGCCGATTGACTCCGCAAGGGGCTTGCCTTGTTCGGCGGTCATGATGGCACCGAGGTCATCGGCATTCTCCATCAACAGGTTGAACCAGTTGCGGAGCAAAACTGCGCGTTGCTTGGCGGGTATCTGGCTCCAGGTTTTGAAGGCCTCCGCGGCCGCCTCAACAGCGCGGGTGGCATCGGCAGCATTGCCGTTCGCGGTGGTCGCAACCACTTCACCATTTGCGGGGTTGAGGACATCGATAGTGCCAGCCCCGCCAGCGACCCACTCGCCGTCAATAAAGTTTTGAGTCTTGAGCAGAGTCGGGTCGTTCAGATTCAACATGTTTTCGGTCTCGATAGTTTTTGCGAAAGGCGGGCAGCTTATCATCGGACAGCATAATGAAATAGCTTTGATTCAGCGTTGCGTGGGTTGATATGAATGCCGTATAATCCCGCGCCAGCGCCCCACTAAAGCATCGGTGGGTAAAGACCCCGCTTAGGGGTTTTTTGTTGTCCGGAGTATTGGCACGGACAAAGAAAAAGTGCTGGGTATGAATGGGCCATTGGCCCATTTTTTGTTTTAGAACAGATGGTTAAGTGAGAATGCAATGACCGGGGACGAGCTTCAGAAGTTGCTTGAGCCGACGATTGAGCGCTTGGGATACGAGCTGACGGACCTCGAGATGCGATTGAGCGGAAAGGGTGGACTATTGCGTCTCACGATCGATAAGGCTGATGGCATCGATCTTGATGATTGCGGAAAAGTCAGCCAGGCGGTTAGTGCGTTGTTGGATGTCGAAGATCCGGTGCCGGGAAACTACAACCTGGAAGTTTCTTCGCCTGGACTGGACAGAAAGTTGACAAAAATGGAGCATTTTCAGCGTTTTATGGGTGAAACCTTGAAAATATCTATGCGGTTTCCGATCGAGGGACGCAGACGATTCCGCGGCACCCTGATGTCGTCGGACGAAGAGAACATTGTAGTTGAGGTGGATGGAGAGTCGCACAGTTTGCCGTTGTCGATGATCGATACAGCTCGATTGGTACCCGACGGGGCTTGAGTCCCTGGCTTGATTCCCTAGGGATATTTGGAGTTTTACGGAAATGAGTAAAGAAATTTTGATGGTTGTTGACGCCGTTTCGAACGAGAAAGGCGTTGAGAAGGACATCATATTTGGGGCAATTGAAGCCGCACTGGCCTCTGCGACACGCAGAAAGCACGGTGAAGAAATTGAAGTTCGCGTCGCTATCGACCGCGAGACGGGCGAGTACGACACATTTCGCCGCTGGCTTGTGTTTGAAGACGAGTCAACCGAGCTCGAAACACCGGATTGTGAACTACGAATGATCGATGCCGTCGATGTCGATCCGGCTGCCGAGCCCGGTGGTTACGTCGAGGTGCCGATGGACTCGGTTGAGTTCGGCCGCATTGCGGCGCAAACAGCGAAGCAAGTCATCGTACAGAAAGTACGCGAGGCCGAGCGTGAGCAGGTTGTTGAGGAATACCAGGGCCGAGAAGGTGAAATGCTCTCGGGCCTTGTGAAGCGTGTTGATCGCAACGGTGTTTACATTGATCTGGGTGGTAACGCTGAGGGTTTTGTTCCGCGCGAACAGATGGTGCCCCGGGAGCCGGTTCGGCCGCAGGATCGAATGAAGGCGTTGCTGACGGAAGTTCGTTCGGAAATTCGTGGCCCGCAGTTGTTTATGACGCGTACCTCACCAGAGTTTCTGGTTGAGTTGTTCAAGATCGAAGTGCCTGAAGTGGGCCAGGGCCTGATCGACATTCTGGGTGCTGCCCGAGATCCGGGCTTGCGCGCCAAGATCGCGGTCCGCAGTAATGACAGTCGTATTGACGCCGTTGGCGCTTGTGTCGGCATGCGGGGATCACGTGTACAGGCTGTCTCGAATGAGCTCGCCGGCGAACGCGTAGACATCATCCTCTGGGATGACAATTCGGCACAATTCGTGGTGAACGCCATGTCGCCAGCGGAAGTTGTTTCTATCGTTGTCGACGAAGACAAACACAGCATGGATATCGCCGTCGATGAGGACAAGTTGTCACAGGCCATTGGTCGCGGTGGACAGAACATCCGCCTTGCGAGCGAATTATCCGGTTGGGAATTGAATGTCATGACGGCTCAGGACGCTGAGGAAAAGAGCGAGTCTGAGGTGAAAGTGTTGATCGACATGTTCTCGGAGCAGCTCGACGTTGACGAAGAGGTTTCATTGATTCTGGTACAGGAAGGATTCTCAACCATTGAGGAAGTCGCCTATGTACCGGCAGCGGAATTGGTTGCCATCGAAGAATTCGATGAGGGCATGGTTGACGAACTGAGAAGCCGTGCGCGCGATGTTCTCCTGACTCAGGCCATTGTTCAGGAAGAGAAAATTGATGAAGTGGAGCCCGCTGAGGATCTGCTGAGTCTTGAAGGCATGGAAAAGGGTCTTGCATTTTTGCTGGCAAGCAAGGGGGTCGTGACGCGTGAGGATCTCGCTGAGCTCGCAACCGATGACTTGCTTGAGATCAATGAAGACATTGCTGAGGAAGACGCCGCTGCGCTGATAATGAAAGCGCGCGCACACTGGTTTGAAGAAGAAGAGCAGGCCTGACAGCCTTAAATAGATACGGAGCGTGTTATGGCTGATGTGACAGTCGCACAATTTGCTGAAGTTCTGAAAGTTCCAGTCGAGAAATTGCTGA
The DNA here is from genome assembly GCA_021773095.1 of Woeseiaceae bacterium. Classification (GTDB taxonomy): domain Bacteria; phylum Pseudomonadota; class Gammaproteobacteria; order Steroidobacterales; family Woeseiaceae; genus UBA1847. The sequence continues at coordinate 49,862 of JAJFKR010000005.1, read as the reverse complement.
CGCAACTCGATGAGGCCGGAATTAAGGTCGAAGGATCTGATGACAATATCAGCGACGATGCAAAACTCGAATTGCTGACGCACTTACGTCGCAGTCACGGTCAGGACGATACGCCTGCAACCGCGGCCGCGCCGCGCAAGATCACGTTGAAGCGCAAGACCCAATCGGAGCTCAAGCTATCAGGTGCGCAGGGTCGCTCACGCACAGTCAACGTCGAGGTGCGCCGTAAACGCACGTACATCAAGCGCGATGTCCTTGAAAAACAGGCTCAGGATGAGCAGGACGAGTTGGATCGCCAGCGCCAGGAAGAGGAAAATCGCGTCAAAGCGGAGGCGCTCGCGAAAGAGCGTCTCGAGGCTGAGAAGGAAGAGGCGGCCAAACGTGAGGTGGCCGAGCGCGAGAAAGAGGTGCAGGCGGCAAAAGACGCTGAGGACGAAGCCCGTAAGGCGGCTGAGAAGGTCGTTACCGATGCTGCTGAGGAAAAGGTCCGGCTTGAAAAAGCCGAAGCGGACGCACGCACACGTCGCAGCAAGGAGAAAGAGAAGGCCAAGCCAAAGGCCAAGCCGAAACACGGCGAAACACGATATGGGCGTAAAGAACTGCACGTTGCGGGCGATAAGAGCGGCCGCCGTAAGCGCAAAGCGCCGATGCGCCGACGACCGGTATCCGTCGGTGGCGATTCAAAACACGGTTTCGAAATGCCGACAGCACCTGTCATTCACGAAGTAGAAATCCCGGACAATATCTCGGTTGCCGAGCTCGCTCAGAAAATGGCGATCAAGGGGAATGAGGTAGTCAAAGTTCTGTTCAACATGGGTGCGATGGTGACGATCAATCAGGTCATCGATCAGGACACCGCAACGCTTGTTGTGGAAGAGCTTGGCCACGTTGCGGTACCGGTTGATTCAGTGGATGTCGATGAGAAGCTACTAGCAGACGAAAGCGGCGTAGACGGCGATGCAGTCACGCGCGCACCGGTTGTAACGATCATGGGCCATGTTGATCACGGCAAGACATCGTTATTGGATTACATACGTAGGACCAAGGTCGCAGATGGCGAAGCCGGTGGTATTACGCAGCATATTGGCGCGTACTCTGTAAAAACAGATAAGGGTCAGATTTCGTTTCTTGATACACCGGGACATGCCGCGTTTACGGCGATGCGTGCTCGAGGAGCTCAGGCGACGGATATTGTGATTCTCGTTGTCGCTGCCGATGACGGTGTGATGCCGCAAACGATTGAGGCCATCCAGCACTCAAAAGCAGCGGGCGTCCCGTTAATTGTCGCAATCAACAAGATCGATCGGGAAAATGCCGACCCGGAGCGTGTCAAAAACGAATTGTCACAACATGAAGTCATTCCCGAGGATTGGGGTGGTGAGCAGATGTTCGTTAATGTTTCTGCGCTCAAGGGCGATGGCGTGGACGACCTGCTGGACGCGATCTTGTTGCAGGCGGAAGTTATGGATCTGACGGCCGTTGCGGAAGGACCGGCGCAGGGTATCGTTATTGAGTCCAGCCTTGAGAAAGGCCGTGGCGCGGTCGCAACGCTGCTGGTACAGGGCGGAACGTTGAAGCAGGGCGATATGATCATCGCTGGTGAAGAATACGGCCGCATACGCAATATGTTTGACGAGTCCGGTAATACCATCAAGGAAGCCGGTCCGTCACAGCCTGTCGTCGTTCTGGGGCTCTCCAAGACGCCGGGCGCAGGCGATGACTTTCTTGCGGTCAAGAACGAGCGCAAGGCGCGCGAAGTTGCTGAATTCCGGCAGAGCAAGACACGCGAATCGAAGCTCGCTCAACAGCAGGCCTCCAAGATGGAGGATATGTTCACTCAGATGAAGGATGGCGAAGTCTCGTCGGTTCCGGTGATCATCAAGTCCGATGTGCACGGTAGTGCAGAAGCTTTGCGCGATGCATTGCTCAAGCTCTCGACAGACGAAGTCCGGGTCAAGATCATCGGTTCAAGTGTCGGTGGCATTACCGAGACTGACGCCAATCTGGCGGCGGCATCCAATGCAACCATTATTGGATTCAATGTTCGTGCGGACGCGGCAGCGCGTACGGCGATCAAGGAGTCGGGTGTCGATGTCCGCTACTACAGCATCATTTATGAGGCGATCGACGATGTGAAAGCGGCACTCAGTGGCCTGCTGGCACCCGAGGTTCGTGAGCAGATCGTCGGTCTGGCCGCGGTCAAAGAGGTATTCAGCTCACCGAAGTTTGGGGACATTGCCGGTTGCATTGTCAGCGAAGGCTTCGTGAAGCGCTCCAACCCGATTCGTGTATTGCGCGATAACGTCGTGATCTACGAAGGCGAGCTCGAATCATTACGCCGCTTCAAGGACGATGTTAACGAAGTGAAGTCCGGCACCGAGTGCGGTATCGGAGTGAAGAACTACAGCGATGTTCAGGTAGGTGACCAAATCGAGTGTTTCGAACGGATAGAGGTTGCACGTACGCTCGACTAGGCGCGTAAGTATCGATCCATGCCAAGAGAATTCACCAGAAATCAGCGACTCGGAAACCAGGTGTTGCGCACCTTGAATGAGTTGCTGCGGTTTGAAACCAAAGACCCGAGACTCAAACTTGTGTCGTTGACATCGGTGGATCTCTCACGCGACCTGAGCGTTGCGCGAGTGTATTTCAGTTTGCTGGACCCTGACGGGGATCCAGCGCCTGTGAAAGACGGCCTTGAGCGCGCCAGCGGCTTTTTGCGCGGGCGCCTGGGCCGTGAAATCAAGATTCGACATGTACCGGAACTGCGTTTCGCCCACGATGACAGTGCGGCCGAGGCGCAACGGATCAGCAGTTTGATCGAGGGCGCTCTGGAATCCGATCAGAACGAGGAGCAGCAGTAGGCGTCATGGCGGCACGCGGTATGAAGCGCCACGCCGATCCGGTGGACGGACTGTTGTTGCTCAACAAGCCGTCCGGTATGACGTCGAACCGGGCTTTGCAGATTGTCAGGCGATTGTTAAACGCGAGAAAGGCCGGCCATACAGGCAGCCTGGATCCGGCTGCGACAGGCATGTTGCCCTTGTGTTTCGGTGAAGCGACCAAGGTCTGTGCGTACTTGCTGAATGCGGACAAGAGCTACCGTGTGACGGCAAAGCTGGGATCGGCGACGGATACCGGGGATGGTGACGGTCAGGAGATCGAGACCGCCACGGTGCCCGATGTGGATGCCGACCAGTGGAATGACATTTTGCAGGGATTCTGTGGTGAGTCAACGCAAATACCGCCGATGTATTCGGCATTGAAGAAGGATGGCAAGCGGCTGTACGAGTTGGCACGCAAGGGCGAGACCGTAGAGCGCGAACCACGACCGATACGGATCGACAAGATCAGGCTTCTTGAGCTCGCCGGAAACCGGCTGGTTTTTCGTGTTGCGTGCTCGAAGGGCACTTATATACGGGTGTTGGTTGAAGATATTGCCCGCGAGGCCGGCACGGTGGCTCACACGGCACGATTGCACCGCGAGTCCGTCGGCGACTTCGAGAGCGCAAACATGCTTGATATGGCGGCGTTGGAAGCACTGGCAGAAAAAGGACCCGGTCCGTTGAGGGCCAAATTGCTGCCGGCAGACGTCGCTTTGGCGAATATGCCAGCAGTTTCAATCGGTGCAGAGGACGCCCAGCGCTTTTGCGGCGGACAAACGGTCGCAGTGGATATTGATGAAAAGAAAGGACTTGCCAGGGTATACCAGGCGGACAAAGGATTTTTAGGGGTGGGCGAGCTCTCCGGAGACGGGCAGCTTGCACCACGAAGAGTGTTTTTGACACAGGAAAAAACCCCGTAATTATTTGATTTTGGGGTGTTAATGGGCCCGCTCAGGCGCTAGAATACCGCGCTCTAAAAAAGGGCAAATGAAAGAGAATTGGAGTAATAGAAAAATGTCACTTTCCAGTGAAGTAAAGCAGGGCGTAATCGCCGATCATGCACGCGGCGAAGCCGATACCGGCTCACCTGAGGTACAGGTTGCACTGCTGACAAAACGAATTGTAGAACTCACCGATCATTTCAGTGAGCACAAGAAAGATCACCACAGCCGTCAGGGTCTTCTGCGGATGGTTAACAAGCGTCGCAAGCTGCTTGACTACCTGAAGTCCAAAGACAATGACCGCTACCGCGAGCTGATCAAGAAGCTCGGTCTGCGTCGCTAGTCCAGCGAGCAATCTCGACAATGTAAACAACTGACGTGTCGCTCCCATCCACTGGGATCGCCGTTGGTTGCTGTTGTCTTAACAATTTCCATACAGAGAAATCAAAGTGAAATCGACAAGAAAGAGTTTCCAATTCGGGGAACACGAAGTAACGATTGATACGGGCGCGATCGCTCGTCAGGCCGACGGTGCAGTTATCGTCGATATGGCCGATACGACGGTTCTGGTAACCGCTGTTGGCCGCAAAACGGCTGATCCGGGCAGAGACTTCTTCCCGCTGACCGTTAACTATCAGGAAAAGACCTACGCCGCTGGCAAAATCCCGGGCGGGTTTTTCAAGCGTGAAGGTCGTCCGGGTGAGAAGGAAGTCCTTACCTGTCGCCTGATCGATCGTCCGGTACGTCCGCTTTTTCCGAAAGGCTTTAAAAACGAAGTTCAGATCATCGCTACGGTGATGTCATTGAACCCGGATGTTGATCCCGATATCCCGGCTTTGATCGGTGCCTCAGCGGCGCTGGCCATTTCCGGTATGCCATTTGCCGGTCCGATTGCTGCTGCCAAAGTCGGCTACAAGGACGGTGAATACGTACTGAATCCGGGCCGCGCAGCGGTTGCTGAGGGTGACCTTGAGCTCGTCGTTGCGGGCACCAGGGACGCAGTCCTGATGGTTGAATCAGAGGCCGCTGGCCTGTCCGAAGAAGTCATGCTGGGCGCAGTCATGTTCGGACATGAGCAAATGCAGGTCGCTATCGATACGATCAGCGAACTGGCTGCCGAAGTTGGCAAGCCTGCCTGGGACTGGACCGCAGCGGAAGAAGACAAGGATCTCGAAGCCGCCGCAGCGGACTCTGCAACGGCAGGATTGTCCGCGGCCTATAGCATCACTGACAAGCAGGATCGTCAGGCAGCCGTTGGAGAAGCCAAGGCCACAGCCGTTGAAGCATTGGCAAGTGGCGACGACGCTCGCTGGTCTGCCGAAGACGTCAAGGGTGCTCTTTACAAGCTGGAAAAGAACATCGTTCGCCAACGCATCATCAAGGGTGAGGCACGCATCGACGGTCGTGACAAGAGCACGGTTCGTCCGATCGACGTCGAAGTTGGCGTTCTGCCGCGTGCACACGGATCAGCCGTATTCACACGTGGTGAGACGCAGGCGATTGTGGTAGCGACACTCGGCACTGGCCGAGATGCACAGATGATCGATGCGATCGAAGGCGAGCGCAAGGACCCGTTCATGCTGCATTACAATTTCCCTCCATTCTGTGTAGGCGAGACAGGCTTTATTGGTTCAACGAAGCGTCGCGAAATCGGCCATGGAAAGCTGGCGCGTCGAGGCATTGAAGCCGTTATGCCGAACATGGATGAGTTTGGCTACGTCATCCGCGTTGTGTCTGAGATCACTGAATCCAACGGTTCAAGCTCAATGGCATCGGTTTGCGGCACGAGCCTCGCGCTCATGGACGCAGGCGTACCGCTGAAGGCACCGGTTGCCGGTGTTGCAATGGGACTCGTTAAGGAAGGTGATGACTTTGCCGTTCTGACCGACATCCTGGGCGATGAAGATCACCTCGGCGACATGGACTTCAAGGTTGCGGGTACTGAAGACGGAATTACTGCGCTGCAGATGGACATCAAGATCCAGGGCATCACTCGTGAAATCATGAATACTGCATTGGATCAGGCTCGTGACGGTCGTTTGCATATCCTGGGCGAGATGAACAAGGTCCTCAGCGAAACTCGCGGTGAAATGTCCGAGTGGGCTCCGACCATCATGACCATGAAGATTGACCCTGAGAAGATTCGCGACGTTATCGGTAAGGGTGGTGCGGTAATTCGTGCGATCACTGAAGAGACGGGCGCTTCGGTCGATATCGACAACGACGGCACGATTCGTATCGCATCGGTCGACGGCGCGTCCGGTAAGGAAGCACACCGTCGCATCGAGCTGATCACCGCCGATGTTGAAGTGGGTCGTATTTACGATGGCAAGGTCGCTCGCCTGATGGACTTTGGTGCCTTCGTTACCATCCTGCCGGGCAAGGATGGCCTCGTTCACATCTCGCAGATCTCTAACGAGCGAGTTGAGAAGGTCAGTGACAAGCTGGCTGAAGGCGACGAGATCAAGGTCAAAGTCCTTGAGGTTGATCGTCAGGGCCGCGTACGTCTCTCAATGAAAGAAGTCGACGCCGAGTAGTAGGAGCGCGCCCTGCGCGCGACCTCATTACGATCATCGCACGCATCGGTCGAGATACTGTTTACTGGAATGGCTCCCTGCGGTCCGCTTTATTTCCTGTAAACAGTATCTCGACCGCCGCTTGTGACCCTTGTAGCGAGGTCGCGCGCAGGGCGCGCTCCTACAATCATAAACTTGGCATTGCTGCGTAAGATTCCAGGAACTCGATGATGCGACCGGGCAGGTAGAAAGTCGGTCTCCACGGTGTACCGCCTCCAATAAAACCAACATGTCCACCTTGCTTTGAAATTTCGAGCGTAACGTCCTCTGAGAGCCTGTCCACGGTGGGAATGACCTCGGGTGTCATAAACGGGTCGTCCAGTGCATTTATAATAAGCGTGGGACGCTCAATGGCATGCAGGAAATGCTCTGAACTGCATCGATCGTAATAATCATTCCTGCCATTGAAGCCATGCAAGGGCGCGGTCACGGAGTCGTCAAACTCTGCAAATGTCTGTGAATTCATGGCACGGTCCCAGTCGAACGCCGCAGTATGCCGGTCAAATTTGTTCGTTACCGATTTTTTCATGCGTTTTAAGAGGTGCCTCTGGTAACGTTTTGAAAACCCCGTATCCAAAGCTTGCGCGCAGATGTGCAGGTTCAAGGGCGCGCAAACGGCTGTTGCAGCACCAAGCGGCGTCTCGGATTGTGACTCTCCAAGGTACTTTAGAAGCACATTTCCGCCTAATGAGTAGCCCACCGCGAGCAGTGGACCCGGATTACCTGATGCGTCTCGTTGTTCTTGCAAACGGTTCAGGAAGTGCCTGAGATCGTTAGTTTCACCCGCATGATATCGGCGTGGTAACCGGTTCCGGTAGTCTCCGCAGTCGCGGAAATGCAACACACAGGATCGCCAGCCACGAGCGAAGGTAACATCCATCAGCATCCGGGCGTAAGACGAATCAGCCGATCCCTCAAGGCCATGGAGGATAACCAGTAACGGCGCTGAGTCGGGCAATGAATCGGCTTCGCTTAGCCAGTCAACGGCTGTAACGTCGCCATCCGGCAGTTCCAGTGTTTCCCGTCGCAACACGGGTCGCGAAGGCCAGGCCCAGGGCAGGCTGGGGTACATGGTTTGAGCATGCGGATTTTGTAGCCAGGCCGGCGCCTTGAACGGGCTTTTGATGACCTGATTTTCGCGTGTCCTGGAACTCATTGTCGCGATTCTGCCACGTTTTCGATGCGCTTGTTGGAGGCAAAAAAAATGGCCCTCCGCTTGCGCGGAGGGCCTGCCGTGGAGTAGTTACACCTTCAGGCTTTTGCAACAGGGGGCGGGGGAGCGTATCCCTGCTGCAGCCTTCAAGCTATGGCAGACAAGGGTTGTTGTCAAGACGTTTTAACAACGGTTTTGCAGCCAAAAAGTTTCCCAACTTGCCAGTTTTTAATCGCCCAGGACCAGATCTCCTCGAGTGGTACCTGCGCTAATTCGGACGGCGGGCGTTGTCGCAAAGCGAGCAATGCTTCAACCAGAGTTTGCTCTACATCGTCCCCTGAAATTCCAGGGGCGCCAGTCAATTTACTGAGTTTGTCGCCGTTGGCGTGAGTAATTACCGGTATGTGGACGTAGGCGGGTGTGCGAAATTCGAGTAGTTGTTGAAGCCAGACCTGCCGTGGTGTGGAATTCATCAGGTCAATACCGCGTACGACTTCAGTGACACCCTGAATCTCGTCGTCAACGACAACGGCTAGATGGTAGGCGATCAGTCCGTCACGTCGTCGAATAACAAAATCTCCCGACTCACTTTCAAGGCGTTGTGATACACGACCCTGCAGGGCATCGTCAAAGCTGATGTCTGACTCGTTGGTTCGCACCCGGATTGCGACCTCGTCTGCATCACATCCATCACGACAGGTTCCTGGATAAATAATCCCCATGGCTCCCCTTGTGGCATTCTCAAGGTTCCGTCTGGAGCATCGGCATGGATAGGCGCGATTACCTTCAATGAGCGCTACGAGCGCAGACTCGTGCGCGGTAGAATTGGTGCTCTGGAAAATGATTTCGCCGTCCCACTCGAATCCGTAGTGTTCCAGCGAACGGATTATTTCGTCCGTAGCCCCGGGTTGCTCGCGGGGTGGATCAATATCTTCAATACGCAGCAGCCACAACCCGTTATTCGTCCGCGCCTGAAGGTAGCTTGCGACGGCGGCAACCAACGACCCGAAATGCAGCGGGCCGGTAGGGGACGGCGCGAACCGACCGATGTATCGAGCCGGTTCGCGTGTCTGCATCAGGAACCTGGATTACCGATAGCGGTCTTCGCTATCGCGGAACTGTCTTTCTGACATTTCGCGTCGTTCCTGAGCCTCGAGGCTCAATGTAGCAACGGGCCGGGCTTCCAGACGTTTGAGCCCGATCTCTTCGCCAGTCTTATCGCAGAAGCCGTATGAGCCGTCATCGATGCGTGTTAATGCCGAATCGATCTTGCGCAGCAGTTTTCGCTCACGGTCTCGCGTTCGAAGTTCCAGGCCGAATTCTGATTCCTGAGTAGCGCGGTCATTTGGATCAGGGAAATTCGCTGCCTCGTCCTGCATGTGGTGAACTGTCCGGTCGACCTCAACGATTAATTCACTTTTCCAGGCGCTCAGGATTTCTCTGAAATGCTCGAGTTGCTCGTCGCTCATGTACTCCTCGCCGCGGGCTGGTTTGTACGGAGCAATGCCGTGAATTGGACCTGATAACGGGCTGCCCCTACGTTTTGTAGTCCTTGGCGAAGCCTTCTTCCGTACCGGCGTCTTTTTCTTCGCAGCCGGTTTGGCCACAGCCTTTTTCTTCTTGCTCACGGCCTTTTTCTTCGCGGGAGTTTTCTTCTTGCTTGCCGCTTTTTTGTCTGTCTTTTTCTTGACGGCCTTTTTCTTCACAGGGGCCTTCTTTTTGGCCACTTTTTTCTTTCGAACAGTCTTCTTAGCCATCTTTTTCTTCACAGGGGCCTTCTTCTTGGCCACTTTTTTCTTGCGAACAGTCTTCTTGGCCGCCTTTTTCTTCACCGGGGCCTTCTTACTGGACGCTTTTTTCCTGGCCACAGCTTTCTTCGTGGCTACCTTCTTGCGTGACGTCGTCACTTTCTTCCGCTTCTTACTAGCGGCTTTCTTTGCGGGCATTTTTAGCTCCTGCCGGGGAAAGAAAAGGCGGGGATTATACATTGCCTGAGACGTCAGGGAAGCCCTATTTTTTTTAGACCGCTGACTTGATGGAAAAGCCTCGGCAGACCGCGGCAGCATTGGGCTTAGCTGAATTGACTTTTTGACCACCAAATCTTTTATAGGCGGGTTTTATCGCCGATTTTCCATTACACTAGCCCGATTTGACGGGATATCGGGCCGAACCACCAATGCGATTAAGCAAGATAAAGCTCGCTGGCTTCAAATCCTTCGTCGACCCCACAACGATTACCTTTCCCAGCAGCCTCGTTGGCGTAGTCGGCCCCAATGGGTGTGGCAAGTCGAACGTAATTGATGCGGTGAGATGGGTCATGGGCGAAAGCTCAGCGACCCGTCTGCGTGGAGACTCGATTACAGACGTTATTTTCAACGGTTCGAGTTCCCGCAAGCCCGTCGGCGCGGCCTCGGTTGAATTGTTGTTCGACAACACGGATACGACGCTGGAGGGCCAGTACGCCAAGTACGCAGAGATAGCGATACGGCGCGAAGTCAGCCGGGACGGCATATCGAACTACTACCTGAACGGTACGCGATGTCGCCGCAAGGACATTACCGGGGTCTTTCTGGGCACCGGTCTCGGTCCGCGCAGCTATTCGATCATCGAGCAAGGGATGATTTCGCGCCTGATCGAAGCAAAACCGGAGGAGATGCGCGTCTTCCTTGAAGAGGCTGCCGGCATATCAAAATACAAAGAGCGACGTCGGGAGACGTCGAATCGCATCAAGCATACGAAAGAAAATCTCGATCGGTTGCTGGACGTGCTCGATGAAGTCGAAAAACAGATCAAGCATCTTGATCGGCAGGCAAAGACTGCCGAACGCTACAGCCGTTACAAGAATGACGAGCGCCGAACTGCAGCAGAGCTGCTCGCACTGCGTACGAAGGATCTGGACGATCGCGGTAGAGAATCGGGTGCACGTCTTGCGGAAAGAAAAACGAGTCTTGAGGCTGCTATTGCGAAACAGCGCAGTCTCGAAGCCGCGCTTGAGGATACCCGCGTTCGTCAATCCGAACGTTCGGATGAATTCAATGCAGTCCAGGGGCGTTACTACAAAGTTGGCTCTGAAATAGCGCGTCTTGAGCAATCGATAGAACATGCGCGTGATTTGCGCGAGCGACAACAGCAGGATCTCGAGCAAGCGATCAGTGGCGCGAAGGAAATTGCGGGCCACATCGATCAGGACGAGACAGAGATAGAGCAACTCGAGTTAACACTCAGTGAGCTCGTTCCCGGTTTGGAACAGGCCCGTCAGAGTGAACAGGCATCAGCGGCATCGTTGCAGCGGGCGGATGACGCGCTTGCGGAGTGGCAAAAACAGTGGGACGAGCATTCGCAGCACTGCAACGAAGCTCTTCAGACGCAGAGTGTTGAAACCACGCGATCTGAGCAACTCGAATCTCGTATGCAAAGCTTCCTGGAGCGCCGCAGGAAAATTGCTGAAGCGCAGGACGATGTCAGCCCCGAAGATCTGAAAGCCAGGCACGACGAAGCGCTGGAGCAGGAACTTCGAAAACGTCAGGCACGTGATGGATATGACAAGCACCTGGCGGACATCGCCGAGAAAATTCGTAAGTTGCGTGAGCAGGACCGAAAATTAACTCATCTTGTCGATGAGCGGCTTTCGACAGTTCAGGCTGCCAAAGGTAAGTACGCGTCGCTTGAGGCCTTGCAGAAAGCCGCATTGGGTGAGGGTGACGATGGTATTCAGAGCTGGCTCGAAGGTGCCGGGCTGGATCAAAACCCCCGTGTTGCACAGAGACTGAATGTCGAAAGCGGGTGGGAGAAAGCTGTCGAGACAGTCCTGGGGGATTACCTGCAAGCTGTTTGTGTTGCTGATATTACGCCGGTCACAGAATCGATCGCACAATTGAAAACCGGCAATGTCACGATCCTGAGAGAACGGTCAAAAGACGGCGGTGGATTGGAAGTAAAGAATACGCTGGCGGAAAAAGCGAGCGGAGCACCGGCCGAAGTTATGCAGATTCTTTCCGGTGTCATCATCGCCGAGACGTTGGGGCAGGCAATTGGATTTCGCGAAGCGCTTGTTGACGGGACATCGGTTGTTACGGCCGACGGAGTATGGCTCGGCAAGGACTGGTTGCGCGTATCGCGTGACAAGGAAGGTAAGGCCGGTGTGCTGGCACGCCAACACGAAATGCGACGCCTCAAGTCCGACATTCGTGAGATGCAGGTCCGCCACGATAGTGCACGGAAATTGCTGCATGACGGTCGTATTCGTTTGACGCAACTCGAGGAACGTCGTGAAACATTGCAGAGCGACGCTGCAACACACCTCAACGAATATTCCGAGGTGAAGGCGGCCCTTGAAGCTGCGCGGTACCAATTGGATCAGACGAATGCTCGCAATGCGGCGCTCACCGAAGAATCCGACGAGTTGGACGGCGAACAGATATCGGCCGAGGAACAGTTACGCGAATCGCAACGTGTTTGCGGCCAGGCAGGTGAGCGGCTGGAAAGGCTCAACTCTGAAAAACGGGATCAGGAGTTACGGCGCGAAGAATTACGTGCGGAGCTGCAGCGTGTTCGGGCACAAGCTGACGAGGATAGGCAGAGTGTTCAAAATATAGCAATTCAGTTCGAAAGCCGTCGCACGAGCAAAGAGTCGGCGGCTCAAAATCTTGAGCGCATGAAAGCGCAGTTAGCACAATTTCGAAATCGTGAAACGGAAATTCGCGAGCAAATGGAGAACAGTCAGTCGCCAATGGCTGGCAATAAGGATGAGCTCGGCCGGCAACTCGAGAACCGCCTTCTTGTTGAAGAAGAAATGTCAGCTGCCCGGCAAATTGTTGAAAAGGTCGAAGCTGAATTGCGAGAGCTGGATCAGACCCGCATACAAATCGACCAGTCAGTCGATGAGTCGCGCTCTCACGTCAGCGAAGCGGAAATGGCCGTGCAGGAGCTTAAGGTTCGCCGCGAGGGATTTGAGGACCAGCTTGCACAAACAGACTTCGAGTACGCACCGTTGCTTGAGGAAATGGATGAGGCAGCAAATATCGAGTTGTGGGAAGAAAGGCTTCTGAAGCTCCGCAAACGCATAGATCGTCTCGGGCCGATCAATCTGGCAGCGATTGATGAATTCAAAGAGCAGTCGGAGCGCAAGGAATATCTCGATTCACAGCTCGCGGACTTGAACGATGCGCTGGCTACACTGGAAGGCGCGATTCGCAAAATTGACCGCGAAACCCGCACGCGTTTTCGAGAGACATTTGACAACGTCAACGAAGGTTTCAAATTATTGTTCCCTAAACTATTTGGCGGGGGGCATGCATACCTTGAACTAACCGGCGATGATTTGCTGACTACCGGCGTTACGGTAATGGCGCGACCGCCTGGCAAACGCAATAGTACGATTCACCTGCTGTCCGGTGGTGAAAAGGCGTTGACCGCTGTAGCACTGGTATTCGCGATTTTCGAGTTGAATCCGGCGCCGTTCTGTATGCTCGATGAGGTCGATGCACCACTGGATGATGCGAATGTCGCGCGCTTCTGCAATATCGTGAAGGAAATGTCAGACAAAGTGCAGTTTGTCTTCATAACGCATAACAAAGTGACGATGGAACTGGCCCGCCAGTTGTCCGGTGTGACCATGCAGGAGCCAGGTGTATCGAGACTGGTTACGGTCGATCTCGACGCAGCGGTAAAAATGGCGGCGAGCTAGCCTGCATAAGTGAGTTCGAAAATGGATGGTCTGCGTTGGTTGCTGTTGTTATTTGGACTCCTGGTGATCGCAGGTGTCTACCTGTACAGCCGCAGAGAAAAGGTTGCTGCTGATGAAGGAGCCGAGTCCCAGCACCGAATCGAACCCGGCATGGATGGCATTGACGATCCGGTCGACGAACCATTCCTGATTTCAGCGGCAGCAGCGACTGACGATCACGAAGCCGGGGATGACTCAACGGCACCGGATTCGCCGCAAAAAATCGTGACTGTCAGAATCGTTGCGCGGGAGAAGAAGCCATTCCCCGGCGATGAACTCATTCTCAGTATGCGTGGTATCGGCTTGCGACACGGCAAGTTTGGTATTTTTCATCGATACGATGGAAGCGACGAAGACAAGACAATTTTTAGCGCTGCGAGTCTGGTTGAGCCAGGCAGCTTTGACCTGCAAAATATTCAGGGGCAGGTGATCCCCGGGATTAGTCTGTTTCTGGTCCTGCCTGGCCCGGTTGACAGTGTTGAAGCTTTCGATTTGATGCTGGCAGCCGCCAGGACATTGACTCAGTCACTCGACGGCGAGCTTTTGGATGAGTCGGGTAGTACGCTGAGCGTTCAACGCGAGCGATATCTGCGCGAAGAAATTATTCAGTTTCAACACAGTAACCTCGTATCCTGAACCCAGGTGGTCCGGCGTCTATGAGTGTGTCCGATGCGATAAGTAATAAAGCCAGGATGCTTCGGAATCAGATCCGACACCATAATTATCAATACCACGCGCTGGACGACCCGGAAGTTCCCGACGCCGAATACGACCGTCTGATGCGTGAATTGCTAGCGCTGGAGGAGGAGTATCCGGTGTTGATCTCTCCGGACTCTCCAACGCAGCGTGTCGGCGATACACCGATTTCTGCCTTTGGCACGGTGCAGCACGAACTTCCGATGTTGTCTCTGGGCAATGCGTTCACTGCGGATGAGTTGCAGGAGTTTCATCGGCGCGTCCTCGATCGACTGGAACTTGATGATGACGTAGACCTGACATACGCAGCAGAACCGAAACTGGACGGGGCAGCGGTCAGCCTGCTGTACGAAGACGGCGTGCTGGTGCGCGGTGCGACTCGTGGTGATGGAACTACCGGTGAGGACATCACGCACAACGTCCGTACGATCGAGGCGATTCCACTGAAATTGCTGGGGAGCGATTACCCGGCCCGCCTGGAAGTTCGCGGCGAAGTGTTTATGCCCAAGGCAGGGTTCGATGCGTATAACGACAAAGCGAGAGCGGCTGGTGAGAAGACCTTTGTAAACCCGCGTAATGCTGCGGCCGGAAGCTTGCGTCAACTGGACCCGAAGCTAACGGCGGAACGCCCACTGGATATGTATGCCTACTCAGTCGGTATCGCGCGGGGTGGGCACTTACCGTCAGGGCATAGCGAAATAATTGATCAATTGCAGGAGTGGGGAATCAAGGTTTGCCCGGAGCGTAGCGTGGTAAACGGAGTAAACGGATGCCTCAAGTACTATAAAGATATCGGTGCGCGCCGGGACCGACTGAGTTACGAAATTGACGGAGTTGTCTACAAAGTCGATAGCCTGGAGTTGCAAAAGGAACTGGGATTCGTATCGAGAGCGCCGCGCTGGGCGATCGCGCACAAATATCCGGCGCAGGAAGAGCTCACCGAAGTTGAAGCCGTGGAGTTTCAGGTTGGACGGACAGGTGCCGTGACACCCGTGGCCAGATTGAAGCCGGTATTTGTGGGCGGTGTCACGGTAAGCAACGCGACGTTACACAATATCGACGAGCTGCATCGCAAAGATGTACGTGTGGGCGATACAGTGATTGTTCGCAGGGCGGGGGATGTTATTCCCGAAGTGGCAAGAGTAATTCTCGACCGAAGACCGCAGCGAACACGTCGAGTTCAACTGCCAAAGACCTGTCCAGTTTGCGACTCGCGTGTTGCCCGCGAAGCGGGTGAGACTGTTGCGCGGTGTACGGGTGGTTTGTTTTGTGCGGCGCAGCGAGCGGAAGCATTGAAACATTTTGTTTCGCGACGCGCTCTCGATATTGAAGGTTTCGGCGCGAAGTTGATTGAGCAACTGGTGGCGACGGACCGACTCAAAACACCGGCGGATATCTTTCAGTTGACCAGAGAAGAGCTCAGTGAACTGGAGCGCATGGGCGAGAAGTCTGCGGATAAATTAATTCGTTCGATCGATGCCAGCAAATCGACGACCCTGGCAAGATTTCTGTTCGCATTGGGCATTCGGGAAGTAGGCGAGACGACGGCGGCCGGGATCGCGGTGCACTACGGCAAGTTGGCGAATGTAGTGGCGGCGACCGAAGAAGAATTGCTTGGAATAACCGATGTCGGGCCGGTTGTAGCCGCGCGCATAAAGGCGTTTTTTGGCGAAGAACACAATCTCGACGTCATCTCGCGGTTGCGTGATTACGGCGTTAACTGGCCGGAATCTGAGCCGGTTTTAGATGCGGAAAACGGTCCCCTAAGTGGGAAAATATTCGTCATAACGGGAACTTTGCCGACTTTGACGAGGGATGAAGCCAAAGATTTTATTCAAGACGCGGGCGGTAAAGTTACGGGCACTGTGTCGCGAAAAACCGATTTCCTGGTTGCCGGTGAAAGCGCTGGATCCAAGCTATCCAAGGCGGAAAAACTCAACGTATCGGTTCTCGATGAGGCCGCCTTAAGAACGCTCGTCTCAAGCTGATAATCGACGCAAGACTATTTTCTAGGTGGTTTGCCGAGTAACAGATGTGGCGCTCGAACCATTCTTGTGGCAAGAGTTGGTCGATTTTTCCCATGTCCGATATTTTTGTGGCGATTCAAACACTTGATCAATATATTGCTTGCCCATGGATGAGTCACAACAGAAGAAAATTCTAGACGCGCTTCAGCTCGTCCTTAGGCCAGTGGTCAAAATACTGCTTCGATACGGAATTGGCTATAACGCTTTTGCTGAGGTTGTTAAGACTGCATTCGTAGATGTCGGAAGCACTGATTTTGGCATTCGAGGTCGACCGACGAACATATCGCGGGTCGCGGTAATGACGGGCCTTACTCGAAAAGAAGTTCGACGACTTCGGACTAAGATTGAAACCGGGGCGGACGAGGTTGTGATCAAATCAACACCGATCACGGAAATATTGACAAAATGGTACTCGGAAAATGGATTCTTGGATAATCAAGGGCGACCGCGGCCGCTAAAATACTCGGGTGAGACAGGTTCGTTTTCCGACTTAGTCAAGCGATTTGGCGGCGACGTCCCGGCAGGAGCGATGCGGACAGAATTGAAACGTATGAATTTGGTCGCAGAAAATGACGATGGAGTGCTGACGGTCAAATCGCGGACAATGCGGCCGCACGATAGTACCGAAAATCTGATGAATGGTCTGGTTCACAATGCCTACCCGCTGTTGGCGACGATAGCGAGAAACTCTGAGCATGACAAAGTGCCCGGAGAGGGAAATGCGCAATTTGTTACATACTCGTTGTCGATCAAGGAATCTGATCGAACTCGGTTAAAGCGGATCAGTTCCGACAGATTATCCGAAACAGCGGTTTCTTTTGACGACTTGTTCACCGCATACGAAACACCATCGGACAAAGAAAATGACGATAGCGTGAATCCCGTTGTGATGGTCGGCCTGTACTATTTCGAAGAGATTGATCCACATGCTAAGTACAAGTGGTAGACCCTTAAGTTCAATGTCCTAACTAGGCGTTTTCTAAACGAGACCTTGTGAGTAAGAGCTAAGGTCTTGGCGGCCAGATTTCGGGGTGAAAGGGAAAATTTGCGCAGGCAGTCAATTTTATTGAAGAGATTCTATTCTCTAGAGTCGCTCATTGTGATGGCCCTTCTCCCTCAGTTAATTCGGATCCTATGCTGCAACTTCGCTTTCAGCAGCATTAGAATAATTAAAGTGCTTTATAATCAAATAATTACATACTACCGCTATTATTTTGCTGGAAGTACTCGCCGCTATTATTTGAATTAAAGTGGTTCGGAGCCACAAATGGTGAGTTCAAACCAGCTATAGGGTGCTTTTCGCGGTTGCATAGCTAAGCACTCCGGGATACTTTACATATTACTGCTGGAGGTGTGGCTTAAGTGGCGCAAACGGTAAAAGACCATTTGAGAAGCGCTCTAGCGCTAATGTTTAAACCCCTTGTTCGGCTCTTGGTAAGCCAGGGGCTTACGCACGCGGAGTTTTCCGAGGTGGTGAAAGAGGTTTATGTTGAAGTTGCGCTACGGCATTTTGAACCGTCGGAGCGTATTAATAAGTCGAGAGTTGCGGTTTTAACTGGGTTGACGCGAAAAGAAGTCAAAAACGTCATCGACCGAGCGATTGAAGCAAGTGCTCTGGAAAAAACTAAGTCGCGGCCTAGTAGAGTTCTTTCGGGTTGGTACGAGGATCCTAAGTTTACGGGTCCGTATGGCATTCCTCTCGAACTCCCATATGAGAGCCAGAGTGAGGGGCAAGTAAGTTTTACGGAGCTTGTTAAGACGTACAGCGGTGACATGGCACCGAGGCAGATGTTGAATGAGCTACTTCGATCGGGTTCAGTGATAGAGGATGAAAACCTTTACAAGGCGGTAAGCCGCTTATATGAACCGACAGCATTGTCGCCAGAGTTGATACAGCGGCTGGGAGATATTGGTTATCGTTTTTTTTCGACCGCAGCATTGAATATCACGAAAGAAGGCCAAGGAACCGGTTATTTTGAGCGAGCCGTCTTTGCAAACGAAGGTTGTACAACGAACGTAATCGAGAAATTTGATAAGCATATCAAGGCGAAAGGGCAAAGGTTTTTGGAAGAATTAGATATCTGGTTTTCGGCAAACGAGCATGGGAATGATCCCAACTTAGATCGTCAGGGGACGGGGCTTTTCATGGTTCACTATGTTGAAAATAAGGCCGATAAGACATCTCTGCGATTGTTACTACGAGATAAAGAGGTCAATTGATTGCGAATTACCTAGTAAACGAATATCCACAAATCGATATTTGAATTTGTGAACTGAGAGATTAATGGATTAATCCTCGAAATTTATTGCAGGGACGGGTTGGAGAGAAAGAAAAACTTAGGAGAGTGAAAATGCGCATTGCAAGAAGCGCCAAGACAAGAATCGTCTTGGGAGCGTCGCTGATTGCATTGACACTACCTACTTTCTCGTTCGCAGCTGCTTCTGGCAGTGAGCTGAGCGGAATCGATGGTAGTTCAGTGGACGGAATAGACGGTAGTTCTATTCTTGGAATCGACGGCAGTTCAGGCCTTGGTATTGACGGCAGTTCAGGCCTTGGCATCGACGGCAGTTCAGGCCTTGGCATCGACGGCAGTTCAATTCTCGGTATTGACGGCAGTTCGGGCCTTGGCATCGACGGCAGTTCAATTCTCGGTATTGACGGCAGTTCAGGCCTTGGCATCGACGGCAGTTCAATTCTCGGCATTGACGGCAGTTCGATCGCTGGCATCGACGGCAGTTCAATTCTCGGTATTGACGGCAGTTCGGGCCTTGGCATCGACGGCAGTTCAATTCTCGGCATTGACGGCATTTCGGGCCTTGGCATCGACGGCAGTTCAATTCTCGGTATTGACGGCAGTTCGGGACTTGGCATCGACGGCAGTTCAATTTTCGGTATTGACGGCAGTTCGGGCCTTGGCATCGACGGTAGTTCGATCGCTGGCATAGACGGCAGTTCGGGACTTGGCATCGACGGCAGTTCAATTCTCGGTATTGACGGCAGTTCGGGCCTTGGCATCGACGGCAGTTCAATTCTCGGTATTGACGGCAGTTCGGGACTTGGCATCGACGGCAGTTCGGGACTTGGCATCGACGGTAGTTCGATCGCTGGCATAGACGGCAGTTCGGGACTTGGCATCGACGGCAGTTCAATTCTCGGTATTGACGGCAGTTCGGGCCTTGGCATCGACGGCAGTTCAAGTCTCGGCATTGACGGCAGTTCGGGACTTGGCATCGACGGCAGTTCAAGTCTCGGCATTGACGGCAGTTCGGGCCTTGGCATCGACGGCAGTTCGATCGCTGGCATAGACGGTAGTTCGGCACTTGGCATCGACGGTAGTTCAATTCTCGGTATTGACGGCAGTTCGGGACTTGGCATCGACGGCAGTTCGATCGCTGGCATTGACGGCAGTTCGGGCCTTGGCATCGACGGCAGTTCGGGCCTTGGCATCGACGGCAGTTCGATCGCTGGCATTGACGGCAGTTCGGGCCTCGGCATCGACGGCAGTTCGATCGTCCTAGCCGGACCAGTCGATTCAATCGACCACACAAATGGCGTTTTCGAATCAATGGGACAGGTCGTGATGGCCTCTCAAAACATGCTTTCCGGTATGCGGGTTGGTGATTTCGTCTCCGTTGCGGGCACAGCTATTACGTCAGGTTGGTATTACGCTGACGCCGTGAGTATTTCTGATCAGGGATATGTGGCTGGCGCTACGGAAGTATTCATTTCGGGCATGCTTTCTTCAGTCGATCTTTCGAACGGTACTGCTCAGATGGGTGGTCTGACGATTGATTACACTTCAAGCCTGGGTGGCTATAGTGCGCCTTCGGGTGGCATGTGGAGCTTTGTTGGCACGCGTCCGTCCTTCAGTGGACTGATGATTTCGACCAGAACCGCAGACGTTAGATAGGCGAAACGTTCGGGAGGTCGGCTCTGATGTCGCTCGTCTGTGGCTTATAGCCAGGGACAGCCGGTCTTTTCGAAGTGCTAGGAAAAGGGTCACCTTGGTGGCCTTTTTCTTTGCCTGCGTTGCATACGGGCATAAAAAAGTCGGCGTCCCTGCCGACTTAGTTCTCGTATCAACCTGTGAAGGAGATGCGAGGGTTGGAGAAGCCGCCTCCGAGCGATTAGAGACGACTCGCAAACAATACTAGGTGCCTTCCACATGAGGCGGTGTGACCAGCTTCACAGTTCCTTTTCCGCAAAAGAAAAGGGCACCAAATGGTGCCCCAAGCTGAACAGAATCTTCGTATTAAGTTAAGTCCAAACTACTCCGCGACTATTGACCGCAAACTAATCATGTATTCCTGAAATTTCTGCTGTGCAATTCGTTGTTTGATCACATCGCTCACGCTGTCCAAAGGAGGCGGTGTACTGTCGCGTGAGTCCTCGCGCAGAATGACATGCCAGCCGAACTGGGTTTGTACGGGCGAGGTGGTAAATGATCCGTCTTCCATCGTTCCAACCGCATCCGAAAACGGCTTCACCATCGCTTGAGCAGTAAACCATCCGAGGTCGCCGCCCGATGGCGCCGATGGACCGGTTGAGTGTTCCTTTGCGAGGGTGACGAAATCTGCACCGCCCTGAAGATCTGCAATAAGCGCCACAGCTTCACCCTGTGTTTCCACGATAATGTGGCGAGCTTTGAATTCCTTGGGCGGCGCCAGAGCAACTTGTTCTTCGTAGGCGTTAAAAACTTCCTGATCGGTCGCCTGGTTTTCCTGGAGAAATTCCGTTGCAAACGCATTAAAAATGATCGCCCTCTCCTGAAGGTCTAGTTGCGCGCGAATCTCCGGACTCTCGCCCAGTTCGACAGCCCGTGGCAGGTTTGATATCAGGTAGATATTAGTCAGCTCGTCAAT
This sequence comes from Woeseiaceae bacterium, assembly GCA_021773095.1. Lineage (GTDB taxonomy): Bacteria > Pseudomonadota > Gammaproteobacteria > Steroidobacterales > Woeseiaceae > UBA1847. Next base: position 28,996 of record JAJFKR010000005.1, on the reverse strand, counting down.
CGCGGAAGCCCGGTCCTGTGCTGTGGCCTGGCTCACCGGTTTTTGAATTCGTGATTCAATCAGCAGCTCAAGCACGTCATTGCTGAACAGCGTGGTTGTCTCGGTCTGTTGAGCGAATGCAGTCGAAGCGCACAACAGCAATGCGGCGCTCAATGTGACGTTGGCAATTCGGGTTCCAAACGAGTTGGAGCCGGGAGTTGAGTTCATGGTGGAGTCCTTTGTCAAATTTTGCGCATCATAAATGATTGGCTAGAGATTTACGTCGATTCATCCGTGTTTTTCGCACTGGCCCGAATGCTCAAAGCGTGTATATCGGTGTTCATTAACTGGCCCAGCGCGTCGTATATAAGACGATGACATGCAATTCTGCTTTGCCCGGCGAAAGAGTCGGCAACGATCATGACCTCAAAATGTCCGCGCCCATCTCTGCTGCCCGCATGTCCGGCATGTAAGTGGCTTTGGTCTTTGACAAGAATGTGATCGGGCGAAAACGCCTCGGTTAATAGCGCTTCTATTCTTGCGGTACGCTCCGCGGTCATGGAGCGTCATCGTCGCCAATGAGGTTAGCGATCCATAATGTCTGCACGAGCATGAATATAAAGGTTAATGCCATCAGGCCGAATACCTTGAATTTCACCCAGGTCGCCTGCTCAAAATTGTAGGCGACGTAGATGTTCAACATTCCGGCACCGACAAAAAATAATACCCAGACCAGGTTCAGTTTTTTCCATTGCGCAGCAGAAATTTGATCGAGGCTTAGACCATCCACCAAGCCGAAAAAACGCTGCACCAGGGGTACCTCACTAAAGAACTGACTGCCCAGAAATGCTAGTGCAACAACCCAGTAAAAAACGGTTGGCTTCCAATACAGGAACAGTGGGTTTCGGAAGTACAGTGTCAGCCCACCGGCAATTAACAGGAATATCGTCGACCAAAAATACATCTTGTCGAGAGATTTCGTGCGGATGTATTTAATTAGCACTCCCAAGGGCATTGCGATCATCAATACGACCAACGCGAAATAAATACCCTTGTAAAGGAATGCACCCAAAAACAGGAATAGTGGCAGAAATTCGAACAACAGATTCATCATGCCCCTTTGGGCGGCCGAAGTGGCCGCGAATAATAGCGTATTGTGGGGGTATCCGCGAAGCGGTTGCTCCCCTACAATCCGCGCGTGGCCAAACTCATAGAAATGCATCCCATTGACCCGCAACCGCGTCGGGTAGCAATGGTCGCCCGAATCATTCAAAGCGGTGGGCTGGTCGCGTATCCGACTGATTCCAGCTATGCATTTGGTTGCCATATAGGTGACAGAAAGGCCATCGACAGAATTCGCAGGATTCGACGTGCCGACAAGAAGCACAACTTCACGCTGGTGTGCGCCGATCTTTCTTCGATCAGCACATACGCGCGAGTCGACAATTGGGCGTATCGCCTGATCAGATCACTCACACCTGGCCCGTATACCTTCATTTTACCGGCAACTCGTGAGGTGCCCAAGATGCTGCAGAATCCCAAGCGCCGCACGATCGGACTTCGCGTGCCAGAGCATCCGCTGGTGCACTCGATGCTTGGCGCACTAAAGGAGCCCATCATGAGTTCGACTCTGACATTGCCCGGTGATGAGATGCCATTGACGGATCCCTTGGAGATCGAAGACAAGATCGGAAATCAGATTGAAGCCATTATCGACTGCGGCCCACCCGGCCTCGAGCCGACCACCGTTTTGGACCTGTCGAACGACAGGGTCGATGTGTTACGTGTCGGTCGCGGTGATGTTAGCCAGTTCACCTGATGGCCAGAATATGCGATAGAATGCGCCGCAATACGCTGCACAATACGGCGTAATCGTCCGGAAACTGCATGAAACCCGAATTAACAGTCCTGACCCCAGAAGACGCGCCCAAACCCGCCCAGGACGAGAAGCAGTCACCTGCGCAGGGCGAGATGCCGTTCGCCGTTGTTGACGGCGAGCCAGTCACGACGCTGCCTCAGGATCTTTATATTCCGCCGTACGCGCTGCAGGTTTTTCTGGAGGCATTCGAGGGGCCGCTTGATCTGCTCTTGTATTTGATTCGACGTCAAAACATCGACGTTCTTGATATCCCGATTGCCGAAATCACCAAGCAGTATGTCGAATACATCGAGGTGATGCAGGAGATGCAGCTCGAATTGGCGGGCGAATACCTGCTCATGGCCGCCATGCTGGCCGAAATAAAATCTCGAATGTTATTACCTCGGCCCCAGACCGAAGAAAACGAAGAGGATGACCCCAGGGCCGAGTTGGTTCGACGCTTGCAGGAATACGAGCGGTTCAAGAAGGCCGCTGAAGACATCGGTGACTTGCCCCGTTTGGAACGCGATGTGTTTGTTGCATCTGCAGATGCTCCGGAACGAAAAGTTACCACGAAGTTGCCCGATGTCACGATGAAAGAGTTGTTACTTGCGTTTCACGATGTGCTCAAGCGTGCCGAGATGTTTTCGAATCTGAGTATGCAGCGCGAACCGTTATCGGTTCGCCAGCGTATGAGCGAGATCCTGGCACGCATCAAGGCAAGTGACTTTACCGGATTTGCGGATCTGTTCGATGCCGAGGAGGGTCGCATGGGTGTGGCAGTGACTTTTATTGCGCTCCTGGAGCTATTGCGAGAATCGGTGATCGAAGTCGTTCAGTCAGAACAGTACGCGCCACTGCACGTACGAGCCGCGTCATCGGTGCGTTTGGTCGGTGAAGAAGAGCAGGGTTCCGCAGAGAACCCGAACTCCCTGGAAGCAGAGTAATGGACGAGAACGAAATCAAATATTTTCTTGAGGCGGCATTGCTGGCGGCAGGGCGTCCTCTTAATATTGACCAGTTGAAAGACCTCTTCGACGGCCGCATGGCTCCCGAAAAATCCGAGATTCGAAAGGCGATTGCCACGCTCAACGAAGAGTATGAGTTACGTGGCATAGTCGTTTCTGAAGTAGCGTCCGGATTTCGAATGCAGGTGAAGTCGTCAATGGCTGACCGCTTGCAGAAACTGTGGGAAGAGCGGCCACCACGCTATTCGCGCGCCTTGTTCGAAACGCTCGCTTTGATAGCCTATCGGCAGCCCATTACGCGCGGCGATATCGAGGAGATTCGAGGTGTGTCAGTCAGCAGCAATATCACACGGCAATTGCTGGAACGTGATTGGGTGCGTGTGGTTGGGCATCGCGATGTACCGGGTCGTCCGGCGATGTTTGGGACAACGAAAGGGTTTCTCGACTACTTCAGTCTTAAGAGACTTGATGATCTGCCACCGTTAGCTGATCTGTCGGACTGGGAAAGCCTCAGAGTGCAGCTGAATCTACCTGAGGTTGAAGGTCAGGATGGGGCAGGTGAGATTGGTGATAGCGCAATTAATGCCGTTGAAGCAGGCGTTGTAGAGCCTGACGTCAACGACGTCCCGGTACTTTACCCGGAGGGGATGGAAGAGCAGCTCGAGGCAGTTCCGCCAGACGAGGAGGATCTTACCGTCTCTGACTGGCCAGAACCGGTTGGCTGAGCGCATTCAAAAAGTGCTCGCGGCCGCGGGCCACGGATCACGGCGCAAGGTGGAGACCTGGATCAGGGAGGGCCGCCTGACTATCGACGGCAAGGTCGCTGAACTGGGCGATCATATCGAGGGCACCGAAAAAATAAGCTTTGACGGTCGACCACTCAGCGTCCGGGCAACGGCGGAGGCGCATCGCCATATCATCTACAACAAACCCGGAGACGAAATCACCAGTCGCGAAGACCCGGGCGGCCGCAAGCTCGTATTCGACGCTTTGCCGCGGCTCAGAGGCGCCCGCTGGGTCGCAGTCGGACGACTCGATCTTGCCACAACAGGTCTCTTGATTTTTACGACCGACGGTGCGTTGGCCAACGGCCTTATGCACCCCTCGGCCGAAATCGTTCGTAAGTACGCTGTGCGGGTGCACGGAAATCCCGGGCAGGCGGTACTGGCGAAATTGCAGTCCGGTATTACTTTGGACGATGGCCCGGCCAAATTCGATAGCGTGGAAGCGGGAGGAGGGGAAGGCGCCAACCGTTGGTTTGATGTCACGCTAAAGGAAGGTCGAAATCGGGAGGTTCGCCGCCTTTGGGAGGCCGTGGGTCTGGAGGTCAGTCGTCTTATTCGGCTTGCTTACGGCCCGATCCAGTTACCTAGAAAACTACGGCGTGGCAAGTATGAAGCGTTGACACCGGCGCAGACAAAGTCCTTGTACCTCGCTGCCGGACTCAAGCCGCCAGTCGACGACTATCAAGCACCAAAAAATGCTAAGAAAAGCGTCTGGAAAGGCAATAAACAACGTTATAAAACAAAACGATAACGTGTTCAGTTAAAGTTGATTATTGCGCGTCAAAACTCTCGCCCGTCACATTCTTGCTGGCCGCACTCAGCAAGTAAATATAGGGCGCCAATATCTCATCCGCAGTCTTTAATACACTCCGGTCTTCGGCCGGGTAGGCAGCCAGTCGCATATTGGTGCGGGTTGCACCCGGGTTAATACAATTGACACGAAGCGCCGAGTGCCGATGTTCATCGGCGAGTACCTCGGATAGCCCTTCCGTTGCGAATTTCGAAACCGCATAGGCGCCCCAAAAGGCTTTGCCGGTTCGGCCAACACCGCTACTCGTAAATATAATAGAGGCGTCTTCGGATTTCTTGAGTAATGGCAAAGTAACCTGTGTCAGCGCAAACGCTGCTGTCACGTTTACGTGCATCACTTTTTGCCACACGACAGCGTCATATTGATCAATAGCGAAGCGTTCGCCAAGAATGCTTGCATTGTGCACCAACCCGTCGAGTCGACCGAACTCATCTTCAAGGCTGGTCGCCAGGGTCGTGTAATTTTCGGCATTGGCGGAGGCAAGATCCAGCACCGCGATCGAAGGTCGCACGGCACCGTCAATCGCATCGACCTCGTCGTAAACCTCCTCAAGCTTCGCGGAATTTCGACCGTGCAAAATCACCTGGGCGCCCAGTCGTGCAACCTCCAGCGCAAGCGCCTTGCCGATGCCGTCGCTGGCCCCGGTAATCATGATGATACGATCTCGTAACACGTCATCAGAATACGTGTACGTCCCTGGATCTGTGCTCAAGAATCGTTTCCTTCGATCATGGTGCGCGGAACGGACTCGATGGACTCAAGTTTTTCCATTTCTTTTTTGGGGTGCACGCCGAGCTCAACAAATTTTCGGGCACCGGGAAGCACCTTGCGTTCCAGGGAGCCTACGGCTTTGTTGAAATTATCTACGCTGCTCGAAAGTTGTCGTCCGACTTTGTTCATGTGTGCCACGTAGGTCGCAAGGCGTGCGTAGAGATCTTCCGCCAATTCCCGAATTTCTTTCGCACTGTCGGCGAGTGCCATCTGCCGCCAACCGTATGCAACTGCTTTTAAGAGGGCAACGAAGCTGGTGGGTGTGGCGAGAATGATCTGCTCAGATAGCGCGTACTCGATGAGATCCGGGTCTTCATTGAGTGCCGCACTGAGGAACTGATCACCGGGGATGAATAAGATGACGAATTCAGGACTTTTTTCAAACTGACTCCAATACGCTTTTGATGCCAGCATACGAATGTGCGCTCGTACATTCTTCGCATGGCGCTCCAGTCCCGTTTGGCGCTGCGCATCATCCGGCGCTTCAGCCGCCGTCAGATAAGCATCGAGCGGCGTTTTGACATCGACCACGAGTTCGCGTTCATCCGGCATTCGAACAACCATATCGGGCCGAAAAATCTGGCCATCATTTTCGGTATGAACCTGTTCGACGAAGTCACAATGTTCGACCATGCCCGCCAGTTCAACGAGTCGGCGCAGGGTGATTTCGCCCCAACGACCACGTACTTCCGGGCGGCGCAGGGCATTGACAAGATTTTGCGTTTCCTGCTGCAGAGATTTTTGGTTAAGTTGCATTTCTTCGAGTTGGCTTTTGATGCCGCCGTAGGCCTCGCTACGCGATTTTTCCAGGTCGGCAATCTGCTTTTGTGAAGCTTTGAGTGCGTCGTTTATCGGTTTGACCAGCGCCTCGACCGCTTTCTCACGTTCACCTAATTCGGACTTCGCTTTTTCCTGGTGGGTTTCGAGCTTCTGTTCGGCGAGCTTCAGGAAGGTGTCACTATTGGCCTGCAACGAGCGATTCGAAAGTTCGGTAAACGTCTGGGTCAGTTTGGCATTCGCGAGCTCAAAGGCCGACTCGCGTTCCTCGATCATTCGTTGCCGGCGACTATTGCCAATCAGCCAGGCGATCAGTACGCCGAGTAATATCCCAAGAGCAACCGCGGGCAAACCGATAGTCAAATAGGCAGGATCTATGTCGAGATTGTTCATCAGGTATCCAGATTAACTGCTTTGAGCACGATTTGTGTGAGTTCTTCTGTGGTAGTCGCGATCACGTCGGCATCCCATTCTCGCGGATCGTCGTCTTCCGTGACGTAACCGTAGCTCGCGGCAATCGTCGCCATCCCTGCACGACGCCCGGCTTCGATATCGCGCTCCGCATCGCCAATGTAAATCGACGCTCCAGGATCCACACCAATAAGATCGCAGGCGAGCAGCAGTGGTCCGGGATCGGGTTTTCGAACCGCGAGGGTATCGCCGCTGATGATGCACGATGAGCGTTCTGCCAAACCCAACTCAATCAATAATGGCACGGTCAGCTGTTCGGGCTTGTTGGTAACCACACCCCAGGGACAGTCCAGCGCTTCAAGTTGATCCAGTAACTGATCCAGCTGACCAAAGACTCTGGACTCCTGGCAAATCGTCTCTGCATAGAGCTCCAGAAAATGTTGGTGGAGTTCATCCCCGAACTCGATTTCGAGCTCCGGAAAACCCAGGGTCAACAGACCGACGGCGCCGTTAGACACATTGGATCGGGCCAGATCGTATGGGGAGGCTTCGACGCCGTGCTCTTGTTGCAGGCGTTGCAGAACCGCGACCATGTCCGGTGCGGTATCAACCAGAGTACCGTCAAGATCAAACAGGACAGCATTGTATTCAGCGCCGTTAAGTTCAGTCACGTCGAAAATACATCAGGTAATTAACGTCCAGATTCTTGCCGAGCGAATATTCTTTCGTGAGCGGGTTGTAGTGCATACCAGTGCTGTCCTGTAATGAGAGACCGGCGTGTCGTGCCCAGGATTCAAGTTCTGACGGTCGAATGAATTTCTCATACTCATGCGTTCCGGCAGGTAGTAACTTGAGAACGTATTCGGCACCAACGATAGCGAAGGCGAATGATTTGGGATTACGGTTTATTGTCGAGAAGAAAATATGCCCTCCCGGCTTTACGAGTTCGGCGCAGGACCGGATCACCTGCGCAGGGTCCGGGACGTGCTCAAGCATCTCCAGACAAGTCACTACGTCATACGCTTCGGATTTTTCGAGAGCGAGTTCCTCGGCCGTGGCCTGCCGGTATTCAACTTCTACCGCGGACTCATGCAGGTGCAACCTCGCAACAGCCAGGGGCGCCTCGGCCATATCGATACCGGTGACGCTTGCCTTGGCCGCCGCCATTGATTCGGCAAGAATTCCACCGCCGCAACCAATATCAATGACCTCACTACCTGACAATTGAACGTGTTGGCGAATCCAGTCGAGTCGCAGTGGATTGATCTCGTGCAACGGGCGGAACTCGCCATCAGGGTCCCACCAGCGTGAGGCTAGGGCCTCAAATTTTGCGACCTCCGCGGGATCAACATTTTCTCTAGCCGTATTCATCGTGATACCTGCCTGTCTTCAATATTGAGCCGTAGCAAATCGATCGCGCCACTCATTGCTGCGTTGCAGCAGGTTGTCTGTGTCTATATGGGCGAATTGCCGATTATCCAACAGATGCTTGCCGGCAATCCATACGTCGCTTATCTGGTCGGCTCTCGCCGTGTACACCAGTTGCGAGACGGGATCGTAAACGGGTTGACTGTGTATTCGATTGAGATCAACACAAGTAAGATCGGCCCACTTACCGGGTTCAATTGAGCCGATTTCATGTCCGAGTCCGAGCGCCATCGCGCCGTTCAGCGTCGCCATGCGTAGTGCGTCAGATGCGGTCACCGCCGACGCTTCCGACGCGCTGGCTTTGGCGAGCAAAGCCGTCATACGCATCTCTGACAGCATATCGAGCGTATTGTTACTGGCGGCACCATCGGTACCGATGGCGACGTTAATTCCTCTGTCAAGATACTTTGCCACCGGCGCTATGCCGCTGGCCAGTTTGAGGTTTGACCGCGGGCAATGTGCGATATTCACGCCGAATTCGGCGAATACCTCAATCTCTGCATCACTCATATGAACGGAATGCACCGCCAGTAATGACGCGTTGATCAGTCCAACGTTTTGCAGACGATCAAAGGGGCGTTTCCCCATATTTTTGTGAGCGGCCGCGACCTCAGCCGCCGTTTCATGCAGATGGATCTGGATCCCGACGTCCAGTTGATCCGCCAGTACTCGTAATTCGATGAAGGATTCATCCGATAAAGCGTACGTTGAGTGCGGTGCAAAACAGGTCGAGATCAGGGGGTGCTCGGCGTACGGGTCGTGTACCAGGTCGCTGGCCTTGCTCATGTACTCGGTGGCATCAGCCGCCCAGGCCGTCGGGAACTCTATGATCGGAGTACCGACCATGGCTCGCATCTGCATATCCACGGCGGTCTCAGCGACGATTTCCGGGAAGAAATATTGATCTGAGAAGCAGGTAGTACCACCTGCAATCATTTCCGCTACGGCCAGCTCAGTGCCGTCTCGAACCATTTCGGCACTGACCCAGCGTTTTTCCACCGGCCAGATGCCCTCCTGCAACCAGGCTTCCAGCGGCATATCATCCGCCATGCCACGCATCAGACTCATAGCGGCATGTGTGTGCGCGTTGACAAACCCAGGAATCAGTATGTGATCCGGTTTCTGAATGAACGCGCTGGGCTGGTATTTTTGGCGAGCTTCGGCCAGCGGCAAAAGGTCGATAACGCGACCGTCGGTCACGATGACGGCGTGCTCTGAACAGACCACATTGGCCGGTTCTACGGGTACGCACCATCGGGGTGCAATCAAGGTATCGCAATGCTGCATAGTCGGGGGAGTATACCCGTCGTGCGGGGTACTGCCAGCAGCGTTTTAAATACCCCTGAAAGGCGCTAAAACACTGCTGTTTCGGGACCTCTTGTGGTATTATTCTGAGCCTTACCCGGCCGCCACAAAAGGGCCGAAACGAGCCCGGCACTAACACGACATTGTTCGCTTGAAATCCAGCAAAAACTGACTCTCTGATCCCGTTCCAAGGAGCGGGGCTGCGCTGGGGTTTTGAGCTAGAAAAAGTAGGAAAATATGGCTGAAGTTGCACAGGAATTGCTGTCTGTAAGTCTCGAAGATGAGATGCAGCAGTCCTATCTCGACTACGCGATGAGCGTCATCGTCGGCAGGGCGTTGCCGGACGTTCGTGACGGCCTGAAGCCAGTGCATCGCCGCGTTCTGCACGCCATGCGCGTGCTGGGTAATGACTACAACAAGCCCTACAAGAAATCGGCCCGCGTGGTTGGTGATGTCATCGGTAAATACCATCCGCACGGCGATACGGCGGTTTACGACACCATCGTTCGCATGGCGCAGCCGTTTTCATTACGTTACATGCTGGTAGACGGGCAGGGTAACTTCGGTTCCGTCGATGGCGACTCGCCAGCGGCCATGCGTTACACAGAAGTTCGCATGGCAAAGATCGCACACGAGTTGCTGGCTGATATTGACAAGGAAACGGTCGACTTTGTAGAGAATTACGATGGTTCGGAGAGCGAACCATCGGTCATGCCAACCCGAATTCCCAATCTGCTGGTGAACGGATCATCCGGGATTGCCGTCGGAATGGCGACGAATATTGCGCCGCATAACCTGACCGAGGTCATCAATGCCTGCATGGCGTTGATTGAAGACCCGGGCATAGACGTGCCGGGTCTTATGGAGCACATCCCGGGTCCGGATTTTCCGACCGCCGGTATCATTAATGGTGCCGCTGGAATTTATTCCGCCTACAAGACGGGGCGGGGCCGCGTCCATATTCGCGGCAGGACCAATGTCGAAGTCATCAATGCACGCGGCAAAGAAGCGATTATCGTCACGGAACTGCCGTACCAGGTTAACAAAGCCCGACTGATAGAAAAGATCGCCGAGCTTGTGCGTGAAAAACGCATTGAGGGCATCAGTGAGCTGCGGGATGAGTCCGACAAAGACGGTATGCGTATCGTTATCGAACTCAAGACGGGTGAAGTCAGCGATGTTGTGCTGAATAACCTGTACAAGCAGACGGCGTTGCAGAGTGTTTTTGGCATCAACATGGTTGCGTTGCACGACGGTCAGCCAAAGCTTCTTAATCTCAAGCAAATCCTTGAAGCATTTCTCGCGCATCGACGGGAAGTCGTCACTCGACGCACTGTTTTTGATCTACGCAAGGCTCGTGACCGTGCTCACGTATTGGAAGGGCAGACGGTTGCGCTGGCCAATATCGATGAAGTGATCGCTCTGATCAAAGCCTCTGCTTCGCCGGCTGAGGCGAAAGCCGGCCTGATGGGCCGTGACTGGGCACCCGGTGCGGTTACCGGAATGCTTCAGCGTGCGGGCGATTTGGACACCCGGCCCGATGGACTGGATTCAGTGTCGGGTCTCATCGACGGCGGCTACCGTCTCTCACCGGTGCAGGCGCAGGCAATTCTCGATCTTCGCTTGCATCGCCTGACGGGGCTTGAACAAGATAAAATCATTAAGGAATACAAAGAAATACTGGAGAAAATTAAAGAATTTTCTAGTATCTTGGCCGCTCCGGATCTGCTCCTGGATGTAATCAAGGCAGAGCTCATCGATATACGCGATGCCTACGGGGACGAACGCCGTACTGAGATTGTTCAGGATCACTCGGACTTGAGCGTCGAAGACCTGATCCCTGAGGAAGAAGTTGTCGTAACCCTGTCGCATGGCGGTTACGCGAAAGCGCAGCCGATAGAGGCTTATCAAGCCCAAAAACGCGGTGGACGCGGTCGATCGGCGACGAAGGTCAAAGACGAGGACTTCATCGACAACCTGTTCGTTGCCAATACGCACGACACCATTTTGTGTTTCTCCAGTCGTGGCAAAATGTACTGGCTGAGGGTCTTTCAGGTGCCGCAGGCCAGCCGTGGGTCGCGCGGCAAGCCGATAGTGAATCTGTTGCCGCTTGAAGAAGGCGAGCGAATTAACGCGGTATTGCCGATACGCGAATACGCGGAAGGACATTTCGTCTTCATGGCGACCTCCGGCGGCACGGTCAAAAAGACACCGTTGAGTCAGTTCTCTCGCCCACGTGCCAACGGAATAATTGCAATTGATTTGCGCAATGACGACAAGCTCGTCAACGTTGAGATAACGGATGGCGAAGCGGAAGTCCTGCTGGTCGCGAGCCACGGCAAATCGATTCGCTTTAAAGAGGCCGATGTTCGGCCAATGGGACGTGGTGCTGCGGGTGTGCGCGGTATCAAACTTCCCGAAGGTGACGAATTGATTGCGCTTTCGATTATGCGTGATGGTTTGATTCTGACAGCCACCGAAAACGGTTACGGCAAAAGAACGCCTGTCACCGATTTCCCGGTGCAAGGACGCGGTGGTCAGGGCGTTATTGCGATTCAGACTTCGGATCGAAATGGTAAGACAGTGGGTGCCGTGCAGGTGGCTGATGAAGATGAGGTCATGCTGATCAGCTCAAACGGCACTCTCGTGCGTACTGGCGTTGACGATATTTCGATCATGGGGCGCAATACTCAGGGTGTTCGCCTGATTCGGGTTGAGGAGGGTCAGCGGCTTGTTGGCCTGGCTCGAATCGAGGCTATAGAAGACGACGAAGAGTGATTCACCAATAATGTCTCGCGTCTACAATTTCAGCGCCGGCCCGGCAGCGCTTCCCCTCGAAGTACTCGAGCAGATCCAAAGTGACATACCCGACTGGCGGGGCACTGGTATGTCCGTTATGGAGGTCAGTCACCGCGGCAAGGAATTTGTCGAGCTGGCTGCAAACGCTGAAGCGAATCTCCGCGAGTTACTGGGCGTTCCTGACGATTACAGTGTGTTGTTCCCGCAGGGCGGCGCGACCATGCAGATGGCGATGACACCACTGAATCTCACAGCTAATGGGGACATTGCCGATTACATCGTTACGGGTAGCTGGGGAAAGAAAGCGGCACGAGAAGCGGCCAAATTCTGTCATGCCAACGTTGCCGCGGATGCGTCAGACAGGAACTTTACCTGTATACCGGACGAATCGACCTGGAACCGCAGTGACAATGCAGCCTATTTGCACTACGTCCCCAACGAGACGATCGCCGGTGTGGAATTTCATTTCGTGCCGGGTGGCGACATCCCGTTGGTTGCAGACATGTCCAGCACGATATTGTCGCGGCCAATCGATGTCGGTCGATTCGGCGTGATCTACGCGGGTGCCCAAAAGAACATCGGTCCTGCGGGTATTACGCTGGTCATAGTGAACAACGAATTGTTGGACAGGGCCCGTGCGGATAATCCGCATTTGATGACCTGGAAGTCCTACGCCGATTCAGACTCCATGACGAATACACCACCGACGTTTGCCTGGTATGTCGCCGATCTCGTTTTTCAGTGGATGAAAGAAAAAGGCGGCGTTGCAGCAATAGGCGTTATTAATGAGCGTAAGGCCAGCAAGCTCTACGCAGCGATAGAGAACTCGGATTTTTATACCAATCCTGTTGCGACAGATTGCCGCTCGTGGATGAACGTGCCGTTTATTCTCGCTGACAGTGCGCTCGACGCCGCATTTCTTGAGCAAAGTAAAGATGCCGGTCTTACGAACCTCAAAGGCCACCGATCGGTCGGTGGCATGCGCGCATCCATCTATAATGCTGTCAGTGAAGAAGCTGTGGATGCGTTGATCGCATTTATGGCCGAGTTTGAACGAATTAACGCTTAAGTCCGGCGTTGCCGCCACCAAGAGAGATAACCGGAATGTTTAAGGTACTGACACTCAACAATATAGCCGTTGCGGGATTGCGCCGACTGCCAAGGGACCGATTCGAGGTTGCCTCGGAAATAGCACATCCGGACGCGATTTTGTTGCGCTCACAAAATATGCACGACATGGATATCGCAGAGACAGTCGCAGCGATTGGCCGTGCTGGTGCTGGCACGAACAATATTCCCATTGATGCGATGAGCGCTCGGGGTGTGCCGGTTTTTAACGCACCGGGAGCGAACGCAAACGCGGTCAAGGAGCTTGTTATTGCTGGCATGTTGATCGGTGCTCGTAATCTTTGTCGTGCCCGCGAATATGTCACAACGCTCGAAGGTGAGGGCGATGCACTCAACAAGGCTGTAGAGGCAGGCAAGAAGCAATTCGTGGGCTCTGAATTACCGGGCAAGACGCTGGGTGTCGTTGGCCTGGGTGCGATCGGTGTTGAGGTGGCAAACGCGGCGCTTGCGTTGGGCATGAACGTCGTCGGGTTTGACCCGGCCATTACGGTTCGTAATGCCTGGCAGCTATCTTCGGGCGTGGAGCATGCTGAAACCCTGGATCAACTTTTCCAGCACGCGGATTTCGTCACGATGCATGTGCCGCTGATGGACGCAACGCGCAATCTTGTTAATGCCGGCCGACTTGCACTGATGAACGACGGTGGCGTTCTTGTCAACTTTGCGCGGGGAGGCGTTGTTGACGATGCCGCCGCAATCGCTGCGCTCGATAGTGGCAAATTGCATTCGTACATCAGTGACTTCCCAACCCCTGAGCTCATGGCACACCCGAAAACTGTCGCATTACCTCACTTGGGCGCATCGACTTCCGAGGCGGAGGAAAATTGCGCAATCATGGTTGCCGATAACGTCAGGGATTACCTCGAGAACGGTAATATCCGCTTCTCGGTTAATTTCCCGGAGGCCAGACTGCCGCGACTCAATGCCTGGCGGATGACCATCGCAAACGCGAATGTCCCCAATATGGTTGGGCAGGTATCCACCTGTATTGCAAACGCCGGGTTGAACATCGAAGACCTGCTGAATAAGTCGGTTGGTGATTTCGCCTACACAATAGTCGACGTGAACGGTGACCCGTCGCAGGAGTTGCTTGATGAAATCAGCTCCATTGACGGTGTTCTAACGTTGCGTAATCTCGGCAAGCCTGTATAACCTCAGGATTCCATTAGGTTTTCGGAGTAGTAAGGCATGGCTGGCTCGGGCAAGGATAGAAAGCCCCTGGATCTCAAGGAGATCCGCAAACGTATTAATGACGTCGATGTGCGGATTCAGGCGCTGATCAACGAGCGTGCGACAATCGCCCAGCAGGTTGGCGTGGCAAAAGGCGATCTCGGATCCGCTGTTGATTATTACCGCCCCGAGCGTGAAGCCGAGGTATTGCGTAGCGTGATCGAGCGCAATGACGGCCCAATGCGGGACGAAGAGATGCTGCGTCTTTTTCGCGAAATCATGTCGGCATGCCTGGCTCAGCAGGAACCACTTAAGATCGGTTTTCTCGGACCGGAAGGTACCTTCACACAAACAGCGGTTTACAAACACTTCGGGCACTCGGTTCGTGCATTGCCATTCCACTCGATCGACGAGGTATTCCAGGAGGTTGAATGCGGTGCAGCGGATTTCGGCGTTGTGCCGATAGAGAATTCAACCGAAGGCGCTGTCAACAACACATTGGATATGTTCCTGACGTCGCCCTTAAAAATATCGGGCGAAATCGAACTCAAAATTGAACAGCACCTCATGGGCAAGATGCAGGGGCTGGACAAGATTGAGCGGATTTGTGCGCACGAGCAGTCACTGGCGCAGTGCCGCGGCTGGTTACGTGAATATCTGCCGCACGTTGAGCTTATCGGTATGTCGAGTAACGCGGCAGGCGCACGCAGGGCCCGGGATGAAGACGGTACGGCGGCGATCGGCCCGGAAGTCGCTGCCGACGTTTATGAGCTGAAAGTACTGGTCAATAATGTAGAGGACCGGCCGGATAACGCGACACGGTTCCTGGTCGTTGGACGAAATTTGCTCGCCGCCAGTGGCGACGACAAGACCACTATTCTGGTCTCGACGAGCGACACAGCAAGTGGCGCAGGCGTTTTGCACCACTTGTTGCAGCCGTTGGCTGACCAGGGTGTCAGCATGACACGCATTGAGTCACGACCGTCGCAGCGCCGCAAGTGGGACTACGTATTTTTTATCGATATTGAAGGTCATGCGGAAGAGGCACCCGTCTCGACTGCCTTGGAAAACCTTGAGAAAAACAGCTCATTATTCAGAGTGCTCGGTGCCTATCCCAAGGCAGTAGGCTGAAAGTACAGTGGCTGAGCGGTGTTTCTGATGCGATTCCAGGTTATTCCATCCAAAGTTCGAGATGCGTCCGTCACGGTACCCGGCGATAAATCGATTTCTCATCGAGCACTGATGCTCGGCAGTATTGCGACAGGTCAGACGGAGGTTAGCGGTTTCCTCGCCGGCGAGGATTGCCTGGCGACTCTGGCCGCGATGAGAGATCTCGGGGTTACGATTCGGCAACCAGGTGCGACCGAAATGTTGATTGATGGTGTAGGGCTCCGAGGCCTGCAGGCGCCAGTGGCTGATCTTGACCTCGGCAACTCCGGCACGGCGATGCGCCTCATGGCCGGACTGTTGAGCGGGCAATCATTTAGTAGCGTGTTAACCGGTGACGCATCACTGAACGGTCGTCCAATGGGCCGAATCATCAAACCACTGACCAGGATGGGGGCCGCGATAGAAAGCGATTGTGATGGCACACCGCCGTTGCAGGTTTCCGGAGGTCTTAAGTTGCAGGGCATTCACTACGACCTGCCTGTAGCCAGCGCTCAGGTGAAGTCCGCAATTTTGTTGGCCGGTCTGTACGCACAGGGTACGACGAGCGTGAGCGAACCGGCTGTGACGAGGGACCACACGGAGCGCATGCTGGCTTCCATGGGAATACCAGTAGCGAACAATGATGGACGAATCGGCGTAGTGGGCGGTCAGCAGGTGCAGGGTTGCGCGGTCAAAGTACCGTCGGATCTGTCGTCGGCCGCTTTTGTAATTCTGGCTGCGCTGCTGGCTGAGAGCACCGACATTCTGATACGCAGCGTTGGTGTGAATCCCACGCGCACAGGTGTCATAACCATCCTGCAGGGCATGGGTGCTGACATCAGCCTCGAAAATCCTCAACTGTTGGGTCAGGAACCTGTAGCGGATATTCGCGTACGCTCGTCCCGCTTACAGGGCGGTCCTGTCGACCCGGCGCTTGTGTCGCTCGCGATCGACGAGTTCCCGGTTTTGTTTGTTGCCGCTGCTGCTGCGAATGGTAATACCGAGTTTTCCGGAATCGGGGAATTGCGGGTTAAAGAAAGTGATCGCATTGCGGCCATGTCGGAAGGACTAAGAAAGCTGGGTATCGTGATCGAAGAGACTGCAGACGGGGCCGTCGTGCAGGGTGGCCGGTTTTCCGGTGGCACGGTCGATTGTTACGGCGACCACCGCATCGCGATGTCCCTGGCAATAGCCGGCACGGTCGCCAGTGACGAGGTTATCGTACAAGACGTTGCCGCCGTAGAAACGTCTTTCCCCGGTTTTTCCGATTGCATGGCGTCAATAGGCGCCGACATCCGCCCAATGCCAGATAGTTAAGGTGACAGTGACCATAACTCCTCTCGTTATAGCGATTGATGGGCCGAGCGGTTCGGGTAAGGGAACGATTGCCCGGCGAGTCGCGGATGCGCTCGGTTTCAACCTGCTCGATAGCGGCGCCCTGTACCGATTGACAGCCATTGAGGCCCAGAACCGCGGAATTCAACTCGATGATGCAGAGGCGGTGGCTGAGATCGCTGGCAGCCTCGATGTCCTGTTTGACAGTAATGACGACGGATCCGAGCGCATTTTGCTATCAGGTAAAGACGTCACCGACGATGTGCGCAGGGAATCGACTGGCGCAGGAGCGTCAACGGTAGCGGCAATTCCGGCGGTTCGACAGGCCTTACTGGAGCGCCAGAGGGCCTTCCAGAGAGCGCCAGGTCTGGTGGCGGATGGTCGCGATATGGGAACCTGCGTATTTACCGGCGCGGCGCTCAAAATTTTCCTCACAGCGACTGCGACCGAGCGCGCGAAAAGGCGCCATAAGCAGTTGAAAGACAAGGGTATGGGTGTTAGCCTTGCCGCCCTTTCGCGGGACATAGAGGACCGTGACCGCAGAGATTCCGAGCGATCGGTAGCTCCGCTGAAGCCGGCTTCGGATGCCAGAATTCTGGACTCATCCGGCTTGTCTATCGAGGCTGTGACGAAAACAGTCCTTGAGTGGGTCGCAGAACTCTAGTTTCCTGGAAAGGAAAACGGATGGGATCGGACAGGATGTTCGCTCCTTTTTTTATGATGACCGTCGGTCGCAGGATGCCTATCGACGATTGGGTGGGAACGCATTGTTCCCTTGGATTAACTAACATGTCTGAAAGTTTTGCTGAATTATTTGAAGAAAGTTTTGCCAGTCAACAAATAAAGCCGGGGTCCATAATTACCGGCATAGTTGTCGCAATAAATGACGATGTCGTCATCGTCAGTGCAGGTCTCAAGTCCGAGGCCGTTATCCCCAAAGAACAATTCAAGAACGATAAGCGTGACGCCGAACTTGCCGTTGGTGATGAGGTTGAAGTCGCACTGGATGCCGTTGAAGACGGCTTTGGTGAGACCAAACTCTCCCGAGAGAAAGCGATTCGTGCGCGCACCTGGATCGATCTTGAGAAAGCCTTTGAAGAAGGTGCCGTTGTAGAAGGCATCATCAATGGCCGTGTTAAAGGTGGCTTTACCGTCGAAATCGACAATGTCCGGGCATTCCTGCCGGGCTCATTGGTCGATGTTCGTCCGGTTCGCGATCCTGCTTATCTTGAAGGTAAGGAGCTCGAGTTTAAGGTCATCAAACTGGACCAGCGTCGCAACAACGTAGTTGTATCGCGCCGCGCAGTGGTCGAGAAAGAATACTCCGCTGAGCGTGAGGCGCTCCTGAAAGATCTTCAGGAAGGCAACACGGTCAAGGGTGTTATCAAGAATCTCACCGATTACGGTGCATTCGTTGACCTCGGTGGCATCGACGGCCTCCTGCACATCACCGATATGGCCTGGAAGCGCGTCAAGCATCCTTCCGAAATTGTGGAAGTCGGCCAGGAAATAGACGTCAAAATTCTCAAGTTCGACCGTGAACGTCAGCGTGTATCGCTGGGCATGAAGCAGCTTGGAGATGATCCATGGCAGGATCTGGCACGCCGTTATCCGCCGCAGACTCGTATGTTCGGTAAGGTTACGAACATTGCGGACTACGGTTGCTTCGTTGAAATCGAAGATGGCGTCGAAGGCCTGGTACACGTTTCCGAGATGGATTGGACCAACAAGAACGTTAACCCGGCACGCGTTGTTCAGGTGGGCGAAGAAGTCGAAGTCATGGTCATCGAAATCGACGAAGAACGGCGTCGCATCTCGCTTGGTGTCAAGCAGTGCAAATCGAACCCATGGGCCGAATTCGCCGCTACATTCAATCGTTCCGACAAGGTATCCGGTCAGATCAAGTCGATCACCGACTTCGGTATCTTCATCGGGCTTGACGGCGGCATCGACGGTCTCGTACACCTCTCTGACATTTCCTGGGATTACCCTGGCGAAGAAGCCGTGCGTAATTACTCGAAGGGTCAGGAGATCGAGGCAGCCGTTCTCGCCATTGACGCGGAGCGCGAACGTATATCTCTGGGCATCAAACAGCTGGAGAAAGATCCGTTCTCAGGTTGGTTGGCGGCTCATCCTAAGAATTCGATTGTTACCGGTACAGTCACCGAGGTTGACGCTCGTGGCGCGATGGTCGATCTTGGCGACGGCGTATTTGGTTCTTTGCGCGCATCTGAACTGGCTCGTGGCCGGGTAGAAGACGCACGGACGATCATTAAAGTCGGTGAAGAGGTTGAGGCTAAATTCACCAATGTTGATCGCAAGAGCCGCATGATCGCACTTTCGATCAAGGCCAAGGAGGTTCACGAGGAGCAAGAGGCAGTCAGTAGCTACAAGTCTGATTCGTCTGCAGCCCCTGTTGGAACCACGCTTGGCGAGCTTCTGAAGGAAAAGATGTCCGGCGGAAGCAAATAATAAGTAAAAAAGGTAGCCCGAACGATCCTGTTCGGGCTATTATTACCTTTACTATCCGTAGGTTACGATAATCAAACGGTACGGCGATAGGTAAAATGACAAAATCAGAACTTATTGAAGCAATCTCCCGCAAGCAAAAACACCTGCCTGCGAAAGACGTGGAGCTGGCAGTGAAGCATCTGTTGGATCTTATGAGTGACTCTCTGGCTAAAGGACAGCGCATCGAAATAAGGGGTTTCGGGAGTTTTTCGCTGCACTACCGTCCGCCCCGCATCGGGCGTAATCCAAAGACAGGAGAAGCTGTGGCACTGTCCGGCAAATATGTGCCGCACTTTAAGCCTGGCAAGGACCTGCGAGAACGAGTGAACGCAAGTCACCATTTCCCCATAAAGAATTGATTGTTCTAAAACGTATCGGTCTGGCAATACTGATCGTCCTGATATTTTCGGCGATGGTCGTGTTCACGGCCGGCAACCCGGGTGAGGTTGGCATCAAGCTGCTTCATTGGGAGACCAGCGCCCCGGTATCACTCGCATTTACCATCGCGTTCGCGGTGGGCTGGCTCTTCGGTGTTATTTGCATGGGGCTGTACGCACTTAAAGTATCCAACGAACGTCGAATGTTGCGTCGTTCCCTGCGTATGTCCGAAAACGAAGTCAGTAGTTTGAGAAGCCTGCCGTTAAGCGATGCCGACTGAATCCACTTTTCTGCTAGCCGGGCTGTTCCTGTTATTGGCTGCCGCGGGCTGGGCTATGGGGCGATTCGGTGAGCGAGACGATGAGGATGCACCGCCACCGCTCAATATTGATTATCTAAAGGGCCTTAACTTCCTGCTTAACGAGCAAACGGATCAGGCCCTCGAACACTTCCTGCGCATGGTACGCGTCGATGACAAGACGATCGAAACTCACTTTGCACTGGGCAGTCTGTTTCGGCGGCGCGGAGAAGTTGATCGGGCGATCCGCATTCACCAAAACATCATCGCGAGACCGGATCTTGCCGCTGAGCAGCGGGATCAGGCCTTGTATTCGCTCGCTAAAGACTATCTCGGTGCCGGATTGCTCGATCGGGCTGAGAAGCTTTTCGTGAGATTGGCGCAGGGCTCGCGGTACCAGGTGCAGGCACTCGAGGCATTGGGCGGAATCTACGAACAGGAGCGCGAGTGGGAGAAGGCAATCGATGCCGGGCAGCGCCTCGAGGTTCTGGGTGGTCGCTCCCTGGCTTTGCAGATTGCACATTATCTTTGTGAGCTTGCTGAGGCTGCCGCCGCAAATAACGACTACGCGTCGGCCCGAAAGTACGTAAAAAAAGCACAGGCCGGGCGACCAAGAACGATGCGTGGTGCGTTGACGCGAGCGCATATTGCTCGAGATACCGACGACAACAAGACCGCGTTAAAGCTCTATCACCGCATCATCGATGAGAACACTTACCTTATCGCGGAAGCCTTGCCGGAAATCGTTGCGATCTACGAGCGTGAGGATGCGACGGCGGAACTTGAGTCTGCATTGCGGGCCCTTTTGAAGAAAAATCCCGAGACAAACTCTCTCGTTGCTTACACAGCAATAGTGAATGATCTGGGGGGTATCCCGGTGATAGATGATTGCGTGGAACAATATATGCTGAATGAGCCAACGCTCGGCGAATTTGTTGAATTGCAGCAGTTATCGACAGGCGACAAGGGTTCGAATGCATCAGCACTTGCCAAAGTCCGTGGGGCACTCTCGAAGCTTGCCAGCGCGACGCCACGATACCAGTGTCAGGAGTGTGGGTTTTCTAGCCAGCGATTACTTTGGCAGTGTCCCAGTTGCCGAAACTGGGAGACGCAACGCCCGGCGTCAAGGGTTCAATTCGATACGGTATTGCAGCACAGCATCACTAATCGCTGATTAACGGCCAGCCCGTTTCTATGTAAATTGGCCCATTTTGCAAGGGGCCGAAGCTCCTTTGAATGCATAAGCTCCCGTGTTCCATGACACGAGTAAGGAGCTTCAGATGAGATTTCTAACCACCGCAGCCGCGATAGTGCTGATGTCGTTGCCCATGCTGGCATTCGCTGGTCAGGTCAACATCAACACAGCCGATGCTGAGACCATCGCCGCCCAGCTAAATGGCGTCGGATTGTCCAAAGCCAGGGCGATCGTTGAGTACCGTTCCAAGCACGGCCCGTTCAAGAGCGCCGATGATCTGTCATTGGTGAAGGGCATCGGGGAGCGAACGGTCGATAAGAACCGTGCAGATATTCAAGTGGCGACACCGAAAAAGAAATAGCGATTTGAGTTCGTTGTAGATCGCTGTTTCCGGGGTCGCGCCGGTTCGCTCCTTGCGCGACCCCATTCTCGCTTGCCAACGTGACGCGGTTCATGACGCTGGCACCGCAATTTGGCTATGATGCGTGCTCAGAAATCGGTGGAGCATTCGGTGGCGCAGAAAGTCAGAGCAGCAGTATTTCCGGTTGCAGGTCGTGGAACGCGGTTCCTGCCTGCGACGAAGGCGAGCCCGAAAGAAATGCTGCCGATCGTTGATAAGCCGTTAATTCAGTATGCGGTGGAGGAGGCGATAGATGCGGGAGCAACCAAACTCGTTTTTGTGACCGGCAGCTCCAAACGAGCGATCGAAGATCATTTTGATACAGACCCGGAACTCGAACAGGCCCTGACGGATTCCGGAAAGAATGAATTACTGCGCTCAATTCAGGATATCGTACCCGCCGGTGTTTCCTGCATATACATACGACAAGGCAAACCACTGGGTCTCGGCCACGCGGTACTTTGCGCACGTCCGGCAGTCGGTGACGAACCGTTTTTCGTACATCTCGCGGACGATCTCATTGCGGGATCCACTGGATGCCTCGAACAAATGTCGACAGAATATTCCGAGCACGGTGGCAGCGTTGTCGCCGTCGAGACGGTGCCGCGTGAAAATACCTCGAGCTACGGCATTGTCGCGGTCGATGAGAGCAACAAAAATCGTATTACCCAGATCATTGAAAAACCGTCACCGGAAGACGCGCCATCAAATTCGGCGGTCGTTGGACGTTATTTGCTGGCGCCGGATATTTTCGACAAGTTGGCAAATATCGGCAGGGGCGCAGGAGGCGAGATTCAGCTCACCGATGGCATCGCAGCACTGTTGGATGAATCGCCGGTTTATGCATACTCATTCGAAGGAGTGCGATACGACTGCGGCAGCAAACTCGGCTACCTGCAGGCCACCGTTGCCTACGGACTCAACCATCCGGATACTGGCGAGAGATTTCGAGATCACCTAAAAGAAGTGCTTTCGGAATAGCAGCCTCAGGACCTTCACTTCTCCGAATAAGCCCCCTGTGCTCCGATGGCCGATCCTCATCGAGGGTCTCTCTTAGCTCAAGATATGCGCTAATATCCTGCGACCGCTGTCTAAAAATCTGCAAGGGAAGAAACACTATGCGTTGGATTTTTGTCCTTTTTTTGTCAAGTCTCCCAGTACTTGCTGGCGCACAACAAAGCTATTTGATCGATTGGGATGAGGTTGGTGCGGAGTCAATTGATCACCTCGTTGAGCTAATCCAGATCAATTCCTCCAATCCCCCCGGGAATGAAACCGAGGTTGCAGAATACCTGAAGACCGAGCTTGGGAATGAGGGAATCCAGTCTGAGTTGTACGCACTGGAAGCGTCCCGCGCCAATCTGGTTGCGCGAATAAACGGAAACGGTTCAAAGCGTCCAATACTGATTATGGGTCACACAGACGTTGTGGGGGTGCAAGCCGACAAATGGTACGCGGATCCCTTTAGCGGGATGCGACAGGATGGTTTCATTTACGGTCGCGGCGCGCTGGATGATAAAGATAATGTTGCGGCCGGTTTGATGGTGATGAAACTGTTGCAACGTTATGAGGTTGAGCTGGACCGGGATGTAATTTTTCTGGCCGAATCAGGCGAGGAAGGAACGCCGGAAGTGGGTATCAACTTCATGGTTGAAAAACATTTTGATGTAATTGATGCCGAATACTGCCTTGCGGAGGGTGGCACAAACGTCATAGAAAACGACGAAGTAAAAACCGTTGGTATTGAGACGACCGAAAAAATGCCACGTCGGGTCACGCTCGTGGCGCGCGGCAAGCCGAGTCATGGGTCGATTCCGACGCTGGAGAACGCGGTTCTGATTCTTGCGAATGCGGTTGCCAGGGCCGGCACCTGGGAGACAGAAGTACGTTTTAACGACACAACTCGAGAGTACTTCCAGAGAATGGCGGAGATTTCAGAGCCAGCCGATGCACATCGATACAATAATGTAGAAAACGCCGAAGAAAGCGAGGCGATTCAGCAGTATTTCCTGGAGAATTTTCCGTACCACTACTCGATCTCGCGCACGTCTGTCGCGCCGACTGTGATAGACGCAGGGTTTAGGAAAAATGTTATCCCATCAGAAGCCAGTGCCATTCTGGATATTCGCATGTTACCGGATGAAAGCCTCAAGGACTTCTATCAGAAACTCGCGACAGTGATAGATGATCCGCGTGTGGAAATTGTTCCGGAGCGCATCTATCGACCTGCAGCTCCACCCTCGGAAATTGATAACGAGATGTTTCAGACACTGGAGCGTGTTGCCCGGCAAATGTACCCGGCCGCGACCGTTCTTCCTGTCATGTCGACGGGCGCCACCGATATGGCGCAAGTCAGGGCCAAAGGTGTGCAGGCATACGGGATAGGGCCGTCACGATCGGTCGAGGAGCTAAATAGCGGCTTCGGTGCGCATGGCGATAACGAACGTATCACTGAGGAGGCGTTCGTCGAATTGGTGCAATTCATGTGGAATGTTGTGATCGAAATTGCCGCAACCCAGTGATCTAATTCAACGACGCGAGGACAACCCATGAAACGCATTTTTCTGACCGCAATTATCTACTGCCTTTCGGCTACCACATCCGGTCTGCTTGCCCAGGAGACAGCGCCGCAAAAGTGCGCCGATCAGGAAATCTATTCTCTGCTGGATTTTTGGGTGGGCGAGTGGGCGGCCAATCCTGGTGGCGTTAAGGAAAAGACTCTGGTCGAGCAAACAGAGGGAAACGGGGTGCGATTTCAAGGCACGATCAGTCGCCCTGATGGCAGCCGCTATTTGGATCGAACGACGTTGACACCGAACGCGGATGGAAGCGTTCGTCAGTTGATCGAAGTGTCAACGGATGATGGCGAAAGCTGGAGCCCAACTTTCGACGCGTTCTACCGTCGTCGAGAATAAAAAAGGCCTTCAATAGAAGGCCTTTTCGAATTTGGCTCCCCGACCCGGACTCGAACCAGGGACCAATTGATTAACAGTCAATCGCTCTACCAACTGAGCTATCGGGGAATAGGTCGGCACCGATAGCTGTTGCTACTAGGTGCGGGCCGGGATTTTGGTTCAGAGGGGGTCTGAAGTCAAGCCATAAGCGCCCGTTTTATTCGATTGATTGCCTCGTCGAGCATTTCCATTGAGCACGCAAATGACAGCCGCAGGTAACCGGGTGCACCAAACGCGGTACCCGGTACGCACGCGACGTCGGCATCATTAAGCAGCAGCGCAACGAGATCCGTGTCACTAGTCAGCATCCTGTGTTTCATCGCCCCGGTAACGCGCGGAAATGCGTAAAAAGTGCCTTCTCCACTGCGGCATTCGAAGCCGTCGATATCATTCAATGCCGCGACTACGAAATCCTGGCGGTGCTTGTAAGCCGTTGTCATTTCCACGACCGGAGACTGGTCACCTGACAAAGCCGCTACTGCTGCAACTTGAGATATGCTACAAGGATTGGAGGTGCTTTGGCTCTGGATGGTTTTCATTGCCGTGATGAGTTCAATGGGTCCGGCGCAGTAGCCAATGCGCCAACCCGTCATTGCGTATGCTTTCGACACGCCGTTTATAGTCACCGTGCGGTCAAAGAGGCCAGGGCAGGCCGCGGCAAAACTGCAAAACGGATTCGAACCCCACTGGATATGTTCGTAGATGTCATCGGCGGCAATAACAATATTCGGATGATCGGCCAGCACCGTCCCCAATGCCTGCAGCTCACTCTTCGAATAACTGGCTCCGGTCGGATTGCCCGGGCTATTCAGTATCACTAA
Organism: Woeseiaceae bacterium; assembly: GCA_021773095.1. GTDB lineage: Bacteria > Pseudomonadota > Gammaproteobacteria > Steroidobacterales > Woeseiaceae > UBA1847. Next base: position 3,765 of record JAJFKR010000005.1, on the reverse strand, counting down.
ACGGGTTTTGTCAGATATCGCGGTTCGCAGCTGTGCCGGGGTGATCTTGAAGTCCGCTTCGATGCCCGCTGCGACGATAACGGGTTCAGCGCCCGCCAGCCGTACCATGTCGGGGTACGAGACCCAGTGGGGTGCCGGGATGACTGCCTCATCCCCGGGCCCCAGGAGCCCAATGCAGAGGTTGAACAGACACTGCTTGGCGCCGCTCGAAACGATGATCTGTGAGATATCGTAGCTGAGCGAATTTTCCGCCGAGAATTTCTGCTGAATCGCGGACTTGAGTTCTGCCGTTCCATCAATGGGCGTGTACTTGGTGGCACCGTCGTTAATCGCCTGTTGGGCGGCGTCCTTAATGTGCTGTGGCGTGTCAAAATCAGGCTCACCGGTTCCCAGGCTGATAATATCCCGTCCGGCAGCCCGCAATTCAGTGGCAAGCGCCAATACGGCCCCGGTTGGTGATGCCTGAATGGCTGCCATTCTTTTGGAAACTGATAAACTCACTCGATTGCCTCTCTTAAATGCCCGGCTATGGTACGACAATCAGCAGACCTTCCCAAGCAACTCAGCGATGATCGCGACCGGCTAACGCTGGTGTCGGATTTTGAGCCGGCGGGTGACCAGGGCAAAGCTATTTCCGGATTACTGGAAGGTCTTGACGATGGTCTGGCGCGGCAGACGCTGTTGGGTGTAACGGGATCGGGCAAGACGTTTACAGTTGCCAGTATCGTCAGCCGTTCACAGCGGCCGGCGATCATACTCGCGCCCAACAAGACACTGGCCGCACAACTCTACGGAGAGATGCGCGAGTTCTTTCCGCGCAACGCAGTCGAGTATTTCGTCTCCTATTACGATTACTACCAGCCAGAGGCCTACGTGCCGAGCTCGGACACCTACATAGAGAAAGACGCATCGATCAATCAGCACATTGAGCAGATGCGTTTGTCGGCAACCAAGGCGTTAATCGAACGCCCCGACGTAATCATTGTCGCCACTGTCTCCGCGATATACGGCCTGGGCGATCCCGAGGCTTACTTCAGTATGGTTTTGCACCTTGGGCGCGGTGATCGACTTGATCAACGAAGCCTGCTGCGGAGGCTTGCGGAGTTGCAATACAAGCGTAATGAACTGGACTTGTCTCAGGGTACCTATCGCGTGCGAGGGGATGTCATCGATGTGTTCCCGGCCGAATCGGAGAAAGATGCCGTTCGTATTGAGTTGTTCGATGATGAAATCGAGTCGCTGTCCTACTTCGATCCGCTGACGGGAGAGGTCGTGCGCCGCGTGCCGAGATTAACAATCTTCCCGAAAAGCCACTATGTGACGCCAAGAGAGCGGCTGCTCGAGGCCTGCGAGCAGATCAAGGTAGAACTAAAAGAGCGCCTGGTGTACCTCCGTGAGAATCAAAAACTTCTTGAAGCTCAAAGACTTGAACAACGAACCTTATTTGATTTGGAGATGATAAGAGAACTTGGGTATTGCTCTGGAATCGAGAACTACTCCCGCTATCTGTCAGGCCGCGAGGTCGGCGAACCGCCGCCGTGTTTGTTCGATTACGTCCCTGAAAATGCCATCCTCGTCATCGATGAAAGCCACGTGACCGTGCCGCAACTGGGGGCGATGTACAAAGGTGACCGGTCTCGCAAGGAAACTCTTGTTGAACACGGTTTTCGGTTGCCATCGGCGCTCGACAACAGACCACTTCGTTTCGACGAGTTTGAAGGCCTGTCACCGCAAACACTGTACGTGTCGGCGACACCGGGTAAATACGAGGATGAATTCACCGACAATGTCGTCGAGCAGTTGGTGCGCCCGACGGGACTCATCGATCCCAAGGTCGAAGTCCGTCCCGCCAGAACGCAGGTTGATGACGTCCTGTCAGAGATATCCCGGCGTGTAGCGGTTGAAGAACGCGTCCTGATTACCACGCTGACGAAGCGCATGGCAGAGGACCTGACAGACTACTTGCAGGAACACGGCGTGCGCGTCCGCTACCTGCATTCGGACATTGGTACGGTTGAGCGAACCGAGATTATTCGTGATTTACGCTTGGGAGCGTTTGATGTGCTAGTAGGTATCAATTTGTTGCGCGAGGGACTGGATATGCCCGAGGTATCGCTGGTCGCTATTCTGGATGCCGATAAGGAAGGCTTCTTGCGCTCTGACCGATCCTTGATACAGACAATGGGCAGGGCAGCACGAAACATTAATGGCACGGCGATACTGTATGCCGACAAAATGACCGGCTCCATGGAGCGCGCGATGGAGGAGACCCGGCGGCGGCGCGAACGACAGGAAGCGCACAACAAGAAACACGGTATCAAGCCCGAATCGATCGTCAAGAAAGTGACCGACATCATGGAGGCGGCCTACCCGAATCCGCAGACCGAGGTCAGAATGGTCGGTGATGACAAGGTGCCCTATGACGTTTTGAGTCCTGAGCAACTCGTCAGGAAGGCCGCCAAGCTCGAAAAACTGATGCTGAAAGCCGCCAGGGACCTCGAATTTGAGGAGGCAGCACGCTTGCGCGATGATATCCAGCGGATGCGCAACTACTCGCTGGGACTGGCTGACCGAAAAGCCGTCTAAGAAGCCTTGCAGTTCACCATATGCTTCAGTATCTTACGCGTCCCCACAAAGGGGTAGGGCGATTAGCTCAGGGGTAGAGCGCCACGTTGACATCGTGGAGGTCGGTGGTTCGAGACCACCATCGCCCACCAATTTATGGTTTCCAAGGTTGTATCCTGCGTGGCGGCTATATAGAATCGCGTTCCCGCACTGGCTGCGGCAGTTTGACGTGGCCTTTTAAAGTGTCGGGATTGTTTAGTGACCGGAGGATTTGGGTATCGCAGTTACAAAGCGCGTAAGGCGCAATGACGAAATCGAGGCCGCTGAGGTTCGAGTGATCGACTCAGAGGGCGAACAAGCAGGTGTCATGAGTCTCAGGGCTGGCATCGAGCTGGCGAAAGAGGAGGGCCTGGACCTCGTTGAGGTATCGCCAAACGCTGAACCGCCCGTGTGCCGAATTATGGATTTCGGCAAGTACTTGTTCGAACAAAACAAGAAGGCCCAGTCCGCGAAACGCAAACAGAAACAGGTACACGTAAAAGAGATCAAGTTTCGTCCGGGAACAGACGAAGGTGACTACCAGATCAAGCTCGGCAAGCTCGTGCATTTTCTGGAAATTGGCGACAAAACCAAAGTCACGTTGAGATTCAGAGGCCGGGAGATGGCGCACAAGGAATTGGGTGCGCAGCTCCTGACCCGGGTCAGAGATGACCTGGAAGAATATGGCACGGTTGAACAAATGCCGCAGATGGAAGGACGGCAGATGATCATGGTAATCGCGCCTAAGAAGCACTAGGTAAGAATTTAATCACAGCAGTAAAAGTGAGTAATGGCTGAAGGGTGTGACAACCCGGATAGCTCTACCCGCCTGCAGCGGCCGGAATAAGCCGGTACGTAGCAAGGCTTAAGGAATGAAAATGTCTAAGATGAAAACCAACCGTGGCGCGGCCAAGCGCTTCAAGAAGACGGGTAAAGGTGGCTTCAAGCGCGCCCAGTCCCATCTCAATCACATCCTTACCAAAAAGAAGTCAAAGCGTAAACGCAACCTGGGTAAGACCCTGCAGGTGCATGAAGCTGACGTAAAGAGCGTGCGCCGCATGCTCCCTTATAGTTAAGAGGAGATTGAGAGATGGCCAGAGTTAAGAGTGGCGTAACCGCCAAAGCCCGCCATAAGAAAGTCCTCGGTAAAGCGAAGGGCTA
>JAJFKR010000040.1 GCA_021773095.1 Woeseiaceae bacterium | reverse complement strand
ACGGCATCGCTCGGCCACGTGGGTTGCTGTGGAACGAAGAGCAAACACCAGTAAATCCTCTTCGTTGCCTTTATTCGCCACGCGTGTCAGGGCCCGTACTTTCGAATACGACAACTCCCCGGAGGCGAATGCTTCACAAATGCCCGGCAGTGTCTTTAAAGCATGGGCAACCCGCACCTTCTCAAGGGCTGTGGTCATACTAAAGTCACACCGATACGCCAGCCACTCGGCACAGTTCTCAAGGCCCCACTTCAGCCAACCGGCCCGTTCATCGAACTCACGGATGAGGACCAGCAACTCATAAGTTGCGGCATTGATGTGCTTACAGAGAGTGAGAATATTACGATCGAGATCTTCGATCGGAGCGAGGTCAGTGGCGGCTTTCATGGCACTTCCTTGTGATAGGAGACTACTGGTATTGTATACAGTATTATACTGAAAAACAATTACAAAACAATGAGTTAAGTGCTATTTCATTGTAGAACTAGCGACTCACCGCCTTCGCTATCTCCGCGACATGACGCAGATCGGCACCGCAGCAAGCGCCAAAAACATTTAGCCACGGCATCGTACTCGTTCGCGAGTCTGAGGTATCCGCGGAGATAGTGAGCAACTGCTTCACGGCCACCAGCATCGGGCAGGAGTGTATGCGCCGCAAATTCCCGGATTTCGATGCCGTGATTGAATATGAGATCGGTTTCAATTCCGCCGTCAGTTAAAAACAGTCCGCCGGACAATTGCGGCAGTTCATCTCGATACTTGCTCATTTCCTTGCCCCTTCTCGCACAACAGTGTGTCGTCTTCTCATAGCGGCTCTCCCTTAATCAGGCTAATCATAGTAGAAGACTTTTCATCTGTAATTTCGAGCCACTAGCGACACCGCATTGAAGCCGAAAGGTTGTGGATTCCAGTGCGGTCTTGTACGGTTGCCGCGACCCATACTGGCCGACAATATGAATTTCTGTTCAAGTTGTGGCGGTGCCATCAGCCGCAGAGTCCCCAACGACGACAATCGCGAGCGAGCGATCTGTGACGATTGTGGGACCGTTCATTATCAAAACCCGTTGATCGTTGTCGGCTGTATTGTCGAGAGCGAAGGCAAAATACTGCTCTGTAAACGATCGATCGAGCCGCGCTACGGATTCTGGACGATTCCTGCAGGATTCATGGAGCTCGGTGAGACACTGGCAGGCGGCGCCGCTCGAGAGACGCTCGAAGAGGCATGTGCGACGGTCGATATCAGCCACCAGTTTGCCTCGGTCGATGTTGTTGACGCGGGCCAGGTGCACATATTTTTCTGCGGCAAACTTGTCGGCGGATTTGGTGTCGGTGAAGAAAGTCTGGATACGCAGCTATTCAGCGAGGATGAAATCCCCTGGGACGAACTCGCGTTTCACAGTGGCGAGTTCGCGCTCAGGAAGTACTTTGAAGATCGCGGCGAAAATAACGGCGTGCACTTCCACGAGCTCAGACGCTCGAAGTCCTGACCTGGAATACCCGGCGCCTAGTTCGCTGCCGACTGCTGAACCTGTTGCAGACGGGCGGCCAGAGCGGCTGGCGGCAGGTAACCACTGAGCAGTGTGCCATCCTCAAGTACGATCGCTGGCGTGCCCGACAGGCCTACATTCTGTCCCGTTTTGTAGTGCATCGAAATCATCGACTTGTCGCACTTCCGGGATTCGAAATCACGACTCAGCTTCGCCGCCGTCAATGCGCTGTTGCGATCTCTGGCACACCAGACGTTTTCTGATGTGCTCCATGAAGACGACGCGGGTCCACCGCGCGGATACAGCATGTATCGAATCTCAATGCCTTCTGCAAGATAGTCATCTATTTGACTGTGCAGCTTGCGGCAGTATGTGCATTCGACATCGGTAAACACGGTTATTGAATGTTTGACGTCAGCCGGCGAGAACAGAATGACCTCGTCATCACTGACCGACGATATCAACTTCAGGCGGGATTGTGATCTGGCCTGCTCGCTAAGATTCGTTTGCTGATCAAGATCAATCATATCGCCTTGCAGCAGGTAACGACCGTCCGCAGATATGTACGCAACAATTGAGCCCTTTTGAATGGTGTACCAGCCATCGACCGGACTGCCGTTGACATTCTCGCCGCCAATTTCCGGGAACATCGCATCTATCTTGTTGCGGACCTCTTCAAGGGCCGGGTCTTCAGCCGCGAATACGGGTCCGCTGACCATTGAAGCAATGATCAAAAATGAGTAAGAAACGGATGTGGTACGACTCATGTAGGCAATTCCTGAACGACAAAGACCCGAATTATGGGACCGTTTCGTGTGCTAGCGGTTCCGTGAGATCGCGAAGTCTATCAGACGAGTCAGCAACACCGAAACGCATTAGCCACGCGGGTGGTGTTCGCCGTGCAGATCCTTAAGCCGCTCACGAGCCACATGCGTATAGATTTGCGTCGTAGACAGATCGCTGTGCCCCAGCAACATCTGCAAAACTCGCAAATCAGCACCCCGATTAAGGAGGTGTGTCGCGAACGCATGGCGCAAGCTGTGCGGTGACATTTTCTGGCGCACGCCGGCTTTTTCGGCGTAGCGCTTGATAATGTGCCAAAAAGCCTGGCGGGTCATGCGATCGCCACGGCGGGTCGGGAACATGTAATCAGTCTGACGCTCAAGGAGAATCTCCATGCGCGGACCGTTGATGAATTCTTTTAACCAGGTTTGGGATTCTTCACCCACCGGAATCAGGCGTTCACGATCGCCCTTACCGACGATTCGCAGGACACCCTGATTGAAATTGACCTGAGATAACTTGAGGTTAATCAACTCCGAAACTCTGAGTCCGGTTGCATACAGCAACTCAAGCATCGCCCGGTCGCGATGGCCCAGCGGCTCATCGGTATTCGGAGCATTTAACAATGAGTCGACTTCTTCCTCAGACAGTGACTTCGGCAATGAGCGACCAATGCGCGGCATTTCGATGTCTGCGGTCGGATCGTCAACTCGCATACCTTCGCGCACAATGTAACGGAAGAAACGGCGGAAACTGGACAGCTGGCGGGCGGTAGAACGGGGCTTCGCACCACTTTCAACACGTGTGGCAATAAAATCCAGCAAATCGGATTTCTCGGCCTTATCAATCGTCCTGCTTTTTTCGGCAAGAGCACGGGCCAGTGTCATCAGATCAGCACGATAGGCACCCAGAGTATTCTTGGACAGTCCTCGCTCCATCCATATGGCATCGAGGAATTGGTCCACCAGTTCCTCCGAACGAGTGACAGTCAATGACTCTGGCGTGTTTTGCTTGTTACTACTACCCATAACGTCCATCTTTTATAGTCGCGCAATCCTTTGCTGCGATACATCTGCCAACCGGGCTGTCGGACTGGTAGCATACGCCGTTCCGACTCCCGGCAAGATTGTCGATGCACCGCCAAGCGACGGATTTATCAAGGTTTATGAGTATGGGCACGACGTTGGAAGCAAGGCGTGACCGCTGTCACAGAATCGATAAGGCATTAACATAAGGTGAACTGGGTCACATACGTCACTAATTTCCTCTGGGGCCTTTGGGCCTGGGCCTGTTTTGCGCTGGTCTGCCTTTTTTCGCTGATTGTCGCGTTACTGGTCCCCGGGCGTTATCGAAGGCAGCGGTTGGTCACGTTTGCGGCCAGGATGATCTTCGTTTTGGCTGGCGTTAAGGTCACGCTGCACGGCATCGACAATTTGCCGCTGGATAGCTGTGTCGTGGTCGCAAATCACGCCAGCTATGTCGACGGCCCGCTGTTGAACGGTTATTTGCCGGCGCGATTCAGGTTCGTCATTAAAGGTGAAATGCGAGACATACCGGTTGTCCATTTCCTGTTGCGCCGATCCGGCGCGAAATTTGTCGAGCGAAAGGAAACCGTCGGTAGTTCCCGCGATGCGCGGCAGCTCGTCAAAGCAGCTCAGGAAGGAGAATCACTGGGATTCTTCCCGGAGGGCACGTTTCTTCTTGAGCGAGGCGTTGGGCGATTTCGCCCTGGCGCCTTCGTTGCCGCCATCAAGAGCAATATGCCGGTAGTACCAGTGGCAATCCTGGGCAGCCGTGCAATGATGCCCTCGGGGCGACACCTGCCACGACTTGCGGATCTCGTCATCGATATCCTGCCGGCTTTTGCACCCGGCGATGACGCCTACGCTTCTTCCAGGAAGCTCGCAGAAGCCTGCCGCCAGAGCATAATCGCGGCCGTCGGCGAACCTGATTTGCTAGACCGCGATACAAGCGACAAAAAGTCCTGAATCGGACTACCAGATTCCCTATATTGTGCATCGATCGCAATTACACGAAAGTAGCGCACGCTGATCAATAATTGCCCGCTGGAGACACCCGAAATGAGTTCTGATGCTGTTGTCATTGTTGCCGCCAGACGAACGCCGCTGGGCGCGTTTCAAGGGACGCTTTCAGGTGCCTCGAGCCCGGACCTTGCGGCCACGGCGATTCGCGCCTGTCTTGAAGAGTCTCAAGTGGATGCTGCGAGAATCAGCGAAGTCTTGCTGGGCTGCGTACTTCCGGCCGGAGTCGGTCAGGCACCGGCTCGTCAGGCTGCTATCAAGGCGCGTATTCCGATCGGTGCCGGTTGCACAACGGTCAACAAAGTGTGCGGTTCAGGCATGAAAACGACCCAGCTGGGCCACGATCTGATTAAGGTTGGCAGCGCCGGGGTTGTTGTTACCGGCGGTATGGAATCCATGAGCAACGCTCCCTACCTGCTGCCAAAGGCGCGTGACGGATATCGAATGGGCCACCAGCAGACGCTTGACCACATGTTTTTCGACGGACTGCAAAATCCCGCCGACGGCAACATGATGGGGCATTTTGCAGAAATTACCGCAAAGAAGTACGGCTTTAGCCGCGAGGATCAGGACGCATTTGCGATCGAATCGGTCAATCGTGCACGTGCCGCCGTTACCAGCGGCGCATTTGATGCCGAGATTGCCCCCGTGACGATTAGTACTCGAAAGGGTGATGTCACCGTCGACAAGGACGAGGGACCCGCTGTTGCCAGGCCCGAGAAAATTCCGACTCTACGGCCGGCTTTTGCCAAAGACGGCACGGTGACCGCCGCCAGCTCATCATCCATATCGGATGGCGCGGCTGCGTTGTTGCTTATGAGCGCCGGCGAAGCAGATAAGCGTGGACTCGATCCGCTGGCAACCATCGTTGGCCACTCCGGCTTTGCGCATGAACCCGAATGGTTCACGACGGCTCCGGTATTTGCTATCAAGGCATTGCACGAAAGGCTCGGCTGGAATCCGGATAATGTTGACCTGTACGAAATCAACGAAGCATTCGCCTGCGTAACCATGGCAGCGATGACCGATGTCGGGCTGGATCATGCCAAGGTGAATGTCAACGGCGGCGCTTGCGCACTCGGCCATCCGATCGGTGCAACCGGCGCAAGAATAATCGTCACACTGCTGCACGCATTGCGTAATCGAAACCTGAAACGCGGAGTGGCATCGCTTTGTATCGGTGGCGGCGAAGCAACCGCAATCGGAATCGAAATTAACTAGGAAAACTCATGGATCTTGCAAGTGCAAAAGCGGTAGTCACAGGTGGCGCATCCGGACTCGGATTCGCAACGGCCGAACGAGTCATCGCTGCCGGTGGCCAGGTCGTTTTAATGGACGTAAACGAAGAACAGGGTGTTGCCAGTGTTGCGAAGTTTGGCGATCGATCGATGTTCGTCAGTACTGACGTTTCGAACGAGGATGCCGTCAAAGCAGCGATTCAGGAAGCGAAGGAATTCATGGGCGGCATAACCCTCGCGGTCAACTGTGCCGGCATCGCAACCGCAGGCCGAACTCTGGGACGAGAAGGAACCTGGCCAACTGAGATTTTCAATCGCGTTATCCAGATCAATCTGATCGGCAGCTACAACGTCACGAAAGAAGCCGCCGCCGTCATGCAGCAGAATGAGCCAAATGCAGAGGGCGAACGTGGCGTTGTAATCAGCACGGCATCGGTAGCCGCATTTGAGGGCCAAATTGGCCAGGCCGCCTACTCGGCATCGAAAGGCGGTGTGGTCGGAATGATGTTGCCGCTGGCCAGAGAATTCGCACAATTCGGAATTCGCGTAAATACGATTGCACCAGGCATATTCATGACCCCAATGCTGGCGGGTATGCCGGAAGACGTTCAGGACTCTTTAGGCAAACAAATCCCATTCCCACCAAGACTCGGCCGCCCGGAAGAATACGCAGACACAGCGGCCTTCATCTACGGCAACCCGGTGGTAAACGGCGAAACAATCCGTATTGATGGTGCTATCAGGATGCAGCCAAAGTAGGAGCGCGCCCAGCGCGCGACCTCGTTACGACCGCCGCTTGTGGCCCTTGTGGTGAGGTCGCGCGCTGGGCGCGCTCCTACATGTTTGAATAGTTTGGTCCACCGCCGCCTTCGGGGACTGTCCAGATAATGTTCTGTTTCGGGTCTTTGATATCACAGGTCTTGCAATGCACGCAGTTTGCGGCGCTGATCTCGAGTTTTTTCTCGCCACCCTCTTCCACGATTTCGTAGACACCGGCCGGACAGTAACGTTGTGCCGGTTCGTCAAATTCCGGAAGGGTGTAAGAAATCGGGATCGACTCATCCTTGAGTTTCAGATGTGACGGCTGATCTTCTTCGTGATTGGTGCTCGACAGGAATACTGATGACATGCGGTCAAATGTCAGCTTGCCGTCCGGTTTCGGGTAATCGATGATTTTCGCGTCGGATGCTTTTGCGAGTGACTCATGGTCCGGGTCTGGATTGTGCCAGGTAAATGGCAATTTGCCGAAGAAGATATTCTGGTCGATGAAGGCGAAGGCTGCGCCCCAGAAACTACCGAACTTATGCAGGCCAGGTCCGAAATTTCGGCCCGAGTGCATTTCTTTGTAGGCCCAGGATGCTTTGACGTTTGCATCAAAATCGACAAGCTCAGCCGCGGCGTCAGCGCCTGCTGCCAATGCTTTTTGGACGCATTCGGCGGCCAACATGCCTGTTTTGATCGCTGTGTGAGCGCCTTTTATTTTCACGCCATTCAAGAACCCGGCGCTGCAGCCGACCAACATGCCACCCGGAAACGCCAGCTTGGGAAGAGACTGGATTCCGCCTTTGTTAACCGCTCTCGCGCCGTACGCGATGCGTTTGCCACCGTCCAGGTAGCGGCGAATCTTCGGGTGTAATTTCCAACGTTGAAATTCCTCAAAGGGTGCCAAATGCGGATTCTTGTAATTCAACGCAATAATGAATCCGGCGAATACTTTGTTATCCGCTGCGTGGTACAGGAAACCACCACCCTCTGTTTTCGAGTCCAGCGGCCAGCCGGCCGTATGCACAACCAGACCCTCTTCATGTAACTCCGGGGAGATTTCCCAAACCTCCTTGAAGCCAATGCCATAGTGTTGCGGATCTGCGTTGGCGCGCAGATCGAATTTGTCCATGAGCAATTCGCTCAGGTTTCCGCGCACACCCTCGGCAAAAATCGTGTATTTGCCCAGCAATTCGTAGCCCGCCTGAAAGGACGACTTGCGCTCGCCATCCTTGCCAACGCCCATATCACTGGTTGCGACGCCGCTTACTCGTCCATCGACATCGTACAAGACCTCCGACGCAGCGAATCCTGGAAAGACGTTCACGCCCATCGCCTCGGCCTGATCACCCATCCACTGGCACAGCTGACCGAGACTGATGATGTAGTTACCGTGATTGTGCATTGGGCGTGGCAGAAACAGGCCCGGAACCGGTATCGCACCCGATTCACTGGTCAGGTAATGAACCCGGTCACCGGTAACCGGCGTTTTGACGGGTGCGCCCTGCTGCTTCCAGTCCGGAAATAATTCGTCCAGACCCGTTGGCTCAAAAACATTGCCCGACAAAATATGCGCACCAATCTCGGAGCCTTTCTCCACCACGACAATATTCAAGCCTGAGTCCAGTTGCATCAGGCGGCACGCGGCTGCCAGCCCGGCTGGCCCTCCACCAACGATAATAACGTCAAATTCCATGGATTCGCGTTCGATTGCTTCCGACATCAGACCTGGTTTCCTTGTGGCGACTTTATTTCCAGCAATGTAATCTTGCCGGGCTGCATAAGCGTCGAAAATACAGGTAAAAGGGTAGATTGGAAATTCGCCAGGCATATGAGGACAGTCTTGCCCGAGAAGGCCACCTCCGCGATCCCGGTCAACTCGATGTCATTGCACGACTCGAAGACCTGCAGCGGCAAATTCAAAAGCGCAAACCCGCCAGTCGAGGATGGCTGAATTACTTCTCAGGCGGGTCACGAGCGACGAGAAGTGCGGTCAGGGGCCTTTATATCTGGGGCGGTGTCGGACGCGGCAAGACTTTCCTGATGGATTTGTTTTATGACAGCCTGAAAGTCGCGCAAAAAAAGCGTATTCATTTTCACCGCATGATGCACGACGTTCACAACCGACTGCGCGTGCTGGGCGAAATCGAAGACCCGCTGGACAAAGTGGCCGAGGATATCGCAGCTGAAATCCGCGTCTTGTGCTTTGACGAGTTTTTCGTCAGCGACATTGCGGATGCCATGATCCTGGGGCGGCTACTGGATGGGCTTTTTCAGCGCGGCGTGATACTCGTTACTACCTCGAACTCCAAACCGGATGACCTGTACAAGGATGGGCTGCAGCGGCAACAATTCCTGCCGGCGATCGAGATGCTCAACAAGAACACGAACGTGGTTCATATGGATAGCGGAACGGACTATCGACTGCGCCTGCTGCAACAGGCCGGCACATTTCTGACACCCGAGGACCATCAGGCAACGCAAAAGCTGAATTTCTTTTTCGACGAATCGGCCACCAGCCAGATCCGTGAAAACCACGACCTCGAAATAAATGGCCGCCCTGTAACGGCGCTCAAGTGTGCCAAGGGGATCGCGTGGTTTGATTTCACCGCACTTTGTGACGGACCGCGCAGCCAGTCCGATTACATTGAACTCGCACGCTGGTATCCCAGTGTCATCGTATCCGGCGTACCGGAACTCGATCCCATGCGCGAAGACCAGACACGCCGATTTATCGCACTTGTCGACGAATTTTATGATCGCCGCGTCAAACTCATTATTTCAGCATCAAATACAGCGGAATCCATTTATACGGGGAAGCGTTTGTCCTTCGAATTTGACCGCACGGTGAGTCGGCTTATCGAGATGCAGTCCGCGGAGTATCTCGCCCTGCCGCATCTCGCGTGATAAGTTTGCCCTATGGATAACGAGCTGAGATTAGAAAATTTTCTGCCGTATCGGTTGGCAGTATTGTCCAATACGGTTAGCACGACCGTCGCCAGGGCCTACGACAAGCGATTTAACGTTTCGATACCCGAATGGCGCGTCATTGCCGTACTCGGGCGCTTCCCGGGCCTCTCCGCCGTTGAGGTCGCCGAGCGCACATTAATGGACAAGGTCGCCGTGAGCCGCGCCGTCACCAAATTGATAAAAAATGGCCGTATCGATCGTGAATTCGCCGATGCCGACAAACGCCGGTCAATCCTGAACCTGTCTGAAGATGGAAAAAAACTGCACGATGAGATCGCACAGCTGGCGCTGCAATTCGAGCGTGATCTTCTGGAAGGTTTCAATGCTGAAGAAATAACCGAACTCAACAATATTATGGAACGATTGCTTGCCCAGGCCAGCCTGATCGGATCCCCCTAATTATCAGGTCGGCGCGACCGACCGGAGCAGCAACGTGGCATCAAAAGCACAGCGACGGATCGGCGACATGAAAAAGAAGATCGTCGATGCCATAATCTCCTCGCGAGTCAAGTCGAAGACTCTTCCAAAACCCTCTCAAATCAAGCAATTCCTTCGCCAATACGTTGCAAACGTGCCGGTTGAAGATCTACAGGGCCGATCGGAGAAAAAAATGGCGCGGGCGGCCATTGATCATCTCGAGTTCGGTGCCACGCGTCGCAAGGGACAGGCCTTGCTGCGCGTTTTCAACGCAACCGAAAAAGAACACGGTTACCAATCACCGTACACTTTTGTCGAAATGGTCAACGACGATATGCCTTTTCTCGTCGACTCTGTTGCTGCCGCGATCAATCGACACAACCTGGCCGTTCACATTACGGTACACCCGATCATTTCCGTGCGCCGAAACGGCAGGGGGAAAATAACGGCGATAGCGAAATCCGGCGACAAGGACGCGACACGGGAATCGTTTATCCGCTTCGCGATCGCACGAGAGACTGATCCAGCGGAATTGAAGATATTACGTCAGGAGATCAACAAGGTCCTGCGCGACGTCCGGGTGTCGGTGCGTGACTGGCAGAAGATGCGCGACCGCATGTGCGAGACTCGCAATCTACTAAAGAATGGGCCGAAAGGTGTTGACCCGCTACTGCGCGCGGAAAGTCAGGCATTGCTTGAGTGGATGGTTGATGACCATTTTACGTTTCTCGGCTACCGGGAATACAAATTGTCACACAGGGGCAAACGGACCTTCCTGAACTCGGTTGCAGGCAGTGGCCTCGGCGTATTAAGCGGCGATAGTCGCGGCTCCAAATCCATTGAACTGACGGCTGAGATGAAACGGCTGACGCGGTCCAGGGACTGGCTGATACTAACCAAAGCGAATTCACGATCGACCGTACATCGCTCGGCGTTCCTCGATTACGTCGGCGTGAAAATCTACGACAAGAAGGGCAATGCGATTGGTGAACGGCGATTCATCGGCCTGCTGACCTCCGTAGCCTACAACGAGAGCCCCAAATACATTCCGTTGCTACGCCATAAAATCACAAAAATATTCGAAAGAGCCCACGTCGATCAATACGGGCACCGCGGCAAGGCGCTGTCCCACATCATTGAGACCTACCCGCGGGAAGAGCTTTTTCAAAGTACTGTCCAGGATCTGGCTCGTACGACCGCGGGTATCTTGAATCTTCAGGACAGACAGCGCGTTAAGTTTTTTCTGCGGCGAGATACCTTTCGGCGATTCTTCTCGTGCCTCGTATTCATACCTCGTGAAAAATATACGACCGCGATCAGGAAGCGCGTTGAAGCATTGCTGATGGAAACGTTTGAGGGTCTGAGCGTCGATTCTGCCGTACAAATATCCGAATCCGCCCTTGCCCGTGTACACATTATTGTGCGTACGGTGGAGGGCCGGCGGCCGCGCGTCAGTATCCAAAATATTGAGAAGCGTATCGCAGATCTCGTAGTGACGTGGTCCGACCGGTTTCAAGAAGAGTTGCTGGAACAGTTTGGCCTCGAAGAAGGCTATCGCCTCTTCGGCGCTTTTGGGCAAATATTTCCACCGGGTTATCAGGCTGATACGAAACCACCGGAGGCCTGTTCCGACGTGCAGCGCATTGACGCCATGCTCAACGACAATGTGGCGCGAACTGTCGACCTGTACGTACCTGAAAATCTGGAACCCGGCCATTTGCATTTCATGATTTATAGTACGAAGCAGCCAATCTCACTTTCGGACGCATTGCCGGTCATTGAAAACATGGGCGTGGATGTGTACTCGGAGCGCCCGTACGAGGCAAATCTGGCGTCCGAAAAATCGTTCTGGTTGCAGGACTTTCATCTGGTGCATGAGGGTGGCGGTACGGTTGATTTCGAAGCCGTCGATACACGCTTCGAAGAATGCTTTCTGGCAGTTACGAGAGGCGATGCCGAAAATGACGGCCTCAATCGATTGATCCTTGCAAGTGGGCTCGATTGGCGCCAGACGGCTCTGCTGCGCTGCTATGCAAAACACATTCTGCAACTCGGGCTGCCATTTAGTCAGGCCTATATGGAAGACGTGCTGGTCGCACACTCCGGTCTGGTGCCGTTGCTGGTTGAGCAGTTTGAACTTCAATTTGACCCCGACATCGGAAAGACCCGTCGGTCTCGTGAACTAAAGAGGGTCAGGAAACAAGTTGCACGCGGTGTCGCGAAAGCAAAGAACGTCGATGAAGACCGGATCCTCGCAGCGTTTGCGAGCGGCATTGGTGCCACACTGCGCAGCAACTATTTTCTGACAGAAAATGGCAAACCCAAATCCTATATCTCGATCAAGGTAGATCCGGCGCGCTTGCCGGAGGTGCCGTTACCGAGGCCGAAATTCGAAGTATTCGTCTACTCGCCCGAAGTTGAGGGTGTGCACCTTCGTGGTGGCGACATTGCACGCGGCGGTCTGCGCTGGTCTGACCGGCGTGAAGATTTTCGTACCGAAGTGCTTGGCCTGATGAAGGCGCAGGTCGTAAAAAACACGGTGATTGTTCCAACCGGTGCGAAGGGTGGGTTTTTCCCAAAACGCGCGCCTGTTGGTGATCGCGACGCAATCATGCAAAATGGAATCCATTGCTACAAGACATTCATCAGGGCGTTACTCGATCTCACGGACAACGTCATTGATGGCAAGGTTGTCACGCCTGAAGGAATTGTGCGGCGTGACAGCGATGACCCCTACCTTGTAGTCGCCGCAGACAAAGGCACCGCTACATTTTCAGATATCGCGAATGGAATTTCTGCGGAGTATGGTTTCTGGCTTGATGATGCATTCGCGTCCGGCGGCTCGGCGGGATACGACCACAAGAAGATGGGTATTACCGCGCAAGGTGCCTGGGAAGCGGTAAAAAGACATTTCCGGGAGCTTGGCCTTAACACCCAGAAGGACCCTTTTACCGTTGCGGGCATTGGCGACATGGCGGGCGATGTTTTCGGTAATGGCATGCTCCTGTCACGCAAGATCAGGCTGGTCGCAGCATTCAATCATCGCAATATTTTCCTGGACCCGGACCCGGACATCGCGGGCAGTTTCAAGGAGCGTCAGCGCCTATTCCAAACACCGCGCACAAGTTGGGAGGACTTCGATGATTCCCTGATCTCAAAAGGCGGTGGTGTATTTTCCCGTCAGGCGAAGACCGTTCGACTCAGCAATGAAGTTCGCAAATTGCTGGACATTGATGCGACATCTCTCAAACCCGATCAGTTGATCAAAGCAATTCTCAAGATGCCGGTTGACCTTCTGTGGAACGGTGGCATCGGTACCTACGCAAAAGCCAGTCACGAAGGTCACGTGGACGTCGGGGACCGCAGTAACGACGGCGTACGCGTAAACGCCAACGAACTGCGCTGCAAGGTCATCGGTGAAGGTGGCAACCTGGGATTGACGCAATTGGCGCGCGTCGAATACAGCCTTTGCGGCGGTCGTATCAATACGGACTTCATCGACAATTCTGCGGGCGTCGATTGTTCGGACCGCGAAGTGAACATCAAGATTCTGCTAACTGATGTCGTTAAACAAAAAAATATGTCGCGCTCGAAACGCAACGTCTTACTCGAGTCGATGACTGACAGCGTCGCAAAACTTGTGTTGCGGAATAATTACTTGCAAACACAATCGATCAGCATGAGCGAAACCCTGTCTGCCGACCGTATTGACGAAACGGCACGTCTGATCAGTGATCTCGAACACACAGGCTTATTGGACCGGGAGATCGAATTCCTACCCGATGAGGTGCAGATTGACGAACGGCGTAGTCGCAAGCTCGGTTTCACCCGGCCCGAGCTGGCTGTTGTCCTCAGTTACGCCAAGATCGATTTATACAATGGCTTGATTGACTCTGAAGCATCGCTCGTGGACTTTCTGGCAATTGATCCACAACGCTATTTTCCGTCGGTGCTCAGGCAGCGTTACGCAGACTTGCTGCCAGGCCATCGGTTGAGCCGCCAAATCCTCGCAACGCTGGTCGCCAATGATCTCGTCAATCGCATGGGTCCGGCCTTCGTCAAACGCGTGCAGGTGGATACCGGCGCGAATATCCTCACTGTGGCTCGGGCGTATGAAATAGCGCGTATCATCTGCCGTGCCGGACCGTTGCTCAGAAAAATCGAATCGATGGACTACGAGATCCCCGCCAGCGCGCAGGTGTCAATGATGTTCGAAGTCAGTCGAACCTTGCGCCATGTCTGTTACTGGTTGATCGAGCAATACGGCGATGGCCTCGATATCGTCAAAGCAGTTGGTCGCCTGAAAGACAACATGGCTCGAATATATTCGCGTTCCAGCGCTTACGTGTCCCGAGCCGCCAGAACCCGCCATGAGCGCGCGGAGCAACGTTACATTGCGATGGGCGTACCTGAGAAACTCGCCAATCGCATGTCGCTGCTGCTGCTCACGCGACCGGCCCTCGACATGGCCGACCTCGCCGCCGAGCGCAAGCGCGACGTACTCGATGCCGGTCGTCTTTACTCGATATTCAATGACGAATTGACACTGTACTGGCTGCATAATCAGGCCGAGGACCTCGAAGTCGACGGTCGCTGGCAGGCAATGGCACGCAGTAATCTGCGCGATGAGTTTTACCGCTTGCGGCGTAAACTCGCGTTCCAGTTGCTCAAGGCGCGCAGCAAGCAAGACCCGGGGAAGATAGTTGCAGCCTGGCTTAAGAAGCACGCATCTGAAGTCGATCGCTTCAAGCAAATCATCGATGAAATGAAATTACGTGACGACATTGATTTTGCTACGCTCAGCGTTGCAGCGCAGGAATTTCGGGACCTGATTTCGAATTAATCCGCACCTCGTGCGGACGGATCAAGACTGGAGTAGTAATGGCTGGCAAGCTTGTTTTGTGTCGTCACGGACAAAGTGACTGGAATTTGAAGAACCTGTTCACGGGCTGGACGGATGTCGATCTTACCGAAAAAGGAAATAAAGAAGCGATAGACGCCGGCTGTTTGCTCGATGAGCTTGGCTACGAATTTGATATTGCGTTTACCTCGGTACTCAAGCGCGCCATTCGTACGTTGTGGCACATACAGGATCAGATGGACCTCATGTGGATTCCGGTCGTTCGCGACTGGCGCTTGAATGAACGTCATTACGGCGGTCTGCAAGGACTTAACAAGGGCGAGACTGCGGCCAAATATGGCGATGATCAGGTGCACATCTGGCGCCGCAGTTACGATATCCCGCCACCGGAACTGGACACCGACGACGAACGTCATCCCGTTCACGATCCGCGATATGCCGGAATTGAAGGTCTGCCTGCCACAGAATCGCTGGCAACGACGCTCAACCGGGTATTGCCGTGCTGGAACGAAGTCATTGCTCCCGAGCTGCACGCTGGAAAAAACGTATTGATTGCGGCGCACGGCAACAGCCTGCGCGCCCTGGTCAAGATGCTCGATGACGTATCCGATGACGAGATCACCGGCTTTAATATTCCGACCGGTATTCCACTGGCTTACGAACTCGATGATGCCTTGCAACCGACATCAAGAGAGTTTCTAGGTGATGCCGATGCAATTGCCAAAGCGGCCGCCGCCGTCGCCGCGCAGGGCAAGTCAACCTGAATTATTTTTGCGAACCTGGCTTCGAGCGAGGTTTCCAGTCATCGGGATCGACCACTCGCATTAATCCTTCCTGGGTCGTTGATGCGACGAGCCGTCCCTCCTGGTTGAAGAACTGGCCACGCGTCAATCCCCGGGCACCCGATGAGTTCGGACTATCCATGGCGTACAACAACCACTCGTCCATCTTGATTTCGCCGTGAAACCAGAGCGCATGGTCGAGGCTCGCCATAATTACACTGCCGCGCGTAAATGACAGTCCATGTGGCAGCGTTGCCGTTCCGAGCAACTCATAATCCGATACGTAAGTCAGTAGATTTTGATGCAAAACCGGATTTTCCGGCAGCGTATCGACTGCCCGTATCCAAATGTGTTTCCTGGGCGGCAATTTTTGGGGCACCTCGAAATCGACCGGCTCGACGTGCCGAAATTCGAATGGCCGCTTGTCCGTCAGGAAGCGCCGCATCTTGGACGGGATGTACTCGAGCATGTCCTTCGCCACGTCCGTAAGATCCTTCAGGCCGTCCGGACCCGGCACATCCGGCATCGCAAACTGATGTTCGAGGCCCTCTTCCGGGGTTTGGAAGGACGCTGCAAGATTCAATATCGGTCGGCCATGTTGAATCGCGACGACGCGGCGATTTGAGAAGCTGCCGCCATCGCGCGCGCGATCGACCTCGTAGATAATGGGTGAAGTCACGTCGCCACGACGCAGAAAATACCCGTGCAACGAATGTGCGACGCGGCCTTCAACTGTGTTTTGTGCCGCAGACAAAGCCTGGCCGATAACCTGGCCACCGAATACCTGGGGACTACCGATATCGCGGCTGTCGCCCCGAAATATATTGTCTTCAATTCGCTCCAGGCGAAGCAGCCCAATCAGGTCATCAAGTACAGGATGCATTGGATCAGTCGCCGCTACGTCCGCCATCCACGGCGATACCTGTACCACTGACGAACACTGCATCATCGCTCGCGAGGAACAGCACAACCTTGGCGATGTCAACGGGCTCACCCAGGCGCCTGGCCGCAGATCCCTTGATGCAATGATCGCGTAACGACTTGTCTTTACGAAACACGTCGCGGCTGTCGGGTGTCATAACACCGCCGGGCTGTACGTAGTTCGCGGTAATGCCGAACTCACCAATTTCCACAGCGAGCGCGCGCGTCAAATTCGCGAGATCCTGCTCCGCCCTGTCAAAGGCCTCATTGGCATCGGCCGCAAAACTGCTGCGCAGATAACCCATGTTGATGATTCGTCCAGCCGGACTTTTTTTGAGATGCGGTAATGCGGCGCGACAAATTGACAATAATAAGGCGGCACGCGACTGCAGCAAGCGCTGCAGTTTTTCAGCAGATGCGTCCATCGGCGCTTTGACGGCAAGCGGGAATTCGTTAACGAGAATATCGATACCACCCATCTGGTCGACAGCCTCCTGAATCAATGCCGGCATCTGATCAGCATCCACCAGGTTTGCGGACAGGCCGGTGATGCCTTTTACCGCGGCAAAGTGCCGCTCGACTCCGCTGTTACCGGTATCAACCGCCAGAACGGTAGCGCCGTGTTTAATCAGAGTGCGCGCACTGGCTTCACCGATTCCACTACCGGCATTCAACACCAGTGCATTCAGGCCATAAAGTCGCAGTGGATCACCCATCCGGTTTCCTTAGTTTTTCAAAAACTTGGGTGCTAATTCTAACTCGGAATACCGTGCTGTGCTCGATCAATAACAAGCCATTTTGCACGCGCTAGCCGGTCTCCCGGGCAACGGCTTCGTTGAAGTAGTACATGCCCAGGGTCTCGGCAATACACGCTGGTTTGCGCTGACCTTCGACTTCGAGCCGGATTTCGGAGGTCAGCAGCAACGCACCCGCGCGCCGTTGTGCCTTCAATACCGTCGCCCTGCCACGCAGTCGGGAGCCCACGGGTACCGGTGCATAAAATCGAACCTTGTTGAGCCCTAAATTTATGGCTCGAGCGAGATTTTCAACATGCACGAAATCGCCAGTGAACGCTGGTATCAACGCCAGCGTCAAGTAACCGTGAGCGATCGTCTTGCCATCCGGCATCTCTTTTGCCGCACGTTCGGTGTCAACGTGAATCCACTGATGGTCAGCCGTGGCTTCGGCAAATTGATCAATGCGATGCTGATCAACGACGACCCAATCTGAAAGCCCGACCTCTTCGCCTTCGAGCGCTTTCGCATCGTCGATGGATGTAATGATGCGCAATACCGCTCCCCTGCCATTCTTGTTCGTTAGAGAGGGCTAGACGTTAGCACAACGTTCGCAATTGACCCAACCGGAGTCACCGTCGGTGTAATATTCTTTTTTCCATATGGGCAATTTGACTTTGATCTGGTCGATAATGTATCGACAAGCTTTAAACGCTTCGTCCCGATGCGGTGCAGCAACACCGACCCAAACAGCACAGTCACCGATTTCGAGCAGGCCCGACCGGTGCACACAGCACGCCTGCAAATGCGGAAATCGACGCTTTGCTTCGGCGATAACTTTCTCACCTTCACTGACGGCCAACGGCTCGTAGACTTCGTACTCCAGCCGCTCGACCGTGCGACCTTCATTTTCATTACGGACCCAGCCTTCAAAGACGCACAGGCCACCCGCAGCGGGGTCCATCATCTGCAGACGAAGTTCGTCCACGGCAATGTCGGTTGCGGCGATTGCAAACATGTCAGCCGCCAGCAACCGGTGGAAACAGCAACACGATATCGCCGTCGTTCACATCGCACGTCCATTCGGCCATCTCATCGTTGATAGCCACCTTGCAATGACCACTCGGCTCGCTTGATCCGTGGCGCGATCGGGTTTGTTCGAAGACGTCAAGCGCGGTCGCTGCATCGGTTTGCAGCATTTCTTCGCTCAACCCGGCATGCTCACGAAACATCGCAAAATATCGCACAGTAATGGTTTTCATGAGTTGGCCCGCAATACGCTGTTCTGTAAATCGTCCGGCGTGTTCACGTTATCCAGCGACCGGGGATCGGGTTGCTGCAACAGCTCTGTTTCTGATTGAATCAGTATCTTGCGCGGACAATTTACGCCGGCGGCGATGAATTGCTCGATAATCTCGGTACACCCTGAATGATAAATGGCGCACAGCGGCTCCGGCAGGCCATCATGGCTACTGATATACGCGGTGAAAGGATGCCCACTGCTGCGCTGTTGCAGTAAATTCGAAAGGGTCTGTTCGTTGACGTTCGGAAGGTCACAGGCAGCGACTAGCCAGTCAACTTCCGGGTATTCCAGCAGCGCTGAGAGAATTCCGGCAACAGGCCCCAGGTCATCGAAACGGTCCACTATCTGCGCATACCGGTTTCGCTCTGCATCATTCTCCTGGTCCGCACGCGTCGAGACGAATACCTTGTCCACGCAACGGTTCATGAGGCCAACAATGTAAGCAAGCTGAGACTGACCGTCGCGCGGAAGTAACGCCTTGTCGCGACCCATGCGGCGGCTCTTGCCACCTGCGAGGACCAGACCATAGACTGGCTTGTCACTCACGTTCAAAATCCCGTTTTCCGCCCGACTTCGACATCAGTTTCGTTTCACTGATCACGATATCGTGGGACAGCGCTTTGAGCATGTCGTAAATTGTCAGCGCGGCCACACTCGCTCCCGTCAGCGCCTCCATTTCGACCCCGGTCTTGTGCGTCACACTGCAACGGCAATCAATGACAGCAGAATCGCCATCAATTTCGATCACGACTTTGCAACTGTCCAGACCAAGCGGGTGGCAAAACGGGATCAACTCGTGGGTCTTTTTCGCGGCCATCACTCCCGCGATTATCGCTGTCGCAAAGACCGGTCCTTTTTTGCTTGAAATTTCATCGTCCGTTACCTGAGACAGGACCTCCTGCGGCAGTTTAACTACAGACCTCGCGTGCGCCTCGCGCTCACTGACTAACTTACCACTGACATCGACCATCGTAGGTCGATTTGCGCTGTCTACATGACTGAGTTTGCTCACGTCACCCACCTATTCTGTACATTTCAACTTTCTTGAGAACATGATGCTCGGCGATGTCCGGACGACGCAATTCACTGTATCGATCCGCCCGCTGTAACCAGGTGCTGGACAGAATATCCCGCAGTTCATCGTCATCGGCGCCGCCGCGGAGCGGCTCCCTGAGATCGGTACCCTGATTCGCAAACAGGCAGGTGTACAACATGCCGTCAGCCGATAACCGCGCGCGACTGCAATCGCCACAAAACGGCTCGGTCACCGACGAAATGAACCCTATTTCTCCGCCACCATCCACATACTCATAACGCCGTGCGACCTCACCGGGGTAGCTTCTCCCGATCGGGCGCAGTGGCCACCGCTTTTGAATTTGCTGCAGCGAACTGCGCGATGACACCACCTGATCCATGCGCCAGCCATTGCGGTTTCCGACGTCCATAAATTCGATCATCCTGACTATAGTGCCCGTACCCCGGAAGTATTCGAGCAGGTCCAGAATCGTATGATCGTTAACACCCTTCTGCACAACAACATTGATTTTGATCGGTCCCAGACCGGCAGCGCCGGCCGCCTTAATACCGGCGAGAACCTGATCAACATTTCCTCTGCCGCCACTCATGCCTCGAAAAATATCCTTGTCAATACTATCGAGGCTAACCGTAACCCGGTCTAATCCAGCAACGACAAGTTTTTCTGCGAGCGGTGACAACAACATGCCGTTGGTTGTCAAAGCCAGATCTTTCACGCCCGGCAATACCGCAATGCGCTCAATGAGCTCACAAATATTCTTGTCGAGCAATGGCTCACCACCGGTTAAGCGGAGCTTGCTAACGCCCAACGCGCTCGCCCCGGCTGCAACCCGAACGATCTCATCGTACGTCAGACGCTGCTGCCGCTTCAGGAACTCGTAATCTGAATGAAACTCCGCTTCCGGCATACAGTACGGGCAGCGAAAATTGCATTGATCCAACAAGGAAATGCGCAGGTCGTGCAACGGTCTGCCCAACGCATCGGCGACAGGCTCAGGCCTTCGTGCGGGCATATCATCCGGTTTTGAGCGCGATGTCATGTGGGTATTGTGCATTAAGAACCGCCATTAACCTATAGGAACAGACGCGATTCGTATCGTTTGGTAAGCTCTCCCCCCCATTACCTCCCAGGTACACTCAATGAACGACACATTCTCTGCCGAGGACCTCGAATTTCGCGCCGAAGTCCGAAGATACTTCGAGACCGAGTTTCCACAAGACATCCTGGAAAAGCAGAATAAAGCGATTCCCCTGACTCGCGAAGATATTGTCCGCTGGCACAAGAATATCTATGAGAAAGGCTGGGCGGCAGCGAACTGGCCGGTCGAATACGGCGGCACGGGCTGGACGCCCGCACAAAAATACATTTTTGCCGACGAACAAGCGCGCGCAAACGCGCCAGCCTTTCTCACTTTTGGCATTGGCATGGTTGGGCCGGTCATCTACACCTACGGCAGCGAGGAGCAAAAGCAGCGATTCTTGCCGGACATTCTTGAATTCAATACGTGGTGGTGCCAGGGCTACTCCGAGCAGGGCGCCGGATCGGATCTCGCATCGCTAAAGACACGGGCGGACCTGAATGGTGATCACTATGTGGTTAACGGCAGTAAGACGTGGAACACACTTGGGCAATATGCTGACTGGATTTTCTGCCTGGTACGAACCAATACCGACGTGGCGAGACGTCAAGAGGGCATCAGCTTCGTTCTGATCGACATGAAACAAGCCGGTGTCAGCATAAAGCCCATTGTGTTGCTGGACGGGGAGCACGAGGTCAACGAGATTTTCTTCGACAACGTCGAAGTTCCCGTCGAGAATCTGGTCGGCGAGGAAGGCAAGGGCTGGACCTACGGCAAAGTACTGCTGCAACACGAACGCACGGGTTCAGCTCACGTAGCGCGCTCAAAATACAAGCTTCGACGGCTCAGAACGCTGGCTAACGAACCCGTCGAAGGCGGTGCTCGTCTTGCCGATGATCGAATTTTCATGAGCAAAGTGGCCGCCGCCGAGATCGAGCTAAAAGCACTCGAGTACACCGAGCTTCGGACGCTCGCTTCAATCGAGGCCGGCAAAGCGCCGGGGCCCGAATCATCCATTCTGAAGATCGCGGGAACCGATCTCATCCAGCGCATTGATTCGCTGTATCTTGAGGCATCCGGCTATTACGCATTGCCCTATGTGCGTGAGCAATACGATGCGGATTTTCCAGCCGAAAACTACGTTGGGGAAGGTACTGAAACAACCAGTGCGCTGACCTATTTCAACCATCGCAAACATACGATTTTCGCCGGTTCAAACGAAATTCAAAAAAACATCATTGCCAAGCACGTGCTTGGACTATAGGACAGTACGAAATGGATTTTGCACTCAACGAAATACAAGCAATGCTGGCTGACAGCATCGAAAAATTTATCGTAAATGACTACGCTTTCGAGGCGCGCCAAAAATACGCCGGCAGCGAGCTTGGATACAGTAAAGACGTGTGGCAGACGTTCGCAGAACTCGGTTGGACGGCCGTGCCGTTCAGTGAGGACGATGGTGGTTTTGACGGTGGTCCGGTTGAGATGATGGTCGTGATGGAACGACTGGGCCGCGGGCTCGTCGTGGAGCCTTATCTTGCCAACGTTGTTCTGACCGGAGGCATTCTGAAACGCGCCGCGAGCGCTGCGCAGAAAACCGACTGGTTGCAATCAATGATCGCCGGCGAAATGCAAACCGCGGTCGCATTTGTTGAGCGACAGGCGCGTTATGAAATCAGCAATGTCAGTACCACTGCTGCAAAAGACGGTGATGCCTGGGTAATCAACGGCGCCAAAGGCTACGTGCTGAACGGTGACAACGCGGAGCTACTGATCATCCCGGCACGCACCTCCGGTGATCAAAATGATCACGACGGTATCACCCTGTTTGGGGTCGCGGCGAACTCGGACGGCGTTTCGATTCGTGGCTACGAAACAGTGGATGGACTCCGCGCTGCGGAAATTTCACTGCAGAATGCCAGTGTCTCCGCGGGCCGTGTGATCGGCGAAATTGGTGAAGGTTACGGCGCACTGGCGGGTGCAATATCGGATGCGACGCTGGCCATAAGCGCTGAAGCTGTCGGCATTATGACCGCGTTGACCGAGACGACGATCGAATACACCAAGAGCAGGGTACAGTTCGGTGTACCCATCAGCAGTTTTCAGGCATTGCAACATCGCATGGTCGAAATGTATACGGCCTGCGAACAAAGTCGCTCATTAATGATGTGGGCTGCAATGACGATCGCCGACGACGCTAACAACGACAGTGAACAATCTGCGCGAGCAATTCACTCACTGAAGTATCAGATCGGCATCGCTGGTACTCGAGTAGGAGAAGAGGCTGTGCAAATTCACGGCGGCATGGGCGTGACGTGGGACCTCGACGTTGCGCACTATTTCAAGCGTCTGACGGCGATAAACATACTATTCGGTAACGCCGACTGGCACCTTGACCAACTGGCGACTACCAGCGACTAATGATTCCGGAAAGCATCGCCAGTTTTTTTGCCGGCAACCAGGAAGCGCTCTGGTTAACGACATTACTGGTCGATCTTGCCGGCACCGTCCTGCTGTACCGGTTTTTCGGCAAAGCCGGCCTCCAGGTAGCGATAGCAACGGCCATTATTCTCGCCAATCTGCAGGGGCCGAAGCTCACTATTATCTTCGGTATGCAGACCAGTCTGGGCGTAATTTTTTACTCCAGTATCTTCTTTGCAACCGACGTCCTCAGCGAAAACTACGGCAAGGCGGAAGCGAACAAAGCCGTGCGTATGGGTTTTGCGGTGAGCGTCATCGTTTTGCTCATGCTGAGCCTTGCTCTGCTCTACCTGCCCAGCGACAGACCCGAGACTGCAGCGTATTCCGCCAGCATTCACGAGGCGTTCGCGACGATCGTCAATTTCACACCACGGTTCGTATTTGGCTCGCTGCTCGCGTATTACATCAGCCAGAGTTTTGATGTCTGGGCATTTCACAAGATCAAGCAGATGACGGGTGATCGCTGGCTTTGGCTGCGCAACAATGCGTCGACGATGAGCTCACAAGCCATAGACACACTCATCTATTCACTGGTCGCCTGGTGGGGTATTGTCGATCTCAGGACCGCGATCGCTTTGGGCGCGGCGAAATACATATTCAAGATAGGTATCGCAATGCTCGACACCGTTTTCATTTATTGGGCGAAACGCACCTACGGACAACGACATCCGGCGGAGGCTTAGAGACTATGCACTGGTCAGGCGTCATCACGATGACGACCGACTTCGGTCATAAGGGTCCGTTTGCTGCTGTAATGCGCGGCGTGATATTGAGCCGTAATCCCAATGCCCACGTCATTGATCTTGCACACGACATTCCACCGCAATGGCCACCCGAAGCCGGCTTCTGGATTAGCCGCGCATACGCGTATTTTCCGCGCGGCACGATTCATATGGCCATCGTCGATCCGGGCGTTGGGACGGAGCGGGAGATTCTGGTTGTCGAACACGACGGCCATGTTTTCATTGCGCCCGATAATGGCTTGCTGGCGCCGCTGCTTGACCACGCCAGGAATCCGAAGATTTGGCAACTCGATATCGAGCGGCTGAGCTCGCTGAAACTGACAACACCCAGTGCCACATTCCACGGGCGTGACATTTTCGCTCCGGTAGCCGCCGAGTTGGCCGCTGGTCGGCTTTCTCTCACTGCACTTGGCAGTGCTGTTACTGAATGGACGCCGGGATGGCTGGATGATCCAGAAGTCAGTGCCGGAAAATTAAGCGGCACAATTATCACCATCGACGCATTCGGTAACCTGATCAGCAATATCGACGCGTCATTGATCAAAGAATTTCGTGAGCCGGTCGCACATATCGCGGGCCATCAAATTCCAACACTAACAACCTACGGACGAGCGAAACCGGGCGATTTCTTGGCACTCATCAATTCCTTCGGTGTCATCGAGATCGCAAGATCTGAAGGCAACGCCGCCGAAGGCCTGGGCTCAGAACGCGGTGCCCCGCTAATCATCACAGACGGCTACACCACCTAGTCACCCACTGTAGGAGCGCGCCCCGCGCGCGACAATCGCTACGATTGCCTCCAGGCTATCAAACCTGCTGCTGCATCGCCTGCTTTTCCAGCTTCGCCCATGAGTCCCGCAACGTTACAATCCGATTGAATACCGGAGCGTCTGTAGAATGCTCTTCACTGTCTGTGCAAAAGTAACCAAGCCGCTCGAATTGCACTGCAACTGCTCCATCCAGTTCCGCAAGTGCTGGCTCCAGCTTCGCGCCCACCGTTTCCAGCGAGTCGCCATTCAGAACCGCGTGAAAATCATCCGCCGAATTCGGATTAACCTCTGTAAACAGTCGATCATAAAGGCGCACACTGGCATCCATTGCATGAGCACAGGAAACCCAGTGAATCGTACCCTTGACCTTCCTGTCGCTACTCCCCGTTCCACTGCGCGTATCCGGGTCATAACTGCAACGGAGCTCGATGACTTCACCAGCTTCGTTCTTGATCACCTCATCACAGCGGATGATATAGCCGAAGCGCAAGCGCACTTCACCCTCCGGCTTCAGGCGAAAGAATTTACGCGGCGCCTCTTCCATGAAGTCGTCCTGCTCAATCCAGAGCTCACGCGAAAGTGGCATTTCTCTCGTACCGAGCTCGGGACGACCCGGGTGATTCATCGCCTGCATCATCTCGACTTTGTCCTCGGCGTAGTTGGTCAGCACAACTTTTAGCGGTCGCAGCACACCCATGCGACGTTCTGCATCGTCGGCAAGATTTTCGCGAATACAGTTTTCGAGAACACCCATCTCGATCAGCTTGTCTTTTTTGGTAACGCCACCTCGTTTCACAAATTCTCTGAGCGCTGCCGCCGGATAACCGCGTCGGCGCATACCGGCGATAGTCGGCATACGCGGATCGTTCCATCCCTCGACAATACCCTCCTCAACCAAGGCATTCAGTTTGCGTTTGCTGGTAATGGCGTAGGCCAGATTCAAACGCGAAAACTCGATCTGGCGCGGCCGCTGCGCCGGCTTAAGCTGATCAAGAAACCAGTCGTACAACGGACGATGATCCTCGAACTCGAGCGTGCACAGGGAATGAGTAATCTCCTCAAATGCGTCGGACAACGTGTGCGCAAAGTCGTACATCGGATAAATGCACCAGTCATCCCCGGTGCGTTGATGGGTTACATGCCGGATTCGGTACAGCGCCGGATCACGCAGGTTCATGTTGGGCGAACTCATGTCGATTCTGGCGCGCAACAGGTGCTCGCCGTCAGCAAAGTCTCCGTTACGCATACCTGCCAGCAGCGCGAGGTTTTCCTCGACCGTTCGATCACGGTGTGGACTGTTCTTCCCAGGCTCCGTGAGCGTGCCGCGATATTCGCGAATTTCATCCGCACTCAGGCTGTCAACGTACGCCGCGCCCGATTCGACCAATGCAATCGCCACCTCATAAAGCCGCTCAAAATAATCCGAGGCGTGAGTCAGTCGATCCGCCCAGTCGAAACCGAGCCAGCGCACATCACGCTCGATTGCCGTTACGTACTCCTCGCTCTCCCTGCCAGGGTTGGTGTCGTCGAAGCGAAGATAGCTGCGGCCACCCGTCTCAGCAGCCACACCGAAATTCAGACAAATCGACATGACGTGCCCGACATGGAGATAACCATTTGGCTCAGGCGGGAAGCGAGTCACAATCTGCTCGTGTTTGCCCGACTCGAGGTCGTCGTGAATGATCTGGCGGATAAAATCCCGCGATTCGGTTTCGCTCATGGAAATCTGACTGGATGAAATTGGAAGGGGCGCTATTGTACTCGAACTTGTTTATCCGCGGGGCATTTCGCGTACAATGTCGCGCCGTCCCGTCCCATACACTATTAGCAGTTGAATTATGCCGAAAATCACATTACCTGACGGATCCGAGCGTCAATTTGATGCCGCAGTGAGTGGCGCCGACGTCGCAGCGAGTATCGGTGCGGGTCTCGCCAAAGCGGCTGTCGCTGTTCGAGTCGACGGCGAACTGTGGGACCTTTGCCGCCCGATTGAAAATGATGTTGAACTCGAAATTCTGACCCGCGACTCGGATGACGGATTGGAGCTGCTACGTCACGACGCGGCGCACGTTCTCGCTGAGGCCGTCAAAGAACTGTGGCCAGAGACACAGGTCACCATCGGTCCGGCCATCGAAAACGGCTTTTATTACGACTTCGCGCGCACCGAGGCCTTCACCGACGCAGACCTTGCTTGCATCGAAGCGCGTATGAAAGAAATCGTTGATCGTGACGAATCGATTGAGCGTGAGGTCTGGGAACGCGATAAAGCGGCCGAATTTTTTCGCGGTATCGGGGAGGCATACAAAGCTGAAATTATCGAGAGCATCCCGTCGGAAGAAGATCTGACCTTGTACCGCCAGGGAGAATTCATCGACCTGTGCCGCGGCCCACATCTACCGTCAACCGGGAAACTCGGCAAGTCGTTCAAATTGACACACGTATCGGGCGCGTATTGGCGCGGTGACTCCAACAATGAAATGCTGCAGCGCGTCTACGGTACGGCCTGGTCGAATGACAAACAGTTACGCCAGCACCTGCACAGGCTTGAGGAAGCCGAGAAGCGCGACCACAGGCGATTGGCCCGAGTCATGGACCTGTTTCATTTTCAGGAAGAATCTCCGGGCGCCGTTTTCTGGCACCCAAAGGGCTGGACTCTGTTCCAGAACCTGATCGGTTATATGCGCGACGCACAGAATGCTGCCGGCTATCAGGAAATCAACACGCCCGAAATTGTCGCACGATCACTGTGGGAGGCGTCCGGTCATTGGGAAACTTTCGGCGACAACATGTTTACGACAGAGACCGTCGATGGCCGCACTTATGCGATAAAGCCGATGAACTGCCCGGGCCATGTGCAGGTTTTCAAACAGGGCATCACGAGTTATCGCGACTTGCCGGTCCGGCTTGCCGAATTCGGCAAATGCCACCGTTACGAACCGTCGGGCGCTTTGCACGGCATGATGCGGGTGCGTGCTTTCACTCAGGACGATGCACATATATTTTGTTCACCCGAACAGATCACCGAAGAGTCAATCGCTGTTTGCGACCTGATACTCGGTATATACAAGGCGTTCGGTTTTGAGGATGTTCGCATCAAGTTCGCTGATCGACCGGAAGTTCGCGTCGGTGAAGATTCCGTCTGGGATCAGGCTGAAGCCGCTCTCGTGAAGGCCCTTGATGTTGCCAATCTTGAATACACTCACAATCCCGGCGAAGGCGCGTTTTACGGTCCCAAGCTTGAGTTCGTGCTGCGTGATGCCATTGGCCGGGACTGGCAATGCGGCACCTTGCAAGTCGACCTCAACATGCCAGGCCGACTTGGAGCCGCGTACATCGGCGAGGACGGCGAAAAGCATTTACCGGTAATGCTGCACCGTGCAATTTTCGGGTCACTCGAGCGCTTCATGGGAATTTTGATCGAACACCATGCCGGCAACCTGCCGCTGTGGCTCGCACCCGTACAGGTCAAAGTTCTGACCATTACATCAGACGCGGACGAATACGCATCTGAAATCGAAGCCGCGCTACATGCGGCCGGCCTGCGAGCGGAGACTGATCTTCGTAACGAAAAGATCTCTTACAAGGTTCGCGAACACAGTGTCGCGAAGGTGCCGGTACAGTTCGCAGCAGGTCAGCGAGAAATTGAAAATCGCACTGTCGCAATTCGCCGACTCGGCTCCAAAAAACAGGATGTTATGTCGCTTGACGATGCCATCACGGCCCTGAAATCCGAGATCGACAATCGCGCATCCAGCGACTGATTCACGATTCGCTGCCGGACTGCAAGAGTGCCGCAATCCCAATAGCCCAGCGGCTGGCCGAGCATTTCCCCAGCGCATTTCAGGCAAACGTGACGCGCCCGCCATTTTCACTGTGCGCCGCGTCACAGTTCCAGCATTCAGTCGCGGCTGTTCTACAATCCGCCGGATAGCCAAGGCTATACTCTTTTGACGCAAGGACCGCGCAAGCGATTCGACATAAGACTTTGGAAGAGGCGAGGCACCGTTGGACGAATACAAAACACAGGTATTGATACTGCATAGTGAGCAAAACACCCTGGACAATCTTAGTTCGGGTTTTGGCGACCGCTATACGGTACATTGTGCCACCAGCGGAAGCGAAGCACTCAACACGCTGGTCGAAACTCCGATCAATGTAATCATTACGGCTCACGACCTGCCTGGAATGAGCGGGCTTGACGCCCTTCGTGAGGCAAAGAAACGTTCGCCGGATACTATCGGTATATTGCTGGCTGGCAATGCCACTACTGATATCGAAGCATTGGTCGGTGATGAGGAAGTTTTCCAGGTAGTAAGCGGCAACGTTACGGGCGATGGCCTCCTCAAGCTTGTTGAAAATGCAACACGCCAGATGCGCTTGATGGCGCTGGCCGAATCCGCGAACGATACAACTGCGGATGTCGATCATTCTGCTGAACACATCATCATGGAAACGTCGGAAAACGGTTCGACAATTATCAGTGATGGAACCGGCCGCATGCCGGTTCTCGATCCGAAGAAAGTTTCAGAGGCGGCGAGCATAGGCTCGCGTGCTGTAGATGTCCTGGTGCTGACAAAAGACACGGAATTTCTTGAGACCATCAAAGACTCTTCA
This sequence comes from Woeseiaceae bacterium, assembly GCA_021773095.1. Classification (GTDB taxonomy): domain Bacteria; phylum Pseudomonadota; class Gammaproteobacteria; order Steroidobacterales; family Woeseiaceae; genus UBA1847. The sequence goes on along the minus strand of JAJFKR010000040.1, from coordinate 54,417 downwards.
CGCGGCATGCACAAAGTGTATTACGCGAACACCCTGGGGCAGGCCAACGAGGCCATTCGCAAGCACAAAATCGGTGTCGCGGTCGTCGATGCCGCGATGGTCGGTGAAAAAATCGAACAGCTGACGCAACACCTCCGCAAGGGATCGCCCAGGCTGGTATCGATCGTTGCTGGCCGCCGCGATGACGGCGAAATGCTAATGGACCTCATCAACCGTGGCAAGGTGTATCGCTTCCTGTTGAAGCCAGTATCACCGGGCCGCGCGCGTCTCGCTGTTGAATCTTCTGTTAAGCATCATCTCGAAGCACCCGACGCGGCATTCAAGTCCAATGGTATTCCGCCGGCAGCAAAACCGGCAGCAGTCAAGCCCGCGCCAAAACCTGTATCAAAACCTGTGCCGACGCTAAAACCCGTTGCGAAAATTGTTCCGAAACCGTTGCTCGCACCTGCGCCGAAACCGGCACCGTCGGATCCGCCATTGGGGTCCCCGAAGGCTCCGGAGGACCGTTCTCCGATCGAGGACGGACTCGCCAATGCTTTTGGTCAGGATGAGTCAAGCCTTACGGAAACCGTCACCGGCCTGATCGGTACCGTCAGCAAGAAGCTCTCGTCTGACAAGAAAAAGACATCCGCAGCCAAAGTTGACCCGATTGCAGAACTGCCCGCCAATGTATCGATTGACGGCGACATGGGTTCCGGCGGCTCGATGTTCCGTAATCCGAAGATCATGGGTATCGGTGCTGCGCTTATCGTTGTCATCGCGGGTATAGCGTTCTGGTCACTGCGCGGATCGGACGCACCTCAGGTACGGCCGGCGGGTGTAGTAACAACGTCGTCTATTAGCGAAGCTGACGGGCTGCTTGATGAAGTACCGCAACTTGCGGAAAATGCAGATCCTGACCCGGACAGTTCCATCAATGCCGGGGAGCTGGAAGACGTAATCGGACAAGCGCTCGGTATGGCCGAGACAGCGATGCTTGAAAAAAGACTTGATGATGCTGAGGCAGCATTATTGCGGGTAGCATCTATTGACCCACAAAACGCGCGCCTGCCGTTTCTGCAGGCACAGCTTTCGCAGATGCAATTGCGCGAACGTCTCGACCAGGCACGCATCGCTATTCGCGACGGGCAGTTTGAAGATGCGGCATCGGAATTGAGCGCGGCTCGCAACCTTGATGTCTCTGACACGACAGAAATAGAGGCCATCGCTGCTGAACTAAGCGGCGCACGCAGCGCTCAGCAAAGTGACGACGTACTGACCAAGGCGGCCGCAAGACTTGATAGCGGCGACCTCTTAAGTCCGGCTAATGACAACGCCCGCTACTATTACGAGCTCGTCTTGTCGAATGATGCCGGGAATACCGCCGCTCGCCAGGGACTGAGTGCGATCGCCGGCAAGCTTGCCATGCAGGCACGAACAGAAATCGACAATGGTGATCTTGCAGCGGCCGAAGATATATTGGCCGATGCGCGTGCCCTCGATTCCGCCAGCAGTGACGTGGAATCGACAATTACGGCACTGGCGAACGCGCGGGCAGCCGTTATAGAGCAGCAACGACGTATCGAGAATGATCGCAAAGTGGCGGCCGAACAACGCGCCGCAGCAAATCGGCAGGCCGAAGCTGATCGACAGGCTGAAGCAGAACGACAGGCTGAAGCGAATCGACTGGCCGAAGCAGAACGACTGGCCGAAGCGGATCGGCTGGCCGAAGCAAATCGGCTGGCCGAAGCAGATCGGCTGGCCGAAGCAGACCGGCTGGCCCGCGAGGCACAAGCGGCTGCAGACACGAGTGGGAATGCCTCTGCCACAGCGGTCGATTCGGCAACTGCACAAACGCCCACTGAACGACCTGCTGCTGTGAGCTCACTAAAGCGCACGAAATACGTGGCACCGAGGTACCCCCGTGCGGCGCAGCGCCGCAATCTTTCTGGCTGGGTCGATGTGGTCTTTACCGTGACCACCGATGGTACCGTCAGGGACGTCGACGTGCGCAATTCAGAACCTGGCGATACCTTCGTCAATTCGGCCGTAAAAGCGGTTGAAAAGTGGCAATTTGAACCGGCCGTCGAGAACGGTGAAGTTATCGAGAAACTTGTCGGTGTCCGAATGTTGTTTGCGCTTGAGTGACACGCCAAGTCTCGATTCTATACGGTAAAATATTCCCATACTGGACCAGCTAGCCAATTCCCGCTATGGTTAGGAGAATTCGTCCAGTTTGGAAATAAAACAGTGTTGGAAGAAACTGTCTCGCTGCCGGACCAACCCGCGCGAAAACAACAACAACGCAGCGTCGTTACCCAGCAAAAACTTCTCGACGCCGCGATCGAGGCATTCTCCGAGAATGGCTTCAAGGGTACATCGACACGTGACATCGCAGAACGCGCAGGCGTCCATCATCCGCTGATAACGTATCACTTCAAAAACAAAGACCAGCTTTGGCGTGCGGCCGCAGACCACTTGTTCAGCGCTTTCACACATTCGCTGGCCAAATCAGTGGATGAACACAGGAACATGTGTCCGAAGATTCGCATGTCTGCGCTGATTCGCGCCTACATTGACTACGCCAAAAGTCATCCGGCCCTGCACAAAGTGATGATTCAGGAAGCGAATTACCCAAGCCCAAGGCTGAACTGGTTGATCGACACACATCTGAAGGCGGTTTTCGATGCGACATTCGGCATGATCAAGAAATTGCAGGACCTGGGTGTCACGCCGGCGGGTAATCCAGCGCTCCTTTTCAGCATGATTCGTCTCTGTTCGGGCGGCTTGCTCGCGCTCGGTAATGAACTAAAGCGTTCCAGCGGAATCGATATCGACGACCCGGAGACGCTTGAGGAAATATCCGAGATGATTATCAATATTTTCCTGCCCGGCGACATGCCAGCAGACCGCGAACCGAGAACGGTTAACTGAGTAAGCAGGACACCGATTTCGCTGGCCGTCCGTACTGTCCGATTATGACGCCGGGCGATTGGCGTACAGGTACAACATTTCCATAGACAAGTGACTCGCCGCCAATGCGGTAATCTCACCGACATCGTAGGCAGGCGCAACCTCTACGAGGTCCATTCCAATGACGTTGATCCCTTTGAGACCGCGCAAAATTGAGATCGCCTGATGACTGGTGAGTCCGCCGCAAACAGGGGTTCCGGTACCCGGCGCGTAGCTCGGATCCAGGCAATCAATATCAAACGTCAGATAGACCGGTGTATCGCCGAGGTGTTTGCGCGCCTCGGCGATAGTCGTTTCGATCGACTGCGAGTGCACTGTCGGCGCATCGATAATATTGAAATTCATCGTGTCCGGGTTCGTCGTGCGAATGCCAACCTGTACCGATGTGGCAGGATCTAACAGGCCCTGCTTCGTCGCCCACCAAAACATGGTGCCGTGATCGATGCGCTCATTTTCGTCAGCCCAGGTATCCGTATGGGCATCGAAATGCAGTATTGAAATCGGGCTGCCAAATTTTCTAACGTGTGCTTTGATCAATGGATAGGCAATAAAGTGATCGCCACCCAACGTCAGGAGACCGGGGCCTTGCGAAATAATTTCATAGGCTGCCGCCTCGATTGCGTCCGCTACTTTCAGTGGCCGGCCGAAATCGAAATGTGCATCTCCGGCGTCAACTACCGCGAGCTTGTCAAACGGATCGAACTCCATGCCAAAGGGACGTTCCCACGCCATAATAGTTGACGCATTACGAATCGCCCGCGGGCCTAACCGCGTACCCGGACGGTTGGTCGTAGCCGTATCAAAGGGTACACCGAGAACCGCAACATCGACGCCGGTCATTATCTTGGTGTACTTGCGGCGCATGAACGATGTGACGCCACCGTATGTCGGTTCCGGTGTTGTACCGCGGAGGTCTTTGCGCGTTATTGCGTAGTCGTTGCTGTGCTTGTCCATCTTGCACTCAGGCCTCCGCGCGTCGCCCCAGCGTCTTCAGAATTGCGTACAAAATTGCAATGCCGGCCAGTATCGAAATCCACGGCGGCAGGCCGAAGCCAGCCGGAATGGTGCCGACGAACAAAGAAGCAGCTCCAACCAGCAGTGCATAAGGCAGTTGTGTGCGAACGTGCTCAATGTGATTACAACCACTGGCGATAGATGACAATACCGTCGTATCCGAAATGGGCGAGCAATGATCACCCCAGACCGCGCCGGCCAGAACACAGGCAATGGACGAATACATGATATGCATACCACTCGGGTCCGCGATGCCGTGCACAATCATGACAGCCCAGGCAAGTGGAATAACCAACGGCATAAGGATAGCCATAGCTCCCCAGCTTGTTCCCGTCGTAAAGGCCGTGATTGCTGCAAGTATAAAGGCAATAGCCGGAATCAAGGCAACAGGCAACGAACCAGCCAACAGTGTCACCAGATACGAAGCTGTGTGCAACGCCGCGGTCACGTCTGACAACGACCACGCCAAAACGAGAATAATCATGCCGAACAACGTCGCTCGAAGACCGCCATACCAGGCATCGATCGTCTCATGCACTGACAAAATTCCCTGGCCGATAGTCAGCGCTGCTGCGACCAGAACACCAACAAACGACGAATACATCATCGCCTTATACGGCTCCGTCGTTTCCAGTATTTTCGTCAACGTATCACCTGCACCGAGCGCGATCAGACTCACTCCCAACGCGACGATCATCACGATGATAGGAATAAACGCGTTAAATGCACGCAGCGGGATATTGTCTTTCGGTGCCAGTTCCTCACCTTCGAGGGCAGGGAGCGCCTCAGCCGATTCCGGTTTTACCTTGCCGTTACGAGCTCTGACTTCAGCCTTGTACATCGGTCCAAAATCAAGGCCTGTGGAAGAAACCAGCAACACGAATGCGATCGCCAGAATCGGGTAGAAGCTAAACGGAATCGAGTTGATAAAAACCGAGTAGGCCTGCAATTCGGCCAGCCCGTCAATCGTTCCCAGCGCCTGATCGATAAGGCCAATCTGATAACCAATCCATGTGGTTATCAGCGCGATACATGCGACTGGGGCAGCAGTTGAATCAACGATGTAGGCGAGTTTTTCACGAGAGATTTTCAGGTGGTCGGTCAGTGAACGGGCCGTATTTCCAACCACCAGCGTGTTGCTGTAGTCGTCGAAGAAGATCATCAACCCCATCAACCAGACCGCAACCTGTCCGGCGACAGCAGTCTTCGCCCTGCTGACGATAGCCAGAACAATGCTGGCCATGCCTCCATTGCGTGTGATAATACCTACCATGCCACCGATCATCATTGTGAACAGAACGATGGAAGCACGATCTGAATCCGCCAGCGCCCCTCTGACAAATACCTGAAAAGAGTCCAGGAGACCAAGCCCGGCACCTCTCAAACTAAACGATTGCAGCGCGGTAGCGCCCAGCCATATGCCCAGCACCAGCGCCGGAATTACGTTGCGCAGTGCTAGTGCTGTTCCGATTGCCAGAACTGCAGGCAGCACTGAAACCCAGCCGGGTATCACGCGAACATCGACGCTGATCGAAGCCCCGCCCGCCACTGCCGTGACAGATGATTGTCCCGCTGCGTCAATCGAGATATTTGTGAATTCGGCTCGTCCGTTCTCATCCGCACTGGCCGTATAGGATTTGCCGTCGATCGATATGCTGACTGTTTCGCCCGACGCCGCGTCGCTAACCGCATAGGTCATGGCGACTCCCGATAACGCGACCGTCGGGGTCTCGACTTCGATGGCTTGAGCTGAAAATGAAAAGGCCGTTGCAAAAACCCCTGCGACGGACACTATTATGGAGCGGTTTCCGGAGACCAGCTTGCGAGTTCTAATAGGATTATTCCTGCGCCGATTATCGAGTTGCATCTTATCACGCGAAAATATACTCAGTACCTTGGTTGCAGGCTGTTTAGTCGTGCTCGGTCGCGCGCGCCAGATCTCCGTCAATCCATTTACCCGCACGGTAGTAGTGCCAGACTGCCCAGGGCAATATCACTGACGTCACAATCAAAAGGCTGTAGCGCATCGACTCTTCGGCGTACTTCGGCTCGAGCGCATCGCTGAGCATCCCGGTCAGTAATGGCCCAAATGCCAAACCGATTACGTTGATGATCAACAACACAAGCGCAGAGGTTGTTGCACGCATTCGTAATGCGACCAGGCTTTGGGCCTGTGCCAGCACAGGTGCAAGATAGACATTCATGGTGGCAGCAGGAACTATGAAAAGCAGCAATGCCGTTTTCGATGACTCCGACAAAAACATCATCGCAAGAAGGCCTGCGGTAAGAAACACGGTCGCAGCGATAAAATTGAACGCGCGTCGATGACTACCGCGCCCAAGATGGTCGGCGAAGTAACCGCCAAAAAAGAAACCTATGCCACCCGATATTCCCAATATTGGTCCGAGCCAGAGGCCGATCTCACCTTCCGCCATACCAAAGCTACGCACCATGAAGCTTGGCAGGAAGCTAATGGCCGAATAACCAACGAATGACGACAGGCCGGCTGCAATTGCCATATTCATGAAAGAACGACGAGCCATGAGAAATCGAAAAACTTCGGCAAGTCGGGGCTGCGACTCGCCTATCACCCGATTTTCCGATGAACCGCGCTGCGGTTCCTGCAACGTAAACCGAACAATGGCAGCCAGCAGTAATCCCGGAATGCCGACGACAAGAAACGCTTCACGCCAACCGATGTTCTGCGCTACCCAGCCGCCCGCAAGATACGCCGTCATGATGCCCGCCGAAATTCCCAGCGTATAAAAGCCCATCGCGGTTGAGCGTTTTTCAGGTGGAAAATAGTCCGAGATCATCGAGTGGGCGGGTGGACTGCATCCCGCCTCGCCGATGCCGACGCCAATACGAGCCGCCGTCAGGTGCCAAATATTGGCGGCCATACCGGACAGGGCGGTCATGGCGCTCCATAGTGCAACCGCGACGGCGATGAGATTACGGCGATTACATCGATCAGCATATTGGGCAATGGGCACGCCCAGCGTCACGTAAAAAAGTGCGAAAGCTGTTCCGGAAAGAAAACCCAGATAAGCATCGCTGGTGCCAAATTCATCACGAATTTGCGGCAACAATATCCCAAGAATCTGCCGATCGATAAAGTTGAACATATAGACGACGGCGAGAATCACCATCGCGTAACGCCGCGCGGCCTGGGTCAGGACGGGCGACGTCTCACTATTCAATCCGACTGGCCAGTCCCGGGAGCAACCGCGCCGGCATTGGGTCGGCGCGTATCCGATGCGCCACGGAACAACCCATCGCGGAAACCGACAGTTTGTGTACTGCCGCTCGAGTGCGTCGCGATCTGAACATCATGGCCGCGATCCTGCAGTAAATGAATCGTGTCCGGGCTAAACCCGGGCTCCAGGGATAAAACGTCTGGATACCACTGATGATGCATACGCGGTGCGTTAGCCGCTTCAGCAAGATTCATTTCGTGATCAACAATATTTACAATCATTTGCAATACGGCGGTGATGATCCGACTGCCGCCAGGGCTCCCCGTCGCAAACCACGGTTCGCCATCTGCGAAAACCATTGTTGGCGTCATGGAGCTCAATGGCCGCTTTGTGGCAGCAACTGCGTTGGCATCGCCACCCAGCATGCCGAACGCATTCATCACACCTGCTTTTGCGGAAAAGTCGTCCATCTCATTGTTTAGTAGGAATCCTGCACCCGGCACCGCAATACCCGAGCCGAAGGAAAAATTCATCGTGTACGTATTGGCAACAACATTGCCATCGCTGTCCATCACGGAGAAATGCGTTGTGTCCTCGCTTTCGTGCATCGGGACAACACCCGGCAAGACATCCTCAGAATCGCGTGCTACACCCAGATCAACCGTGGCTGCCAGTTCCTCGCCATACTCCTTGCTGGTCAACCAGCCGATGGGTACGTCGTAATGATCCGGATCGCCAAGGTGCTTCGACCGATCAGCGTATGCGAGCCGCGCAACTTCGGCGAGCAAGTGCACATTGTCTGCACTGCCTGCACCCATGTCTGCGACCGGGAAATGCTCGAGAATATTCAGCATTTGCAAAATGTGCACACCGCCCGAACTGGTGGGCGGCATCGTTACAATTTCATAACCGCGATAGGAGCCACGCAAGGGGATGCGACTTGCGGGCATGTAGGCCGCCAGGGAGGGCAGATCGACAAGGCCTCCACCCCGCTCCATTTCTGCCGCGATCAATTTGGCTATTTTGCCTTTGTAGAAGGCGTCGGGGCCCCGATCCGCTATGAGTTCGAGTGTTTTTGCGAGATCGGCCTGCACCAGAATGTCACCGGCATTGTACGAGCCGCCATCACTCTTGTAGTAATAAGCACAAGCTGCTGCATTGCGGCACAAACGGGCCTTGCGACCCCGCAGGAACTCAGCGAGGTCGTAGCTGACTACGATCCCGTCCCGGGCCTGCTTTATGGCCGGCTGCAAGAGGTCTTTCCAGGGTAATCGGCCGAATTTCTTGTGTGCGAAGTAAAAACCGCTAACCGTTCCGGGTACGCCCGAAGCGAGGTGGCTGAATCGTGATCGATTCGTATCAACATCACCGTTTTCGTCCAGGTACATGTCCCGGGTCGCCCGTTGTGGGGCCATCTCACGGTAATCAATTGCGATGTTTTCATCGTTAGCTGCATCATGGATCAACATGAAACCGCCACCGCCCAGATTGCCAGCGCGTGGCAGAGTCACCGCAAGCGAAAAACCGGTTGCGATCGCCGCATCGACAGCGCTGCCACCATAGGCCAGTATCTGAGCGCCAACCGCGGCCGACTGTCTATTCTGTGCCGCCACCATTCCTGACGAGCCAAGAACCGGGTGCTGCAAATCCTCATATCGAATAACTGCATCGCTGGTTTGTTGCCCGAAGGCAAGTACGGGCAACATGAAAAAACTTAAGGCGGCGACAAGCCTTCGGGATTTCGACATACGAGACCTAGGGTAAGACGAGACGGAAAATAAAGAAGAAGACAATGGCAAGAAACGCACCAGCGGGAATGGTCACGACCCACGACACCAGAATCCTTGCGACCACTCTCAGGTCGATAGCTTCAATACCACGGGCAAGACCCACGCCGAGAACTGCGCCGACAAGCGTGTGCGTTGTAGAAATCGGCATGCCAGTACCAGAAGCGATAACGATCGTTGTTGCTGCCGCAAGCTCAGCTGCAAATCCACGACTCGGCGTCAGTTGTGTAATCTTCTTACCAACCGTCGCGATGACATGGCGGCCAAACGTGGCAAGTCCTATCACAATACCGACACCGCCTATCACGAGAACCCAAATTGGCAGGGCCGATTTCGCGGCAATGGATCCTGTCGTCGCTATGCCAATGACGGCTGCGAGGGGACCGATCGCGTTGGCAACATCGTTTGATCCATGAGCGAATGCCATACCACAGGCGGTAATAACCATCAAAACCGCAAAGACCCGTTCAACCGTGTAAAAGTGATCTTTCTTTTCGGTCTTTGGATCTGCCTTGATTCGAGAAATAAAGAATGCACCGACAACCGCTATGACCAGGGCGATTACGATCGCGAGAAAGTAGCTGTCTTGAAGACTCAGATGAAGGCCGACGTGTTTGAGGCCCTTCAGGATCGTAACCAGAGTGATCGTGAACGCGGCGAAGAAGATATAAACAGGCACGTAGCGCTTCGCCTTTGCAAGCGGCTCTTCTTGATGAAGAATAAGTCGTTGCACGCTTACGTAGATCAGGTAAGCGATGAACCCGGCGGTCAGTGGCGACGCAACCCAACTCATTACGATCGTGCCGACTTTGCCCCACTGCACGGCATCCACGCCGATACCTACTGCCGCGAAACCAACAATTGCGCCGACAATGGAATGCGTTGTCGACACGGGCCAGCCATTGCGTGACGCAATAAGCAGCCATGTACCGGCGGCAAGCAGTGCTGCCAGCATTCCATAAATCAGTAGCTCTTCAGAGCCCACCAGCAGACTCGTATCGACGATTCCCTTACGAATGGTTGAGGTAACCTCACCACCGGCCAGTACAGCACCCGCAAACTCAAATATCGCGGCAACGATAATCGCTTGCTTGATCGTCAGTGCCTTGGAACCAACAGACGTCGCCATAGCATTGGCAACGTCATTCGCGCCAATTCCCCAGGCCATGAAAAGCCCGAACGCTGCGGCAAGACCAATGTAGATGTATTGCGCTTCCATTACTTGCTCCCGGGGATCACCGAAGGCCCCCGATCAATTATTCTTGTTTAGTGTGAGAGCAACAGCTCGAGACGACGACCGACTCGCTCGGCCATATCTGCAACCTCGCCAGTTAATTCAATAACCTTGTACATGAACATGGCGTCGATTGGATTCAGGTCTTTTTCGATCTCAAACAAGGCTGATCGCAATGCAGCCTGTTTTTCGTCCGTGTCGGTTTCAATAAGGTCGAGCTCTTCGATAAGGCCCTCGACCAAGTCAACCTCGGCACCGCGAAATCCTGCGGTGAATAATTCGTCGAGTTCACGGACACTCTTGCGGGCCTGCTTTGCAGCGTCGACGTTCCGCTCGACGAATTCCAGAAACTGCTCGGAAATCTGACTGGGTATTTCAAGTTTGCGACCGACGACCAGACCGGAAACATCCTTGGTTCGATTGGCGATCTTGTCCTGAACCAACAACAGCTCAAGCAGATCCTCCCGGGGAACGGGCATGAATAAACTCTTCGGTAACTGCAACCGGATCTTCTTCTTGAGGTCATCCGCTTCATGCTCAAGCTTTTCTATCGTATCCCGCGCAGCCAGAGCTTTATCCCAGTTACCTTTTATAGCGGCAGAGAAAAACGGCTGCAGTTGCTTGGCGCATCTATAGGCAATACCGATGTGTTTTTCCAGCGGTCTTACAGGCGATGAGCCGAATATATTTGCCAGCATGTTGGCCATCCGATACTACCCTCAGAGCATCATTTTCGAGCCGCAATGCTACCACAGCCGCCGCCCCGGAAAAGACAAAACTCGGCATGCTAAACTGCGCAGCCCAGACCCCAGACAGGACACAGAGTCACGCCATGGCCTATTGGTTAATGAAGTCGGAACCCGATGTTTACAGCATCGACCACATGCAAAAAGACGGTCGTGAAATGTGGGACAGCATCCGCAACTATCAGGCGCGAAATATGATGCGGGATGATATGAGGATCGGTGACGAGGTCTTCTTCTATCACTCGAATTGCAAGGAGCCGGGCATCGTCGGCATCACGCGGGTCGCGAGTGAGCCTTATCCGGACCCAATTCAATTTGATAAGAAGTCGCGTTATTTCGACCCCAAAAGCAGCAAGGAAAATCCGCGCTGGATTCTTGTTGATGTGGAATTCGTGAGAAAGCTCTCACGCAATATCACGCTGGCCGAGATTAAGGCGGAAAAAAACCTTGCGGACATGATTTTGACACGCAAGGGGAACCGGTTGTCGATCATGCCGGTCGAAAAAAAGCACTGGGACATGATTTTGAGTCTCGAGTAGCCGCTTTTTCGTTGATAAAGAGAATTCGTAATGATAATTACTGAACACTTCGTGTTCATTCACATGCACAAGACGGGAGGCCAGACTCTCAACGATATTATCGAGCGTTGCATGCCCGGTCATCAGACGATTGGTTATCACTTTCCATACAGTGAAATACCGCCCGAATACGGCGCATTACCACGCGTCGGTATGGTCCGTAATCCCTGGGACTGGTACGTGTCCTGGTACGCGTTCAACAAGCGGCCAAATATTCGTAATCCGTTGTTCGCCATTGTTTCTGATCTTGGCCAGGCTGATTTCAAATCAACGGTCACAAATCTTATTAACCTGGGATCCGATTCATCGGTGAGCGAACGGCATCGGGCGGAACTCATCGATATACTGCCCGAATCGCTCGATAACAATCGTGGTGTTGGACTGACAAAAAACTGCATACGGAACTTTTCCGACAACGAGACCGGCTACTTTTCATGGTTGTTCAGGCGCATGCTCGGTGATGACGGCGGTGCCCAGGTACATGTGGGCCGATTCGAGAACCTGCAGAATGATTTTATGGCGATTATGGGGCAACTGCATGTCAAGGAGTCCACAATGCTGCAGCAGGAACTCGAAAAACAGGAACGCAAGAATTCATCACAACACAGCCACTACTCCCATTATTATGACGATGAGCTCCGTGAGCTGATTAGCAGAAAAGAAAGGCAGGTAATTGAGAAATACGACTACCAATTCGAATTCATCGGACCGAAAGATAACGTAATCGATTCCGGGGCACGTCCTCCAGATGCAGTCAGCATAGGTTTCCAAAAACTATTGGGCAGAGCGAACAACTATCTGCTGCTGCACGACGGTATCGATATTGATGCAATTCGAGAAAAGATTCTGCGGCTACCAGAGGCCAAATGGCTTGAGTCAGAACGAGAAAGACGATTCGATGTCCACCGCGACACACAGGCTTTGCTGGCAATTCACTTCGAAGATCACAGCTACACCCGTCCCGATATTCGTGAGCTCTATTATGAGTTGCAGGCTGAGCTGCAGCCCTTGCTGCAACATATCGGAGAGTTTTATCAGGACAACGGTTTTGCCGTAAGAATTATATTTGCGAAGTTGCTCGCAGGAGGAAAAATTCCGAAACATGCTGACGGTGGCTTTTCACTCTTGAATTGCCATCGAGTTCACATTCCTCTTGTGACCAATGAGCAAAATATTTTTTTTGTCAACGGCGAGGAAAAAAATATGCGGGTTGGCGAGATCTGGGAAATAAATAACGAGCTCGTACACATGGTGGAGAATCGAGGTGATGAAGATCGAATTCATCTCATCGTTGACTGGATGCCAAATCATGCTGGCCGGCGGCAAGAGGAAGTCGTGCTGCCAGAGCCAAACCAGGAGGGCGTGGCCCAGCGAAGCGACGCAGAGACATTGAACATGATGACTGCAGAGGCCTATCAGACACAACGATCTGCCAACGGGCATGTGCCAGCACTGCGCCGGGCAGAATCCATTTACCGCCAAGTTCTCGATATCGATGACAAACACGTTGCCGCAAGTAATTTGTTGGGTTTATTGTGCCTGCAAACAAAGCGCCCGGATGATGCCGTTAACTACATCAGCGTAGCACTGACAGAAAAACCCGATGATGCCCAGGCACATTCCAATCTGGGCCTCGCACTGAAAGATCTTGGCCGTTACGAGGAAGCTGCCAGCCATTTTCAACAGGCATTGCTGTATTCGCCCGGTAATCCGAGGACGCTCAATAATCTTGGTAATGTCTATCGGGAGGTTGGTCGCCTGGATGTCGCGATCGAAAGTTACCGGCAGGCATTGGCGATCGATCCTGCTTACGCGGATGCGAAACACAACCTGGATGTAACATTACGACAAACAGAGGTTGAACGATGAATTTTGCCGGAAACTTTGTGCACATCGGTGACATCGACGTAGCAGCACTGAAACAAAAAGTGCTGGATCTGCCGGAACAGCAGTGGCAAGGAGACGCATTTCGACAACAGCGCTATGAGGTGCACCGCGATACTCAAACTATTCACCTCGTCTTCGATCCGGACTTTCGGCATACGCACCCTACCCGGCTTCCTGCATTACAGATGTTCGAACAGGAGTTGCGACCGACCCTGGAGATGACGGCGAACCATTTCGATGACTCGCCAAAAGGGTGGGCGCTTTTTGATGACCATGGCATGGGGTATTTCGTGCGCGCCAACCTGGTACGGCTGCAAGCGGGCGGAGAAATCACAGAACATACGGATAATAATTTCTCGCTGGTACATTCACACCGCGTTCATTTGCCGATCATCACGAATGAGGAAGTTGGATTTACCGTTGGCGATGAGACCGTCAATATGAAAGAAGGTGGACTTCTTGAGATCAATAACCGGCGCCTGCATTCAGTGACAAATAGCGGCGCAACGGATCGAGTTCATTTGATTCTCGACTACGTTATTCCCGGCGAGAAATGCTGTTGCGGCGAAAAGCTCCACCCGCAGACTGCCTGCAATCCACAGGCATGTGAGGAAACCGATCACCTGAAAATCGAGTGCGTCTGTTTTCAGGCCTTGTAATCGGGCATACCGACTGCTCGTTTTAGCCAAAGATCGTGCGGCGGAAGTTTTTGCGGCGCGGCGCGCAATCGGGCCGCGATGGTCTGCGGCACCTGCGAGGCGGGCCTGTTGCTACCAAACCATTGATCGCACTCAGCTTTGAGAAAGTCCATGCCATACAGGATCGCCTCATAGCTCGACAGCGTAAACACGCCACCCGTGTCTATCGGGCTGCGATGATCGCCAGGCAGGCCACCTGATAACAGTGGTGTATCTGGTTGCCCGGGAAACCACTGATCTTCGAAGTCAGATGGCGAAGGCGGCTTGATTCTCCAGAAGTCGAGTTTTGCGCGCAGTCGATCGGTCATTCTTTCCGGTCGTCCGACCTCACGCCAGAATTCGTTGTCGGTGCGACGCGTCAGACTGTAGTGCAGGTTGATAAAGTCGAGAATCTCATGGAAGCGGTTGGCGATGATGCGGTTATAGCGAAAGGCCAATGCTTCCATGTCACCGTTATCGGGAAAATACTCCGTCAACATGACTGCGGCCAGATCGCTCAGATACAGTCCGGTGGATTCCAGTGGCTCGATAAATCCTGCAGACAAGCCAATCGCGACGCAGTTTCGGACCCAGGATTTTGATCGGTAGCCGACTTTGAAGGGCACGTATCGTGCTTCGAAGTCATCGGCCAGCGTTCCAATATGGGCACGCAGTTCCTTTTCCGCATCATCCTGGCTGATGAAGTCGCCGGCGTGCACATAGCCCCAGGCGCGCCTGTTTTGCAGCGGGATCTCCCAAATCCAGCCTGCCGAAACAGCGGTCGCCAACGTGTTCGGCCGCACGTAGCCGGGATAGTTGTGCTCATAGGGCACCTGGATAGCCAGAGCACGGTCACACAGCAGCCATTGCGAGCAGTCAACCCACTCAACGCCAAGTTTCTTCTCAATTAAAAGAGCGGTGAATCCCGTGCAATCAACAAAGATATCGGCCTCGATGCGGCTGCCGCTTTTCGTTTTCACTGCTGCGATATCACCACTGTCCGCCATTTCAATGTCAACGACATGATCGACATGATGTTGCACGCCACGTGAGGTCGCGATTTCACAGAGATAATCCGCAAACTTGAGCGCGTTCATATGGAATGCGTAAGTGAGGCGTGTGCCAAAGTCCCAGGGACCCATCATTTTTGGTGACAGATAGGCCTCGCACAGCACGGGTTGTGCAGAAATCGTTTCTGAGAACGGCAGCGAACGATCGCTCATCAGCCAGTCGAGGCTGGTTGAGTCGATCGGGCCGGAGCGAAAACGGCCAAACGCGTGGTAGTAGGACTCGCCCTTCCCGTCCAGCCAGTTGACGTACTTGATCGCCTGCTTGTAAGTACCGTCGACGCGCTTCAGGAATTCGAGTTCATCGATACCGATTGCGGCAAGAATGTGGTTTATGCTCGGGATGGTCGCTTCGCCGACGCCAATTCGTGGCACATCCGGCGATTCAATCAAACTGACATCGACGCGCTTTCTACCGTCACGATTCAATACCGCGTCAAGATACGCGGCCGTCATCCAGCCCGATGAGCCACCCCCGACGATTAGTACTCGCTTCGTACTCATCGCCGTTTCGCTCCTGGCGATGTCGGGTAATCCCGCATGCCAACTTTTTTCTTCAACCACACATCGTGTGGTGGTATTTTTTTGGCTGCCTTTGAAAGGGCGTCATAAATATGTGGCAGGACACGTGGCTTGGGCCGGTTTTTCCCAAACCACTCATCACACTCCGTTCTTAGAAAATCCATGCCGTAGAGAATCGCCTCATAGCTCTCATGACTCCACAGACCAGCCGTGTCGATCGGCGGTCGATGATCACCGGGTAAGTCACCAGAGGGTAGCGGAGTATCCGGCATGCCCGGGAAAAACTGATCTTCGAAATCTGTCGCGGATGGCGGCTTGACGGCCCAGAACTCGAGTTTGGCTTTCAGGCGGTCGTTGGTTCGTTCCGAGCGTTGTATTTCTCTCCAAAACTCGCTGTCATCACGGCGGGTCAGACAGTAATGCATATTGATGAAATCAAGAATTTCATAAAATCGATTGGCCATTACCCGATTAAACCGATAGGCCATCGGCGCAAGATCGTCACCGCGCGGAAAATGCTCGGTCAACATAATCGTTGCAAGGTCGCTCAGGTACAGCCCGGTTGATTCCAGTGGCTCGATGAAGCCACCAGCAAGACCAATGGCAACGCAGTTCTTTACCCAGGGCTTTTCCCGATGGCCAACCTTGAATCGAACAATGCGAGAATCGAGAGATTCGCTGTGGGCGCCTTCGAATGCCCGCAGTTCACGTTCAGCGTCTTCGTCGCTCAGAAATGCGCTGGAGTGGACATAGCCCAATGAGCGTTTTCCCTGCAGCGGAATATCCCAGACCCAGCCAGCGGATAAAGCGCTGGCGGTCGTATAGGGTCGCACGAACCCTGGATAATGGTGCTCATAAGGTACGTGCATCGTTGTGGCGCGATCCGATAGCAGCCATTGCGAGCAATCGACCCACTTAACACCCAGTTTTTTCTCGATCAGGATCGCAGCGAAGCCAGTGCAGTCGACAAACAAGTCGGCCTCGAGTCGTTGGCCGGACTTTGTTTTGACGGCCGCTATGTCGCCGTTCTCCTTCATATCGACATCGACAACGTGATCAATACGGTGCTTCACTCCGCGGGCTGTCGACAATTCCGTCAGATAGTCCGCGAACTTCAAGGCATTCATATGGAACGCATAACTTAGCGGTGACCCAATATCCCAGGCGCCGAACATTTTGGGGGCGAGGCCCAGCTCGCAAATGATAGCCTGCATCGACACCGTCTCCGTAAACGGGATGGAGCGGTCACTTCGCAGCCAGTCATGGGCCGACCAGTCGATGGGACTCGGGCGAAAGCGGCTGAAGGGATGATGATAAAATTCGCCTTTGTTATGCAGCCAGTTCACGTAACGGATCGATTGCTTGAAGGTCCCATCAACACGCCGCATGAACTCTATTTCGTCGATACCGATGGCGTCGAGGATGTGGTGAATATTCGGTACGGTCGCTTCGCCTACGCCGATGCGCGGTACATCCGGAGACTCGATCAGGGTGACATCGACGACTTTGCGCCCACCGTGATTAAGAACCGCATTCAGATAAGCCGCCGCCATCCAGCCCGATGAGCCACCACCAACAATCAGCACTCGTTTCGTTTTCATACGGCCCTGTTACGTCCTGTCATGATCCTTCCCTGGCGTCTTTGCATAAGCCTGCATGCCGACTGTTTTTTGCAACCACCAGTCATGCGGCGGTAACTTTTGCGGTGCCATTTCGAGGCGGCGTGCAATAGTCGCGGCTACCTGAGTGGGTGGCCGCTCCTTACCGTACCACTCGGCACATTCCTCCCGGAGGAAATCCATGCCATAAAGAATCGCTTCGTGACTATCGACGCCAAATACGCCGGCTGCATCGATCGGGTTGCGATGATCACCGGGAAAACCGCCGGAAGGCAGCTGTGTCCCGGGCATGCCCGGAAAAAACTGATCTTCGAAATCCGTGGGCGACGGCGGCTTGAGTCGCCAGTAGGCAAGCTTTGCCTTGAGCCGGTCGGTTATCCGTTCGGGATTGTGGATTTCTTTCCAAAATGCGGTGTCCTCGCGCTTGCTCAGACAATAGTGCAAGTTAATGAAATCCAGAATCTCGTAGAAGCGGTTGGCCATTATGCGGTTAAACCGGAAAGCGAGTGGCGCCATATCATCACCGTACGGAAAATGCTCTCTTAGCATGACCGTTGCGAGATCGCTGAGATACAGACCCGTGGATTCCAGCGGTTCGATGAAATTAGCCGACAGGCCTATCGCAATACAGTTCCTGACCCAGGACTTGGCTCTGTGACCGACCTTGAAAGGTACGATGCGCGTCGCCAGCTCCGCCGCGTGCGCACCCTCGAAACGGCGCAATTCCTGCTCAGCGTTATCCTCGCTGATGTAGGCGCCGGAATGTACGTAGCCCAGCGATCGTTTGCCCTGCAACGGTATTTCCCAGACCCAGCCCGCCGACAATGCGGTTGCCGTTGTATAGGGGCGAACATGGCCCGGGTAATGAAGGTCGTAGGGCACGTGCATGGTGACCGCACGGTCGCACAGCAGCCATTGTGAACAGTCGACCCACTCCACACCGAGTTTTTTCTCGATCAGCAAGGCCGCAAAGCCGGTGCAGTCGATGAAAAGATCGGCCTCGAGTCGCAAGCCACCTTTGCTGATGACGGCTGCAATATCGCCGGATTCGGTCATTTCAACGTCAACGACGTGATCCAGATGATGTTTCACGCCACGAGCGGTCGATAATTCGCACAGATAGTCCGCGAATTTCAGCGCGTTCATGTGATAGGCGTAAGTGAGTGGCGGTCCGAAATCCCATCGCCCGGCCATTTGCGGCGCCATATTCTTCTCGCACAGCGCAGGTTGCGCCGATACGGTATTGGCAAAGGGAATGGAGCGGTCGCTGTACAACCAGTCAATCCCGGTACGGTCGACCGGGGAGCCGCGAAAGCGATTGAATGGGTGATAATAAGATGAGTCGTCGTCCTGCAGCCAGTTGACGTATTTGATGGCTTGTTTGAATGTGCCATCGACTCGCCGTAAAAACTCCTGCTCTTCGATGCCGATGACGCTGAGAATATGGTTGATGCTCGGTACGGTGGCCTCACCGACACCGATTTTTGGTACGTCCGGGGATTCAATCAGGCTTATATCGACGGCGACCTGACCGCCTCGATTTAACGCTGCGTTCAGATACGCCGCGGCCATCCAACCGGAGGAGCCACCACCGACAATTGTAATTTTTCTTGGGGTCATAAAAATCAAGTCCATTGTTTTCGGCCATTTTAACCTTGTCTGTGACCCTATGTTGTGCCTGTTTATTCGATAAAGTTAAATGTCGTCTCTAAACAACAAAAAGTTCTTTGAACTTTCTACGATAGCTATGATCTACTCCGAGCAAGTCGCTAACTGCGGCTAAATAGCAACAACTCCATATTTTGATTCTGCTGTGTCTTCCGACTGGTCTCGGGGCGGCGCGGTAATCACCGCCGAAAGGAAATTGGGCAATATGAAAAAGACACCACTAGCCAGCGCTATCAGTTCTGTTCTTGCCGCAAGCGCACTTTGTGCCACTGCACCCGTTCTCGCACAGCAGCAGGATGAGGATCTCCTGGACGAAGGCAGGCCCATTGAGGAAGTTATCACTACGGGGTCACGAATTCGAAAAGACGTATTCACGAGCTCTACACCGATGGACGTTATCGATGTCGATGAGGCGTCCATTGTGGGTATCGCCAATGTGGGGCAGCTGTTGCAGACCAACACTGCTGCGCTGGGATCACCGCAGGTAACCGCGGCGACATCATTCCAATTTGTGGAAAATGGCGGCCTTGGTGCTAACACCATTTCGCTGCGTGGTCTGGGTGCCAACCGTACGCTGGTATTACTAAATGGTCGTCGTGCCGGTCCCGCCGGAATCAAGGGCGCTACGTCGTCATTCGATTTGAACGTCCTGCCGCTGGCTGCAGTTCAACGTGTCGAAATCCTCAAGGATGGCGCTTCTTCGATTTATGGTTCGGATGCGGTCGCTGGTGTGGTCAATATCATCACCAAGAAGGAAGACGGTGCCACCTTCGACGCTTTCGTCTCTTTGCCCGGCGATAGTGGCGGTGAGGAAAGCAGAATTACGGCCTCCTGGGGAAAGACGTTTGATCGCGGCAATTTCCGGGTAACAGCCGATTACAATAAAAGAGATCACTTGCGGCGCGGCGACCGCGACTACTTCTCATGCGGTAACGAACTCATTTTCGATCAGCAAACCGGCGCACGCGCGGATAACGTAGACCCTCGCACGGGTGAATTTCACTGTGACGACCTGACCTGGGGGCACGTATGGGTATATGACTACGCCGCCGGCTCGAACGTACCGTTTAACGGTGGTCGTGCAACTTTGGCCCAGTACAGCTACCCGGGCGAAAATCTGGCACAGCACATTCCGGGTTTCGGACCGGCAACCGATGCTGGTTCTTTGCGGCAGCCGGGTAATTTCTTCCCGGTTAATTATAATCGCTTGACCGATGCGGTTGCGAACGATGACCACGATTTTCAACAAAAGCAGTCGCTCAATCCCAAGCAGGAGTTGTTCACACTCTATGCCGAGGGTGAATACGAGTTGACTGACAACCTGACTGTGTACGGTGAGGTGTTGTTGAATCGACGTGATACCGAGGCCGACAACTATCGCCAGTACTGGAGCTATATTTACAGTGGTGACTTCGGATTTGCTGAACTGGGAACCGGAGTTCCCGGTGGTGGTAGCTCGTTAAGTGCGGCGGCCGGCTGGACAGGTGAACAATGGTATAGCCCGACGGCGATTACGGATTTCGCAGATACTGATGTTCAGGTTGACTACCAACGCTTTGTTGCAGGTTTGCGCGGCGATCTCAGCGAGAACTGGGAATGGGATTTTGCATTGCAGTACAGCAAGTCCGATGGTGACTACGCAGAAGAAATAACATACGCCGACTCTATCTTCGACTTCAATTTTGGGACCGGATCATGTGTAGGGGAGGTGAGCTCGGTCCGCGGCGCTGCGTGTGTTGACGTGCCGTGGCTTGATCCGAATCTTCTCGCTGGCGAAGTCTCGCCGGACGTAGCCGAATTTCTGTTCGGCGTTGATGTTGGCAATACCGAATACACACAGCTTTCTGTGGACGGGTTTGTCACGGGCGAGGCGTTTGAACTACCGGCCGGCTCGGTGGGCGTCGCAGCTGGATTTCACTACCGGGAAGATGAAATCAATGACACACCGGGAGAAGCCACCCGGGCGGGCAATGTTTTCTTTGGTGATGCCGCGGGCATAACGGCCGGCGATGACAGCACGGTAGCGTTTTTTGCCGAGGTAGACGCGCCATTGTGGACCGACCTGCCGGCGGCCAAAAGCGTGACAATCAATGCTTCGGCGCGTTATACGGATGTCGATTCGTTCGGGTCTGATACGACCTGGAAAGCGGGCTTGAACTGGCAGATATCCGACTCTTTCCGTATCAGGGCAAACAAAGGTACCTCCTTTCGTTCACCCGCATTGTTCGAGTTGTTTCTGGCCGACCAGAGTAGCAGCATTCCGCAGGGCTCAGATCCCTGTATAGCGGTAGATAGTGCCCTCGCGTCCGGTCTTATATCGCCGACTGTGCACGCGAATTGCCTGGCAGATCCGGCCAATTTGGGACCCACCTGGCCGGGTGGTTCGGTCACACCGTCGGTATTTACGACGGGTGGATTTGGCGTACTGAAAGCTGAAACGTCAGAATCGAGAACCCTCGGTTTTGTCTGGCAACCAGCATTTGCCGACCTAAGCGTTTCCGTTGATTACTTCGATATCGAGGTAAAAGACGAGGTCGATCAGGTTGGCGGGGCTCGCATCATCAGCCTCTGCTATGAGTCGGACTTCGGCTTTGCTTTCGGTAATACCGATCCGTTGTGCTCACTGTTTGATCGCAGCGGTGTTGGCCAGGGTATCGATAACGTACGCGACAGCTTCATCAATATCGCTTCACAACGGAATCGTGGTTACGACTTCGCCGCGCGCTATGGACTCGAAACCGGTATCGGTCATTTGACCTTTGATCTCAATGCCACGCTTCAGGTCGAGGATTTTCAGGCTCTGTTTGAAGATACGGCCGAGGATTTCAATGGCCAGGTTGGTGATCCGGAGTGGGTTGGTGAATCTAAGGTCACCTTGGAACGGGGGCCCTGGTCATTCTTTTGGGGAACGAATTACATAGGCACATCTTCGAGTGCTGATGAGTTTGGCCAATTCGACGCGAACGGCGTGCCTTTTGTTACAGTTCGGGGTGTCAACTACACTGCAGTTTTGGGCACCGAGGCACGATGGATACATGCATTTTCCACGTCCTATGAAACTGACGGCGGGCTGATTGTCCGCCTGGGTGTCGCAAACGCTACCGATAAGCAGCCGCCGCAACTGACACTTCCACAGACGGGTGGTGAATTCAACCTGGCAGGTAACGCATTGGTTGCTTCGCAATATGATCCGCTGGGACGTCGTTTCTTCCTGAATGTGACGATGACTTACGAATAAGAAATCGTTTATCAGTTAGACTGTTTGTGCCGGCTTTTGCCGGCACAAACATTTGGGGAATCGATCGGTGCTGCAATCGTTTTGAAAAAGGTACATCAATCGTACAGCTAAGCCTGTAAGCGCAGGTACATGCACGTGTCCGCATCAAAACCGGCCAGGAACCGGGCCGATCGACGCGCGAAAATATTGTGGGAGCCCGTGCCGCGAAGATGATGGACCAGGTTCCCTAAATGATCAAGATCCTCGCTCTGTGATGCTCCAGATGGCCCCAGCCAATGGATACAGCCAGTGCAGGTACAAGCCCTGTGTACCTGTGCTTAAGTTACAGAGTGACATCACAAAGCTAAAGTTTTTGCTTCATGCTGCGAACATATGATTTACTCGCCTAAGTTGCTGCAGGGACAGTAATTCTGCAACAACTTAAAACAACAGATGGCGAAAATGCCACAAGAGTAAGTCGCAGCGCGCATCCGCGCCGTATTTGTCATAGGGGAACGGCAGCATGAGAAAAACACCATTAGCCACGGCTATCAGTTCAGTTCTTGCGGCGAGTGCTTTGTGCGCGAGTACGCAGTCACTCGCTCAGGGACAGATTGAAGAATCACTGAATGAAGAGGACACGATTGAGGAGATCGTCACTACCGGTTCGCGTATTCGAAAGGATGCATTTACCAGCTCGACACAGTTGGATGTTATCGATGTCGAGGAGGCCTCGATTGCCGGTATTGCCAATGTCGGTCAGTTGCTGCAGACCAACACTGTTGCGCTGGGATCGCCACAGGTGACCTCTGCGACTTCGTTCCAATTCGTGCAAAATGGTGGTCTCGGCGCATCGACGATTTCGTTGCGCGGGCTCGGTGCGAATCGTACGCTGGTATTGCTGAACGGCAGACGTGCCGGACCGTCCGGCATTAAAGGTGGCGTATCGTCATTTGACCTTAATGTCCTGCCGCTGGCGACGATTGAAAGGGTAGAGATACTCAAGGATGGCGCGTCTTCAATTTACGGGTCCGACGCAGTCGCCGGCGTCGTGAACATCATTACCCGGAAAGAAGACGGTGCGACTTTCGACGTCTTTTCGTCTTTGCCGACTGAAACCGGTGGAGAGGAGTTTCGCGCGACCGGTTCGTGGGGAAAGACGTTCGAGCGCGGTAACTTCCGCGTCACAGCCGATTACAACAAGCGCGAGCATTTGCGCCGCGGTGATCGAGACTACTTCACCTGCGGTAATCAATTCATATTCGATCAAACCACCGGCGAACGGGCGGATATTGTCGATCCACGTACTGGCGAGCGCGCCTGCGAGGACCTGACCTGGGGGCATGTCTGGATTTACGACTATTCGTCTCCCAGCAATATTCCGGGTCCAAGACCGGCTTCGCTGCTGTCGCAGTTCAGCTACGACAATGAGAACCTTGCCCAGTTCATACCCGGTTATGCGCCACCGACGACTGCGGGACAACTGACATCGCCAGCCGGGTTTTTTCCGGTTGCCTATGATCCGCTGACTGACGGGATTACCAACGACGACCACCCCTTCCAGAACAACGAGTCGCTGAATCCGCAAACGGAACTGATCACGGTTTACGCAGAGGGCGAATATGAGCTGTCGGACAGCGTGACGGCCTACACGGAAGTGTTGTTCAACCGCCGCGAGACGGAGTCGGATGGTTATCGACAGTACTGGAGCTACGTCTACAGCGGCGATTTTGGCTTCGCTGAACTCGGTACCGGAGTTCCCGGTGGTGGCAGCTCCCTGAGCGCTGCTGCCGGCTGGTTCGGAGACCAGTGGTTTAGCCCGACCGCCATCACGGATCACAACGATTCGTCGGCGGAGATCGACTACACGCGCTTTGTTGCTGGTTTGCGGGGCAGCCTCACTGACAACTGGGATTGGGATCTTTCATTCCAGATCAGCAATTCGGACGCCAGTTATACCGATGACCGAATCTATGCCGATTCAATTTTCGATAACAACTTTGCTACCGGTTCCTGTGTCGGAACCGTGAGCTCGAACCGTGGAGCGGCCTGTGTGGACGTGCCCTGGTTCGATCCGGAGTTGCTGCGTGGCAATATTTCCAACGACGTTCGGGCCTTCCTGTTTGGCGTCGAGACCGGCACGACGGAGTACGACCAGTGGTCCGTTGAGGGTTTTGTTACCGGTGAAGCTTATGAGCTGCCAGCCGGTCCCCTGAGCCTTGCGGTAGGCTTCCATTATCGTGAAGACGAAATCACGGATACGCCGGGACTGATTACCTTCGACCCGTCCAAGCCCGAGGGCGAAGAGAACAACTCATGGCTGGACGACGCGGCAGGAATTACCACGGGTGACGATAGTACGGTCGCAGTGTTCGCCGAATTCGATGTGCCGCTCATATCGGACAGACCCGGAATCGAGAATCTCACATTCAACGTATCGGCGCGCTACACGGATGTGGACTCCTTCGGTGATGACACCACGTGGAAGGCGGGTTTGAACTGGCAGATTTTGCCATCATTGAGATTCAGGGCGAATCAGGGCACATCGTTCCGTACGCCCGCACTTTTCGAGTTATTCCTGGCGGATCAGACCAGTTCAATCAGCCAGCGCTCGGATCCGTGCCGAAATTACGAGCAGAACTTCATTGACGGCGTTATATCGTCCAATACCCATGCAAACTGTGCGGCCGATCCGGCCAATCTGCCGCCCGACTACACGGGCGGCACGGTTACGCCGACGGTATTTACCGGCGGCGGAGCGGGTGTTTTGGAAGCAGAAACCTCCGATTCAACAATGGTCGGTCTGATCTGGCAACCTTCGTTTGCAGACTTTAGCCTTTCCGTCGATTACTTTGATATTGAGGTCAAGAATGAAGTCGATCAAATAGGCGGCGCTCAGATCATTGCGAGTTGTTATGAGTCGGACTTCGGTTTTGCGTTCGGTAATACGGAGCCGTTGTGTGGCTTATTCGACCGCACCGGAATCAATTTTGGCATCGACAACGTTAAAGATAGCTTTATCAACATTGCATCACAGGTGAATCGCGGTTTCGATTTTCAGGCTCGATACAGCACGGATTTGCCGTGGGGTGATCTGAAGATTGAATTAGACGCAACCAAGCAGATCGAAGATATCCAGGCACTGTTTGAAGATACCTCTCAGGATTTCAATGGACTGGTTGGCGATCCAGAATGGGTCGGTGAAACCCGGGTAACATTGGAGCGGGATAACTGGACATTTTTCTGGGGGGCGAATTTTGTCGGCTCATCCTCAAACGAAGAGGAATTCGGGCAGAACTTCGTAACCTACCGGGGAGTAACCTACGATGCGGTACTGGGTACGGACGACATCTGGTATCACGCCTTCTCGGTGGGGTACGACATGGATAACGGGCTGCGGATACTTGGCGGTGTTGCCAATGCGTTTGACCAGGAGCCGCCGCAGTTGACGCGTGTGCAGACCGGTGGCGAGTTTACGATGGTGGGCAACTCATTGCTGGTATCGCAATACGATCCTCTCGGTCGACGATTCTTCCTGAATCTGACAATGACCTTCGAATAACAGATCGTTAATCAGTTAGACTGTTTGTGCCGGCATTTGCCGGCACAAACATTTGGGGACACGGTCGATGCCAAGAATTGTTGTCAAAGAAGACAACCTAAACGAGCTGAATGCAGGTTTTACTCAAGCACCGTTGCATGAACCGGTATTTCTGAACAGCGTGCCCAAATGCGGCACCCATCTGATCAAAAATATCATCCGCATGTTTGTACCGGTTGAGCAGCAATACCACCCTGCATTCATTCAACACGCGATTCTGCGCCAGCACCAGGCCGCTTTTTCCCAGGCGATGCCGCACTTAAGTTGGGGCCACCTGCTTTTCTCGGACGACGCTGCGATCGTGCTGAAACACGTACATCACATCGTGCAGGTTCGAGACCCGTACTCGTGGGTACTTGCACGTGCCCGGTTTTTTCTGTCGGACACATTTCAAGGGGCGCTTGAGCATCTGAAGGGCGGCAATGTGTCAGTGGATGAGGTCTTGAATATGATGATATTCGGGATTCACCAAAAAGCGCCCACGATGCATGAGATATACACGCACAATGCGGTGTCCTGGCTGGGTACCAGCGTCCGGCTACTGCGTATGGAAGATCTGCTGGCACACGTGAAAGACCTCGACTCTGCAGAGGCCGAAGCATTTTTCGCGAGGCTGCTGGAGGATTGTGGAATTGCGGCGCTACCGGATGACTGGCGGGAGCGTGTCCGTATAGGTGCTGATCGGGAACAAAGCGGTACCGCCCGTGAAAACCTCAAAGGGGCGGGTGCTTCGCTCGTGCCAGATGAACTACCGGAGCAGCAAAAACGCCTGGTCGACTACGCCCTGCCGGGTCTCCGGGCTATTCTGGGGTACGAATAACGGACATATTACGATCGGCTGACGGTCATTGGAGCTAGGCGATGAACTTTCGGCCACGCTTATTCCGGTGCTTGTACATGCGTTGGTACTCTCGCCGTTGTTTTGTAATCTCATAGAGAACAATTCCGGATGTCGTACCGAGATTCAGGCTTTCGATCATTCCCAGCATAGGAATGTTTACGCACAAAACACTCCGCTTCACGGCTAAATCAGTGATTCCCCGCGACTCGCTACCAAACCAGACTGCTAACTTATGATGAACGGTGTAATCGCCTTCGTGCAGCACGACGTTCTCATGCCCCTTAACGTGCGGGGAAGTAACGATTGATACGAAGTTGTTCTTTTCCAGGTGTTGGAGGCAGTCCTCTGTTGAATCAAAGCGCTTCACGAAACTCCATTTAATGGCCGAGGCTGAGGTCGCAGAAAGCGGCTTGTTTTCCCTCATGTCTTGCCAATCGTCCGGAAGTTTCTTTCGCAGGTCGACGATATAGACCTTTTCAACGCCCAGGGCGTTAACGTTTCTTATGATTGTCCCAATGTTTCTGATGTCGTGGGGATCTTCGATCACCGCAATGAGGTTCTTGCAGCGATAGGGCTTGACGCGGTCTGCTCGCTGTCTTTTGGGACTTTTTTTCTGCACTTCGTCAGTCATTGGCTTCAAACCATTCGCTTTTACATCTATACGTTCCGGGTCGAATAGCCGCCATACTAATGTATTTCTTTCTTGTGGATAGCTGTCCGTTAAATTCACTCTCCATACTCGCTACCGACGCGGGGATTTTCTGGCCCATATTTTGTTTTTCCATTCATCGCCAAACAGGTCGAATGTATTCAACGCGTAAACGCCAATGATCACAGCCCAACTGACCGCCATCAGGCCGACAAATCCCCACCCTGTCGTCTCGTCGACGATGAAAACAGAGAAAGATATTAATGAAAAAATTGCCAGCCCAATAAACTTGTAGAGGCCTTTTACGCCTTCCACGTACGCCTCCTTTCTCACTTGCTCATCCTGGTCCGCCGTGGCAATTCCGACGGCATCAGCCGCTTCACGCTCTAATTCGCTAATCTCTATTTCAAATACTGCGGCCAATGCTTTTAGTGACTCCAGCCCGGCTTTCTGGTCCCTTTCAATTCTCTGGATGGTTCGAAGGCTCAGGCCGCTCATTTGCGCTAACTGGTCCTGGGACCAGTATTTTTGTTTTCTTAATTCTCTGATGTTCATCAATTGCGTCCATAGGTCCCTTGGTTTCGAAGCCTGATTGTGCCCGAATGATGTGATGGCGGTTACGACAAACGTCGGACAAGTGTACGACACTGAAGCTGTATCAATGGTCGCGCGCTGGGCGCGCTCTACAGGGCGTCGAGTTGTTTTAGGCGGGCCTGTATCGGTGTTGCGCCGCCTAGAGCCAGCATGATTATCAGGTCACCCGGTTTTGCCCAGTCCAGAGCGGCATCAAATGACTCCATTTCCTCCTCGTGGTGTTCAATCTGGAAGGCATCGGCACCAGCGGCCAGTAGTTCGTTTCTGATGACAGTGAATATATCGCCGTGCTCGCGACCGCGGTGATACTCGGCCAGTTCCGAGATCATGACCTGATCGAGTCCAATCGCCCAGGCATCACGCGTCATTTCGCGAATGAGGTCATCGGGACGGTCGCCCGCCTGACCGAAGCAAAGAACACGGCGCTGCGCCGGGATGGCCACTGCCATATCGAAAAGCGCGTGCATAGCGGCGGGATTGTGTGCGAAATCGATCAATACCTTCTTGCCGTCGACTTCATGAATATTGCAGCGGCCCGGATTCTCGTCCTGCTGCATGGTTTTCAAGCCGTCACGGATAGCATCAATCGAAAATCCGAGACAGTACGTTAATGCCGCTGCTGCCAGTGAATTCGCAACATTGTGGCGGGCGGCACCAGCCATCGAAATCGGAATTTCATCACTATGGCAGATGAGCTCGCGGTGCCCCGCTTCGATCTTGAGCAGCTCGTCGCCCTCACAGAGAAAGCAAAGGTCGCCGGCCCGATCGGCTGCGGCAATGAATTCGTTATCGGGATCGAGACTGAACCAGACGATAGTGCCTTCGAACTCACTCGCCTTTGCACGCAGCAAAGCGTCGTCTGCATTCAGAATTAGCCGGCCCGATTCTCGCACCGCGCGACTGATAATCCACTTGATATCCAGCAGCTCTGCGAGGTTTTGGGAACCGAAATCTCCAAGATGATCCTCGGCAATATTGGTGATGAGGGCGGCATCAGCCCGATCGACACCAAGTCCGCGACGCAGCAAACCACCGCGTGCCGATTCAAGAACAGCAACGTCCACTTCCTGCTCTCGCAAGACGGCGCGTGCACCGCCGGGACCGGACCAGTCACCGCGATCAATAACGCGATCATTGACTGCGATCCAGTCGGTTGAGCTCAGACCCACCTTTTTCCCGGCGGCCCGAACAATGTGCGTCGCCAGTCGAACCGTGGTGGTCTTGCCGTTGGTACCGGTCACGAGGCCGATCGGCACATCGTGATGCTGATCCCAGTTCAGCTGATCAGGAATATCGCGTACGGCCCAGGTTTTCGAGCCACTACCGAGACCGACAGACACTTCCTCGTCATCCCACAATAAAGTCCTGCCGCGGCCAGCGGCTTCTTCGATCAGCCGCATTAATTCAGGGTTCGCCTCTTCGGCGGCTGAGGCACGAATATTGTTTGCACTCTCTTCGAAATCAGGAAGCTCAACATCTTCGCCGAGTTCATGCGCACTGGTGGCCCAGGCCCACTCGTTGATTTCTGAGGCCGCGTACAGTGCATCGACACGCGCTGAAAACGCCATACTCACACCGCCCAGCAGTTTTCGAGTGGAGAATTCGGCCTTGCTCCATCCCAGCTCGGCCAGCATCCGCTCAACCTTTGCTTGCCAGACTGGTATCAGACGGTCAGCGTCTTCAGCCGTGCAACTGACGTCCAGGATCGACCCAGGCCGGTCAAAAATCAGGCTCGGGCCCGTCAATCTGCGCGCATCGAGAAACTCCATCGCGCCAGCCTAATCGCCTTCATCGCGGGCGATACGCACGCCGCGCTCATCGCTGATGATCTCGACGTCACCATCGATCTTGAACCCGCCGGTATCCGGCAAATCCATTGCCGCCGTCGCTTTTTTGCCCGAGTCTTCCGCGTGCGCACCGGAATTAAAATAGATGATCTGTTTCCAGGTGCGTTTGGTATTGTCGCCAAGTACCAGAATGAGGTCCCCGGCTTCGGCCATCTCCAGCGCGTGGCGGGTCGCTTCCTGTTCATCCGGGATAACTTCAATCTGATCGGCGGAAATACCCTCTTCGAGCAACTTGTTCTTCAGCATCACCGCAACCTCGTCCTCGCCACGTCCACGACGTCCATCGTCACAACGGCAGACAAAGTGATCAAAATGACCGGCTGCGATTTCAGCGATTTCGCGAATGTCCTCGTCGCGGCGATCGCCGGGCGCAGACAAGACCACTATTTTGCGTCCTTCCACGTCGAAGCGATCAACCAGCCCACACATGGCATCAACAGCAGCAGGATTGTGCGCGTAATCGAGAATTACCCGGAACGGATGCTCGTCGTAAATATTCGTGCGGCCCGGTGCCTGGAAGAAGGACGAATCGAAAGTACGCAGACCGTGACGAATATCTTCGAGTCCGATATCCATGTTGTAAGCCAGTGCCGCTGCGAACATGGCGTTCTGCACATTGTGCAACGCCCGGCCTTCGATCGTTGCGGGGATCAGGTGTGTCCAGACCAGCGGTGTGTGTGTTTCGTTGTCGTAAATCGAAATCATGTGACCGTTCATGCCCTGTTCGAGCACGAATGCCTGGCCGCCTGCCTGGATGTGCTGCTTCACCAGCGCGTGCGCCGGGTTCATGGTGACGTAACTGACTTTGTCGGCATCCGTGTAGTCAGCCATTTGCAGGCAGTTTACGTCGTCCGCATTAAGAACCGCTGCATCCGTCGCGATCTCGATCGGTACTCTTTTGACCTCTGCCAGTTGCTCCAGCGTATCGATGCCACGCAATCCCAGGTGATCGGCTGTCACGTTCAAACAGGCTGCAACATTACACGTCTGGAATCCCAGGCCACTGCGCAACATACCGCCACGCGCGGTTTCCATGACGGCTGCGTCCACGGAAGGATCCCGCAGGATCATGTGCGCCGAAACGGGTCCTGTCATGTCACCCGGCACGCTGAGATTGCCGTCGATATACACGCCGTCAGTCGATGTCAGACCCACGGTTCGACCGGACATTTTCAGAATGTGCGCCAGCATGCGCGAGGTTGTCGTTTTTCCGTTTGTACCGGTTACCGCGGCTATCGGAATCCGGCTCGGCGATTCGGGCGGAAACAGCATGTCGAGCACCGGACCGGCCACATCGCGGGGCGTGCCTTCACTCGGCGCGACGTGCATTCGAAAACCCGGGCCCGCGTTTACTTCGCAAATGCCACCACCGGCGTCGCGATAGGACTCGGTGATATCGCGAGTTAGAAAATCGACGCCGCCAATGTCGAGGTCGATCGCCTTGATCGCGCGAATCGCCATCTCGCGATTGTCCGGGTGCATGATTTCGGTCACGTCAATTGCCGTACCACCGGTCGACAAATTCGCTGTCGAGCGCAGGAACACCACTTCATCTTTCTCTGGCACCGTATTGTGATCGTAGCCAAGCTTCGCCAACAGGCGCTCCGCCTGATGATCAAATTCCAGTCGCGTCAGGACTTTTTCGTGCCCCACGCCGCGTCTCGGATCCTCATTAACCGCGTTGACGAGTTGTTCAATCGTATGTTTGCCGTCGCCAACCACGTGACCAGGAACGCGCTTCGCCGCCGCAACCAGTTCGCCATCGACCACCAGAATGCGATGATCGAATCCCTCAATGTAGCTCTCGACAATGATCGTGCGGCCGTGCTCGCTTGCCTTCTCGAAGCCGGCCTCGACTTCCTCGTCGGTCCGCAGGTTGATAGCAACACCGCGGCCGTGATTGCCATCCAGGGGTTTGGTGACAACGGGGAATCCGATTCTCCTTGCCGCGCGTACCGCATCGCGCTGATTGCGCACCATGATTTGCTTCGGCACCGGAAGGCCAAGATCTCTCAGGATGCTGTTGGTTTCTTCCTTGTCACTGGCCAGTTCGACCGCAATATTGCTCGTACGACTGGTCGTAGTGGCCTGAATACGTTGTTGATATCGGCCGTGGCCGAATTGAACGAGGCTGTAGCGATTTAAACGCAGCCACGGGATTTCGCGCGCTTCGGCTGCCTCAACCAGTGATGCCGTACTCGGACCAAACTCGCGCCGCTGCGCATAACGAATAAACCGGTCACGTACGTCGGCGAAATCCCACTCACCGTCAGGCCTGTCCTCAAGTGTTATTTCAGCAGGAAGCAGGCTTTGGATGAGCTGCAAAGCGATATCAGACGCTTCACGGCCAACCGCCGCATCTTTGTACTGAAATACCATGTTGTAATGACCGGGCTTGCCGTCGATCGAACGTGTGCGGCCATAGGTGACGTTTGAGCCCGCGACGTTTTGCAACTCGATCGCGACGTGCTCCATGACGTGGCCCAGCCACGTGCCCTCGTCCTCTCGCATCCGACGCACGAAGCCGCCGGGTTCTCTGTACGAACAGCCGTGTTCATGCAGCCCGGGAAGGACCTCGAGTAGCGGTCCTATGAAATCTTCGCCCAGACGACCGGTCGGCCACTCTTCGAGCACGCCGAGGTCGAGCACGTGGCGGATAACAGGGAAGTGAGCGAACGTGCTCGGCCCGACAAATACGTTGGTACTTTCAATTCTCATGATTGAAGCCTGTTGTTATTCTTTTACCGCTGTCACTCAGCAGCATGCGCTTCGCGTGATGCGATATCAAAGCGTCCGCCGGAAACCAGGATATGCAGCTTTATGTCGATCAGACAAACCGGATCACCTCGGTGTGCGCGATCCATGGATGAGTAACTCAGGTTGGTGGGATCGATCAATGTGATTCCGCCGCTGCCGACCACGTCCAGCGAATCCCCCGGACGAATAAACGCGGCCGTGTCCTCGTCCAGCCCAATACCAACAGCAAACGGGTTGTAAGCCAGTGCGGTCAACAGCCGGCCCAGACGATCTCGCTGGCGAAAGTGCTGGTCAATGATAAACGCGTTGGTTAGTCCGAGTCCCGGTGCCATGGTCACCATATCAGGGCTCGGCGTACTGCCTTCGGTACCGCCCGCGATCATGTGTTCCGGCATGAAAGCAGCACCGGCGGAAGTGCCGGCCACATGCATCCCTTCCGCATTACGGCGACGAATGAGTTGCGCGACTTTTGTACCGCCGAGCGTCGTAGAAAGCCTTAGCTGATTACCTCCGGTCATGAAGACACCGTCGCATTTTTCGATGTAATCAACGTCTTCGCCGGTCTGACAATCTTCGCGAGTAATGAAAGGCAGAACTCTCGCGTGCTTAACGCCGATCTTGCGAAACAGTTTTTCGTAGTTGCGGCCCGTGTCTTCAAGCTCTGAGGCGGTCGGAATTATGCCGATTCGGGCGTCCGTGCCACCACAGATTTCGATAAAGCGATCAAGGATATCCGGGCTGTCGAGTTTTTCTTCAGCGCCGCCGATTGGAATGATGTAACCGCGGCTGGCTCCGGAAATATCGTCTGCAGGACACATGGATCTTGACTCCGCTCTGGATGAGCAAACAAAAGGATGAAGGGGCATGAAAAGGCTGGGTATTTTACACAAGAAATCAGCAATTCCAGCGCTTTATGCTGCAAAATACCTGCGAATTTCGTTTCAGGACCCTATTCGTGACCGACACTACGCTACCGCTGGGCCGGGAAACCGGCTATCCG
Source organism: Woeseiaceae bacterium (assembly GCA_021773095.1). GTDB lineage: Bacteria > Pseudomonadota > Gammaproteobacteria > Steroidobacterales > Woeseiaceae > UBA1847. The sequence goes on along the minus strand of JAJFKR010000040.1, from coordinate 20,963 downwards.
AACAAATACCAACCTGATTTGTTGTATGCGATCGCGCGCAGCGAGAGCCGACCTTCTTTCGCTGCCGGCATTTTGCCGTTTCACGGTATGGATATCTGGAACGCCTGGGACCTGACCTGGCTGGGTGCGGACGATTGTCCGGTTGCCGCGACCGCCGAAATCCGAATTCCAGCCGTCTCGCCCAACCTGATCGAATCGAAGTCGCTAAAACTCTACCTGGGTTCACTGGCCATGAGCCGGTTCGATCGTCCGGAAGTTGTCGGCGAGACCATTGCGAAGGACCTCGCATCTTCTGTCGGAGTCCCGGTAGAGATACACATCGCGCTCATTCCGGAAACTGAAGCTAACAGCACATTTCGGTTGCCGGGGACCTGCCTCGACTCGCTAGAGGTGAGCTGCAATACCTGGGAGGTGGATGCCGCTCTACTAAAGAGCGACCCCGATACAACCGTTCATGAGCAATTGCACAGCCACTTGCTGCGCAGCTTGTGCCCAGTCACGGGACAACCCGACATCGGCAGTATCGTGATGCATTATCACGGCCCACGAATCGATCACTCGGCCCTATTGCAATACATCGTGTCGTTTCGCGAGCACAGCGACTTTCACGAAGCCTGCATAGAAAGGATGTTTATCGACGTACTGGAAGTCTGCAAACCCGAGAAGTTGAGTATTCACGCACGCTATCAACGTCGCGGTGGTCTCGACATCAACCCGTTCCGCAGCAATTTCGAGGACAGCCCCGAAAACCTTCGTCTCTGGCGTCAGTAAGCCGCCCCATTTCGACGCAGCTCACAGTTTTTCAGCAATATGCTTGCTGACTCACGGGTCATTAACTATAATTACTGACCCGTGAGTCAGTAATTACACTGAAATGCCCAAACCACGCTATCAGCGACGCAAGCAAGATCGTCCCCAGGAGATAACCCAGGCAGCCTTTGCGGCCTTCGCTGAAAAGGGCTACACGGCGACTCGTGTCGAGGAAGTCGCCCAACGGGCCGGTGTCAGCAAGGGGCTCATGTATCTGTATTTCAAGACCAAGGAAGAGCTGTTCAAGGCCGTCGTGAAGAGCGTCGTCATTCGTCGTATCGACCAGTTGATCGATACTATCGAATCGACCGAGCTGTCATCAGAAGACTTCATCCGGGGCCCGCTACTGTCGTTCATGAAACAGTTGCCAGGATCGCCGGTTGCGATTGTCATTCGTTTGCTCATATCCGAAGGTCCGCGACATCCGGATCTCGTCGACTACTACTACGATAACGTCGTCGCAAAAGGAATCGGCGCTATCACAAAATTCGTCGAGCAGGGCGTCGAACGAGGCGAGTTCCGGCAAAGCGCGATTACCGAACTGCCCCAGTTGTTCCTGGCGCCAGTGATGCTTTCGATCATCTGGGGACTCATTTTCAAGGACAGGCCGCTCGACACCGACAAACTTATTGAAACCCAAATCGACATGTTACTCGCGCACATCAAAGCGTGAGTGGAGTAAGAGAATGAAAGAGTTTTTGGTCACCCTGATCGCAGCTGTCACATTGACGGCCTGCGGTCCTGTGGACGACGGCAATCGAGTTGTCGGCGAATTGGCATCGGAGCGTATCGAATTAACCGCCGAATTTAGTGAACCTGTCACCGAAATTATCGTTGCGGAGGGTGCGGTGGTGCGTGCAGGCCAGCCTCTGCTAAGACAAAACGATTTGCGGGCAAAGGCACGTCTGGCTGAAGCCGAAGCGCTGTACCTGCAATCAAAAGCGCGTCTGGATGAAAATCTGCGCGGTCCGCGCCGTGAGCAGATTACTGCCGCGCGTGCAACGGTCGAAGGCGCGACCCAGGATCTGGAATTCCGGCAAAGCGAACTTTCACGGATTAGTGAGATTCATCAACGCGGACTAGCTTCCGCCGACACACTGGACAAAGCCGCTGCAGCCCTTGATGCATCGCAGGCGACACTCAAGCTGCGACTCGCGCAGCTCGAAGAAATGCTGGCCGGCACCACCGTCGAGGAGCTCGCGCAGGCGGAACAGGCCGTCAATCAGGCCGCTGCCCGGCGCGATGCTGCACAAATCGATGTCGACCGGCACCTACTTATTGCTCCGGTCGACGGTGTTGTGGACAGCCGCCTGTTTGAAGCTGGAGAGCGACCGGGTGTCGGACAGCCCGTACTGATTATGCTCGGCGGCGACCAGCCTTATGCCCGGGTATACGTTCCGGAAATTCTCCGCGTGCATATCGTAGCCGGTATGAAAGCACGAATATTCGTTGACGGACTGGATGCCCCAATTGCCGCACGGGTTCGCTGGATCGCCAGCGAATCGGCGTTTACGCCCTACTTTGCGCTAACAGAGCGAGATAGGGGACGCCTGAGTTACGTTGCCAAGATCGACATTCTGGAACAACGCGATCGCCTGCCCGACGGCGTTCCCGTCGAAGTCGAGTTCGAGCTGGACTGAGTGATGTCTTCTGAATATGCGATTGAGGCTCGGGGACTGACTAAGACATTCGGTGATCTGCGCGCCGTCAGCGAGCTCGACCTCAATGTCCCACGCGGCCAAATCTATGGCTTTCTCGGGCCCAATGGATCCGGAAAATCGACGACCATTCGTATGCTTTGCGGATTATTGACGCCAACCGATGGGTCCGCCGACGTGCTCGGCACAAAAATTCCGGGTAAAGCTGATCTGCTCAAACCGAAGATCGGCTATATGACGCAGAAATTCTCCTTGTTCGGCGATATGTCCGTTGGGGAAAATCTGAATTTCATTGCCGAGATCTATTCAGTTCCCGCGCGAACGAGAAAAAGCCGCATTGATGAACTGCTCGTAAAATACGACCTCGCGCCGCAACAGAAGCAACTCGCGGGCACCATGAGCGGCGGACAAAAACAACGCCTCGCCCTCGCCTGCGCAGTATTGCACCACCCGGAATTGCTGCTACTCGACGAACCAACGAGTGCGGTTGACCCACAGAGTCGTCGCGACTTCTGGGCTAATCTGTTCCGCCTGGCCGAGACCGGTACTACGGTTTTGGTTTCGACCCATTATATGGACGAAGCGGAGCGCTGCCATCGCCTCGCCATTCTCGACCACGGTGTCAAAGTTGCCGATGGAACACCACAGGAGCTGCAGGCCGCCACCGGAATGCACATCATCGAGGTCACGGCAGACGATCCCTATGCGGCGCAGGTGGCGATCGATGAGCAACCGGAAATCGCCAGCGTTACGCAACTCGGCATCAGGCTTCGGGTGCTTATCCGCGAAATCCATTCCGATCCGATCAGCATCGTAGAGAGAGCCCTTGAGAGTAGCGGCGTTACTGGTGAAACAGTCATGGCTCCCCCAACGCTTGAAGACGTGTTCGTCGCGGTCACGATGAAGGCTGAGGAAAACGGACAATGATATCCTTGTCGCGCCTCGGCGCTATTATCAAGAAAGAAGTCGTGCAACTGAGCCGTGACAGGCTGACATTTGGCATGGTGTTTGGCTTGCCCATCATGCAAATTCTGTTGTTCGGCTACGCCATTAACACCGATGTTCGCAACTTGAGAACGGCGGTTGCAAATAAAGCCGGCACTCATCTGTCGCGGCAGTTCGTTTCCGAGCTGGCCGCATCTCAGGTCGTCAAAATTAGTAAAACAGCACAGACTGCAGCTGAACTTGAATCTTTGTTGCGTCGCGGAGAAATTTCGCTCGGCGTCCTGATCCCGGCAGATTTTGACCGTCGTGTTGCTGATAAGAACCGGTCGGCCGTGCACCTGTTCGTTGACGGCAGCGACCCGACGATATTGGGCGTCGCCAACCAATTGCGCACCATGCCCATTGAGTTTGACTCAGCGCCGCCGCGCGACAATAAACAGGGACTGATCGAGGTTCGCCCCTACTACAATCCCGAGCGTCGCACGCCCGTCAATATCGTGCCAGGACTCATGGGCATTATTCTCATGATGACGATGATGCTGTTTACCGCTGTCGCAATTGTTCGCGAGCGAGAACGCGGCAACCTCGAGCTATTGATCAACACACCCGTTACCTCCGCTGAACTCATGGTCGGTAAAGTCACACCCTATGTAGCGATCGGATTGTTGCAACTGGCGATCATTCTTGGCGTCGGACAGTTTCTGTTCGACGTGCCGATACGCGGCAGCGTGGTCGACTTGTATATAGCCGGCTCGGCATTTATCGCAGCAAATCTGGCCCTGGGACTCCTGATTTCAACCGCGACGCACACGCAATTCCAGGCCATGCAGGTAACCGTATTCATTTTGATGCCATCAATCCTGCTATCCGGTTTCATGTTTCCGTTCGATGGGATGCCCGTCGCCGCCCGGTACATTGGTGAAATACTGCCAACGACACACTTTATCCGTCTGACACGCGGCATCATGTTGAGAGAGGCTCCAATCGGCGAATTAATGCCCGATCTGGGCTACCTGATAGTCTTTACCGCGATCGCGATGACGGTCGCCGCGAAGCGATTTACCAAGCGTCTCGATTAGGTCAGACGCGCCGATGGCACGGTGGTCGCGTCGCAATGGTCCAAAATACTCGCAAAATGTCATTCTTTCTGGTCCAATCTAACGCCAATGACTCCTCAAACGAAACAATCGCCGACAGTGTTCATTGTCGATGACGACGCCGCCATCCGATTTGCGATGCAGGCACTCATGGACTCGGTAAATCTGCAGCATGAGATTTTCGGCTCCGCAGACGAATTTCTCGAAAATGTGGCTGACCAGCGTCCGGGTTGCCTCGTTCTTGATATTCGCTTGCCGGGGCTTGGTGGCCTGGAGCTGCAGGAAGAGCTGATAAGGCGCGAAAACACCTTGCCGATCATTTTCATCACTGGCCATGGCGATGTCCCTATGGCCGTTGACGCGATGCAAAAAGGTGCTGTTGATTTTATTCAAAAGCCTTTTCGTGATCAGGAATTACTCGACCGGATTCGTGAAGCGCTCGACACGGACGAAGAGCGCCGGGAAGCGCAACAACAACACGCTGAGGTCGCACTGCGGCTGGATCGACTGACGAATCGTGAGCGCGAAGTTTTCGATCTGGTAGTGACCGGCAAACCCAACAAGGTGATTGCCTACGAGCTTGGCGTCAGCCAGCGCACGGTCGAAATTCATCGCGCCAGAGTCATGGAGAAAATGCAGGCCAGATCGCTCGCCGACCTGGTGAAAATGCATATGACAGCGTCGTAGGAGCGCGCCTTGCGCGCGAACCGAAGCGGCAACCGTCAGGTTGCAAAAGGGCCAATCCCAGTAAGGTCGCGCGCAGGGCGCGCTCCTACAGCCGCGACCTGCGCCGCTCCTCATACCGCGCACAATCGATGCACTCATCTGCATATGGATAGACCTTCATTCGATCCGCCTCGATCGGCTCCGCGCACTCGGAACAAGTTCCATACCGACCGTTGTCCAGTCGTGCCAGTGCTGCAGAAATCTTGCTGATTTCTTCACGTGCCTCGTTGCCAAGTGCATCCACGACTTCCGAATCTTCCAGCTCCTTTGCCATCTCCTTCGAGTCCGCATTGAATCCACGTTGCAGATTCGCCGTAATGCGTTCCAGGCGCGCCGAAAGTTCCTGTTTCTTGGCTTCAAGTTCCGCGCGCAGCGCGTCGTGTGGCGCACCAGACATGGTGTCCTCCAAAGTAAGTTCACCGGTTCATTTTATCGCTGAATCGGACAACACGAATCAGTAAATCCACGTATCAACCGATAGGTACAAACCGAGAGCGCTTAAGCAACACGACTTATGGATTGCGGCTTATTGGCGCGTATGCTGGATTTGAGACGTTGAACGCATAAACAACACTGCATCGGGTGTGAATCATGAAAGAGATCACAAATATCCTCGCCGTCATTGATCCGACGACCGAGGATCAACCGGGGATTCGTCGCGCATCCTGGCTGGCAAAAAAAACGGGTGCTGAACTTGAGCTGCTGATCTGTTATTACAACGAATACCTGAGCGGCGATCGCCTTTTTGACTCTCCATCTCTTGAAAAAGCTCGCACGGAGGTCATTCAGAATCACGAAAGACACCTTGAAGCTCTCGCAGAACCGTTGCGTGCTGACGGCATTACCGTCAAGACATCTGCTGTCTGGGACCACCCTCTCCATGAAGGAATCGTCAGACACGCCGTAGAAACGAACGCTGACATTGTCATCAAAGACACGCATCATCACTCGGCAGTCACGCGAGCGTTGTTGACGAACACAGACTGGAACCTGATCAGGACCTGTCCTACCCGAGTGTGGTTGGTCAAACCCAGTCAATTGTCCGACTCACCCGTTTTCGTCGCGGCAATAGACCCAATGAATCAGCACGACAAACCGGCGGCGCTGGACGACGAAATATTGCAGCTGAGCAAGCTGCTGGCCGACAGGGTTGGCGGCGAGGTGCATGCGTTCCATTCCTATGATCCGCGAATCGCAGTTGCTACGGCGACCGCCAATGCCTATATCCCGGTATCGCTGCCGTTCGACGAGATCGAACAGCAAATGCACGAAGACCATCAAAAACGCTTCACTGAAATCACCGATTTTCATCGGGTCGATGAGGACAAGGCGCATCTGGTTGCGGGATTAACACACGAAGAATTGCCGGCTATCGCAGAAAAAGTCGGCGCTGACGTCGTTGTCATGGGTGCCGTTGCCAGGAATCGATGGAAACGATTGTTTATCGGTGCTACAGCGGAACGAACGCTCGAATATCTTCCCTGCGATCTTCTGATCGTGAAGCCGGACTGGTTCAAGACTCCGGTCGGCCTCGAAAACCACGAAGCCGCCTGAAGACTCTGATAAGAAACGGGGCCTCGCGGACGAGGCCCCGCTGTTACGACCTTCTACTGCGCTCTAGTAGTTAGCCGTGAACATGATCCAGAACTTGTTCGTGTCTACATAAGACAACGAATCGCTGGAGAAGAAGGCGCCCTTGAACAGGATGCCGTAATTATCGGAAAGCTTCGTGCCCGCGGACAGATCAAACTCCGTACCGAAGTCAAAGCTGCCGGTCTCTGCGGAAAAGTCGTGGTAGACGCCTGTCAGATTCCATTTACCCGCCTTGAATTTGACGGTTGCGTACAGATCATCGATGCCTTCGTCCGGAGTCGACAAGAACATGTCGGCCCAGCCCTGGAATGCATGCAAGGTAGCTAACGGCGTTCTGAATGACTCGAAGTTGGCACTATCCGTACCGAGCGACTCGTAAGCGAGTCCCAGAGACAAACCACTGTCCATCGACCACAGTGCGCTCAGGTGTGAATATTCGGCGTCGTAACTGGCCGGATTATTACCTGCGTCCGATTGTGTCGCCAATTCAGCGACCAACCCGACTTTTCCGCCACCAACTTTGACGTTACCGGCAAGTCGAGCACCAAGAGTCGAGGTCGAGGTCGCCGCTGCATCGTCATTGTCGATGAGGTAGAGGTAAGGCGTAACCGACCAGCTATCGTTGATCGTGACCTTCGCATTCAGTAGATGCGTTTCGACATTCATTTTTCCGGCAGCGGAGTTTTGACCTAAGATGCGCCTTACCTGACCGACGTATGCATACAGCAGGGCCGTATGCGGAACTGCCGAGGTCGAAACCGAGAGCGCGTCGTACGTTTGTTCATTTTGTCGCCAGCCAACGCCACCCACAAAGCGCTGGTTGTCGAGTAACACACGTTGCCGTCCGATGCGCAGCTTCCAGTCATCCGAAACGCTGTAATTAAAATACAACTGATTCAGGTCAGACCCTTTAGGATCCAGAACCGTTTGATACACACCATCTTTCGCCGGCGTGGTACCACCGCCCGCATTGAAGTCCCTTATCAGGTGAAAAACGTGGTCATACTCCGCGAATGCGGACCAACCCTGCCATTTTCCGGTCCGGTAGTTCAGCCGAAGTCGAGTCGTGAGAGCATTCGCGTCCTTGAGCGCGTTATCCTTGTCTACTCCCTCGTAGCGAGCCCGTACATTGATGCCTGCCTTGCCGGAGGTGATCGCTGTCGCCAGGTCATCGCCCGCATCAGCCACCGCAGTGGTGGCTGCAGAGAACAGCAGCGATGCTGCGGACAGAATAGCGGTGCTTTTGCTTTTCATGATCGTTTTTATGGGCCTCGAAATGTTGGTTTATCTGGTTCAACACATTGCCAGACACCCTGCCAGACACCATAAGTAGGAACACGTATGAGTCACCGGATTACGCATAGGTATGTGGATAATCGGCCGGCCATTCAACTAGAATGGCGGCACCGCCCGACCGGAGTACAGGACCTTGGCCTATTTACTGATTAAATCGCTGCACGTGATTACGGGCGTCGCGACCATTTCAGGATTCCTCCTTCGCGGCTATTGGATGATGACGCGCTCGGACAAATTGCAGATGAAAGTCACGCGGATTGCTCCACACATTATCGACACACTGTTTTTGTTATCGGGGATAGCGCTGGTATCGACGCTGCACCTCAATGCATTCTCAGAGCCCTGGCTGCTTGCCAAGTTTGTGGGCTTGATTGGCTATATCGTGCTCGGAACAATCGCGATCAAGCGCGGACCGACCCTTAAGATTCGCATCGTCGCGTTCGTCGGTGCTCTGGCTGTGTTCGCCTATATCGCCGGTGTCGCTGTGGCGAAATCGCCGGCGAGCTGGCTGAGTTTACTCGCTCGTTAGTCCTGCGGGACGTTGCCCGAGCGCGACGCGTAGAGCGCGGCAGCCAGGAGTCTCGCCGTGTCAACGGGTTTGCTCATCAACGTACAGTTATCGAGCAGACGAGCATCTTTTACCACCTTGGACGTATCACCGCTGACTATGAACGCTGGAATTTCGGAGTCGTAGAACCCCCTGATGAGGCTGACAGCCTCGACGCCGGTGGATCCGTCAAGCAAGTGAAAATCAGAAATCAACAGGACCGGCTGGTCGTCCAGATGATTCAATAACGCCATCGATTCGGTCGCCGATGCTGCGGTCGCGACCTTGTAACCCTCAGCTTCCAGTAACAATTCCCAGGCGTCAGCCACGTTGACATCGTCTTCAATTAAAATGACAAGGCCGCTGGCCTGCTCCGGAAGTCTTGAGTCAATACCCTCGTCGTCGTCACCGGCGGTCGCGCTAGCCGTTACCACCGGTACTGTGACTGTGAATCGCGATCCTTTTCCCGGATCGGACTCGACTTCGATACGATGATCAAGAAGATCGGTCAAACGCCTCACGATCGCCAGACCCAGCCCGAATCCTTCCTTGTTCGCACCGGGCGATTTGCATTGATGAAATTCTCGAAAAATGGCATCAAGTTGGTCGGTCTCAATACCGATGCCCGTATCGGAAACCTGCAGATGGCACTGCCCATCACGTTCGACACAGGCCATCCTGACCTCGCCCTTGTCCGTGTAGCGGATGGCATTCGAAACGAGATTGGTAACGACCTCGGCCAATAAATTGGGGTCGCTACGGACCACTGCCGGGCAAGGCTCTGTGGAGAACTGCAAGCCCTTACCGTGTGCCTGTCGTCCAAACTCGGCTGCGTGCCGATCGATGAGCCGCTGCATCGGGAAATCTTCCCATTCCGGAATCACCGCCCCTGCATCCAGCCGGCTGATATCGAGCAGCGAATTGAGCAGATTGGTCATTGCGGTCAGAGAAGCGTCCTGGTTCTCGACCATTTGTAGCGCCTTTTCGTCTTTGACCGTACGACGCAAGGCTCCATTAAGCAGGCTCAATGCTTGTACCGGCTGCCGCAGGTCATGGCTGGCCGCCGCCAGAAACGCGCTGTTCGCCTTGTTGGCCCGCTCCGCCTCTTGTTGTGCCGCTTTGATGTCCTTTTCCATCTGGCGTCTGACGGTAACATCCCGAATAACGCTGGAAATGAACCTGCCGCCATCCGTTTCGACAACACTAAGGCTAATCTCCACCGGAAATTCCCTGCCGTCTCTACGGACTCCGACCAAATCCAAATCCTGGCCCATCGGTCTCAATCGCGGCTTATCCGTATAGGAACGACGCAGAGAAACGTGCGATCCCCGTGCGGATTCGGGCAGCAACATTTCGATGGGTTGCCCGATCATCTCTTTTCGCTTGTAACCGAACATCGTGAGCGCCTGCCGGTTGACCAGCGACATCAGTCCTTTTTCATCGACAATAATCATTGCATCCGGCGCCGATTCCAGCAGATTGCGGAAAAAGACATCGGACTCGCCTATCTGGGAAATATCTCTGGGCAATGAATTTTTACTCATAGAACGTCAGGAACAGGCTTTACCGGGCCCGCACAGATTTAATCAATAACACTATTCTGGCACGATGTCGCTCCAGCAACACAATACGTATCGCCACCTATCTGGATTGATTCTAAGATCTGCTAACCTTCGCGCGATTCTGACGTTATACTTGGCACCGACGAATCAAGAGTCGCTGTCCACAGCGACCAGAATCCAATCCAAATTCAAAACAGGGGTTGTCCTTTGGACACAGTAGCTACCTATAACGACAAGGTCGTTCGCCAATTTTCGATCATGGTGGTCGTCTGGGGCATTGTTGGCATGCTCGTCGGCGTCATTATCGCCGCACAACTCATCTGGCCAGTGCTCAACTTCGATGTTTCGTTTCTGACCTATGCACGCCTGCGGCCACTGCATACGAATGCCGTCATTTTCGCCTTTGGCGGCTCAGCATTGATCGGCACATCTTTTTATGTCGTGCAACGTACCTGTCACATTCGGCTGGCGTTCGACAAACTTGCCGCTTTTGTATTTTGGGGCTGGCAAGTCGTGATCCTGCTCGCCGCTATTACTTTGCCGTTGGGCATCACCCAGTCCAAGGAATACGCGGAACTTGAGTGGCCTATCGATATTCTGATCGCTGTTGTCTGGATCGCCTACGCCATCGTATTTTTCGGCACGATCGCAAAACGCCGTATCAAGCATATATACGTTGCGAACTGGTTTTACGGTGCGTTCATCATCACCGTCGCGGTCCTGCACATATTCAACAACCTGGCGATCCCTGTCTCACTGACAAAGTCATACTCTCTGTACAGCGGTGTCGTCGACGCAATGATGCAGTGGTGGTACGGCCATAATGCAGTCGGCTTTTTCCTGACGGCGGGCTTCCTCGGCATGATGTATTACTTCGTACCGAAACAGGCCGAACGTCCTGTGTATTCCTACCGGCTATCGGTGGTGCATTTCTGGTCACTGATCGCTATTTACATGTGGTCCGGACCGCATCACCTGCACTACACATCGCTGCCGGACTGGGCACAGACGCTGGGCATGGTGTTCTCGATCATCCTGCTGGCACCCTCCTGGGGCGGCATGATCAACGGCATCATGACGTTGTCCGGTGCCTGGCATAAATTGCGCAGTGACCCGATTCTCAAGTTTATGATCGTCTCGCTGTCTTTCTACGGCATGTCCACATTCGAAGGCCCGATGATGTCGATCAAGACCGTCAATGCGTTGTCGCACTACACGGACTGGACCATTGGCCACGTGCACTCGGGTGCATTGGGCTGGGTCGCCATGATGACGATCGGCACGATCTACAGCCTGCTGCCGCGCCTCTACAATAAAGACGGCATGTACAGCACGAAACTCATCGACGTGCATTTCTGGACCTCGACGATCGGCGTGGTTTTGTACGCGGTCGCTCTTTGGGTTGCAGGAATCACACAAGGGCTGATGTGGCGCGCTGTCAACGCTGACGGCACCTTGACTTATTCGTTCGTGGAGTCACTCAAAGCGACCTACCCGTACTACGGATTACGACTCGTGGGCGGCCTGCTGTTTTTCAGCGGCATGCTAATCATGGCTTATAACGTCTGGAAGACGATAAGCAACAAACAGCCGGTACCCGTCGCGGTACTGGATCCGGCGTAAAGGGAGAGTAACGCTATGCGCCACGAAACAATTGAAAAACGCCTCAACGTCATGATGGTTTTGATCGTCGTCGCTATCAGCATCGGTGGTCTTGTTGAACTTGTCCCATTGATGTTCAGTGCCGACGCGACTGAGCCCGATGAAAATATCCTGCCTTACTCGGCACTCAGGCTCGCGGGCCGGGATGTCTATATCAGCGAGGGTTGTTATAACTGCCATTCACAAATGATCCGGCCATTTCGCAGTGAGACCGAACGCTACGGCCCCTACACAACCGCTGGCGAGACCGTCTACGACCGGCCGTTTCAGTTTGGCTCCAAGCGTACCGGACCGGATCTTGCTCGTGTTGGTGGACGTTATAGCGACGCGTGGCAGCGACTTCATCTGATGGACCCGCGTGCCCTGGTACCGGAATCCAATATGCCGGCCTACAAGTGGCTTGCAGAGAAAATGGTCGATCCCGAGCTGACAACGAGCAAGATGCGAACGCTGAAATTCCTGGGTCACCCGTACAGCGACGAAGAAATCGCGGCTGCGGCGGCTGCAGTGACCGGTAAAACCGAAATGGATGCCCTGATTGCTTATCTGCAAGAGCTTGGCACCAATCGCAGGAATCGCAGGTAGGGCACGATGGATATCGATCTGCTACGCGGCATCCTCACGGCGGTGATCTTTTTTGCCTTTATCGGCATCTGCGTCTGGGCCTTTAGCCGTCGCCGTAAAACGGATTTTGAAGCTTCTGCGGCGCTGCCGCTGGAAGAAGATACTTACATTAATAATGAGCGGGAGAACATCTGATGCCTGCATTTTGGCACTGGTTCATTACAGTTGGCACCATACTATTCACGATCTGGTGTATATGGCTGATCAGCTGGTCTGCAAAGCAGGGTCCACACAACATCGCCGATGACGAAGTCGTTGGCCATAAATGGGACGGTGATCTGGAGGAATGGAATAACCCGGCCCCTCGATGGTGGCTGTATTTCTATTTTGGCACGATCGTCTGGGCCATCGGATACATGATCGCCTACCCAGGGCTGGGCAATTGGGATGGCCTGCTGGGCTGGTCGCAACTGGGCCAGTACGAGGAAGAAATGCAGGATGCAGCGGATCGCTACGAACCAATCTATGCACGATTCGCGGCGATGGGATTCGCTGAACTCAAGCAAGACCCGGATGCTCTGCAACTCGGCGCGAGTTTGTACGCCAGCTATTGCACGACCTGTCACGGCTCCGACGCGCGCGGCGCAACCGGCTACCCGAACCTCGCCGACAAAGACTGGTTATGGGGCGGCACAGAACTTGCCATTACCACATCCATTCGGCAGGGACGCAACGGTATCATGCCCGTTCTGGCACCGGCTTTGGGCGGCGATGCCGGAGTCAACAACATGGTTGCCTATGTCAGAAGCCTTGGCGGTCTGGCCGAAGCGGACGCCGATGCCATGAGTGCACAGCCAATGTTTGTTGCGTTGTGCAGCGCCTGCCACAACGCCGACGGCACGGGTAATCCACTATTCGGCGCGCCCGATTTGACGGATGAAATCTGGTTGCACGGCTCCAGCGAAGCGGCGGTTCACGCTACGATTGTTCAAGGGCGCACCAGCTTGATGCCAGCTCACGGCGAACTGCTGGGTGAGAACCGCAGCAAGATTCTGGCGGCTTACGTCGCGAGTCTGTCAGCAAAATAGTGATTAGCGAAGAATACAGAGGAACGAAACAGTGGAGTCGTAATAAGCAGGCGATCTTCACGGTAATCTGGATCTCCTTTCTCTGCGCGGCTGTCGCTACGATGGTTTTCTTTGCGCTGTTTGATCCTATTGAACTCGGCGGTGCATTCGATCAGGACCTCGAAATTGATCGTGACGCTGGTTACGCCGCCGGATTCTTCTTTTTCTGGGTGCTTGCGCTCATATGTTCTGGCATGACGGCCTATCTAGTACGCACAGCACCGAAACGGGATGCTGCGCACCGCAATGAATGACCCCAAATCCGCCTCTATGTATGAGAGCGCGAAGAAAATCTATCCGCGTGAAATGGGTGGGCGATTTGCTGACTTAAGCAAACTCGCGACGATCGCGCTACTCGGTTTGTTTTACCTGCTGCCGTGGCTGTCGTGGGACGATCGCCAGGCATTTCTGTTTGACCTGCCGGCACGCAAGTTCTATTTGCTGGGCTTGACACTGTGGCCACAGGATTTTCCCTACCTGGCCTTGTTGCTGGTCATCGCGGCGCTTTCCCTGTTTTTCTTTACGGCCCTTGCCGGACGCCTCTGGTGCGGTTTCGCCTGCCCGCAAACAGTCTGGACCGAAGCGTTTATCTGGATGGAGCAGATCACAGAGGGCACACGTTCGCAGCGAATGAAACTCGACAAGGCACGCTGGTCCTGGAACAAGCTGCGTCGCAAAGGATCAAAACAGTTTCTCTGGATCAGCTTCTCGCTGTGGACCGGAATTACGTTCGTTGGTTTTTTTACGCCAATACGCGCGTTGGGCGTCGAGTTAATAACGTTTTCCGTGGGCGGATGGACATGGTTCTGGGGCGTTTTTTATGGCTTCGCTACTTACGGCAATGCCGGTTACATGCGCGAGCAGGTCTGTAAATACATGTGTCCGTACGCACGATTCCAAAGTGCGATGTTCGACAAAGACACGCTGATCATTTCCTACGACGAAAAACGCGGCGAATCTCGCGGCAGACGCAAGCGCTCGGTCGATCCCAAAGTTGCCGGGCTGGGTGATTGCATCGACTGTACTTTGTGCGTTCAGGTTTGCCCGACCGGAATCGATATCCGTAATGGCCTGCAATACGAATGCATAGCATGCGCTGCCTGTATTGACGCCTGTGATTCGGTCATGGATAAGATGAATTACCCGCGTGGACTGATTCGTTACACAACCGAACACGCACTGCAAAACGAACAGACACACGTTGTCCGCCCACGAATGATGGTTTATGGCGCGTTGCTGCTGGTATTGGTCGGCTCGCTCGTCACTTCAATGGCACAGCGAACACCGATCATTCTCGATGTTATCAGGGACCGCAATAGTTTGTACCGGGAGTTACCGGGTGACATGATTGAGAACATCTACACGATCAAGCTCATTAATCAAAGCAACCATGCCCGGGAATTCAGGCTAAGCGTTGAGGGGATCGAAGGCATTCATCTCGACGGCGTTGCGGACACAATCCGGGTTGATGGCGGAGGAGTCTTCTCGCTGCCGGTGCGCGCACGTGCTCACCAGGACAAGGCCTATGGCATCCTTGAAATAGATTTCATCGCCATCGCCATGGATGACAGCGGCGACAAAAGAGTTGAGGATAGCCGCTTCCTCGGCCCGACTCCCTGATACTCGACATGGAACGTGAAGACACTGATCCCTGGTATCACCAGTTTTGGCCGTGGTTCATTATCGCGTTGCCGACCTTCGCCGTCATTGCCGGGCTGTACACTCTCTGGTTGGCAATACAGACTGAGGACTCACTCGTGGTTCGGTCGGACGATGGTATGAACGTCGTTACCGAGCGAAACCTGGCCGCCGAACAAGCGGCTGTCCGACTCGGGCTCATTGCCGAGCTCAATATCCAGCTTGAGACCGGGGCGGTCGTAGTGACAATATCCTCGTTACCGAATGTTGATTTTCCGACTTCACTGCAATTGCGCATGCGCCACCCGACTCTTGCGTCGCGCGACGCAGTCATCGACCTGGTTCAGGCGATTCCGAATGCCGACGGTGAGCCCACCTGGGCTGGGCACTTCGTCAGGCCACAGAGTGGTCGCTTCTACGTAACGCTTTCATCCGGCAACGACTGGCGTTTGTCGGGCGAATGGTCCGGCCAGTCGCAGTTGCGGCTCGGCTCGCCGGATCAGCCGGGCAATGACCAGGACTGACACCTGTTTTCACTGCGCGCTGCCCAATCCCGGGGGCTGCGACCTGACGGTCGAAATCGAAGGGCTTGCACGGCCGGTCTGCTGTCCTGGTTGCAAGGCCGTTGCCGAACTCATCCGCGACTCAGGCATGAGCAACTACTACGCGATGCGTGATACTCCGGCCCCCGGCGTCGGCAAACCGCCGGACGATATTGCGGAGTGGCAGGTTTTCAACAGCACAGAAATGCTGCAGGCTTTTGCAGATACGAAGCCAACTACCGCAGAGGCAACGATATACGCCGGTGGCATGTACTGCTCAGCCTGCAGTTGGCTCATCGAGACATCTCTCAGCGAGGTCCCGGGTGTTAGCTCCGTCGACGTCAATCCGGTCACGCATCGGCTTCGCATTCGCTGGCTGCACGAAAACCTGGGGCTGGGTGACCTGCTCGGGAAACTGTCGGCTTTGGGCTATCAGCCACAACCGCTGACGCCTGACGATTCCTCGCGACCGGAGATTGCGGAACAACGCATGGCCCTCAAGCGATTGCTGGTTGCCTCATTGGGGATGATGCAGGTCATGATGTTTGCCGTCGGGCTGTACGCGGGTGAATTTCAGGGAATCGATGCCGACATGCGGCGCTTTTTGCGACTGGTTAGCTTCTTCGTTGCAACACCCGTTGTCTTTTACGCGGCAAAACCATTTTTTGTCAGCGCTTTGCGCGGTGTTGTCGCTCGCAAGCCCGGCATGGACTTGCCAGTCTCCATCGCGATCGGCGCAGCGTATGGCGCATCGGTATACGCGACCTTTGCTAACGGGCCTGCTGTCTGGTTCGACTCCGTCGCCATGTTCGTGTTTTTCCTGACGCTGGGCCGCTATCTCGAGATGCGGGCGCGGCATCGCTCTATTGATCGCGGCGTAGCCTTGTCACAACTCGTACCCAATACAGCGACCCGTATTGTTGGCGGTGAACGATCTGTAGTACCAGTTTCGCAGCTTGCGAAGGACGACATGGTGTTGATACGCGCCGGGGAGTCGATCCCGGCGGATGGCATTATCATTTCCGGTACGACCTCCGTCGATGAGGCATTGTTGACCGGCGAGTCGAAGCCGCGGCCAAGAACTCCGAGTGACCGATTGGCGGCCGGCAGCGTGAATCTCGATGCCATTGTGGAAATGCGTGTCGTCTGCACCGGCAATGACACCACGCTCGGCGCGATCAGTCGCTTGAGCGAACGGGCGCGATTTGCGAAACCGCAGTTCGTCAATGTTGCGGACCGGATCGCCAGTCACGTTGTGGTAGCGCTGCTTTTTGTAGCAATAGCAGTCGCCCTGTACTGGAGCTTTGTAGCACCAGAGCGGGCGTTCGTAATCACTCTGTCGGTGCTGGTGGTGACCTGCCCGTGTGCCCTGGCGCTGGCCACTCCGGCTGCGTTTGCGACGGCGGGCAGTCGACTTTCGGAATTGAAATTACTCGTTACCAACGGCAACGCCATTGAAGCGCTTGCCGACGCAACGCAGGTCGTATTCGACAAAACCGGCACGTTAACCTGTGGCAAGCCAGAAATTCAGTCGATACAAATACTCCACGATGATTACGACGAAGCAAAGTGCCTGCAGATTGCCGCCGCCCTTGAGCAGGCATCCACCCATCCGATTGCGCGTGCCTTCAGAACCGTTGGCGTCTTGCCCGTTGTTAGCGATGCCACCAATCATGTAGCAGAGGGCGTGAGTGGTGCCATCGACACGTCACGATGGCGAATCGGGATTGCGTCGTTTGCCCTCGACGAGGCCGTCTCGGACGACAGCTCCACGACCGTCATTTATCTCGGACTCGATGGCCGCAAGGTGGCACGATTTGAAATCACCGACGCACTGAGACCTGACGTAGGCGAAACACTGAACGTCCTGAGATCGATGGGAATTAAATTATCGCTGCTTAGCGGCGATAACGCGGGTGCGGTGCGGGAGGTCGCCCGATCGCTGAACATTGAAGATTTCCACAGCGACTGCACACCCGCCGACAAACTCAGGATTATCGAGGCGCTTCAAGCAGGTGGCGAGCACGTCGTTATGGTCGGCGACGGTATTAACGATGCACCGGTTCTCGCAGGCGCCGATACGTCCATCGCTCCCGGCCACGGCGCACTGCTCGCCCAGACGAGTGCAGATGTGATCATGCTTGGCGAGTCATTGCGGCCTGTCACGACGGCGCTCAGGCTATCTCGGGCGACAATGCGTATCGTGCGGCAGAATCTCGTCTGGGCGGTCCTATACAATGTGACAGCGTTACCCTTGGCCGTGGCTGGAATGGTCCCGCCCTGGCTCGCCGCGATTGGCATGAGCGCAAGCTCGCTCGTCGTGGTGCTGAACGCATTGCGTCTGAACCGGTACAGTTGATGTCCATACTTTATGTCTTGATTCCACTCGCGCTCCTGATTCTCGGCGCCGCCGTGTGGGCATTCTTCTGGGCCGTGGGCAGCGGACAATTTGACGACCTGGACACACCGGCTGTGCGAATTTTGATGGACGATGACAAGGCTCCGAAAAAAGGTAACGACGAGTGACTGAGCTGCTGCCGATTCTGGCTGCGGCATTGGCAACCGGATTATTGGGAAGCGCCCACTGCCTCGGCATGTGTGGTGGGATATCGGGTTTGTTCGCAGCCGGCGTGACGGTTGCGTCCATCAAGACCCAACTGCCATTGGCGATTGCCTACAACCTGGGACGAGTCCTGAGTTATGCCTTTCTCGGTGTCGTCGTTGCTGTGATCGGCAGCACCACGGTTAGTGCAATCCCGGGTCTGGCCGGGCCGGTGCGGCTAGCGAGTGGTGCGTTGATTATTCTGATTGGATTACAGGTGGCGTTCAACTGGCGGCTGCTCGCGGCGGTCGAAACAATCGGTGCGACTTTCTGGAACCGCCTGGCCCCATATGCCAAAGGACTGATACCGGCTACCAGCATTGCCAGAGCTACGGGGCTTGGTCTGATTTGGGGGTGGTTACCGTGTGGTCTGGTCTACAGCGCACTGCTGCTGGCTGCAACGACAGCGATACCCGCGAGTGGCGGTCTCGTGATGATTGCTTTTGGATTGGGCACCCTGCCCGCGATGGTGCTGACGGGACTGAGTGCCGCGAAGCTGTCCGCTTTCATAAGTCGCAACCGGATTGGCGCCGGACTCCTGATCGTTGCAATTGGCATGGCCACGATCACGATGCCGTTGATCACATGGATGGCGCCGGATGCTCATGTACACATGACAGAATCAGGGCATTGACTGATTTAATAACCGTCGCCTGCTGCAGTAGTCGATAGAACAACATGCGTCGAGAGAGTATGCTGCCGGGGGTGGGCACAATTACCCCAAGCCGTCTCACAAGATTGGGTTGAGGAACGCATATGGCATCGGTCGACCTTAGCAACTCACCCTGGCTGATTCGGGTCATTGATCGAGTTCGTTTTCCCCTGCCTGCGATGGGATTGTCGATCGCGCTTGCGTATTTTCTCTTCACCACATTACTCGCATTGTTGCTGTGGCCGTGGTTGGGAGAACAGTTGTTGTATCGGGGGTGGCAGAATCTCGCGGTGACGATACCGGTCTACGTGGGCAAGGCGCTGATGGTTGGATATCTGGCAGCCGCCGCTTGCTACGGGCTCCGGGGAGCTGTGCGTGATTTCCAGAGCCTGCGACCTGCTCTCAGTTGCAATGACATCGAATTCGACCACTGGCTGACTCGCCTGCGACACGTCCCACGAGTGCCTCTCCACATCGCTACCGCGCTCGCACTGTGGATGGGCTTCTTTGGAGCGCTGCCGGACGGCAATTGGCCGTTTATGGAAAAAGCACCACCTCTGGGGAGCGGGTTGATGAGCTTCGCACAGATCGATCAGATCGTGGTCAAGTTCTTCCTTTTTCGCACTGTGGCCCTGGAGCTCGTCTCGGCATTCCTGTTCGCTGATGTCGCCAGACGCTTTGCACGGGTCGAGCTTCTCGATCTCGAACAAGTCGCACCCTTTTCGCGGCGCTCGTTGCGCGCGGTTCTCGTGCTCGTGTTGTACATAGTGATCATGTCGCTGCAGGCGCTCTTCGAGCCCAACCCCGGTGGTGCAATTGGAACAGTGATGTGGATAAGCCTGCTTGCGGTCGCGGTCTTCCTGATTCCCCTGATTCCTCTACAGCGACGGGTCGACGACACGAAACAGGGCGAACTAGCGCGCATAAATACCGACATCCGCCGCGAAAACAAGGCAAGGATCGCAGGTGCCGAGAACTGGGTTCCACTCACCGGCCTGATCGTCTACAAAAAGGAGATTGAGCAAGTGAGCACCTGGGCATTCAACACACCAACGGTACTGCGTTTCGGCTTTTATGTATCGCTCGGTATCGGGTCCTGGGTAGGTGCCGCTGTCGTAGAACGCTGGCTTGGCACATTACTTGGTGGGTAGGAGTCTGAATTTGGCCAACCAGATCGAGTAAGCCGGGCATCGCACCGTTACGGTGGGTCGTGCATTCAATACAAGGAACTTTCCTCGGCACTGCGGAAGTTCAATTCAGCCTGTCTTCAAACCTGGACGAGTCACGCTAATGAAAATAAACAGGCGGCGGTAGCTCGGAAACTTTGTTTTCCGCATCGCACAATAATCCTCCCGCGGGAGGAATTTCGAGCACCGTGGAAAGATCTTCATCTATCGTGTCTTTAGGACTGTAACCGAACTCCGGAACAGCAATACCATCAGGCCGTAAGAAGCTCCACCGGTCCTGAAAGTCTTTCTCGATCCGAAAGCCACCTTCGTGCACCAGCGTGTGGTGCTTCGTGCACAGCAGCATGAGGTTATTGAGACTGGTTTCACCACCGTTCGACCAGTGCTGGACGTGGTGATGGTGTAGAAACCTCTTGTTGTGGCAGCCCGGGAAGGTACAGCGGTTATGGTCCCTCGCCCTTACAGCTCTTTGCAGGGCGGTTGGCACGATGCGGCTCTTTCTGCCAATGCTCAGGGGCATACCCTTGTCGTCCTCGGTAATCACCACCGCATGGCTGTCACAACACAGTCGTTTCATTGATTCTATCGGTAATGCAGAACGCCCCTTGCCACCCGCGAGGGCGGACTGGTCAACGTGTACCGTGACCAGGTAGTTGTCGTTGCCATTACTATGACCCTCGCTGTTGCTACCCGACAAGTACGTTCCCAGCATATTCACAAAGGCATCGGCTTGTCGTGCTGACCAGGACGTATCC
>JAJFKR010000039.1 GCA_021773095.1 Woeseiaceae bacterium | reverse complement strand
TGATAAACCACTGACTCGCTTACAGGGCTGGGCGCTCGATACGCAGCAGCGCGTTGGTCACAACAAAGCCACTGTCGCCCTGGCCAATAAAATGGCCCGTATCGTGTGGGCCGTGTGGACACAACGAAAAACATTCAATGGTGACGATGCCTTGCGCTTCACTGCCTGATCTTTACGTTCCCACCCGGAGTTGCGTTCAAACCCAGCGTTCATGATCAAAACGGTCAGCCGTGCTGCCCACAAGGCCGATAACAATGCCGTGCCACGAGCACGTTGCAGTGATAGGTCCGGGCAGTGCGTTTTTCATGATGGCCCGGTGGCATGACCACCACAAACAAAGGCCGAATAGACGATTGCAACCGTTCTTCTGATCGCTGAATTACAAACGGAGACAATTATGATTTGACAGAGGAGTCCATAGACGCATTGTTAGGCTGCGCCGAAGGACAATGCATCCACTTAATGTTTGTGGGAACATCTGTACGTATGGACACTGTTATTTTCATTGGCGGTATCGTCTTATTTGCCATAGCGTTTTCGCTTGCGCCGATGTCCAGGGACGACCGACCTGGGCTGTTGCAATATTTGAAAAAGAACTCCGATTACCGAACCGAGCAACGTCTCCGTCGCTTAAACACACTGCTTTGGGCATGCAGTTTATTGCTTGGTATTACACTACTTGGTATCAGCTTCGTGAAATAGGTGATGCGCTGCCTAACGTTAATTCGTTGCCCGAAACTCAATAGTAACCGTTGAGTTTTGGCAGCTTAACGAGCCAAAATTGTCTTGCAGCCTCCAGTTATCGCCAACTGATGAATCGATAGGGTGACAGGTTGCCTGAGTTTTATATTGCACGGTCGCGAGATTATCATAACCGCAAAATAGCACACACGACCGAGGTCGCGATTAGCGGCGGTATATCGGATACTGACTTAAATAGGGTCGTTCATCGGATTGGCCCGATACAGGAATCGAAATGCACGGGCAACAACAATGACAAACGGTAGCGAAACCGCCGTTGCGTCGACCTGGGAGAAGCCAGTCGAGCGACCAGCAAGTATTCCGGACAGAGCAGACGTTGTTGTAATTGGTGGTGGCATCGTCGGTGTTTCGACAGCCTGGTTTCTTGCCCGGCAGGGTGTTGACGTAGTGTTGTGCGAAAAGGGACACATTGCCGGTGAGCAGTCCGGTCGAAACTGGGGCTGGGTGCGTGTGCAGGGTCGAGACACCCGCGAAATCCCGATGATGCTGGAAAGCCTGCGGATCTGGGAAAGTCTTAAAGACGAAACCGGCGAGGATGTCGGGTTTACGCGCGGCGGCTGTTTCTTCACAGCGAATTCGAACAAGGAGCTGCAGTCATTCGAAGACTGGGTGGATATAGCCCGGGACTTCGAAATCGATACACGCCTTATTAATGCAACGGAACTGCGGCAGCACGTTCGCGGGTCGGCCATCGACTGGGCAGGTGCGTTGGTCACGCCAAGTGACGGGCGGGCCGAACCGCACAAAGCAACACCTGCGATTGCCCGCGCGGCTGAGCAATGCGGTGCGACCGTATTGTCCGGTTGCGCAGTACGCGGAATCGAAACCTCGGGCGGTTCTGTTTCGGCGGTTGTTACCGAGTACGGTGCGATTCGCACGTCGACTGTCTTGTGCGCGGCTGGGGCCTGGACGTCAATGTTTTGTCGCTCGCTCGGAATTAATGTGCCGCAATTGAGAGTTCGTGGCACCGTGGCCCGAACGGCGCCGTGCGAGAGTGTCCTGGATGGAAACGTTTTTGACGAGCGGCTCGGAATTCGGCGCCGGGAGGATGGAGGCTACACGGTTGCGCACGGTTCGGTGCTCGAGCATCCAGTAACACCATCGTCATTTCGCTACTTCGTGAAGTTTCTGCCTGCGTTAATGCAGGAGTTCAAAATAGTGCGATTATCATTCGGACGAGATTTTATCGATGAATGGCAGGCACCCAGGAAATGGGAGTTGGATCAGCCATCGCCATTCGAACAAACGCGCATACTCAATCCGCCTGCAACGCCGTCAGTACTGAAGGGCATTCGAAATAATCTCGATACGTTATTTCCGCAGCTCGCGAACACGCCAATTGTCGAAAGTTGGGCCGGTACCATCGAATCGTCACCGGACGCCGTACCCATTATCGACTCCATCGACAGAATACGAGGGTTTCATATTGCAACGGGATTCAGTGGCCACGGCTTCGGAATCGGACCCGGTGCAGGCAAAGCCATCGCTGGTATGCTAAGCGGCACCGACACCGGTATTGATTTGTTTCCTTTGCGGCTAAACCGGTTTTATGATGGCAGTCCCATTCGACCGCAATCGGCTATATGAGTGAAACGACAGGCCAAGACATGAAAGACACAATAACGGCATTCCTGGTATTGCTTCTCATGGTTCCTCTCGCGTGGGCTGAGGAGGGTCCGCGAACCGGTTTTTTCAAAAAATCGATAACCCCACTGGAGCTGCTCGGTGAGGAGGGCGCCAAAGCGATGTCATCCGTATTTGCACCCGACGAAAAGCTGACATGGCAACTGTCCGTGCCGAAAAATTATGATCCTGCGAAACCGGCCGGGATCATGGTATTCATTGGCTGGGCTGATTGGGGTGCGGGCAAAAGGGAATGGAACAGCGTCCTGGAAGACAATAATATCATCTGGATTGGGCTCATCGGTGGTGGTGACAAAAAGACTGTTACAGAGCGAATGCTGAAGGCCATCCTGGCAAAGGTCGTACTGGAGCGTGAGTACAAGGTTGATCCTGATCGCCATTATCTTTTCGGCTACTCAGGTGGTGCACAAGTTGCCGCTATTCTTGCGACCAGCAAACCCGAATTATTCAAGGGCGCGCTTTTTTGTACCGGGGCATTACCCTGGGGCAAGACTAATCCGGAAAAACTGGATCTTATTCGGCAAAACCGCTTTGTGTTCATGGCCGGGTCACATGATGACGGCAAGCGGAATATTCGGCGGGCCGCCAAGAGCTATGAGAGGGCCGGTGTGGTTAATACGAAATATGTCCTAATGTCGAACGTTGGCCGATCAATGCCGAGCAAGACCTATTTCGAGCAAGCCGTAAATTATCTGGATTCGAGATCGCAGGGAGGTAACAAACAAAAATGAACGCAAATGCCATTAAAGTCGCCGTCGTTACGGGTGGAGGACACGGAATAGGGCGCGCTCTTTGCCGCCGGCTTGCCGCCGACGGAGTATCCGTTGTTGTTGCGGACATTGAGGGTGATGCCGCGAAGACAGTCGCTACAGAGATCGGTGGCGTCGCGAAGCAGCTCGATGTATCCGATGAGAAGGCTATCATCGAGCTGGTGAAAACTATCGAAGCGGACGTCGGCCCGATCGACCTGTTCATTTCGAATGCCGGGGTCGGCTTTGGCGACGGAGAAAGCGGTGCGATCTCGACGGAGGGGGGGATGAACCCAATCGACGAGCGCTGGACTGTAAGCTGGAACGTGAACGTCATGGCGCAGGTGTACGCGGCGCGCGCGGTTGTTCCCAGGATGCTTGAGCGCGGCCGTGGTTACATCATAAATGTTGCGTCGGCCGCCGGCTTGCTAAGCCAAATAGGTGATTCGGCCTATTCGGCGACCAAACACGCATCGGTGGGGTTTACCGAAGCGCTTGCGATCGATTACGGTGATGCGGGTATCAAGGTGTCGGTCGTTTGCCCACAAGCTGTCGCTACTCGACTGATCGGCATGGAAGACGATTCCGGTGCGACGGAGGGCGGTTTTAATGGCAATGAGATAGACGGCATCATGCAGGCAGAGGATGTCGCCAATATCATCATCGATCAGGCCCTTGAAGGTCGCTTCATGATCCTGACGCATCCACAGGTAACGACCTATATGCAGCGAAAAACCGGCAACTACGACCGCTGGGTTGGTGGTATGAGAAAGCTCCGGCGCTCACTGGCTGGCAAGGATTGATTCGCGAATCTCGTCAATTTTCGGTTTGAGTTTTGGCATCTGTTTGCCGAGGCAGTGTTTGTCGCGGGGGCAGTTGGAGCTACGTTGACAAATAATGGTCGCATCCTTTTCGCAGCCATCTTCTATCCAGCCGATATTCAGGATTTTTGAGATGCTCGCGAGCTGCTTTCGCGCTTCCGTTGGAATCGGCGCGGAGCCGCCGCCGCGATTGCAGCTCGACTCGATCATATCGATCGTTTCCATCGCGTCTATGTTCTGCGCACTAAGCGCCGGCGCGAGATCGACGCCCGCACACAATACGTGCGGATTGCCGGCCGCATCCTTGCTGCGAATCGACTGACAACAATACAGACGCTTGTCATCGCCACTGCGTAGCACGGATATTTGTGACGATGGTTTGTTCGACGTCGTATTGAGCATTCTGAAAACCGCCCAGTGCTGACAGGGGTCGGAGACCATCGTCATGTTGCCCCACGGCAGCGGGATGCCATTGCCACGATAGACTGCACGAAGGTTGCCGGGCGGGTACGCGTCAAAGTAATGCCAGTGCGGATACGGCGACACGCTGGGCATGCGCCGCATGACCAGTGTGTTGGTCAGATCAATCTTGTCACCCGAGTCGATAGCATAAGACTGTCTGGCGAGAAACTGTCGAAACGGCGTTTTCGGCGCAAGCAGTGCTGCGGCGAAGTAGCTGCACTCAAAATCTCGCCAGGCAAACAGCACATCCTTCGCATCAACGTTCTCGGTGTCAGCATCGTAACGGCGGCCACTGACGCGGCCACCGGAGACCTGTGGCGCACGCGCGCCGTCACCATCATGCAGGACTTTGTGGGCAATGTGATTGGCGAGATCGTACTTGAGTCGGGCAGGGCTTTTTTCCAAAGAGCGATTCAGGTAGACCTTGTTCGGCGCATCGAAAAAAGAACGCACGAGCATATTGAGCGGTGCGTCGGTATCGCCTTTGTCCTTGAACGAGTGTTTATCGAACCACTCGACCTCAAGGTCAAGGTCTTTTGCAATCGAAAATACATCTTCAACGCGTAATGGGAATTGCTTCTTACCGATGCTTTCTGCCGCTCGTTCGATATCCGGAAACCGGTTCTGACTGGCTTCCTGGTGCGCGCGAATCAGCAAGTGTGCAAACTGCCGCCCGGTAGTGCCCGTCTGGGCGAGCAATTCCGGGATCGCCAATTGCAACAGGCTCTCCGAAAACAGGAAGCCGGGTTCCAGCGGCATGCCGCGCACGGCAGCGCGCGGCGCCGTATCGATCGCTTCGCCATCGAGCGACTCGTCGAAAAACCAGTTCAGTTCCTTTTGAAAAATTTCGGCAATAATTTGCAACAAGCGTTCGGAGGGCACCCGTTTGCCGTTTTCGATCATCGACAGATAGGACACCGACGGCCCCGCTTCGGCATCGATCTGCACGCAGCGTACCGACAGGTCCTCCAACGTCAGATTGTTGCGTTTTCGCAAGCTCTTGATCTTGGTACCCAGGAAATGAGCCTTGCGCTTGAGTCCTTGCTGCAGTGCCATGGCGTTGTCCTTGTGAAATTAACAGTGTGAAATTTTTTCTGTGAAATTTTAACGATCCCAGAAGTAGTATAGCGTACGCAGTCCCCTGCAGAAAAGGAGCCGTCATGTCACGCGAAGATCAAGTAAGGAAACTGGAAGACGAGTGGGCCAATAGCCCGCGCTGGAAAGGAATCACCCGCACATATAGTGCGGAGGACGTCGTGAAATTACGCGGCACCGTCAATATAGAGCACACACTGGCGCGACTCGGCGGCGAGAAACTCTGGCGGTTGATCAACCAGGAAGACCCGTTATGCGGTCTGGGTGCCTTAACGGGTAACCAGGCAATTCAGGAAGTGCAGGCCGGTCTCAAGGCGATTTACTGCTCGGGATGGCAGGTGGCTGGCGACGGCAACAGCGCCGGCGAAATGTACCCCGACCAGAGTCTGTATCCGGTCGACTCCGTTCCAAAAATGGTCGAACGAATTAATAATGCGTTCATTCGCACCGACGAAATCCACGCACTGAACGGCGATGACAGCATCGACTGGTTTCCGCCGATTGTCGCGGACGCAGAGGCCGGCTTTGGCGGCAATTTGAACGCGTTTGAACTAATGAAAAGCATGATCAAAGCGGGTGCCGCAGGCGTTCACTTCGAAGACCAGCTTTCATCCGCCAAAAAATGCGGCCACATGGGTGGCAAGGTTCTGGTACCAACGCACGAGGCCGTTGCCAAGCTCAATGCCGCGCGTCTTGCTGCCGATGTGTGTGGTGTGCCGACGGTACTTCTCGCACGCACCGACGCGGATGCTGCGAATCTGATCACGTCAGATTCGGATGAACGCGATCACAGCTTCATAACCGGTGAGCGTACGCCGGAAGGTTTCTATCGCACCACTGCCGGCATGGATCAGGCCATTGCACGTGGCCTGGCTTACGCTCCATACGCCGATCTGCTCTGGTGTGAAACATCGAAACCCGATCTCGAGCAGGCCAAACGTTATGCTGACGCGATTCACGCAGAATTTCCGGATCAGCTACTCGCCTATAACTGTTCGCCGTCATTTAACTGGCAGGCGAATCTCGATGACGAAACGATGAAGACGTTTCGCGAAGAATTGGGCAAGATGGGTTACAAGTTCCAGTTCATTACGCTGGCCGGCTGGCATGTGTTGAACTCCAGCATGTTCAATCTGAGCCGTGCGTACAAAGAAGACGGCATGTATGCTTACTCGAAGCTGCAACAACAGGAGTTCGCTGACGAGAAGCACGGCTTCCGTGCCGCGAAACACCAGTCGTTCGTAGGCGCTGGTTACTTCGACGCAGTTCAGAATACGATCATGGATGGCCTGTCATCGACGACAGCACTTGACGGTAGCACCGAAGAGGAACAGTTTGTCGCATGACCTTTTGATACGGTAGATCAAATGGCAAAAGACGAACGACGGAATATTGGTGGACTGAATGTCGATGCGGTTTTTCACCAATTTGTGGAAACCGAACTTCTGCCGGCCATAGGATTCGACCCCGCGACATTCTGGAGCGGGGTGGAGGCCATCATCAACGACCTGACACCGGTCAATCGCGAGTTGCTGCAGGTTCGCGATGACCTGCAGGCCCAAATTGACACATGGCATCGGTCGAGGACAGGCAGCAACTGGGAGCATGCCGAATACGTCAAGTTCCTCACCGATATTGGTTACCTGAAACCTTCCGACACTTTTCCTGCCATCGAGACGCAGAATGTCGATGCGGAGATCGCTGAAATCGCCGGACCGCAACTTGTGGTGCCCGTTAGCAATGCACGTTTCGCGATCAATGCCGCCAACGCACGCTGGGGCAGCCTTTATGACGCGCTGTACGGAAGCGATGTCATTGCCGAGGATGAGGGTCTGGAGCGCGATGGCGCTTACAAGCCTGCTCGCGGCGCAGCGGTCATTCGCTACGCAACCGAATTTCTGGATACGGCATTGCCGCTGGATGGCATCAGTCATTCGGACGTGAACGTTTATGGCCTGGATCACACCGATGACGGATGCCGGTTTGTCGCCTCACAAGCCAGCGGCGAAACACGGGGGCTAAAAGATCCCGGCCAGTTCATCGGCTGCACCGAGCAAAACGAAGGTTGCTGTTACCTGTTCCGGAATCACGGTTTACATATTGAAATCCAGATCGATCCCAATCATCCCATCGGCAAGGAGGCGACGGCTAATGTCTCTGATGTGATACTCGAATCCGCAGTGACCACCATCCAGGATTGCGAAGACTCTGTTACCGCCGTGGATGCGCAGGACAAGGTAGGCGTGTATCGCAACTGGCTTGGTCTGATGCAAGGAAATATCGAGGCCACGTTCGCCAAAGGTGGCAAGGAATCGACCCGCACTCTGGCCAGAGACCGCATTTATCAGGCAGTTGACGGCACTGAGCTCGCGCTGTCCGGTCGTAGCCTGTTACTCGTTCGCAACGTTGGACACCTGATGACGACCGACGCTATCTTGCACGCCGACAGCGAGGAAGTTTTCGAAGGGATTCTCGATGCGATCGTCACCACGGCTTGTGCCTTAACCGATCGAAAACGCGATGGCCTGCAACCGAATAGCAGCACCGGCAGTATCTATATCGTCAAACCGAAAATGCACGGCCCTTACGAGGTCGAATTCACCGACACACTCTTCGGGCGTGTCGAACAGCTATTCGAACTCGAAGCCAACACCATCAAGGTTGGCATCATGGACGAAGAACGTCGTACGACGGTTAATCTCCCCGCCTGCATTGCTGCGGCAAAGAACCGCGTTGCCTTCATCAATACGGGTTTTCTGGACAGGACAGGTGACGAGATTCACACCAGTATGCAGGCGGGCGCCGTATTGCCAAAGGAAGTCATCAAGGCGCGACCCTGGATCGCCGCCTATGAAGACTGGAATGTTGATGTGGGCATTCGCTGCGGCTTGCCGGGCAATGCACAGATCGGCAAAGGCATGTGGCCGAAGCCCGACGAAATGAAGCAAATGGTGGATACCAAACAGGCGCATCCTGAGGCTGGCGCGAATTGTGCGTGGGTGCCATCACCAACCGCCGCGACTTTACATGCCAT
This sequence comes from Woeseiaceae bacterium, assembly GCA_021773095.1. Lineage (GTDB taxonomy): Bacteria > Pseudomonadota > Gammaproteobacteria > Steroidobacterales > Woeseiaceae > UBA1847. The sequence goes on along the minus strand of JAJFKR010000039.1, from coordinate 7,898 downwards.
GCATTACCACGCCGTGGATGTCCGTAAAGTTCAGGCGAAGCTGGCGAAACGAAAGCTGGCCAGTCTCGAAGATATTCTGACGCCGCCACTGGCAGGCGATTCGACGCTCCTTCCTGAAGAGGTTCAAAAGGAGTTGAATAACAATGCTCAGGGCATACTGGGCTACGTTGTGCGCTGGATCGACCATGGCGTCGGTTGTTCGAAAGTGCCCGATATCGACGATGTTGGCCTGATGGAAGACCGTGCAACCTTGCGCATTTCAAGCCAGCACATCGCGAACTGGTTGTTGCACGACGTCACAACAAAAGAGCAAGTGCTTGAGACGTTCAAGAGGATGGCGGAAGTCGTCGACAACCAGAATGAGAGTGATGCATCATACGTGCGTATGAGTGACGACTTTGATAACAGCATCGCTTTCCAGGCCGCCTGTGCGTTGGTATTCGAAGGTTGTGAGCAGCCGAGCGGCTACACAGAACCTCTCCTGCACCAGTATCGCCGGCAAAAGAAAGCGGAGCTCATTGGCTAGATCGTTGGCGTGAGTTTTCTCCGAACTGTCTTTCTGCTGGCCGCCCTGGTCCCCACGGGTTCGTATGCTGATGCCGGTCTGACCATCGCGGTCGCCAGCAACTTTCAGGCGACGGCGAAGGAAATTGCCCTTGAATTTACCAGGGCCACACGAATACCGGTTCGCATAAGTGCTGGTTCGACTGGCAAGCTTTACGCACAGATTAGCAACGGTGCGCCCTACGATATTTTCCTCTCGGCCGATTCTCTGCGTCCGAAACTTCTGGAAGAAAACGGTACGGCGGTCGAAGGATCGCGATTTACCTATGCGGAGGGAGCGCTGGTATTGTGGTCGGCCGACAGTAGCCTGGAAAAACAGGGCTGCATTGAGGCACTCAAAAGCGGTTCGTACGGGCGACTCGCCATAGCTAATCCGGCAACGGCACCGTACGGCGTTGCTGCGAAGGAGTTTCTGCAAGCCAGTGGTGTGTTCGAAGTTGCCGAGAGTCGTCTCGTTTACGGTGAGAATATTACACAGACCGCGCAATTCGTTATTACAGGTAACGCGACCCTGGGTCTGATCGCGTTGTCGCAAATATCCGGTGAATTACCCGTTACCGCGAGTTGTTCCTGGAGCGTGCCAGCCGGTCTGCACACAGCCCTCGAACAGCAGGCGGTTTTGCTGGCCGCGTCGAATAATAAGGATGCGGCGCGCCGCTTCATGCGCTTCCTGAAATCGGCAGATGTTGCGAGCCTCCTCGATAGTCGCGGCTACACGGTTCCTTAAATGATGGACTTCGGACCTCTTTGGCTGTCTCTGCAACTGGCATTTGTAACGACCGTTGTCCTGATAATCCTTGGTGCACCACTGGCGTGGTGGTTGTCGCAGAGCCGCTCGAGATTGCAGCCGGTTGTGCAGGCGATAGTGGCGATGCCAATTGTGCTGCCGCCAACGGTATTGGGTTTCTACCTGCTAATCGTACTCGGACCCAATGGTGCAATAGGCGGCTGGTGGGTCAGGCTGACCGGCGACGCACTGACCTTTTCATTTACAGGACTGGTCATTGCCTCTTGCATCTATAGTCTGCCGTTTGCCGTCCAGCCGATGCAAAACGCGTTTGAGTCATTGTCGCGAAAAAACCTTGAAGCGGCATGGACGCTCGGCGCATCAAAACTGGACGCGTTCTTTTCTGTTGCCGTGCCACTATCAGTGCGAGGGTTCGTGAGCGCCATCGTGCTTGCGTTCGCGCACACGCTCGGAGAGTTCGGTGTTGTCCTGATGGTTGGCGGCAATATTCCGGGTGAGACACGCGTCGTCTCTATCGCGATTTACGATCATGTCGAAACGCTGGATTATGCCGCGGCGCATCAGCTCTCGCTAACGCTAATCCTGTTCGCGTTCATCACTCTGTTTAGCATGTTCATAATCAATCGGCGCTGGCAGTCACGATGAGTGTTGTCGAGTTAAAACACTCGCTCTGTAAAGGCGACTTCAATCTTGATGTGGATACCAGGATTCCTGCGACTGGTGTCACCGGCCTGTTCGGTGAGTCGGGGTCCGGAAAGACAACGCTGCTGCGATGTATCGCCGGCCTTGAGACTTCGACCGGCGGCGCCTCATTGCCGGTCCATCGGCGCCGCATAGGTTACGTGTTTCAAGAGCCGCAGTTATTCGCTCATCTTTCGGTCCGCAAGAACATTGAGTTCGGGATGCGACGCAATCCGGACGCGCCAGACACGCTCGAAAAAGTCTCCGAATTACTTGAAGTAAATAAGCTGCTGGGTCGCTCAACTGTCGGTCTCTCCGGTGGCGAGGCGCAGCGAATCTCCATCGCACGCGTGCTGTGTCAGTCGCCGCAACTCATTCTCATGGATGAGCCCTTGTCCGCTCTGGACGAGCGACGCCGTAACGAGGTGTTGCCGTATCTTGATCGACTGCATGCCGAGTGGTCCGTGCCAATCATTTATGTCAGTCACAATATTGACGAAATTTGCCGGCTTAGCGATCACCTTGTCGTGCTCGATCAGGGCAAAGTCGTGGCAGAAGGAGAGCTGCACGAGGTTTTGTCGCGCATCGATTTGCCACAGTTAGGTGGTCGCAACGCAGGCGCGGTTCTTGATGCAACGCAAGCTCGCTACGATAGCGAATTCGACCTGACTTTGTTTGAGTTTTCGGGTGGTGAGATATGGGTGCCCGGACATCACGACGCTACCAGTGCACGACTCAGGATCAGCGCCAGCGATATCAGCCTTAGCCGGGATCGGGCGGAGTCGAGCACGATACTGAATATTCTTCCTGTCACCATTGAAGCAACTGCCACAGAGTCCGGGTCGACAGAGCTCGTAAGGCTGAGCCTGGGTGAGAACAGTCTCGTTGCCCGTATAACGCGACGCTCGTTACAGCACCTGGAACTGCAAGTCGGTGACAAGGTTTATGCGCAGATAAAGTCAGTGACGGTTCGTCGCTGAAATCAGCTCTCTAAACGCTTGCTCGGTGACCTCCTCGGGTAAGCGTTGAGCGATATGCTCCTCAATTTCAATGGGCCACGTTGCGATCATGCAGGCGATCGTCAGGTACATTCCCTGTAACGAAATGATGTCCGCGATCTGTTTTTCGGAAAATCGTTTTTTGAGACCGCCAAGCGTTGTGTCGTCAATACACCGGTCAGCAATGAGCTGATCAACAGCGCTGAGCAGTGTTGCGTCCTTGTCGGTCCACGCGGTTGCCGATGGCCCTTCGGCGACGCGATAGATCTCCGGAAGTGTCAGTCCAGTCGCGAGGCCGCGATCGACATGCGCTGCCCACTCGTACCAGGCTCCCACATGTACTGCGACTCGCAGAATGACCAGTTCACAATCGCGCTGCTCGAGATCGCCCCCCGTGACCGAGTGCATCCGATAATTCCACCAGGCGTTCAGCAGCTCCGGGTGATTGGCCAGCAAGCAGTGAATCTGAATCGGCCGCCCGTTCATATCATCGATAATATGCTGCAACGATGGATCCCATTGGTCGGGTGGCAGGGGTTTCATTCGTGGATTCTCCGGGATCGGAAGTTCAGACGCAATCTACGGCAAGTTGTCGGCACACTCAAACCAGTAACCGCGAAGACGAACCGGTGTAATATGTTCGCCGCACTTTAAATTGGCGATGTGTTGATGGTGGCAGAAGATAAGCTTGTTGGAATCATCGGCGGCATGGGTCCGAATGCGACTGTGGACTTCATGTCACGCATTTTGCAGGCAACGCCAGCCAGCACAGATCAGGATCATGTCCGTATGGTTATCGAGAACAACCCCCGGATACCGAGCCGGCAGCTTGCAATGCGCGGTGAAGGGCAGGATCCCGGGTCTGAAATAGCGGCTATCGCGGCACGATTGGAGGCCGCCGGCGCTGAGTTCCTGGTTATGCCGTGTAACCTTGCGCATGCGTGGCAGAGCGAAATTGAGGCAGCTGTCAGCATACCTTTTGTGAGTATTGTCGATGTGTCGGTTCAGTCGGCGCTGGATAGAAGTGATGACGGTAGCGCCGTAGGACTGATGACGACGCCGGGATGTTTCACGGCGGGTCTTTATCAACAGGCGCTGGCGGCATCAGGTCGCCCGGTAATAACACAGACTCCGGATGAGCTTGCAGCAACCCTGTCGCTCGTCGAACGAATCAAGAGTGGTGATCAGTCGGTAGAGGTTGCGTCCGGTTTGCGGACATTGGCAAACGAGCTGGTTAACCGGGGCGCGAAGGTCTTAATCGCAGCCTGTACGGAGTTCCCGCTGGTCCTGGATGAATCGATGTTCGACGTCGCATTTGTTTCGTCGACGGAGGTGCTCGCGGGCAGGACGGTCGCGATTGCCTTGGGCACAGAAAAACTACAGTAGAGAATAAGGAACAGATTATGCAGTTGTCAAAATTCCCACGCGTATCACTCGCACACTTGCCGACGCCACTGGAGCACCTGCCGCGCCTGAGCGAGCATTTGGGCGGTCCGGACATTTACGTCAAACGCGACGACTGCACGGGACTCGCGACCGGTGGCAACAAGACTCGAAAGCTCGAGTTTTCAATGGGAGAAGCTGTCGAACAGGGGGCGGACACCATTATTACTGCGGGTGCAATCCAGTCCAATCACGTCAGACAGACCGTAGCGGCTGCGTGCAAACTTGGAATGGCATGCGAGGTTCTGCTCGAACATCGTGTTAGTAATCCAAGCGAAACGTACACGACTTCGGGCAATGTTTTTCTGGACAGAATCTTCGGCGCCAACCTTCGAGAGTATCCTGGAGGGACGGATTTCAATGTCGAAATGGAGGCCGTTGATTTAGAGGTGCGTGGCAACGGTGGTACCGCCTACATAATTCCCGGTGGTGCGTCGAATGCGGTGGGCGCTTTGGGCTACGTTGGTTGTGGTATCGAATTACTCGAACAGTTTTCCGGGCAAGACCTGAAAATCGATCACCTCGTCACCGCGACGGGCAGTGCGGGCACGCATGCGGGTCTGGCGGTCGGATTACGAGGCAGCGGCAGCGATGTTCCGATACTCGGCATCGGTGTCAATGCGCCACAGGATGTGCAGGAAGAGCGTGTCTACAATCTGGCTGTTGAAACTGCAGAGCTGGTCGGTACACCAGGCTGTGTTGAGCGAGAGGACATCATCGCCGACTGCAACTACATTGGCCCTGGCTATGGGGAACCAACAGAGTCCATGAATGAGGCGATCCTGATGCTCGCACGGTTCGAAGGATTGTTATTCGATCCCGTATACAGTGGCAAGGCGCTCGCAGGCATGATCGACTACGTGCGCGAGGGACGTTTCACCAAAGGTCAGAAAATTGTGTTTCTGCATACAGGTGGGTCGGCCGGTTTATTCGCCTATGCGGACTCACTGACGCTGTAGATACTGATGACAAATTGCGTCGCACTGCTGCGTGGCATCAATGTCGGCGGAAAGAATCTTTTGCCGATGAAAGAGCTGCGTGAATTGCTCACGAAGCTCGGATGTGAAAATGTCGCTACTTATATTCAAAGTGGCAACGCAGTGTTCAAATACTCGGGCGACTTGACAGATCTGCCTGCATTAATCTCGACCGCAATCGAATCGGGTTTCGGGTTTCGACCGTCGGTCATGGTGCTGACGGCCGATGAGTTTGAGGCCGTCGCGACGGTAGAGCCATTTGCGGAGGAAATTTCGGAGCCGAAATTTCTGCATATCTGGTTTCTGCAGGAACCTGCGACAAGAGCCAGTACCGAAAAAATGAATGAGATCGCGTCGGGTGATGAAAAGTATCTGCTGACCGACTCGGCCGTCTATTTACACGCGCCCAATGGTGTCGGGCGTTCAAAATTGGCCGGTGGGATGGAAAAAAGCCTGGGCGTATCGGCGACAGCCCGCAATCGGCGAACAATCAGCAAGATTGGAGCAATGCTCTCCGAGCTTGGCTAGTTTCGGTCGTATCGGGCCGAGGCAAAGAACGTCCCAAATTGCACACCGTACAGTGACATCGCGTCAATCCCAGCTTCTACCTATTGCAAAAACTGACAATTGTCAGTGTTTCTGCAATTTATTCGCCCTACATTGATACAAACGAACGGTAAGGGAGAAGTATCATGAAATCGTCTACTAATCGTTTGCTGCTGGTAGTGGCAAGCGCTTTTGTTTTTGCAGGTTGCGACGGCGATGACGGCGCCGCAGGTGCGGCCGGAGTCGCAGGTGTCGCCGGCGTGGACGGCTTCTCTTGTTGGGATCTGAATCAAAACGGCGTCGCAGATCCAGGCGAGGATCTTAACGGCGATGGCGTCATAAACACCGAGGACTGCCGTGAACCGCTACCGGGAACTGCGGTCGCGGTGAGTGGTGCAATCTCAACGCCCGCCGGCCCACTGGATCGATTCGTATCAGTGTCCTTCATTCTTTCCGGAGCGGCACCGGGTACCGCCGTCTACGGTGATGTTGCTATGGACGGCAGTTATACGATAGCTCTCGCTGAAGGCGATTACGTGGTTCTTGCAAGTCGGCCCGGCTATCAAGGCGTGACACAAGATCCGTTCACCGTTACGGAGGGCGCGGCTAATACGCTGGATTTCGTGCTTCCTGAAGTCCCGGACGGGGAATTCATCAGCAGTGAAGATTGCGGAGTGTGTCATACGGTTGAATACGCATCGTTTGCTCAAAGCGGCCACCCGTTCAAGCTGAACAAGGTCGTCAACGGCGAACAGCCGATCTATCCGTTCACAACGCTAAACGGTGTTCTGCAACGCGTTTTCGATGATGACGCAGACATTCCGGCCGGTCTGGCAGATCCGGTCGCTGGCACAGACAACGGCCTCGGCACGCCGACGACCTGGGATCAGGTGTCCTACGTCATCGGTGGTTATTTCTGGAAGGCCCGGTTCGTCGATGCGGCAGGTGCTATCGTGACTGGCAGCAATGTGCAGTACAACTTTGCTACCGATGGCATGTCGGGTTACCACAATAACGAGCAGGACAAACCCTACAATTGCGGTAACTGCCACACGACCGGCTGGCGTCATACCGATGCGACCTTAAACCCCGTTGGGCAGGATGGTCTTGCCTTTATGCAGGGAACGTTTAATGAGGGCGGTGTTCATTGCGAAGCTTGCCATAGTGCCGGGTCTAAACATGCAAAATTCCGTGGCGGGATCGTTCGTGACGCACAGCCACGCACGCTCGTCGACCTGACAGCGGCGAACGCAGGCTACGGGTTAGCCATTGCCTGCGGTGAATGCCATACGCGTGATGGTGAACGTGATTATCCGGCCTATACCAGTGGATTCGACAATGCCCTGGCGGCGGCCGGTGCTCCTGATCCGCGACCCAATGAAATGGGTGGTCGAATCGCGGCCAAAGGTGGGCTGATTCGTCACCATGAGCAATACGACGAGATTCTCGGAATAGACCCCGATACTCTGGACACTGTTCGCTCGCCGGGATTCATGGCTACCCATGGCGACTGCAACACCTGCCATAACGCGCATGGCTCGTCGGTCAATGCCAGTAACCCGCTCTACACCGGTATGCCCGGCGTCGATGCAAGCAATGGTGCATGCATCGATTGCCACACTGACTACGATCCGACATTGCGTGGCCCAGGCATGCGAGATCTCAACTGTACAGATTGCCATATGCCAGATCTGGCCAAGTCGGCAACGGCAGTGGCTGGTGAAGTTGACAGACCGGCCGTCGGTGATGTTGCCTCGCACATCTTCAGGATTTCGCTGGATTCGACCGCGCCTCAATTTACGGCTAGGAGTTTGCGCGGTAGGAACCGCAATCTGAGATAATAATGCGGCAGTGATTATGAGGAATCAAGATGCCGACGACGTTCCGTCCGTATGCACCCGACCAGGATTTATTGTTACAGCCGCGTCTTCAGGAGTGGTT
>JAJFKR010000038.1 GCA_021773095.1 Woeseiaceae bacterium | reverse complement strand
CGACGTTTACGTGCGGTTTTGTTCTTTCAAATTTTTCTTTAGACATGACCTTTTCCTGCGCCTGTGTTAATTGCCTTTTAAATCACTCTTTGGCCGCCTTCGGCGGCCCGCTTCGCTTCGCGCGCATGGCGCGCTCCTACTATCGTTTTATTACCGTATCGGCCACACTTTGTGGCACTTGTGAGTACTTCTCAAACTCCATCGAGTACACCGCACGCCCCTGGCTCATCGAACGCAGGTCCGTGGCATAACCGAACATCTCGGCCAGCGGCACTTCAGCACGAATCGTTTTGCCCGCAGGCGTATCGTCCATGCCCTGTGGCAAGCCGCGACGACGATTCAAATCTCCCATCACGTCTCCCATGTAATCTTCAGGTGTTACCACCTCGACCTTCATGATGGGCTCGAGCAACACCGGATCGGCTTCGCCCGCACCGTCCCTGAAAGCCATGCTGCCCGCGATCTTAAACGCCATCTCGCTGGAGTCAACATCATGATAGGAGCCGTCGTAAAGGGTGACCTTGCAATCCTGCATCGGGTATCCCGCGACAACACCGTTTTCCATCTGTTCCTGCACGCCTCTGTCGACGGCCGGAATATACTCTCTTGGGACGACGCCGCCAACAATTCCGTTAACGAACTCGTACCCCGATCCCGGCGACAGCGGCTCGATTTTCAGATAAACATGACCGTATTGTCCGCGTCCACCTGACTGTCGTACAAACTTGCCTTCCTGCTGCACCGACTTTCGTATCGTCTCTCGATACGCAACCTGTGGCTTACCAACGTTCGCCTCCACATGAAATTCACGCTTCATACGGTCGACGATAATATCGAGATGGAGCTCGCCCATTCCCGAGATGATCGTCTGCCCGGACTCCTCGTCCGTATGAACACGAAATGATGGGTCTTCCTTCGCGAGTTTCTGCATCGCGACGCCCATTTTTTCCTGATCTGGCTTTGTTCTTGGCTCAACCGCTACAGAGATTACCGGTTCCGGAAACTCCATACGCTCAAGCGTAATTTTTGCATTGATATCGCAAAGCGTATCGCCTGTCGTGACGTCCTTCAGACCAACCGCTGCCGCAATATCCCCGGCGCAAACCTCCTTGATCTCTCTTCGATCATTCGAGTGCATCTGCAAAATTCGGCCGACGCGCTCCTTCCTGCCTTTTACCGGGTTGTAAATCGTGTCGCCGGAGTTCAACACTCCTGAATACACGCGGAAAAATGTCAGATTGCCAACAAACGGGTCTGTGGCAATCTTGAACGCCAAAGCCGCAAACGGTTCTTTGTCGTCCGCATGACGTTCACCTTCCGATTCATCATCATTGATGCCCTGAATTGCGGGTACATCCAGTGGCGAAGGCATGAATTCGACAATCGCATCGAGCATGGCCTGAACGCCTTTATTCTTAAACGCCGAGCCGCACATTACGACGACGATATCGCCAGCCAATGTACGTTTTCGCAAGCCGCGACGAATTTCATCGTTCGTCAATGCGCCGGTTTCGAGAAACTTGTCTGTAAGTTCCTCGTCGCCGTCGGCAGCCGCCTCGATCATTTTTTCGCGCCAGGCGGCCGACTCCGCCCGTAGCTCAGCAGGGATTTCGCGAGCTTCATAGGTCGTACCCAGGTCGCTCTCATCCCAGTACAGCGCTTCCATCCTTATGAGATCGACAACGCCTGCAAACTTCTCCTCTGCGCCGATTGGCAACTGAACCGGCACAGGATTCGCACCGAGCCGCTCCACCAGCTGATCGACCACGCGCAGATAATCAGCACCTGCCCGATCCATTTTATTGACAAAGACGAGGCGCGGTACGCCGTATTTATTGCCTTGACGCCAGACCGTTTCAGTTTGCGGCTCAACACCGCCGACTGCGCACAATACGGTTACTGCACCATCAAGCACTCTTAGAGAGCGCTCGACTTCAATCGTAAAATCCACGTGCCCCGGCGTATCAATAATGTTGATCCGGTGCTCATCGAACTGCTTGTCCATACCGGACCAGAAGCAGGTAGTTGCGGCTGACGTAATCGTTATGCCACGTTCCTGTTCCTGCTCCATCCAGTCCATGACGGCCGCGCCGTGATGAACCTCTCCTATCTTGTGCGAAACGCCTGTATAGAAAAGCACACGTTCCGTCGTCGTCGTCTTGCCCGCATCAATATGGGCCATAATGCCAATATTGCGGTATCGCTCAATAGGGGTTGTGCGAGCCACAGCAAAGCCTTTACCAACGGTAGTGCGAGAACGCCTTGTTAGCTTCAGCCATACGGTGCGTATCTTCTTTCTTCTTCACAGCCGTACCGCGATTCTCTGCAGCATCAAGCAACTCGTGCGCAAGACGGTGTGCCATCGACTTTTCGCTGCGCTTACGTGCGGCTTCGATAACCCAACGCATGGCAAGCGTTTGACGACGGGCCGGACGTACTTCAACCGGTACCTGATAGGTAGCACCACCAACGCGACGCGACTTGACTTCGACCGTGGGCTTGACGTTTTCAAGCGCTGTCTCAAGCAATTCGAGTGCTTTCTCGCCAGTCTGCGTCTCACGATCGGAGATACGATCCAGCGCGCCATAAATGATGCGCTCTGCAACGGACTTCTTACCATCATTCATGATCATATTCATGAATTTCGCAAGCAAATCACTGCCGTACTTGGGATCGGGCAGAATCGTGCGTTTCGGGGCCTGTGTTCTTCTGGACATTTGTTTTTCCTGGGTTCGTTTGTCGCGCGCGGGGCGCGCTCCTACGATACTTCCTATAGTTTTGTTATGACTTCGGGCGTTTCGTGCCGTACTTGGAACGGCCTTGACGACGATCGGCAACGCCGGAACAATCGAGCGTGCCTCGGACCGTGTGGTATCGAACACCCGGCAAATCCTTTACACGCCCGCCGCGAATCAATACAACACTATGTTCTTGGAGGTTGTGGCCTTCACCGCCGATATAACTCGTAACTTCAAACCCGTTCGTCAGACGCACACGAGCAACTTTGCGCATAGCCGAGTTCGGCTTTTTCGGTGTGGTTGTGTAAACACGCGTGCAAACACCGCGCTTTTGCGGACTGGCATCAAGCGCTGGCACCGTGCTTTTCGCACGTTTCGTGGAGCGTGGTTTACGTACTAACTGATTGACTGTGGCCATGGGCCTTCACTCTTCTTTTCGCTGAATATTAAAGGGCCCGCCTAATGACGAGCCCTACAAAATCAGGGCCCACCTATCGGTGGGCCCCAAGTATTAAGGGCGGGCATTTTAGTGATGCGGGTAACTCACTGTCAAGCAAGCATAACCGCAGGCCCGCCGGGGCCTATAAGTTATTGATTTTATTAGGCTGGTGTTGTTTCGTCGCCACCTTCTGTCGATACGTCTACCTCACCTGCCGCAACTGCCTCACCCTCGGATATCGCATCTGCGGCAACTGCGAGCTCTGCACCCTCGGCAGCCGGATCGGTATCCGTGGCCGTTTCGACCTCGGTATCACCGACAATTGACTCCGCCAGTGCCGCCGCTTCAGCCTCCGCAGCCTGTGAATCTTCCAGCTGCTGCAACTGATCTGCGAGGTCCTGCTCACGTGTACGCCGACGATCAGCATGATGAGCAAAACCTGTACCAGCCGGAATCAATCGACCCACGATAACGTTCTCCTTGAGACCCCGAAGATCGTCGCGCAATCCGCGCACCGATGCCTCAGTCAAGACACGAGTCGTTTCCTGGAAAGACGCTGCCGAGATAAACGACTCAGTCGCCAGCGACGCTTTCGTGATACCGAGAAGAATCGGATCGATCGTCAATGGCTCTTTGTTCTGAGCCTGAAGCTGTTCTTCAACCTCAAAGAATCGCGCCTTGTCGATTTGCTCACCACGCAGGTAGTTGCTCTCACCAGGTGTTGCAACAATGACCTTACGCAGCATCTGGCGAATGATCACCTCGATGTGCTTGTCATTGATTTTCACGCCCTGCAGACGATAAACGTCCTGAATTTCCTTAACGAGGTAGTTCGCCAGGTTTTCAACGCCACGCAAGCGCAAAATGTCGTGTGGGTTCGGCTCACCGTCAGCGATAATTTCGCCTCTGGCAACCTGCTCACCCTCGAACACGTTGAGGTGACGCCACTTCGGAATCAACTCTTCATAACCATCCGTCTCGCCGGTAATCACAAGCCGACGCTTGCCCTTGGTTTCCTTACCGAAGCTGACCGTACCGGTATGCTCCGCCATGATCGCAGGCTCTTTCGGCTTACGTGCCTCGAAGAGATCAGCAACACGCGGCAAACCACCCGTAATATCACGAGTTTTCGACGACTCCTGCGGGATACGTGCGATGACGTCACCAACCGATACGCTGGCGCCGTCGGCCATTGAGATGATGGCACCAACCGGCAATGCGTAAACAGCCGGAATCTCGGTATTTGAAAAGCAGACCTCGACACCGTCATCATCAACAAGTTTCGCAACCGGACGCAAATCCTTACCCGCTCCACCGCGGCTTTTCGGATCCAGAACGACGATGCTGGTCAGGCCAGTGAATTCGTCGACTTGCTCAGCAACGGTGATGCCGTCGATGAAGTCCTCGAACTTGATCTTGCCCTCGACCTCGGTGACAACCGGGTGAGTATGCGGATCCCAGTTCGCAAGGATCTGACCTTGTTTAACTTCAACCCCGTCCTCAATGGTAATCGTCGCTCCGTAAGGAACCTTGTAACGCTCACGCTCCTGGCCCTGATCGTTGATTACAATGATCTCACCGGAGCGGGAAACCGCAACCAGATAGCCCTTGTGATGGGCAACCGTCTTGATGTTGCGCAAGTGCGCGATACCATTGGACTTGATCTCGATATTGCTAATTGCAGCAGAACGAGATGCGGCGCCACCGATATGGAAGGTACGCATAGTCAGCTGTGTACCCGGCTCACCAATCGACTGAGCCGCGATAACACCGACAGCCTCACCGATGTTGATGCGGTTACCGCGAGCCAGATCACGACCGTAACACTGGGAACAAACGCCGTAGCGAATTTCACAAGTGATCGGCGACCGCACCATTAGATGATCTATTTTCAGATCATCGAGTTCCTGTACCGTCGCCTCATCGAGCATGGTGCCCGCGTCGAACGCAACTTTGTCAGTGCCCGGAAGCAAGACCGGCTCGGCGAGAACACGACCCAGTACACGATCACGCAACGGCTCTACGATGTCACCGCCTTCAACGATAGGAGCCATCGCAACACCGTTGCGGGTTTCGCAATCGACTTCGGTAACAACCAGATCCTGTGCGACGTCAACGAGACGTCGTGTCAGATAACCGGAGTTTGCGGTCTTGAGCGCAGTATCAGCGAGGCCCTTACGAGCACCGTGAGTCGAGATGAAGTACTGCAGTACGTCCAGACCTTCACGGAAGTTGGCGGTAATCGGCGTTTCGATGATCGAACCGTCCGGCTTCGCCATCAGTCCTCGCATTCCAGCAAGCTGACGAATCTGCGCGGCGGAACCACGAGCGCCGGAGTCGGCCATCATGTAAATCGAGTTAAACGATTCCTGCTCGACTTTTTTGCCCTTCGAATCCTTGACTGTTTCAGAGCCCAGCATGTCCATCATCGCTTTCGCGACTTGATCATTAGTGCGGGACCAGATATCGACGACCTTATTGTAGCGTTCGCCCTCGGTAACCAGACCAGATCCGTACTGGTCCTGAATTTCCTTAACTTCAGCTTCGGCAACAGCCAGAATCTCTTCCTTTTTCTCCGGCACAACCATGTCGTTAATGCCAATGGAGATACCAGCCAGCGTTGCGTGTCGGAAGCCCGTGTACATCAGCTTGTCAGCAAAGACGACTGTCTTCTTCAGGCCAAGCTGTCGGTAACAGGCGTTGATGACATTTGAAATAGCCTTCTTCGACATCGCACGATTTATGTGCGTGAACTCCATACCCTTTGGCAGTATGCCTGACAGCAATGCACGGCCAACCGTGGTATCCAGCAGCTTCGTGACTTCGACCAACTCGCCATCTTCGTTCGGCTCATGAATCGTGACACGAATCTTGACCTCTGCCTGCAATTCGGCAGCACCGGCTTCGAATGCACGACGCGCTTCGTCGAGATTCGCAAGAATCATGCCCTCACCCATTGCATTCACTTTCGTACGCGTCATGTAATACAGACCGAGTACGACATCCTGCGACGGTACGATAATTGGGTCACCATTCGCGGGCGAGAGAATGTTGTTTGACGACATCATCAAAGCGCGCGCTTCAAGCTGCGCCTCAATCGACAGCGGCACGTGCACGGCCATCTGGTCACCATCGAAGTCAGCGTTAAACGCAGTACAGACGAGCGGATGCAGTTGAATGGCTTTACCTTCGATCAATACCGGCTCGAAGGCCTGGATGCCGAGACGGTGAAGCGTTGGCGCACGATTCAGCATGACCGGGTGCTCACGAATAACCTCTTCGAGAATATCCCAGACTTCTGCACCTTCGCGCTCAACCAGTCGCTTGGCCGCTTTGATGGTTGTCGCTTCGCCGCGCAGTTGCAGCTTCGAGAAAATGAACGGCTTAAACAGCTCCAAAGCCATTTTCTTGGGCAAACCACACTGGTGCAGCTTCAAGGTTGGGCCAACTACAATGACGGAGCGGCCGGAGTAGTCGACGCGCTTGCCCAGAAGATTCTGGCGGAAACGGCCCTGCTTTCCCTTGATCATGTCAGCCAGTGATTTCAGCGGACGTTTGTTGGTGCCGGTAATGGCGCGACCGCGACGACCATTGTCGAGCAGTGCATCAACAGACTCCTGCAGCATGCGTTTTTCATTGCGGACAATGATATCCGGAGCATTCAGCTCCAGCAGACGTCGCAGACGGTTGTTCCGGTTGATGACGCGACGGTACAAATCGTTAAGATCGGACGTCGCGAAGCGACCGCCATCCAGCGGTACCAACGGACGCAGGTCCGGCGGCAAGACGGGCAGAACGGTCAGGACCATCCACTCGGGCTTGTTACCCGACTCTACGAAAGACTCGATCAACTTCAATCGCTTCGACAAGCGCTTGATTTTGGTCTCGGACTTCGTGGCGCTCATGTCATCGCGGACCTTCAGGATCTCGCGCTGCAGGTCAATGGTCATGAGCATTTCACGAACGGCCTCGGCGCCCATGCGAGCATCGAACTCATCACCGTATTGCTCAAGCGCGTCGAGATACATGTCATCAGTCATCAACTGACCGCGTTCGAGTTCGGTCATGCCGGGTTCAACCACGACAAATGCCTCGAAATACAGGACTCGCTCAATCTCACGCAGCGTCATATCGAGCATGAGGCCGATACGCGATGGCAGTGACTTCAAAAACCAGATATGTGCAACCGGGCTGGCCAGATCGATGTGCGCCATGCGTTCACGGCGAACTTTGGTCTGCGTGACTTCAACGCCACATTTTTCGCAAACAACACCGCGATGCTTCAGGCGCTTGTACTTGCCGCACAGGCACTCGTAGTCTTTGATCGGGCCAAAAATCTTGGCGCAGAACAGACCGTCGCGCTCTGGTTTGAAGGTACGGTAGTTAATCGTTTCCGGCTTCTTGACCTCACCGAAAGACCACGACCGAACCATTTCCGGAGACGCAAGACCGATGCGAATCGCGTCGAAATCATCAACCGGATTCTGATACTTGAAAAGCTTAAGCAGATCTTTCATTAGTCTGTCTCCAGCTCAATGTTGATACCCAGAGATCGAATCTCCTTGACCAACACGTTGAATGATTCCGGCATGCCGGCATCCATGTAATGCTCACCATCCACGATGTTCTTGTACATCTTGGTCCGTCCCTGCACATCGTCCGATTTGACCGTCAGCATTTCCTGCAAGGTATAGGCGGCGCCGTAGGCTTCGAGCGCCCAGACCTCCATCTCACCGAAGCGCTGACCACCGAATTGAGCCTTGCCACCCAGCGGCTGTTGCGTAACGAGACTGTAAGGTCCGGTTGAGCGTGCATGCATTTTGTCGTCAACCAGGTGGTTGAGCTTCAGCATGTACATGTAGCCAACAGTAATGTCACGATCGAATTTTTCGCCCGTACGGCCATCCCACAACGTGGACTGCCCGGAAGCATCAAGGTCAGCGAGCTCAAGGAGTCCCTTGATCTCGGCCTCAGAAGCACCGTCAAATACCGGCGTCGCGGTCGGCACACCGTTCGTCAGATTACCTGCAAGCTCGATGATCTCTTCATCACTGAATGACTTGAGGTCCTCAACCTTTCCACCGGTCTTGTTGTAGACCGCTTCGAGGAACTGCCGCAGTTTGGTAATCGACTCCTGCGCCTTAATCATCTTGTCGATCTTCTTGCCGACACCCATCGCGGCCCAGCCGAGGTGGGTTTCCAGTACCTGTCCGACGTTCATTCGAGACGGTACTCCCAGCGGATTAAGAACGATGTCGACGGGATTGCCGTCTTCAAGGTAGGGCATGTCTTCGACAGGAACGATCATCGAAATAACGCCCTTGTTACCGTGGCGACCAGCCATCTTGTCACCAGGCTGAATCCTGCGCTTAACGGCCAGGTAAACCTTAACCATTTTCAAAACGCCTGGAGCCAGGTCATCGCCTGCCGTGATCTTGGTCTTTTTTCCCTCAAAACGACTATCGAACTCTTCGCGTTGCAACTTGAGGCGCTCAAACGCCTTTTGCAGCTGCTCGTTCGCATCGTCATTCTTCAGACGAATTTCAAACCATTGCTCACGCGGCAGCTCATCAAGGTAACCCTTGGTGATCTTGCTACCGGACTTCAGTTTGTTCGGTCCGCCTTGCGCCATCTTGCTGGTTAGCATGCGCTCTACACGCTCGTAGATATCTTCTTCGAGAATCCGCAGCGTGTCATCGAGGTCCTTGCGAACGCTTTCGAGTTCAGACTTCTCAATCGACAATGCACGATGATCCTTCTCGACACCGTCGCGTGTAAAAACGCGCACGTCGATAACCGTGCCATCCATTCCGGGCGGTACGCGCAGACTCGTGTCTTTAACGTCAGATGCTTTTTCACCGAAAATTGCACGCAGGAGCTTCTCTTCCGGCGTCAGCTGCGTTTCGCCCTTCGGCGTAACCTTGCCCACCAGGATATCGCCTGATTTCACTTCAGCACCGATAAATGCAATGCCCGACTCGTCGAGCTTCGCGAGTGCGGCGTCGCCAACGTTCGGAATATCCGAAGTGATGTCTTCTGAGCCCAGCTTCGTATCGCGAGCAACGCATTGCAGCTCTTCAATATGAATGGTCGTGAAACGATCTTCCTTGACGACACGTTCCGAGATCAGAATCGAGTCCTCAAAGTTGTAACCGTTCCACGGCATGAACGCGACTTTAAGGTTCTGGCCGAGCGCCAGCTCACCCATGTCGGTCGACGGTCCGTCGGCCATGACGTCGCCAGCCGCAATCGTGTCACCATTCTTCACGAGCGGTCGCTGGTTGATACAGGTGTTCTGATTCGAACGCGTGTATTTCGTCAGGTTGTAAATATCGACACCCGGCTCTGCGGCCGTCGTCTCGTCATCATTAACACGCACAACGATTCGCGAAGCATCGACCGAATCAACGCGGCCACCACGACGTGCAACTACCGTTACACCCGAGTCAACCGCAACGGCACGCTCAATGCCAGTACCAACCAATGGCGCCTCTGCACGCAGTGTCGGGACAGCCTGGCGTTGCATATTTGAACCCATCAGCGCGCGGTTAGCATCATCGTGCTCAAGAAACGGGATCAAGGCCGCAGCAACCGAAACGATCTGGCGAGGACTAACGTCCATATAACCGACGTCGGCTGGGGAAGCCAATGTAAACTCGTTCTTATGACGTACTGGCACGAGATCATCGACGAACTTGCCACCCTTGTCGAGTTCTGCGTTGGCCTGAGCAACCATGTACTGGCTTTCCTCGATTGCCGACAGGTAATCGATATCCATTGTCGGTTTGCCGTTTTTGACGCGACGGTACGGTGTCTCAAGGAATCCGTATTCGTTGGTGCGTGCGTAAACAGCCAGCGAATTGATCAAACCGATATTCGGTCCTTCAGGCGTCTCAATCGGGCACACACGGCCGTAGTGAGTCGGATGAACGTCGCGCACTTCAAAGCCGGCACGCTCACGCGTCAGGCCGCCCGGTCCAAGCGCCGATACACGACGTTTGTGCGTCACCTCTGACAACGGGTTGTTCTGATCCATGAATTGCGACAGCTGAGACGAGCCAAAAAACTCTTTGACAGCAGCAGCAACCGGCTTGGCGTTGATCATATCCTGCGGCATCAGACCGTCGGCCTCTGCTTGCGTCAGGCGTTCCTTGACAGCTCGCTCGACGCGAACCAGACCGACGCGAAATGCGTTCTCAGCCATTTCGCCAACACTGCGAACACGGCGGTTACCAAGGTGGTCAATGTCATCGACCGTTCCGAAACCGTTGCGAATGTTTATCAGTGTCGACAACACATCAAGGATATCTTCCTTGTTGAGGACACCGTCGCCTTCAGAGTTGTCACGACCAACACGACGGTTGAACTTCATGCGTCCAACACCAGAGAGGTCGTAGCGTTCCGGATTAAAGAACAAGTTCTGAAACAGGTTCTCCGCAGCATCTTTGGTCGGCGGTTCACCAGGACGCATCATGCGATAAATCTCGACCAGCGCCTCCAGGCGTGTCGTCGACGGGTCAATTCTCAATGTATTCGAGATGAACGGACCACGATCAAGATCATTCACATACAGCGTGCTGATTTGCTCGATGCCCGCTGCTATCAATTGCTCGATCAACTCAGGAGTCAGCTCCGAGTTGGCAGGAGCCAGTAATTCGCCGGTCTCCGTATCAATAATGTCATTCGAGAGGATCTTGCCCTCAAGATATTCGTTCGGTACGACCAACTTTTTGACGGTCGACTTTGACATGTCGCGAACGTGCTTCGCCGTAATACGCTTGCCATCTTCGACGATTAGTTTGCGACACAGCTTGATGTCGAACGACGCCGTCTCGCCTCGCAGGCGCTCGGGCACGAGACCCATCTTGATGTCTTTCTCGGAGAGATAGAAATCGGTGTTCTCGAAGAACAACTCGAGCATTTCTTCGTTGGTCATTCCCAACGCACGCAAAATAATCGTGACCGGCAATTTTCGGCGACGATCGATACGAGCGAACACAGAGTCCTTCGGGTCAAACTCGAAATCAAGCCATGAGCCACGGTAAGGGATTACGCGTGCTGAGAACAGCAGCTTGCCGGAACTGTGTGTCTTGCCCTTATCGTGGTCAAAGAACACACCCGGAGATCGGTGCAACTGAGAAACGATTACGCGTTCGGTGCCATTGATTACGAACGTTCCGTGGTCGGTCATCAGCGGCATTTCACCGAGATAAACCTCTTGTTCGCGGATGTCCTTGACCGGTTTCGGCGTGCCACTGGCTTCCTTGTCATAAATGACCAGGCGCACCAGTACGCGAATCGGAGCGGCGTAAGTCAAACCACGCATCTGACATTCCTTGACGTCAAATACTGGCTCCCCCAGACGATAGCTCACGTACTCAAGCGCAGCATTGCCTGAATAGCTGACGATCGGGAATACCGATTGAAATGCGGCGTGCAAACCTTTGTTGTCGCGCTCTTCGACCGTTTTCGATGTTTGCAGGAACTTGTTGTACGAATTAACCTGGATCGACAACAAATACGGCACGTCCAAAATGGTCGGACGTTTGCCAAAGTTCTTGCGAATACGTTTTTTCTCAGTGAATGAATATGCCATTCGAGAAGCCCTCTGTAGCCTCTAAATTATAGACGCGAGCAAGCAGCCAGCCGCATTGCGACTAGCTGCTCACCCGACTTTTCTTTCGCCCGGCCGCCAATTGACGACCGGTCAAGCATCTTTCGATGCAACAACTACTTGAGCTCGACGCTGGCGCCGGCTTCTTCGAGTTGCTTCTTCACGTCTTCCGCTTCGTCTTTAGCTACGCCTTCCTTGATTGCAGAAGGTGCGCCCTCAACAGTGTCCTTTGCTTCCTTCAGGCCGAGACCTGTGATTGCGCGGACAGCTTTAATAACAGCAACCTTGTTGCCGCCGAAGCTTGTCAATACGACGTCGAATTCGTCTTTCTCTTCTTCAGCAGCGCCAGCATCAGTAGCTGGACCAGCGGCAGCCGCAACCGGTGCAGCAGCAGAAACGCCCCACTCTTCTTCGAGCATTTTGACGAGTTCAACAACTTCCATAATTGGCTTGGCGCTCAATTCTTTGAGCAGATCTTCATTTGACAGTGCCATCTCTAATTCCTCTTAAATATCCAAATCCCTGAGTCAGGGAATAATTACTTATCGTTATGCAGCTTCCTG
The DNA here is from genome assembly GCA_021773095.1 of Woeseiaceae bacterium. Taxonomy (GTDB): domain Bacteria; phylum Pseudomonadota; class Gammaproteobacteria; order Steroidobacterales; family Woeseiaceae; genus UBA1847. The sequence continues at coordinate 3,321 of JAJFKR010000038.1, read as the reverse complement.
ATCACCGCGCGCGGACATTGTCCGTGCCAGCATTGCAGAAGGTTCTGCGAGCGTGCGTACCAATTGGCTCATCGGTGCTACAAACACGCCAAGCAACATTGCGCGTGCCTGATCAAGCGTTGGCAGTTCTGCCAATTTTGCGAGATCAGACCCTGGCATTAGTTGCCCACCGGCCGATAGCGAAACCGCCTGCAGAGCATCGTGCTCCTTGGCGAAATTCTTGATAACCCTGGCAGCGGCACCTGGATCTTCTTTTGCAAACGCGAGAAGAATCGGTCCCTTGAGTGTGTCTTGCATACACTCAAACTCGGTTCCTTCGACGGCGCGACGTGCCAGCGTATTTTTGACAACACGCAGGTAAACGCCAGCGCTGCGTGCTTCATTACGCAGCTCCGTCATTTCTCCAACAGACAGACCTCTGTACTCAGCTGCAACAGCTGTGACAGAATCTCCTGCAACCGCATTTAACTCTTTGACAACAGCTTTCTTGTCCTCGAGTCTCAGTGCCATTTTTTTCTCCTGGCTAACGGTTAAACCAATGGGTGAAAAACAGCTTCACCCCCCAAATTCAGGGCATCCAGCCCCTTGTCGGATGGGTAACCGTTGCCAAATTACTGACTCAGGTTTCACCATCTACGTAGGCGTTTATTAAGATCAACCGAATAGTTGATCACCTACGGTCTTCGACGATCGCCACTTCCTTGTGGCTAATGTTCAAACACCCGAGAGCGTTCTCACACATTCTTTACGACCGGTCATCGACTTAAGCGTCGACAGTTGCCCGGTCAACTGAAATGCCCGGACCCATCGTTGATGAGACGGTCATTTTCTTAAAATACGAACCCTTTGCGGATGACGGCTTCGATTTCTTCAAATCAGTGAGTAGCGCTTCAAGGTTTTCCTTGAGCGCGTCAACCTCGAAGTCCGCACGGCCTATCGGGCAATGGATGATTCCAGCCTTGTCGGTGCGATAACGAACCTGACCCGCTTTGGCGTTCTTGACGGCAGTATCGACATCAGCAGTAACGGTGCCGACCTTCGGATTGGGCATCAGGCCACGCGGTCCAAGGATCTGTCCCAGCTGGCCTACAACACGCATCGCGTCGGGCGTCGCAATTACGACGTCAAAGTTCATCTCGCCGCCCTTAATCGTTTCGGCAAGATCATCGAAACCTACAATATCGGCGCCGGCAGCAGTCGCCTTTTCAGCATTTTCGCCCTGCGCGAATACTGCAACACGAACCGTCTTTCCTGTGCCGTTCGGCAATACAGTCGAGCCGCGAACGACCTGATCCGATTTCCGCGGATCAACACCGAGGTTCACGGAGATATCAATGCTTTCTGCGAATTTGGCAGTCGCCAACTCTTTAACGAGCCCAAGGGCAGCATTGACCTCATAAGCCTTCTGCGAGTCAACCGCATCTCGCGCGGCCTGTTTCTTTTTGCCGAGCCTGGCCATTACTTCACTCCCTCAGTTTCAATACCCATACTGCGAGCCGTACCAGCAATGGTGCGCACCGCAGCATCCATGTCGGCGGCGGTCAGGTCAGGCATTTTTGTCGTAGCGATCTCTTCGAGCTGAGAACGATTAACCTTGCCAACCTTTTCGGTATTGGGCGTACCAGAACCCTTCTTCAGACCGGCGGCTTTTATGAGCAACACAGCCGCTGGCGGAGTCTTGGAAATGAAGGTGAAACTGCGATCGCTATAGACCGTGATCACAACGGGAATGGGCAGTCCGGGTTCGGTACCTTGAGTCTGGGCGTTAAATGCCTTACAGAACTCCATGATATTCACACCGTGCTGTCCGAGCGCAGGACCAACCGGGGGAGACGGGTTCGCCTGACCCGCAGGAACCTGCAGCTTTATGTAGCTGGCTACTTTCTTCGCCATTTTAATTTCCTCTCGAGTTCAAGCGCTCTTGCGAGCTCCTCGTACTTTTCTCAAACCCTGTAGGAGCCCGCCCTGCGGGCGACATCCTTCAAGGGCAACAAAACCAATCGCGCGTAAGACGCGCTCCTACGATTTCTCTACTTGACCGAAGTCCAGTTCAACCGGCGTTGACCGGCCTAGAATCTGTACGCCGACCTGAATTCTACTTTTCTCGTAATTGACCTGCTCAACCACTCCGGAGAAGTCGTTAAACGGTCCGTCCGTTACGCGCACAACCTCGCCCGGCTCGAACAATACCTTCGGCCGTGGCTTGTCGACGCCTTCCTGGACGCGTTGCAAAATACGATCCGCTTCTTTTTCGGTAATCGGCGCCGGTCGATCGCTGGATCCACCGATAAAGCCCAATACCTTGGGTACTTCCTTGACGAGATGCCAGGTCTCGTCATCCATTTCCATTTGTACGAGAACGTAGCCCGGGAAGAACTTGCGCTCACTGCGGCGCTTGCTGCCTTCCCGCATCTCAACCACTTCTTCGGTCGGGATCAGGATCTCGCCGAATTTGTCCTGCAAACCCATACGTTCGATACGCTCCTCAAGCCCGCTTTTTACGCGATGCTCAAAGTTCGAATAGGCGTGCACGATGTACCAGCGTAAAGCCACTAAAGTTCTTCCTCTAAATTCCGTTCGTTTGCTTCAGCAAGTGTTAGCCGACCAATTTCTGGGTCAACCAAAGCAACCCCGAGTCAAGCAACCAGAAGAACAACATCATTACCAGCGTGAAAACGAAAACAGCGATCGCCGTTTGCGTTGTTTCCTGCTTTGTCGGCCAGATGACTTTTCGAATTTCAACGCGCGAGCCCTGAATAAAATGCCAGAGCCTTTGACCCTGAATACTCGTCATCGCGATGCCAATACCGGCAATCGTTCCACCAAGTACCATGAGAACGCGAAATGCCTGAGCAACGTCCGCCTCATAGTAGTAATACGCATACAGCCCGCCCACCAAAGCAAATGCTGATATCAGCAGTTTGATGGTGTCTAGCACGCCGCTCTGTGGTGTTTCTGTTTGTGTTGCCATATCGTTCTTGCAATTACCGTTATCGCGCGTATGACGCGCTCCTACCAGGCTTTGTCGCTCTGTTTGCCTCTGCTCAAATGGCAGGCCAGGAGGGAATCGAACCCCCAACCTGCGGTTTTGGAGACCGCCGCTCTGCCAATTGAGCTACTGGCCTTTCGAGCTTGCCTGTTTATTCAATCACCTTGGCAACGACGCCAGCACCCACAGTACGACCACCTTCGCGAATCGCGAAGCGCAAGCCATCCTCCATGGCAATCGGTGCAATCAGCTCTACAACCATCTGCACGTTATCACCCGGCATCACCATCTCGGTGCCTTCCGGCAACTCACAAGCACCCGTGACGTCCGTC
>JAJFKR010000037.1 GCA_021773095.1 Woeseiaceae bacterium | reverse complement strand
CGACGTTTACGTGCGGTTTTGTTCTTTCAAATTTTTCTTTAGACATGACCTTTTCCTGCGCCTGTGTTAATTGCCTTTTAAATCACTCTTTGGCCGCCTTCGGCGGCCCGCTTCGCTTCGCGCGCATGGCGCGCTCCTACTCTTGTCAATCTGGAGCCCACACCCGGATTTGAACCGGGGGCCTCTTCCTTACCAAGGAAGTGCTCTGCCCCTGAGCTATGTGGGCAATTCGTCAAGCGAGAGCCCCGGTACCACAACCCAGTCTTCCAATATGGAGCGGGTGATGGGAATCGAACCCACATCATCAGCTTGGAAGGCTGAGGTTCTACCGTTGAACTACACCCGCCTAAATACTTCAAACCATCCTCGAACCATGACTCCTTAATATAGACATGCTTCTTTAATCTTTCGCCCCGCGCCTCTAAAGACCCCCATCAACCGTCAAATTGACCGACTTCGGTCCTTTTATTTGGCGTACAAAAATCCTGACAGTCTTTTGCTCTTAACCGTCCGGATATCATAATGTCTGTCTGTTTCGTCGCGTTGCTGGCCACTGGCTGAACCTCCCCCAGCCACACCATCATCTGGTGGAGGGGGTAGGATTCGAACCTACGTAGGCATAGCCAGCAGATTTACAGTCTGCCCTCGTTGACCGCTTGAGTACCCCTCCGGTACGCAAGCCGGGCATTGTCTAATTACACCGACCCACTGTCAACAGCTAAACGACTGATTTTCGATATTTCTGCATTAACATTCGATATCGCTGAAACCCTTATTGGAGGGGGTTCTCAGTCGTGCTCGGACAATAATCAGGCCGTTTTCGCCCAATGCCAGGGTTCGTAGATAAATCCCTGCCTGTTTTCACGCGGGTAACTCATCGAAAAACCGAAATTCACAGCATTTTCCTGAAGCCAGGCGAAAGCCGCCGTCGACTCGAATGCTTCGCTCAGCGGTTCCGAGTCTGGCGTTGCGATATCGATGGCTCGGCCGGTGTGGTGCTCGCTGAACCCGGGCGCTGCATTGACGTTCAGAATAACGCTAAGCGACTGACCGGCTTCCAGTTTCCTGCGAATCAGATTGGCCTGATATTCGATACTGCGAAAACCTGAAACCATCAGCAATACTATGGCCTCATCCTTCGCCGCAGCCTGCATATCTCGCCAGCGGGCCGACGTGGCGGTTGTCAGGCTCTGCATATTGCCGTGCAGATTCGGTTCAACCTCGACCAGGTCGACGGCTTCTTCAAACCTGGGTCTCTCGCCATCGCTGGCGTAGTTGTCCGGAATGCCGAGTTCCAAGTGAAGTTCGCGTAGCATAGGCGTAATTGTATCCTCACGGCCGGCCTCGCGCCGCCAAAATGTCTCCGATGACCACCGATAAAGTCTACCAACAGAAAACCGAAGCAAAACCATTTCGCTTTAATGAAGAGGTCGCGAAGGTATTTCCCGACATGCTACAGCGCTCAATACCGGGTTATGCGGCCACTATTGAGGCGATTGGCTCACTGGCCGCGCGCTATGTCCAAAAGGACACACGTTGCTATGATCTGGGCTGCTCGCTGGGCGCGGCGACTATCGCCATGCGCCAGGGTATACGGAATGCGGGTTGCCGAATCCTCGCCGTCGATACGGCAGCTGCGATGACCGGGCGTTGCCGGGAGATCGTCGCTGAGGATGACCGCCTGTTCGCGCCCACCACATCCGTCGAGGTGATCGATGGAGATATCCGGGAAATCGAAATCACTAACGCCTCCATGGTGGTACTGAATTACACGCTGCAATTCTTGTCAATGGACGATCGCGGCACGCTGATGCGCTCCATCCACGACGGGTTGAACGACGGCGGGCTGCTCGTACTCTCCGAAAAGGTCGTGGATGAGAACGCGGAAATGGAGCAGCTGCTTGTTGATTTGCACCACGAGCACAAACGGCGCAATGATTACAGCGCGCTGGAAATCAGTCGAAAACGTGCGGCACTTGAGAACGTCCTGATACCGGAAACTGTTGCCGCCCACCGCGACCGGTTGAAAAAAGCGGGATTTGGGCACGCAGCTGTCTGGCTTCGCTACTTCAATTTTGTATCGATCATCGCAATCAAATGATGCAGCAGCGGTGATCAATACAGAATTACTCACCACCTGTTTGCTGGATATCGGTCTTGACGACTGGCCGGCTGCGCTCGGGCCCCTGATCGATGATCGGCTGTCTGCAGCCGGACACGGTGACTATGATGATTGGAGCCGCGCCGTACGATCGTTCTGCGACTCCGGCGTCAAACCAGAGCAAATTCGCGCATCACTGCTGCGGCTCTCGCCCTGGCGAAAGGGCCCATTTGATATCGCAGGAACTCGTATCGACGCCGAGTGGCGCAGCGACCTGAAGTGGGCCCGCCTGCAACACTCGATAATCCCGCTGAACGACAGGAACGTGCTCGACGTAGGTTGCGGTAACGGTTACTACGCACTGCAAATGCGAAAGTGCGGTGCTCATACAGTGATTGGCGTCGATCCGACCTTGCTGTACGCCATGCAGTTTCTCGCAGTCAATGCATTTGAGAAAGACACCCGCGTATTTGTCCTGCCATTTCGCTTGCACGAATTGCCGTTGCCTGCACGTAAATTCGATACGACATTTTCGATGGGCGTGCTGTATCACCAGCGTTCGCCGCTCGATCACCTGCGACAGCTACAGCAGACATTACGGCCCGGTGGACAGCTCGTACTTGAGACCCTTTACCTGCCCGGAAGCGAATCGTATGCCGCAACGCCAAAGGATCGATATGCGCGCATGCGCAATGTCTGGTTGTTGCCGAGCATCGCGGAACTGACAACTTGGTTTGCGCGTTCAGGCTACAAAAACATCGAGGTAATCGATAAATCGATGACCACCGTCGATGAACAACGGTCAACAGAATGGATGACGTTCGAGTCACTGCGCGAAGCACTGGATCCGAACGACCCGACAATGACCGTAGAAGGCTGGCCAGCGCCTCACCGAGTCGTTGTCACTGCAACCGTAACGTAATTGCCCGCCTCTCCACGAACCATCGACCCGCTAAGCGTCTGAGTTAAAAAAGTCTTTTGGATTGATACCGAACGCGCCGTGCGGATGTCCTTTGCTTATCCAGATCGCCCTCGCATGCGTTGCGTCCAGCGGTAAATCGCGCATTTCAAGGATTGTTGGTTTGCGGAGCGGGCTGTGGGTCTTGTCTAACAGCACCATGACTTTGGGCCGCAGTGCGTTATCGCGATTCTGTTCAAGTACGAGGCCGAACGATCCGTCGTTAAGTTCGACCACACTTGCTGTGGGAAACATTCCGACGGTGCAAAGAAATTGCTCCACAACTTCCGCATCAAATTGTTTTCCTCGCATCTCGTGCAACGACCGGGCTACATCGAAAGCGCCGAACGCCGGAGAATAGGCGTTCGTCGTTGTCATCGCATCGTAACAATCCGCAATTGCAGCGATGCGCCCATAGACAGGGACTTTGTTGCCATGCAGGCCCATCGGATAACCGCTGCCATCCGCACGCTCATGATGATACTCAACCATGTCACGGATATTCTCCGTAAGAGGCCCGGACCGGTTCAGTATCTGCAACCCGTACCCGACGTGTTTCGACATCATCGCGCGTTGTTGTCGCGTCAAATCGCCCTCAACGCTGAGAATGTCGCCCGGAATACGAAGATTGCCGACGTCAAGCAACAATCCTCCTACGGCGAGGTCAGTCAGGCCTTCGTAATCAAATCCTAGTTGACGCCCGAACATGACGCACCAGGCCGACGTTGCCACGGCTCGACTCGAGCTGGGACCTCTGTCTCTGCGGGAAAAAATCGTCCAAGCCATGGCGTCGGGATTGCGCAATATGCTCTTGATTAACGGTTGCACCGCTTTCCTCAGGATTCCGCCGGGTAGAGATCCGTTTCGATCCACGAATTTGGTGATTTCGCGGTACTGCAATGACAGCGCTTTGTACGCGGCAAATGCCTTTTTCGCTTCACCTCGCATTGTCGATGTGACTGCGTAACCTTCTTGTCCCGGCGCAGATTCAGCTTCGCCCGGACGCAGGATTCCTATTCTCAGCATCAGATCCCGCAGTCGGCGAAACCATTTTCCCCGGGGTTTCCTGTTGGGAGAATTCCTGTGTTTCGTACGAGATCGGGCCGGCTTCGACTCCAGCAAAGTCTTCACCTGCAAACGCGTCAGCCCGCTGCGCTGAACGTCAATATGGATGACGCTGCAATAGGATTGCAGTAACTCGGTCTCGGTCCGGTCCTTTATTGTGAATCCCTGGAAAATATTGTGAATCCCTGGAAAACAAACGGCGTTTCCAGCCAGGGCCGGTCCAGCATCGACACGTACATACCGATCGACGCGCTGCTGCTGTCGATAGCGATTGTTTCTACGATGTGGGGAGCGCGTTCAGTCATGTACAGGTGGCAAAGATATCACCTTCACAATTCAACGGGAGCACAAGTGCCGCATTACCTTGAATAAAATTCTTGTTGAGGGTAATTTCAGTCTAAACAGAAACAAGAGAAATAACTGATGAAAATGACCCCCGCGGTTGAAAAATATGTCTTGCACTGGGGCGAAATGGGCACCCGTTGGGGCACTAACCGGACCGTTGCTCAAATCCAGGCGCTACTCTATCTTTCGCCAAAACCGTTACGGGCTGATGAGATTGTGGATTTGCTGTCGGTGGCGCGCTCGAACGTCAGTACCAGCATTCGTGAATTGCAAAGCTACCGACTCGTGCGCATGACGCACCTGCTTGGCGACCGCCGCGACTACTTCGAGTCGCTGCACGACGTTTGGGAGTTATTTCGGGTCATTATCGAGCAACGCAAGCAGCGTGAGCTGAATCCAACATTGGCCATGCTCAAGGGTTGTGCTGCCGAGATTCAGTCCGAAAAGGAAACGGATCCGGTCACAAAGGAACGCATCACGAATATGCTGCAATTTGTAGAACTCACCAGTAACTGGTACGAGCAAATCAACGAGATTCCAACGAGCACATTGACCAAGTTGATGTCGCTAGGATCGAAAATTACGAAGCTCGTCAAGAAATAGAATACGCAACCAATCGACTGCGACTAAGGCTGTGGGTCGGGTTCCTGTACGACACACGACGGCCAGATAGTAGTATCACCTCTGCCCATCTCGCGCATGACCCAAATCGATTCCGTCAAAGCCAGCGATTCGGGGCCACCGCTAATCGTACTCGCTGGCCGGTAGAAATAGCCGCCAGGAGCATATTGCCAAAGCTCGGTCTTGCCATTCACACACTCGGCGTATTGCTGGTTGCCGGTGACCAGATAGCCCTCCCTCATAGCGCTCGATGATTCCCACGCCTGTGCTGCTCCGGTCGATACACGGACAAGCCATGTCTTGGCACCATTTCCGGGATCATTTCGCAGGTCTTTCGTGCTAACACCAACCTTGGCCGTGTCTGCCCATTTCAACAAATTGCTGTTGATAATGATCGGCGAGCGAATAACAGACTCGGGGTCGGTATCGTTGACAAAATACAGAATGCGTGCACCTTCTTTCGCCGTCAGATTAAAGCCGAGTGAGCCCGCAGGTAAGAAAGCGTATCCGCCTCGTTCCAGCACGATATCTGCGACGGTCAACTTACCGTTGATGACATATATTTCCATTGAACGCCCGGGCGCACCGCCACTGGTTCCCTGCCAGTCTTTCGGCAAATCAACTCTGTTGCTCGTTCGGCGTGTTTGCGGGTCGCCCGACAATTGCTTCGCCCTGACGCCCGGCAAACTGGCCATGAAAATATCTTCCAGCTCATCCACCTGAACAAATGCCGGATAGGGCAATTTGGGCGGCCCGCTGGCACAGCTACCCAGAAGCATCGCTGTAACAACCACCAAGCATACTTTGAATTTCGATGTCATCGTTGCCTTCTCAATTGGCATGAGCAAAAAAGCCGCCCAGAAACTGGGCGGCATATTAAGCAGAAGATGTATTCGGCTGGCTTCAGGTCGCATTCGAGTATTTTGCAACATCAATGTCGCAACAATACTCGGCGTAGCCTGATACCCGGTTCGCGATCCGCTTCGTCGCAGGCCACAACTGCTTGCAGGTAAGCAGTTGTACAGGTGACGTGTTGAGAGGATTCACTAATCACCCGCCTTCGAGTCATGCTTCCGGCATGGCGGTTCGCCCGCTTGCCATCCTACATCTCATCTCCGTGCGTACCGAGTTGGTACGGACGGGATGCTACTACATATAGTATTGGAAGGCGAGAAAACCACTATATTTAGATGCTTTGCCGATAAATTCGCAAAATTGACGACGAACGGACGCAGAACAGGTAGCCTTCTGAATCCCGATTGCAAAGTGAATACAAATGAACAACAACACAATGATCCAGGGCCGATCGACCAGTCAGAAAGTTGGCTTGCTTTTGGGCCCGGCACTGCTTGCAACCCTGCTGCTGTCGGGCACACCTGATGGACTGTCCGGCACGGCCTGGGCGACGGCATCGATCGGAATTCTGATGGCCGTTTGGTGGGCAACGGAAGCCGTGCCGATCGCGGTAACCGCCTTGCTGCCGGTGGTATTATTCCCGATGTTTGGCGTGAGCTCCATTCAGGAAACGACCGCACCGTACGCGAACAAGGTGATCTTTCTGTTTCTCGGCGGCTTCATTGTCGCCTTCGCAATGCAAAGATGGGATTTACACCGCCGAATCGCACTCACTGTCCTGCAACATGCGGGTGGTGACGGTCGGTCTCTGGTCGGCGGCTTCATGCTCGCCAGTGCTCTGATTTCAATGTGGGTTATGAACACCTCAACGACTATGATGTTGTTACCGATCGCTGTTTCAATAATCACCGTCATTCATAAAACCGTCGTTACCCTGGACGAAAAAGCCAAGGAAGATTTTCAGTTTTCACTACTTCTTGGTGTCGCTTACGGTGCGACCATCGGCGGTATAGCGACATTGGTCGGGACGGCGCCCAACGCGATGTTCGCGGCCTTCATGCTCGAAAACTATGCGACGAGTATCGATTTTTCGAGCTGGATGCTGGTCGGACTCCCAATGTCGGCGATGATGCTGCCGCTAGCCTGGGTAGCGCTCACACGCTGGGTGTTTAAGGTAGATTTCGTTACGTCGGGCGAAGGACGAGCGGCGCTCCGGAAAATGAAAGAAGACATGGGCTCGATAAGCATTCCCGAAAAACGTGTCGCGATGGTTTTCCTGTTTATGGCACTCACCTGGATTTTTCGGCCTTTGCTCATCAAGGTGCCGGCACTTTCCGCTCTCGACGACTCGCTGGTTGCGATAGCCGGCGCCATCCTGTTATTCCTGGTACCCAGCGGTCGTACAGACGACCCATTGCTGCTGCGCTGGAAGTACGCCGAGCAATTGCCGTGGGGAGTACTGCTGTTGTTTGGTGGTGGCCTGACGCTTGCGGGCGCTGTCTCGCGGACCGGTCTTGCCGAATGGCTTGGCGGCAGCCTGCACGCTGTTGGCACGCTGCCGCTTGTCGCCATCGTGATCATGGCAGCGACGCTGATTATTTTTCTCACCGAACTGACCAGCAATATAGCAACTACAGCGACGTTCCTGCCTGTTGTTGGCGCCATCGCAATCGAGGCGGGCTATGACCCAATCGTACTCGCAGTGCCCGTCACGCTGGCCGCAAGCTGCGCCTTCATGTTACCGGTAGCGACGCCACCAAATGCCATCGTGTTCGGTTCCGGGATGTTGACCATTCCGCGGATGGCCCGCGCCGGACTTGTATTGAATTTGATCGGCATCGTCCTGGTATCGGCCGTAGCCTATAAGCTCGCGCCAATGTTCCTGAATTAAAGTGGAGACACGGTAAGTGACTAAAGAATACGAAATCAGCAAACAGAACAAAGCACGGCAATTGCGTGAAAGAGCTGCGTACGACAAAGAGACAGTACACAATATTTTGGATTCAGCTTTGCTCGCGTCGGTTGGATTCGTACAAGACGGTCAACCCGTGGTCGTACCAATGCTTTATGGCCGCGAGGGAGAAACAATTTTTCTGCACGGTGCCCGCAAAGCCCGTGTTATTCGCCTGCTCGAAAGTACAACAAAGGCATGCATGAACGTGACGCACGTCGATGCATTGATTTACGCACGATCAGCTTTTAACTCGTCAATGAACTACCGCTCCGCTACTGTATTTGGGACACCGCGGTTGGTGGATGATCCGGACGAAAAGCTTCACGCACTGAAAGTGATTACAGAGGCCACGATGCCAGGTCGCTGGGATGAACTACGTGCGCCACTCGAGAATGAGGTGAAGATGACCGGCGTTATCGCACTTGATATAGAATCAGCGTCTGCAAAAATTTCCGCAGACATGCCCAACGACGAAGACGCGGACTATGAGATACCAATATGGGCAGGACGATTGCCGTTAGAGTCTGCATTTACGACGATTGAAAGCGATGATCGCCTGATCGAGGGTGTCGAGCCGTCTGCTGTCATCCGCGCGATGGAAAATAAGAGATTGTAGGAGCGCGCCCGGCGCGCGACCTCGTGACGATCATCGCAGGCGTCGGGAGAGACACTTGTTGTTTGGTCGCGCGCTGGGCGCGCTCCTACAGCAATCCATCGCTGTTTTCGGCTTCCAGTCGTAACAATGCCTCTTTGGTGTCCAGACCTCCGCCAAATCCTGTCAGGTCACCGCTGCTGCCGATAACTCGATGGCAGGGCACGATAATCGGGATGGGATTACGTCCATTGGCAGCACCCACCGCGCGCATAGCTTTCGGCCGGCCAATCTGTTTTGCAATAGCACCGTAGGAAGTCGTTTCTCCGTACGGTATTTCCAGCAGCGCCTCGAGTACGCTGATCTGAAACTCGGTTCCGTCAAGCTTCAGCGGTAAGTCAAAATCCTTTCTCTCCCCTGAAAAATATTCCGCCAGTTGCCTGCGAACCTCTTCAAAGGGCTCTTCGTTGTAGATCCAGTCCGCTTCCGGATCACGGCGCATGGCGCCCTTGGGGAAGCCGATCATCGACAGCGCGTTGCTATCGCCAGCCAATAGCAATTCCCCGATCGGGGTATCAAAGTAACAGTAGTACATCGTTAGCCTCCGGAATTCCCACCGGAACTCCATAATAATAGTGCCGCATAGGCCCGCCACGGACGCCATGCCTCGGCACGGGCTTTGAGCTCTGCGGGTTTCATACGGTCACGGTCCGGTGCATCGAATGCTCTTAGCAAACCGAGATCCGAATACGGGAAAGCATCGGGGTCTTTCAGCGCTCGCATCGCAACGTATTGCGCCGTCCAGTCGCCGATACCCTTCAGCGCGACCAGTGACCTGCAAAAATCATCGATATTCTGGGCGGGGTCAAAGCTGATATAGCCTTCAACAACCGCTTTGGCGATTCGCCGAATCGTGTCCGCACGACTGCTGATAATTCCCAGGTCGCCAAGTCGGGCGCGCAGTAGTTTTTGCGGTTGCGGGAATATCAATTGGGGAACCGAATCATTATCTACGCCGGGTACAGTAACGGCGATTTGTTCGCCATATCGACTGGCGAGTCTGCCGGATAGCGTGGTCGCTGCCGCTACTGAAATCTGTTGCCCAAGAATCGCTCGCACAGTCAGTTCGAAACCGTCCCAAACTCCGGGAACACGAATACCCGGCTGCTTACGAATCAACGGCTGCAATTGTTTGTCTCGTGACAGAATCCGGGTGACGTCATCCGGTGACGCATCGAGGTCGAAAATACCGCGTACTCGTTGAATGATCGGCAACAGTGATCGGGTGCCAGCGCCGTGCACGGTCAACAGGATGTTCTCACCGCCGTCATGCAAGTCAATAACACTGTGCAAGCCGTCAATAGTCACACTGCGCAGATATCTACCCGCATGCACAACCTCGACACCGGGAATTGCTCTCGCCGCGAAGAAATCAAGCAGTTGCGAAAAATCGAACGGCGACCGATACGGCAATTGCACGGTAAGACCAACCGATGGATCGGCAACGGCGCGCCGCCGCCGCAACTCTCGCGGCGTTCGACCATAAGTGTTTCGGAACGCGTCGTTGAATCGTCGTGTGCTGCCGAAACCGGACGCGATTGCGATATCGCCCATTGGCAGTGTGGTTTGATCGATAAGACGCTTGGCGAAATGCAGTCTTTGTGTATGCGCCACCGCGAGCGGGCTGGCGCCAAGGTGTTTTGTGAACAAGCGACGCAGATGGCGGCTGGTTACACCAAGCCGGTCCGACAGTTGTTCTATGTCACCCTCATCTAAAGCGCCATCCGCGATCAGGCGCAAGCCGCGTTGTACGGTTGTTGAAGTACCTTCCCAGGCCGGAGTACCGGGTGCACATTCCGGTCGACACCGAAGACAGGGGCGATAGCCCGCCTCACCCGCTGCAGCCGCCGTTGAATAAAACGATACGTTCCGGCTCTTTGGCGCGTTCGCGGGGCATATAGGACGACAATAGATTCCTGTCGTCTTGACGCCGACAAAGAATCGGCCGTCAAAACGCGCGTCCCGAGATAACCTCGCTCGTTCGTAGATCTCGTTGCTGGCTGTGTTTGAATTCCGAAGCATGCGCAAAGTATACGCACACCCCGGAATCAAACTAGCCAGATTCGGACCTGAATGCCCTGACCGATTATGCCGCGCTGCGAGTTGTTTTCTGGCCTTGCTGCTCCAGCCAGCCAGAGAGCTCATCGGCGCCGCCGATATGCTCACCATCAATGAATACCTGGGGATAGCTGATTCGCGACGAAACCGCTCGCAAAGTCTGGTCTGTATAGTCACGATTCAGAAGCAGTTCTTCGTATTCAATTCCCGCCTCATTCAGCAATCCCTTCGCTCGAACACAAAAACCACAGCCTTCACGAGTGAACACAGCGACGTCGTGTGGAAAATCGCAGTCGGGGGCAAGGTGCGACAACATCGTATCTGCGTCGGAGACGCCGTACGGATCACCGTCTTCTTCGGGCTCGATAAACATTTTCTCAACGACGCCGTCACGAACCAACATCGAGTAGCGCCACGAACGCTTGCCGAAACCCAGGTCTTCCTTGTTAACGAGAAGTCCCATCTTTTCCGAAAACTCACCATTCCCATCGGGCAAGAACGTTATCCGGTCGGTTTTCTGACTACGTTTCCACTCGTTCATGACAAAGGCATCGTTTACCGACACACAAATTACATCATCGACGCCATTTTCACGAAACTGCGGCGCGAGCTGGTTATACCGTGGCACGTGCGACGATGAGCAGGTCGGTGTGAAAGCGCCGGGCAGTGAGAATAAAACGACAGTCTTGCCGTCAAATACTTCGGCAGACGTAACGTCAACCCACTCATGCTCTTTGCGAGTATGGAATGTAACGGCCGGGATACGCTGTCCTTCAAGATTGTTCAACATGTATTTCTCCAGTAGTTTTAATTCGAATTGAAATGCCGCGAAGCATCAGGTCTTTATGAATTGATGTGGCAATCTTAGAAGTTTTTAATAATTTAATAAAATGGGTTATTTCTATCATAATGTGCTATTTTGTCGATTGTGGGTTCTCCCACTCTGAAACAACTCCGTTACTTCCTGGCATTGTGTGAGGAGCAGCATTTCGGTCATGCTGCGGAGCGCAGTTTCGTCTCGCAGTCGGCCTTCAGTAATGGAATTCGAGAGCTTGAGAGCGCACTTGAAACACAACTCGTAGACAGGACGAACCGGCGCGTGACGATAA
The DNA here is from genome assembly GCA_021773095.1 of Woeseiaceae bacterium. Taxonomy (GTDB): domain Bacteria; phylum Pseudomonadota; class Gammaproteobacteria; order Steroidobacterales; family Woeseiaceae; genus UBA1847. The sequence continues at coordinate 34,025 of JAJFKR010000037.1, read as the reverse complement.
CGTCAGTTGGCCAGGACGTCGCCACGCAGGCGCGACTGGTAGTGCGCGATGTGGACAGCCTCGTTGATATTGCCCGGGGCGACAACGAGCCGTTGTGTGGCGACCTTCGGTTGGGCGTTATCCCAACGATTGCTCCGTTCGTATTGCCGACGGTGTTGCCGAAAATTCGCAAGACCTACCCGAAGTTGCAGTTGTATCTGGTTGAGGACCAGACGCAACGTATCTATGAAAGACTGTTGGACGGCGAGCTCGATGTTTTGCTGCTGGCACTGCCCTGGACAATGCAGGGCGTCGAAGAACATATACTATTTCGAGATGAGTTCTGCCTGGCGTATCGTCAGGGATCCAACCGCGTGGACCCCCAAAACTACCGACTCAATCGCCTGGACACCGACAGCGTCCTGCTGCTCGAGGACGGGCACTGCCTGAGGGAACATGCATTGGCTGCCTGCAAAATTCGAAACTTGCAGAAAATTCGCCGATTTGGTGCCAGCAGCTTACTGACCCTGATTGAAATGATCGATGCCGATCTCGGCATTTCGTTTCTGCCTGAGATGGCTCGCGGCAGCACCTTGCTACGCAACACGCGCGTGCGACTACATTCCCTTAATGACGGAAGCTACCGCAATATTGGGCTGGCGTGGCGTAAGGGTAGTCGGCGAATTGAAGAGTTTCAGCTGCTTGGCGAGTTCGTGCGAAACAATTGCTGACGGTGTGAACTCAGTGAGATTGGTGTGACCTTGTTCGTCGGAACTGAGACGGGGCGGCCAACAAAGTAACCCTGTGCCAAATCGACCCCGAGTTCCGCCAGCAGCTCGAGTGACTCGGCGTCACGCACGTATTCTGCGATGGTTTGCATCCCCGCTTCCCGGCCAACCTCGGCGATTAGTTTGATCATCTTCTGGTCAACGGGATTATTTGGAAGGTCCTGCACAAAAGTGCCGTCAATTTTAATGTAGTCGAATTGCAACTTTTGCAGGTAACCAAATGAACTATAACCAGTACCGAAGTCATCCAGAGCGAACTGGCACCCGAGATCTCGCAGGACCGCGATTTGCCGGTCAACCTGCAGCGGACGCCTGACTGCGAGGCTTTCCGTAATCTCGAAAACGATATCGCTTGGCCGAACGTCGTATTGCGTAAACATTTCTTTCACATATCCGGTCAGATCATCATTTTCGAACACGTTCGCAGAAAGGTTGATCGAAAATTTAAGTCGGGTGCCAGGACGGGAGTGCTCCGCGTACGCGATGGCTGCGTTACGTATCATCCAGAAGTCGATTTCACTCATCAGGCCGAAGCGGACTGCGGATGGCAAGAACGCGTCTGGCGATATGAAACCTCCATCTTCTGTTCTTAATCTTATGAGCAATTCATGATGCGTCGTCTCACCCGTTGAAATGTTGTTAATCGGCTGAAAGCGAATTTCAAATTTGTTTTCGTCAAGCGCGGTCCGCAAGCTGGTCATCCAGTTTACGTCTGTTTTGCCACGCTCATCCGCATCATCCACCTGCGAGAAGATACGCATTCGGTTGCGGCCCGCTGATTTGGCTTCGCGGCAGGCGATATCTGCCTGATTGATCAGTTCATCATGATGCAGGTTTTCGCCCGCCATGATCGTGATACCGATGCTGCAGTGCACGTGAAATACCTGCTCGCCTTCGATGTGGGCCATACGACGCATGTTGGTCAGGATGGTTTCTGCAGCCGACTCGGCGCCCGCAACATCCACATTGCGAATGAGGAGCGCGAATTCGTCGCCACCAAACCGCGCGATCACGTCGCCCTGCCTGATACTGCGCTGCAGTTCGTCGGCAACCTTGCACAGCAGCCGATCACCTGCAGGGTGTCCACAGGCGTCGTTAATGTATTTGAACTGATCGAGATCGATGAAGAAAAGAGCACTGGAGTGGTCTTTTCGCACTACGCTCATGACCTCTTTTCTTAATTCTTCGTTAAAGCGCCGCCGGTTAAAAAGCCCGGTCAGGCTGTCATGATTTGCAAGTTTCTGCAGTTGCTCATCTCGCTCGCTTAGTGCCGAAGCGGTTGTTTTCAAAGCCTCGACAATATCGGAGATCTCGCGATGTTGTGCCGGCTCGAATTTCACATTCAGGTTGCCCTTGGCTAGTTCCTGAATGGGTATCTGCAATTCGGAGATAGATGCCAGCGCTTTGCGCAATGCGTGACGACCGTACAGGGCAAACAGAATCAGAAATGCCGCCAACAGGGCAACGGCGAAGCGCATGTTTGATAACAATCGATCATGAAACATTACGAAATCGAGCTTCATTTTCACGAAACCAAGCAGCTCGATCAGTACTTCGTCGTCCACACCGGACGCATCGAATCCAAACAGGCCGTCATCAGGGATTGACTCTATCCAGACAGGCGCCAGAATTTCGAACTGTCTGGGATCGAGCACACCGCCATGCATCAGGTACGGTGTCTTGGCACCAACGACATCGATGGCATCCTGCAACTGCGTGGACGACAATTGGCGGACGGGATCGATGTCCCCTGGGTAATCAACCGAATGCAAAACACTGCCGTCTTTCGCATAGTAGATAACCTGATCGATTTCCGGATAACGGTCGACGAAGTTATCGAGACTGATTCGTGCCTCGTGGTCATCCACCAGGTACAGGGGTGAGCCGAGTTCATTGAGTTGCTCGGTCCATTGCAAAGCCCAGCGACTGTAGTTGTCCTGCAATACCCATTGGCCGCCCCAATAGAGCCCCACGATTGCCATCACACCAACGAAAGCAGCACTCATTACCTGGATAGACAAAATCTCGTGCACAAGCGCACGTTTGCCACTTTTGGCATTTGAGTTCCGGCGAGCTATCAGTTTCGTAAAGCCTCCGAATATCGCAGCGATACGCGCCTTCAACGATTGACCACTTTAGCGTCGCCGCGCGTCGCTACCCGAATCGCTGACAGTGGGCTGATTGGGCGCACGCTTTCGAGGCCTTTAGCATGAATTTGTCGAATTAATCTGGCGATCGTCGCAGCAATATCATCGGCTTGTGTCGCCAGGCTGATGGTGGCACCCATCGCTAACATCGATTCATAGGGTACGGCCACTGCGACCTGTCCTCGCTTGGCAGTTTCCAGTATTTTCTGCAGCGACCGTGCGCTGAGTACACGATTGTCCGGGAACAGCCAGAAGCCGTCGATATCCTGTGCCATACGCCGGAACATGAACAGCGTCTCCTGATCCGAATGCGAAATTCGGACGCGTAATTCAACGTTGTGCTTTCGTGCTGCCAAACTTGCCTCGGTAATCAGGTCATCGTGGCCCTCACCGACGATGATTCCAATACGCGAAATTGCAGGATCGACTTTGGTCCACGCAGCAAGCTGTGCTTCGAGCGGTGCCAGTGGAGCTACGCCACGGCTATTGGCAGTTAGCAGGCCATGATCCTGATGGTTGAAAACCTGACTGAATATGACCGGTTTCTCAGCCATAGCGACTGATGATTTGGCCGCACGCAGACCGATGGCGACAACAGTCCCCGAATTTGAATCGTTGACAACCCGAAGAACAGAGACCGGCGGCTGACTCTTTTCTCCGAGATTGTAGATCTTGAAATCATCAAGATGTTCGGTCAGGGCATTCGCGACATCCAGAAACGCGGGCTGACTGCTTGTGAGAACGATCGCGACAGGAGGTAAATGCGGCGGTTCGGGTGGCTTGACGGGCGGCGCAATCGGCCGCGCGGGTTCCGCTGGTACAGGAACGCTAACGACCGCCGGCTCGTCAACGGGTTCGATTTTCGGAGCAAAAACCGAACAGCCGCTGAGAGACAAAGCGATCAGCAGCACCAAGCAATGGACCGTTCTCTGGTCTGTGGTGCCTGTCCCTGGCATTGAATTTAGTCCCATATCCGGTTAGAGGAAGCGCGTGTAGCGAAAAACCCCTGACATCGACCATTTGTAGCCGATCCTGGCAGTTTTTTCTGTGTTCCAGGTCCGCTTTCCTTCGAGTGAGGGCATTCCCAGCAATTTTCAATTATTGCGAAGTAGTTCCAAGTTCTTTATTTTATTGTTTTTTTTCAGTCTCAAGGCGCTTTTTACTCTGAACGTTACCGAACCCGCGAAGTCCTATTCAGAACGAATGCTTTGGAGGTAACCATGCAATCGAAAAGAACACGAATCAGGGCATTAGTTTGCTGCGGGCTCTTTCTCCTGATTTCTTCGGGTGCCAATGCAAATGAATGGATACAGAAAACCTATAATGTGAATGGTGGGGGCACCATCGAATTCGAGTTTCCTGATACATGGGGCAAGAAGCCGAAGTACGATAAATTCGATACCGTTACCGACATTCAGCTCGGACCCTACGGTCCCCGGTCGAAACCGGTATTTCATTTTAGACTTCAAGCCGTTCTTTCCAGCGAAGCGATCACCGATGCAGACCTGTTGGAAGTCACCAAAATAGAGGTCGCAAACGTCATACAACTTGCGTTCGAAACCGAGGTCCCGATCAGCGAAATTGAAGGGCCTGAAGTCGTTGGGCGGTTTTTTTCAATTACAGACCAGCATTCGAAACGGGGTGAATTCGATTACCTGACGATGGCAGTGATGGGCTCAGGCAAGCTGCTAGTCAAATGCTATTTTTTCTCAAGTGACGGAGCGCCTGATTTTGGCGCCGACGCGATGCAGATGATGCAGAGCATTAAGTACACGGCGCCCGTACCGAAGTCGAAGAAAAAATAGGAGGCCTGGCAGGATCAAGAGTCGAACCACGGACCTACTGATTACAAATCGTTCTCACAAACGCTAACCTGTTCCGAGACACTCCCTCTCTCGCGAGATGATCAACTGAATTCGTCCGAGTAGTGCTCGTCGTGACACTCTGGGCAAAGACTGTGACTGAATTCAGCTTGAGTATGCGACTGCAGGTAAATTTCCAATTCTTGCCAGACATCCTGATCGTCGCGCATCTTGTGGCAATGCATGCAGATGGGGACGACACCCTCAAGAGTCTTGAGTTGCGCGATTTCGTTGGCAAGTTCAGCTACTTCTGCAGACATCGGCCGATATATCTTCAGAAACAAAATGGGAAACAAGAGCATCGTGAGGAGAGTGGCGTCGAACAAGGCGTGCATTGATAAGTTCATCGGTGGCAATAGGGGAAGGACGAGCATAATAATCGTTTCGCCCAAGAACATAGAAACCACTGTTATGAACAAGACTCTTTTGGGACGGAGACCGCCGCGTCTCAGCCTTGCCGCATTAGTTTCATATTTCACTTTTTTCATTTCCTTGTGACATCCATTTCAATTTTGTTATCAAACTGCCGGTGCTCATCGAATTGACATTCTCGATAACATCAACTTCCAGTTGATTCGACTAATTTACATAATTCCGCTAATTAACATAAGCCAGTTAACTCATGACAATCATATATTTACATCGGGCGCATTATAGTCGGCAACTCAGGCGACATTAGCTTCAGGGAAATACGTCCCAAGCGACACACAACCATCGGCGGTGCGTTTCGCCACCTGCCTTGTCAGGAACAAAGCACCGCCAAGTTGGAGATAGATTCGGGTGAAGTCGCTTGGTCTCGATCGCGCTAACGGCGTGCGCGGTAATTCACGCAGCCTTCCACTCCCAGTGAATGACGTATTCACCCGCCAGATCGATTTCAAATGTGTATGTGACACCGGGCAGGATGATGAGCACGCAAACCAACGTTCTACCCACGTACGGCGACAATGCATCGTATCTTCGTTTTTCAACGGTACCCAGTGCATTGTCATTGATTGACTCGTAGTTGCTCAAGAAGGAATTCAACAGCGACTTGTCAATAATCCGAGTTATCACACGAGCGAAGTTCGCTTCGCTGACCTCAACCGGGACACCCCGGCAATTTCTGATCAAGGCCCGTATTTGTTCCGTCGAGTCGCCGTCTTGCAGGGACTCGTCGCCGGGCTTCTCAATTCTGTTAGGGTCCACAGTCAGTTCCTCGGTTGAAAGTAAATAAACTGGTTCCTGATTAGGTATTTCGGCAACGGCAAGAGAAAGTTGAGGGAAATGAACCTGGGTGGGGTAGCCGGACACGAATCGGGTATGTGATTAACCGGCCTCCGCCTGTCCGGGAACGGCACATTAATCGTGCAATTCATGCAAGAATCAGACTACAGTTTTCGCGAGTCTGGCCGATAAACTGACGTAAGCAGAGACGCGATACCGCTCTCGTTGGTGCTGTTTTGGAGAGACAATTTGTCGTATCTCACTAGGTAGCGCGGAATACAGGACGTTCACACTATGAGACCAGATTTAAAAGAACGATTGAGTTCTTGCAAGACGTTACCCAGCCCGCCTGGCGTTGCCTCCAAAATCATCAAGCTGGCCAACGAACCGGAGATTGATATCGATGAGATTGTCAGGGTCCTGGTACTGGATCCTGCGATCACAACCAAGATTCTGCGTGTCGTCAATTCACCGATGTACTCGTTGGTCAGAAAAACGGAAAACCTCCGTGATGCGGTCGTTGTTCTGGGACTGAATGCCACTATATCCCTGGCCCTCTCGTTCTCACTCCTCAAGTCATTGCCCCACGACGGAGCTAACGCCGGGATTGACTATGCATTGTATTGGCGTCGTGCCCTCCTGGCTGCGACAGCTAGCCGCGTGGTGGCCGAGACAGTCGGACTTCGAGCGGCTGAAGAATTATTTCTCGCCAGCGTTATTCAGGACGTCGGAATGTTGGCGCTTGAACAGTCAATACCCGATATCTACAAAGATCTGCCCAAGCAATCCCAGCAAGCCGCGGTGATTCAGCGGGAGTGCGACAAGGTCGGCATCGATCACGCTTGTGTTGGTGGCTGGCTGCTGGAACGCTGGTGTTTCCCCGATAGAATCAGACTGGCTGTAAGTGCCAGTCATGATCTGGACACATTATCGACTGACCACGAGCATGGGTTATTTGCCCGATGTGTGGCCGTGACCAGCCTCATCGCTGAGGTCTTCCTGGACGACACGGCTGACCACCCCGACTTTGCGCCTCTCCTGGACGCCGTGCAGAAACACCTTAGGCTGAACAAGCAAGAGCTTGGCGAAATGATCGAAAAGGTTGGCATCTTGATTCCCGAAGCTGAGGAAGTTTTTGAGACCCGAATCAAAGCGGAAAGCAATACGGAACGACTCATGGAAGATGCGCGAGAAATACTGATGATAAGAAACCTCTCGGCATTGCAGACGGTGGATTCACTTCAGGTACAAGCTGACTCCCTTCAAGATCGTACCAAGAAACTGGAGGAGAGTAATCGACGTGATGCTTTGACTGGCCTTTACAACCGGGGATTCCTTGACCACTTTCTGGAGACTGCATTTGCTGAATCAGTGGAGAGACACGAGCCGCTCAGTATTGCATTCACAGACCTGGACAAATTCAAGGACGTTAACGACACCTACGGCCATCAGGTAGGCGATCAAATCCTGGCTACAACTGCGAACATTCTGAACGCCAATGTACGCTCGTCAGACATCGTCGCTCGCTACGGAGGTGAGGAGTTCATTATTGTTTTCCCGAACTCGAACGGTGATCTGGTGAACGTTATTTGCCAACGTATCGTCCAGGCTTTTCAGGATGCCCGGCATGATGTCGGTACGCCCGAAGAAATCACTGTAACAATATCCGTCGGCATGGCGACGCAAAATGAGAATCGGTCATTCAAGTCTATCGCTGCGTTCATCGAAGCTGCGGACCAGGCGCTCTACACAGCCAAATTACAAGGACGCAACCGGAGCATACCGTTTGACCTGGTAGAGAAGATGAGGGTCGGACAAAAGTAGCTACGGTCTGTCTACACGACGAAAAAATGCCCCCGAGGGGGAGAGCTAAGTCGTTGAAAAATTTGGTGCCGGCACCATGAATCGAACACGGGACCTACTGATTACAAATCAACTCTGCAATCAAGGAATAATGCGGTCTCCAGCTCCGTTTCTTTAGAAATTTGCCGAGATTTAGCCTCCTGGCCTTTCGGTACGCAGGTATATTCTTAGAAGGAAAAGGAGCGACAATGTTCCCTAGAATGCTTTGCTCGGGTCTTGATGTTTCAAGATACGTATTATCTCCACGCCTTGAGCATCCATACGGTAGTAAGTCGAATGCACACCGCACACGCTGCGGTGATAGCCGGGTCGAATATGGGCGACCGCTGGATATAGCTGCGTTGAATTGCCAATACCGAAAATCTCTGTTTGAGTTGGTCACGGTATCGGTTGGATTGCACAACCCCGAAATGTTCATCGCCGTATTGTGCGATGCCGACCAGGTCATCTTTGGCACTTTGAGAAAGCCGATACTCACCCATGTTTCGCCCTGTGGCGTTGCCGCGCGTCCTCCCATATCTCGTCGACGCTGCGTTCGCTAAAACCGCTCTCCTCGCCTTCGATCAATGCGGCGCGAATAGCCTCAATTTCGGCGGGGGTTTCCTGGTCCCGAAGTTGCCGTTCACGGATCAACTCGCGAACTACCTCACTTTCGTTACCGTAGTGTCCCGTTTTGATCTGCGCCTTGATCCAGCTATCTTGCTGATCGGTTACCGATATGCTTTTCTTGACCATTGGCATGATTCGCCCTCCAGAGGAGTAGGTGAAAATAACCTACTTAGTAGTATACTTTGCTACCCTATTACTGCCAAATCCTGAAGCCACTATTGAACCACTCTGTACGATTTTGCAGGCCTCGGTCCCGGATCGCCTAACCGTTTTTCCGGCCAAATTAACAGGAAAGATTCCTCTGTATCGAAAAAGGGTCAGAGCCGGTTAGCTCTGACCCTATATTTCTTAGAAAATTTGGTGCCGGCACGAGGAATCGAACCACGGACCTACTGATTACAAATCAGTTGCTCTACCAACTGAGCTACGCCGGCTTTGTTCCCGTATTTAGCGCGGGCAGCGGATTATTCCGGTTTCAGGCCGATCTGACAAGGGTTTTGCTCACCTATTGGGGACAAGTCGCTGCATCGCGCAGCAGGACCCGGTCCTGACCGTATTTTTCCACAATCGCGCCAGCGCCTTTTCCGGGCGGCAGACCAACATCAACAAAAAACACGTCTCTTTCTCGCGAACTCGGAATGACCTCAGCAGGAAGGTCCAGTGACCGTGCCTGGAGCTCTATTTTCTCAGCACCGTCGACGTCACCGAAAAGACCGAGTGATATTTTCAGGTTCTCACTATCCGTACGATCCAGATAAGCGTCGGCCAGTCCGCCCGCCTGCAGTTTCTCCAAAATGGCTTTCGCGGACTCCACGTCAGCAATGTTTTGAATCCACACCCAGTGACCGACAAAAATTTGTGCCCGCGCACCGCGCAGTTCAGTCTTCATTCCCTCATTTGAATACTCAAGCACCGCCGAATCGGCGTCCACATTGTCTCTGAACGGTCCGATCGTCACACAAGCGCGACCGACCACTGCTTCCAGCGCCGAAGGTTCTCCCGAACCCAGGACGGCGCCGACGCTGGCATACGAATCACTGTCACGACCGATCGTTACCTCGAGTGGCGGACCAAGATCGGACTCCTGCACAATCGCCACACCGGGCTGCGACTCTTCCTCGCTAAAATAGCCCCACATGAGGTAGAGGATGTTAGCAAGCAGCAGAATCAGCAGAATATTCTTCATTGAGCGTTTTCCAACATATACGCAAGCCCGTTCAATACCAGATTCGGCCGGTGCAACGGGGCCTCGTCGAGCACCCCAAGAATGCGCGACGCACCACCGCCGGTCAAGATGATTGTTGGGTCGTAACCGTTTGATCGCAAAGTTCGAATCGCCCGCTCTATCGCTCCAGCCACGGCGTTTTGCGTGCCTTCGCGGACAGCGGCTGCCGTATTGCGCCCGAACATCCTGATCTCGCCCGCCACGTGTTTCGAGGATGCTCTTACCAGTGGAATATCACTGGTCGCCAGAGACAGCGAGCCCAGCATGGTTTCAACCCCGGGAATAATCTGACCACCAAGGTGCATGCCGCTGTCATCGATGGCATCCAGCGTCACCGCGGTACCGGCATCGACTATCAGGCATGCTGATTCCGTCTCCGCCCAGGCACCGATCATGGCGACCCAGCGATCGACACCCAGTCGTCGCGGCTGCCGGTAACTGTTGGTTACTCCCCAACCGCGTTTTTCGCTTCGCGCAAAATGAATATCTGCATTGCAATGCAGACCGACAACACCTGACAGGCGAGTCCCGAAACTGGTGCCCGCCACATTACTGGCGCGAACCGCATCCACGCGGCGCGGTAAACGGGTCGTCAGTACTGCCAGCCCCTGCTCACGAATTTTTTGCTGAGAGATATGTCCGGTACGACGAATCTGGTCGTCATCGAGAACACCCCATTTTAGCCGCGAGTTACCGACGTCGAGCAGCAACACGCTCATATTCGTTCTCCTCTTGAGCCAGCCCTGACTACGGTACCGGACGTCACGCGCTTAAGACCTGACCCCGGGGTTTCGACCAGCAACGCGCCGTCATTGGCGACGCCGGCACCGATACCTGAATACTGTACGTCTGCTGTATCGATTGTGATCTCACGTCCGAGTAGCCAGTCATAACGTGGCCAGCGATCGGCCTGCGCTGCAAATCCCGATATCTCGAAATCGACGAAGGCTCCCAGCAGATGCGTGGCGAGTTGGCCGGCGAGCTCTTCATGGCCGGGCTCAACCTCGCAAATACTTTTGAGATCGACAACCGTTCGAGCCCAATCTGCTTTCGCTCCAAAATCCGGCTCAGTCGATAAATCGACATTGATACCAATTCCGGTCACAACCGTAACCGCACTCGCGGAATGTTGTTTAGTTTCGGTGAGGATGCCCGCCAGTTTTCCATCCCTTGCGACCAGATCGTTCGGCCACTTCAACTCAACGCGATCTGCGCCGAGATCCTGCAATGCATCGATAGCTGCTAATCCGAGTGTCAATGACAGCGCCGGGAGGTCTTCCGGCTGTTGCTGATAGGTGTAGGCCGCCGACAAACACAAGCCCGTCCCCGGCGGCGATCGCCATGTCTTGCCATGACGACCGCGGCCCGCCGTTTGATTGCTGGTTGCCGCAACGCAGAGCGTTCCAGGCTCCGGGCCAGGCATTTGCATCAGGTAACTGTTTGTTGATTCAATCTCCGAGAATACCTCGATGTGCACGAGTCGCTCCCGAACCGCAGCACTCATGAACTGCTGAATTACCTCAGCGTCAAGACTGCTCATCACTTGAGCCAGTACCTTTACGACGAAAAATCATCAGACCGGTGTTGCGATGCTCTGTGCCGTCTCGCATACGTTGAATATTCGAACGGTGCCAAAAGATGATGAGCATCGCCATGACCGCGGTGTAAATAAATAATGGCTGACTCTCAAGCTGCAGACTTACTCCGAGGTATAACGGTAATGAGATTGCGGCACTCATCGTCGCAAGCCCTACAAAGCCTGAAACTACGAGTACCGATGCCCAAACGAGCAAAACCGCGATGATTAGATTTGGCCCGAGGATTACCAGTGTTCCTACAAACGTTCCAGCGCCTTTACCACCCCTGAAACCGTGATAAATCGGCCAGACATGCCCGAGCACAGCGGCTGTCGCACAGCAGATCGTCAGCCAGGTTCTGGACAGCGTGGGATCTTCCGGAACAAACGGAACGGTTAGCTCGGGAACGACCCCTGCGCCAAGCACGCCCTTGCCGATATCGATTATCACGACGCCAAGCGCAAAAATAATGCCTTGTGTACGCAAAGCGTTGGTGCCACCCGCATTGCCGCTGCCCATCGTGCGAATATCGACGCCACCGCGTAATTTGCCCATAATCATCGAGCCCATCAGGGAACCCAGAAAATAGCTGATCAGGAATTTGACGCCCAATTCCAACATTAATGCCTGTCCGTCTTTGCGAGAATAGTCGCGCGCATTGTAGCATCGGCGTATGGCCGCAGACACGATACACCTGTTTCTAAATCCAACCGCCGGGCGGGGACGCGCCGGGCGTCGTCAGTCGCGAATTCTTGAGCTGTTGGAACAAAGCGGTGTTGCTATCGAGTGTCATGCAAGCCGGTCTCTTGGAGACCTTGAGGATCAGGTGCTGCAACATACTAACGACGGTGCAAAACGCGTTGTGGTCGCTGGCGGGGACGGCAGCGTTCATGAGGCGGTAAATGGCATCATGAGGTCCAACAACAACGCGTCTCTGGGCGTCATTCCAACAGGAACAGGGAATGACTTTGCGAAAGCCTGCGATATTCCGATTAACTGGGAACACGCAACCCAACTGCTCGCCGATCGCATTGCCGCTGCGGAAACGCCAAGGAAAATCGATGTCGGGCGATTCAACGATCGCTACTTCGCAAACGGTGCGGGCATTGGTTTCGACGCCAAGGTCAACCACGTCGCACGATCTTTTCAATTACCGATCGGCGACCTTGTTTATCTACTCGCGATATTCCGAACCATGATTGACCGTATCGCCAGCCCGCAACTGCAAATAACCGCGGATGATTTCACCTGGGAGGGACCACTCACGCTGGCAGCTATCTGTAACGGACAGTGGGTTGGTGGCATGTTCAAGATTGCACCGATGGCCAAAAATGCGGACGGCAAGATGGAATTGCTGATCGTCAAACCGGTCACGAGGCGTCGCATCGTGAGCTTGCTACCGAAGCTCATGGGGGGTGAACACATGCAAGAAGATGAACTTGTGCACCGTTCCGTCACGACGTTAAGAATAAAAGCAGAATCGCCCATGCCTTCGCACCTGGACGGTGAGGTTCAAGCCCTGCAAACCGACTTCGAGCTGTCCGTCTTACCGGGCGCCCTGGATCTGCTTTGACGATGGGCGTGAGCCCAGATAGATAGCGATAAGCGCAATGCTGGCGCCGGCAAGTTCAGTGGCTGTCATCGGCCGGCCGAAGAACAACACATCCCAGCCGAAACTCAGTGCCGGTTGCAAAAGCAGTGCCAGTCCGGCTTCGGCGGTTGTGACCTGTGGCAGGCTGCTCGCGATGAATAGGCCGCCCAGGCTATGCGACAACACGCCGTACGCAACCAGCCATCCGAAGTCGGGGTAGCTCAGGATCCTGAGTGATTCTCCTTCTCCGAAAACACTCGCAGCCATCATGACAGTACAGATAATCGAAACGACCGCCATTTCGCGGACGGGCACTCCGTACGGTGATTCTTGCCGGGCCTGGCGCAGACTCAACAAATATCCGGCATAGGCGACCGCGGTCAGCAATCCGAAAATGACGCCGAGTTGGTAATCATCCGGCAACTCGTTCCAGTCGAGGCCGACAATCAGGCTAAGGCCGAACAATGCCATCGGTACTGCAAGAATCTGTATGAGCCGCGGCATCTGCTTAAGAAAGACGACCCCGGCGATCATCATGATGAAGACCTGAAAATTTGCCAGAAGCGTCGACAGTCCTGGTCCGACATAGTTGATGCTGCGATGCCAAAACCAAAGGTCCAGGGCAAAGAACAGCGCCGCAACGGTGAGCATGAACCACGCCCGCTTTGGGAGCGTCATTCGCTTTCGTGTGATGAGCAAATAAACGACGAGTGCCGCGCTACCAAACAAGACACGATAAAAACCGCTGGTGGACGGTGGTACGTCGACGAGCTTGACCCAGACCGGCGAAAGGCTGATTAAAGCAGCGCCAATGAATAGTCGTAATCTTGGGTTATTCTTTATTTTCATAGACTTAGGATAATTCTTGACAATTATTTAGATATTTGTCTAAATATCATCATGTCTCCCAACAACCAAACAGTGTTCAAGGCTCTCGCCGATCCGACGCGACGTGCCATCATCAAGACCCTGCGCAAGGAATCCAAGACAGCAGGCGCCATTGCGGACGAGTTTCCGATCACGCGCGCATCGCTTTCTCATCATTTCAACATCCTCAAGTCCGCTGATCTTGTGCGGACCGAACGCCGTGGCCAACACATTGTTTATTCACTCAATGTCACTGTGCTCGACGATGTGGCCGCCATTCTCTATGACCTTTTTTCGTCAACTGACAAAGTGAGTGACCGCTCATGAACACCAAACTCGCCAACCTCATATGCGCTGGCTTTATTGCAGCGCTTATTGCGTACGTTGTCTATCTTTATCCGATTCTGCCCGACCCGCTACCAACCCACTGGGATGCGGCGGGCAATCCGAATGACTACATGTCCAGGTTGTCAGGCGTTATTGCACTTGCATCGGTACCCTGCTTTTGCGTCCTGTTATTCAAGCTGATCCCGGTCATTTCACCGCACGGCTTTCGTACCGAAGAATTCGCGCGGGTGGTCAATGCCCTGATGGTGGGCCTGGTGGTTTTTGGCTGCGCCATAGCCATCTTTGCTCTGAATGCTGCTCTCGGATCAGACGTCAATATTAGCAAGGCTGTTTTTGTGTGTGTCGGCCTGCTATTGATGTTCATGGGTAACTACATGGGGAAGGTTAGGAAGAATTTCTTTATTGGAATTCGCACGCCGTGGACGCTCGCCAGCGACGAAGTGTGGGCGAAGACGCACCGACTGGGTGGATGGTGCATGGTTGCAGCAGGCCTGGTCATGGCCGCAGGGGCGTTCGCGGATGTGGTTACGGAGCGGATCGTATTAGCGGTAGTCGGCATCGTTTTGATACCGGTTGTTTATTCGTACTTTGCCTATCGGGCACTGGAGGGCTTTGGTCCGGATCCCGAAATCAAAGACGACGCAAACTCAACTTCCTAGCCAGATATCACGACGAGCCTGTCGCTCGTTTTCTTCTTCGGACATTCTCAGGTAACACGTATCTGCAGGTGCTTCGGTCCACTGTAGTTTCAGTGCGAGCAGGTCATCGCCGCGAAATACCGTTAACTCGGACTTGTCACCAGGACGGTAGCGACGAATCCGGGTATCACTTCCCGACACGTTTGCACGCACGCCGTCTACCGCAACCAACTCGTCGCCCGGCGACACGCCCGCTCGTTCGGCGGGACCTCCATTTGAAAGGCTGGCAAATATCGGCTTGCCACCACGAACCACGAGCTTGGCGCCCAGCCATACAGCAGGCAATTTGGCGGCGTCGACTTCGTCACCACCTTTATCCTTGCGGCCCTTCGCTTTTCGTAAACGGTAGTCTACGCCATGCTCATGTAACAACGGCTCCAATGCCAGCTCGCCGGTTCCCCGGACCGCCGCATCGAAGAAATCGCCAAGGTCGAGCCCCGAAACGTCAGCGCTGACTTCCTCAAGCCCACGCTCCGACATACCCTCACCGGTCTCGCCCCACTTCGCCCAGCACGCTCGCATAACATCATCGAGAGAAACGCGACCCTTGGTCTCTGTTCTTAATTTCAAGTCCAGCGCCAGCGCAATCAATGAGCCCTTCGCGTAATAGCTGACAATAGCGTTGCCGGCATTGGCATCCTGTTTGTAGAATTTCGTCCAGGCATCAAAACTGGACTCCGCAACGCTTTGCCGGCGACGACCCTGTCCACGAAGGACTCGCGTTATGGTTTGCCCGAGCATCTCAAGATAGTCCGATGCTGTGATTAGTCCGGAACGTACCAGTGCCAGGTCGTCGTAATAAGAGGTAATGCCCTCGAATACCCACAGGAGTTCGGTATGCGACTCCTGCGACAGATCGTAAGGCGTAAACGCAGCCGGCTTCATGCGCTTTACGTTCCACAAGTGAAAGTACTCGTGGCTGACGAGCCCGAGAAAGGTCCGATATTCGGGTGATATACCCTCATCACCACGAATCGGCAGACTGTCTCGATCCGCAACCAGGCTCGATGACCAGCGATGTTCCAGTCCGCCGTAGCCACTGCCCGGTGCATGCAAAAGAAACACATATCGATCAAGATCAGAGGGTGAACCGAGCATTGTCATGTGGAATGCGCACAACGTCTGAAGGTCGTGGCATAAACGGGCCATATCCACTTTGGTATTGCCTCGAATGGCAATTACGTGAGGAATCTCACCAACCTGGAATTCACCGATCGACAGATTGCCAATTTCCACCGGATGATCGATGAGCTCCGCATAATTTCCCGCAACATAGTCACCGAAACCGTACGACTCTGCACCCGCACGTTGCATGGATGTGGCAACACGCCATTTCCGGGCACAGGCCAGATCCGGAGCGATGATTTCGACCTCACACTCGCCATCTTCTTGTCCAACGACTGCCGGAAATACGCACGGCCCGTTGAAATAGGCATGCGTCATATCGAGGTGCGCACCACGAACGCTCTCGTCGTGTGCGTAAATCTCCAGCACCAGGGTGACAGCGCGCTCTGTCGGCTCCGTCTGCCAGCGACTCTTATCGAGTTTCCTTACCAATAGTCCAACGCCGTCGGCTTCGGCGCGGATCGCAACGACGTGCCTCGCGTAATCACGAATCATGTAGCTGCCCGGTATCCACGCGGGCATCGCAAATATCTGACCTGCCTCATTCGGTATGGCGACCGTCACCCGTACCTCATAAAGATGCGCAGTAGGATCTGTCGGTTCGATGCTGTAACGGTGCGCGTCGCTCATGCTTGTCGTCTACCGTACGGGCTCGGTCAGCTTCAGGGTAAGACACTTGGCCGAACCGCCCGCTTTGAGGAATTCGGATAGTTCAACTTCGTGAACCTCGAAGCCGGCGAGCATTAATCGCGCTTTCAACGGATCGGATGCCTTGTTCAAAATCACCTGATCACCAATGTTGACGGCATTGCAGGCAAAGTTCCCGGCGTCCGCGGTGTCCACAACAATACGTTTATGCGGTGGAATGCGGCTTTCAATTGCGATTCGCGAATCGAAATCAAAGGCGGGAGGGTGGTACATAAGGAAGCCATCAGTTAGCGGACAGAAACATGTATCGATGTGATAGAAACGCGCGTCAGTTAGGCGAATCGACACGACATCCGTATCAAAGAAACTCGCGATTTCTGCATGAGCTTCAATTTCCGTTCGAAACCCGTAGCCCGTCCACAACCACGGGCCGCCGCGATCGACGAGGCAATCTCCAGCGCCTTCAAAACCAATATTTTCATCGAGATCCAAAAGATCAAAACCGTTTTCCCCAAACCACTTCTTGAAGTGCTGTTCTTCAGGGCGCCGTTCATGCGGCATGAAGTGGCTGGCAATCGCCTTGTTGCCATAGACCACGCCCGCATTCGCAGTGAAAACCATGTCAGGTAGTTCTGGCTGCGGATCCATGATTACAGTGTCCGCGAACTCACCAATCTTGCTTCGCAATTCATCCCATTGTGCTCTCGCCCGTTCCAGACTAAGCGTCTCGTCGTGACCTGCCATCCAGGGGTTGATCACGTACTCCACCGTAAAAAAATCCGGTGGACACATCAGGATCTTGTCTTTACTCATTCTTATTCGTCTTCTTTTTTCAATCGCCCAATAAAGCGAAACGGGACCCGGTCACCCGGCTCCCGTCCCGCAATGTTGACTCAATGCTTCCCGTCGTCGGGGTTCTTAATTATCCCCAAGGTGCATTAGTGGTAACGGGCTCGGGCTCGAACCATCCAGAAAGTAGACCTTACTCGCCGGGTCTTTGGAGATGGCTTTCAAAGCTTCGAGTGACTGCAGCTTAATATACGCCGGATTATTCGCTACCGCATTATTGATTTGAGTGATTTCATAGGCTTGCGCATCAGCGAGAATTCTCTTGCGCGCAGCTTCCTGGTCAGCCGCTTCGCGCCCCGCTTCCGCTCTGGCGACTTGTTGCTGAAGTTCTGTTCGAACTCGTTCCAGCTCGGCTCTTTCGCGTTCCACCGCCTGCTCGCGCTCTTTCTTCTGCTCGATAGCTGCGACGATGAAAGGTGGCAACATGATGTCCCGAATCAACACCGCCGAGACGATGACGCCCTTTGGCCCCAGATGGTCACGAAGACCTTGTTCCAAGGCTGTCTGTAGGGTCACCTGGGTTTCTTCCAGAAAAAAGTCCTCTGCGCGCTTGATGCTCTTGCCCTGCTCACGCAGCAGAGACCTTAGCGCCGGAATCAAATGCACTCGGACTACTGTCGCCGCATCACCAGTCTGTTCCAGGATATCCGGTGCCATCGCGCCATCTATGCGGTACTGCACGCTCACGTCGATCTTGGTTTGCAATTGATCCTGACTCGGAACGTTTGCGGTCTCTTGATGCGTTTGCTGGCGGGCATCGAACATCGTCCAGCGATACAGCGGGTTTACCGGGACATGCAATCCTTGCTCATAGCCGTTCGGCTGAGCATTACCAAACAACGTTGCCACCGCAACGTGTCCAACGGGAACCTGTTTGACCAGTTGCAATGCGACCATGCCCACCAGCATGACGCTGACGACGATCACCACGAGATTCTTTTGCGCGTTCGGTCTAGCCATGGAATTTCTCCTGCGGGGAATTTTTGTAGGTGGACGTATATTTATGGGCGAATTCAATAGATTAAAGGTCCGATGGCGGAACTACCATTAAGTCAGTAAGTGAATTTCGGCCAGCATGCATCGCACGCTGCCGCCGGCTGAGCTCTCTATACTCTCGACCGGAGAACTAACGATCTTACCATTCGCCTGGAGCACATTGCGTTGTTCCGCATCCAGCGAGTCCCAGGCTCGTGATGACATAGCCAGCACACGTTCTCCTTGCATACTCCTCAGCTCCAGCATATTTCCAGCGAAGGCGTTGAGCTGGTCGTAGTCGATACTGATGACAGTATGCTCCGTCTCACGAAGGCGAGCCATCACCGCCTCACGTTGCTCTTTGCGCACGATCGCTTCGTCACAAATAATCGCAACGGATTCGCCGATGTTCATAAGAACGTTGGTGTGATAAACAGGCACACCGTTGCGATCAACCGCATCAAACGCGACGACGTCATAGCCCATTTGCTGTGCAAAATCACCGAGCGGATCGAGCTGCGTACGCGATGAAAGGCACGCATAGGCCACTCTGTTTACACGATCAAGCACCATACTCCCGGTCCCTTCAAGATAGTGCCCGGCGTTCTCGTGCTCTGTCAGATCAAGCACCTCGGCCACCTGAAAACCGAATTCATCCGCGAGTCTGTCGATGATGTCAGTCCGGCGCTCTGAACGCCGGTTCGGTGCTTCCATTGGATACAACACGACACGACCGTCTGCATGGAAACTTACCCAGTTGTTTGGAAATATTGAGTCAGGTGTGTGCGGTTCTGCT
Source organism: Woeseiaceae bacterium (assembly GCA_021773095.1). GTDB lineage: Bacteria > Pseudomonadota > Gammaproteobacteria > Steroidobacterales > Woeseiaceae > UBA1847. The sequence goes on along the minus strand of JAJFKR010000037.1, from coordinate 14,872 downwards.
GTGTCGTCGACAACCACGACATTAATACCGGCAGCGCGCAAGACATCAACCAGCGCGTCGAATTCGCATACGGCAGCGTGTTGTTGTTCCTCAGGTGTTGCGTTGGAACGGCCTTGAAAGACGTTCGACCCCGCCGTCATCGGATTGCTCTCGAATCGGGCCGGTCGAATCATGAGTACGGTCGTTGCTAATTGTGATTCCTTCGACGGCATCGTGCATTATATGACCGTAATGCAACGATTTCGCAATGCTCTATTGAATCCCGCCTGGATTTGTTTCCTTTGGGCCGGCGTGACTCTGGGTGTCTCCATGCTGGCAACGCCCGTGCGCTTTAGCGCCGACACCATTACTCGATCGATAGCACTCGACGTCGGGCAAGTGGTTTTTGCCGCGCTGAACAAGGTCGAGCTGGGAGCGCTGATCATATTGCTTATCGTCATCCGGGCCTCTGGTCGAACAGCGAAATACTGGGGTTTCGCCGTCGCCCTCACCGTGATCGTCATCGCGCAATCTCAGTGGCTGACACCAGAACTCTCAGAACGCACGCAATTGATCATCAACGGTATAGAACCACCGTCATCCTACGCGCACGCAATCTACTCATCGCTAGAGTTGATAAAGATCGGGCTGCTGTTTTTTCTCGGTTTTTCGTCTTTGGGAAGCAGCGCGTCAGGCAGCCGCGCTGGGTCGAATTGATACTGATTCATACCAACTTCTTAGATGCGCTGCATCTTCCGGCATCGAAAGCTTAATCCGCGCTGCAAAATCCACGGCAACCAATGCTGTGATATCGGCTATCGAGAAACGGTCTCCTGCAATGAACTCGTTGTTGCTCAGTTGCTCGTCCATTCGCGCAAAAAACTGCGCAACCCGCTCGCGCCCTCGCTCGGCGAGTTCAGGAATTTGCACGTAGGAAACAGGACCCGTTGCCGCGTGATTCTTGAGGCCTTTGGCCGCGTTACGAAAGGCGTCAGCCACGGCCAGCAAACCTTGCTGCTCCACCTTGACGTTCCACATGAGGATACGCGCGCGCTCCTCATCGCTTGCGCCCAGTAACGAAGGGTCCGGTTGCTGGGCCTCCAGATAATGGCAAATGGCAATGACTTCGCTCAAGCAGCTACCGTCATCAAGTTGCAACGCCGGAACGACACAATCCGGGTTGATCTCCCGGAACTCATGTGCAAATTGCTCCCCGCTCCCCAGGTCAACTTGCACCGTCTCTATGTCGATACCCTTCTCTGCTACGAATATGCGAACGCGTCGCGGACTGGGGGCGGTTTTGCAATCGTAGAATCTCAATCTATTTACTCGCGGCGTCCGCGGCATTGAATACCGTTTGTGCATTTTGGCCGAAAATAATCGACCGGGCGGATTCGCTTTGTCGTTCGTCGCGCTTCCAGTCCTGCCCAAGATCGATACCTTTGCGAACGGCGGGACGTTGTTTCAATGCATCGAACCAACGTCGAAGGTTCTTGAATTTGTCCAGATCGTTGCCCAGACGGCGATATGGTTTTACCCACGGAAAGCTGGCGATATCCGCGATCGAATAATCGCCCGCCAAATATTCCCTGTCTCGCAAGCGCACGTCCATCACGGCGAGCAGGCGATCGTATTCGTCGGCGTAGCGTTGGTGTGCGTACGGGATATCTTCCTTCGTGTAACTCACGAAATGACTGAGCTGCCCCGCCATCGGTCCGAGGCCGCCGGCCTGCCAGAACAACCACTGCAGCACCTCAAACCGATCGGTTTGCTCCTGCGGCAGCAGTTTGCCGGTCTTTTCTGCCAGGTACATCAGAATCGCACCGCCCTCAAATACTGAAATGTCAGTGTCATGATCAACAATCGCCGGCATGCGGTTGTTTGGCGCTATCTTCAGGAACCGGGGCGCAAACTGATCGCCGTTGCCGATAGATACCGGAATCGTCTTGTAAGGGAGACCACACTCTTCGAGCATGATGGAAATTTTGTGGCCATTGGGTGTCGGCCAGTAGTAAAAATCGATCATGTCTTGCAGTATAAGGTGATCCATCATTAACGTGCTACCGGAATGAACGATATGCAGACTGCGGTGTTCGAGATCGAGGCGCCTGACCAACACAGGATTCGTGGCACACACTGGCGGCCCGAGGACAATGTAATCGGCATTATCCAGATTTTTCATGGGCTCGGTGAACATCACCTTCGCTACGAACGGTTCGCGCGCCTGGCGACAGCACGCGGCTTTGCTGTTATCGCACACGATCACCGGGGTCACGGAAATCATGCAGAGGAGCTCGGCCATTTTGCGGATAGTGGTGGGTGGCAGCTACTGACGGACGATGGACTGCTGGTTAACGAGATGATCGGAGATCGGTATGAAGGCTTGCCGATCGTATTGCTGGGACACAGTATGGGCTCGTACATCGCACAATATTTCTCGATGCAGCATGGTTACCGGCTGACGGCATTGATCTTGTCCGCATCAACCTGGTCAGCGAAAGTGAAGCTGATCATCGGTCGGCTCATCGCTTGGGTTGAGTCGGTGCGCATCGGGCGTCGTGGCAAAAGTGAGCTGCTTCACAAGCTGGGATTCGGTGATTTCAACAAGTCGTTTTCACCCGCCCGAACAGAGCTTGACTGGCTCTCGCGCGACGAGACGGAGGTCGACATTTACGTCGACGATCCGCTGTGCGGCGGGCCCTACAGTTGTGGATTATGGCTCGACCTGATGGGTGGACTGACGGCGATCGCGTCAAACCGGGCCCTGCGACGAATCCGCTCCGAGCTGCCTGTACTGCTGACCGGGGGCGCTGAAGATCCCGTTGGGGGTCAGCAAGGTATTACTGATCTCGCAATGCATTATGCGAAGTCGGGGCACAACAATCTGTTAACGAAAATTTACCCGGAAGGACGCCACGAGATGTTCAATGAAACCAATCGCGACGAGTTTTCTGCCGACGTTTTGAACTGGATTGAGAAACAGCTGCCGGCGTAACTGGTACATACGCTTGGTGGTGTCCGATAAATACCGTTGTCTGGCGGGAAACAATCTGCTTAAAAAAAGCCCCGCTCTTGGCGGGGCTTTTCTCTGTAACGATTAAACGAACTCTAGAATGTCATCCGAGCACGCAGGTACCAGCTGCCTCCGTTAAATCCGAATGGGCTGGACTCTGCATAGAGCTGGCCCAAATCACCGGCCCCCGGGTTCTTATCAGGAAAAGTGTCGAAAATGTTGGCCAGGCCGCCAATCACTTCAATACTTTCTGAGACCTGATAGGCAACCTCAGCGTCAACCAGGACTTCCGCACTCATTCCATCGACGCCATTACCGGTATCGTCCCATCCACCGTAGTAATTAGCGCGAAGCATGGTGCGCAAACTATCCTGGACATGCGTCCAGGTCACGCTGCCTTTGACATTTGGTAGCAGATCTTCAATAGCACGCACACGACCGGCACTAATGGGATTCAATGTACCAACACTATCCACGTCCGTTTTGTTGTAGTTGGCGGCTATCGTTACCGTCGAATCACCACTACCCAGCGCGAAGCCGAATTTACCGACAACGTCAACACCTGTGGTTGTGGTATCGAAGCTGTTGGAGAAGAAGCGGAATGATTGCAGATCATCCAAACCAACAAAATCCGTACGATTTATCACGCCGGCGGCATCAAGACCAGTCAACGCTTGCCCTACAGACGTATAGTTGTTGACAAAACCATCAGTGAAATTCAATGCGGTCAGGAAGTCCACATCGGCGCCAAGCGCGACGCGATCCTCAAGTTCGATATCGTAGAAATCGATCGTCCAGGTTGACTCGCCCAAATCGAAGGAAAAACCCAGTGCCAGATTGCGCGCATCTTCCGGTCCCAACTGCGGACGGCCGTTGCCCTGACTCTCAATGAAGTCTGCCGCCAGCTGACCGGCCGCCGAGAACAACGGCAAGGTGCCCTGGTCAACGAGTTGGCCATTAACATTCTGCGTGGTTACGTTGGTGATGTTTGCTTGTCCGGCAGTCGGCGCGTGGAAACCTGTTGAGAACGCACCGCGAATGCGGAATGTGTCGGTCACATGAAACATACCCGCTACCTTGACATCCGTTGTGTCGCCGAATTCACTGAAGTCTTCGAAACGAACGGCCGCCTGCAGTGTAAACCTGTCGGTCAGATCGGCTTCTAGGTCGACATAGACAGCAACACTGTCCTGGTCACTGGACGAGCTGTTCGGAAATCCGCCAAAGCCGTTTGAACTGGATGAGAATCCTTGATCAGAGAGCGGTCCGAGCGCAAACGACGCGGCGTCGCCGGCGAACAGGTCGAACTCTTCCTTTCGATACTCGCTACCAAACGCGACGTTCAGATCCGAGGCAAAACCCATATCGAGAGCGTAGGCAAAGTCTGCATTAACAATCGTTTCGGTCTGCTCTTGCCCACCGGGAACGAAATCTCTCGGCGTGTTCGGGCCGAGTGATGCGTTGACCGTGTTGCGAATGAAGAAATCCGTCCGGTTGGAGCCGCTCGAGACGCTAAAGTCATAGTTCAGGCCGCTGCCGAAAGCAAACTCACCACGAACACCCACTGCAATTGCGCTGTCTTCGTTGTCGCCACCAAAGCGAGGGACAAAGCCACTTGGAATCGTCTCAACAAATGAGAAACAGTTCGCATCGGCCGTGACTGCCGCTAGAACGGCTGGGTCCATTATCAAGCCATTGGTTCCGGTCAGCGGAATGCCGGCAGGACATCCGCTTACACCGACGCCGGCAAGATCACCAACGAGAACAGAAGCAACGCCGTTAGGGTCCAGAGCGCCGGTTATCGGGTCGACCAATGGGCCTGCAAATACGCCGCCACGGTTAGTCGGGTTGCGAAAGAAGAAGCCACCGGTCGCAGTTCGCTCCGCGTAGTTTCCGAAGACGTAGAGCTCTGCGTTGTCACTCAGGTCGACTCCCGCATTGACGAAGAGCTTGATGTCGTCTTCAACATCAGGCTGGCCCCAATATTGCGGTACTTCACTCGTGTAGGAGTTGACGAGCTGAAAATCAGCGACGTCGGTATTGCCGGCGGCAATCAGCGCCAGCACGTCGTCACGAACAACCGAACGAACCGTGCCCTCAACGTCATTGAATTCGGCAGTCAAATTGAGGAAGCCCGACTCACCCAGCGGCAGTCCGATGTTGCCTGCAATGCGATAGTTATCGCCATCATCTTCATACGTTGAACCATAGTTCACCTGTAGTTCAGCGCCTTCGGATTCGTCTCTAAGAACGAAGTTGATAACGCCGGCGATGGCGTCAGATCCGTACTGCGAGGAAGCGCCGTCGCGGAGAACCTCGACCTGCTTGAGGGCGAGAGATGGAATGGAGGAAATATCGACACCCTGGGCACCGTCAGAAATACCGCCGCCAAGGAATGAAATGACAGAACCGCGATGACGCCGTTTGCCGTTGACCAGAATCAATACGTTGTCCGGTGACAGGCCACGTACGTTCGCTGGCCGCGAGACGGTAGCTGCATCACTAATGGGCTGTGTGTTCACGTCAAATGACGGAACTGCGGTGCGCAGCAAGTCCTGGACATCCGCAGACGAGTTCTGCTGAAACTCTGCTCCGGAGATGACATCGATCGGCACCGGCGAGTCTGCAGCCGAGCGATCATCTCGCCGGGTGCCGGTGGTGATGATCTCTTCGATTTCCTCATCGGCCTGCGCGAAACTCTGTTGTGGTAATACAACAGTCGCTGGTAACGCCAGGGCCAAGAGTACTCCCTTGCATACATTGATTTTTCTAACCACTTTCGTTTCTCCCGTACATTCTTTAGGTAAATACACGCTGTATACGCTTAATACACTTCCGAGGGGTCGTCACAGCGTGTTGTTTGTGACAAGCATCTGGTCTGGTCTTTCACGTCCGTTGTAGAATTACCACAGATAGCTTTGCCAACTATCGACCTTTCGGCCTTACGAGTCAACTGGAATTTCACGGAACAGACTTCAACAGCGTGTCGGCTGTTCTAAGAGCAGTCATTGAGGGGGGGGGAAAGACCGAAAACACTGGCAAACAGGCCCTTCTTTTTTTCGACACAATCACTAATCCGCCATGCGATAATGCGGGCCTTGAACTCGATGGCCCATCAGCCGGGCTGAAGCACAAAAAACCCGCACTCACTGGAAATTCGATGCAACTTCGAAATATTGTTCTGTCACTTCTCCTGACATGCTCTTTGTTATTGGTTGCCTGCGGACCAGCGGAGCCACAATCGACCGCCACGGTCGATGCACCCACTGCGATCAAGACCGCTGCCGTTGCGATGCCCGACAAGTACGGGGCAGCGGTGAGTGAGGAAATTCTACTGGCGGGCGGCAACGCCGTAGATGCCGGTGTTGCCGCCGGCTTCGCGCTGGCTGTCAGCTTTCCGGAGGCCGGCAATATCGGCGGCGGTGGATTCATGCTGATACATATGAACGGTGAAGATTCGTTCATCGACTATCGGGAGAAGGCACCGCTAGCCGCTGACAGGGACATGTACCTGGACGAACACGGCGACGTGATAGAACGTGCCAGCCTGGTTGGCCATCTGTCCGTCGGTGTACCGGGATCTGTTGCTGGATTCTGGGAGGCTCACCAACGCTACGGAACATTGCCCTGGAGCCAACTACTCGCCCCGGCCATCCGCATTGCTGAAGACGGCTTCGAGGTACCGGAGAAACTCGGCGGCGGCATGCTGTCCAAAGTCGACCTGTATGCAGGCAAGACCAATTTCAGTGACTACTTCGGCGACATGCAAACGGGCGAATTGCATAAACAGCCTGAACTCGCAGCAACGTTAAGACGCATTGCAGAAAACGGCGCCGATGAATTCTACCGGGGCGAGACAGCAGAGCTAATCGTCGCCGAGATGGCGCGTGGCCGCGGGCTGATCACCCTTGAGGACCTGGACGAGTACAAAGCCATCTGGCGTGAGCCGGTACGCGTTAACTGGAGAGAATTCGAGGTCGTGTCGGCGCCGTTACCCAGCTCAGGCGGCGTAGCGCTGGTTCAACTCCTGAAGATTCGCGACTACATCGATCACTATTTTGAGGATGTGCCGCACAATTCCGCACAGTATGTTCACCTGGTCGCCGAAATCGAAAAACGTGTCTTCGCCGATCGTGCCGAGTTTCTCGGCGACCCGGATTTTGTCGAAAGCCGTATCGATGAGCTATTGGACGATGAATACATCAAACTGCGGGCGAAGGAAGTTAACCCGGCCGAGATATCGATGGATGTTGGTGCGGGTACGGGCCTCGAAGCACACGACACAACTCATTACTCCGTGCTCGACAAGTGGGGCAATGCGGTATCGAACACCTACACTCTGAACATCGGATTTGGCAGTGGCGTCATTGTCGAGGGAGCGGGGTTTCTTCTCAACGATGAAATGGACGATTTTAGCGTGAAACCAGGCGTGCCAAATGCGTACGGCGTGGTCGGCAGCCGGGCGAACGAAATTCAGCCGGGCAAACGGATGTTGTCGTCGATGACGCCAACGATACTCCTCAAGGATAAAGCGGTAGCCATGGTTGTTGGTACACCCGGAGGTTCAACTATTTTTACCTCCGTCTTTCAGACCATCCTGAACATTGTCGATTTCGGTATGACGCCGCTGGACGCGACAGGCGCCGCTCGTTTTCACCATCAGCTACTGCCACCGGATTTGATTTTTGTCGGCGCTAGCAGGCCATTGCCCAAAGAGACGATTTCCCAACTGGGTGATCGTGGCTACCGGGCCAGCCCGCGAAACTTCGGCGACGTCCAGGTTATTTATGATGACGGCAACACGATCAGTGCGGCGTCAGATCCGCGACATCGTGGCGAATCGCGCGTTATTGACGAGAATCCTTAGATTCCGAAAATAGTATAGGCTGGCATATTGCATGCTTAAATAGACGTTGATGAATGCCTGACTGGGGAGTTACCAAAAATGCTCAAAGCTACAGCTGATTTAATCCTTCCTACAACAATCATCGGATCGTTGCCGCGGCCCAGCTGGTTTGTAGAGAATCTGGGATCGAAATCATTTCTTCAGGCGATGGTCAGCTCTCGTTATCGAGAGCAGTACACGGATACGGTGTCCGTTCACTTGCGCGACCAGGAAGTCGCGGGTCTTGATATCTGCACCGACGGTGACGCTCATTACGACGAACAGGTAGGCGGACAAAGCTGGACCAGTTACCCGTTGTTTCGCATGGACGGATTTGATCGTGATAATCCTACGCCAGCGATAATTAAGACCGGTGGGGTTGCCTATCCCATGGGACATATTCTGCACGACTATCTTGAAGCGCGGGTGTTGCCTAAAATTATCGGCCCAATTGGTCGTGGCAATCTGCAATATGCGGCGATGTGGAAAACTGCTCAACGAATGACAACTCGTCCTGTCAAGTTTGGCACGATCACACCTGAGCTGCTGGCGGCAGCGGTGGACGATCAATACTACAAGGACCCAGTGGAGCGAATCGCCGCGTTGGGTAGTGCCTTGAATGAGGAGTTGCACGAACTCGCGGATGCCGGATGTCCGGTTATCCAAATGGAAGAACCGCAGATTCATATGATCCCAGCACGAGGTAAGTTCTTCGGCAAGCTGGATATGGCGGATATGGTGAAGGTATTTAATGCCACTATCGAAGGGTTGGGCGAAAAGACCGAAGTCTGGTGCCATAGTTGTTGGGGCAATCCATCACAGCAACGGATGTTCAAGGATATTCAGAGCTATAAACCATCGCTCGAGCATCTGAATAGGGTCGATGCGGATGTGATTACATTTGAGTCCTGCAGTTCCGGCATGATGGATGTTGAGGCGATTGGACAGGTCATCACGGAGAAAAAGGTAGCGATCGGATTTATTGACCACCATTCCCTGCAAATCGAACAACCGGATGCGATCGCCGATCAGATTCGAGAGACATTGAAGCACATCCCGGCCGAGCGCCTGATCGTCTCTTCGGACTGCGGCATGGGACGAGAAGGCATGAGCCGCAGGCATGCCCGCTACAAAATCGTGGCCCTGGTACAGGGTACAAATATCATACGTAAGGAACTCGGTTTGCCTGAGGCTGACTGCCTCGCCGAGGATGACAAGTACTCACTGGTAACGACGGAAAAGAACAATAGTTGATGAGTAAAAATCGCCGCTGTTCAGCGCGACAGCGTTCGGGATCGCTCGTTACGAGCCTCTGCAGCTTGTTGCTTTTTGTTAGCGGTGGCATGGTGAATGGTGAGGAAGTTATCCCACTCACAGTGGTCAGTGGTTTTTCGCCAAACGCGTTGTGGGTTGAGAGTTTTCGCATCCACTTCATTCCTGAAGTTGATCGGCAACTTGCGATTAGCGGAAATTTCAAAGTCGACTGGAATACGCCGTTTGGGAGTATCGCACGACCTGGTGGTGCATTCGACGCGGTACAGTACAACCTTGCAGATATCGGAATAATTACGACGTCGTTTCACTCAGACAAAATTCCTTTCTTCAATATTAGCTATGTGACGCCTTTTGTGACCACGGATATCGGGTTGGTCGTTCGTACAGTGAGTGAGCTGAATGAACGGTATCCTGAACTGGCGCAAACGTGGCAAGACTACGGCCAGGTGTATCTGGTGACCGCAGGAATCGTTGACACCTATTTACCATTGATGAATAAGCCGATCTACGATCTGCATGACTTCCGTGGACTTCGGGTGGCGGGTGTGGGCATGAATCTGAGCTATTTTGAAGGCCTGGGTGCAGTTGCCGTCCACAGCAATCTGCCGGATTTCTATAACAATATCGCCACTGGTCTGGTATCTGGCGTCATCGTTTGGCCGGAGGCCGTAACTTCCTTCAAGCTGTATGAGGTCGGAGCATATTTGGTCGATGCAAAGCTTGGGGCCGTGAGCTCAGTGGCGATCAGTGCCAACCATCGCTCCTGGGCACGACTACCCGAAGAGGTTCGAAATGCTTTGCTCTCAGCTTCGCAGGTATATCGGGATGAACTGGCAAAAGAGACCGTACGCCGCAGCGTGAAATCGATGCAATTTTTTCAGGAACGAGGCGGCTCGATTATTTCTCTGACGCCTGAACAAAGGCGGGAATGGGCTGCCAGTATTGCGGATCTGGCCGGCGCCTGGGTGGACGATCTGGAAAGCCGGGGTCTGCCGGGCCACCAGTTGCTGCGCGACTACATGGACATCATGAGGGAAAACGACCAACCCATCATGCGGCAGTGGGATCGCGAATGAACGCAGCAATGGGTAGTTGCAACAAAGCTCCGGTAGCCAAAAGACCACCGGTCGAGAGCTGATCGCGAGCCGCAACTGATTATTACTGGGGGCAGATCTGTTACCGGCAGATGGGCGGCAGGAGTGTAACCGAAATTACTCCGCCACTTGCGCAATCCCAGCTCACACTACCCGAGCTACCGATTGCTGTTAGCGTAACAGTTTGGCCGCTGATCGTTGTATGTGCCTTACCGCCGTACTGAATCGATACAACCGCACCAGTGACGGAAATTGAGTCAACGTAGTTGCCAACATACGTGCCAGCCGCTAGCAGACCAGCATCAGCATTGTCGACAGGGAATGACCCGCGGTCGCTATAAATCGAAGCAACCGCATCTTTTATGGGGCCAGTCAGGTTTAAACCTTCAGCGACCTGGGCACGAATGGTGTAGGTCTGATAAGCCGGTATCGCCAGTGACGCCAGAATTCCGATAATCGCTACCACGATCATCAATTCGATAAGAGTAAATCCCCGTTCAGTTCTGTTCACTTCGCTATCCCAAAAGATGAAAGACACCCAATTATTCAAACACCCGGTCCTTAATTGCCGCAATTGGACCATGAAGATCACATGATTATCAGACCGCGTCACAATTGATTCATTGAAATGAATCACACTTTGACGAATGACTGCTGGAATGCCGGTGAGCGCCTTCAAGGTGGCAGCGGCGAATTACCTGCCGCTGGCATCGCCTTCATGCCCAAGCCAGCGCTTCTTTACCTTGATGGCCATTGTGCCGATACCGAGGAAAACGACACCCATGAGGATAAGCGTGACCGGCCAGCCCAATGAATTCGCGAAATGCTCTGCCGAGTAATAGCCGATGAATGAGAGCATCGCAATGACAGTCGTCAACAACATCACTCGGCTTTGTAACACGACACAGACATAGAGCATGGACGCCGTTACTACAATATAGAGAAGCTCAACGGAAGTGTTCTGCACCAGATCGAACAAACCGCTATAGGCCATTATTGAGCCAACGAAATAGCCGAACGCTGTCAGCCGTGGATACCGCCCCGCCTTGTGCCACCCGTACGCAGTTGACATTACACTCGCGCCGATGATCACACTCGCCCAGTTACCGGCAGTGGCAATCGCTATGCGGTCGAACAGGCCACCGTTAAGCCAGCCGGACCCAATCAGTAATGCGGGCTCCGCAAGAACACGATGAGGCGTTTTCTCCAGTGCAGTTCCAACCAGGAACAGCGAGGCGCCCAGAATGATCGCAATATAGGTGATCGGGACGTCGAGCATATCCAGACCGACATGGATAAATCCATAGACAAAAAAGAGCGCCGTAAATGCCAGTATCGTCCGCGGGTACTGGCTGAACAGTGCAGCCTGGTGCACTGTCATAGTGCCGAATACAAAGAGTACAACAGCGCGCCAGTTGGCACCCTGGGGGTACACTTCGTAAACGAGTACAAACCAGCCGAAGGTCATCATGAATACGCAGGCGAGCGTAAGCGGCAAAATGAGTTTTGGATATTTTTTCTCGCGCAAGGCGGAAACCAGCACAACGAGCAGGACGTAACCCACGCCCAGCGTCATGAAAACCCGCATTGTGCTACCCATGCTGCCCCAAAACATACCTATGTAGGTGCTGATACCTGAGAAAATAAAAACCCCGCCAAGATAGGCAAAGAGTGTCTTGGCAATATCACCTTTGCCACGCCGAGCGTCTCCGGAATCGGTAGTAGCGTGCGAATGGAAGGCGCTATCGACCTCAATGGGCGTGATGTCATAGGTATGCATGAGTTGCGCTATGTGCTGCATCGCACTGGGTTTGTCGGTCACGTTTGCTGTACCGAGAACTCCCGCCACCAACAACCAACCCCATATGCCACCTCCAATCAACAATATCAGGACGATGATGGCCAATAGCCAAATCACGGTGCTACCACCCAACCGATGAAATGCACGTTATTATTGTAATAACGACCCAAGGTATTCGGCAGATGAATAACACGTCCGTTTTTCGTCAACGCTGCTTCACGGCGATAGCGTGAGGAATGGAACAGGCCGCCGAACAGACCGCTCGAATTGCGGCCATAGGTTGCTGTGAATTCATAACCATCCGGTGCAATGCTGGACGAATCGACCGTCAGACCTGCAAGGTCAGGTACATCGATCAGGGTAATTTCCCCAGGTTCACTGGGTATTGCTATTTTCTTCCCGGACCGGGTAACCCCGTGTGGCAACACGATAGCCATTTCCCTCACGGCCCCGGTTTTCGGATCGTAACGCCAGATGTGTGGCTTCCGGCTTCCCTGTGGATAGGCTTGGTAGAAGACCTGAACTTTCTGCTCTACCACGGATATCTGCACACCGTGTTGGTAATTATTGTATTCACTCGCGAACAGCAGGTCGTGTTGCGGAGAGGCCACCAGAAGCGTGGGTAATCCAGAAACCAGCAGAAATGCCACAACGAGTAACAGCGGCAAACCCAGACCAAAAGCGATAGTCGGGTTCTCGCGCAAGAATGATCTCATGCCGATCTCTCCTTATCAGGACAGATATCATTATAGTGTTTGGCTTACAAAAATGAATCCCAGGTAGCCGCGGGCGGGTCTGTTTTCGATGCAATTAGTGGCCATTTTTGGCTCCAATTTCGGTGCAAATCAACAGCTTTGGCCGCCATAAAATGTTCCGCCAAGAAGGTTATTTACGTAATTATTCAATGGCTCGTGCCGACAGATAATACCTAGAGGTCGTCGTCCGGCCTGCTGTCCAATACACGGCGAATCGTTTTGGCTATGTCCTGCATGCCTGCTGGCTTCATCATTAATGAAGCAATGCCCAGTTCTTTCGCCTTCTCCTCGTCGATGAGCGAGTTGTGACCGTTGCAAATGACTATCGGGGTATCGGAACAAATCTCCTTGACCCTATTGGACCAATTGATTCGGTGCCAACAGGAAAACCGGCAGGGCGACCATAGCCAGGAAAGGCATCTGATCGAGGCTCAGGCCCTCGGCAGGGTAAAAATACCCGAGGCGAACGAACCCTCTAAGGTCACCTTCCTGCAACAGCGGAGCGTGAAATTCGATATACCGGTCTCGGCCAGCCGTATGCTCCGTATCACCGAGCCACGCGCTGGGTTCCCGGGGGATTTTTGCAGGCGGGACGATCACACCGTCGGCAACGCCTTCCACGACGGTTAGCCCGTCGCGGTCAGTTATCGTTACATAGGCTAGTTTTTTGTTGTCGGCCCCCTGGTGAAGAGCCTGCACGACTCCCTGCTGCTGACCACCTGGGACCAGTTGCTCAAAGGGAACGCCCGAGATCGCACGGGCAAGGCTGACTCCCTGCGTGCGAATTTCCTTCATCTGGCTGTCCTGCTGTTTTTGAAACAGCAGGAACTCGATCACTGTGATCGCAAACAAAGATGCGACCACGATGACAAGGCCTATTCGATCGGCTTTCAGCAAGGCTATTACTCAAGTTTATGATCCTTAGGTATTATCGGCATGTTTCGCAGGTTCTTTAGGCGAGCGGTGATTCGAGTTCGAAAAGGGATCGGGTGGTACCGACTCGCTAAGAACTCTTTGTCGCTACGCGACAACCAAAGCTTTTTGGCATTATGTGATCAAGCCTCACGTGCAATTGGTACTGGTTAGCTTCACGCTGTTATGCTGCTAAGTACACTGCGGAAATTGCCGCACACACCGGAAAACTTGGCTCTAAAAAGAAAAACAGCCTAACGTCACAAAGCAATGGCGCCGTGCCAACTGCCGTCATCTTATGAATGAGTTTGGCAAAAGGGAATGAACATGCGGATGCAAATCAGAAGAGTAACCATGGCCTGTTTGATGTCGGTCATATTTTCGACGCCAGCACCGGCTCAAGAAGCCGCAAACGGACAGAGTATTCTGGAAGGCGCCGACGGTTTGAGCAAAGGCATGGAATGCAAAAGCCTACCCGATAATTATGAACGTGAGGCACGGCATGTTGCACGATTAGCCGTTGCCTGTTTCCGGGCATGCCAGATGCTGGAGAACCAGATGCGCTCGAGCCCGGGGGTAACACCGCACCAGAAGATCATCGATCAGTGCGACAGAAGATACGATAAGTTCAAGGCGGCACATGATGACTTTCTTGCGAACCGAGGAGCGAACTTTGCAAGCACCGGCACTATGCCAGATGTAGTGGGAACCCTGGGCAGTTACAATGCAGAAACGGGACGCGTGGATCTGCGCACACGAGAACGCATGGATTGGCACATGCAGTGTGGAAGTTGGGCTATTGTGAAAAACCGCAGTAGCGGTGAATTCTTGCGGACTACACCAATCCGGAAGCCTCTAATCAGGATTGTGGGCATTCGGCCCGCAAATGAAGAAAAACGTGCCTTGGGCTGCACGGCAGAACGAATAGAAGTCGCCTCGACACCCTAATTGACCCACTGATTGCAATTTCGAAATGACCCGAATCAACCAATAAAAAAAAGGCCGCACCCGGAAACCGGGTGCGGCCTTTCATAAATAAATCCTGGCGGTGTCCTACTCTCACATGGGGAGACCCCACACTACCATCGGCGCTGAGCGTTTTCACTTCCGAGTTCGAAAAGGGATCGGGTGGTACCCACTCGCTATTGCCGCCAGAAA
>JAJFKR010000036.1 GCA_021773095.1 Woeseiaceae bacterium | reverse complement strand
CAGTCGATACCAATCAGAAACAGCAGCTGCGGCCCCGCGGTTTCCTCCCCTGAGCATTATCCGACGCCCGCCCCAAACACTGATGCAATCGGTGACGCTTTGCTCACTGGCAGGCATCTGATAATCCTTAACAAATCCTGCCCCCCAGTCTACCTGAAAATCCGACACTCAAGCGGCAGCTTTCCGCGGTACTGCGGACGTTCAAATCAGCTTGTTTTCAGGCCCGGATGGGCGGTACTAATGAATATAAACAGGCGGCGGTAGCTCGGTCACTTTGTTTTCCGCTCCGTACAATAATCCTCCCGCGGGAGGAATTTCGAGCACTTCGGATCGGATGCCCTCGGGGTAAAGATTTTCATCTATGGTGTCCATAGCGCTGTAACCGAACTCAGGAACAGCGATACCGTCAGGCCGTAAGAAGCTCCATCGGTCCTGAAAGTCCTTCTCGATCCGAAAGCCACCTTCGTGCACCAAGGTGTGGTGCTTCGTGCAAAGCAGCATGAGGTTCTCGAGACTCGTTTCACCACCGTTCGACCAGTGCTGGATGTGGTGATAGTGCAGAAACCTCTTATTGTGGCAGCCCGGGAAGGTACAGCGGTTATGGTCTCTTGCCCTTACGGCTCTTTGCAGTGCCGTTGGCACGATGCGGCTCTTTCGGCCAATGCTAAGCGGCGTACCCTTATCGTCTTCGGTAATTACTACCGCATGGCTGTCACAACACAGTCGTTTCACTGATTCAATCGGTAATGCAGAGCGTCCCTCGCCACCGGCGAGGGCGGACTGGTCAACGTGCACCGTGACCAGGTAGTTGTCGTTGCCCTGAGTATTATTATCGTTGCCCGACAAGTACGTTCCCAGCATATTCACAAAGGCATCGGCCTGCCGTGCTGACCAGGACGTGTCAGTAATGTCGGGTACTTCCAGCACCTCATCATCCCGTGCCTTGTCCAGTGCTTTTTCAATGAGCTCTCCCATATCCAGTGGTAACGCCACCGTGATCGTCATCGTGTGCCGATGCGGATCCCGTCGAACCCGCAAAGAGCGATTGGCAAAGGCACGTGCGGCACTGTCGATGGAGTCCTCACTGCCACAGCGAAGTTCACAGCATCGCTCGGCCACGTGGGTTGCTGTGGAACGAAGAGCAAACACCAGTAAATCCTCTTCGTTACCTTTATTTGCCACGCGTGTCAGCGCCCGTACTTTCGAATACGACAACTCGCCCGAGGCGAACGCCTCGCAAATACCCGGCAGTGTCTTCAAGGCATGCGCAACCCGCACCTTCTCAAGTGCTGTCGTCATACTGAAGTCACAACGATAGGCGAGCCACTCGGCACAGTTCTTAAGGCCACACTTCAGCCAACCAGCGCGTTCGTCGAACTCACGGATGAGGACGAGTAACTCATAGGTTGCAGCATTGATGTGCTTACAAAGGGTGAGAATATTGCGATCGAGATCCTCGATCGGAGCGAGGTCAGGGGCGGATTTCATGGCACTTCCTTGTGATAGGAGACTGCTGTTATTGTATACAGTATCACGAAGAAAAACAATTACAAAACAGTGAGTTAAGTGCGATTTTGTCAACCAATCAAACAGGATGATTCGGGAATCTTCGAAGGATTGTAGACGGCCTAATCTATCTTTAGGACAACGCTTGCAGCCCTACATCATACGACTTGCAAAACTGCCTTCTCGATCCTCCACCGGGAAACTTGCCGCAGTTCGGACACTTCCAAAATAGCCACCCAAATGCCAAATAGATGCCGAAACCTACGATCGCGACATCATGACAACGACGATGGAAACTATTTTCGCCCTCGCCAAAACAGTCTGATACTCATTTCTGACTGTCTCTGCAGACTTGTCACTGATCTTCAGCATCTCCTCTCTATACTTGAGCGGCCATATGCAGCTTCGGTTTGATTGCTACTTTCGGCAAGAAACTCTATTCACTAAATGACATCGGCGACATCCGGCAGCCACGCACGCCAATAGTTGTGTTTCTCCTGCAGTTCCCGTGCCGCGTCCTCATCTTTGCGCTCTATTAAAGTCAGGCTGTTGCCCGGCCGAAGCTGACCCAGCACGTGCAAATCCATCCTTGCGATTTTCGCGACGCGTGGATATCCACCCGTTGTTCCCGCATCGACAGACAGCACGAACAGGTCGCCGTCCTGTGGGCATTGAATAACTCCAGGAAATACCGGCGCACTCGGCATCTGCCCGTCGGCATCCGTTTTAAAACTTTTGCCTTCCAGCTTGATACCCATTCGATCACTTCGGCTGGCGACCGTCAGTTTTGTTTCGAACAATGAGGTGGGGTCGTCAACACTTATAGTCTCGCAAGATCGACCGGCGCGCACGCTCCATGCCTGCAACATCGGCAAGCGATACTGCATCGGAGTTTCCAGCATCGAAATACCGACAGGGCTATCACTTAATTCAAGCTCGTCACCTTCCTTCAGTGCCCTGCCCTCATGACCGCCGAATCCGGCTGTCATGTAGGTAGACACGGAACCAAGTACCCGATCGGCTTTGAGGCCACCCGCAAATGCGAGATAGCTGCGTACACCCTTCTCAGCGGCACCGACGATCAGAACGTCATCGCGTCGTACTGCAATAGTCGTGTGTTGATTCACCGTCTCGCCATTCACCGAGCAGCTGGCGGTCGCACCTGTGATTGCGATAAACGCATCGCCGGAAAACATCAACGTTACACCCGTCAACGTTACCTCCAGCGCGGGCGTTAATGCTGTGTTGCCAACCAGTCGGTTCGCGAGTGCCATGGACAAAGGATCCGCCGGCCCACTGGCCGGTACGCCGAGGTGCCTGCTACCCGTCCTCGGCCAACTCTGAATTGTCGTTTGCAGACCCGGCTCTTGTACGAATATCGATGCTGCGTTCACAGCGAATCGACCGCCGTAAAGACGACTTTACTGCCGGCGGACAGCGTGAAAGGATCATCCGCCGATGCATCAAACAGCAACTTTGAAGTCCTGCCGATTAATGGCCAGCCGCCCGGGCCGGGTAACGAATAAAGGCCGGTTCGGCCGCCGGCGATGCCAACAGAACCCGCCGGGACGTGTTGTCTCGGTTCCGGAAGACGTTCGATAAACAAGCGCTCGTCCAGACCGCCGATGTAGGCGAAGCCCGGTGTAAAACCCAGCATATCGACAATGTACTCGCCACAATGCATCGCGATGAACTCATCGCCTGTCATCCCGAGCTTTCGACAGACGAACTCAAAATCCGGTCCTGAGTCGCCGCCGTAAACGACGGGTATTTCAATGATTGGTTCGCTGGACACTGAGGGCAAAGAGACGTTTTCAAGCTCATTTTGCAGGCGATCGTTCGCATCCGACCTCGCAACATTTACGATATCAAAGCGAACCACTACTGAGTCGATTCCCGCCACCACCTCCAACCAGTACCCGCTTTCGCGGAGCGCTGTCGCCAGCGCCTGTGCCCTCCCCGGGTCCCGCACCGATACGCTGATCAGGTCATCACCCGCGGACTGCACGAATCTCGACTCCTCGATTTTCAAGTTCGTTGCGAACAGCAGCGGCTGCCTCCGCTGCTCCTGGCGTATCACCATGAATGCACAGCGTTTCGACTTTGCCGACGAGCGAGAGTGCCTGTGGCAAGACCTGATCCAGACTCTTATGCACAGCGCCGGGTTCCGATCGCGGCACCAGTTGCCCATCATCCTTGTAAGCCCGATCGATAAATCCTTCGGCAACAAACTTCAGCGAATGCCGGGATGCTGCGTGTTGCATTTCGCTATCGGGCAAGCCGACGAACGCCACACCTGGTGACGTGGCAACGATACAGGCAGCCACCAGGTCGGACAGCTCACGATCATTTACGGCATCGTTGTACAACGCGCCGTGTGGCTTGACGTGGACGAGCGCAGCTCCCTGCTCCTCAGCAACGGACTGCAATGCACGTATCTGAGTCGCTATCGATTTCCTTAATTCATCGCCCTTCAGATAGCCACTGCAGCGCCCGAAACCATCGCGGTCCGGGTAAGAAGGGTGCGCACCCATCGCAACATCATTTGAGATCGCCAGTACAACGGTTTCGCGCATGCTTTCCGGATCGCCCGCGTGACCGCCACAGGCGATATTGCAGCTACTGACAATTTTCAGTAGTTCGGCATCGCAAGGACCACCCTCGCCCAGATCAGCGTTCAAATCGACGGTAAGCATTGTTAATTGCCACCCTTGTACTTTTGCTTTTCCGATAACACCGACTTGATCAGCTTCCCGAAACCCTTGTCTCGCGACCTGCGCTCGGCGATAGATTCCGAATTGCGCCTGTCTTCCGATTGCAGTTTTCTGTAGCGCCGCAGCCGGTCGGGATCGAGTGTGTCATCTGAAATCGCCGCTTGAACGACGCAACCGGGTTCTGACTCATGACTGCAATCAGTAAATCGGCACTGTCCGGCAAGCGCCGCGATATCGCTGAATACGTCATCCAGCGCAGCGCCAACATCGACCAGCTGCAGCTCTCGCATACCGGGCGTGTCGATCAACCAGCCGCCGTCCGGCAGTAGATGCATGGAGCGGCTGGTCGTCGTGTGCCTGCCGCGCTGATCATCCTCGCGTGTGGCCGATGTGTCTTGCTCAGATCCCGATAAGGTGTTGATAATAGTAGACTTGCCAACGCCCGACGAGCCAAGAAGCGCGACCGTCTGACCCTCCCCGCACCAGGCCCGGAGGACCGCTACCTGATCCGCATTCCGCGCATCCAGTAGTTCGACCAGTATCCCGGGTGACAACTTTCCCGCAGTTGCCGCAAATTCCTGTGGCGACTCGGCAAGGTCTGACTTGGTAATAACGATCAGCGGAAACGCACCCGCATCGTGTGCGATCGCGAGATAGCGCTCGAGGCGCGCAACGTTAAAATCGCGGTTCGCCGATGTGACGATAAACAGCGTGTCTACATTGGCGGCGATAGCCTGAATATCCCCGCCTGTACCGGCCGCCCTGCGCTGAAACAATCCGAATGGTTGCAGCCGTGCCATGATTTGGGATCGGCTCTCGTCCACTAATACCCAATCCCCGACGGTCAATCCCAGCGTCGCGCTTTGCCCATGCAATTCAATCGATGCACGGCCCGCTTCGCTGGCAATTTCAACGCGCCCGCGATGCACACTCATGACGCGAGCCGGCGTGTCCGTGCTGTCCGGATCGACCTGTGACTGGAAATGCTGTCGCCACCCCAGCGTTGCTAACGCTTCCTCAATGCTCATGGGATACACTGGATATCACGATACGTGTCTCTGGGGAAGATCATGAGCGTTGTTCTCGTTACTGGTGCGAGCTCCGGCATAGGCGCGGCAACCGCGATTGCCTTCGCGGAAGCCGGTTGGGAAGTCATGGCGGCCGGACGTGATGAGGGCCGTCTGGAAGAGGTCGCGGATGTCTCGGACAGCATCGCGATTTGGGCCGGCGAGCTCAGCGAGTCTGAGGAATGCGACGATCTGGTTGCCGATACCATTGACGAGTTCGGGAACCTCGATTGTTTGGTCAATTCAGCCGGAATCATAGTGCGCGCGGGCACCGTTGAAACCAGTGACGACGATTGGCGCGACACAATGACCATCAATCTCGACATACCTTTTTACCTGAGTCGCACTGCAATTCCTCACCTGCAAAAAAGCAGTGGCAGCATCATCAATATCTCGTCAGTCTGGGGACTGGCGGGCGGGCAGAATGTGGTCGCCTATTGCACCAGCAAAGGCGGTCTGATCCTGATGACCAAAGCGATGGCCCATGATCTGGCCGGCGATGGAATTCGTGTCAATGCTATATGTCCGGGCGGCGTCGATACCCCGATGCTGGCCTCACGGGCCGAACAAACCGGCGTGGATGTCGACGACCTGCTGGAATCGCTTGCCGAAGAGAGCCCGAATGGCCGTCTTGCCACGCCCGAAGAAGTGGCCGCTCTCGCTCTGTTTCTTGCCAGCGATGCAGCAACTCATATCACAGGAACCGCGATCCCGATTGATGGTGGTCTAACTGCCTAGCAAGTCAGGCACCGGAAAAATCAACATCCGTAAACACCAGTGACGGAGCGAGCGTCGACGAATACGGATAAACATCATTACCAACCATCTCCAGACGACTGAATAGGTCGCGCAGGTTACCGGTTACGTTCATTTCACCAACCGGACGCCCTATCTGACCGTTCTCGATCATATGGCCGCGAATGCCGAGTGAAAAATCGCCGGTCGTATTGTCGGCATTTCCGCCCAGCCACGAAGTCACGTACACGCCATCGCCGACATCAGACAGAATTTGCGCCAGAGATTTCTCGCCCGTACCAATGCGCCGATTCGACGCCGAACCGGTCGTCGGTACCATGCCGGCTTTTCGACCGTAATAGGTATCGACGTACAGGTTTTTTACTACGCCTTCTTCGACAATGGGCAGCACTTTTGCCGAAATCCCCTCGTTGTCGAAATGACGGGATGAGAACCCCCGCTTTATCAGCGGATCGTCAATAATCGTCAGCTTGTCGCTAAACGCTTTTTCGCCAAGCAGCTCGGCCCAGTACGATTGTCCCTGCTGAACGCGTCGTGCGTTTGCAGGTCTTAACAACCGGCCGATTAACGACCCGGCGATTCTCGAATCGACAACCATTGTCGCCTTAACCGTCGGCCCTTTCTCGGAGTCAAGTCGCGACAGAACCCGCTTGAGCGCAGTCCCCGCAACGCTTGGGGCCTCCGGCAAGCTGGCAATATGCTGACCACCGACATAGAAGCTGTCTTCTGCTCGCTTGTCGCCCCGGTCCATCATCGTGATGCTTGATCCGTACCAGCAGTATGTGGAGTGCTGGGTGCCGGAAAAGCCGTTGCTGCTGACAGACGCCGAAAGGCTGCTGCCATCGTACACTCCGGCCGTGGCCGAAATCACTTTGTCATGATCACGCGCAACCGTATCGATCGCTTCACACCAGGCCAGGCGCTGGTCGCGGGAAATATCTGCAACCGCAGGATCGACGAGGTCCAGGTCCACGTCAGGCCTGTCCTTAAACAGTTCCTCCGGAGTTATTTCCCGGAACTCATCAGGTTCCAGTGCATTGGTAATTGCCACAGCTTCGGCGACGAATCCCTTCAGCCTTTCGACGTTTAGGTCGGTTGTCTGGTGGCTGGAATAACGATCAGCGGCAAACACCTGAATAGCAAGACCTTGCGATGTCGTGTCCTTTACCTTCTCAAGTGCGCCATCACGGTATTCAAAAGTGACGTCACGATTTTGGCTGATCGATGCCGCGACTTCGTCGGCACCGGCTGCTTTGGCTAACTCAACGGCCTGTAGTGCCTGATTCGTAAGATCAACTGACATTTTCGCCTCCTACCGTCATGTTGGAGACAAGAACCGTCGGGATTCCCTGTGATACCGGCACGCTCTGTCCGTTCTTGCCACAAGTCCAGCCGCCCGTATCAAGCCTGGCGTCGTTCGCGACCATCGTGATGCGTTTCAGCGACTCCGGTCCGTTACCGATTATGTTGACGTCCTTGATCGGTGCAGTGATCTTGCCACCCTCGACCAGCCAGCCGTTCTTGACGTAGAACGTGTAATCGCCTGCGCCAATTTGCACCTGACCGTTCGTGTAGGTCTCACAAATGATGCCGTGGTCAACCGCCGCAATGATTTCGTCTTTCGTGTGCGGACCGTCTTCCATGAACGTACAGCTCATACGCGGCATCGGCGCGTACTGATAAGACTGGCGACGACCGGAGCCTGTTGGTTTCAGATCGTATTGCTTCGCGCTGATCTGATCATGCAGGTAGGACTTCAATATACCGTTCTCAACCATCACGGTTCGACCGGCCTTGTTGCCCTCGTCGTCGTAGTTAAGTGCGCCACGTTCACGCGGAATGTCGGCCTGGTCAACAACAGTGACGAACGGCTCAGCGACCTTCTTGCCTATCATGTCGGAGTAGATGCTGGTCCCCTTGCGATTGAAGTCGGCTTCCATCCCATGACCAATCGCCTCGTGAAGCAAAATACCGCTCGCACCGGCCGCCAAAATGACCGGCATCTCGCCCGCAGGCGGACGTTTTGCCTCAAACTGGATCATTGTACGATCGACAGCTTCGCCAACCATTTTTGAGAGCCGCTCTTCCGAAAACCAGGAAAACTCTTCGCGTGCGGCAATATTCGAATATCCCGTTTGGGTTTCCTCGCCTTTCTTCGCTGTAACCACGACGGTCACACGCGCCATTGGCCGATGGTCGGTGACCAGCTTGCCATCAAGCGTTGCGATCATGACCCGCTCATCACCATCGCTCCAGTACACGGCGACTTTCTCGATAGCGGTGTCTTTCGACTTCGCGTGCTGCTCGATGAATTTCATCACCGGCAACTTTTGATCAACCCCTACGTCGGCCCACGGCACAGTCGTCGTATACAGATTACCGGATTCCAGAGGATTGAATGACTGTGGCGAGGTGATCTGACTGCCGGATGCAATCGCTGACGCTGTTCGTGCTGCGGCAAGCATCGACTGCATGGTCAGATCTTCAGTAAACGCGTAGCCTGTCTGATCGCCGATAACGACACGTAATCCAACGCCCTGCTGAATTCCCGAATTGGCGCTGCTAACAATGCCGTCTTCAAGCGTCAGAGAATTATTACGTGTGTGCTGAAAATACAGATCAGCGGTATCGGCACCCCGCGACGTCAGCTCCGACATGACCCGGGCGACGACCGCCTGATCGACCCCGAACCAGTCCATGAATGGATTTTCGGGTGTCGCCGACGCAATTGCCGTTGCAGTCTGCACGCCGCAGCCGGATAAAAAGCCCGGCATCGTCACAATCGCGCTACCTGCCGCTACAGTTCCCAGAAAGTCTCTGCGCTTGATTTTCATGTTTATCCCCTGAGTTAACCCTTATTGGATGCTGCAACGGTCAATTTCGTTGCAATGCTATGTTCGTCGAGAGAGCGCCAGTCCAATGCCTGCGGCGGTCAAAAAACCACCCGTAAGCCGATTCCGCAAATGTGCGTAGCGCGCTAGCAGTTTTCGGGCCGAACTCGCGAACAAAGCCCAGCCCACATCGCCAAGAAACAATACGCCAAGGAAAACGCTGGCGACCAGTACGAACTGGCTCACCGTACCATCGTTGGCAAATTGCGGCAGGAACGCGGCGTTGAATAAAAAGGTTTTCGGATTGACGGCCGCCAGCATGCAGCCACGCAGGAACATCGAGGGCGCTGCCTTGATTTCCTCAAGGTTTGCAGTTGGCTCGCGCCACGTTCGAATGCCCAGCCAGATCAGATAAGCGACACCCGCCCAGCGTATCCAGACAAGGGCATCAGCGGCTACCTCGACAACTGCCGCCATACCACCAACAACTAGCGCAAGCTGCAAGCCAACCCCAACCGTCGTGCCAAACACCGTGAATACACCCACGCGAAAACCATGTCGCAGGCTGTTCGCCACGATCAGCGCTACATTCGGCCCTGGAATTATGACCAGAATCGATGTGGCAACAACGAGTGCGACGATCGCGTCCATTATTGGCGACGTCTCCTGCCCCAGTATCGGATCAATGCGAAGCCAAACAGCATACCACCGAGGTGCGCGAAATTTGCGATACCATTATTCACACCACTAAAACCGATTGAGAGCTCGAAAAGCCCAAGCATGATGACAAAATATTTCGCTTTCATCGGGATCGGCGGAAACATCAACATGACGCGGCGATTTGGAAACGCCATGCCGTAGGCCAGAAATATGCCAAATACGCCACCGGACGCACCCAGTGTCGGCACACCCCACCCTTGTATAACGCCGACCAGTAGTTGAATAAGGCCGGCACCAATAACGCAAGTCATGTAGTAGGTGAGGAATCGACGTGGGCCCATCATGCGTTCGATTTCGCGGCCGAACATCCACAACATCAACATATTGAAGAGGATGTGCATTAGCGATCGCGTGTCGTGCAGAAACCCATAGGTGATCAGTTGCCACGGCAGAAACGGTGGAAACTGATAGCCGGGTGGATCCTTCAGCGGTTGTAATGCGAACAATCCTTCCATGGGCCCCGGAAAAAACTGTTGTAGCGCGTAGGCCACACCATTGGCAATCAGTATTAGGAAGATTACGTCCGGGATAGCGCTGTTGTCGGCTGGCCTGCGGGTATAGATTTGCTGATTCATTAGTCGTTTATTGTCCCTTTTATTGTTGCCATTACCAGCCGCCACCGCCTCCTCCGCCACCACCACCGCCGGAGAACCCCCCGCCACTGCCGCCTGACGATGAACCCGGTGCCACCACTGAAGAACTAACGGCAGAGTTAAGGCCACTCGAAAGACCGTCGGTTGCCGTCGACAAGTTCGATGAATTCCAATTGCCGTCGTACCAACTTGGACTGTAGGACTGTCCGCCGGGTTCCCGAATTGACGCGAGCAGACTCGCGAATCGTTCAGACCACCGCTGATCCACACCCAGCGCCAAAGCGTATGGAAGATAGGTCTCGAATAGCGCTGGCGTTTTTTCCGGCGGATTTCTGAGATTGAGCTCTTCTTTTTCCGCAATTTCCAGATAGTCTTTGAAACCCACCAGCTCATCGAGCAATTTTCGACCGCGCATCGTTGGGCGTTTCATGATGATGGCGAAGAAAATCATTGTTAAGAACATGAGAATAACAGTGGCGATGACGAGGAATGTTGGTCCGTTGCCTGTCTTCAAAGCGAGTATGGTAGAAGCCAGAACAATCACGATTGCCGGGACATTCAGAGCGCCATTGGTGCGAAAGTATTTTTGCTTGTAGTCGGCCTGAAGTGACCTCTTATGCTCACTGCGAGCGTTGCCCAGCAATTCATGATTGAACTGCTTCAGTGTCACGACATCGTCTTCCTTGAACAAAGCCTCATACAGCTCTTCTTCTCCGGCTGCCAGAACCGGCCGCAGCGTACCCGCGCCGGTCTTTTTAACTGAATGCGTGCCGTCCTTTTCCTTTATTTCCAAATAACCTTTTACTGCCAGGTTTACGATGGCTGCCGTCATCACCTTGTCGTCATAGTACATCTGCTGTATGTAGCGCAACGATGCCGGGGAGAAATCTTTCGGCGGCTCATACCGGGTGACGACGACACCTTCCTCCGGATCCTTGCCCTGACTTTTCCAGACCGGGATGTAATAGGTCAGCAGTAGTAACAAGCCAACAACGGCGATCAGCAGATTGTTGTTGTCACTTAGCAGCCATCCTACACGTTGCAAATGCGTGGGCTCACTGACGAGTCCCTTTGGCCAGCCCACCACAATTGTTATGCCGTGGGCGGCAGGCAAAGCACTGTCGGCACTGAAGTGTATCGCTCCCGCCTCATCCATATAGCGACTGTATTCCTGTGCTTTCGAGCCGAGTCGACCGGTGTATCCGTCCACCATTATCGAGTCACGAGGTGCCTCGAAACCAAGCGTTACGGTCGCGCTCGCTTTGTCGATGGGAAACGCCCAGCGATTACCGGTGACATTCCAGTAGAGCTCGTCGTGCTCATCAAAAAAACCGAGCATCCTGTTGGCACGATATCGATAAGTGTAGGTATGCACGCCGCGTTCAATGAATCGGTTTTTGCTACCAAAGTAAGTTCGGACGTCGCGCCGGGTTCGTACCGTGTGAAAAGACTCCGCCACTTCGTTACGAAATACGGCAAGCGGTTCAAGCGCAACTTCATAAGTGTTTCCCAGGCGGTCTTCGTACTCCACCGGAAAATCACGGTAAATCCCACGACGAATCTGATTACCCTCGGCGCGTACTTGTATCGTCTCTGTCACCTCGATCATGCCGTCAGTGAATACGCGAATGTCGCTGTGAAAACTCAATATCCGCTCGTCGGAAAACGCCGATGTTGAAAGGCACAACGACAAGAGTACGAATAATCTCTTCATTCGACGGACCCCAGGCTAACCAGCGGTACATTCGCCGCTTCGTCCGAGGTTTTCTGGAAAAACTCTTTCGACTCAAAACTGAACCAACCCGCGACGATATTACTCGGTACCGTTTCAGTCAGTGTATTGTAGTTACGAACCGAGCCATTGTAATAGCGCCGCGCGAACTGCAGGTAATTCTCGGTCTCAACGAGCTCGTTCTGCAGTTTGAGAAAATTCTCGTTCGCTTTGAGATCCGGATAATTCTCGGCCAGTGCGATGATGCGTTCCAGACCGATCGTGAGTTCTTCTTCGAGCTTTCCTTTCGCTGCCACGTCAGCGGCCTGCATTGCTTCCGTACGCAAGACCGTAACGGCCTCGAGAGTCGCTCTTTCATACTTTGCGTACTGATCAACCGCTGCGACCAGGCGCGGTACCAGGTCATGGCGGCGCTGCAACTGGACATCGATATCGCTCCACGCCGTACTGACGCGGTTGCGGCCTCGGACCAAACGATTATAGATACCGACGCCCACCACAATTACCAGTAGCAGGACAGCAATCACAATTGTGCTCATGGAAGGAACGCCCCGATTCACCCGGAGCCTATCGTATCACCTGTAGGAGCGCGCCCAGCGCGCGATCAATACCAGAAGGAAACGAATACCTGAAAAACGTCGGCATCGAGTTGGTACAGAGGTTCCGTACCGATGGGGGCAAGCGCCCTAAGGTCTGAAAAATCGTCGTAATCAACGTGCAGCAAATCGATTGATGCGGTGACTTTTCCTTTCTTGATAAAACCCCAGTCGTTGCCGTCGTCATTCAGAAATTCGTAGGAGGCCTTCAACTTGAAGGTGTAGCTCTGCAGTGAACTGAGTTCCTTGTCGCGGGCACGAAAATTCGTGGCCTCCGAACGCGAGAACAAATCACTGTAGAAGTCCGCGCCGGTCTGAGTGTGATATCTGAATTTACCCGAGAAGACGAAGTCGCCCCACGGTTGGATATACATCAACGCTGCCGTGTGGCCCTCTATGCCCCAGGTATCGGTAAAGAATCGGTACTCACCTTCAATCGCAGCCCGATAGGCCAAAAAGTAGCGGGCGCGAAGACCCAATGCGTTACTGGTCCGAGTATTGGGGTAAAGC
This sequence comes from Woeseiaceae bacterium, assembly GCA_021773095.1. Classification (GTDB taxonomy): domain Bacteria; phylum Pseudomonadota; class Gammaproteobacteria; order Steroidobacterales; family Woeseiaceae; genus UBA1847. Next base: position 29,569 of record JAJFKR010000036.1, on the reverse strand, counting down.
TCCGGCTCGAAGCTGTAGCCCAGCGCACTGCCGAGATCGGCATAACGAACCGAGCGATACGGATTGTTCAGAAATCCTTCGTCGGTAACGGTCTCGAAGTTCAACGTTGAAATCAGGTTCTTGGTCAGAATCTGTGTAAGACCAATACTGTAAGTCTGCTTGTCAAGATTGCGCTCGAATGTCGGGTCATCGGAGCGCCTCACCAGATCATCGCCCAAAGCGTAACCCAGGGTCAGTGTTGTGAGGTCGCCAAACATATCCTGACTGACCGAAAAACTCACCGTCTCGGCGTCGTAATCCGATTCCTCGCTACTGACGTAATTGACGCGCATCGTTGTATTGCCGCGCAGATAGTCCATGCCCAGCGACCACTGCGTGCGTTCTTCTGTATACGGGCTCGCTGTTGTGACAACGTCGATCGATGCCGAACTGACCATGTCGACGTAGTAGTTGCCAACCACAGAAACGCTCTTGCCTACCTTTTTACGAACCAGGATCGACGGGCCATCAATTTCGACACCGCCCCCGTCGTAGAGGTGATACAGGATGTCCGCACGATCCTCCGGCAATACGCCCGCGAATGCGTTGCCGGTTATTGCCAGCAACATCGTGGTCAGTGTCAGTCGTCGTAACATCATCGCCGGGTCATCTGGATCAGTTGCAGCCGCAGCCGCCACCGGCGGCACCTTCGCCACCACGCGCACCTTCCCGCGCTTCGTATACATGCTGTATGTAGGACGTCGAGACGGCATCGTCATCCAGCGCCATGATGGGGTCTGCCAGCTTGTCGCGCTCGTAGGGTTTCACCCACGGCTCAATCGGTCCGCAGGCCGAAATCCCCGTAAGGACCAGCAGCACTAGCAAGATTCGTCCTGTCAATCGTTTGTTCATGAACATTCCTGTACTTTATCGACGCTGGTGAGATCTGACTGTGACCGTTGCCTCAGAAGAACACCGTGACGCCAAGATGCCCTTCAAGATTGTGAACTGTCTTTTCTTCGCCGAGTAAATCGATATCAAACAGGTGATCCCGGAAATCCAGGTGCAATGCCACGGAATCACTCAGCAAAAAGCGATAGCCAGCGCCCACATTGACGGAGAAACGGTCATCGCCCGCAAACCGTGTCGAACCCAGCCCGGCGATCAGATATAAGTTTGTGTTATATGCACGCCCCTCACCGAGAAAAACTTCGCCGGGGAGAATGTTGTAGCCGAGACTTAGATTGTAATAGGTCAGCGTTCGTTCGCTGTCTGTAATGAGCCGCGCACCGCCGGACAAAACCTCAAAGCTTGTCAGCCCACCTTCGGACTGACCAACCGTGCCCTCGACGAAGAAACCTTCCGTGATGTGGTAGGCAAGCCGCACACCGTAGGAGACATTTGAGCCAAAGTCTTCTATACCCATAATGCCGACGTAGGCACCAATCTCGAAATCCTCGCGGTCTATCGCCGGCTCTTTGATTTCGCGACGCTCAACCTGAGGGTCAATCACCTGCCCGGGCGGCTCGGCGCTGGGAGGCGGTGCCTCTTCGCGACCAAAACCGAATAAATTTTTTGTTGCGGCACAGCCCGACAGGCCAACAATCGCAACAATTAGAAAAAGAACGCGAAACCGACTTTCCATTCTTCTACTTCCTCATTTTCGTCACGGCTCGTGAAAACCACGTAGCTCTTGTATTCAGCGCGCAACAGAAATCGTCGCGTCGCGTAAGCCCGGAAACCAGCACCGACATGACCGATTTGATCGGTGCGATCCTCGCCCTGGATAATCGTCGACTTTGGGCTCGTGTGTATGACACCCGCGCCCAGGGTGAAAAACGGTGAAACACGCCATTCAGGAAATGCTTCGTGAACAACGTTTACGCTACCCATCCAACCGTTTGAAAAATTGCCAAGAATCTGTGATCCCCATAATTCAACGGAAACATTGGGATTCAGCGAATACCCACCATAAAGCGAAACGATATTTGCGCCGCCAAAATCGCCGGCCAATACGCCCAATTCCCATTTCGCGTTGGTCAAATCTTCCAGACCGGCTTCATCGAAGCTAACGGGATTGCCATCGGGTTGCAGCGTCAGTTCCATCTGCGCCCGGTCAACCCAGCCTTCCTTGCCGCTGCCCGAACGCACGAGATACCACTCGGTGCGCTGCATTATGACAGCAACGGTTTCGCCCCGATCAACAACGTGAAATATCGGATAACCGCGACCGGGTCCCGTACGCATTTCGAGGTACGGGTCAGCAATGGTTACAGATCTGTATTCATCGGCAGCGTAAGCCTGCGCTGCGAGAAGTAACTGCAGTACGACGGCTACCAGGCATCCGAGCCAAGCGCTGCTAGTTGGCTGGGGCGTCGAAGGGATTGTTGTAATACTGAGCTCCGATATCCAGCCATTCCGCGACGAGACGCTGCTCCGCTTTGGACAAAATATTGAAGTGAATGAGGTCGTTAGGATTATTGAATTGGTCAAAGAAATCGCTCGAAGCCCTTGCGCCACCAATGGAGGCAGGAGATGCAGTCGGTACGTTCGCGAGGATGGGGACTCCGTTCGCATCCAGGCCAATAACCACGGTCGCATCCACTACCATGTTGTTCATCAATACCTGAAGGTTATCAGTAACTAACAGTTCGCGATAGGCGATCTCATGATCGGGTTCATCGGTCGACATTCCAGTCTGTAATTCCAGCTGCCCGGCCGGAACCCTCGGCACGTTATTCACGGCATCGAACGGCGTATGGCATTGCAGGCAATTGTCGCTGAGTTGCACACCATTGGCATCGAGTTCCGGCACTTCCGGCGTTGCCGGATCATTGTCATCATCGATCGTGCGCAGTCGCGGCGCATTCCATAATGGGTGTATGACCGACACGTAATTGATAACGCTGCGGCAATTCCATTGCCAGTTTTGCTGACACGAAAGCGACGTTGGGGAAGCTGTGGTCAGGTCCTGGTACAGATAGTCGATATCGAGATTGTTTGCAGCTACCAGCGGATCCGCGGTCCAGACGTCACGATAGACCACATCCATCAATGGCTCGATCGACCCGCAGTCCGTCGCACACGTCACGCGTGCCCGCACCTCCGCCATCGTCTCGCCGACCTCGCCGACAAACCACTGCGGATCTGTATTCGGAAACGGCACACCCGGCGTGGTAGCACCTGTGTAGGCACTATCGAAAGCGTCGATACGACCGTGCGATACGCCACTGTTGGCATCATGGCAGCCTGTGCATTTCAATTCCTGACCGGGTGCGACGGAGATCCAGTTCTGATGCCGCTGCGTGATACGCATGGCATTTTCGTCAACGATACTGATCATCAACGCCGCATTGGCAGGCACCTTGGTGATTACTGAACCGTCCGGTTCGATCATCGCGTAGCCGACGATTTCTTTCATCCCAAACGCGGTCGAAATACCGAACGCTGTGTCGTCAATGTCACGAATATCGTCATTGGGCTGCGATACCGCTTTTTGGATACGCAGGAATCGCGCCGGTCGACTCGCGGCCGGCGTTTGCAGCGGATCAGCCAGTACTACCGGATCGACTCCCGGCAGAAACGCGCCATCGAAATCATAGACGTTGCGAATATTCAGCAATGCTTCGCCATTATCGGCGAGCGATGAGTCCAGCGCGAAATTATTCAGACCGTCAAGTACCACGGGCGGTGCCGAACGCGGGTCAGCCGACACCACTTCCGTAAACATGAAGCCCTCTTCACCGGCAACAATCGGTAGCTGCGTGTCATCGCGGGGATCGTATATCCAGATGCCGTACAACGGTGGAGCAACCAGAAAATCACCAACGACTGGTGTCGGTGGATTGGCATCGTTCGGGTCGATAATGAGTACGTTCAGAAGATTGTCAGGCGTACAAGCAACAATCCGTTCGTCGATCGTATTGGGATCGCCGTCATCCGGCAAGATCTCTACCAGGCGGCATTGACTCCAGCTGACCATCAATCGGCTGGTACCGTCCTGAATCGGAAAGACAGAGAAGTAGCGGCCACCCGGTGAAGGTGCACCCGGCACTGTCGATACATCATTAATCGTTGCGTCTTCCTGCGCCGGTCCGGAGAGTATCCCGATATTATCTTTCGTCGGCTGAGTGTTTTCGAGATATTGCGGTGTGTCGATGAGAATCAACTCGCCGCCGCCCTCAGTGTTCGTGAACGGACGTGCCAAAACCATGACGCGCCCATCTTCGACCTGGCGCGGTTGCATGAACTGAATCGTCGCGCCGTTTACGCCGGTATCATGACTCTGCTGGCCGTATAACAATTCCTGATTGGAACCATCGGGATTCATACGGTACAGGTTAATGGCATCGTTCGGCCCATTGTGGTCCCAGCGGCTGTAAACGATTTGGCCGTTATCGAGTACCGATACATCCAGATCATGACTCTGGTTAAACGTTACCTGCTTCAGCCCGCTACCGTCGTCATTCATCACGTGCAGGTTGAATGTAAATTCGTTGTCGTCTTCGTCCTGTGCAGGGAAGCCGCCCTTACCCTCGTCGAGCAGCAGTGCCTGTGATTGCGACTGGCGCGTTGATGAAAATATGATGCGTCCGTCCGGCAGATATTTCGGCATGATGTCATGCCCAATCTCAGCGGTGAGCGGTGACGACATCACGCGAATGAGTGCATCGGTTGCGAACGTGTACTGCCATATATTCCAGGTGGCAACCTGGTCTTCTACAGCGACACCGGCTTCGAATGGCATGCGCATCGCGAACAGCAAACGACTTCCATCGTAGTCGATCTCAACATCGCGAACCGCCGCGAGCCCCATGGAAACACGCTCAGTAATATTGACAGGCAGCGCACTAACCGAGGCACGGTCGCGAAAGAACAGGTCAGCCCCAAAATCAAACGTAATTTGCTCACGCAGATCCTGCTGCTGGAATACGCCGTTGTTGTCTGTTGGCAAAGGAGACTTTATGTAGGCAATCGGGAAATCGATAACGACGGGATCAGGGTCCTGCCCTGTGCCGAGCTGCACGCCCTCCCCTTTGCTGCACGCAGCAATAAGAATACTCACCATCGACAACACGACCATCCTGGTCAGTTTCCTGGCAGTTCCATTTTCAGTTTGTTGCGATAGCTTGTTCATAGCTCTCACCTTCGGCCTCGTGGCAGGTTACGCTGCATTGCGGTCGCCTTACCGTTAACGCGTTCACAGTGTCGAATTATAAGAGAGGCGGCGACACCGATGTAATGTCTCAAAAGTACGACAACGACCGGGAACAGTAAGCACTTTGCGGAGAAACTGTTTTGCGCACCGAATCGCGTCAAAAAGGCGCGCCTCCCAGAAACTGCTTTAAGTTTGTCTCACTCGGCGTTGTTGTTCAGAGGCGTCACTTCCTGCCCGCCCTGTCTCCCTTCGGCGACAGTTGCACAACCCTTCACAATCAGTAACTTGTCCAGCCCGGCTGAATTCGTTGTTCGGAACTGCCGACAATCAGTTGACATATCTCTATTTCGGTTTATGCCTACTAGTCGTCTATAACGATTTGTTTTTTATACGTTTTATCAGGTGGCTTCGCTATCGACCCGAAACTGGCACAGCACTTGCTTTAACGATTGCAGATACTTTGATTTCGCCACAGACCAGCAACAGGTAATTCAAGGACTGTGAGTGCTTTCACGGTGATACCGTCAGAAGTTTGGCAGTATTTGCCGACCCGGCTCGACGATGCACGACAGTCGATTAATGACCTAAGAGCAGAAACAATATGAATAACAGGAAGTGGACAAAACACATGGATGACGTTTTTGAAGCCTTTTTTCGCTTGGTGGTGGCCGGACTGCTCGTCGCAGTGCTTGCAATGCCGGCGAACGCGGGAGATAGCGAAAAAGCCAGGCGAATTCACGACCGTCTTGCCGGCGTCCCGCCGACCGGAATTGTGCTGCAGCAAATGGAAGATGCTCTTCAGGGTACCAATCCTGTTTGCGCGAGCTTCACGCTTACGGGCTTCGATCCTGGTGCTGAGTGCGCGGCCTATATCGCAATGAACGATAAGAATTTCTACAACGTGACCTTAAAGAATTTCGCAGCTCCGTGGACAAATCGTGACCGCTCGATGTTCGTGCCATTGAATGACTACGTTGCGACAGTTATCGGCTTGATTCGTGACGATCAGCCGTTTAATCAATTGCTGTCTCGAGATATCACGTACGTTGGCCGGGCGGGCGTAGTGCCTGCCGCCCCATCTGCCAATAATAATGATCATTACGCGCAACTCGAGGCGAACAACATCAATTTGCGTGATGAGCTTGAGACTGCGCAGCAATCTACGGTAAACAATATTCCTTCGGGTGCCGCCGCGGGCGTATTGACCTCGCGTGCCGCAGCAGAGTCGTTTTTCGTCGCCGGCACAAATCGTGCGATGTTTCGTTTCACAATGATCAACCACTTCTGCAGCGATATGGAACAGTTGCACGATCCGGCGCTACCACCCGACCGCATTCGCCAGGACGTGAGCCGCAGCCCGGGCGGTGATAGCAGACTGTTTCTGAATAACTGTATCGGATGTCATACGGGTATGGACCCTATGACGCAGGCTTTCGCGTATTACACCTACGATGAGAACACCGGCGCCATTCAATACACGGCAAACAATGTGCAGCCCAAGTACTTCAATAACGACCTGAATTTCCCGCAAGGATACAGAACTCCCGATGACCACTGGGATAACTACTGGCGCAAAGGCCAGAACTCTTATCTCGGCTTTGATGCCGCGCGGCCGGGTTCCGGAGACGGCGCTCAGTCCTTAGGCGACGAACTGGGCAATAGTCAGGCATTCGCCGCCTGTCAGGTTAAGAAAGTATTTCGCGCAGTCTGCCTGCGCGAGCCAGACCTGCCGGACAACGGCAAGGTTGACCAGATTATTGCTACGTTCCGTAGTACGGGCTATCGGATGAAACAGGTTTTCGCCGATACCGCCGTTCACTGCATGGGCCAGTAGGGAGACATGATAATGACTAAAGCAATCGGAATTGCTACCCATACGTGGACAACCCGTAACCGGGCGATCCGATCAGTGCGCTCCGGCATTGCACCGCTCTTTATCAGCCTGATACTCGCGGGCTGCGGTGGCGGCGCCACAACGACTGACAACCCGGTTGCACAAGCGCCCGGCAACGGTAACAACGCCGCGTATGCCGGTCCTGCAGCACGCGATGCGGAGGTACTGAAGTTTCAGCAGGAATTTTGGTCGAATGCCAAAACTACGGACCGTTGTGGTAACTGTCACAACGAGACCGTTGCCCAGGTACCGATGTTCGTCCGCAACGACGACGTCAATGTGGCATACGACGCCGCCATTACCGTCGTTGATCAAATTCAACCGGGTGCATCTCGCGTCGTTGCCAAAGTCGGCTCTACCACTGAACGACATCACTGCTGGGTCGAAGACCCCGGTGTTTGCGGATCGATTCTGACGACGTGGATCGAAAACTGGGTAGGCACTACGGCCGATGGCGGACGTCAAATAGTACTGACGCCGCCGCTGTCTCAGGATCCCGCGGACAGCAAGAGTTTTCCGGTTGACCCGGCCGCTTTTCAGACACTCGTATATACTCCGATTCTGGAACGATACTGCCAGGGTTGCCACAGCTCAGAGTCTCCTACAGCGCAGCAACCCTATTTTGCTGACCCGGATATCGACGTAGCGTACGGAGCGGCCCAATCGAAAATTAACCTGGATTCACCGATCGATTCCAGATTCGTGATCAAGGTAAGTCCGAACCCGTTGATCTCTGGTGAGTCACATAACTGCTGGAACAATGATTGCGCCACGGCCGAAACGGAAATGCTCGCGGCGATCACGGCATTTGCAAACGGTATTAGTGCAACGGTTGTGGATCCGGCACTCCTGATCAGCAAAGCGTTAAGGCTCACTGACGGCACGCTCGCTTCGGGCGGTAACCGTTATGAAGACGCCCAGGTTGCACTTTGGGAATTTCAATCCGGCAGCGGGCTGACGGCGTTCGATACCAGTGGTGTCGATCCTGCGATTGACCTGAATTTCTCTGGCGATGTCAGCTGGTTTGGCGGCTGGGGAATCACGATCGGTACTGACGCGGCACAAGGTCCGGGCAAAGCCCAGGGCTCAACAGCCGCCAGCAAGAAGCTGCACGACGTTCTGCAGGAGTCGGGAGAATTTTCGATCGAAGCCTGGGTCGTTCCCGCGAACGTAACTCAGGAAATGGCGCAAATCGTCAGCTATTCTGCCGGCCCTCAGGCGCGTAATTTCGCGTTACAGCAAACGCTTTATGACTACGACTTCCTGCTGCGCACCAATGCCGTCGACGGTAATGGCGTGCCATTGATGCAGCTGGACGGAAATCCTGCGCATTCGACGCCCGCCATGGACGAGGTCCTGCAGGCGACATTGCAACACGTCGTTGCTACCTACGATCCGATTAACGGTCGTACAATTTACGTTAATGGTGTCATGGAAACAGGCGTCGACCCTGTTCCTGGCGGTACACTGATCGACTGGCAGAACAACTTCGCGGTCATTCTCGGCAACGAAGCCTCCAGTGATGGCTTGTGGGAAGGTACTTTCCGACTGGCCGCAGTCCATCGCCGTGCGCTAACCCAGGAGCAGATCACACAGAACTTCGACGCGGGTGTCGGTGAGCGCTTCTTCATGCTGTTCGATGTGTCCGAGCGCATCGGTGCTCCGGTCGACACCTCGTTCGTACTGTTTGAGGCGCAACAGTTTGACAGCTTCTCGTACCTGTTCGACAGACCGCACTTCCTGACTCTCGATGGCTCGACACCGGACGGCATTGCGATCGAAGGACTGCATCTCGCGATGAATGGCCGTGAGGTTTCCGTAGGACAGTCTTATGCGAATATGGCAGAGACTACGGATTCGACATTGAACCAGGAACTCGGGCAGCCATTATCCGTACTGGGTGCGGTGATTCCGCTTGAGAAAGGTCCTGACGACGACCAGTTCTTCCTGACTTTCGACAACATCGACGGTGCTATCTACAACCGCCCGGAAGACCCGATGCTGGTTGTTACACCAACGGATCTGGTCGATGCCGCGACAATTGGTGTGCGTACATTTGATGAGATCGATGCGACGTATGCCGCCATCCTTGGGGTCGATCGCCTGATGGTTTATACGGCGAACGGGGTCACTACGGACCACGTGGATGAGACTTACCAGGAACTCAGGCAGTCGCTCCCGGCCATCGAGGACATCAGCACATTCCTGTCATCGCATCAGGTCGCTATCGCACAGCTTGCCATTCAGTATTGCGATGCCGCGATCGGTAGCAATGTAGATCCGAATCCCGATGCAGAAGGTATTATCTGGACGGCTTTCGACTTCGCTCAGCCAGCGGCAACAGCGTTTAGTTCGGGCAACCGCAGCAATTTCGTCGATCCTTTGATCGCTCGTGCTGTCGGTCAGACTTCGGGTGGACCACAACTTCTGTCACAGCCAACTCACGCGATCGTTTATGACGAGGTTGCGGCATTCAGCGCGGCCGGCGGTCGGCCTAACAATCTTATTGACAGACTACTTGCAGGTCCGAGTGACACGCGAGCAATTGCCAAGGGTGTATGCGCCTCCGTGCTCGGAAGTGCTGCCACGCTGGTTCAATAAAGACAGGACTAAAGGAACTCAGGAAGATGACTAAAAGACGAAATGCACGGCACTGGGATGCGCCGCAGCTTCATGGAGATCATCCGCGTCCTGTCACGCGACGGCAGTTCGTGGCACAGGGATTCATGACCGGTGCCGCTTACACCGTTGGCGCTGGTGCGCTGGGCATGCTGCCGGCGAGCGCAATGGCGCAATTGTCACCGGACGTCGATGACATGAGGCTGAATACTTGCCGTATCACAGACGGAGCAGGGAAGATTCCGTTCATCTGTTTCGATCTGGCCGGGGGCGCAAACATTTCCGGCTCAAATGTCCTGGTCGGTCAGTCTGGCGGGCAAAGTGACTTTCTGGGTACCGCGGGCTACGAGAAAATGGGCCTGCCGGGCGATATGGTTCCCGGGCTGACGGATGCCGCCGGGGTCCCGTTCGATAACTTCGATTTAGGCCTCGGTTTTCACCTCGACAGCGCGTTTCGTCGCGGCATTATCGCAAGCCTTACGGCCGGAACAGAAGCCAACATTAATGGCGCTGTGATTCCCGCCCGTTCTGATAACGACACCGGCAACAATCCGCACAACCCGATGTACGGCATCGCACGGGCTGGCTCGAAGGGATCTATCCTGACCCTCGCCGGCTCTGAGAACTCCGACTCGGGCGGTAACTCGATACTGCCGGCAGTACTCTTCGATCCGGAGCTGCGACCCACGAAAGTCGACCGTCCGAGCGACGTCGTCAATCTGGTCGACACGGGCGATCTCGTCGGTATCCTTTCCAAGGCCGATGCGACAGCGGTCATGGAGTCCATATACCGCCTCAGTGACGCGAAAATGGGTCGTGTTAGCACTCAACTTCCAACCGATGCCCAGATCAAGCAGGCCGTGAATTGCGGTTATGTGAAGGCCGCGCATATTGCGGAGGAATTCGGCGGCGTGCCGATCGATCCTCTTCTGGACACCAACATTGTTGCTGGTGATGGTTCTGCAATCTTCACTACGGCCGAATTCACGGACGGCAGCCGTGATGCACGTGAATTCCAAAAAACCGCATCCGTCATGAAACTCGTGATGAACGGTTTCGCCGGCGCGGGTTGCATTGAAATGGGCGGCTACGATTACCACGGCGGCGGCAGATCTGAGGGCGAAGTCAAAGACTTCCGCGCCGGTCGTTGTATGGGCGCTGTACTCGAGTACGCTGCACGTCTCGGCAAGCCGGTCATGATGTACGTCTTCAGTGACGGTTCACTGTCTTCAAATGGCGCGATCGATACATCGACGGCAGGCCGCAACAAGGGCATGTGGACCAGTGACAACTCATCGACCGCCGCGTCGTTCTTCCTTGTTTACAACCCTACGCGAAGACCGGTGTTATTGGGTGGAACTCCGGAGGAGCAGGCGCTGCATCAACAAATTGGTGCGATGGATGCGGGTGGTTCGGTAATGCGCGCCGCAACACCAATGGCCAATAATGTGAACTTGCTCGTTAACTCGGTAATTCTGAATTACATGGCATTGCACGGCGAGCAAGGCGGATTTGCCAACCTGATACTGGATTCGAACGGCAACCCCTGGAATCACGGCCTGGGTGGTGGCGCACAGCTCGACACATTCACGGCGTTCGAACCCATCGTGAGTGGCACAATCGCAAATCCCCTATAACCCAGGGTCGTCCGCTTTAAGAATAGATAAGGTGACAGTGACCTTAACTCTGGAGATAAGGTCACTGTCACCTTATCTCCAGTAGTGCATAATCGGCAGCCATGACGGACTTAACAACGCTCCTCGCCTGCCCGCGCTGCGACAAGACACCGCTTGACGCGTCGGACGACCGGCTGCATTGCAAGGCCTGCAAGATTGATTTTCCACTGCTGGACGGTATCCCCTGGATGTTTGCCGAACCGCAGGCGGCGCTCGGCGAATGGCGAGGCCGGCTGCAGTTTTCATTGCAAAAACTCAGCCATGAGATTGCCGGTCTCGACAAAGAGCTACAGACTGAAGATATCCGTTCGCTGGCCAAGCGTCGCGTCGAACGGTACAGAAAAGCACTCGAATCGCACCGGCGATCGCTGCAGAAACTGCTGCAACCGATCGAGCTGCAATCGCTGCAGGGCAATTATGAAAGCTATCTTGCTCTGCGCACGAGAATGCCATCCGATCAGGGGTTGAACACCTACTACCCCAACATTCACCGCGACTGGTCGTGGGGCGAGGAAGAAAACAAGGCATCCCTAAAGCAGATTCGAGCGGTACTTCACGACCACGCTGAACTTGGCAACGTCCTGGTGCTCGGGTCGGGTGCCGGACGCCTGGCGTACGATATTCATACCAGCCTCGACTGCTCGTTAACCGTGGCCATGGACTTCAATCCGCTACTCATGTTCGTCGCCAATGCGGTAACCTCTGGAAAAAGACTCAGCCTCTACGAGTTTCCGATCGCGCCGTTGGCCCTGGACGACGATGCAGTACTCCGCAAACTGACAGCCCCGGAAATCGTGGACGAAAACTTTCATCTTGTTTTCGGTGACGCCTTACGAGCGCCGTTTCCGGATGCCTGTTTCGATACGGTCGTGACACCCTGGCTCATCGACATCATTAGCGAAGACTTGCCAGCACTCGCAGGACGTATCAATAATCTCCTGAAGGACACCGGTCGCTGGGTCAACTTCGGCTCACTGGCTTTTTCGAGTCCGCAACGTGCGAATTGTTACAGCCCGGAAGAAACCAAAGCGATCGTCGCCGAAAACGGGTTTTCCGATCCGTACGTTTCCCAGGCGACCATTCCCTACATGAGTTCGCCAGCAAGCCGACACGGCCGTCAGGAGCGCGTTTTTTCTTTTTCGGCGTACAAAGAACGAGCTGTGGATAAACCAGCGCGACACACCGCGCTGCCGGACTGGATTGTCACCGGCAAAGAGCCGGTGCCGCTAACGCCATCGTTCCGGCAACAGGCAATGACGACGCAAATATATTCTTTCATCATGTCGCTCATCGATGGCAAGCGTTCGATCAAAGACATGGCCGTCGTGCTGGAGAAACAAAAACTCATGACGAAAGAAGAAGCTGAGCCTGCCATTCGTTCGTTTATGACAAAGATGTACGACGATGCCAATAAACAGACCGGTTTCTGATTCGGCGTTGTCTAGTTCCAGCGAGACTGAATGTACGCACCCATTTTTCTGATGGCCCGCTGCGACTCCGGCATCTTGCGGACGAACATCTGAAACACATGCCACATCTCGGGCCAAACCTCGAGATCAACATCAATCCCGGCAGCAATACACTCATCCGCTATACGTTCCGAATCGCTTAACAGGATCTCATCATCACCCACCTGGATGAACAGCGGTGGCAGCCCTTCTACGTTTGCGAAAACCGGTGACACGCGCGGGAAACGACGTTGGTGGGAATCGCAATACTGCTCTGCAATAAATTCCAGGTCCTCAGGACGAAACCAGGGGTCCTGTGCCGCGCGCGCTTGCATCGAATTACCGCTGCCCGTGACATCCAGAAAAGGGGACAGCAATACCGCGGCTGCGGGCATGGGATCAGCGGCATCCCGTAGCGCCAGCATCGTCGCAACTGCTAGCCCACCACCGGCAGAATCGCCCGCAAACACAATGTCCTCCGCCTTGATGCCCATGTCCAGAATTGACTTGTAGATCGCCACAGCATCATCTATCGCCGCGGGAAATTTGTGCTCGGGTGCCAGACGATACTCGGGTAACAGCGTTCGGATACGGCCCGCCCGGGCTATGTGGCTGACCATTTGGCGATGCATATCGCAACCGCCGACAACGTAGCCACCGCCGTGCAAATAGAGCATCAATTTGCCGTCCATACGTTCCTTCGGCGTCAACCACTCGACATAGAGGCCATTGATCTCGCCGGATTGCACGTGCACACCGAACGCGGTAACCAGCAACTTGCCGAATTTGTTCCACAGACGGCGAACCTGTTCGAAATCAACATTGGCAATGTTGAGGCGGCGTACGTAGGCGCTCGAGATCCTGCGAATAATTTTGGCGCGAGTACTGCTCATTTGAGTTTATGATGGTTCACTGACAGACGATAATTGAGAGTACACGACTAATGCAGGCACTGCGTACCCCCGACTCACGTTTTGAGAATCTCCCCAACTACAACTTCAATCCCAACTTCATTGAAGTTGACGGTTTACGAATGCATTACATCGATGAAGGTCCAAAGGATGGCGCCGTCATATTGTTACTGCATGGCGAGCCGAGCTGGTCATATCTCTACCGCCACATGATTCCGCCACTCCGGGACGCCGGGTTTCGTGTAATTGCGCCTGACCTGATTGGTTTTGGCAAATCCGATAAACCCGCTAACAAGAGCGATTACACCTACGCGGGACACGTTAGCTGGATGAAACAGTTTATCGAGTCGCTTGATCTCAAGGACATCACGCTGTTCTGTCAGGACTGGGGCTCACTCATCGGCCTGCGAGTCGCGGCGGAGAATGAACAGCGATTTGCTCGTATAGCCCTGGGTAATGGAGGCCTCGTGACGGGTGATCAGAAACTACCAACAGCATTCAGAATCTGGCAGAACTTCGCGCGCTTCAGCCCCTGGTTTCCGATCGGCAAGCTGCTACAAAAAGGGACGATTAAGGAATTAAGCGATGCGGAAATTGCGGCTTACGACGCGCCATTTCCCTCTGCAAAATTCAAGGCCGGAGCTCGCGCTTTTCCGTTGCTCGTTCCCTCAACGCCGGACGATACCGCCACAGCCGCCAATCGAGCCGCATGGGCTGTATTTGAAGACTGGCAAAAACCGTTTCTTACGACGTTCAGCAACCGGGATCCGATCACGCGTGGTGGTGAAAAGGTCTGGCAGAAAACTGTTCCGGGCGCAAAAAGGCTCGAGCACGTGAAGATTAAGAATGCGGGGCACTTTCTGCAGGAAGATAGCGGGGCGGAGTTGGCGGAGGTGTTGATCGAATTTGCGTCGTAGGAGGCCGCCTCGCGGCCGACAAATTTTTGCGCGCCTGGCATTGGCGGCCTTACGGCCGCTGCTTCGCTTCGCGCGCGGGGGCGCGCTCCTACTATCGTTCTAAATATTGCAGCTTATCTTTTACTTCGCGCCACTCATCCGCATCATCGGGCGGGTCTTTCATTTCGGTGATCACGGGCCAGTCATGTGACAGTTCTTCGTTGAGCTTGAGATACTGCTCTTGGCCCGGTGGCAACTCATCTTCGGAATATATAGCCTCAACCGGGCATTCAGGTTCGCACAGGGTACAGTCGATGCACTCATCAGGATCGATGACGAGAAAATTGGGGCCTTCGTGAAAGCAATCCACCGGGCAAACCTCGACGCAGTCGGTTAGTTTGCACTTGATGCAGGCTTCTGTAACAACGAATGTCATGCTGGTAATCTCAATTTCCGGAGCGCGTACGCTATGCGAAGTCGTGCCGCTAATCAAGCTCAGATTTAACTCTATGACCGGCGACTTGTCGATTGCGTTAAACTCACGGGCAAGCGCCTGATCCGGCATTGACTCAATCTCAAAAAGCACAATATTAGTGAATAAAAACAAGGATGTAGAATCAATCGTCGTGCGCCTCGCGGGCGATTCCGGCGACGGCATACAACTGATGGGATCGCAATTTACGGTCTCGACGGCGCTATCGGGCGCCGATTTCGCGACGTTTCCGGATTATCCGGCCGAAATCCGGGCGCCTGTCGGTACAACGTTTGGGGTATCTGCCTATCAGATCAACCTTGGCGGAGGCCCGATCACGACGGCCGGCGATGCGCCCGATGTGCTGGTCGCATTTAATCCGGCTGCCCTGAAGGTGAGCTTGCCGCTGCTCCGAAAGGGTGCGCTGATCATTCTGAATAATGACGGATTCACGAAACGCAACCTTGTCAAGGCCGGTTACGAGAACGATCCACGAGACGGTGACACCCTTTCCGACTTCCAGCTTGTGACTGCTGATATCACGCACCTGAACCTCGAAGCCGTCAAAGAGTTTGGTCTCAGCAAAAGCGAGGGTGGACGCTGCAAGAACTTCTGGGCGCTCGGTGTGCTGCTATGGATGTTTGGCCGAGACCTTGCATCGGTCGAAACCTGGATCAATCGCCGCCTTGCGAAACAAGCCACCCTGCGTGACGCCAACATCACCGCCTTGCGTGCCGGACACGCATACGGAGAGACCGCCGAACTCGCTGCGGCTTTACCGCAAATCCGACTGCCAGAAACAAAACTGGAGGCCGGCGAATATCGCAGTATCACAGGAGCTGAAGCGTTGGCGCTCGGCATCGCTGCCGCCGGTGAACTGGCCGACAAGTCCGTCATGTTTTGTTCCTACCCGATTACACCGGCCTCGCCGTTATTGCATCGACTTTCACGCCTGGGCGAAATGGGTGTCGGTACCTATCAGGCGGAAGATGAAATTGCTGCTATTTGCGCTGCCATCGGCGCATCGTACGGTGGCATGATCGGCGTGACCTCAAGTTCCGGGCCCGGCATCGCATTGAAGACCGAGGCCATGGGGCTGGCGGTCAATGCTGAGCTGCCACTGGTGATCGTCAATTGGCAGCGCGGCGGACCGTCGACGGGACTGCCAACGAAAACCGAGCAGTCTGATCTTTATCAGGCCGTTTATGGCCGTAATGCCGATACACCGATACCGGTACTTGCGGCAGCCACATCCGGCGAATGTTTTGAAATGGCTATCGAGGCGGTTCGCATTGCTCTGCGTCACATGACGCCTGTAATTTTGCTGGCCGACGGTTATCTTTCGAACGCCGCCGAGCCGTGGAAGATTCCCGACGTTTCATCACTGCGCCCCATCAAACACAAGGAAGTCCCGGATTCCGATGAGAGCCCCGAGCGGCGCGCATTTGCTCGCGACGAGGACAGCCTCGGCCGACCCTGGATTACGCCCGGCATGCCGGGACTAATGCACCGTATCGGTGGTCTGGAAAAAGACATCGATACCGGCCACATTTCCTACGACCCGGCGAATCATCAGACGATGACGAATCTTCGCGCCGCGAAGGTCGAGTCTGTCGCTAATTTCATTCCGGACCAGTCCATGGAACTCGGTGATGATAGTGGCGACCTGGTTGTTGTTGGCTGGGGATCGACCTATGGACCTGTCTTTCAGGCCGCCAAGGCGACGGGCGCGAGCTTTGTGCATTTGCGGCATCTCCATCCATTGCCGAGAAACCTCGGCGATCTGCTGGGGCGATTCGAAAAAGTTCTGGTGCCGGAAATGAATACGGGCCAACTCGCAACACTGCTTCGCGACAAGCTTTGCCTGGATCCGATTTCGTTTCCGAAAGTCAGTGGGCAGCCGTTTCTAATCAGTGAGCTTATCGAAAAAATTGCGGCAGTCACGAAGGGGCAAACGTCATGAGCGAGAAATTGACGGCCAAAGATTTTGCAACGTCGCAAGAGGTTCGCTGGTGTCCGGGTTGCGGGGATTATGCGGTACTAAAAGCGGTGACCAAGGCATTGGCCAACGTCGGCGCCAGTCGGGAAAACACAGCTTTCGTTTCGGGTATCGGATGCGCGGCTCGCTTCCCTTATTACGTCGAGACGTATGGCTTCCATACGATCCACGGCCGCGCGCCGGCGATAGCGACGGGCTTGAAGCTCGCGAATCCAGAACTCGATGTCTGGGTAGTGACGGGCGATGGCGACGGCTTGTCGATCGGTGGCAATCACCTGATGCACGCATTGCGGCGTAATATCGGTCTTAAGATTTTGTTATTCAACAATGAAATATATGGCCTGACCAAGGGGCAGTATTCACCGACCTCTCGCGTCGGCACAACGTCGCCGTCAAGCCCGGCCGGTTCGATCGACACGCCCATTTCACCGGGACAGTTCGCACTCGGTGCGGGTGCGAAGTTTTACGCACGCGGTGTCGACACGGACAAAGTGGGCATGAGCGACGTTCTGCAACAAGCGCACGCTTTTGAGGGTGCATCTCTCATCGAGATCTTTCAAAACTGTATCGTCTACAACGAAGATGTGTTCGCCAATTTCACAGGTCGCAAGGATGCACCAAACACGCAGCTGCATCTAAAACATGGCGAACCGATGTTGTTCGGCGAGAATAACGGTAAGGGCATCCACCTCAATCGCGACACGCTGGAACTCGAAGTTGTCGATGCGACCACATCACCAGAAAAAGTGCTCATCCATGACGAAGCCAACAAAACCATCGCACGACTCTTGATCGACCTGCACCTGCCCGTCGCGATGGGCGTTATTTACCGCCAGCCTGCGGTGAGCTACGAAGCCGCGTTCTACGCACATCATCCATCCCGCATGCAACGCACGAAAACAATCACAGACTTCATCAAAGGCCCAAGCAGCTGGCACGTCGACTAGAATTGTAGGGCAACAAAAGGATTTGGAGTTCGGACAATTGGGAACCTTGATAACCGTTCCTGACCGAGCGTTCCATTAAGAGATTCAGTACCCCGTCACACAATTTTCGGGCGTATTGTGTGATGATCTTCCGATCAGCGAATCCCCAAGACGGAAGCGCCCGACCCAAAAGGCTGGAGACAATTATGGTCAAGAACCTACTCGCAACTGCATCTTTGATGCTCGTTTTCTCGCTGTCGAATTCGGCGCACGCAGAAAAACACAAGTACCCAATATTGAAGCCGGCACCGCCTCCTTGCCTGTTCCTCGTTGACGAAGAAACCGGTGAGCCCGTAGGCAACGCGATGAACCCTCCTTGTGAGCTCGGTAGCACCATCGTCAACCCGGGCGATCCGGTTGACCCAGTAAAAAGAGCGCAATTTGGCAAGACAAGACCCGCTAGTACGGAAGATCCGAAGCCGAAGTCCAGGTAGAGGACTTCACCCGGCCGGTGTCAAAGGGCCTTCGTTGATACCACCCAATCGATCCACCCTGATTCTCGCCGCTTATTGTGTGAACCCGAACCAGGTGGTGGTCAACCAATAGAGCTACGCTCCGTTACTGGATATGTGGCAAGTTGAAAGTCGAGGCCCGAATGCACAGTCACCAAAGGCAGGAAGCCAGGCTAAGCGGCGGAATCATTTACAGCCTGTTTGTTCTGCCGCTGCTGTCGTCCTGTGGAGGATCGGGTGGCGGGTCCGGGATTCCACCGCCTCCTCCACCGCCTCCTGTCGTTAGCTATCAACAGCCGGACGCCGCTGTCTGCAGTACGAGTCTGCAGTTAGGGGCCGGTCTCCTTTGTGCAATCCAGCCGTCTGCGGCAGATACCGCGAGTCGTGATCAATACGGAAATGGCAGCCTAGCCGATTCGGTTCTCGGCTTTGGCTATCACGTAATCGCGTTTCCACCGACGGGCACGCAGATCGAGGGTGTTTATGTCCATTTCACCGGAAGCTATGGGCGACCCTACAATCAAGCCTCCGCAAACTATCCTTCGCAGACATTCCTGGAAGAAGCGCTTGAGGCGAATTACATCACTATCCAGGTTGCTTACAACAATCGTTTTTCGGTTAATCTCGATGAGTGTGGTGGCGACATTTCACGGTTGAACGTAGACAACTGTTCCGGCGACGTGCGCGAAGAAAAACTAACGGGCATTGACGTTTCGACGGTCAGCGACACACCGCTTGCTGACGGGGCCGAATTCCGTTTGCTGGCACTTGTCGACTATCTGGCCGCGCGAGGATTTCAGTTTCCGCAGAGTTTCATCAATAACGGAGCTGTCAATTGGTCGGTGCTGCGCGTTGGCGGGCATTCGCAGGGTGCCACGCATGCTCTCTACCTGGGTAAGTATTTTGCCGCGCAGTCGGTGTGCATGTTTGCTGGCGGTTTTGATGTTCCGGACACAATTCCCGCGCTTCCGGCGGAAAACCTGGCGGACTGGTTACTCGATAGCAATGTTGTGCTCGACATCGACAAGGTTCGCGCGGTCGTTTCCGTCGATGACAATTCGTACGCCGCGTTCATCAGCGCCTACCAGCATCTTGGTATGACTCAGAACGTTCACTATGAAGAGTTTTCCGGCGCGCCGTACGCAGACGTCGGGGGCAATGTAATTGACGGACACAAAGCCGTGCTCTCGGACCCGAGATACAAGAATCTTCGGGTCGCAGCGTGTTTCGGTGCGCGCTAGTCAGGGAACGGAAAAACCAATACGACAACAGTACCTGCTATAGCGATTCTCATAACGCATTGCACAGAATTACACTCTGATCCACCGTCCATCCTTGTGGGAGGCTGTTCCATCATCTTCCAGCTTCAACAAATGCGCCAGCAACGATCGCTCCGCCCAACCATAAAGTTTCTTGTCCACATCCTTGTAAACATGGGGCACGAGTTCCATCGAGGTGAGGCCGGGATTCGCCTTAAGCGCAGCAGCAACCTTCGCCTCACGCTCAAGTCGATGATCAATAATCCAGTCGATCGCTCGATCCGCGTCGCGAATAAGTTCACCATGCCCTGGCGCGAGTGCTGCAGGTCGTAAGTCCTGCACACGGGCCAGCGACTCCAGGTAGTGCTTCATATTGCCGTCGGGCGGATTAATTACGACCGTCGAGCCATCGATGACGTGGTCGCCGGTGAATATCCAGTTTAGCTCCACGTGTCTTAAACAAATGTGGTTTGAGGCATGCCCGGGTGTATGAATAACCTCGATTTCTGCACCATCGACCAACAATCGATCTCCATCTTCCAGTACGCGATCGGGCTTGAACGTCCTATCCTGATGCTCGCCTTCGGGTGCTGTCCTGCCCAGCAATTCCGCACCGGTCTGACGCGCAAGCTCCGCAGCAGCCGGAGAATGATCGGGATGCGTGTGCGTCACGATCACCCATCGTATGCGTGCCCCGGCAACCTCCTGAATAGCGTTCAGATGATTATCAATGACCGGGCCCGGGTCGAGTACCGCGACTTCGTTGTTACCGAACAGATACGTGTTTGTTCCCGGTCCCGTCATCATCGACGGATTTGGCGCAACCAATCTCTGCACACCCGGAGCAAGTTGCGTCAACACCGCCATCTCGGGACCAAACGCCGTCACGACTTCGCGCCCGGATAGTCCTTGTCACCCGGCAACACGATTTCCTGTTTGCCATCACGTTCAATCACGAGTGGTACCATGGTCGTGATACCCCACTCAACACAAGACCTTGCCCATTCGACAAGCGCTTCGAGCGTCTTGTGACGCGCGATGCTTTCCAAGGTCTTGATCGTAGGAAAGTGTAGTTTCAATTCGCCACTTCGACCCGCTGCCAGCATGTCGGTCGCGGTGGCCCAACGCGAATCGGTCAATTCACCGCCGCAATGAATCGCGCCCTGTCGCTCTGGCAGCGTCGTCAGAAAAAAGCGTGTCGAATAACGTTTCGGTGACAAAGGTGGAGTTATCCAGTGACTGATGTAATGCAGATTACCGCAGTCCAACGACAATTCATTGCGCATCACGAACTCCGCCCAATTCAGCGACCCATCGTTTAGCGCATCCCGAACCGATGACAGGTTTTCATCGAGACTCGACAGGTCGGCAAGTAATACGCCGGCCTCCTCAAACAACTCACGAATTGCTGCAATGTAGAAATCCAGTCCATTGTCTTCAACACCCAGGCGTGAGTTCGCCGCCGTTCCCGTTAGTCCACGGCAAAAGTCGTGCACTTTGGCGTCATCAGGATCCACAACACCGCCCGGGAAGGCGTACGCCGAACCAAATGACGATTTTTCGTGACGACGAACCATGAAGATTTCCGGCTCACCGACACCGGCCCTGGCAACAATCACCGTCGAGGAGGGTCTGATTACATCGGTATCAGCCAAGATCGGCGTTCCCGGGATCACCGGTTTCAATGTGTGCTTTCAATCGTGTGAGCGCCTCACCAATCACAAAGTCGACAGGCCCGGCGATGGTATCAAGCCCGTCCGGCCTATAGCCGCCAACAGCATAAGTGAATTTTACTTTCGTACCACCCTCAACGTCTTCGAACTCCCAGGTCATATTGCCGTTGACGCCCATGAGACCGAGCGGCCCAAGCCCTCCAGTAAGCCGAATAACCACACCCGGGTTGACCATCGTAACGGTCAAATGCACAACTCCCGCGCCCGACCCGAAGTTCTCGCAGAAACACCCCTGCGCAACGGGTGTGATACTGAGGCGACTGGCGTCACCCGATATCGTGTGATCCGAGCTCCACCAGACTCCGATATCGTCAATCGCCGCTTTCCAGGTGACATCACGACTCGCGTCGACTGTGACTTCGTTGACGGTCGTAAATCCACCCACAGCGGCATCCGTGACCTCGGCGGAGACACAAGTCGCAGATAGGGCGAAAACAAACAAACTGCTTCGCAGCAAGATCTTCATGGGGGCTCCTGTTGTGGCAGCCTAGCTTACCGCAAATTTGAATATCGTCGTCCTGTCCCTATATAGGAATGTCTGTATTGTTGGTAACACCATGAACGAAGACCTGCGTGTAGTTTTTGAAAGTCAGAACCGGCAGAGCTGTGCCGACCGCGCACTGGTGCTCACGTCCATTCAGATCCCGCATCAGCTTGTCGATGACGGCGGTTCGTGTGCACTCGTCGTACCAGCACCCTATTCGGCGCAGGCCGCAAATGAACTTCGGCTCTACGAAGAGGAAAACCCTCCCGTTCAATCAAAATCTGTTCCAGGCGTCGAGTATCAGAACGCAGTGCCCGGCCTGGTTGCGTACGTATTCGTCGTTTGCATGGTCGCCGGGATGGCCGGCTACTCTTTCTTCGGGTCCAACTGGTTCGTTGCCGGGCGCGTAGACGGTGAGCTCATACGAAATGGTGAGCTCTGGCGGCTCTTTACGGCCTTGACGCTGCATTCGGGCGTTAAGCATTTGCTGAGCAATCTCGTTTTTGGCGTGTTCTTCGGCATCTTTGCCGGACGCCTGCTCGGTTCCGGAATCGCCTGGCTCGCTATTGTTCTGGCCGCCGCTTCAGGCAATGCCGTAAACACCCTGCTTTTGGACGCCAGCCATCGCGCCATCGGTGCATCGACGGCCGTGTTTGCCGCACTGGGGCTCATTGCCGGATACGTCTGGTCCGGCAAACTGATGTCTCAACACCGTTGGTCTAACCGGTACGGGCCCATCGTCGGCGGACTTGCGTTACTCGCCTACACCGGGACCGGTGGCGAGAATACCGATATCGGTGCGCATTTTTTCGGTTTCGCCGCCGGCTTTGTCGCTGGCCTGATACTGATCCAGCTCGGCAGCATCCCGAAAGACTCACGTACACAGCTTACTGCCGGCGTTATTGCGCTTGGATTAATAACAGGAAGCTGGCTTATTGCGCTGCTGGTCTGATATCTCCCTGTAATCATGTAAAATTTGTGCATGAGGATATCCACAAGCTACAGCAGCTAATATGAAAAACGTTCTGCTGTTCCTGATCATCTTGTTCGTCATTACCGCAACTGCCCTCTGGGTCAGACACGGTGGTGGTGAGTCGTATCCGAATCTTACGGATGCGCCGCAGCTCAGCAGTGACGCGCTTGAGGAAGTACTGGCCTATCCAGAACCGATCGGCAACGTGGCGGTCAGCAGTAGTGGGCGCGTATTTTTTACGGTGCATCCCGAGTCCAGGCCGCGCGGCAACAAGCTGCTCGAATACGTGAATGGCGCTTCGGTTCCCTTTCCATCGCTGCGCCAGCAACAAGAACTGTTTGATACGCCATTAGGCATAGCGATAGACCGCTACGATCGGCTGTGGGTCATCGACCACGGCAATCACGGCATGCGCACAGCGCATATCGTTGCGATCGACCTCGTAACCGGTGACGTTATCAGGAATCAGAGTCTCGAGGCGGCAATAGCGCCGGCCGGATCACTGCTGCAGGACCTGCAGGTCAGCGCCGACGGCCGCACCATTGTCATCGCCGACGCGAGCTTCTGGCTGAAGCGGCCAGCGCTCGTTGTTTACGACGTCGAAACCGGTGATGCGCGACGTGTGCTGGAGGGACACCGGTCCGTGCTTGCCGAAAACTACCTCATCAGATCCAACGATCAGAACATGGAATATCTCGGCGGCATGGTCGCTCTTCGTGGCGGCGTGGATGGCATAACACTCGGTCTCGAGTGGCTTCACTACGGCGCGCTCTCAGGCTCAGGGCTGTACCGGGTCCGACTTAAAGACCTTCGAAACAAGACCCTGCCCACATCGCAACTGGCGACACGCATTGAGCGCTACAGCGACAAACCACTCAGCGACGGTTTGAGTAGCGACAAGCTGGGCGGTGTGTATGTAACGGATGTTGAGCACAACGCGATCTTTAGGGTCGGCACGGATCGCAACTTGTTAACATTGATTCAATCATCGAAAATACGCTGGCCTGATGCGCTGTCGTTTGGACCGGATGGTTACCTTTACGTGGCGGACAGTGCGCTCCCTGAACTCATTTTGAAATCAACCGAACACATTCAGGCGAACGGGCCGTACCGGATTTTTCGGTTTCAGCCCGGCTATGAGGGTGTTCCCGGGCAATAGACCAAGGACAAATATCATGAACGACGAAAACGCAACAGAAATCCTGCCATTTGACTGGACCGCGATCCCCGAGCTTCTGCAGGAAAAGGGTATCGATCTGGGAATCGACTTCGGTATCAAAGTCGCCACCGCACTGGCTGTATTTTTTATCGGTAAGTTTCTGATCAGAATATTCGTCGGCGCCATCGGTTCGCTCATGCAAAAACAAGACGTCGACAAAACACTGCAGACGTTTATTTGTAATCTGATAAGAATGTCGTTGATGGCTGTAGTTGTCATTGCGGCTATCGGTGCGCTGGGTGTCGAAACAACCTCCTTCATAGCAATATTCGGCGCCGCGGGCCTGGCCGTCGGACTCGCGTTACAGGGCTCGTTATCAAATTTCGCATCGGGTGTGTTGATCGTCCTGTTCCGTCCCTACCGCGTCGGCGACTTCATCGAGGCCGCTGGTATCGCAGGCAGTGTTGAGCAGGTACAGATTTTGACCACCGTTCTGAAGACAGGCGACAACAAGCAAATCATTGTCCCGAACAGTCAGATTATGGACAGCATCATCACCAATTACTCTGCCAACGACACTCGCCGGGTCGATATGACGGTCGGTGTCGGTTATGACGATGACCTCGACAAGGTTCGCGCAACGCTCGAAGAACTCCTGGCCGCCGACAACAGAATTCTCCCTGAACCCGCACCGTTAATCGCCGTGTCAGAGCTCGCCGACAGCAGCGTCAATTTTGTGGTGCGCCCATGGGTCAATGCCTCCGACTATTGGGGCGTCATGTTCGAAATGACCGAAGCGATCAAGAAGCGTTTTGACAAGGAAGGCATTTCCTTCCCTTACCCGCAAACAGACGTGCACTTATATAAGCAGGGTTCAGACTGATTAGTCAGCGACATCCGGTTCGATAAAGCACCATTTCAGCTTTGGCACACGCGCTTTGAGCTCACGCTCAAGCGCGTTGATGCTGGCAACGGCCTCATCAATAGTTTGCCCTGAGCGCATTTTGATTTTCGCCGCGAGCATGGTGTCCGGACCCAATTGCAGCGTAATCGTATTGAAACAAAATTCGATGGCTTCCTGTTCGCCGATGATCGCATCGATCGCGGCCTGAATATCGGGGTCGGCTGATCGGCCGACCAGTAGCGAACGAATACGCCAGGCAATGAATGCGGAGATAACGATGAGTATGACGCCGATGCAGATCGAGCCCATCGCGTCGTAAACCGGGTTGCCGGTCGCCTGTGCCAGCGCAAGAAATCCCAACGCGAGAATCAGGCCCAGCTGAGCACCTATATCTTCACCCAGCACAACGACCAGTTCCGAATTTCGAGTGTGCTTGAGCCATTCTTTGAAGGGTCGATCGCCCCTGACCTTCTTGATCTCGCGCAATGCACCGTATAGCGACGACCCTTCAAGCAGGATCGCGAGGATTAACACAACGATCGCTATCCATACCTGGGACAGCGGTTCCGGATTGTGCAGCTTGTGCACACCCTCGTATATCGAGAACAGGCCACCCATGCTGAACAGCAGAATCGCAACAATAAAGCTCCAGAAATAACTCAGTTTTCCGTAACCCAGCGGGTGTTCATCGTCGGCGGGTCGTTGCGATTGCTTGAGTCCAAGATACAATAGAACCTGATTGCCGGTATCCGCGTAGGAGTGAATCGCCTCGGCCAGCATACTGCCCGACCCCGTCAGCCAGGCGGCCCAGGATTTGGCGATCGCAATACCGAAATTCGCCAGAAATGCATAGAGAATTGCTCGGGCTGTCGAATCGTGGGTGGTTCCAGCCATAGGTAAACCGAACTCTTGCTAGTACGTTAAGTGACTATTATGAACAAATTAAAGATCCTGGTCATTCTTGGGCTCACCGCAGCCATCGCTGGCTGTGCGGCCCACCCCGACCCTATTGTCGATATGCAGGGAGTGAACCCGGACCTGCTGGCAAAGGATTGGGAAGACTGCGAAGGTTACAGTCAGGAGATCGTCGTCAGCAAAGGCGTTGCGAAAGGTGCTGGCGTAGGAGGTGGCGTTGGGGCCGTCGGTGGTGCGATCAATGGTGACGTGGGTCGAACGGCGGCCAATGGCGCTTTGATCGGCGCGACACGCTCGGGACTCGACGCGAATCGGGAAAAGCAACGCGTTTTCAAGCGCTGTCTGCGCGGACGAGGGTACCGGGTCCTCAATTAACGAACACCGTCTGACCCTGGCACTCGTGCCAAACACTATGTATTCGTACGGTATCCGGAATTATCGATGGCTGTAATTGCGCTACCGTCAATGGTCGCCAGTGGGTATAGTGGATTTGTCCCATGTAGGCCTGATGTCGAGAACTAAACCAACATAATCAGGTCCTAGATTAATCGGGATAACTTATCCGGAAGCCGCAACGGCCAAACCAATGCCTGGACTCTAATACCTGAATCAGCATGACTAAAATCATAAATCTTGCCGCAATCGCATCACTATTCCTGGCGCCCCCCAACGCTACTGCGCAGGAAGAGGAAGCGGACGGAGCTGAAATCGTTGTTGATCCCCTGGAGCAAACTGTCCCGGTTGCGGACGAAAAGGCATTGCCAGGACAAATGCCCGAAGCCGTGCGGGAAGAAGTCAATGAAGAGCGGCTGTTCGCTGAGTTCGCTCGCTACCGAGTACTGCTTCAGGAAGGCACGCTCGATGAGGCGGACATTGCCGCCAAGAGAATTGTCGAAATGGCGATCCGGGTATACGGCCCGCAATCACGCGAAACGGCCAATGCCCTGAACAATCTTGGCATCGTGCAGCACAGCAACGGCCAGTACGATGCCGCTATTCAGAACTTCACATCGTCCGTGGAAATTATCGAGTCCGTAGAAGACCGACTCAATGATGCGCTCATTAATCCTCTGAAAGGGCTGGGCGCAGCGCAGTTGGAAAATGGACGGCCTGATCAGGCAAAAAAGACATTCACGCGAGCAGCTCATATCACCCAGGTGAACGAAGGCCCACACAATCTGGACCAGATCGAGATTCTCGAGTCCATAGCGGAAACGCTGGTGCGTATGGGCGATACGAAATCAGCACGTAAGACTCTCGATCGAATTCACATCATCAACGTTAAGCACTTTGAACTCGATCCCCTGGGTCTTTTGCCGTCATTGATGCGTCGCGCTGACTGGCAACATCGTGCCGGTTATTTCGAGGAAGAACGCGCAACCTATCGTCGCGCCGTTCGAATTATCGAAACCAGCGCCGGTAGAAACAACTTCATGTTGGTCGAACCACTGCGCCGACTCGGACAGTCATTTTACTTTGTCGATATTTCGCAAGGTGCGCCACAGCAACGGGGACTGCTGTCCACTGGCGAAATGTATTTGAAGCGCGCAAAACGTCTCGCCGAAAAATCCGAGGATGTTCACTGGCGGGAACGAGCGAAAGTGCAGCTCGCACTGGCTGATTATTATACGTACACAGATGCGCAAAGCCGTTCGCGTAAGAACTACAAACAGGTTTGGGCATTCCTGTCGACCGATGAGGAGCGTATTGCACAGCGGACCGAATGGTTTCAGGACCCGGTCGCAATACGGGCAACAGCATTACCAACATTCGCGGGTGATCCCGCGACACGCGAAGACCTGATTAGCGGCAAAATCGTCGTCAATTATTCGGTAACATCACGAGGCCTCGTCAGAAATATACGAACCGAGGCTTTTCCGGAAGAATTCACCACTATGCAGCGCGTGGTACATCGTGAGATTCGCAGCCGCGTACACCGACCCCGCATAGTCGATGGCGACCCCGTCAAATCAGACGACCTGCAATTCGAGCATGTTTTTTCATACATCAAGTCTGACCTGGATGCTTTGCGTGAAGCACGGCAAAAAGCTGCCGAAAAGCAGAACGGTTCTGACGGCGACTGACGCATGTCTCGATGCGTGCTAGCCGGCCTGATCTGTACGATATTTTCCGCTTGCCCGACGCTTGCTAGCGCCGATTGCCAGGACAACTCGATTTGCGTGGATGAAATCAAGAACGAGGGTAACGTTGAATTGCGTGCTCGAAATCTTCGCGACTTCCCGATTACCTACACACTGCGTGTCAATGCGAGAAACTATACGGTCAGTGGCCCAAGTACCGTCACACGCACCCTCGACGCTCGCGAGTCGCAGAAAATCATGTTTCTCGACGCTCGCGATGGCGGCAGCAAAGGTTTTTTTCGATACAGCCTGAGGTGGACGGTTGGGAGCAAGGACGCCAAACACGACGACACCCACCTTTACGCATTACCCTATGCCGCTGACCGCGCTTATCGGGTCTTGCAGGGCTATGGCGCACGCTTTAGTCATAGAGGGCGTGAAGAATTTGCTATCGATTTCAATATGCCGGTGGGTACGCCGGTCCATGCGGCGAGATCCGGCGTCGTTGCCCGCGTCGAGGAATCAAATTCGAAAGGTTGCTGGGAAGATAACTGCGGCCAGTACGCCAACTATATCGTCGTCCTGCACAGCGATGGTACGACCGGCGAGTATTATCATCTGGACAAAGATGGTGCACTTATCGAGGTTGGCGAGCATGTCGTTCGCGGACAAAGAATCGGGCTGTCGGGTAACACCGGTCATACCACGATGCCGCATCTTCATTTTGCCGTTTACCGCGCGATAGACTGGGGCAGAACGCAGTCAATCGCTGTGCGCTTTCGAAGTGCAAACGGTATTATTGATCGTCCGCGCAGCGGCGCAAGCTATCAGGCCTTGTAAGCCTCTTAACGACAGCGATGAGCGACCCACCAATGACAAACTCCGGCAAGCATTTCGTCAACGGCAATCCGTTGCAGGGACCTTTTGAAGATCATTTGCAGCAGGCCGTATTCGGCCTCGGATGTTTTTGGGGCGCGGAACGGCGATTTTGGCAGGTGGACGGTGTTTTTTCTACCGCAGCCGGTTATGCCGGTGGCACCCTGGCGAATCCGGACTATCAGACCGTCTGCAGTGGTGAAACCAACCATGCTGAAGTCGTCCTGGTCGTATTCGACCCCGGGACGGTGAGCTATAGGGACCTTCTCAATATTTTCTGGGAAAACCACGACCCCACTCAGGGATTGCGACAGGGGAATGATATTGGCAGCCAGTATCGATCCGTTGTTTACACCAACAGCGAAGCACAAGCGACAGCAGCAATTGAGTCGCGCGATGCCTACCAGTCAAGACTGCAGGCGGCCGGCCTCGGGGAAATTACGACGCAAATCGAACCGCTACAGACGTTTTACTACGCCGAGGACTACCACCAGCAATACCTTGCGAAGAACCCGGATGGCTATTGCGGGCTCGGGGGCACCGGCGTGACCTGCGCCTAGGAGTCCGCGCTGTAGAAGTTTTTCAGAGTCAACTTGACGATCAATTTCCGAACGTTGCTCATTATTGGATGTCCCTTTTTAGCTTTTCAGTATTGCCTTCATGCTAGCCGGAATAATCTTGTTGCCCGGCATCAT
>JAJFKR010000035.1 GCA_021773095.1 Woeseiaceae bacterium | reverse complement strand
CGCCGGGAAACCAAAGATTGCATTGGCGCTTTGCCCATACGGCATCAGATTCGGAACCTGCTGGCTATGCAGCGGGTCGCCGGCCGGGCGCGCCGATGTTTTGTCGACAGCGACAAGGCTCGTGTATTTACTGACCAGGTGGTGGGTTAAAGCTGTTTCTACAATCGCTGATCGAATCTCGTCAGGATCAGTGCCGCGCCTTTCAATATCCGAAAGCTCTCCGATGCGAGCACGCGCCCAAAGTGCCGCGATACCCGGACTTTCCGACGCCGCGCTGACTGGCAGATCGGCTGTCCATCCGCCATTGATTGAATTGCCGCTCACACGAACTCGATCGCCGGATCGAAACTCGCCACTCGCCTGAACCTTTACGGTCACAGGCTCACCCAGATAAAGATCGGGCACCGTTGATGGAAACCTATCGGCAACCACACCACTCGGCCATTGAACTTCGATGTCGGTTACTTGTGGCTGCTCAAGCTTCTTGAACAGGCCATCCATTTTTTCGCGGACCTCATGCAGCGCGCTAATGAAGGTGAAGGAGCCGCGACCAGCCTCCGCCGCCTTGCGCATGAAAAAGCTGTTGGGTGCCGATCCAATGCCGACAGTAAACAACCGCGCGCCACCCAAACGGTTCTCGATCATCGAAAACAACTCGTCCTCGTATCCCACGCTACCGTCGGTTATAAAGACAACCTGCCGCAAGTGCGCTTCCGAAGGCGGTGAGTCCAATGCCAACGCGAGCGCCGGTCGCATCTCGGTACCGCCATTGGCCTGCAGCTGTTGTACGAAACGTGATGCCTCTGACATTGACTGGGTAGTCACCGGCTGACTCAGTTTATAAAGTGCGTTTGTTACGGAGTTGAATTGGATAACGTTAAACCGATCCGTCGGCTTCAATCCTTTCAGCGCCAGCTGCACCGCACGCTTTGCCTGCTGTATCGATACGCCGTGCATCGAGCCAGACGTATCGATGATGAAAATGGTCTCTCTCGGCATCGTGGCAGCTGGAACGCTTTGATGATCAGGGGGCATCACCATAAGAAGGTAATACGGTTTTCCTTCAATCGTTTCGACAAACGACATCGCTCGCGGCGCTGCCGATGCTACCGGACGCCAGACCAGTTCGAAATCGTGATCCATTGCCACCGTTCCGGATCGCAACGAGACCGTGTACTCACCGTTGGCTTCGGCGACGCTGACCGGGTGGTATCGGCTGGCGATAATTTCCAGCGGCATTCCGGCATTTACATTGGCTGTCAGTGATAGTTGATGTGCTTTGGAGGAGGTTACCTGGGGCGGCGTAATCGTCGACGCATCCGGCACACGATCGGTGTCTGACGACCAACCACTACCGGTACGGTCAGGCAAAGCCGTGCCAGGAATAAAGCGCGGCGTTAATGTCATCGGGAAGCGAACGCTGAACTGGCCATCTTCATAGCGAATGTCTTCCAGGTACTCGATTTCGATGACCACCCGTTCGCCGGGCGCAACGTTCGCCACCGAGGTGGTGAACAGATTCGCCCGCTGCTGCTCAACCAGGCTGGCTTTTTTGCCAGCTTGTTTAGCTTGTTCGTAGTTTTTTTTCGCATGTTCTTTTTCCTGAATCTCGCCCTCAATGAAACGATCGCCGATATGAAGCCGCATTTGGTCAACCGCGGCATTGTCAGGAAGCGGGAACACATAAACGCCCTCAACCCAATTCTGGCTGGTGTTGCGAAACTCCTGACGTACCGATACTCGAGCGACAAGACCGCTGATATTCATATCGACGTCCGTATTAAGAAGCGTTGCCGTGGAGTAGCCGTTTTCCATACGCAACAACAAACTTCCGGATTGCATCTCATTGGGCGACGGAGATTCTGCGCCGGCCGCCTCCGGCCCGGACATGAGAACGCAGACCAGGGCGAGCACCCAAAGCCATGATTTGAAATCTGATCTGATGCGCTGCATTGGTGGCTCCCTTGTTGACTCTGTTGTTAATTTCTCTTGGTACTGATACTCATTAGGCAGCAGCAATCGGCCGGCCTGTAGACAGCGGCATGGCAATGCACCGACGTAATGTGGCAAATTGTGGCAACTGAAAGGGAGTTAAGCGTGGCGAAACGAATAGCGATCATCGAAGACGAAGCGGCAATCCGGGAAAACTATTCGGCGGCGTTTCGCCGTGAGGGATATGCGGTCGATGCATTCGATGCCAGGGCACCCGCATTAAGCGCATTTGACAGCCGCCTGCCCGATCTTGTCGTTATCGATGTCAACCTGCGGGACGATGTCGAAGGCGGCTTTGAGCTGTGCCGTGAGTTGCGCGCCCGATCGGCCGACCTTCCCATAATTTTTCTGACTGCAAGAGACAGCGAGTTCGACGCCGTTTCGGGATTGCGCCTCGGTGCGGACGACTATCTGACCAAGGACATCAGCTTGCCGCATCTGATGGCTCGCGTGGCGGCTCTCTTCCGGCGCCTCGAGGCCATGCAAAAACCACAGGGCACGCACAGTCGTATGGCGCGTGGCGATTTGACCATCGACGCGGAACGCATGACCGTGCACTGGCAGGAACAGTCTGTCAGTTTGACATTGACCGAATTCTGGCTGGTACATGCGATGGCGCGATATCCGGGCCATGTAAAAAATCGTCAGCAACTCATGGACGCCGCACAGGCCGTGCTCGACGACAATACGATTACATCGCACATCAAGCGCATTCGCCGCAAGTTCATTGCAATAGATGCTGAGTTCGATGCCATCGAAACAGTCTATGGCATGGGCTATCGCTGGTTGAGCGACTAGTCCAGTGGCACCCGCAGCAAAATGACTCTCAAGCGCCAGCTACTTCTCGTCAGCTTGCTGGGGTTGCTGCTGCCGTGGTCCGGTTGTGAGTTCATCCGCGAAACCGAATCGGCGCTGCGGGCGGGACAACAACAAATGCTAGCCGGAACAGCCAGAGCACTTGCCAACTCAATGGCGCGGTACGCGGAAGAATATCCGGACCGGACTCAGGACGGACTTGCCGGCGATCAGATGTTCCTGCATACGCTCAACAAACGGCCGCAAATCGATGGCTACGTAGACGACTGGATGCTGAGTCCTGATGCATTGCGAACCATTCGTGGCACAGATGGTCTTGTGCGGATCGCTGCAGCGTCGTACGACCGCATGGTCTACATCTATGTCGACGTCAGTGATCGCAATGTTGTCTACGCAACCGCACAGACGATGATTCTGAATGATGGGCCGCGATACGCCGATCGCGTTACGCTGGTCAGCAGCAGTCCTCCCTACCTGAACGAGCAATTCATTTTTGCTGCCGAGGCACCCGGGGCGATCGTTAGTTACAAGCAGGATAATAGCGGTTTCGCACCGGACCCGGAGCCAGCGATCACCGCATACTGGCAGGATGTACCCGGCGGATACCGGGTCGAGGCACGAATTCCGGCGGCTCTGCTGGGCACCAATATTGGCGTGGTCATAAACAATACCAGCGAAGCAACGGAGCGCGCAGCACGCATCAGCAGCTTCACGGGCCGGATTCCCGCACCAATCGTACGGCCCTCCGAAGAGCTTTGGGCCGTTGCCGACAGTCTGGTACAACCCGGAATGCGCATGTTGGTGACCGATCCATCGGGCTGGCGTCTGGCAATCGCTGGTGAGCTGCCCACAGAGACAATCGACAAAACATTCGGCATCGGCTGGTCGACACGAATCTACGATTTGCTCGTAGAGGATGGGAACGCCGCAGCGTCCGCTGAGCCGGACCCGACTGGCCGCGAACAACAAGCCTACGTCAGTGCAGCCCTTGACGGCCGGGAAATGGCAAGCTGGTTCAGGGGCGAGGAAGACGGTCGGGCCATCGTTGCCGTCGCGGCACCGATAGTGAATAACAATGGAGTGCTCGGCGCGCTGATACTGCAACAAGGTACCGACGCTATTTTGAGTTTAACGAACAAGGGCCTTGCTCGTCTGATCAACCTCACAATCGTTGCAACCCTGCTCGTCGCCATTGCACTTATTGGCTACGCGTCCTGGTTATCGCGCCGAATACGCCATCTTTCCGTCGCAGCCGAGGAGGCACTCGCAAATGAAACACTGCACGCGGCGCTACCCAGCGCGCTTGCGGAGGATGAGATCGGCGACCTGTCGCGCAGTTTCTCTCATGTGCTGCAACAGCTGGGGGACTATAACGCCTATCTTCGAACTTTGGCATCGAAGCTCTCGCACGAATTACGCACACCACTGGCGATCGTAACGTCATCGCTGGAAAACCTTGAACACGAAGCCCTTAGTGAGTCATCAGCCGCTTACACTACCCGTGCGCATCAAGGCGCGGAGCGATTGCGCCGCATTCTCAGCGCCATGAGTGAGGCGAGTCGCGTCGAAGGGATAATGCAGCACGCCGACCCTGAGGCCTTCGACCTGGTCAAAGTATTGCGGTCGACTGTCGCCGCTTATCGCGATGTCTATACGGCCCGCAAATTCGAATTTGATTGTTTGCTCGATTCGGCACCGGCTGAAGGGTCGCCGGAACTGCTCATTCAAATGCTCGACAAGCTCGTCGATAATGCAGTTGATTTCAGCGAACAAGGTGACACGATCAAAATCAGTCTCGCCGGTGATGACAACAACCTCCTGCTCACCGTGACGAATCCGGGCCCGTCACTTCCAGAGAAAATGCGCGCCCAGCTGTTCGACTCGATGATCTCAATGCGCGGCGGTAAGAACTCGCGTCATCTGGGCCTCGGTTTGTATGTTGCAAAACTCATTGCGGATGGACACGGCGGATCCATAGCAGCTGACAACGTCGATGGCGGCGTTGCGTTTCAGGTGCGGCTTCCGCGTCAGGACGCGAGGTAACGAACAATCCCCGCGGCAGCCTCGCGACCTTCGTGAACGGCGGTAACAACCAGGTCAGACCCTCTGACCATATCGCCGCCGGCAAATATTTTCGGGTTTGTTGTTTGGTAGGGGTAGTTGCCGAGTGCCGCAACTCGAACCCGACCGCTCGGTAATGTCTCTACAGAAAAGTCAGCGAACCAGGCCGGTGGGTCGGGTCTGAATCCGAACGCAATTATGACCGCATCCGCCGGCAGGACCTCCTCTGTCCCGGCGATCGGCTCAGGCCGCCGGCGACCATCAGAACCTGACTCACCGAGCTTTGTCTGCACAACCCGGACGCCTTCGACACGATTTTCGCCGATGATTTCCAGCGGCTGCCTGTTGAACAGAAACCGTACGTCCTCTTCTTTACTATTCGCCACTTCCCGGCGTGACCCTGGCATGTTTTCTTCGTCGCGCCGGTAGACGCAACTGACGCTTGCCGCACCCTGACGAATCGCGGTGCGGTTGCAGTCCATTCCGGTATCGCCACCTCCCAGCACCACGACGTGCTGACCTTCGAGATTCGTATACGGCACGCCAGGATCGTCATAACCGAGTTCCTCGTAAACGTTGGCAACGAGGTAGGGCAGCGCCTCATACACACCCGGCAAGTCTTCACCGGAAAAATCACCGCGCACGTACTCGTAGGTTCCCATTCCCAGAAAGACGGCGTCATAATCGTCGAGTAAATCCTGAAATGCCTTGTCTTCACCGATGCGTGTGTTCAACACAAACTGGACTCCCATGCCCTCGAGAATCTCGCGACGTTGCTGCACGACGCACTTTTCCAGTTTGAACGACGGAATACCGAAGGTCAGCAAGCCGCCAATATCCGGATAGGCGTCATACACAACAGACCGTACGCCGTTTCGTGCCAAAACATCGGCTGCAGCAAGGCCGGCGGGTCCGGCCCCAACAATCGCAACGCGCTTGCCCGTATCAATCACGTTTGACATGTCGGGACGCCATCCCTGCGCCACCGCTTCGTCAGTGATGTATTTTTCTATACTGCCAATGGTCACCGCGCCGTTAGCATCCTGTAGCGTGCAAGCGCCTTCACAAAGCCGGTCCTGCGGACAAACCCGACCGCAAATCTCGGGCAATGAATTGGTCTGATGTGACAGCTCAGCGGCCTCGAACAATTTGCCATTTTCGATCAGCTCGAGCCAGTTCGGAATGTAGTTGTGAACCGGGCACTGCCACTCGCAATACGGATTGCCGCAGGACAAACACCGGCCTGCCTGTGCTGCCGCGCTCGCGCCGTCGTATTCGCCATAGATTTCACCAAAATGCCTGACGCGCTCTTCCGCATCCTCTTTGTCCGGGTCGCGTCTGGGTATCTCGAGGAATTGCAGCGGATGCTTCGACATCACGCCGCTCGCCGCAACAGCTCGATCAAGGAATCGAGCTCCGCTGCTTTCGGTTTAACCACCCAGAATTTCGGCAGAAAAGTACGGTAGTCATTCAGTATCAGGTCACCCCACTCGCTACCGGTTCGTGCCACGTGCTCGACAATTAGCGCGCGCAGATGATGCAGGTGTGCCTCCATGCTCTCGGGTGTGATTCGATGAATGTCGATGAGCTCATGGTTGTAGCGATCAACAAAGTCGCGATCGATATCGAGTACGTAGGCAAAGCCGCCTGTCATGCCGGCGCCGAAGTTAACCCCGCTACCGCCCAGCACCACAACGACACCGTCGGTCATGTATTCGCAGCAATGGTCACCGGCCCCCTCAATAACAGCGGTCGCTCCCGAATTTCGTACAGCGAATCGTTCGCCGGCCCGGCCCGCCGCGTACAGCTCGCCACCCGTCGCACCGTAAAGGCAGGTATTGCCAATAATCGCTGTTTCGCGAACCAGATAGTCGGTGTTCTGCGGCGGATGAATGACGATGCGGCCCCCCGCCATGCCCTTGCCAACGTAATCGTTAGCATCACCGACAAGGTGCAGGTTCAGGCCGGCAATATTCCAGACGCCAAAGCTCTGCCCGGCCGTACCGCGCAGAGTAATATCCAGAGGCATTTCCCGCATACCTTCGTTACCGTAACGACGCGCAATCTCACCAGCCAGTCGTGCGCCGATTGAGCGATGGAAGTTTTGTGCCTCGAACTCAAAGTGCCCACCGCCACCTGCTTCAATTACCGGCAATGCCTCGGCAACCATTCGTTCCGCGAGTTCACCTTTGTCGAACGGCTCGTTACGAAGGTCTGTACAAAACTGTGCTGTCTGTGAAGTAAGTCCGCCATCAGAAATTATCGGACTAAGGTCCAGTCGACCCTGACGGTCCGTTTCCCCGGGTAGTAACTCGAACAGCTCAACACGACCGATCAACTCCTCAAGGCTTCGCACGCCGAGGCCCGCCATAAGTCGACGCACGTCTTCGGCAACGAATGTGAAGAAGTTGATCACCATTTCCGGCAGACCGATAAAGTATTCGCTGCGAAGAACGCTGTTCTGTGTCGCGACGCCCGTTGCGCAATTGTTGAGATGACAAATTCTGAGGTACTTGCATCCCAGCGCAACCATCGGTCCGGTCCCGAAACCAAAGCTTTCCGCACCAAGCATTGCGGCCTTGATGACATCCAGACCGGTTTTTAATCCGCCGTCCGTTTGTAGCCGAACCCTGTGCCGCATGTCGTGTTTTCGCAGCACCTGATGAGTCTCGGCAAGACCAAGCTCCCACGGGCTGCCCGCATATTTGACAGAACTGAGCGGACTCGCGCCGGTGCCGCCGTCATAGCCGGATATCGTTATCAGGTCGGCGTACGCCTTGACGACTCCGGCAGCGATTGTCCCGACGCCCGGTTCCGCAACAAGTTTTACAGAAACCAGCGCTTTCGGATTAACTTGCTTGAGGTCAAAAATGAGCTGCGCAAGATCTTCGATCGAGTAAACATCATGATGCGGTGGCGGTGAAATCAATCCGACGCCCGGTTTGGAAAAACGCAGCTTCGCGATCATCTCGTTAACTTTGTGGCCAGGGAGCTGACCGCCTTCGCCCGGTTTGGCCCCCTGCGCAACTTTGATCTGGATGACCTCTGCGTTGACGAGGTACTCCGCTGTAACACCGAATCGACCGGACGCGACCTGCTTTATTTTCGAGCGGCGTTCACTGCCATGCCGTGCCGGGTCCTCGCCACCTTCGCCCGAGTTCGAGCGTGCGCCGATACGATTCATGGCGATGGCCAGCGCTTCATGAGCCTCCGGCGACAGCGCACCCAGAGACATTCCCGCACTGTCGAAGCGCATCAGTATGTCTTCGACGGGCTCAACCTCATCCAGGGGTACAGCCGGTCCAGCCGCCTTGATGTCCATGAGGTCACGAAGTGTCGCAACGGGGCGTTCATTGACAAGCTTCGCGTACTGCTGATATTGCTCGAAGTCGCCCGTGCGGACCGCAGTCTGCAACGTCGATATGACGTCAGGGTTATAGCAATGGTATTCCCCGCCATGGACGTACTTGTACAAGCCACCCTGCTCGATGGGCAAGCGCGGATCCCACGCCGCCTGTGCCAACTGACGCTGGTCGCTCCACAGGTCGTCAAAATTGCTGCCCTGGATTCGCGACGTCGTGCCACGGAAACATCTTGCGACGATTTCATCATGCAGGCCAACGATCTCGAACAGTTGCGCACCGCGATAACTCGAGATAGAGGAGATCCCCATCTTCGACATGATCTTGAACAAGCCTTTGCGAATACCACGACGATAACTGCGTCCGAGCTGCTGTTGTTTCGCGACATTGCCGCGACGCGCTATGTCGTGCAGCGACTGATAGACGAGGTAGGGATAAACCATCGTCGCACCGAACCCAATCAGGCAAGCGAAGTGATGCGAATCACGAGCGACGCCCGTTTCAACGACGATGTTTGCATCGCAGCGCAATCCAGTCTTGACCAGGTGATGGTGAACCGCACCGGTTGCCAATAACGCATGAACGGGTATTTTGCCGTCCTCAAGGTATCGGTCGCTCAGGACGAGCAGGAATTTGCCACTGCGCGTAGCTTGCTCAGCCTGCACACAGATTCGATCCAGCGCCGCCTGCAGTCCGAGTTCAACGTCAAAATTCAGATTGATGAACGCGTGACTGTCCTCGAACATGGTCGGGCCCAGCAGCTGACGTAATTTCGCCTGTGACAGAACCGGTGAATTAATTAGCACCTGCTCAGCATGCTCCGGACCGATCTCGAACAGATTTCGTTCCCGACCAACATTGGTTTGCAGCGACATGACGATGCGCTCGCGTAACGGGTCGATCGGAGGGTTGGTTACCTGTGCGAACTGTTGCCGGAAATAATCAAACGGTGAGCGCAGCTTTTTCGACAGCACGGCCATGGGCGTGTCGTCGCCCATGGATCCAACCGCCTCCATCTCCGCTTTGGCCAGTACCGCAATAATCTCACCGAGCTCTTCGCGAGACAGATTGAACATCTTCTGATAGCTCGCGAGCACTTCGGGTTCCATTGGCTCGGCAGCAATCCTGGTGTCGACCAGTTGCGAATCCAGATAGCGGACGCCCTTTTTTAGCCACTTCTTATACGGGGCACGGGTTTTGAGAATGTCGTGAATTTCGTCATTGTCCAACAACGTACCGTTGACCAGGTCGACGGCGAGCATCTCGCCCGGACCCAGCCGACCCTTGCTGACGACATCGCTCTCGTCGTAGTCATAAACACCGACTTCCGACGCGATCGTGATGTGACGATCCCTGGTAATTACGTAGCGCGCCGGACGCAGACCATTGCGATCAAGGCAGCAGGCTGCATAGCGTCCATCGGTCAGTACGATTCCCGCCGGACCATCCCAGGGCTCGAGCTGACAATCGTAAAACTCGTAAAATGCCCGGACATCGGGATCAATGTTGTCGACAGTCTGCCAGGCGGGCGGCAAGAGAATTCGCATCGCCTGAATGACATCCATGCCACCAGCACGAAGCACTTCGAGCATGTTATCGAGACTCGATGAGTCGGAGCCCGTCAGAGAAATAATCGGATCCAGGTCGGAAATATCATCGAGCTTGTCGGATATGAAATTCTTCGCACGCGCCTGTGCCCAGTTTCGGTTACCTTGAATCGTATTGATCTCGCCGTTGTGAGCAAGAAACCGGAACGGCTGTGCCAGACGCCATTCGGGCAGAGTATTCGTCGAGAAACGCTGGTGAAAAACACACACCGATGACTCAAGGCGCGGATCCCGCAGGTCCGGGTAGAATTCCGGCAACGCGGACGGCATGATCATGCCCTTGTAGCTAATCGTGACGGACGACAGGCTGGCAATGTAGGTTTCGGCATCTGCTATCCGTTTCTCGGCGCGACGCCGCGCCAGAAAAAGGCGACGGTTGAAGCGACCACGCGGCATGCCCTCGGATGCATTAACAAAAACCTGCTCTATTCTTGGCAATGTGGAAAGCGCCTGAACGCCGCACACGCTGGGCTCGAGCGGCACTTCTCGCCAGCCCGCGACCTCCAGACCGGTTTCCTCGATCGCCTGACCAATGATCTTGCGCGCGGCGCCTGCAACGGCTTCATCCTGACTCAGAAAAACGCTGCCGGCAGCGAAACGTTGATTCAGGGTGAATCCGCATTCCTCTCCCACGGTGCGCAGGAATTGTGTTGGGAATTTCAGGAGCAACCCGCAACCATCACCGGTCTTGCCATCGGCCGCGACAGCACCACGGTGTGTCAGGCGCGCAAGTGCCTCAATCGCGGTCTCGACAACCCAATGCCCCGGCAAATCATCCAGATTTGCAATGAGACCGAAGCCGCAGCTATCGCGCTCAAATTCAGGGTTATACAAGGATTTTGCTGTTTGCTTGGTCATGGACACCGCGGGAAACACCATAAGGCGATTCCCGTAGTAATGTTCTACAGAGGTGGCGCCGCGGCGCCGGGGTCAGCGAAAAGTATATGACAGATTCTGCGCATAATTCGCTTGGAACGCAAATTAACGGATTTTAGAGCGAATAGTTGCGGTTTTCGCCGAATATCGGCGCTATTTCACGACAAAAGATTTTGTTGCGCGCGTAACCGTGGGCTAAAACGGGTTGGAGTTAAGCTGAATTGTGCCGCTGTTGCGATACTTGACCGTTGCTACCATCGGTATATCCACGCCAAACCGGCCGACCAGCTCATAGCTGATGTCCTGCCGCCCTTTATCCCGAACGATGGATAACAGCTGCGGTGCCGTTTGTAACAAATTGAGATCGACACTGATGACGAAGCTCGTATCACCACCCGCGGGAATCGTAAAATCACAAATGGTTTCGCCACTGGCGAACCTCTGTCCGTCCAGCTTCACACCATAATCAACATTGCTGACAGGCAACGGAAAAGGATTGGGGTTCGCTACGTCGAAAGACAGTAAGAAGGTTTGAGACTTGAACCCCAAACCGACAACCTGAACATTGCTCAAATTCACTCTGGGTGTATCGACCAGGTTTTCGGGCATGGATGCACAGGCCGTCAGGCAACAGGCCAGCATTACAGTCTGGAAGCGCATCATGATCATTTTGTTCATGTCATCCTTCCTCCACGCCGCATATCCGGGCAGCGTTTTTTAGTGCAATTTTTTTCCAGGTTCGCCCCAACGCGCTGATATTAGTAACCAGTCATCGTCGTCTCGTTCAAGCTCCAGCTGAAACCGATAGGCATCGGCACTAAATCCAAACACACTATCGTTTTTTCCAGCCATCCCGACAGTCAGCTCGATTTCTGCCGCTGTCTCACCATATAACCGTATCTCGTCGATATTCGTCAGCAGCTTAATGCTGTGTTGGCGCAAGAAATACAACCTCAACAAGTCACCTATTTCGTCCCGGCCATGCCCGCGAGAGTCCGAATACGCTGGCGATATCAGGTCCAGAAAATCGCTGCGCTCTTTGCTCTCTGCCGCTTGCGCTCCAGCGCTCACCCACTGCCGGAGTTGCTCCTCGGGACCGGCCTTTGGTCCACCGCAACCAATGAGGAGAGCCAATAAGAAAAGGCTCAGAACTGATCCCCGGAAGACACTGCGACACCAATATTGAGTGACTGCCCGTTTCATCTGCTAAAGTCTACTGGCAACCGCGTTTCCGAATCGTCCATTCGGCCCAAATTGTGACCGAGTTCGCATTTTGCCGGGCGACTTCGGGACCTCTATCGAGTGACGCGCTGCGACGACAGTGAGTCACGAGGCGCTACACACGGATAAATCCAATCACGCGGAATCTCGAAATGGCTGTAAAACTATTAAGCGAAAGTATCGACGCGACGATTACCGATGAAGATCAGGCCAGAATCGACGCCATTTTGTCATTCTGGTTTAAGGAGCAGGAGCTCTCGGCACCCCAGATCGATCGCCGCATGGACACCTGGTTCAGTGAGGATCCAGTGTTCGATCATGAGATCGAAAAAGAATTCACCGATGATGTCAATGCGGCGTGTGCGGGCGATCTGAACCATTGGGCCGCCGTATCTGATGGTCGTTTGGCGCTGATCATTCTTATCGACCAGTTTCGCCGCAACATTTATCGTGGCACGGCCGAAGCCTTCTCAAAAGACCGGCTGGCGCTGAAACTTTGCGTCGAAGGTGCCATGGAGAAAAAGGACAAGGGCCTCACACCGATTCAGAGGGTGTTTTTCTACATGCCGCTACAACATGCCGAGTCACGCAAAGTTCAGGCCAAGTCCGTCGAACTCTACAATCGCCTCGCCGAAGCCGTGTCACCGACGTATCGCGAGACCTTTCTCACAGTCGCCCAGTTTGCCGAGCTGCACAAGGACATCATCGACCAGTTCGGGCGCTTCCCGCACCGCAATCGGTTGCTGAATCGTGAAAACACAGACGAGGAAGCCGAATACCTCGCTGGTGACGACAGTCCGGACTTCAGTCAGGGCTAGGAGTCCGCGCTGTAGAAGTTTTTCAGAGTCAACTTGACGATCAATTTCCGAACGTTGCTCATTATTGGATGTCCCTTTTTAGCTTTTCAGTATTGCCTTCATGCTAGCCGGAATAATCTTGTTGCCCGGCATCATT
>JAJFKR010000034.1 GCA_021773095.1 Woeseiaceae bacterium | reverse complement strand
ATTTCGGGCCGCGACGTAACCAACACGTTGGTGCGCGCCTGGCGCGCGACCAGCGCTTGGGTGGGGGTTAAACCCGTCGCGCGATTGGCGCGCTCCTACATGGGAGTTATATGTCCATCACTATCGACTGCTTTAAAGCTTATGACATTCGGGGGCAGATTCCGAACCAGCTGAACCCCGATATTGCCTATCGAATTGGCAACGCAACCGCGAAGTTTCTCGGTGCGAAACGCATCGTTGTTGGCCGGGATATTCGCTTGTCGAGTGCGGAGCTGACCGATGCGGTTTGTAAGGGTATTACGGAAGCGGGGGCTGAAGTTCTCGACATTGGCCTCGGCGGCACAGAGATGGTCTATTTCGCAACGTCGGAACTCTCGGCCGACGGCGGAATAATGGTGACGGCCAGCCATAATCCAGCGGACTACAATGGGCTGAAGCTGGTGCGCGAAGAAGCGCGTCCGATCAGTTCCGATACGGGTCTCGAGGACATTCGGAGGCTCGCGGAAAGTGACGAGCGCGCTACAGCCCCGGTGCACGGCAAACGCACGTCGGTTGCAGTCTTCGATGCCTATGTCGAACATTTGCTGACCTACATCGATGTCGATTCGTTAAAACCACTCAAACTTGTCGTCAACCCCGGCAACGGCGGCGCCGGCATAGCAATGGACGGCCTGATGAATCGGCTACCGTTCGAGTTCGTCAAGGTCAATTATCAGCCCGACGGAACATTTCCAAACGGGATACCGAATCCGATGCTGCTGGAAAACCAGGACGTTACCCGACAGGCTGTTATTGATAACAATGCCGATCTGGGTATAGCCTGGGATGGCGACTTCGATCGCTGTTTCCTGTTCGACGAGCACGGTGGCTTTATCGAGGGATATTACATAGTCGGTTTGCTTGCAGAGAGCATCCTGAAGCACAACCCGGGTGGCAAAATTATTCACGATCCGCGACTCACCTGGAACACGCTGGATATCGTTGCCCGGTCGGGCGGCGAGGCCGTGCAAAGCAAGTCCGGGCATTCGTTCATTAAAGAGAAAATGCGTGCAGCGGATGCTGTGTACGGTGGCGAGATGAGTGCGCACCATTATTTCCGTAATTTTTCGTATGCCGATAGCGGCATGATTCCGTGGCTGCTCGTTGCTGAACTTCTGTCCACAACCGGAAAATCACTTTCCGGCCTTGTCGGCGAGCGCCAGGCAAAATATCCCGCGAGCGGTGAGATCAATCGGCAGGTCGCGGATACGGCGTCCGCGCTTCAGGCGGTACGCGAACGCTACGCGGCTGAAGCGGATGCCATTGACGAAGTCGATGGCATCAGTCTCGATTTCGGCGATTGGCGCTTCAATCTTCGCGGTTCAAATACAGAACCCGTGATTCGTCTGAATGTCGAAAGTCGCGCCGATGAAAAACTGATGCAGACCAAAGTCCGTGAGATCCTGTTTCTTCTCGAAAACCTGCCCTAAAACTTGACATAAACCTGCTCGAATTGACCCTGGCCAGCCGCAGCGCAAGGCTTACACGGCGGGCTGTTGAGCCCACTACGGGCCTCGTGTACGCTGACTCCTTAAAGTGTGACGCAGTTCACTTTTTAGAATAAGACTACAGGCTCGGACTGGGCCGGTAGACTCTAGTAATGTTACGGGCTCAATAAGACCGGTTCTGGAACAGAATATTCCTGCAAGGAGACCGGCCCCGTCCACGCTGTGGGACAAAACGGAAAGGTCTCGATGAAACACGATTTCAGATCAGCAGGCGCGCCGCGGCGCATTCGGCGTATTGCCACCTTTTTTATGTTCGCATTCCTGGCGGCACCGGCCTTTGCCGACGTACCGACGGCAACGGCGGTGTCGATAAATGGTGTGCCGGCATTGGGTGAGTTGCTCACCGGTGTTTATACCTACGGTGATGTCGACGGCGATGTTGAAGGAGCCTCGACCTTTGAGTGGCGACGCGATGGAACCCCGATCGCGACGACACTCACCTACACGGTGACCACGGCGGACCAGGGCACGACACTGGTATTTGAAGTGACGCCGATGGCCGCGACGGGTGAGAACCCGGGCCTGGCGGTGGCGAGCGCCGGTGTGTCCATTACTCCCAACGCGGTGCCGACGGCGACAGCGGTATCGATTTCAGGTGTCCCGGCTTTGGGCGAGTTGCTCAGCGGCCTTTATACCTACGGCGATGTGGACGGCGATGCCGAAGGCGTCTCGACCTTCGAGTGGCGACGCGATGGAATCCCGATCGCGACGACACTCTCCTACACAGTGACCACGGCGGACCAGGGTACGACGCTGGTATTTGCTGTGACGCCGATAGCGGCGACAGGCACGAGCCCGGGACTGACGGTGGCGAGTACGGG
Organism: Woeseiaceae bacterium; assembly: GCA_021773095.1. GTDB lineage: Bacteria > Pseudomonadota > Gammaproteobacteria > Steroidobacterales > Woeseiaceae > UBA1847. The sequence continues at coordinate 139,536 of JAJFKR010000034.1, read as the reverse complement.
TGTGGCCATCGCTGCAAACGCGGTGCCGACGGCGACCCTTGTCGCCATCAGCGGCACGCCCGCGGCGGGCCAGGAACTGGTCGGCTCTTATACCTACAGTGATGTGGAAGGCGATCTGGAAGGCGTCTCGACCTTTCGCTGGCTGCGTGACGGTCTTCCTGTCGGCGGGGCCGTTCTCACGACTTATATGGTAACCGGTGCTGACAAGGATACATCACTGCAATTTGAGGTAACGCCTGTTGCGGTAAGTGGCACGTCGCCCGGTGTTCCTGCACTCAGCGCAGCGGTCGCTGTTGGCAATGTTGCCCCTGTTATTACCGGTCAGCAAATCGTCTCCAGCCCGGAGGACACGGCGTTGCTCATGACGCTCGATATGCTGATCGTCACCGATCCCGATAATGTCTGGCCGACTGACTTCAGCCTCGCGGTTCAGGATAGCCTCGTTGCCGGTTACACCCGGGTCGGCAACACTATCACACCGCTGCTGGACTTTAGTGGTGATCTTAGCGTGCCGGTTACGGTGAACGACGGCACCAGTGACAGTGCTGTATTTAATGTCGTTGTTACGATAACAGCCGTCAATGACCAGCCCGTGATTACGGCACCGCTTAGCCTGAGTACGCCAGAGGATACCTCGCTGACGGTTCTTATCACGGACCTGACGATAACCGATCCCGATAACATATTTCCGGACGATTTTGTACTGCTCCTGCTGGAGGGTTTGAACTACACACTGACCGGTAACACGATAACACCGGACGAGAATTTCAATGGTGTGCTGACAGTATCGATGACGGTGACCGACAACAGTGGTGAACTCAACGCGACCAGCGTGCCATTCTTATTGGCGGTCGACGTCGCAGCAGAAAATGATGGGCCGGTCGTCGCATTGCCTATTGAGGATCAGGTTGCTGTTGAAGGGTCTGCTTTTGACCTGGATATTTCTTTGAACTTTACGGATGCAGATCTTGATCCACTACAGTTCACGGCCACCGGCCTGCCGCCGAGTGGCAACCTGGTTTTCGATCCGCTAACCGGTATCTTTTCCGGGACACCGCGACAGGAAGATGCCCGCGACAATGATCCGTACATCATTATTGTCACCGCCACAGATGGCGTCCTGAGCACGATCCCGCCGGATGAATTCGAGCTCAACATATCGGCGCTCGATCGCGCCAACGTATCACTGGATATCAGCGTTGCACCGGATCCTGCAATGCTCAATGATGAATTGAGCTGGACGCTGACGGCGAGCAACTCCGTGGGTCCGCAGCAGGCGACAAATGTGGAACTCACGGGTAGTTTTGTTGGCTCAGGTCTGAATATATCGTCCACAGGCAGCTGCACGATTCAGGCCGCTGTTGGCCAGGTAAGAGATTTTGATTGCTTGCTGGGAGGCCTTCCGGTCGGTGGCTCGACGGCGGTTGTTTTTACGACGACGACCAGTACGCCGGGCGACGTTGTTGTCTTCGCATCGGCCCTGAGCTCGGATGTAATTCCCATCGACCCGAACATTGATGACAACTCCAGTCAACTGGCGGTCGGTGTTGCAGAGGCATTTAGCAACGGCGCGGTGCAGGTGTTGGGTAACTCTCAAATTCGAGCCATTGCCGCAGGAGACATCAACGGTGACGGTGCGGTCGATTTGGTGGCTGGAACAGCTGCCGGGCAGCCGATACAGATATACCTTAGCGATGGATTCCGGGATTTTGCAGCAACAGCGATTTCGCTGGCTGACAATTCTTCTAATGAAGGTATCGCTGTCGCCGACTTCGACGCTAATGGCACGCTTGATCTGGTAGTCGCAAATGGTGGTGGTCAGGCAGACATCGTTTACAGCAATGATGGCGCTGGAAACTTTACGGTTATGGCAACGCTGGGAGTGACGTTCAGCCAGGATGTCGCCGTAGGGGACTTCGATAACGATGGCAACGCTGACGACGTTGTATTTGCGACGATCCAGGGCAATCCGGTCTATCTGGGCGATGGTTCAGGAGGTTTTACTCTCGACACGACGCTCGGCAACTCCAATAGCCATTCGGTCGCAGTGGCAAAACTAAATAGTGATGCACGTGACGACATCGTATTCGCTAATACGGGCAGTGACAGCCAGATCTGGATTAAGAACGCCGCTGCTGGATTTAGTCAGGGCGATGTTTTGGCAATCGGTGATGCGGCGGCAGTTACCGTTGGTGAGTTCGGTGGCGATTCAAGACCGGATCTCGCCTTTGGCAGGGTTTCGCCTGTACCTGGAGACCTGCCCGCGAATCCCGTACTCATCAATAACGGAGCTGGTGGATTTGGCACCCCGTTTGCCGCATTGGGCACGTCGTCGAGTAACGATATTCATGCTGCCGACGTCAACAGAGACGGCCTGACGGATCTGGTATTCATCAATTCCAGCGGCGTGCACCAGATATGGACAGCAACGGGTAGCGGATTTGACCTATACCGCGAACAGATCGTGGATTCCGATTCCACAGTGGGTATCGTTACCGAACTCGGCATGGCCGATGTTGGCGACGCCGGTGGTGTCGATCTCGCACTGGGTGGTGCCGCGGTATCGGGCCTGGGCATTTTCCTGAATGATGGCTTCGGCAACCTGGGACTGGGCGATGCCGTGCCTCCTGTGCTTACTCTCGTGGGGAATTCAAGCGTGAGCACACCTTCCGGTAGTGCGTATTCAGACGCGGGAGCCAGCGCAGAAGACAACATCGATGGCGATATCAGCGGCTCCGTTGTAGCGACCGGTGCTGTCAACACAGCCGTTGTCGGTAATTACACGGTCACTTACAACGTGTCTGATCGTGCTGGCAATCGTGCGACCGCGATTACGCGAACGGTTACGGTTACAACGGGTGCCGGTACCGGTGGCGGTGGTGGCGGTACGCTGAGCTTGCTGGTTCTGCTGCTGATCATTAGCGCTTGCGTAAGTGCATACGATCGCAATCGCGTAGCCATTTCGGATGGGGACAAGAACATGAATCAACGAGGAACGGGCAATGCATAATTCGTCGGCAAGAGTGATTGCCGCGTTGCTGCTGATGGCGTTTTCGTCATCGGCAACGGCGCAGGATATTCGCTACTCATGGTTTGATATTGCGTTTGGCCAACAGGATATCGGCAGAAATGCGTCATTTTCGGATATTGCTGTCGGCCAAAGCGTTGACATAGCGACTACCGATGGAACAGGGCTCCGATTCCGTGGTTCCGTTGGCACCTGGCACAATCTGTTCGCGTATGTAGACTTCAAGTCGTCCGATATCGACGTGGCGGCGGTTGTTACCAATTCTCTGGGGCAATTTTCGGCCGCGGACGAATTCGATTTCACATCCCTTCGTGGTGGCGTTGGCCTGCGATGGCCGTTGACGCAGAAGACGGACATCTACGGCCTGCTGACCTTCGATAGCACCGATTTTGATTTCGGTAGCTTCGCGGGTGAAAACTTTGACGCCGATGACAAGGATCTGGGCGGAACGCTTGGAATACGCTCAATGTTCGGGAGCAAAGTTGAGCTACGGGCGCATGTCCGTTACTCCGGTGTCGGTGATGTCGATCTAAGCACCGGAACATTGGACGCGGATACACTTTTTGGTGCCGGCTTTGGCTACGAACTGATTCGGGGCCTTTCGCTCACAGGCGATTTCGAATCCGGTGAGTTCAGCAGTTGGAACATAGGCTTTCGCCTTGATCTGGACGAAGACTAGGAGCGGCAAGTGAATCAAAAGACGAGAAATAATACTGCATCTCAGGGCTTTCCATCTGTCTTGCTCATGTTTTCGATAGCGACAGCGGTTGTTTGTTTGCCAGACAACGCCGGGGCACAGGAATGGCGGTTTGAGCCGATTATGAAAGTAGGTGCGGAGATCGACGATAACGCATCGCTGAACATTCGAACCGATCAGGAAATAGAGTTAACAGGTTTGCTTCTGGATTTGAAGGCAGACATTGAATACACCTCTCCAACGACTTCGTTTGTTGTACAACCGAGGTTCCTGGTGAGGGAGTACAGCGGCGATTCGCAATTCAATTCCGATGATCTCTTCCTGCGTTCGCGGTTTAGCCGCGATGGAAAATCAAGCTCGTTCGGCTTTGGCGCCAACTTCGACCAGCAATCAGTCAGGACGGGAGAGCGCGCTATTTCGGACAACGATATCGACAATCCGGATGAAATCACGGATGACGACACGGGTCGGGTCATACTGACAGGCGATCGCAACAAGTGGCGACTGTCACCTCACTGGGGCTACCAATTGTCGGATGTTTCGACAATTAGTGCGGATCTCGATTACTTCGATGTTGAATATGATGATGAGGTTTCAGGCACTCTGTTCGATTACACGGATTCCCGACTCAACCTGAATTACCGCCGTGCAATTTCAGATGTCACGACACTCTTGTTTACCGCGACGGGCCGCCAATATGACTCGGCGGCGACTTTGGGCGACATATCCGGAGCCGGCGTATTAGGTGGCATTGAACGCCATATAAACGAAAATCTACGCGTAACGGCAATGGCCGGAGTGGAAAACACCGATCAGTCGGGTGCCAGTTCAGACTCGGAAGTTGTCGGTAACGTGACCCTGACCCGAGACCTGAATACGATCAGGATGTTCGCGCGGTATAAGCGCTCGGTTACCGCCAGCGGTGGCGGCAGACTCTCGATTCGCGACGCAATAAGCCTTAATCTTAGGCGACGGCTTAGTGACAAATTATCGGCGGGTCTGGGAATAAGGGCGTATCAGGCTGACCCTATCGGTGGGGCGGCAACGTTTTCTGAACGTCATTACGTGCAACTGCAGTCGACCTTTCTCTGGTACCTAACAACGTCGTTTGTGATCGAAACAAGCTACCGCTACACGATCAGCGATCGAAGTGCTGCTGTGGGAGAACGGTCGAATTCCAACCAGGTCAATGTGTGGTTTGTTTATCAGCCGAGGACGGTTCCGAGGCTCTGACTCTTCGAGACTGCATGAAAGTGTTAATGAACTCGTGGTTTGGGCAACACGTTGCCCGTCGTTTGATCAAGAGGAAGCGCCGCCATTTGCCCTCCGATCATTTGGCCGATCCGCGTCTCGTTTCGTACTATCCCCCTGCTCCGGGTGGAGGTTGCACAGTTCTGGCGCCGGCGCAATCCGGCCGCGCATTCAACGCCTTCGCGCTCGACGCGAATTCCTTCCATCCGTGGTTTCTTGCAGCGAGTATCGCTGAAGGAGGCGACCGCGCGGTTACGAGAAAAATCCTGAAAGCCTATTATTCTCTCGTACAGCCGAAGTCGTTGCACGATTGGCTTGATATTCCAGAAGACGCATGCCCAGCTCTAGCGGAACTTCCGATCTACGCCTGGATGATGCTTCCATGGAGCGCAAGAAACCCACAGGAGCTTGTCAAAGGAGTCGAGGACGCACAGCTGCGGGAGAACCGCCGATATGGCCTCAACGAAGGTATGCTGGCCGGCGCCAAAGCTTTTGGGCCGGTATCAGACGGCAAGCTTCGTGTGGAGGTTGACCGGATCACAACTCTCGTGGCATCGATTCGGCGACGCGGCTTTCGGCAGGAGCAGACTGACGTTTTGAGGGCGATGTTTCTCCTGTCGGATGGAGAGTGGCGCTGGCTTGCAGTTAACGCCATGCATCGTGTACCGGTTGCGGCGGGCCTCGGCGTCGATCACTTGCCCGTCGAGGTGGTAGCGGTCGTGCGGCGCGATGAAGTCGATATCTGGCCTCAGGTGACTGCCGGGCTCTATGACAGAGATACTGCACTTGGTGTTTTCGATCGATTGTTTGAAGGCCGAGCACCGAAGTGCGCTGCACCGTGGCTCGATTGGGTTGACCGCTTGCGAGCTGCGTCAATCTGGGAGATCTAGCTTACGGTCTTCCTCAAAACGCCATCTTGTCGTTAAAAACGACGCGAACTGTTCTGAATATTATGCGCAGGTCGAGTGAGAGCGACCAGTTCCTAAGGTATTCCAAATCACATTCCACGCGTTTTTCCATAGCGTCGACGGTGCTGGTTTCGCCGCGATATCCCAATACCTGGGCCAGGCCGGTGATGCCGGGATTGACCTTGTGCCGCATCATGTAGCCCTTAATGAGAGGGCGGTATTCTTCATTGTGAGCGACAGCGTGAGGTCGAGGGCCAACGACACTCATACGACCTTGAAGTACATTAATGAATTGTGGCAATTCGTCCAACGAATATTTTCTCAGGAATGAGCCTACCCTGGTCACTCTTTCGTCATCCCGAGTTGCTTGCTTGACGTTATCAGAGTCCTCGGAAGCCGTCATCGTGCGGAATTTGTAAACGATGATCTCGCGGCCATCAAGTCCATATCGTCGCTGCTTAAAAATGACGTTTCCGGATGATGTCAGTCTTATAGCCAACGCTATCGCTATCATGATCGGGCTTGCCAGAAGCATAACTGTCGATGCAATTACATAGTCGCTTACTGTTTTAATGAGTCCCTCAGATCCCTGGAACGGGGTTTCACATAGCGCGACAATCGGGAGTCCATCGATATCGCTCGTGCGGCACTGGATCAGGTCAAAGACAAATACGTCGGGTACAAAGTAAATCGAAGCGGTTGTGTCATGCAGTTGATTCAGGAGGTCAGTAACCCGCTGTATGTTGCGTATTGGAAGCACTACGAAAATCACATCGATATTGTGCTCGCGAACGTAGTCCGGTATCTGCGCAAGTTTGCCGAGCAATGGAAAGGGCGGATCGCTGGCAAGTCTTTCCCGACCACGATCGTCGAAGAATCCATCCGTTTTCATACTCAAGTAAGGAGACGACTGGATTTTCATGGCCAAATTATGGCCAAGTTCATCCGCTCCTGCGATCACCACTCGCTTCAGGTTGCCAGCCGACAGGAGTACGCGCGAGATGAAAATATCGAGTGAAAGGTGGATAAGTATCAGAAATGGCGGCGTCACAATAAACCACGTGAAAAGTGCCTTCCGTGAAAATATTGACGAAGTCTTCGTCGCATAACCAAGCAAAAGTAATACTGCTATGAGGAGACACCAGCGACCGACTACCGACAGCGAGATGTTCCACAATTGCGGTGGTTGGACGTCTGTAGTCTGGCGCCTACCGGAAAAAAGTATTAACGCCACGAGTGCAGCGATAATCGACAGGGCGATATAAGGCTCATTGAACCTCGCGTCATACATCCATGCTGCAATACGCAGCGACAGCGCAATTACAATAGCAGCGCTTACTCGTCTCAGCGCAACGAGTAGGAAATACGAAAGCCCCTGTCTGGCGTTATTGGCGTTTACCATTTTCTATTTGCTTGGATCCTCAGCGGTTACCCGCTGGAAATCTGACTGATAATTGACCATAGACGAACAAAAGGTGTTTATTTGTCCAGCACTTAGGAGTCTAATTTAAAACATACATAACATGTTCACGACTTTACAATAGTCGGAAATTGAATCGGATCACCCAGCTGATAATGTAGCAATACGCTTATTTTATAGACAGTACATAATTCACGGTAGCTAATGTGAAACGGTTCTCACTTAGCTCAAGTTGACAGGCTTAAAACTAGCCGAGAACTTGCCGGTAAACATCGATCGTTCTATTCGCAACAGTATCTGCTCGATATTCGTTTTCGGCCAAAGCGTTTGCGGCTTTACTAAACGATTGTCGCATTGCCTGATTTGCTAATAACTCGCTAATTCGGCTGGTCAGTGACTCGACGTCCCGGGCGTCGAAGAGAAACCCTGTCTCGCCTTCCCTTACCTGGTAACGAGTTCCGCCGACCCTGCTTGCGATAACCGGAACTCCGGCAGCCATTGCTTCCTGGATGACCATCGGTGCAGTTTCCTGATATGAGGGTAATACCAACATCGAGGCTCGAGAAAGTTCTTGACGTAGCGATTCGGCATCAAGGATGCCGGGGAAGTGGACTTGGTTTTTGATGCCGAGTCGTTTGGCCTCGTCTCGTAGTCGATCGACGTATCGCCGATCGACCAGCGAGCCGGCGAGTACCAGTTCAATCGATCGTCTATGGGCAACCGTTGCTATTGCCTTAATGAGATCCAATACGCCTTTCAACGGAACCAAGCGGCCGGCGAATAACACTCGTCCCGGTTCTTCAGCTCGTTGTATTTCAAAAAAATTCGCCGCGATCGGATTTGGAATGAAATGCGATTCACCGGCAATGCGGCCGTTGAAGTAATCTGCGACATACTGGCTGATCAAAATCGTGTGCTGTCCTTTCCTTATGCAATAGTGTTCGCTGAGCATATTCAAGAGCCGGTGTCGCGTGCGCTGTCCGAACGTTGCAAAATGTTTCGCTTCTTCAGCCATTATTCCGTGGATAGTAATTACTGACGGAAAGCGGCTTCGCCTGGCGACGATTCCATCGTGGCCTGCACCCTGTCCGTGAACGATAGTGGGCTGTAATGTGTCAAGCTTGGCATTCAGCGTCCTTTGGTCCTGCCAGAATGCGCTCACGGTGCCGAGGGGGGCGCCTGGCAGCACATGTTTTGTGTAGTTATCGCAACTGGCCGTACTCGATTCTGAAACTTCGTAATTGAAGCTTAATATATGGAGTTCTATGTCGGTATGTCCGATCAGCGCAGAGACCAGGTTTTTCGTTACAGCCTGCACACCGCCGTCAACCCTGTCGGTGTCATCTGCCTGATCGGTTATCATTGCGACTCGCAAAATTGTCTGCTTCCTGCTCTATTTACGGCATACGCCGTTGGTCTGCTGCTGAACGTACTAGTAGCCTAACTTCGACAAATCCCTGTCAAGCAGCTTTGCTAATGCTGCATTATCGGCTTCAAACTCTTTGCGAATTCTGCGTTCGATCTCGAATGTAACAATACTGTTCTTGTCACCCTTAATGGCAATAGGAAGATAATAATCCGTGATTCGAATTAATCTCAACAATATCTTATACAGTAGATAGGGTATACGAGCTTTGGCTCGCTTCGATGACATTTCCTGCTCAACTACCAGGATTGTATTGAAGATTCTCGTTACTTTGAGGCCTAAACGAGAAAGACCGACTCGGCTTGCTATCGGGCCTCTTTTAACCGGTTGATGTTCTCGAATTTTGAGAAAATCACAAAGCCTTGCGATTGTCTGCTGTTCGGTCCGAGATAAGTCTTCTTGGAGCAAAACCAACACATCTTCAGTAGAAAACTGCCGAGTGAAAGTCTCGAAAATCATCGTGTAGTAGTTTGCGTAATAATTTTCCTGGTCCAAACTACAGGATAGAAATTCGTCGACAAACATTTCGAAATCATACCGCCCACCGCCAAGAATGTACTCAGAATATCGTGAAACCATCAGACTTATCTGGTTGCGGACCACTAATATGATCTTGGCATCAGGCCGAACGTTTTTTATTCGCAACGCAATCTCTTCAATAGATTCAAGTGTAGTCGCGGCGGCACGAAGAACCGGATGAAACAGCGGCAGTAAGATGTGTTCATCACTTTCTAGCTTAAGCTGATGATCTCCAGCATCGTCATACAGGTCAAAATAGGAGTCAGGCCCGCTGTCAAACGTGCTGAAGTAGAAAGGTGCAAAAAAGTGAGATTGGTTTACGAGAAATATGTCAGGGTGGGAAAAGAAAAAGTTTTGCAGGAACGTTGAGGCGCATTTAGAGAAACCGACATGGAGAGCATCCGGACCACGCTTCTGAGCGACGAGGCGATCATCAATACTGGCGGGGTGAAAAATACTCATTTTACGTCTCAATGACTGCCAAAGAGTTCTGCGAGTTGAACAGCGGATTTCCTGGCATTGAACTCATCCGCGACTTTAGCCTCCGCCGCAGCACCAATTCGACCACGTAGATTCGGAGAATCAGCAAGCGATATTACGGCTTCGGCAAGTTCGAGCGGCGAATCTGGCGCAACAAGAATGCCATCATGTCCTGAACTAATTAACTCTGGTAGTCCAACGATGTTGGTAGATACAACAGGAAGTTGCCAAGCCATCGCTTCCATTAATGCGACAGGAATTCCATCACGAGTTTTGTCGGTGCCAATTACACATGGCAATGTAAAGATGTCGGAAGTACTCAGATAGTTCGGTATCTTTTCATGCGGCTGCGCGCCGTCGAGTATTACTGTCTCCTGCAGCCCATACTTTTGAATTAGTTCTTCGAGTATCGGACGTTCACTGCCTTCGCCAACAATGGTCCAGAGAATGTCTGAATTACGCTCCTTAGCAATTTTGGCGGCTTCAATAAGTACATCGTAACCCTTGCGCTTCATTAATTGTCCGACAGCAAGTACGCGTACCCGCTCTTGCCGTAACCCGGGCGCAGGTTGTGCAGTCTTGTCGATCGGCAGGCGGATTCCGCAATGTACAATATTGAACTTTGATCGCCATTGTTCGCCGTAAGTCTCGAGTACATAATTTTTGTTGTATTCAGAAATCGATACGCAAAATTTGCAACGGCCTAATTTCGTTTCAAGAGCTATCGGATCGATCCACAGTGCCGATGCATGCATCGTAAAAGAAAACGGAACCGAAATAAGCTCAGAAAGAAACATGCTAATCGATGTCGCACCTGTTATGAAGTGGCCGTGAATATGATGTGGTTTATTTTTTCGATAGATGAAAGATAGATAACATGCGTCCATCAAGTGATAGCCCAAGCGCATATAATCGCGAAAAGACTGCATCGGTCGGGCGGACAAGAAGATTGAGATGCAGCTGAGCGTTGACCGGGGGTTAGTAAATATGGAGCGAAATAGAGCAAAGACTTTGGATAAAAGAGACACTCCATCGAGGTAAACGGTGCTTTCCAGAATGCTCAGCGCTTCTTCTGACACTTTGTCAATTGGCGGCTTGTTCATCGAGACAGTTTCGATCTCAAGGCCTAACTTACGCAGATCGAAAATTTCACGATAAATGAAGGTGCAGGTCAATACCGGAAGTGATGGTGCGATGTAAAGAACAGTTCTGGGCATCTTTTTACCGTAGTGAATTTCGGTCTTGGGTTGGATCGAAATCTTGCATTAAGTACATACGAAAAGCGTCACTTGTTGAGGTGTTAACGGCCAACCGCTGCTTGAGGGAGAGACCGCATGGTAGACCATTATCCTGTCTAAGCAAGCGGAGTATTTTATTATTATCGCACTAATATGACCACTGTTTGAATTGCTCCAATGTGATGTTTGAGCTTTCACCTGAAGACTCAGGAGTTTGTCCCGTGGCAGGGTTGGCTACAGCTTTTTGTAGCCAATTGGAGACGTATTCCGGTTATGTTCAGTGCAGGTTGACTTATTTAATTGCATTTCGTACTTTGAAGGCAACGAGGGCAAACCTGCCGAAAGGCAGGGACGCAAAGCTTCCGGTCTAAAGGCATTGAGTCGACGATAGCGGAGCTGCAGAACTGAGAGAAATTCTCGCTTTCCAGCAGTGTTTTGCGGGTCCCCGCATGGTTAGCACTTCAATATACGAAGTGCTTGGCGATCACCACGGAGTAAGCATTTAAGGGCTTACCTGGGATTTGGGAGAAACTCAATCATGCTTAAGGCTAGCGGGATATTTCTACTCGTCCTGGTCGTGCCTGCCGTCGCGGCTGCACAACGCAATTTGCATTTCACAGGTGACTTCGAGTCGGGCAAGATTTTGCCGTACGCATCGGCGATAGACGGATTCTATTTTCATACGCTTCCGCATCCGCAAACAGGCAGTGAAAGTGTGGCTGGCAGCAAAGGGGGGCTTGGGCCGGCTAGCCAGGTAGATACGCGGGTTGTCTACGGCGATGTTGTGGGCACTGAGATTGTGCCTCCCCGTAAAGGTAATTTTTTTCTGCGCTCGGCCCTTTATTACGACAAAGACTATTCGGAGTTGAATGAAGGAGGAAAACAAAAACCACGCTCAAAAATCTACATGTCTCACGAAAACCAAAGATTTGATTTTGATGTAGAAGGGTACTTGGCTTTCTCAATTTACCTACCAGAAAACTTTGAGCATGAAACAGGAGTAACCGACAGTCGTGGCACTATACAACTTTACCAGGGAGTGGCAGAAGGAGCATCGTGGATAACCTGGGTGTTGCGAATCTATGTGCCGGGCGGTGATATTGCGCATTGGATGCCCTATGTAAACGTTAATGCTAAATCTGTTAAGGGAGAGGGTCAGACTGAGTACGACCTGGGTCCAGTTACCGATGATTTAGGTAAATGGACGGACTTTATTGTTCGCTATCGATTCAATCCATTTTCTGTAGCAACGAATCCGGCCCGGTCCGGTATTCCAGACTCGAAAGACCAATTATACGAGGGAAATAAAGGGATCTTCCAGATGTGGAAGTCAGTCGGCAAAGTGGACAGCGAAGGTAACCGAGAAATGATGCAGGTCATAAATATGGAAAATGAGCCTGTTGGAAACGTTCCACATGCAACGGAGAAAATTGCGCACTTGTTTCGTATATACAAGTATGGCTGGCACAAGAATGAAACCGATGTGAAGGGTCCTGTCTGGATTGGTTTTGACGAGATCCGAGACGGGCGTATTTTGGAAGATGGGACTCGATACAGGGACGTGCACCCGGGCCAGTTGATGTGCACAGATAATTGTCCAGATCAATCAGATGAGCGCCTCCCAATGTTCCCTACCGGGGTGGGCATTGTTCGGTAATTTCTTTCTGTAGGTAATACACAATGGCTTCACTAATAGAGTGAGGCAACACCAACTGCTGTGATGAAATTCCGAATTTTTCGGTGAACCAGAAGGTAGAATTCGAAGGTAAACCTGAGTAGGCTGCCACATTGAGTTCCAGTCAATCGTGGCTTACCACAGATGAATTGGTTACTTCCGTTTCGCTAAGCTAGCGAATGTACAAGCGGGTATTTCGAATGTGACTTTAGGCGTTTGATTGAGAGCATCTCAATCAATACATTGGTCTGTGCAAATATGACTCATTCTCTTAAGATTCTATTTATCGTACACAATCAAACCCGCAAGGGCGGCGCCTATTATCGCGGCCTTAATATGGGTGTACCGCTAGTCAGGCGAGGGCATGACGTTACGTTGATGACAATTCACCCGAGCAGTCGCTGGCAAATGGTTGAACGTGAGCTCGACGGCGTGAAGCTGGTTGAGTCCCCCGATTTGCTTTGGGGTGTTGGCCGAACCGGCTGGGATCCATGGGATACATTGCGGCGTACATTGTGGATCCGTCGCCATCAGTTCGACATCATTCATACCGTTGACACTCGTCCGGCTGTATCGCTGCCGGCCATGCTGGCGCGCAAAGCCAGTGGCGCGGCGTGGATTGCCGACTGGACCGATTGGTGGGGACGCGGCGGAGCAACGACAGAGAGGGACAGTAGACTGGTGCGTACCTTCATTGGCCCACTGGAACAGTTCTTCGAGGAAAAGCCCCGGCCGTATGCCGATGGCACGGTGGTTATATCGCATGCACTCGGCAAGCGAGCTGAATCTCTAGGCATCGATGGCGAAGGAATTCTCTATCTGCCGCCAGGTTCAGACAGGGACTCAATTCGCGAAACAACGCGCGAGACGGCTCGCAACAAATGCGGTCTTGACCCTGCCGGTCGATACATTGGTTATCTTGGCAATATCTATCAACGCGATGCCGACCTTTTGTTCGATACGCTGGCACGGCTCGAGGCCACCGATGTACAGCTGATTATGGTCGGTGATCCGGGCTGTAAGATCAGTGAGACGGTGAAAGACAGAGTAACCGTGACTGGTCGACTGCCGTTCGAAGAAATGCTCGATTACCTGTCGGCTTGCGACGTGCTGACGTTACCATTGTCGGATACGATTGCGAATCGCGGCCGTTGGCCCTCGAAGATCAATGAGTGCGTTGCGGTTGGCCGTCCAACAGTAGCCTGTGATGTTGGCGATGTCGCCAACTTGTTAAGAGATAATGATATCGGTCTCTTGGTTAAACCAGAGGCGGGCGATTTCGCCAAGCGCATTGATGAATTGCTCAGTGATTCTGCCCGTGCGGAGGCAATGGGGAACAGGGCCAGAGAGATCGCGCGTACGTCTTATTCCCAGGACGCGATCGCGGACAAGCTGGAAGAATTTTACCGTAAGAAAATCGGTGCCTGATTGGCGCGGAACTGAGAGGAAGCATGTTTAATAATTCTAATCCTGCACTCGTTACCGGTGGTTGCGGCTTCGTCGGCCGGCACCTGACGCGGCGATTGCTCAAAGAAGGCTACCAGCTGTGGATCGTAGACGATCTCTCTATCGGTCTGCACCCTGATGAATGGTTGCCGGGTAATGACAAGCGCAAGGAAATTGCGGCCGGTGTATTCGAATACGACGATGGCGGTGTAATCTTTGTGCACGGTGACGCTCGCGATTTCTTCTCGTCTCGTATCGACCTGGGCACATTGGAAGAACCGGCATTCGGCGACGTCTTTCATTTTGCAGCCGTTGTCGGTGGCCGTTTAACAATCGACGGCAACCCGCTGGCAGTGGCTATCGATTTGGCACTTGATGCTCTGTGTTTCAACTGGGCGGTGCAAAAAACACCGGAGCGTTTGCTGTACGCCTCGTCGTCTGCAGCCTATCCGGTTGACTTGCAGGGAGAAGACGGTGCGGTGGCACTGAAGGAGTCTGATATTGAATTTGGCGGTCGCCTGGGACAGCCCGATATGACCTACGGCTGGTCCAAGCTAACAGGCGAGTACCTGGCGCGCATCGCTCATCAGCATTATGGACTGCACACCGCCTGCGTAAGACCGTTTTCCGGCTACGGCGAAGAGCAAGATCTGACGTACCCAGTGCCGAGCATCGCATTGCGTGCCGCGAAACGGGAAGCACCACTGACCGTCTGGGGCAGTGGTCTGCAGGGCCGTGATTTTGTACACATTGACGATTGCATCGAAGCGGCGCTGCGTGTATTAGCGGCCGTCAATGACGGCAGTGCCGTCAATATCGGCTCCGGCAAACTAATTAATTTCCGGGAAGTCGCCAGGTTGTTTGCGACACTTGAAGGCTACGAGCCCGAAATTAAACCCGTGGAAGATAAACCGGTGGGTGTGCATTCGCGTTATGCCGACATAAGCCACATGAAAGAGGTACTGGACTGGGAACCAACAATCAGCATCGAAGAAGGATTTGGTCGGGTTCTGCGTGTTGCGCATGAGCGAAAAGCACAGGGTCTATGACTGAAGCGCCGTTAATCCCGCTGGCGATTATCTCGCCGGTGCGTAACGAGGCGCAGTTCGTTCAAAAAACGCTGGATGCCATGGTAGAGCAGACTGTGCACCCGGTTGAATGGTTATTTGTTGACGATGGTTCAACGGATGACACCAGGGCAATCATCGAGTCTTATGTCGAGAGGCACATCTGGATTCGTGTTATTAGCCGCGGTGATCGCGGCTTTCGCCAGTTGGGCGCGGGCGTCATTGCTGCATTCAATTTCGGTCGCGAGCAATTGCGCAGCAAAGACTATGAATATATCGCCAAGCTCGACGGTGATATGTCTTTTCCTCCCAGATACCTGGAAATTATGGTGGGCAAGCTCACGAGTGAGCCAACGCTCGCGGCGGTATCGGGAAAAGTCTTTCGACCTGAGAAGGGCGATTACGTAGAAGAGTATATAATTGATGAAATGGTGGCCGGGCAGTTCAAGCTGTACAGGCGCGATGCATTCGATGATATCGGCGGCTTCACCCAGACCATCTTATGGGATGGTATTGATATTCATCGTTGCCGGATGAAAGGATACAAAACGTTATCATTTCATGATCCTGAAGCGCGCCTGATCCACCATCGACTCATGGGTTCCTCGGACAAGAGTGTCTTTACCGGCCGGGTTCGACTTGGCCGCGGTATTTGGTTCATGGGCTATCATCCACTTTATGCCATCGCGTCGGGATTGTTCCGTACCCATGAACGCCCGTACGTGATTGGTGGGATGATCATTATTGCCAGTTATTTTTATGCCGCCATAAAGCGGGAGCCCCGCTTTGAAGATCAGGAATTCATTCAGAAATTGCAGCGATGGCAGCTTGAGACTTTAGGTAAACTTCCGCGGAAGTTGATGCGCAAAGTGACAGGACAGACTGATAGTTCTGTTGGCGAGTGATTCGGCACTATGGGCTGTGCTTCTTGAGTACATACGTCAGGTTAACGTGATCACTGGCGAGCCTGCCAAACGATAGCAGTCCCATTCATACGGTCGCTGGAAAACTTGCTCATTGGTCTTTGCTTGCCGAGCTATGCCGCGATCTTCGAACTCGTCGGGCGAAGTTTCGAGTGCGATGAATGGCATCGATAACAGCGAGTTCACCAGATGCGCTGAATGTATGCAGACCAATTATCGAGGGATCCCAATCGGGCTCCAGACGTTCAACGACACGTTCTTTGTAGGTGGTTTTAGTTAGCTCGAGAATTTCACTGAAATTCAATGCATATCCGTATCGAAACGACGAATTTTGTGATGGCCGGTATATCCGTCCATCTTTATGAAATATTTTACCGGCTGGTCTGGCGACACGAACATCAGAAACTATGGGGTTCATTGGATGGGGCTGCCAGTCGTCGCTCAGTGGATTGTCAGAGCTAAATAAGCATAATTCATCCCAGGTTGATGCACATTCATGTTCACTGATATTTGCAAAAAGCCACCAAGTGTCATTGTATTCGAACAGGGTAGCATCGTAAGCGGACACATTTTCCATTAGCGTGCCCTGGAATTCCCATTCGTCAGGGAACTTTTTGCACTTGTACGCTTCGATAGTACGGTTAGCACCAGTTTCTGGAATCAGGTACATCGTCCGCTTCCATTCGAAGATGAACGGATACGACAGATGATACGGTCGTTCCAACACTCTCTCTGGTTGGCTGTAATTGCCACTATCATCCATCCGAATTACGGAGATGTGCCCATGTCTCGAGTCGACTGAGGCTTCTTCGAAGAAGATGTGGTAGTGGTCGTCTTTGCGTACAACAAAAGGGTCTGCCCAAAACCAGTCTTTGGGCGGGCGCATCTTCGTGAACTTAATCAGCTCTCTTGAATTTCCGCCAATCCGGAACATCAGAATCCACTTCTTGTGGGAGAATCTTCGGGAGACTTTCAGTCTTATACGCCATAAAGCGTAGATAATGGATGACGTCAGTACGTTGAATCCCGTCAGATTCATTGGGCTTAGCGAGTGATTGAGCTGCGTGTCAGTCGCGTTTTCATGAAATTTCTGCAATAAGCCATCGCCACCGTGGACGTATAGATTTTTCAAAACTCGAGGTACGAATGCACGGATTTTCCACAGATGTTCACTTCTTGTCGTTGCGTGCGATTGAGAGCTGACGCTTGAATAGGATATGTAAGCCGTTAGGTCTTCCCGGTATGCCGCAGAACGGACCATCAGTGCTGATTGGACGGGCGGTCCTCGTCTAAGGGTCTCTCGAAAGCCGATCCAGGATGAATCAACGTGGGTCGATGAGCTGTAGCAGTAGTCGTAAAACCAGACGCCATACTTGCAAGCATCAACAAGCGAATCTATTGATGAAATATCGTTCAAAGCTAAGATCACATCAATATCTTGCGAGTCTATGTTTGCTATCTTTGAAGCGCGTTCCAGCGCACAGCTACTATTAATCCCGGAGGGAATCGTAATGCAGTCGATCCCGCTGAGCAGCTTGCGCGCACTCATGATGTCGCAGGCGTCATTGACTACTGGATGTCTTTTCTCGTATCGCTGGAACGCATCATAGATGGATACGGCCAAGCCTCGGCGCGGTGCTTTACTGGAATTAGCAGCTGGTTTAATTAGTACGTCAATGGACGCATAGTCCGAATTCAATATTTCGACAAGCAGGCCATGTTGCCAGGCGGGAATATTCCAGTTGTCAATTAGCAATCCAATTTTCAGTTTATGTCGCATCGGGACTATTCCAACAACCGGAAAAACAAGAGGGTAGCAACTGTTCGCAATCTATAGCTATAGACGCATCGATCTTATGTTGCTGAGCGTTGACGTAAAGGTGAACCAGTGCACAGTATTGTGATTTGTTAACATCTTCACAAGCACTCGGGTGTGTTTCCATCTATATCCACTGTAAGCTAACGAGCGAGAGTTAATCCTTCTTGTTTGCTTGGGGTGAGGTCTCATTCCACCTTGTTTGGTATTAACGATGCAGTTTCGCTTTTTTTTAGCAAGACACCGCAAGTTCGTCAGTAACGTAGCAACGATGATGTCTGGAAGAGTCGTTGCTGCCGGAATTGCGCTTGTGACGATGCCGATTGTTGCCCGTCTGTTTACGCCGGGAGACTTCGGTGTTGTGTCGATGTTTTTGTCGACCGTCGGAATTATCTCGCATGTTTCCGCTCTACAATATGAGGGAGCATTGGTTCTTCCGGAAGAGGAAGAAGAAGCTCTTACCCTCATGGCGTTCGCGTATCGCATTTTATTCACAATATTCATCGTATTGTTTGTTGTGCTAGCGGTTTACACATGGGCTGGTGCGACATGGCGGGTACTGGAGTTGCTCGGTGTGTGGAAGTGGCTACTACCCTTAGGTGTTCTGCTCACCTCTGCGCTGCGTATTCAAGGGAGTTGGCTTGCACGAAAACAGAAATTTGGAGTCGTTGCCGGATCGCTGGTCGTTGGAGGCATTGCAACAAGTGCTACGCGCATTGCGGCGGGCATAGCTACCGGGTCATCTGTACACGGCCTTATTGCCGGCAGCCTGCTTGGCATGTCGTGTCGGTTGCTTGTCCAAAAAACTGCGAGTATCGAAGGCCTCCGGGCGACGTTTAGCCAAATAAGCTGGCGCAGATTGAAGCAGGTTGCACAGCGTTACTCGGATTTTCCCAAGCTCAACGCGCCTGCAGCAATCGTAGGTTCCCTGGGCCGAAACTTGCCGATATTGCTGATGGGAGTGATGTTCACGCCAATTGTGGCCGGCTTCTACGCAATGGCTAATCGTTTGTCCCGGGCACCTATCGAGATTGTCGCCAACTCGATGCGCAAGGTCTTCTTACAGAAAGCGGCGGAAATCAAGAATCGAGGAAGGAGCCTGCGTAAGGCCTTCCTGCTTGCTACTGGGGGATTGGTGATTTTGGGTTTTATCCCGTTTGGCTGCGTTTGGCTGTTTGGCCAGCCGGTGTTGACATGGTTGCTCGGGGTACGATGGTTCGAAGCCGGCCGGTATCTCGAAATCATGGCTCCGTGGCTTTTCATGTCCTGGGTGATCGCGCCCACCAATCCGGTGTTTATCGTATTGCGAGAGCAAGGGGCGTTTCTATTGTTTCAGACTGTCCTGACGATATTGAGGCTGGGGGCTTTTGGAGTAGCATTTGCCATTGGGGCAGGTAGCGAATGGACGTTGCAGGCGTTCGTGACCGTGACGGTCGCTGGGCAATTGGCGATCGTAGCACTCGCATTGTTTTTAATATCACAACATGCAAAGTGTCTGCAGACCGAATTGTGACAGAGCAGATGCGGAGTATGATAATGTCCGCTCCCGTTGACAGTAATCCCCTGTAAAATTATGAATACTGCTCCCAAACTTCGAATGTTTGACTGGAACCGACCAGCGACTCTAATAGTTGGGATAATTTGCCTGGCCTTGGTTTTGCGAATTTGGGGTATATGGTTTGGTCTGCCATTTATTTTTCATAATGACGAAGATCTTGAAGTAGTACGCGCCTTGCAGCTCGCGAGCGGATCGTTCGATTTTCAGCGAATCTATAAAGGCGGATATTTTTACTTGTTGTTTTTCGAATACGGGGCCCTATTCGTCACTCTCAAGATTGCCGGCATTGTTGGTTCGGCAACCGACTTTGCACATTATTACTTCCGTGACCCGTCTGCGTTTTATCTTATCGGGCGTGCAACGACAGCATTTATTGGCGCAATAAATGTTTATCTGGTTTATCGAATGGGCCAGTTAGCATATTCTGCGCGCACCGGGCTCCTTGCCGGGTTATTGCTTGCAATGAATGTATTGCATACAAAACTTTCCCACTACATAACTGTTGATGTCCCGATGGCGTGTCTGTCAACTGCAGCATTGTACTTCGGGCTCAAGATCGCGATGGGTGGCAATCGGCGCGACTACATTTGGGCGGCCGTTCTTCTCGCACTTGCAACAACTACCAAGGTCACAGCGATACTTCTTGTCATACCACTATGTATTAGCCACTGTTTTAACGTCATGAGCCATACTGCCGGACAGCGCCGATACTTTTTTTCGAAACCGCTGTGGCAAGCAATTGGAGCATTTGTCGTTGTTTATACCGTTACGACGCCGGGAATTGTAATGAATTTCGGGGGGTTCGTTAGTTTCATGCTGCGAAAGTTTGGGATTGGCGACAATGTATCTTCCGTCGTGACTTCGGAAATACTTGCGCAAGAATCGATGTACGCAAACACTAATATGTTTGTCTTCTATTTTGATGCGGTTAAAGACAGTATGACCTGGCCTGTTTTTCTGATTTGCCTTGCTGGAGTTGGCTATGGTTTGTGGAGTCGAAGACGCGCTGACCTGATCCTGATCTCCACCGTAGTTACATTTTATTTTGTGCTATCGATGACCGCTGATACGAAAGAGTTTTATCCCCGGTATATGTTACCGGCCATTCCCGTAATGACACTGTTGGGAGCACGCCTATTGGAAAAGTTTCTCGGCTATTTTCGGTATGGGAGAAAAGAGGTAGTGGGTATGTCGTTAGTGATATTGCTTGCGATCCTACCGGTATCTCGTATCGCCGCGGATAATTCTTTGTTTACAAACAAAGATACGCGTGCAATTGCGAACGAATGGTTTGAGGCGAATGTTCCGGCGGGGGCGGGGGTATTCATCGAAGGTACGAGAACACGCGTAACCGAAGGGACCGTCCCGTTACGAAACTCCCCCGACAATATTCGGAAAATGATCGATTACTATCGAGATGCAGAACCGGGAAAGGCAACGTATTTCTCTATTGCTATTCAAAACCTGGAGGAACCGACGTACGACCTGCTGCTTGCGAGAATGTCGGAGCCATTGCAGGACCTGCAGTACTACAAGGAAGCAGGTGCCGAGTATTTTGTCCTGCGGCCTGGCAGATATAAAGGGTCTCGACGAGGATACGAATGGCCCAAAATCGTTGCGCAGCTGCGCAGCGATCCTGAAATATCGATGGTGAAGAGTTTTCATCCGGACCCTGGAACCGCGGACGGGCCATATCGCGGGCCATACATAGAGATTTATCGTGTCAACCAGAATCTGGAATAGAGCGTTGACTGTCGATCCGCATTGACAATGACCGAGCAGTCGGAAGTTAGGATTATCGCCGGATTCGGTCGAAGTGGTACAACGTGGATTCAGGACGTGCTGGCAAAAGCAAATTCAATGCGTGCCGTATTTGAGCCCATGCATCCCAGGCATGTAGAAGGCGCAGACGCATTTGCACACCGGTATATTTCTGAAAACAATCAAGAGCCAGAACTCTTTCAATTTCTGCACCGGTATTTTTGCGGTAATTATCGTTCGCTGTGGGCGGACTATAGACTCATAAAACACCATTTGTTGCCACGGCGCCATCACCTGACTTCGTTTCAGGAAATAAGGAAATTACGGAAGCGCTACCTGGCATTCAGGGACAATTTCCTGCGCTACAATAAACAACGGCAAAACCCACGACGCATTGTCAAGATTATTCGAGCAAACATGATGTTGTCCTGGCTGCAGGCAAAATTCTCTGCTCGAATCGTTTTCGTTATTCGTCACCCCGCGGCTGTAGTATTATCGCAAATGAACGCGCGCAGATCATGGGATCCCTATAGTTATATCGATCGATACCGCGCTGATTCGGGCCTACTGGAAATTCTTGATGCAAATACGCGGCGGCTCTTGTTTCAAACACTGGAGGATATAGAGGCCTATACGTTGTGTTGGTGTATTGAGAATACGGTCGCTCTGGAGCAGGCGAACAGGCAAGGAATCCTTGTCGTTCACTATGAGCGGCTGATGAGCCGTGGATTACCTGAGTGGCAGCGTATTCTGTCAGCGCTGGATTTGGAGAAGATGCCAGACCAGCAGCTTATAATGAAGCCTTCACAACAGGCGTGGGGGCAGAAAGCGACGGATTCGACACTTTTACTGAATTATGCTTCCTGGATGGCAAATATTGATAAATCTGTATTGGCACGCGTACAACGAATACTGGATGCTACTGGCATGAATGTGTATAGCGTCGACAGTGCTCTACCTGCCCCAGGCCGTGACTTGGGACAATAAGCTCAATGCCATTATCTCCATCGGAAATTGTGCAGCTAACGATCATTCTGGTATTGGCGACGGGGCTGTTTTTTGTTGCATACAGTTTGCCTCAGATCATCGGTTCTACGGTGCTTCTCGTCATGATACCGGTCCAGCCCATTGATACACGAGTTGGGTCAGCGAACGTGTTACTTGCGTTTGTGATCTTCCTGGCGATGCTGTTGCGGCGTGGTGAAGTCCGCTTGCCGCTATTGCCTCAAATTCTAATATTGTTGTTCTGCTACTTATTGTCGATGAGTTTCGTTCACCCGGCGTTATACGAACAGCACGCAATTTACATGATCGCGCTAGTTTCAGCGATATTGGTTTTTTGGATCGCGTACGATCTAACGTTCCGATATCGGAATCTTCGCGGTCTTATTGCCGTGTTGCTCACGATGAATCTGGTCGTCATCGTTTACTGTGCAATACAGTTATATGTCGGTCCGGGTCAAGAAGTGAGTTTTTTCGGCATTGAAGAATTGACGATGGAGCGGGCGCGTTGGGATAGTCGTCTGACGGGACCATTTTCAGCGACTGGACTAACATCCGAGTACCTGGTGATCATGGTTTTCGTAATTTTGCATCAGGTGTTTTTTGCCAAGAAAGCATGGATTCGCCGTGGATTGATAGCACTGGCTGCGGTGGATCTGTCGTTTTTAATCGCGACCGGAAACAGAGGCGGATTTCTCACTCTGTTGGGCGGGAGCATGATATTTTTGTGGTTATTCCGAAAGGAGCTGGGAGCCCAGCGGGTGGTAAAGCTCCTTATCAGTGGTGCGGTTATGCTGACATTGGTGTCGGTGATTGTGGTCAGCTACACAGATTTCGATCGATTATTTTCACGTCTGGCTGATACAACTTTTGAAGAAGGACTGCCCGACACACGTCAGGTGATCTGGCCGAAGGTCTGGAAGAAAATCAAACAGCGGCCGCTGCTCGGTCATGGACCGCGCTACAATATGCAGGGTGCCAGGCAAGGCGCAAAGTATCCAGGATATGAATACGAGCCGTATCCGCACAGCCTTTATCTTTTCTTATTCTCAACGGTTGGTTTGATTGGCTTTATTGCGTTCATGAATTTCGCTCTTAGACCGCTGTATCAGTGCTGGCAGACCATGTCGCTATCGAAGTTGAGTTTGGAATACGCTGCGTTTGCGAAAACAGGTGTCGTAGTTATGATCGTATTTCTCATCGATCAATTCAAAATCGAGTTCTTGCGAATTTCCTTTGTGGATTATTGGCACTTCATATTCGCCTTGTTAGGTATTTTCATCGCCACGTGTGATCGGGCTCGGTCGAGGGCGTTGCAAGCAGATTACTAGCGGTCAGTAATTATTGGGAAAGATCGAGTCTATCGACACGGTCTGCTCTGATTCAGGAACTGTATATCGTTTTGTAG
Source organism: Woeseiaceae bacterium (assembly GCA_021773095.1). GTDB lineage: Bacteria > Pseudomonadota > Gammaproteobacteria > Steroidobacterales > Woeseiaceae > UBA1847. The sequence goes on along the minus strand of JAJFKR010000034.1, from coordinate 115,913 downwards.
TGTCGACTGGTAGATTCCCGGCACAGTTAATTGCTGCTAGACTCGATGGCGGTATTGATTTCTGCAAGGAAGGCGTGAAATCGTCAGTACCCGGGCCTCTTCAGAAACTACAATTTGCCCTGGGATTCTGACGTTCAGACTAATGAAATGAGAACATTCAAAAACAATGTGACATTACAGTCGATCGGACGACGCTTAGCCGAATTGCTGACGCTGTCGCTGGTCCTCACCGCGCCAGTATCGGCTCAGGACACACCTTATGAACCTTATTATGTTCAGGCAGGCGATACGCTCGAAGTGTCCGTATGGAAAGAGGAGGACTTGCAAAAGGAAGTGCTGGTGCGGCCCGACGGCCGTATATCGTTCCCCCTCATAGGAGATATCGATGTCGCCGGCAGGACCATCGACGAGCTGCGTCTGGAAATCACCGACCGGCTGGTCAAGTTCATACCTGACCTGACAGTGACAGTTACGATACAAAGCATCAACGGTAATCGGATCTATGTTATCGGCAAGGTTAATTCCCCCGGGAGCTTTGTCGTCAATCCGCGGGTCGACGTTATGCAGGCGCTGAGTCTCGCTGGTGGCACGACGGCTTTCGCAGCACTTGATGACATAATAATTTTGCGACGAGAATCCGACAGCTCACAACGGGCGATCAACTTCAAATACAAGGATGTTGCAAGAGGTCGCTCGTTGGACCAGAATGTTATTTTGCACAGTGGCGATATCGTTGTTGTGCCGTGATTAATACCGCTGTTTTTCTGAGTAAACGGCAATAGCGAACCCACAAAACCAATAATGCAATTTTCGGACCTTACTCAAAACCGCGGTAACGCGATGACTGCTGGCGATGCGCTCGACTTTATTCGTCGACGTAGATGGCTGTGTATCGGCATATTCGTGGCGATTTTTTTGGCGTCCGTTATTCTGGCGTTCAAATTGCCACCAGTGTATCGCTCGGAAGCGACAATCCTGATTGAGCAATCGACGATTCCCAGTGATTTGGTCGAGTCGACGATTCGCAGCTATGTTGATGAGCAGATCCAGGTTGTTTCGCAGCGAGTTCTGTCTAAAGAGAATATCCAGAAGCTTGTCGAAACCAATGACCTCTATGCAGAGATTCGGGCGACCGAGCCCATTGAGGAGGTCGTTGCATCTTTCAGAGATGATTTTGATATTCAGTATCAAACAGCCGAGATTTTTGACCCGCGCCGTGGACGGGTAGCCGGATCGACATTTGCGTTCGTCGTTGCCTATCAAAGTAATGATCCGGTCACGACCCAGCGCGTGGCTGCGAGTCTCGCTGATCTTTATCTCGCCGAGAACACCCGATCGCGGCGGGAACAGGCGTCGCAGACAACTACCTTTCTGACGCAGGAAGCGGATCGATTGGGTCAGGAAATTGAGAAGATCGAAAAAGCACTGGCCGATTACAAGGATAAGTACGCCAACGCTTTGCCCGAGCAGAAATTGTTGAATATGCAGACGCTCGACAGGCGTGAGCGGGAGTTGGTAGAAACAAGTCGAGAACTCATTAACCAACGAAGTGAACGCGACCAGCGGGCTACCGAGCTGTCGACAATCAGCCCGTATGTGACGATGTTGTCAGACGACGGGCAGCCGCTCGCCAGCGCTGGCGACCGCCTTGCATTGCTGCGTCAGGAATACCTGGAGCTGACCGGGCGCTACGGTCCGCAACATCCCGATGTGGTACGTGTAAAGCGGGAAATCGAGAGTCTTTCTCAGGGTGGCGCCATCACCACGACGGAGGACATTGATCAGCGCATTGCTGCACTATCCACGCAACGCAGCACGTTGCTCGATACGTATTCGCCCGAACACCCGGATGTCGTCAGACTCGAGCGCTCCATCGCAACGCTTGAGGAAGAGCGAAGGCTGGCAAGCAGGAGTCCAGCTCCACAGTACAGGGCTCCGAATAACCCGGACTATGTGAGAGTGGAAAGGCAGATTTCTGCTCTCGACGAAGGTATTCGTGCTGCCGGTTCGCGGCGCAAACAGTTACGTGCAGAAATTGATGATCTTGAGCAGTACATTGCGATCGCTCCACGTGTCGAACAGGAGTGGCTGGTATTGAACCGTGGTTACGATGCGGCGAGAGCGGAGTTCACTGACGTTACGCAACGGAGCACGCAGGCCAGGCTGAGCGAACGTCTCGAGGATGAGAGCAAAGGCCAGCGGTTTACATTGCTGGAGAGTGCACGTCTTCCGATTACGCCGGTAGAGCCAAATCGCCTGTCAATCATGTTTTTGGGCTTTGTGCTGGCGTTGGGCGCAGGTATCGGCATTGCAGCATTGGTGGACTCGCTCGACACAACGATTCGCAGTGTTAGTGATTTGAGCGAATTGCTGGAGGCGCCACCGATAGTTACGATTCCTTATATGGCCACTGCCCATGAGCTTGGTGTCCAGCGTACCCGGGAAAGGTCTGCGCTTGTTGCTGCCGTAATTGCGACTTTTTTATTGGTCTGGAGTCTGTTTTGACAAAAATCCCTGGTGAGAGACCAAGATAATGAGCCGAGTTCACGATAGACTACGCAGCGTGAAAAAGACGAAATCTTCGAGGGCAGCCAAGAAGGTCAAATCTGTGTCGGGATCCAGGGTTAAATTGCCCAGGTCGTTTTTCGATATACCGAAAAATCAACGAGTTATACTGGAGCCCGATCTTTTGTCGAACAGCCGAATCATCCATGATGAATTCGATCTGGATGCCGTCACGCCGTATAAGATGCTGCGGACCCGCGTCCTGCAAAAGATGGATAAAAACGATTGGCGTGTGCTGGCCGTCACCTCCTCTCATCAAAATGCAGGGAAGACGATAACGGCGATCAACCTCGCCATGATGATCGCGCGAAGTGGCGGTCGCAGAGTTTACCTGCTTGATATCGATCTGCGTAAGCCTGGAATCGCCAAATCTTTGGGTATTGACGATATATCTGCCGGTGTCGGCGATTACCTGTCCGGCGAGCGAAAAATAAAGGATGTTGTGTGGGGCGTCGGAGAGGAAGATCTCTTTGTATTGCCTGGCAAAGGCCGCTTCGACCATTCATCCGAATTGCTGGTCTCAGAGACAATGACCGACCTGGTGTCTGCGATTCGTTCAGATTCGTCCGAGCCGATTGTTATCATCGATTTGCCACCGGTTCTTGCAGCAGATGACGCACTGGCAATTGCCCCGTTAATCGACGCATTATTGTTTGTCGTTGCCGAAGGCGAGACCAAGCGAGCCGATATTTCGCACTCTCTGGAGCTTCTAAGAGACGTTGAATTGCTCGGTGTGGTCTTGAATAAATCCCGGGACGCGCATCCGGGTTACTAGTGAAGATCCTCGGTATATCGGCCTATTATCACGATAGCGCCGCTGCGTTGCTCGTCGACGGTGAAGTTGTGGCGGCCGCGCAGGAAGAACGCTTTACCCGCAAAAAACACGATTCGCGATTCCCCGAGCATGCCGTTCGCTACTGCCTTGCGGAGGCTGGTTTGTCGCTGGGCGATGTTGAACACGTGGTGTTTTACGATAAGCCGCTGGTTAAGTTCGAACGATTGCTGGAAACCTACCTGAGCTATGCGCCAAAGGGCCTGCGCTCGTTTGTCGCGGCAATGCCCGTCTGGCTGAAGGAAAAACTCTACCTGAAGGCGACGCTGAAGAAGGAGATTCAGGACATCGCGGGGGGCAAGGACAGGCCGGTGCCGCAATTATTGTTCGCAGAGCATCACCAGTCTCACGCCGCGTCGGCATTCTATTTCAGTCCGTTCGATTCGGCGGTAGTGCTTTGCCTTGATGGTGTCGGTGAGTGGGCGACCACATCTGCGTGGCAGGGAAATGGCAATGAACTGAACGCACTTTGGGAAATCGATTTCCCTCATTCGCTGGGATTGCTTTATTCCGCGTTTACCTACTACACGGGATTTCGCGTCAATTCCGGCGAGTACAAACTCATGGGTCTCGCACCGTATGGCGAGCCGAAATACGTCGACACAATTCTCGACAATCTTCTTGACCTGAAAGAAGACGGCACGTTCCGGCTGGATATGTCCTACTTCAACTACTGCACCGGGCTAACGATGACAAACAGCAAGTTTGACAAGCTGTTTGGCGGACCGCCGAGGCAGGCAGAAGGTGAGTTGACTCAAAAGGACATGGATATCGCTGCGTCCATCCAGGTTGTGACGGAACGCGTCGTGCTGCGACTGGCCACGACACTGCAAAAGGAAACCGGTGAGAAGAACCTGTGCCTCGCCGGCGGGGTCGCATTGAACTGTGTAGCGAACGGCCGGCTTCTCAGGGAGGGGCCTTACGAAAACATCTGGATTCAGCCCGCCGCCGGCGACGCCGGTGGTGCGCTGGGTGCTGCAGCGATCGTCTGGCACCAAAAGCTCGGCAATGAGCGCAAGGTGAATGGTGTCGACAAGATGCGCGGTTCTTACCTGGGTCCGGGGTTCGACGCAGACGAAATCAAATCGCAACTCGATGAGTACGGTGCTGTCTACGAGCGACCGGGTGACACTGAGTTGTTTGCGAAGGCGGCAGAGATTCTCGAGCATGAGAATGTGATCGGATGGTTCCAGGGGCGAATGGAGTTCGGGCCGCGGGCACTTGGGGGCAGGTCAATTGTCGGCGATCCGCGCAGTAGCAAGATGCAGTCGGTCATGAATCTCAAGATCAAATACCGTGAGTCATTCCGGCCGTTTGCGCCGTCCGTACTGGCCGAGCGTGCTTCTGACTATTTCGACCTGGATGCGGACAGTCCTTACATGTTGATCGTTGCCCCTGTGCGTGAGAATTTGCGCAGAGCGATGAGTGAAGAGGAACAAGGTCGGTTCGGTATAGATAAGCTCAATGTCAAAAGGTCGGAGCTGCCGGCAATTACGCATGTCGATTACTCGGCACGCGTACAGACCGTGCATGCCGAGACGAATCCTCGTTATCATGCCTTGCTAAAGGCATTTGATGCGCGCACCGGTTGCGGTGTGCTGGTCAATACGTCGTTCAATGTGCGTGGTGAACCTATCGTCGCGACGCCTGCGGATGCCTATCGCTGTTTCATGCGTACGGAAATGGACTATCTTATAGTTGATGACTTCATTCTGGCCAAGACGAATCAACCCGAGTGGGAGAAAGATGAATCCTGGCAAGAAGAATTCGAGCTGGACTAACAGGTCATGATGAACGCATCCGACATTCCTGAACTTGATAAGCGCGGACTTCGCGAGTTTGGATTGACGACCGGTGCGATTGTGGCGGTATTGTTTGGCATCGTATTTCCATACTTCCTCGAGAGTACCTGGCCGGTGTGGCCGTGGGTCATCTTTGCTGTGCTTGCCGTTTGGGCGCTTGTTGCGCCGCATACTCTCAACCCTGTTTATCGGGGCTGGATGCGTGTCGGCATGATGCTGGGAAGGGTCACGACGCCAATAATTATGACACTCGTATTTGTCATCACAATCGTTCCGATGGCCGTGTTGCTGCGCATTTTTCGGCGGGATTTCATGCGTAGAAAATTTGACGACTCATCGTCGTATCGCGTCGAATCGAAACCACCGTCGGTTGAAAATATGGAGAAACCCTACTGATGTTCGACTTGCTGAAAGACCTCTGGGGCTTCATGAAGGAAAGAAAGAAGTTCTGGCTGGCACCCATTATCATCATCATGTTGCTGCTGGGCGGTTTGATTGTGTTGACACAGGGATCCGCAATCGCACCGTTCATTTATACGCTGTTTTGATACGCGTACAGTGAACGACAAACGATCCGCCAGAATTGCCGTGGTCGGGTTAACCTACCCGTATCGAGGGGGCATCGCCCATTACTCGAGTTTGTTCGTCCGCGCATTGCGACAACGCCATGAAGTTCTTTTTCTGACACTTTGCCGCCAGTATCCGAAGATACTGTTTCCGGGCGTCTCTCAGTACGACTTCAGCGACCAGACGCTGGCGGAGGAGGGCGATCCCGTTGTTGATTCGCTTAACCCGCTCTCCTGGTTCAGAACAGCGCGCATGCTGAATCGTGCGCAACCGGACCTGATCGTATTCCAGTGGTGGCATCCATTTTTTACATTCGCATTCGGCAGTATCGTCAGGCTTCTCGACAAGTCGCTGCAAAACCGCGTGTGTTTCCTGTGCCACAATGTCCTGCCGCACGAATCGAGCCCGATGCAGGCGCTGTTGACAAGGTATGCGTTCAACAAGGCTCGTTATTTCATTGTTCATTCGACACCCGATCGCCAACAGCTCGAAGCCTTGCGCCCGGGTGCGATAATCAAACAGGGCGTGCATCCAACCTATTCGGAATTCGCATCACTGTCGCCGATATCAAGGGCACAGGCCCGCCAGCAACTGGGATTGTCGGCGGACGCCAATGTTGTGCTCTTTTTTGGGCTGATCCGAAAATACAAGGGCCTGCAATACCTGATCGAGGCCATGGAGTTGTTGCCCGCATCTTTGAACTGTCACCTCGTGATTACGGGGGAGTTTTATGACGACAAGAAACCGTACCTTGAGAGTATTGCTGCTCGTGACCTCAATGACCGGGTTCATGTCGTCGACCAGTACGTTCCGAACGAACAGGTCGCCACGTATTTTCGGGCAGCCAATGTAGTCGCATTGCCTTACGTCAGTGCGACGCAAAGTGGCATCGTGCAAATCGCGTTCGGTCTGGAAACGCCGGTCATAACAACAAACGTCGGTGGCTTGCCTGAGGCCGTGGACGATGGCCAGACAGGTTATATCGTCGCCGCTAAAAGCGCGCAGCAACTTGCTGATGCAATCATCCGATACTTCGAAAACGATGTTGAGGACACTTTCAGAGCGACGATACGGCAGCAGACCGATCGCTTTGACTGGGACCAGGAGATCGCGCTGGTTGAGGACTTCCTGCGTTAATCCGTTTTTTCGCTTACGCTTCTAACACCGCGGTAGAATGCGCGAGCCCAACCGGCCAGGGCATAGGTCATCAGCGGCCAACCCAGCAATGCCGTCGCCACCAGTCGCGTATCCCGTGATTGCAACAGCAGTCGAGCCATAATGTGCATCAGCCGGTAGGGTACCAACAAAGGGATGACAAACGGATAACGCAGTAGAAAACCACCGGGAATCAGCCCCGTCGCACGTGACCGGCCCGACCAGTAACCAAGGGTGGCAAGTTTGTCGCGTAAACCGGCCGGATTATTCTGGTTGCTGTGATGGATACGCATTTGCGGGTCAAAAAACAGAGACTTGCCAGAACGCTGCATCAGCTGGCGCGTGAACAACATATCCTCCGATGCCTGCATATGCGTCGGGAAATCCCCGTGCTGCAGAAGGGCGGAGCGCTTGACCGCCAGGTTGCAGGAGGGCAGCCAGCGAATTTCCCGACTGGGGGAGCCTCTGCCATATTCAGAAAACTCGATACCAAACAGGGCGGCACCGGCGATGGTTGTTGGGGAGTTCAGCGCTATCGCGCCGCCAACCGCCACATAATCGCGGCCCTCAAGTTCGGCAACGGCGTTTATCCAGTTGGTATCCGCAACGCAATCCGCATCAATGAAAGCGACAATGGTTCCTGACGCTTTTTCGATGCCAATGTTGCGAGCCTCGGCGGCGTAGGTCTGTTGCTCACGGTGAATGCAATTCACATCCGGAAACTCATCGCGCACGATTTCAGGCGTATCGTCTTTGGAACTATCCACAACGATTACTTCGAATCTGTGCGAGGTTTGCTGAGCAAAAATCGATGTCAGACAGGTACGGATTCGATCCTGTTCGTTGTAAGTAGGGATGACCACCGATACCAACGGGGTACCCTGAAGTTCGTCACTCAAAGCTGAATTCCTCGTGCGCCAAAGCCATATAGGCCGAAGCTGTGGCATCCCAGCTAAGGTGAGCAACCGTTGGCGTTGCGGCTGCTCCCATGCGCAGAAAGTGCTGCCGATCGGGTATGTCACTCAGGAAGTCCAGCCACTTGCTGCTTTCGTTGTCGAACAGGAAGCCCGTTTTTCCCTCGTCGATCAATGACCGGATGTGGCCACTCGGTACGCTGATGACCGCCCGGCCACATGCCATGTACTCGGGTATTTTTAGCGTCGAGAATGTCACCTCTCCATCGTGGAAGCCGCCTGTATGATAGGGCGCGAGACAGACATCCGCACTGGCAATGTAGGTGGGCACCAGTGAATGCGGCACATTACCGTGAAAATTTACTATACCGCCAGCTTGCTCCCCCAGTTCATGGTACCGGTCGCGGTATTCACCGTCCCCGACCAGGTGTACCTGGCAGTGAGGCGGCCGGGTTTCTGTCAGGGCCTCCAACAGCGGTGACAAATCGTGGTATTGATCCATTCCTCCCACGTACAACAACACCAAAGCATCGCTATCGATGCCCAGTGCGTGTCGTGCCTGCTGCTGATCCGAGGGTTTGAATCGATGGTGATCGACGCCCAGCGTCACTACGTGAACACGCTCCGGCTGCAGGCCGCGCCCCTCAACAAGGGCCCGCTTGAGCTGCTCGGTTTCAGCAATCACTACAGGCAGTTTTCGGGAGCGCGCCGCGGCTACGTTTTGTGCCGCGAGATGAAGCGCAAATCGTGCGATGGCCCGCAACGAATCCTTCGGCTCATTCCAAAAGCGAGCGTCATTCTCGATTAGTATGGCCGGTGTGCCGCGTTGCAACGCCAGGGCGGACAGATATCCTGACAGGCGCCAGCCCTTTTCAAATATCAGATCATATTCGTCACTGGCTGTTGCGGCGAAGGCTTTGAGCGTTCGCAAATCAGCCAAATGAGCAAATGGATTCAGACCGCGGGCGGCCACGTCATCTTTGGCGGACTGATTGCCCGTCGTCGCCGGGAAAATTGCCCGGGTTGCGAATGATGTGCCAGTGACAGGTTCGCTGATATTTCGGAAAGCGACGGTTACATCAGCGTAAGCACTCAGTGCGTCAGCAGCCGCCAGGATATTTCTTGCGGAACCCGCGGTACTGACAAGCGTATGGCCGGGGGCGGCATAACAGATAGACAGTCGTTTCGTCACCGGCTGGTGTCCATAGATATTGCAACGCTTCTTTTACCATAACAGCCTGGTAATAGTTACAACTCGGCAGCGAGATTGCAAAGAAGCCGCTATACTGCGGAGCCCGATAGCCTGGACCGGGCTGGAATCGCCACGACGTAAAGGAACAATGACAGTGGTTCAATACGCGAAGTGCCGCAAGGCAATTGACCGATTTCTGAAAAATGGTCGCATTGGAGAGATCGGACATATCAGTTGTATTGATCGAGGCTCGCGGATTGCGGCGAACGATATCGCTACCGCCAGTGCGGGCCGCCTGGAGGGTATCTGCAATTTGCTGGGTCAGGAGCCGGCGGCGGTAACCGTACGGTCGCAGCACAACGATCGCGTCGCGTCTTTGCAGGCCTTTCTGCAAGTGGATACGCAAGTCAGCATCCACTACTTCGCAACATTTGATGATGGCCTGGCCGAGCATGAGTTATGGATCGAGGGCTCCAAAGGCTCTCTGCGAACAAACGGCAATTCAGTCTGGTGGCGCAAGCAAGGCTGGCCGGTATTTATACCAACCCGCATTGGCTTGTTCGGATCGCTTGCGAATGCCACTTCGCAAGCTGTGGCAGGTGGTACATTGACAGCAGCGATACGGAAGTCGGACCGCGACCGCGAAACCGTCAGCCTGGTGAATCGTGGATGAGTACTGAGCAAGTCATTGCTGAATCGCCTGCCCGGCGAGTTGTTATCATTGGGCTTGATATGGGCGATGCCCGATTAATTCGTGACTGGGCGGCCAAAGGTCAGTTGCCAAATATTGCGTCACTCATTGAGCAGGGCACGTGGCTGGACCTCGAAACTACCGCGGGCATCCTGCACACATCCACCTGGCCTTCGTTTGCAACCGGAGATAAACCCGGCAAACACGGTGTCTACTACCCGTACCAGCCATCACCGGGGCATCAGGAAGCACAACTCATCAAGCCGGATCAATACGGGTCGCCGACGTTTTGGTCACGGGCGGACCGCGAAGGCGTAATGAGCATCGTGTATGACGTGCCCGAGACGTTTTCGGAGGCGCCGTTTGGCGGCAAGGCGATATTCGAATTGGGTACCTGGGCCTGGTACGGCACTCGTAGGTCGCAACCGGAAAACCTGTTGTCCGATATCGAGCGCCTGTTCGGTTCCCACCCGTTGAAAATGGAAGCCAAGAAGCTCGGCTTGAAATTTCCCAATCAACGGACGCTGGAACGAAGACTGATCAAGAGTGTCGAGCATAAGCGCGCTTCGTTCGAGTGGTTGCTGGAAAATAACGAGTGGGACCTGGCGGTTACGGTATTTGGTGAGACGCATCCCAGCGGCCATTATTTGTGGCCTGCAGCTGCAAGCGAAAATACCGATACGAGTGATACGTGTTTCGATGCAATGCGGCGTGTCTACGCCACAATCGACAGTGCTGTCGGTCAGATACGCGAGGCGCTGCCTGCCAATACAAGCTTGCTGCTGGTCAGTGGCGATGGCGTGAAGCCAAACAATTGCGGTTGGCATCTGGTGCCGGATGTTCTGACGCAACTCGGTTATTCGATACCGCCGGAACAGGGCCCGGGCGATGACAAGCCAAAGACTCTATCGTTGGCGGGCATCAAACGACTGCTACCTAAAAAAGTGACTCGCTTGATTGCAGACAGTCTGCCCTGGTGGCTGCGGGACAAGATTGGCGCGAGCATGAGTTCGGCGCAAATCGACTGGAGCCGAACCCGGGCGTTCGCGTTGCCGACCGACCTCGAAGGCTGTATCCGTATCAACTTGAAAGGGCGCGAGCCGCAGGGCATCGTCGCACCTGGAGAGGAGTATGAGAGCCTCTGTCGACAAATCGCGAGCGACATGAAGATGTTGCGCAATCCGGATACCGGCAAACCTGCGGTTCGAGACGTCTGGATCGTGCGCGACCATTTTGCCGGCCCGCTTGCAGACCATCTTCCGGACATTACGGTCACATGGGACAACACGGCACCAATTAATGCATTGACCTCAAAGGCGCTGGGTACAGTGTCGGGGGAATCGCCGGATCCCCGAACGGGTACGCACTCGACAGAGGGATTTGCAATCGCCTGTGGTGAAGACTTTCCGGCGGGGCATGTGGCAAGTGGACACCTGGTCGACCTGGCGCCGACGGCGCTCGCGCTACTGGGTCGGGAATGGAGCGGCATGGACGGTAGTCCATTGTCAATTCTTCACAGCAAAAGGAGATCAGCATGATGGAATATTTGTACATACTGGCTGTGTGGGCGCACATTTTCACGGTCGCGTTCTGGGTTGGTGCGATGTTCTTCGGTGATCCCGAAAGCACGCGCTTTTTTTCCAAACTTTTCGAGAAAAAACTTGGCGGAGTCGGATGGTACGCGCATGGCATGCTCTGGAGCACCGGCTTTTTCATGCTCTACTATCGCGGCATTTCACTGACAGATCTTTTTTCAGCGGAGCTGCTGTCTTCATCCTGGGGCAAGACGCTGTGGTTGAAGATTTTTCTCGTACTATTGCTGGTCGGTTTCCAGATTGTGGTGGGCCACAAGGCTTCCAAAGTAATTTACGGTTACATACTCGTATCTTTTACTATCATCGGGATATCGGCACTTCTGGTGCGCCCGATCCTTTTCTGATGGCAGGGTAATTTCATGAAGTTGATTCAGGTCGGCATTGGTGAACGTGGTGGTCACTGGATAGAGTTTATCGGTACCCGGGATGACGTCGAAATCGTTGCATGTGTCGATATCGACAAAGCTGCGCTTGCAGAAGTCAGCGAATCCACGGGCTGCGATGCTTTCGAGTCACTTGATGATGCGCTCGCACAGGTAGAAGCGGACGGCGTCATTATCGCAAGTCCGTCATTCCTGCACGGTGAACACTCCAAAGCCGCGTTGCGTGCTGGCTTTGCGGTCATGGTCGAGAAGCCGTTAGCCGCGGATTTCAGCGAAGCCGTGGATGTTGTCGCGACAGCGCGCGAAGTCGATCGGCCTGTCATGGTCGCTGAGAATTATCGTTTCTTTCAGGCTGAGCGGACATTGCGAAAACTGCTGGATGAGGGCAAGGCCGGTCAAATCGACACGGTGTTCTGTGTGGACCGGCGCGATCAACCGTCCGGAACCCAGGGGGAATGGGTCAAGTCGATGCCGGAGCCGTTCCTGACAGAGATTGCCGTGCATCATTTCGACAGTTTCAGATATTTGTTTGGATCGGAGCCGGTCTCCGTCTGGGCGCGCAGCTACAACCCGCACGGTAGCGACTACGATCAAAACGGCGCGGCTGAAGCATTAATCGAAATGCGTGATGGATTGTCCATACAGTACAGCGGAAGTTTTGTCGGTAGTCGCTATGATTTCGACTTGCTGATCTGCGGTGAGCGCGGTGATCTGCGCACCAATCGCAGTAAAGTCTGGTGGCGCGAGAAGGGTCGCCGGTCCTTTGCCGAAATGCCGTTGCTGGAATTGCCCGCGGGTGAAGAGCAACGCTACCCGAATGCCGGTATGCAATCGCTGTTAATCCAGTTTCGTGATGCTATTCATGGTCGTGCTGAAGCGGAGACCAGCGGCGCGGATAACCTGTGGACTCTGGCCATGTACAAGGCAGCATTGCAGTCGGCCAACAACGGTGAATACGTGTCCATTGAAGATACATTCACTCCCGAGCTGCAGCAGAAAGCCGGCGTTGCCGGGCGAGTTACGTAATCGGATGGGGATTGCAGACAGCGACCGGAAACTGCTGCTTATCGGGTTGGATGCGGCTGATCGCGAGCTTATTGAACGCTGGGCCGATGCAGGACACCTGCCAAATATTGCGAAGCTCAGATCGTCGGGCGTATGGGGTAATTTGCAGACGTCAGCCGATACGTTGCACGTCTCGGCATGGCCATCAATTTTTTCGGGAGTGACTCCTGACAAGCACGGTCTTTACCATGCGTATGTTATGCGTGAAGGTGAACAGGCAGCGGTAAGACCACGGCCGGAAGAGTGTCCGGTGCCTTTTCTCTGGAAGCTGCTGGACACGCACGGCAGGAAATCGATCATCATGGACGCGTTTCTTACCTGCCCGCTACGCGATTTTAACGGCATCCAGGTTGTCGACTGGGGTAGCTGGACATGGTTCTCTGGCCAGGAAATCCTGCCAAAAGAGATCGCGAACGAGATTCAGCAGAAGTTCGGATCGTATCCCGCGGAAAATCATAGCGAGGTCGGCATGACACCGCCGCCAGACCCGCTCGGATTCCGGGAACGGTTAATCAAGGGCGTCGAAAAAAAGACCGAGGTAGCGCGCTGGCTGGTGGACTCACAGCCCTGGGACTTCTTTCTGCTCGTCTTCGGCGAGTGCCATGCAGCAGGCCACTATTTCTGGCATTACCAGGATGAGGACTACGTCGCATACCCGGAGGATTGCGATCAGCGGCTGCGCAGTGCGTTACTCGATGTTTACAAGAGCATCGACGCGTCGATTGGAGAAATCGCGGCAGCTGCCGGGCCGGATGTGTCAGTCATTGTCGTCTCTGGTGATGGCATGGGACCGAATTACAGTGCGTCGCATCTGCTGCCAGACGTGCTACAGAGAATGCACCTGATGAACGCGGGTGCAGCGGAGAACGAAACTGAGTCAACCGCATCGGAAAAGCACCGGCAAAGCTTTGCGAGTCGTTTGCGCAACATGGTGCCGAAATCCGCGAGAGCACTGGTCTCAAAGTATATTTTACCGCGTTCCATCAACGAGAAACTTAGTCTGCACTGGAAGACTGCCGATATCGATTGGGCAAACACACGCGCATTCCTGATAGACAATGCGAACGAGGGATTCGTGCGTGTCAACTTAAAGGACCGGGAACCCGAAGGAATCGTCGAGCCGGGCAATGAATATGACGATATATGTTGTTCGGTCGGCGACGTTGCAAAGAGCATGATCAATCCCGACAACGGCAAGCCGGTAGCCAGCGAGGTCCACAAGTCCACAGAAATATACTCCGGCCCGTGCGTTCAGAATATGCCGGACGTCATCATCAACTGGAATCCCGACGCCAAAGTCACCACGCGGGTTGAAGTCCCAGGGCTTGGAACAATTGAATGCCCCGATGCCGGCTTCGAGGTCACACCGTATTACACGGGCAACCACCGAGGTAATGCGTTCATTATCGCCAGTGGACCAGGGATAGAGCCGGCAACCGCGCTTGAAAATGGCGACATTCTCGATCTCGCGCCAACCATCCTCGATCATTTCGGTATTGAGGTGCCGGAGCATATGGACGGCACGGTTCAATCCAAGCTCCTTGCCCAATGGCCAAAACCGACATAGAAAACACGGGCTCGCGGGCGGCAGCCCGGGGTACCGTGCACTTGCTCATTGGCCGTATATATTTCATGGCGGCCGGTTACGTTATAGCAGTTGTGCTGGCGCGTGGTCTTGGGCCCGGCGCGTACGGTGTTTACGGTCTGATCATGTCGTTGTTGCTGTGGCTCGAGGTCGCGAGCGATTTTGGTGTCCAGCGCGCTACCATCAAGTTGATTCCACAAAGTGACAATGCACAGGATATTGCCAGAACATCGGCGGCGTGCCTGCTGGCGGTCACGACCATTTTGTTCGCTGCTTTTTGGCTGGCTGCACCGGCAGTTGCCAGTACCTTCGATATCGAAAACGGTGCCTGGTTGTTCCGCATCGCGATCCTCGATATTCCGGTCAACGGAATTTACATCGCGTATCAAGGCATAATGCAGGGGCATCGACGCTTCGGCATCGTCAGCTTCGCATTAATCCTCTACAGCACGGTCAAGCTGGCCGGCATCTTGCTGCTGGTTCTACTGGGCATCTCGGTGGAGGCTGCACTGCTGGTAAATGTCCTCGCGACCGTCGCTGCCGTGCTATTCATGTTGACCCGCTATCGCCCTGGAATTTCATTTGCCGGCCGTGCGGTTACCCAATCGATTTTGCGGCTGGCGTTGCCTATCGGCCTGTTTATTGTTGTTAATCGGTTCGTCCTGTCGTCACATCTGTGGTCGCTGAAGTTACTGGGACAAGCCCCGGACGAAACGCTCGGACTGTATGTTGCTGCATGGACGGTAGCGCAGCTGCCGACCGTCGTAACCTTTGTCATCACTGGCGTGTTGCTGGCCTCGATTTCGGGCGCGCTCGCTAACCGCGATGCAGCACTTGCGCAACGCTATCTGCAATCTGCGGTCCGCTTCGTGATTGTATTATTGTTGCCTATGTGCGCGCTGGGGGCGCTGGATGCACAACCCATCATGGAGTTTATTTTCTCGACCGAATACGCAGGTGGAGGACGTTTTCTTGCCTTGTTACTGTGCGCGTATGGACTGTTTGCACTGCTCGATACATTGATGCACGCCATGTTGGCTGCGGGCCATCAATATCGCGTTGCGGCCGTGCAATTCATGCTCGTGCCGATCGCAGTCGCAACAAACTACTGGCTGATATCGCGTTTCGACGGCGATGGCGCGGCGATTGCGTTGTTGTCGACAGTGGCGGCTGGTGTGCTTTTCGCGTCATTGTGGGCAGGCCGAACCTACGGCGCACTTGTCCAGCTGACAACAGTAGGGCGCGTAGTGCTCGCGACGTCGCTGGTTTGTGCCATCAGCTGGTTTTGGGACGCAAGCGGCTTCGCCATTTTGTTGAAACTCTCGTGTCTCGTAGTCATTTACGGTGCTGCTCTGCTGTTGTTGCGCGAGCTGGGGCCAGACGACTTGCGAGCAATGGCCGTTTGGAAGAAGCCCTGACTCAATGGCCGAATTTCCCGCAGACTTCCTGTTTGGTGCAGCAACCTCGAGTCACCAGGTAGAGGGTGACAATCGCAACAATGACTGGTGGGAGTACGAACAGGCCGGCATGATGCCGTTCGAGTCGGGGCTGGGCTGCGATCATTACAACCGCTATGCCGAAGATTTCGATCTGGCGCAATCATGGGGCCACAACTGCCATCGATTGTCGGTCGAGTGGAGCCGCATCGAGCCGCGTGAGGGCGAGTGGGATGAATCGGCGCTTCTGCATTACGTCGACGTGTTCGAGGCACTGCGGCAACGAAATATTGAACCCATCGTAACTCTTAACCACTTCACGTTGCCGGCCTGGTTCTTGCGCCGCGGCGGCTGGACGGCAAAGGACGCGCCGGCAATTTTTGCACGGTTTGCCGGTCGTTTTGTGCAACAGGCGGGTGAATCAGTTTCCAACTGGCTGACCATTAACGAGCCGACAGTTTACGTGCAACAGGCCTACATCAACGCTGCATGGCCGCCGTTGAAGACCCGCTCGTGGCTTGCGGCCATGCAGGCGCTGCGTAACCTCGCGCGTGCGCACACGCTGTCCCATGCAGAGATAAAACGTGCTGACCCGGACGCTATTGTCGGTTTTGCACACAGTGCAATCGATGTTCAGCCGTGCAATCCGCAGCGGTTTGCTGATCGTTCGACTTCTGCGGTCAGGAATTTTGTCCTGAACCGCCTGTTCTTCCGGATGCTCGGCATGCGACCGGGCAGACGCGATAGCAATCAACGTAATCTCGATTACGTTGCTATTAACTATTACACGAGATGCTGTGTTAGTGCCGGTCCCTTTGGGCCGTCGTGGTTGATCGGGCGAGCCTGCAAGCTGGACCACCACGCGAATTCCGGTAGTCGGTCGTCAATCGGCTGGGAGATGTACCCCATGGGCCTCGCAAAGGTGCTGCAGCAGTTTTCGTTATACGGACTTCCGATGCTGGTATCCGAAAACGGTATTGCGACGAATGACGACGAGCTGCGTTGCCGGTTTCTTGGCGAACACTTACGGGTCATATCGGATGCGCTGGCTGACGGGAAGAATATTCTGGGTTATGTGCACTGGAGCTTATTTGACAATTTTGAATGGCATCATGGCTATGCTGCGCGGTTCGGACTTGCAGAGGTCGACTTCGAAACCCTCGAGCGCCGCGCCCGCCCGTCTGCAGCTTTGTTTTCGCAAGTATGTCGAGAGAGACATGTCCAGGATATTTGAAAAGACTTTTGCCTTATGAAGCGGTTTGCAAAAAGCTTCGCCTTACTGGTCATGAGCTCTATTATCACGTTGCTGGTGGTGGAAGGCCTGTTGCACCTGATGCCTGAATTGTTGCCAGTCGAAATTCGACAGGCACTAAGCAGCAAGGGCTGGGCACATCCTGAGATCGGTAATTTGCCTGAGCCTGATTCCAGTGGAGTGATCGTCACACGTGACTTCGAATCGCCCTACACGGTCGATGAGAACGGCTTTCGCAACGCCGGTAACTGGCCCGGCGAAGCGGAGATTGTCGTCGTTGGCGATTCACTTGTATTTGGCTACGGCGTCGATGCCGATCAGGCCTGGCCACAACTTCTGTCGCGAGAGACGGGAACGGACGTATTGAATCTGGGTTTGATCGGAGCATCACCGCAGCAGTATCGGAAAATTTACGAGGTATTCGCACGGCCGCTGAAACCGGCCGTTGTTATTATCGGTTTTTTTGCCAGAAACGACTTTTGGGACGCCGATATGTATGCATCCTGGGAGCGCTCCGGTGTTGGCGGCAATTATCTTGAATGGCGCGGTTTCGGCAGGCCCACGGCGGAACAATACGACGATCCGTTGTACCGGGTCTTTTACGAGTTGCGCAAGCGCTCCTATGTGCTCGCCCTGATCAAACTCGGCCGTGACGCGCTGTCCGGAAAGAGAACTGCCAAGCCGACCGAACTGACGACGGTAACAGGATCGAAGATGTTGTTGCACGGCGACGACTACACGCTCAAGACACGGTTGTCCAAGCCCGGCAGCGAAACGTTCGAACTGGTCATCAATGAATTGCTGCAAATCCGCGATGCCGCACGGGGTAATGGCACCCGGCTGGTCGTATTGCTGCAACCCGCGAAGGAGGAGGTCTACCGGGAAGCTGAGAACACGCCGCTGCCCGATGCAACGGCAGCGTTACGAGTCCGGCTGCAGCAACTGGAGATCGAATACATTGATGCCGCGCCGGCCCTGCAAGAGTTGGCACAAACTAGTGCACCACTGTATTTCCCAACCGACGGACACCCCAATGCCGCCGGGTACGCCGTATTGGCCAAACTGGCGGCTGACTATCTTGTACGAGGCCGTACCACGGCCGACCACGACGAAACGCCCACGCGTTGACCTGAAAATGATTTGCAGGGTATTGTCCCTGCGGAGGAAAAGTTCAAATGTCCGAGCTGGAAATATCGATCGTTGTACCGGTCCTGAACGAGCTGGAAAGTCTCCCGCATTTGCATGAACAACTAACGGATGTTCTCCGTGATGTCGGCAAGAGTTACGAAATCATCATCGTCGACGATGGTAGCGATGATGGCTCGATTAAGGTCGTCAGGGATATTGTCGCAAATGATGCTGCTGTTGTTTTGATCGAGTTGCGGCGGCGATTCGGCAAGTCCACTGCGTTGCAGGCCGGTTTTCGGGTGTCGCGTGGAGATGTCGTCTTCACGATGGATGCAGATTTGCAGGACGATCCAAAAGAGATACCCCGGTTTCTCGAGGCGCTGGACGACGACTACGACCTGGTATCCGGCTGGAAGGAAGACAGAAAAGACCCCCTGGGGAAAACGATTCCGTCGAAGTTTTTTAATTACGTAACCTCGAAGATGAGCGGCTTGAAGTTGCACGATTTCAACTGTGGTTTCAAAGCCTACCGCAGGGAAGTTATCGACGATCTGAATATTTACGGTGAGCTGTATCGCTATATCCCCGTTGTGGTACACGCCAAGGGGTTCAGAGTGGGTGAGATCGCCGTTTCGCACCGGGCGCGCCAGTTCGGCAAGTCCAAGTACGGGCTGGAACGTTTTATCCGTGGACCGCTCGATCTGTTCACAATCATGTTTCTTATCAGCTTTCAGAAACGGCCGTTGCACCTGTTTGGTCCAGTCGGTGCTGTCGTCGGCTCGATCGGCTTGATGGTCAATGCGTATCTGGCCGTGCTTTGGCTACAAGGCGAGGTCATTGGTGACAGGCCCTTGCTGATGCTGGGTACGCTGATGATTATTGTCGGAATTCAGATTCTCGTTTTCGGCTTGTTGGGTGAAATGATTGCTGCGGCGTCCTACCGCCCGTCTGATGTGGAAAAGCTCATACGTCGCATCAACGTCCGTGACGAGGACGCAGACTGACGCCGAAAAATTGACGATCCTCGATGCAAACAAGCTGGCCAATGGCACCGGGATCGATGCCGATATCTGTATTGTTGGCGCAGGGGCAGCCGGGATTACGCTGGCCAGATCGCTTGAGCCCAGCGGCGCGAAAATATGCTTGCTCGAGAGCGGCGGCCTGAGTATCGAAGAAGAGGTTCAGGCGCTCTACGATGTCGACAATACGGGTTATCCGATACGTGAAAACTTCATGTCCCGGGTTCGTTATTTCGGTGGGTCGTGCAATCTCTGGGCGGGTCGTTCGATGCGAATGAGTCCGATCGACTTCAAGGTTCGCGACTGGGTCCCCAACAGCGGCTGGCCAATCGACTATGCAGAGATCGATCCGTGGTACGAGCGTGCGGAACGGTTGTTGCGACTTCCACCTGAAAAGGAGTTTGTCGATGTCGGACGGTTGCCCGGTATTGGTGATCAGGAGAAGGCTTTACTCAGCGCAACGGATGCGGAGTCTGCGATCGCGACCTGGGCGAGCAAGCCGATGCGTTTTGGCAAAGTATTCAAGCGCGAACTGAAACGCAGCAAGAACATTGAAGTTTATCTGAACGCCAACGTGACCGAGGTAGTGCCGGCGGAGAATGGTGCAGCGGTAACCCGCCTCGTCGTCAAGACCATGGATAAGCGGCAGATGGTCGTTCGCGCACGCTTGTTTGTTCTGGCGACCGGCGGCCTGGAGAATGCTCGGTTGTTACTGGCATCGACGGAGCGTGCCAGCAGCGGGATCGGCAACGACTTCGATCAGCTGGGTCGCTACTACCTGGATCATCCGCGATCGATTTATGGCCGTGTGCGAGTCAACGAGTCGGTGCGCCTGCCGTATCTGACCGGAATTCCGTTGACGACGGGCAAAGTTCAGTTCGGCATTGCGGCTTCCGAGGAATACCAGCGCGAAAACGGCCTGCTGAACTGTTATGCGAGCCTGGAACCGGAGCTCTCGGAATTTGCGCAAACTCAGTACGGACGCTCTATAAATATAGTGAAAGTCTTGTCAGGGCGCGGCCATGTCGGTAGCCGCTTCCGGCTCTCCGATGTCGATATGACCGACATGCGCGATCTGGTCTATTACCTGACGCCCAAAGAAATCATGCCGCACTTCCTGTACAAGCCGTATGCGTTGCTAAAGCAGGCGGTGCGCAAGCGGCGCGCGATCCAGGGTCTCTCGGTGATCAACTACTGCGAGCAGGTGCCGGACCCGGAAAGCCGCGTAACGCTCGGCAAAGAAAGAGACGCGCTGGGCATGCCGAAGCTGCAACTGCATTGGCGGCTTGGTGACGAGGTACGCCAGAGCGTTGCGCGTATGCATGAGACTGTCGCCAGGCTCGTTAAGGAGCACGGTATTGGCGAACTGCATACTGATGAAGAGGAACTGGCCGACGTGCGTTTCTCGGACGCCTCACATCATATTGGCACGACTCGCATGAGTGATACACCGCGCAATGGCGTGGTCGATAGCGATTGCCGCGTCCACGGTGTCGACAATTTGTATGTCTGCGGCAGTTCGGTGTTTCCGACAGGTGGCTACGCGAATCCGACGTTGACGATCGTTGCGCTGACCTTGCGTCTCGGTGAGCTGCTGGGCAAAGAATTATCGAATGGTTAAGAAGCAGCCGAAAAAGCGTCTGCTCTTGTGGACGGCAACGTTGTTGGCCACGATGGCCATCGGCTTGCTTGCAGCGAAGTACTTCGCTGCCTGGATGATAGCTGATCCACTTCGTGCACCACCCGTGGTCCAGATTCGTGCACAGGGGAAGCTCTTGACGGCGCAGCGCCTGGACAATGTAATTCCGGATGAGGACGTTGGATTCGTACTGCCACCCAATACGGATCAGTGGGTGCAAACACTCGATTTTGACTTCCGGCGAGTGACCGACGAACACGGGTTCATCAATGCTGCTGCCTGGCCGGATCAGGTTGATATCGTTTTTCTTGGGGACTCACTTGCCATGGCTGAAGGCGTTGGACTGGAAAACGGATTTGCCTCGCGGATCGATAAAGATCTCACTGAACAGACTGTCCTGAATCTGGCCGTCCCCGGCGCCGGGCTTGAACGCCAATACCGGATTTTTGATAAATTCGCGGCCGACCTTTCACCGCGGCTGGTCGTCGCTTGTATCTATATCTCCAGTGACCTGAGCAACGACACACACTTTCTCGGCTGGTTGGAAGAACCGCTGGATATGAACTTCAACAAATACCGCTTGAGTTATTCGCGGCGCAATGCCCGGGAGGAGCGCGGGACATTGCAGTGGCGAGTGCGGCATCACATCCTTGCCGACTGGGTCTTGAGTGTTGTTGAGCCCGTGTTGTGGGGAAGGCATGAAATCATGCACCGGCGCGTCATGCCTGATGGTGCGGAACTTTTCTTTAGTCGCGACGCGGTGAAGTTTTCGAAAAGATCATTCGACGGCTCAGAAGCGGAGCTGGAAAATCTCTTCGCATCGCTCGACCGTTTGCAGGGAGCCGTTCAAAAAGCAGACGCGGACCTCGTCTTCATGTTGCTTCCCGGCAAGGAAGAAATCTTCGCAGAAGATGTCGTCGCACGGCGCGATAGTGCCGCGGGGATGCTTAAAGAAGAACTCGAGCGGCGCGACATTCCCTATCTCGATCTGTATCCACTCTTGCAGGAAGCGGGTCGCCAGTACACCCCGTTTTTTACTCGTGACGCCCACATGAATGACTACGGCAACAAAGTTGTTGCTGAAGCCTTCACCCACTGGTTCCCGTTGTAGGAGCGCGCCTTGCGCGCGAATGAAGAAATCGCGCACAAGGCGCGCTCCTACATGCCGCTTACCGCTTGCGTCGCAGCCAGCGCAGCGGGCGGGCGAGCTGTGACATCAGATATTTCGATGAGTTGACGACACCGGGCCACGGGTCACCCCAGGCAAAAATCGGCCGCCACGATCGGATCCACTGAGCAATACAAGTGAGAACAGAATTGTCGCCGCGACTCAAGCGGTTACTACAAGCCTTGAAGTCGTGCCACATGTACACCAAAGAAGCCCCGGCACGATAATCACGAATCGCATCTACGTCTTCACCAAGCGCATCGGCGTAGGCCATCTCACAAACATTGACGCCGCAACGGCTTGCAAATTCGACGTACCACCACGGACGTGCATTGACCTCGATGATCTTGAAAACACCGTCTCGCTGGTCGAGCTTGAACTCGGAACTGAAAATCCCGTGGAAGTCGGTTTCCCGCAGCAGAGTCAGCAGCGAGTCAACGGCTCCCTGTACTTCCTCAAGCGGAATGCTGACCATATATGAGCTGTTGCCGAAGTCGACCGGGTGCATGCGCAAGCGCTGTCGGGCAAACAGTGCTTTGACCACTTTGTGGCGATCGATGAATCCATCGATGAAGAAATGCTTATCCGCCGGGCCTGGAATGTATTCCTGGAGCAATACTTTGTATCCGTGATCGATTATTCGCCGCAATTCCCGTTTGGCTTCGCCAGCCGAGCTAACCCGTTGTGCCTTGACGCCAAAGTGCCGGACAAAGGATTGAGAGTCGATGGGTTTCAGAAATGCATTGCGAAAAACGTGCTCCGGTACGGATTCCGGGATTTGACCATCCTCTAACAGCCAGGTTTGCGGCCGAGGGGTATCCAGTCGTTCGAGCACTGTCGCGAAGCGCCCTTTGTTGATGAGTGTTTCGAGTGCGCTCGTCGCTGCAACTGACATTGAAATTCGGCCTTTCGTCATCTCAGCAAGCCTGGAAGCCTGCCACACAGCGTGATCCGAGCACGGAAACAAGACGGCCTTTTGCAAATCCAGATTCGGCAGCCAGTCAGTGAGTTCGTCCGGCTTTAAATCTTCGTGCCCCGGAATCGGCTTGTACCAGCGCGAGCGTCGAACGATCTCAGTTTGTCCCGTGACGGTATGCGCATCGATCCCCGCGCGGGCGAGGCTGCGCAATGTCCCGAGAGCCGTAATCGTCTCGCCAACGATGATCGCCGGCATGTGTTTGCGATGCTTCATCGAATCAAATCCTTCGATCTGCAACCGCGTCGCGCAAGCGTTATTGTTGCAGCTGCGCAACGACCCACCTTCGATGCATTATGTTGAATCCTGGAGGCGCGTCCAGACTGAGACAGATTTTCAATTTGAGCGTTAAATCTTTGTCCTTGCTGGGAAATAATCGTGCCAAATGGGCGTGATGAGATGGGTGTATCAACCCAAACTGTGAGCGGTGTCACAATTTCGAAGCGGGTGTTGTTTATTGATTTGTGAAATATGTCACAAAGCGCACACAGCGTATATAGTTGGCCTATTATGGGTGCAGGCCCGTATTTGGTGTGTGACGGGCAAATAAATCGGCAAAACAATATAACCAAAACAATACAGCAAGGAGCTTCACAGTCGTGGAAATTTCGAATAGGAACAAATTTGGGGTCGGACAGAGGATATCCGGCGTATTGGCGATTTTTACTTTACTTATGGCTGCTCCCGGTTTTGCCCAGACGCTGCCGTACCTGGAGGATTTCACGACGACTACGTTTCGTGACGGTGCGGCTACAACGGCCGACTGGGCCGGAACGGGCCAAGTGTTGCTGCCAACTTCCGCAATACTGATCGACCCGTTTACTGATACGACGACCGTTGAAGTACTGCCCGGTGATTTCCTGACGCGCGACGTCGAGCTCGCGGACCTGGATGGCGATGGTGACCTGGATTTGATCGAGGCGACCAGCACAACGAACGGCGTCTATTTGAATGATGGTACGGGTTCTTTCGGCATTGCTCGCGTTTACACAAACCCGGTTAGCGCCAATACCCGAAGCCTGGCTGTCGGGGATGTCGACCGCGATGGCGACATCGATTTTGTCGCTGGTAATGCCTTTGGCCGGATCGAATTGTATCTGAACGATGGTAGCGGAACGTCATTCGTTCTGCAGGATGTTTCTAACCAGGGTCGGGAGACCAACAGCATCGAACTGGTTGACCTTGATGGCGACGGCTTTCTCGATGTGGTTGCAGCCAATCTCGGATTTCAGCAAAACATCATTTATTGGAACACGCGGGACCCGCTGACGCCGTTTGGCCCTGATGGCTCGGCAGGTACACAACTCGACAGTTCATTTGCGAACGAGTCCAGGCGCGTTATTACGGGTGATATTGACAACGACGGCGATATCGATCTGGTATTCATGAATGAACAGGAACAAAACCCGAATGATGGTAATCGCTCGCAGCGAAATCGTGTCTATTTGAATATCGGCAACACTCGAGTGTTCAGCGATTCAGAGATCGAGGTCGGGGCCTCGGACGATGTCGGAACCACCCACGGTGGTGTGCTTGGTGACCTGAATGGCGACGGATTACTCGACCTGGTCGTTGTTAATTTCAATCCCGGTGAAGAGAGCAGGATCTACATGAACCAGGGAGGGGCAGCCGATTCCAACCCGTTCACTGCCGCTGGTTTGGACTTCACAGCGATTGGTGACCCGGATTTCGCACAAAACGCAAGGCTGGCTGATGCCGATCACGATGGTGATCTTGATATCTACCTCGTCATCGCTGGTCACTCTTTCCGCAACCGTATTTACCTAAATGACGGCGGTACATTTTCCAGCGTCAACTTTATCGACGTTGGCTCAATCGGCCAGGATGGGCTGGCAACAGGAACCGTAGGAGTGGTCAGTAATGATGGTGCGCTGGGCGATGTTGACGGCGATGGTGACCTCGATTGGATACTTGGCAATCAGGAAACACAGCCGTCCAGCGGGCCATTGCAAAACATGTTGCTGCGCAGCGGCGGTACAGCTGACATAACCACAGCCCGGCAGTTACATGCACGAGCCACGTCGGTGATGGTGGACAGCACACTCGGTGTTGCTTCGGTGAGCTTGAATCCTCTGCCGCAACATACCAGCCTCGGCCCCCAATTCCAGACCAGTATCGATTACTGGGTGTCTGGCAATGGCGGCACGAACTGGACGCCGATTTCGGCCGATGGCCGGCCTGTGCCGGTTGTAGCCGGTAATGATGTCCGCTGGCGTGCCGAAATGCGTGCCAACTCATCGGCGAACGCAGCGACTTTCGCGATCAACCAACTGGAAATAGAACAGAACGTTAACGCACCAACTGTGCTTGCGCCTCAAGCCCCTGATCCGGTCACGGTAACCGAAGGTGTGAGCGTATTTTCTGCGGCAATTGGTCCTGACTTCGATGATGCGGATGGCGATGTTCTCTACCACTCGATTAGTGGGTTACCCACTGATAGCGGGCTGCGAGTCAACACGAGCAGCGGCAAGCTCCTCGGCGTGCCGAACAATAGCGACACGCTGGCACAACCGTTTACTGTCGTAATAACGGCGACCGATGGTGCGTTTTCAGTGACGGACTCATTTAGTATTCAAGTGACTAACTCGAATGATGCGCCGGCATTTACGTCCTTGCCTCCGGATCTCATCACGGTTCCGACACCCACCAGTGGTGCTACGCAGGATGTTCCTTATTCGTACACCATTACAGCGACGGATGTTGATCCAGGCGACACGGCGGGGCTTGTTATTTCGGCCACCCAGTTGCCGAGCTGGTTGTCGCTTTCCGCAACTGCAAACGGTGTTGCAACGCTGTCCGGCACGCCGACGGCTGCTGACGTGTTTGACCCCAACCAGGGTGTCGCGCTGGTCGTTACGGACACAGCTTCGGCTACAGCGACGCAAACCTATGCGATGGCTATTGCCAACGTCGATGATGCGCCGGTGTTCACCAGTGCGGAGCTCACCGCTGCGACTGAGGGTACGGAGTACAGTTACGCGATTACCACCGACGACGCTGATGGCGATGGCGTAGCGATAACCGCGCCGACGCTGCCGGCCTGGTTGACCCTTACGGACAACGGTGACGGTACTGCGACGCTCGTCGGTACACCGGTTGGCGCCGACGTCGGCGATCACCCGGTCGATCTCCTGGTGGTGGATGATTCAGCCGCAGGTCTTACTGCGAACCAGACATTCTCTGTCGCGGTGACTGCTGCAGCCGATGGACCGGTTATTACGGTGCTTGGCGATGCGTCCGTTACAATCACCGAGGGCAATGCCTACACTGACGCCGGTGCGACAGCTACCGATGCGCAGGACGGTGACCTGACAGCTGCGATCGTTGTTGTCAATCCGGTGAATACCAATGCGCCAGCGACCTATACGGTGACCTACACCGTGGAGGACAGCGTTGGAAACATGGCGCAGGCGGAACGCACAGTGACGGTTCAGGCTGCACCGCCACCGCCGCCACCACCACCACCGCCCAGCGGCGGCGGCGGCGGTAGTACAGGTCTTGTCGAGCTGTTGACTATCGCGATGTTTGGCTTGCTGGCCTTTGGCCTGAGGCGTCGCCGAGGCAAGGTCTAGCTCGGCCTTCGTACGAGCGCGTCCCACGCGCGACCGGTATAAAGGCAGAAAAGGGCCGCCCCAGGGCGGCCCTCTTTTGCTGGCTCTATTAAAGCGCTATCCAATAATTGTGTGGACTGTTTCTCATGTCATACAAATCAATGCTCCAAAACATCGCATTGTTTACCGTGTCTTTGCTGCTGGCTCTTGTCGCCGCAGAGCTTGTTTTGCGTTCATTGGGTTACTACGGAGAGCAGACAGGCTCACTCGGCAGGATTAAGATCGTTGATGACGAAGTCTTCGGTATCCGGGGGCAACCCAATGCAGAGTACTTCGATGGTACGTATCAAGTATTAAGAAAGCACAACAGCCATGGCTGGCGAGACTAAGAATTCGGACGTTGACTTCGAGGTGGTCATGTTAAGTCTTGCTGCGATGAATTCTAAACACGAAGCTCACTTGCTCGAAGTTGAAGGGACGAAATACGATCCGGATCTGGTTCTCGTCGGATACGTGTTAAATGATCCGGCGCCGCAAGTCGCACTGCCGGGTTATGGGAAGCAATATTCGAATTCCGAGAAATTCAAGAGCTTGCTAAAGAAATCCAGCCTGGTATTGAACAGCTGGCGGTTGCTGAAACAGATCGCCTGGGACGTGGGGGACTGGAATCTCGGGCGTAAGGGCGGCAGCTCAAGAATTGCTGCGGATTTTTACACCCAAATTCATGATAACGAAGAAAATTGGGATACGGTGGTACAGGCATTCCGCAAGATCAGCGCCATTTGCCGGGATAGACAGATCCCGGGCGTTGTAGCCATCTTCCCGGTGCTCCATGAGTTCGATGATTATCCGTGGTCGCACCTGCACTCGAAAGTTTCTGACGCCGCGAAGAATGAGGGCTTATACGTGCAGGACCTTCTGCCATCGTTTCAGACAACAACGACAAGAGCGGTGCGGCTGACCGCTGGTGATTTTGTGCATCCCAACGCCGATGGGCATGAATTGGCCGGCGAAGCGATATACCGGTTCCTGCTGGAACATGAACTGCTACAGGGTCATAAAGGCAACACTGATTAGAATCAGATACAGAGCGATGAAGAGGCCCCGGGTTTCCGGTAGAAACTCCTCGTGGATCCTGGTCCTGAGGCGGGAGCGTCGCTCGTATAGGCCGGCAGAAGAGTCATGCTCCTGCAGGTCAGCCTCATTGCGGCTGTCATTTGCCGCTTCGCCTTCATTTTGACTGGCAGCTTGATCGTTCGCGGATTTCCTGAGCTGATCGTGTTTCATGCCACATCGCCTGATGAGTGTCCTTGAGTCCAGTATGAACAATGTCAGAAGTTCGAGCGTGACAAAGGTCACTAAATGATTACTTCAGGGTTTTGTTAAATGGCTGCATACGCTCGGGAAACCGAGGTTCGAGCCTGGCACACCATGATTTTTGGGGGCCAATGATCTACTCTACAAGGGGAGATTGATCGAGATAGGTGGTTTGATGTCTGACAGCAATCAAATCAAGGATCCGGCCTCGGGTAATCGGCCTTCCGTTCACAAGAAAGTGGCGTATTGGGCGATTTCCCTGGCGTTAATGCTGCTCCTGTTCGAAGTGCTCGCATCGGCGGCGCTGATGTACCGCTATCGATTTTCTCAAAATAGTTCGGCCGCGATGCAGCGCGAAAGCAGTACGCTTTCTTCCGTAAACCTTATCTCCGAGGTGGCAAGAAAAGTCGGGCTTGGATCCGACCGATCCGCCAGCTACCAGAGGTACCGGAAGGAAACCCGGCCTGATCCATTCCTCGTACCGGATTCCGAATTAGGCTACATCGCTTCACCCGGTGTTTATCACCACACCTACTTTCGCAAAGAGAACATCCGAAGTGACTGGACCTCATTGCAGGTCAAGGTCACGATGAATGAGGACGGCAGTCGATGGACGGGACCGGTTGAGCAAAACGCGAACTCATCAGTCTATATTTTTGGTAATAGCTTCGTTTTTGGCAGTGGGGTAAACGATGAGCATACATTCGCGTACCTGCTGCAACAGGCGAGACCTGATTGGCGGGTGAGGATGTTTGCGCTCGGCGGATACAGTCTGACGCAGGCGTACCTGAGATTTGAGCGGCTCAGGGATTCGATAAGCGACAAGGACATCGTCCTACTTGGGTATGCCGACTTTTTCGACAAAAGACACGTATTGGCGCCGTCGTGGTTTAGGGCAATAAACAAATGGATTGCGAAAAGGAATCCAGACGCACACGATAGAAACTTCATCTGGCCAAAAGTATCGATCGCGGACGGCGATGGAATCGAAATTTCTTATATTCAGGAGAACTGCCTGCACAACGATTCGTATTGCGACAACGATGACCCCGCTCGTATTGAAATGACCAACACCACGGCAGCGCTGATCAATTACATTGCGGACAATACGCAGGCAAAAGTGTATCTGCTGCACCTGGCCGGTGACGCTGACAATCCTGTTTTTGCGCTCACAAGAAATACTACTTTTGTGTCGGCCCTGCCGACCGATTTCGATCACTTTATTCGCGACGACATCGAAGGTTTTGATCCACATCCCGGACCCTACTGGCACTACGCAATCAGCAGAAAGCTGCTGCAAGTGCTATCAGACAGGTAGCCATGCGCTGTGTTTGAGGAATGGCTAAACGCTCCACTCGGTCGCACCTCACGGGATCCGCGATTTGAAATTCGGCGAGCGGCCCCGGACGATTTCGAGCAGATATTCGACCTCGTGGACACGGTCTTTGGTTTCAGGCGCGGGCGCGCAGCCTATGAGTGGCTGTATCGTGCCAATCCCAACGGAGTCGCCCACTGCTGGCTCGCATTCGAGCGCAGCAGTGGGGAACTGGTGGCCAGCCAGTGCCGCTTCCCATGGCCGATAGCCCACGGTAGCGAGCGCATCGAAGGTGAGTTCGCTGGTGACTTCGCAACGTTGCCGAGATTGCAGCGCCAGGGGATATATCAAACATGCGTCGAGGTCCGGGATTCGCACCCGGCACAAGACCGGATTGTCGTACTGGGGGCGCCAAACGCGAAATCACGAGGTGCGCTGAAAAAGATCGGTCGCCAGCACATCATCCTCGGACCCTTTCCTTTTGCGCGAGTAGCGCTGGATTATACGAAAATCCTGCGTTCCCGGTCCTGGCCACAGGGCGCCGCCGCGATCGTTGGCGGTGCCGCCAACAGTGCTCTTGGTCTGCGGCAAAGGAGGTATTGGGCCACTTCTGGTGAAGTTCGAATTGAAGAACTCAGGCACTTCGATTCGGGCTTCGATGCGGTCACGAATCACTGCATGAGCACGCCGGACTACTGGTGTCCGCATGATGCTGATTTTCTCAACTGGCGTTATCACCAGCACCCGGCCAATTCCTATGTTGCCCTTGTCGCATTAGTGGACGACGAGGTGCGGGGTTACAGCGTGGTTCGATTCGAGGATGACCGAGCGACATTAATGGAGTTTGCAGCCTCTGAGGCGCAGCCGGCAGTGGCTGGTGAGTTGCTGCGTGCATCCATCGACCTCGCACGCGAAGCGGCGTGTTTGACGCTGGCGTTTTGCGCCACATCAGGCTGGCGCTTCTGGTCTTTGTTCCGCAGCGTGGGGTTCGCAAGCCGCAAGTCTGTAACGTACATATCGGCTCTTTGCCCCGAGCGTCCGGAAGTTTGGCAGGAAGAGAAATGGCAGCTGCTGCCGGGTGACAAGGATGTTGGTTGAAAGCTTATTACAGATACTATAGTATCGATTATTAATTCAGTCGCCCAATAACAGTTATTATAGTATCAATTATAATGTATTCTTCTGAAGAAACCACACTGGCCATAGCCGCTCGCCTCAAGCGCCGCCGCCTGGCACGGGAGCTTACTCAGCAAGGTCTCGCCCGTCGCAGTGGTGTTGCTTTGAGTACCCTGATCAAATTCGAGCGCACCGGCCAAATCTCGCTTAAGTCATTCGTGCGGCTCGCCATTGCCCTGCAAGATGAAGCTGCGCTCGAAAACCTGATGCATGAGGAGGAGTTTGCGACTCTTGATGAGGTCCTGCGAAGCGACAAGAAACGGCAACGGGGACGCATAAAGTGAGAATAGATACCGGCATACCGCTTGAGGTTGCCCTGCATTGGGACACGGCTGACATTCAGCCTGTGGGCAGACTCGCCTACCGTGACCGGATCGCCTACCTGCAGTATGACGAGTCTTTTCTAACGGCCGGACTTGAGCTCTCACCTGTGCGTCACAGTGTAAATAGGCACCGAAAATTGACCCACCTGTAGGAGCGCGCCGTGCGCGCGACCGCCCCCATCAAGCGAACCGGGAACCCGTACGACCTCCAAGATCGCGCCAATGCTAACTTAAGAACCGATCTCTCGCCCGCTGGAGCCTGTTCCTAAGGAAAAAGCCGAACGGCCGCAAATCGTCGAATCCGAATTCTGCACAAACACGTACTTGTCGTAACGACCAAAGCCACTCAAAAGTCGACAACTCTCCAGCCCTTCGGTACTTGCGGAATGAATCAAAGTCATTGCCTAACGCGATCCACTTGTGATCGCCGGAATCCCTGCGCTGAATTTCGATTGGCGCGCCAAGCGCATCCTGATAAACAAGGTATGGAAAATTGATGTTGGACAAGAGACTGGTCGCGTGTCCCATGGGGAGGCGGCCGTTCACTTCGTGTAGCATCAATCTACCCGTGTGCTGGTGGCGTTTGCAGCAGACACTCGACATGCCAGTGTAGTTGAGCCTATCGAGGAGCTTTCTGGATATCGTGGCCAACTCCGCGCTGTCTGAATATTCGATAAACGAGCCGGCGCCACCGTGAATCGGGTGCAGTCGTGTCTTCTGAAATCCGATACCGACCAGTTCCCCGGACGTGGAATTCCTGTACGAATAATAGGAATAATGTTCGCAATCCGGTCCCGGTATATATTCCTGAATCAGTAGATTAGCCCCATGTCTCTTCAGCTCCGAGAAATACCTGTCGAGATCACTCTTGTTTTCAATCAAGATCATCTTGGCAAATTCGCCGTCCTTCTGAAATTCCTGTTCGTCGGCGTTGTGTGCAATTGTCGGCTTAATCAAAACCGGGAAAGTGATCTGATCCAAACACTCGTCAAGTTGCCGCTTTGTCTCGGGCGCCCAGGACCTCGGAGCAGGCAAGTCATTTGCTTCACAGAATTCCCCAAACAGTCCCTTATCAAGGACTGTATCAATGGCAGTGCGGGACGGAATTGTGAAGCTGCAGAATTCCTGCAATTGCTCGCGGTGCGATGATAGAACCTGTAAGTACCGGTCCGCTGCACAAACTAATACCGGTTTGTTTGCAGAGGTCTTCGCTACCTTCCTGATCTGGGCGATCACTGCCGGGGCGTTACCAGCGGCCGCTTGCTCGAGTACCTTCACATAACGCGAGTAATAGGCAATGTCATTGTTATCTGAACCGAGCAAGTACACGGGAACGGATGACCTGCCGAGGCAACGAGCCGCGGTCAACGCATTGATTCCATCGCCCAATATTATTGCTGGAGTTGGCATGTAGCCTCAAGCTTAGTCGATTGGCGGCGGGCCGTCAGTACTCTGTGCGGGTGCGTTCCAGCACACACTGTGATAGCGAAAGTTATCACCGGACATAAGCTGTGATTGAAGTCTTTCATTCTTCTCAAATGCTGCTACGGTTTGTCTTACCAACTACTGAAAAAGGGCAAAACAATCGAAAGATTGTGACGCAAAGCCACCGGTCTACGGGCGAAATGCCTACGACAGCGGGGTTGCCAGACTGAGCTACACAGCGGCATCACGAACTCGATTGGGTTGCCCGCCTGAGAACAGGTGGGAGCAAACCAATGTCAAATTATGTCCATGGATGGACCAGAAATATTCTTGGTGTGGTCGCTACCGCGACGCTATTGAAT
Source organism: Woeseiaceae bacterium (assembly GCA_021773095.1). Taxonomy (GTDB): domain Bacteria; phylum Pseudomonadota; class Gammaproteobacteria; order Steroidobacterales; family Woeseiaceae; genus UBA1847. The sequence continues at coordinate 83,459 of JAJFKR010000034.1, read as the reverse complement.
GGCTGCCTGAGCGAAGAAGAGGGCGCCGGCTTTTTAGATGGTCAGCGAATTGGCTTACCGGGTAGTGCTCCACCGCAGATCTCGGGTGTCGCGCCCGGCAGTGTTATTGCCGGTCAAAGTTATTCGTTTATTCCAACAGCCAGTGATCCGGACGGTGACACCCTGACCTTTTCGGTATCCGGATTACCTTCCTGGGCCGCTTTCAATACCGCGACCGGTGAGATCAGTGGTACGCCGCAGGCAGGTGACATCGGTACATTCGTCGATATCGCGATTGGCGTTTCCGACGGACAGTTGAACGCGTCCCTGGCACCTTTCTCGGTCAGCGTCCAGGCCATCGGGACAGGATCAGCGATGCTCGAATGGACGCCGCCGACCGAAAATAACGACGGCAGCCCTCTTGTAGATCTGGCAGGTTACAGAGTCTATTGGGGAACACAGCCCGGCAGCTACACGAACGTGGTGACCATCGACAACGCCAGCGTATCAACCTACGTAGTAGAAAACCTTTCGCCGGGCTCGTACGAGTTTGTAGTGACGGCATTCAATACCTTTGGCGTCGAAAGCATCTTCTCGAACACCGCAGCCGAGCAAATCCTGTAGGAGCGCGCCTTGCGCGCGACCCCGTACAACGGCTGGTCGCGGCCCAAGGCCCCCCTACGGGAGAAGTTGCTCGAGGCTTACCTTGAATTGAACGAACAATATTCCGCTGATCGTTGGGTCAACTATATTGGATTGAGTCGTGACCTCAACGGCCTGCCGGGGCAGATACGTAAGATTAAACCCAATCTTTTCATTGCCAATACTCACGCTGGGCAATAGGCCGGGGAATGGCTTGCTATCTTCGACGTCGTCTCGCGCCATTATGAACGCATTGAGGCCCGCATAAACGTAAAACCCGGACAAGCGTTCGGTTTCGAAAAGGCGTCTGTGCAATCCTGCGCCCGCCATGTAGGACATTTTGTCCGTACTGTCCCGGAATCCGTTTGCCATGACTGTGGTTCGCCAGGCTGATACTGAGTCAAACTCGTGTTCGATGCCGAGGCCGAAGTTGTTTTCGTTCCAGTCGTAGGTGGAATTGAAGTGATGGGACTTGCCGTTGATGACGGCGTTGAATTTGCCGGCGACAGCAGGTGAAGTTGGGAGCGCCACGAGCATGGCGGCGACGCAAAGCACAGCAATTCTTGATTTGTTCATGCCATCCAATGGTGCAATTGACGTGCCATGTAGCAGCAGGGCGTGAACTAAGGCTTTGTCGGTCGAGTTCTCAGAGGATTGTAAGGAGCCTCGACATACAATCGAAAATAAGTGTGACGTGATTCACAGATCGACTTTGTTTATGTCCAATGCGCGCGAGATCGCACGCGGATTTGTAGAATGGGCATGCGCGAATGAATTTTCCATTGCCGCTAATGTAAAAAAAGCCGAATCGCGTGGGGGTACTACAGTTGGGTGATCATAGAAGTAGTAACGCTAAAGCCAATCCAACGAGTGCACCCAGCGCATTTAATGCAACGTCAAAAATGGTACCAAATCGACCGGGTACGCGGATTTGCAGCCATTCCAGTACGGTGCCGAATCCGATCGTGGCGATGATCGTCACAGCGATCCGAACAATCCGCGAATCGACGGATTCAAGTGTCCACATCCAAAGCATGGCGAGCGCGGCATAGGCAGCGACATGCATAAACTTTTGCAACGGGCCCGGCGTGTTGACGACGATCCACACGAACACATTATCCCCGGACCTCTCAACACCAGGCGATATTGACAAAGCGACAACCAGCAGCGCGAAGACGAGCGTGACTGCCCACCGTATTGATGCCGGAACACAAAGCAACCAATCCATTAGTGCGTGCATCCGGATTATTGTTGTTGAGAACGCTGTGCCAGGAATTCAACGGCTCGTTCGGCGGTCTTGCCATCCCACAACGGCGGGCGAGTGCCTTTGTGCCATTTTCCATCGAGAACAGTCTGCAGGTTCTCTGCCAGTGAACGCGCATTGACGAGCTTGTTTGTTCCCATTGATACCGTCACCGGGCGCTCGGTATTGTCGCGAAGCGTGAGACAGGGTATGCCCAGATACGTTGTCTCTTCCTGCAGTCCGCCGGAATCGGTGATGACGACTCGTGCGCCGGTGACGAGGCTCATGAAACGCATGTAGGGGACCGGCTCGAGCAGCTTGATGTTGGAGTTATCCGCCAGCTTTTCTTTAAGCGAGAATTTTTCCAGGCCGTTGATCGTCCGCGGGTGCGCGACAAACACGACCGGCAGTGATCCCGCGGCCTGGACCAGTGCATCAACGATGGGCGTCAGCGATTCGGCGGCGTCGACGTTCGAAGGTCTGTGCACTGTCACCAGTGCATATTGACCGGATTCCAGATCGAGTTCGGCTGCCGTATTTGCGCATTCAATGCCCTCACGCAGCATCTCGAATGAATCAATCATGATATTGCCGATTCTGTCGATCTTATCGGCATCCACACCCTCGGCGAGCAGGTTTTCGTCAGCATCCGGAGACGGCGTCCACAAGACATCGGCAATAGAATCCGTTACCAGGCGATTAATTTCCTCAGGCATTTTCCGGTCGCCGCTGCGCAGCCCGGCCTCGAGATGAATAACCGGAATCCAGAGTTTTGTGCCGACCATCGCGCAGGCCGCCGTCGAATTGACATCGCCGACGACCACTATCCAGTCCGGGCGATTTTCAAGACATACTTTTTCATAGGCGATCATCACGCCACCGGTTTGCTCAGCGTGTGAGCCGCTGCCAACGCCGAGGTGGAAGTCGGGCTCTGGTACGCGCAAGTCCTGCAATATGGCATTTGACATATTGTGGTCGTAATGTTGCCCGGTGTGGACGAGTTTTGGCTCGGCCCAGTCTGTTGCCCTAAGGGCATGATAGAGCGGTGCGACCTTCATGAAGTTTGGCCGTGCGGCGGCGATGAGGTGGATTTGGATCACTTCAGATTCCGGTGACTGGGCCAGCGGCGGAGTATAGCAATAATGCTGTGTAGGGCTGCTGTGAACCAGGTCATCCCCGGGCGTGAGAGTTGCATCACTCCGCCGCGGCCGATTCGCTAATAGAATAGCGATGTTATGCCGCCAAAAGACACATTAGTCCCTAATTACCAAGGAAAAAAACCTGTCGGTGGAGTAAGCTGTTGGGCTCGGAAAATAAAAAATTAAAATGCCCATTCGGTCAATAAAAAGTCAGGTCCGAACGCCACTGTTGTTGATGGCAATGGTCGAGCTGGCGATTCTGTTTTCGTCAGTTTACGTTGCCGGCGTGTTCGTGTGGGGCAGTATTCTGGAGTGTGCGAAATTAATTGGCCCTATCGCACCAAAAGCTGCACTGGTAGCGATAGTGGGTTTCATTAGCTTCGTGGCGATGGGGCTTTACCAGTTCCACCAGCGCCTCTATTTTCGCGAGGCGGTGGTCCGGGTGCTGGTTGGTCTGACACTTGCCTGTCTCGCGCTTGCGATTCTTTTTGATGTTTTTCCATCTCTACTGATCACACGAGATATCGCATTCGTTGCGTTTGGATATGCACTTGTACTGATGCTGATTGTGCGGCTCTTTTTTGTTCACACCGTTGATGAGAATGTATTTCGCCGTACAACCATGGTTTACGGTGCTGGTGATCGCGCAGCCAGTATTACTGATATTCGCAGACGGGCAGACCGTCGTGGTTTCAAGGTCGTCGCCCGCGTTGCCGCGCTCGGTGATACGGTCGTTGGCGATCAGGATGTCATAAGAACCAACGGACAGACTATTACTGATATTGCTGTCGAGAAGGGTGCGGACGAAATTGTCATCGCTATGGATGATCGACGAGGAAATCTCCCGGTTCGTGAGCTGCTGGATGCGCGTTTGGCCGGTATCGACGTCATTGATTTGCTGGAATTTTTGGAGCGCGAGACGGGCAAGATTCGTGTTGATCTGGTGAGTCCCGGGTGGTTGATATTTTCACCGGGATTTCGGCGATCTCAAATCAAGAAATTTGTGAAACGGGCTTTGGACGTAGTTGTTTGTGGTGCATTGCTACTGGTCAGCTGGCCGGTGATGCTGTTAGTGGCATTGGCCATAAAGATCGAGGATGGTTTGTCCGCTCCGGTCCTCTATAAGCAATATCGTGTGGGGCAGGGCAACAAAAGTTTCAATGTGTTGAAGTTTCGTAGTATGCGAGAAGATGCGGAGCAGGATGGCAAAGCCATCTGGGCCAGTGAGAACGACAGCCGTGTCACACGTGTTGGTAATTTCCTGAGGAATAGCCGCCTCGATGAATTACCGCAGGTATTCAATGTTCTTGCCGGACAAATGAGTGTCGTTGGACCGCGGCCCGAGAGGCCGGAGTTCGTGTGTGATCTGCAGGAGAACGTTCCGTATTATGCGGAGCGGCATGTTGTAAAGCCTGGTGTGACAGGCTGGGCACAGCTCAAATATTCTTATGGGGCATCTGAGGAAGATGCGGTTGAGAAATTGCAGTACGATTTGTATTACATTAAAAATCAGTCGCTGATTCTCGATATCATGATTGTTCTGCAGACGGTTGAGGTTGTGTTGTGGGGTAAGGGGGCGCGATAACATCCGAGTTGAAAAATAGGCGCGTAGCTCAGGGGTAGAGCACTGCTACAACATAGCGGAGGTCGGAGGTTCAAATCCTTCCCGCGCCTACCATTTTCACACAAGGAGCGGCCCCAAGGCCGCGACCCCCCCCGACTATTCCAGCCACACCTCAAAAAGCTGAAATTGCCGCCCAGCCTGGCCCGCCGAACAAAACACCACGATGCCCGTGACCTGCGACATATCCATTTCCCGGGCTCTCGGCGCATTGCGAATCTTCTCAAGCGGAATGTGCAGTGTATTGCCACCTGGCTGCAGTTCGTAGGACAGGTTGAAACGGTCGCTGTATGGTTGTTCTCCCAGTTCGTGCTCGCGGTCATGGATGCGGATATTTATCTCGAGTGGTGCAATCTCCTCCAGTCTGAACTCTATGACGAGGGCGGAGTAGTCACTCCAGTCCGGCCAGACATCGTTAAAAATCAGACCTGGCCAGGCACCTTCTTCCAGTGTGATGATTCCAGCTGTTCGGTCGGTCACCAGGTCATGGCGCAAGTCCAGAGCAGCGTGCTGGGCACGCCGGAATACCTGCCCCAAGTGGTGATCGAATGAGATCAGCACTGGTTGTCGCATGTTTCTCTCCAGGTAAGCGGCCGATACACTGACCAGTGGCCACAGTGCTAACAGGCACGATGCCAGCCCGGCTATTGCGAATCCAAGGCGGTGTGTCGGCCGAAAAGGATGGCGACGGGTGAGGGCGAGTGCGAACAGCAGGGCGGCAGCAGCGCCCAGCCAATCCGATACAAGGTCCTTAATCGATGCGTCACGGGGTCCGGATATTTGAGCACCTTCGCTGAGTATAGCTATCGCGATCGCCGCAGCGCAGACAACCGCCACGCGCTGCGCCACGCCCCACTCGTTGCGCAATCCGGTTGCCGCAAAGAGGCTCAGCGCAACGACCCCAAAAACCGGGACATGCAGCGACTCCAGGAAACTCTGCTCCCACAGGCCGTGCGGACTCGGTTCGTAAAAATGGAGCAGCAACAGCAGACCGGTGCTGAACGCCATTAACAACAGCGTTGTTACTGAACCGAGTTTCCGCTGCAATGTGATCAGAGTTGTGCTTCCATCGAATCGAGGCGTTACAATCTTTTGGATACACGGTTTGTTTTGGAATGTCCATGACCGAATTCGGTGCCTTAAGCTACGTGATTGTCGGTATATTCTATGCCGCGCTGAGCATTCTGCTGATTACCAGCTGGCGTGGACGGCATCTGGGTGGTTACCTGATCGCGGCGTGCGTACTCAGCGCAGTCTGGGGCACCACATTGGCGGTTTCTACGACCGACACTTCCGTACCCGTCCTGGCCGTATTCAGCATTGAAGTTTTGCGCGGTGGTGCGTGGCTTACGTTCCTCGTCATGCTGGTTCGAAAAATTGGTGTTAGTCGAGTTATCGGTTACCTCGCGCACTCGGTCTGGCTTGGGGTCTTGCTTGCGGGGCTCGTACTATGGTTCGGGCGAGACTATTTCGGCCCTATTATCGATATGGGATCGGTGGCTATTCCCGGTGGCCTGTTGATTTCTCTCGTTGGCCTCTTGCTGATCGAGCAGCTTTACAGGAACTCGCCGCCGGAATCACGCTGGGGCGTCAAGGCGCTCGCGCTTGGCCTGGGCGGGATGTTCGCCTACGACTTATTTCTGTACTCACAGGGCGTGCTGTTCAACGCGATCGACGCGAAAATCTGGCTGGCTCGTGGCGCAGTCAATATATTGTTCGTCCCCCTGATCGCCGTCGCCGCCAGGCGCAACCCCGACTGGGATCTGAAGATCTTCGTTTCGCGGCAGGCCGTGTTTTACTCGACCTCGCTGGTCGCAGTTGGCGTTTATCTGCTGCTGATGAGCCTGGGTGGCTACGCGCTTCTACTATATGGCGGCTCATGGGGCGGATTGGCAAGAATCGTATTTTTCGTCGGTGCCGGGCTGGTACTGATCATGATGTTGTTTTCCAGCATGCTCCGCGCAAGATTCAAGGTTTTCCTCAGCAAGCATTTCTTCCACAACAAGTACGATTACCGGGAGGAGTGGCTGCGCCTGATTTCGGCGCTGTCTGGTTTCGAAGACAGGTCGACCCGGCAGATCGTTATCAAGGCGCTCGCTCAAATTGTTGATAGTCCCACCGGTCTCCTGTGGGTGTTGCGCGAGAAAGAAAAGGTATATCAGCTTGCCGCGACTTACCACGCACCGGACGCCGTTCCCAATATTCCAATGCGGGATCCGCTCGTCGAATTCATTGCAAGAAAAAGTTGGTTGATCGACCTGCAGGAGTATGCGCTCGATCCAAAACATTACGGAAATCTGCGTTTGCCTGGCTGGCTGGAAGGCATTGATGACGCCTGGCTCATCGTCCCTTTGATTACACGACAGCAACTTGTCGGCTTGATAATACTGACCAAAGCGCCGGGGCCGCCAAAACTCAATTACGAGGATCGCGATTTGCTAAAGACTGTGGGCAATCACATCGCGGTCCACCTCGCCCAGGAAAAGTCCGATAGTCTGTTGGCTGAAGCGCAACAGTTCGAGGCCTACAACCGGCTCACCGCGTTTCTAATGCACGACCTGAATAATCTGATCGCGCAGCAGTCTTTGATCGTTGAGAACGCCGAAAAACACAAGCGTAACCCGGTATTTGTGGATGATGCAGTGGCAACGATTGCCAGTTCGGTGGAGCGGATGAAGCGCGTGATGCGCCAGCTCAAGCGTGATGAGACCAAACGTGACACGAAAGCGACGGAGCTCAGGTTCATAGTGTCCACCGCCGTCGACAATTGCTCCAGTAAAGAACCCGTTCCGACCCTTGACCTCAATGGCGTGAATGTGTCGCTCGCGGTAGATGCTGAGCAGTTCACAATGGTGCTGACCCACTTAATACGCAACGCCCAGGATGCAACGCCCCCGGACGGGGATATTAGCGTTACTGTCCGGGACGGGGAAGGCGAGATTATGATTGATATTACGGATACTGGCAGCGGTATGACGCCTGAGTTCATTCGTGATCGATTGTTCAAGCCATTCGACTCAACCAAGGGTGTTCAGGGAATGGGCATCGGTGCTTACCAGGCTCGCGAGTTTGCTCGCAAATACGGCGGAGAGTTGCAGGTACGATCAACCGTATCCTGCGGGACGACTGTTTCGATAACTCTCAGATCAGGCGATTGAGCAAGCGTATCGTCCGATTATGTCAATTCTCAAACGTGGCCCTGAAAAAGGTCCGCTGGCCGGCGTGAACGCCGTCACAATTCGGACCGACAGTCATTGCGGCGGCAATAAGGAGCCGGCGACTGATGTAAACTTTGTCGGCTGTAGTCGATGACTAGTGGCACACTTTTCCTTGTTCGGTTTTTAGTGGAAAAACAATCATTTCGGCATACAATCAAAACAACCAGTTACTCAAGGAACCGATGATGAGACAGGCCCGGCCAACATTAGTTTTGGTGCTAGTTGCATTATTCATGTCGGCATGCGGTTTGGGTATGGACACTCCGGCCCGACTTGATCGCGGCCAAGAAGCGCTCGCGGAAGGTGAGTATCGAGCTGCGGTCATTGACGCAAAGAATATCTTGCTGGAAGAGCCGAACAACATGAATGCCCGGTTGTTGTTGGGCAGGGCATCCGTAGGTATTGGAGATGGTGTCTCTGCTGAGAAAGAATTGCGCAAAGCCGTCGAACTGGGTACAGATTTCAGTGTCGTGATTGTCGATATTGGCCGGGCTATGCTGCAGCAGAATAAATTTGAAGATGTTATCGCGGAGATAGACCCGGACCTCGCCACAACAGACTTTGATAAATTGGCTGCAATGCGGGCGCGCGGCGAAGCACTTATTGGTCTAAGAAAACCCGATGCCGCCCGTGAGATTTTTACCGAGGTCCTGGCAAGAGATGCTGATGATCTTTCGGCGCAGCTGGGCGTCGTCAAAAGCTACATTGCTGAACGGAATTATTTACAGGCTCGAGAGACATTGAATTATGTATTGGAGGCTGACGACACTTTTATTCCAGCGTTGCAACTTTCCGGCGCCCTGAATTTGCAAATGCGCAATCTGACACGTGCTGCTATTGATTTCGAGCGCGCGGCGGATCTCGCCAGAACCCGTGCCAATGCTAGAGGTGAGTTCGAGGCCTTATCGGGCCTTGCTGATGCTATCTTCCTGCAGGAGAAACCGGATGAGGTCCGCGTGGTTCTACAGCGAATGATGGAAGTCCGGCCTGAGGACTTACGCACTTTGCTGGTCACGGCGCGTTTGGCCGCAGCAGATGAAGACTGGACGTCAGCGCAGGAGAAACTGCAGGAAATTTTGCGTCGTGCACCGAATTTCCGATCAGCTCAAATGTTGCTTGGCGTTGTTCACAAGCAGAGCGGCAACCTGGGGCAGGCCGAAATGTATCTGTCCGCAGTCGTTGCTGCCGCCCCGGATGATTCTCGTGCACGACGACTGCTAGCTGAGACGCGATTGGCGCTGAATAAATCAGAGGCTGCACGCCAGGCACTGGAACCTCTGACCAGTGGTGCTGACCCTGATATCGTGTCGCTCTCGATGGCCGCAGGCGCCAATCTGAGTCTCGGTGATGTCGACGAAGCCATCGAGTTGCTTGAGCGAGGTATTGCCACTGAACCTGGAAATGTGGATGTCAAAGTACAGCTTGCAATTGCCTATTTCCAGGGTGGGCAATGGGACAATGCACAGCGATTGCTGGAGTCTCTGCCGGACATGTCGGGTCAGCGCAGCGAATTTCGAAGCGATGTGTTGAGTATCCTGAACAAGATGGCGCAAGGTAAACAAGCTGATGCGTTGGGGAATGCCAAGTTATTGCGAGAGGAATGGCATGGGCGTGCGGAGGCACACAGCCTGGTCGGATCAATCGAAATGGCAATGGGTGATCTGGAGGCCGCCCGCAGCAGTTTCAACGAAGGCCTGAAAACAGAGCCTGACAGTACTCGGATAATTCGGTATCTGGCTCAGTTGGACATCGCCGAGGATGACCCACAGTCTGCGCAAGACCGGTACCTCATAATACTTGAGCTTGAGCCCGACGATGCTGCATCGATGGTCTCTTTGGCGAGACTCGCAGCCCGTTCCGAGGATCACGACAACGCCCGTATGTGGCTCGAAAAAGCTCGTGAAGCAGACCCGAATTCAGTTAGCGCCCGTTCATTGCTTGCCGCCATGTATCTTGCGTTTCGTGAGTTTTCCACGGCCGAGGAAGTTGCGAAGGAAGCCGTCAGCCTCAACCCGGATAGCGCCAAGCTGCAAAATTACCTGGGGCTGGCGCAGTACTACAGTAAAAATTATCGTGGAGCGACCTTCTCGCTCGGCAAAGCTGCCGAACTGGCGCCCGATGAGCCGTCCTACAGATTTAACCTCGCCAGAGCGCAGGCGGCACAGGGCAATAACGCCTCGGCAATGGTTTCATTACGGGACTCGATGGATCAGAGTCTCCAGTATATGCCGTCGGGTTTACTGCTGGCATCGATCAGGGCCAAGTTGGGTGATCTGGATGGTGCGCGAGACGTCGCCCGTCGTCTGCGAGCACTGCATCCGAATGAGGCGGCTCCCTATGCGCTCGAAGCAGAGCTTCTGGCCCAACAAGGCGATCTGGCAAGCGCTTTGGGCAACTATGAGAAGGCCTTAGGCATAGAGGCCTCGGCGAGGTACGCGGTTCGTGCCTATCAAATTCGCAATCAGCTCGGAACCGCCGATCGGGTAGATCCACTTATCAAGTTCCTTGAGGCCCGCCCACTTGACGGCAATATGCGAAATTATCTTGCTAACGCATACATTAATCTGGGCGAAATCGACAATGCCAATTCACAGTATGAACGCGTGTTGGCGCAGGAGCCAGAGAACCTTGTCGCGATTAATAACCTCGCCTGGAATTATCTTATGGGTGGCGATGCACGTGCGGAAGGACTGGCTCGTCGCGCTTTCGAATTAAGGCCTGATAGCAGTGCTGTCGTCGATACGCTGGGCTGGATCCTGATCAAGAAAGGATCATTGGATGAGGGCATCGCGATGCTGAGAAGCGCTACGGAGCTAGGAGATGGCAGGCCGGAAATACGATTTCATCTGGCAGCCGGATTGGCAGCGGCCGGGCAGACAACAGAAGCGAAGCGCATTCTTCAGGAAATACTCGCGACAGACGACGAGTTTTCGAGCAGGCAGGAAGCAGAAAGCCTGGTGAAAACGCTGTGAGTTTTGGATCATCAAAGGGGAATATGGTGACGCGATTTTATTCGGCGGTGGGGCTGGTTCTGATTATGGCCCTGTCTGGTTGTGGCGGCGGCGGATCAACAATTAGGGGATCAGACGCTGCAGCACAGCAAACTGAAAGTGATGACTACGTAATTGGGGCGGGCGACGGACTGCAGGTATTCGTTTGGGGCCACGATGATTTATCAACTGTGGTGCAGGTCCGCCCGGATGGGCAAATTTCGACACCTCTGGTTGAAGATTTGCAGGCAGCCGGCAGAACACCGACAGAGCTGGCGCGAGACATAGAAACTGCATTATCAGAATATGTAAGAAGTCCGACTGTCACCATCATCATTCAGCAGTTTGTTGGTGAATACGGCCGGCAGATTCGCGTGGTAGGGCAAGCAGCGCAGGCTCAGGCGTTGAGTTACCGTGAGGGTATGACGTTACTGGATGTAATGATTGCAGTTGGTGGATTGTCGGAGTTCGCATCAGGGAACAGGGCGAAGATTGTCCGCCGCCAAAACGGGCAGGAATTAACCATAAAAGTGCGTATCAACGATCTACTGAACAAAGGTGACATGGAAGAAAACGTCAGGATGATGCCGGGTGATGTATTGATAATTCCAGAGTCTATATTTTGATGATCACCACTGCGCCGACCGATATAGGGAAATTAGGGCATGCAAGAAGATAATCAAGTCATTCGTGACTTGCTTACCACCGTCGAAGCGCACGCGCGCGGCATGTGGCGATATCGATGGCGTGCTGTCGTTGTGATGTGGGCTGTCAGTCTTACAGGTTGGATCGCGGTGTATGTGATGCCGCCGGTTTATGAAGCAAGTGCACGCATTTATGTGGATACCGAAAATGCGATAAGACCGCTCCTGAGGGGAATTGCTGCGTCATCGAATGTTATGAATGAGGTAACTTTTGTAACTCGAGAAATGTTGAGCCGTCCTAATCTTGCCGAAGTTGCTCGCGTCACGGATCTTGACCTGCGAGCTGAGACCGATCAGGAATTTGAGGACCTGTTGAATACGTTGCAAGATAGGATTCAAGTTGCGGGGAATAGGGATAACATCTTCTCGATTTCATATCAGGACCCCGATCGCGCCAAGGCCGTTGCTGTTGTCGACTCACTGGTAAGTACCTTTGTTGAAAACTCCCTCGGTGCTGATCGATCAGAAGCGCGTCAGGCCCAGTCGTTCTTACAAGGCCAAATTAACGACTATGAGAACCGCCTGACCGCGGCCGAGGACCGGTTGGCGAAATTCAAGCGAGATAACGTCGCTTACATGCCGGGTAAACAGGGTGATTATTTCTCCAGGTTGCAGGCTGCAGAGACTACTCTGGCGGCGACACAAAGTAGACTCCGCTTAGGTCAGGAGCGTCGTGCGGAGTTATTGCGTCAGCTCGAAGGCGAGGAACCGGTATTCGGAATAATGCCATCGGAGACTGCATCTGGCGGAGGTGGTTTCACCAGTGGGAAGATTAGGCAACTCGAATCTCAGCTTGAGGAACTAAGACTCCAGTACACAGACAAGCATCCACGAATCGGCCAGATTCTGGACACGATCGATCTGTTGAAAAAACAGCAGGAAGAGGAGCGCGCTGCCGCCGGCGCGAATCCGAGTGGCCCGATAGCAGCCAGTCCGCTGGATATTAATCCTGTCTACCAGAATATGCGTATCCAGCTTTCCAATACGGAAGTCGAAATCGCCTCGTTACAGGCTGAACTTCGCCAGCAACAGCAAGAAGAAAGCAGGCTCAGGATGCTCGTGAACACGGTTCCTCAGGTAGAGGCTGAGCTTGGGCGGCTCAATCGAGACTACGTTGTAGTGCAGGCCAAGCACCAACAACTTCTTAAACAGCTTGAGACAGCGAAAATCGGCGAAGACGTGGAAAACAGTATTGATGATGTACAGTTTCGCATTATTGATCCTCCATTTGCAGGACTGAAGCCCGCCGGGCCTAAGAGGCAATTGTTGCTGGCAGGAGTCCTTTTGGTCGCGTTGGGTCTGGGCGGCGCGTTGACATTCCTGTTAAATCAACTCCACCCAGTGTTCTTTACCGGCCGTGCCGTCACTGCCGTGACTGGATTACCCGTGCTCGGGTCTGTCAGTCTGTTGATGTCACCTGAAGATCTTCAAGACAAGAGAAAAGGGCGCCTGCGGTTTGCGGCAGCGATTGGATTGCTCGTTGTATCTTTCACCGTGGTTTCGCTGTTTGCAGAGCAAGCATCACCGATACTTCGTCAGATCACCGGGTCGAGTTCCTAGGTGAGCAAGATATACAAAGCGCTGGGAAAACTCCGCGATAGCGGTGACGCATCGCAAGGGCAGGAAACCTCGCAGGTCAAAGAGCGACGTTCATCGGCAGTGCGTCCGAGGAGACGCTTCATTGCGGATGACGTAGTAGTCGATGAGCAAGCAGCTACATTCAGCACTAACGTGGATATTGATGAGCTCAAGAATCAGGGTTTGCATCCCCGTGATGAAGATATTGAGTTGGTCAGACAGGAGTTCCGACAGATTAAGCGCCCTATCTTGAACACGGCATTCGCTATCGCGGGGGCCGGTGAAGATGATGCCAACGTAATCATGATAGCAAGCGCGCTGCCGAAGTCCGGAAAGACATTCTGTTCATTCAACCTGTCTACAAGCATTGCCAGGGAGCGTGATGTGGGTGCCGTTATTGTCGACGCCGATGTCTTGAAGCCCAATATCAGTCGTGCCTTGGGACTTGAGGATCGTGTGGGGCTAATTGACTACTTACTCGACTCTTCCGTGACTCTTGACGATATCCTGGTTGGGACTGATTTGTACGACATAGTCGTTGTGCCGGCCGGCCGCCAGCACGAAGAGGCCACGGAATTGCTGGCCAGTCGGAGAATGAAAGAACTGATACACACATTATCCGAACGATATAATGCGCGTGCAATCATTGTGGACACTCCACCATTGCTCCTGACCAATGAAGCCCACGTATTGGCGGAGAATATGGGGCAGATAGTGATGGTCGTCGAGGCCGGTGAATCGTCACAGGAAGCGATGCTACAGGCGCTGTCTTCACTGGACCGATCAAAACCGATTAATGCAATCCTGAACAAAGCGAGAAATGCGGCATTTGGAGGCTACGCCGGGAGTGAATACGGCTACTATTCCGCGCCAAAAAGAGGATACAGGTATGGAAAAGAAGAAGGATAGATACCATGTGCACGAGAAACTGCCGAACAAGTTTGTCTACGGTGTGTTCGCATCGCTCTTACTTATTCCAATGGTGTCAGTTGCTGCACCAGCAGAATTCGGGCTGATCATCGATCTGGGTGTTATTCGCACAGACAATATATTGTTATCCGCAAACAGCCTCGAACAAAGCGAGACGGTGTATACGATAGCACCTGAGTTTTCATTGGTGAAGGATAGCGAGCGGCTCACCGCCAACCTGCGATACCGGCCCACAGGTTACTTCTACTCAAATCTTGATGATGCCAATGATATATTTCATACACTGGACGCCAGCCTGACGGCAGCACTCGTAAAGGAAAGACTTTTTCTGGACGTGAGTGCTGTCAATTTTCAGTCGATCGTCACTCCGGATGGACAGTTCCCAACATCAAATTTGCCCGTAAGCGGAAACCGCGTCGATTCGCGTACATTTGAAATTAGTCCCTATTGGCAACAACGAATCGGGCAAGTGGATCTTCTTGCGGAGGTTGGGTACCGCGATGCTGAGTACGATAGCGACTTGTTTCAGGCCAATAACGAACGTTACGGGCTGCTCCAACTCAATAACATTGAAAGTCAACAGGGGCTGGCCTGGGGCCTTGACTACCAGTACCGCCGCATGGAGTACGAAATTTCAATTCCATGGGAATTCCAGAGGGCAGCCGCCAATCTCGGGATTTGGGTAAATAGCGGGCTTCGAGTGTTTGTTGTCGGTGGTGCAGAAACTTCATTCGACGATATTTTCACACCCAATATGGATGAAGACTTCTGGGAGGCAGGATTCCAATACAAGCCTAATCAACGAATGAATCTTGAACTCGCTGCTGGTGATCGCAGCTACGGCACATCGTATCGAGGTGATTTTTCGTACACGTTAAAGCGGGGCGATATCTCCATAACCTACAATGAGGGGCCATCCACGCGGGGAGACCTGGCATTCGAACGGCGCCCGATAACCAATACCGATAATCTCGACAATATTCTTGATCAACCAGGCCAAAGTGATCGATTCATTCGTCGGCGTGGAGAGTTTCGCACAAGCATCAAGTTGTCCAAGAGTGAGCTAACTTTGCGAGTATTTGCGGAGGAACGAGAGCAGAGAACGACGGCGGACGGCGTTGCGCTCGAAGACGAAAGATATTCAGGGGTGGCCTTACGCTGGAGTTGGAACGTTGGCACCAAAACGACATTTGGGCTCGGTACAGATATCAGCGAGAGGGACCAATCCGGTCGTCGAGATGAACTCTTGAGGGTAAATATAGACCTTGCATATAATTTCTCCGAGCGCCTAAGCGTGCGCCTGGAAGGTGTGCATTCGAGTCAGGATGCAACTGTATCCAATACGTTCGATTATGATGAAAACCAGATTCGATTGATGCTCCGAACAGAATTCTAATGACTGCTGTTGCCACGAAATTCGAAAACCTGGCACAAGAATACAGGGGCAAACAACTACCGAACGCGATGACTGTAGATGTTGAGGACTATTTTCAGGTTTCAGCATTTGAAAACACGATTTCCCGAGACGATTGGGAAAATATGCCGGCGAGGTTGCCGCGGAACATCGACAAGATTCTCGAAATGTTCGATGAAGCAGGAGTAAAAGGAACATTCTTTACGCTGGGTTGGGTTTGCCAGAACTTTCCGCAGGTGGTACGAAATATCGCAGAGTCGGGCCACGAAATTGCGAGTCATGGTATTGAGCACTCACGCATCGGGAGTTTTAGCCAAGCAGAGTTTCGTGCGGATGTGGAAGAATCTCGAAGACGGCTCGAGGACGTTTCAGGAACGCGGGTAGCAGGATATCGGGCGCCCAGCTTCTCGATAGGGCAGAAGACACTTTGGGCGCACGATGTACTTGCTGAAGCGGGGTACACATACAGTTCCAGCGTGTTCCCGATTCAGCATGATCATTATGGACTGCCGGAAGCGCCGAGGTTTCCTTTTCGAAGCTCGGATACGGGAGTATTGGAAATACCAATGTCATCTGTTTCATTGATGGGGCGAAACTGGCCTTGCTCAGGTGGCGGTTACTTCCGATTGCTGCCGGTCCCTTATTCAAAATGGGCGGTCAGACGAATAAACGTTAAGGAGCAAATGCCGGCAGTCTTTTACTTTCATCCTTGGGAACTTGACCCGGACCAACCGAAAATCGAGGGCATATCCGGGAAAGCCAGATTTCGACATTACGTTAATCTCGGCAAGTTTGAGTCTCGTCTGTCACAAATGTTGCGGGATTTTGACTGGGACCGTATGGACCGGATCTTCCTGGGCTCAGCATGAGTAAGCAAGAGATTGTGGTTAAGCGGCTGGACGATAGCGACGATGCTCGCTGGGACAACTTTGTCCGCCAGTCACCAGACGGCACCTTCTACCATCTGGCGGGTTGGAGGCGCCTTTTCGAAAAGGCGCTGCAACACCAAGCTCACTATTTGTACTGCGAAAGTGGCGGTGAAATTGCGGCGGTTCTGCCATTGGCCCGCGTCAAGAGTTGGTTATTTGGCGATGCGCTGATTTCGGTGCCATTCCTTGTTTACGGAGGTCCGATCGCTATCAATGAACTGGCGCTCGACCAAGTCGTGCAGGCTGCGAGAAATCTAGCTGAAGAGCTTGGCGTCGACTACCTGGAATTGAGAAATCAGGTACCTCTTGCCGGCGAATGGCTAACCAAAGATACATACGTGACTTTTCGCAAAGACATAGACCCCGACCCGGAAGCGAATTTGATGGCGATACCCCGCAAGCAACGGGCGATGATTCGTAAAGGCATTAAGGCGGGACTGAAGGCTGAGATTGATCAAAATACGGATCGACTGTATTTCGCGATGCTTGAGTGCAAACGTAACCTCGGTACGCCGTTTTTCGGCCATGGTTGGTTGCGTGCCATTAAGGAGGAGTTCGGGGATCAAGTCGAAATAACGACAATTACGCATGAGAAAAAAACTGTTTGCAGCGTTATGAGTTTTCGGTACGAGAACGAAGTGTTGCCCTATTACGGAGGTGGTGGTGAGCCGGCCCGTGGCCTTAAAGGAAACGATTTCATGTATTGGGCGGTGATGGAGCGAGCTTGCCGGGACGGGGTCAAGATATTCGACTACGGTCGAAGCTCAGTGGGGAGTGGGGCGTATCGTTTTAAAAAACACTGGGGATTTGAGCCGCAACCTTTGGCCTATCAATATGATCTGGTTAGAACCAAGGAAGTTCCAAATCTGAATCCGTCGAATTCTCACTACCAATTCCTGATCAAAACCTGGAAGAAATTTCCGCTTGCGATTGCGGGGATGCTCGGTCCACCAATTGCCAGGCGCCTGGGCTGATGAGTTACACCTGACGATATGTGCGGAATATATGGAATCCTCAATCGATCCGGACGTCGGTTTGATCCATCAGTCATTGACGAGATGGGACGTGCTCAGAGACACCGTGGGCCGGACGATTACGGCGTATTTGTCGACAATGAACTGATGTTCGGCATGCAACGTCTCGCCATTATCGACGTCGCTGGTGGTCACCAGCCGATCGCCAATGAGGACGAGTCAGTAACAGCGATCTGTAACGGCGAGATCTACAACTTCCGCGAGTTGAGGAAGGAACTAAGATCTAAAGGTCACGTGTTTAAGACCGACAGCGACAGCGAAGTCATCGTGCATCTGTATGAAGAACACGGCATCGACTTCGTGAGTCATTTGAGCGGCATGTTTGCTCTTGCACTATGGGACTCGCCTCGAAAGAGGCTGCTGCTCGCGCGAGACCGACTCGGCATCAAGCCTCTCTATGTATCGTCCAATTCGAGTTACCTCGCGTTTTCCTCGGAACTGAAGTCCATTCTCGAAGTCCCGGGCTTCGAACGAGAGATCGACCCGGTAGCGTTACAGGAATATCTCGCACTGGGTTATGTACCAGCTCCATTGTCCATGCTGAAAGGGATCCAGAAATTGCCACCGGGCACTCTGCTCATTGCGGATCAGGATGGAGTCTCTCAGGAACGCTACTGGCAACTTGCCGACTCAAAGCCGATACAAAAATCAGAAAGTGAATGGGCAAGCGATATCGCAGAGGCGCTGGAAGCTGCTGTCGTATCGCAGATGGTCAGCGACGTTCCACTGGGGGCGTTCCTTAGTGGCGGTATCGACTCCAGTGCAGTCGTGGCTTTCATGGCAAAGAATAGCAATACGCCTGTTAAGACCTACTCGATTGGCTTCGATACCGGTACGGGCGGTGGGTATTACAATGAGCTGCCCTATGCACGACAGGTCGCCAAACAATTCGGGACCGACCACCACGAGATTCTCGTGCAGCCCGATGTAACCAGGTTACTTCCGGAACTGCTTTGGCACATGGACGAGCCGATTGCAGATGCCGCGTTCATCACCACCTACCTGGTATCAAAGTTCGCCCGTAAGGACGTAACCGTGATTCTCTCGGGCGTTGGCGGTGACGAGCTTTTTGGCGGCTATCGTCGATACTGGAGTGAGCACCTGGTGCGCTCGTACAGGCGCATCCCGTCCGTTCTTCGCAAATCAATATTGCAGCCCATTGGAAGAGCATTGCCCAGTGATCGCCACTCCAAATGGCTCGACTGGTCCCGGTTGGCCAAGGGGTTTCTTGCCGGTGCAGAGCTGGATTCGGACGAGCGCTATGAGGAATTCATGCGAGTATTCAAATCAGCCGATCTCGCACGCGTACTGAACTCATCCACTTCCTCGAATTCCGATGCGCTGGGCAGGGCGTTTGGTGGCGCGTCGCGGAGCGATCCGCTGCGGCGACTTATCGATGTCGACCTGATGACGCAATTGCCCGACGACCTGCTGATGCTTACCGACAGGATGTCGATGACGACGTCTCTGGAATGTCGTGTGCCGTTGCTCGACGACAGACTCGTGGATCTGGCAAGCACTATGCCATCCGACATGAAAGTGCATGGGACCAAACTAAAATACGCTCTAAAGCAAGCGCTCAGAGGTATCCTGCCGGACGAGATCATCGACCGTAAGAAACGCGGTTTTGGTGCACCAATTGGCGGCTGGTTCAAGAATGAGTTATCCGGTTATCTCGACATCGCGCTTAGCAGAGACAGTATCCAAAAGCGTGGAATTTTTGACTGGACGGAAATTGAGAAAATAAAAACCAGCCATCGCGATAACCAGGAGGATTACACTGACCATCTGCTGTCATTGTTGAACTTCGAACTTTGGAGTCAGCTTTATTTGGACGGCGATAGTCAGGAAACAGTATCGGCTCGACTGGCAGAGGTGCAGGCGTAATGAAGATACTATTCGTCTGCCACCGCCTGCCGTTCCCCCCAAAACGTGGTGGGAAGATTCGGCCTTTCAATATTATCCGGCATCTGACGGAATCTGGTCACGCAGTCACGGTCGGT
The DNA here is from genome assembly GCA_021773095.1 of Woeseiaceae bacterium. Classification (GTDB taxonomy): domain Bacteria; phylum Pseudomonadota; class Gammaproteobacteria; order Steroidobacterales; family Woeseiaceae; genus UBA1847. Next base: position 64,035 of record JAJFKR010000034.1, on the reverse strand, counting down.
TCGCTGGCGCGTTCACCAGAGGAACTGGCGGAAGGGCAACCGCTAAACGAATATTGTGACAATCTTATTGTAGGCCAAATCAACCCAGTAGCCGCAGTGGCACACATGGTTGTACGACTTCCAACATCGATACCATCGAGCATGGGTAATTTCTATTCACGGGATCTACACCGCGAAATACGAGACGAGCTGCGACGGAACAGGTATGACCTGATCTTCGTGCATTGTTCATCTGCTGCGCAGTATGTCAGTTCGGCCAACGGAGTCCCTTCCATTCTCGATTTCGGCGACATGGATTCACAGAAATGGCTCGATTATTCGACATTTCGTCGATTCCCCTTGTCGATGGGGTACTGGCTTGAGGGCACCAAGCTATGCCGCGAGGAAAAGCGACTGGCGCGCCGATTCGACCTGTCGACATGTACTACAGCGGCTGAGCTTGAGACGCTGAGTAGTTTTTCCGCGGCACGACATACCGACTGGTTCCCTAACGGTGTTGATGCCGAGTACTTTTCACCGACGGACGAGCCCTACGAACCGGATCAGATCTGTTTCATTGGCCGCATGGACTACTATCCGAATCAGCAAGCGATGCTCTATTTCTGTAAGAACATTCTGCCGTCCATTCGGGCGAGGCGGCCAACAACAAGGCTGATCATTGTCGGAGCGGAACCGTCAACTGAAATCAGAAATCTTGGAAGGAACTCAGGCGTCACGGTCACGGGTACGGTTCCAGACGTACGCGACTTTGTGCGTGGGTCGGCATTGTCAGTCGCGCCGCTTGCCATCGCCCGGGGCACGCAAAACAAGATTCTGGAGTCGATGGCAATGGGTGTACCGGTCGTCTGTAGTGACGTGGCGGCGGGCGGTGTGGACGCGAACTCACAGGCACACCTTTTGACAGCAGCAAACCGAGATCAATTCTCGGATCATGTTGTTCGGTTGCTTGAATCGAAAGAGGAGCGTGGCAGGCTTTCGGCCGCTGCGAGAGCGCGAATACTCAATAATCACAATTGGTCGTCATCGATGCAAAAGTTGGATGATATTATCGACCGCGTAATGCGTGGGGCAGCGTGATGAAGGATGGTGTATCAGTGAATTTCATCACCCAAAAGTCGGAGATCATGAAGTTGACTTGGCTAGTGCTCGTGGTATTGGGTGTATTCTTCGTTCTGTATCTTGATACGTTTGCGTCAATGTATCGAACATGGACCACGATTGACGCATTCAATCACTGTTTCCTGATATTCCCAATTAGTTTTATTTTGATCTGGCAGGATCGCTCTGCTTTGGCGCAGCTGAAAACGTCGCAATCAACTGTAGGACTATTCTGCGTAATAGCGCTTTCGACTCTCTGGTGGTTTAGCGAAATGGTTGGCATACAGTTGTCCAGCCAGTTCTCTGTCATAGCGATGATTTCCGCTGTAGTCTTGACGATAATGGGTCCGGTAGTAGCCCGTTCGATTGCCTTTCCATTGGCATATCTGCTGTTCGCTGTGCCTTTCGGAGAATTCCTTATTCCCTATTTGATCGATGTCACAGCGTTTTTCTCGGTTGAAGCAATGAGGATATTCGGGATACCAGTTATTCGTGACGGTGCGTTCTTTGATGTACCGACGGGCAGGTACGAGGTCGCCAAAGCCTGCAGTGGCATTCGATTTGTTATTGTCACGGTAGTCATTTCGACACTGATGAGCTACATATTTTTCCAAAAGAACTGGAAGAGATTATCTTTCGTTGTCCTCGCGGGAGCATTAGCAGTACTCGCGAATAGCATCAGAGCAATTACAATCGTGCTAGTAATCCATTTTACTCACTTCGACATCTCGGCACCGGAAAATCACGCCTTCGTTGGTTGGGCGATATATGCGCTGCTAATACTTGTAATGCTCGCGGTAGGTCGAAAGTTCGGGGATCAGGCAGTTGACATTATTCGTGACGCGACAAAACCCGAAGAATCTGACAGAAATAATGCACTTTTCGCACTTCTGGCAGTCCTTGCGATTACGATTGGTCCTATCCTCTCGCTTGCGGTTCCGGTGATACATGCAGACGCACATTCGGACATCCCGCCATTTCCGACAGCATTAACCGGCTGGGTTGCTGCAAGCCCACATGATTCGGAGTGGCGGCCAGGATTCATTGGCTTTACGGGAATGAGAATCGGTAGTTTCACTCACAGTAGGGGTCGTGTGGATCTTGCGATTGTCCGTTATCTTGGACAACGGCAAGGTAAGGAAATATCCAACACGGCCAACTATGTTGTTCAACCTGAAGAGTGGACTATCTTGGAGACCCGAGAAGTCACTGTCGCAGTTGACTCGCAAAACTCGTCGATGCTGCTGGAAGTACTTGCGCGACACAGGAAGAAAGGAAATGCCCGGCTTGTGTGGTACTGGATTGAAGTCAATGGGACACCTGTTCGAGGAACGCTAAAAACCAAAATTGCTGAAATAAAGAGCGCGATAACGTTTACAGGAATAAGATCGTCAGCAGTTATCGTCAGTGCCCCCATTGGCAGTTCAAAGGCCGCAACCAGAAGCCTTCTTCAGCAATTCATTCGTGATAACTACGCCAGCCTGAGGCATTGTAACCGTGTGCCGGACGATGATGAACGCTGTACGTCGGAGACTTCGAATATGGGGGTCAACTAATGTGTGGAATCACGGGTATTATCGATCTTGTAGAAGCGCGTTTTATCAACCGCGAGCTGCTACGTGACATGAATGATAGCCTGACACACCGCGGCCCAGATGGCAGTGGCTATCATTTTGAGGGGGGCGTAGGACTTGGGCACCGTCGCCTGTCCATTATAGACCTCGAGGGCGGCACGCAGCCGATGTTTAACGAGGATGGTTCGGTTGTCGTGACATTCAACGGCGAAATTTATGACTTTGCCGATCTGATGGAAGAACTGAAAGCCGCCGGGCACGTGTTCGAAAGCCGTTGTGACACTGAAGTTATCGTGCATGCCTGGGAAGAATGGGGCGAAGCCTGTCTTGAAAGATTGCGTGGCATGTTTGCCTTCGCGATATGGGACCAGAACCGCGAGACTGTCTTCATTGCGAGGGATCATTTCGGAAAAAAACCCCTGTATTACAGTATGTTATCAAATGGGCAATTGATCTTTGCGTCCGAGTTGAAAGCGCTGATGATACACCCTCTGATTGAGCGTGAGATTGACCCAACGGCCGTCGAAGACTATATGACGTTTGGCTACGTGCCGGATCCTAAGACGATATTCAAATCGATAAAGAAACTACCGCCTGGTCATTTCTTAAAGATCCGTCGCGGTGAAATCAACAGCTCGCCGCGCCGATACTGGGACATCAGTTTCGCTGTTAATACGGACTACATAAACGAGAACCAGATTTGCGAAGAATTGCATTCGAAGTTTGTTGCGGCAACAAAGAGAAGAATGATTGCCGATGTCCCACTTGGGGCCTTTCTTTCAGGAGGTGCTGACTCAAGCGCAGTAGTAACGGCGATGGCTGAGAGCAGCGATGAGCCGGTTAGTACTTGCTCGATTTCATTCGGAGACCCTGCTTACAATGAATCCAAGTATTCGCAGATGATAGCGGATCGATTGAGTACGAACCACCATGTCGAACAGGTCGAGGCCAACGACTTCAGCTTGGTCGACGAAGTAGCAGGTATCTATGATGAACCATTCGCGGATAGCTCAGCATTACCGACGTATCGCGTCTGTGAACTCGCACGGAAACACGTAAAGGTTGCTTTGTCGGGTGATGGTGGAGATGAGATTTTTGCCGGCTACCGCCGGCACCGTTGGCATATAAATGAAGAGAAACTTCGCGGAACCCTGCCGGCTTCGTTACGACGCACAATATTTGGTGTAGCGGGTGCCATCTACCCAAAGCTCGATTGGGCGCCCAGAGTGTTTCGCGCAAAGGCGACACTTCAGTCTATTGCTAGGGACAGTATTGATGCCTATCTACGCAGCGTTTCAATACTGCCGAATGACTTGCATGGCGCATTGTATAGCTCTGCTTTTCGAAGCGAATTACAGGGATACACTGCGAAAGAGGTTTTCGACGATCATTCGCGAAACATAGACACAGACGATCCACTGTCAATGATTCAGTACCTTGATATCAAGACGTACCTGCCCGGCGACATTCTCACAAAGGTCGATCGAGCCAGCATGGCGCATAGTCTCGAAGTTCGAGTGCCAATACTGGACACTGAGTTTGCCGAGTGGGCTTGCAGCCTGCCCTCTGAGCTAAAGCTACGGGGAGGGGAGGGTAAGTACATTTTCAAGAAGTCGTTGGAACCCAGCATACCTAAAGACGTATTGTATCGAAGCAAGATGGGGTTCGCGGTTCCGCTCGCTTCATGGTTTCGTGGGCCACTGGAGCAAGACATTCACGATCGATTGTTGGCGGGGAAGATCTGTGAATCGGAAATATTCGACATGCAGTCTATCGAACAATTGGTGAAACAACATTGCTCTGGTGTGCGAGATTACAGTTCGCCTATCTGGGCACTTTTAGTATTTGAGCGGTTTTGGCGTGAACTGGTTAGCTGATATGAGAAGATTCGCGTCTCAAAGTGCTGCGGTCTTCGACGGTCTCGATGATGAATCTTATAGTAGTTTCCGAGCTTTCGACCAGGCATGATAAATGTACTTGTATTCTCGACTCTGTTTCCCAACCGAGTGTCGCCCCATCACGGCATCTTCGTTGAGCAGCGGCTAAAGGAACTTCTGGATACTGGAAAGGTGTCCGCAACGGTTGTCGCTCCTGTGCCTTGGTTTCCTTTCAAGAGTTCCATCTTTGGTTCCTATTCAAGGTTCGCATCGGTTCCGAGGACAGAGACCAGATCCGGGTTGACGATCTACCATCCTCGTTACCCACTTATACCTAAAGTCGGAATGACCCTAGCGCCAGGGCTTATGGCTATGGCGACCTATCGCACGATGTTCGACATTCTGCGAAGTAGCAATGAGATCGACTTGATTGATGCGCACTACTTTTATCCCGACGGTGTCGCTGCAGTGCTTCTTGGAACGTGGCTGAACAAGCCTGTGGTCGTAACGGCGAGAGGCACGGACGTGAATCTAGTTCCCAAATACTATTTCCCGAAGAAATTTATTAAGTGGGCAGGTAATCGCTGCGCCAAAGTGATCACTGTGAGTGATGCGCTTAGAGACCGGCTCAGGGAGATCGGATTTCCGCTTAAAGATGTCATTACGTTGCGCAATGGGGTTGACCTGGAGCTATTTCGTCCATCGGCAGTCCGAGAAGATATTCGCGCTAGGCTCGGAGTAGACGGACTCACGTTACTGTCTGTTGGACACCTCATCGAGAGAAAGGGGCACCACCTCATCATCGAGTCACTGGTCCACTTGCCTCAGGCTAATTTGCTGATAGTTGGCGACGGACCAATGCACGGCCAACTAGAAGCACTTGCAGTCGGTCTAGGCGTGTCGGAACGGGTGCGTTTTATTGGATCTATCCCGCAAAGTCGCTTACCCGAATATTACAACTGCGCCGATGCCCTAGTCTTGGCGTCGAGCCGAGAGGGCATGGCAAACGTCTTATTGGAAAGCATCGCTTGCGGAACCCCCGTTTTAGCGACGCCAATTTGGGGCTCGCCGGAAGTTATTGCAAGCCCTGCAGCAGGATTATTACTGGAGGACAGGTCCGTGGACTCGATTGTGGCGGGGGTGCGCAGGTTGTTCGATAGACGACCGAATCGCGAAGATGTACGCTCGTACGCGCGGAAGTTTAGCTGGGAGGACACGACGAGGGGGCAACTTGAGCTGTTTGAAAGTATCTTGAAACTACCGACATGAACCAGATGATGTTAACTCCATGTGAGAAAGTTGCCGTCAAAAGCTGTCACGGCGGACGCGTGCTTATGGATAGGGGCTCATGCAGCCAACACTTGCATTGTCTCCTGGCAGCGATAGACGGTATCGGCGTTATTACTTAGAGAAAAGCGAATTTGATATCGTTACTATTCCGGGCGGGCTTCGTAGACTTGACTCAGTCATGAATCTCAATGGGAAGCGCGTCGAGAAAGCAAACCGGAACAACATCACGATGTCGTCGAATTAATCTAATTTTTTATCTGGCAATTTCGAAACGCATGCGGTGTCGGGGCAGTCAGTACGATGGAGAAGAGCAAGTGAAAATCAGTATTTTTGGTCTAGGTTACGTTGGCGCTGTGTCGCTTGCCTGTCTCGGTAGGGATGGACATGAAGTCACTGGTGTCGACATCGACCAAAACAAATTAAGTCTGATCTCGTCCGGGAAATCGCCGATCGTCGAGGCGGGAATCGTAGATCTCATGGGCGATGTCGTGGCGTCCGGGCGGATCCACGTTACCGACAATGCCGAAGAAGCCATAGCGTCAACTCAATTGTCATTTGTTTGTGTGGGTACGCCGTCTCAACCCAATGGCAGCCAGAGCCTCGATGCGTTGATTCGCTTATCAGAGCAGATTGGCGACGCTTTGAAAACGAAAGACAGGCATCACACGATCGTGGTGCGTTCGACCGTCCAACCGGGAACTGTCGAGAACACCGTGATTCCGATTATCGAAAAACACTCGGGCAATTCAGCTCGAGAAGATTTTTCCGTCTGTTTTCAACCCGAATTTCTGCGAGAAGGATCATCGATTGCAGACTATGACAATCCGCCAATGACAGTCGTTGGTGTGCAGGATGAGCGTGCAGGCGAGTTACTTCGCGATGTCTTTGGCGATCTACCCTGCAAGTTCATTCAGACAGACATGCGCACCGCTGAGACGCTCAAGTATGCCTGCAATACGTTTCACGCGCTGAAAATAGGGTTCGCCAACGAGATTGGCCGTATATGCCAGGTCTTGGGATCGGACTCGAATCGCGTAATGGAGCTTTTATGCGAAGATAAGCAGTTGAATATCTCGACAACCTATTTGCGGCCAGGGTTCGCGTTCGGTGGCTCCTGTTTGCCTAAGGACCTTCGCGCTCTTTTATACTTCGCCAAGTCGCACGACGTCGATTTGCCTGTGCTCGCCGGTCTCTTGCCTAGTAATCAGATTCACGTTGACCATGCGGCAGAGATGATACTCGAAAGGGGCGAGCGGTCCATCGGCGTAATTGGCCTCAGTTTTAAAAGTGGCACCGACGATCTCAGAGAAAGCCCACTTGTCGAATTGGTGGAGCGCCTGATCGGAAAAGGCATGAATTTGAAGATCTATGATCCCGAGGTTCGCGTTTCTCAGTTGATTGGCGCAAACAAACGGTACATCGAAGAAATCGTGCCTCATATTGGTTCTTTGATGTGTGAAAGTGTCGAAGAAGCGATGCAGGGGTCTAATACCGTGGTGGTTGGATTGCAGGGGCGTGATATCGCTGCCGCGATATACGAAAACAGTAAAGCGGATCAGTTTTTCCTTGACTTGGTCGGAGTCGCGCAACCCGAAAAACTTAAGGGAGAGTATCGCGGAATTTGTTGGTGAGCACCCAGAAACATCTGGTTTTTGTTTCTCCACGGTTCTTATTTCCAACGGATTCCGGCGGAAAAATTCGTACGACGCAGATTTTGCGAGGGCTCAAGGGCGGCGCCTTCAGGATAACGCTGGTGATGCCCGCCACAGATCGGGAACGGTCCGCGTTCGCAAGAGAGATTGGTGCGGCATGCGATGAGCACATTTCTTGGGCACTGAAAAAACAAGTAAAGTTGCTGCAAGTCATAAAAAAAGTTGCGTGGTTTTTTCACCGCTACCCGATACCGGTGCGCTCCGATTGGGACACCGCCGGTGCATTGAAAATTCGACAGGTTCTGGACAAGGGCACAGACCTTGTCGTATTCGATTTTCCACATTCTACCGTGCTTGCGCCCGACACGTTTAGCGCGCCGTCACTAATGTTCACCCACAACATCGAAGCGGAGATATTTCATCGGCACTGGCAGGTTGCAAAAGACCCGCTTCGCAAGTTCATGTGGCGCAACCAGTACCGGAAAATGCATCGCTTCGAAATGGGCGTGTTATCGCGTTTCGATTCGGTAGTCGCGGTGTCCGATCGCGACTCTGAGTTTTTTCAGGATGAATTTGGCATCAAAAACTGTGGTGTGATTCCGACCGGTGTCGATACGGAGTTTTTCGCTTACCAGCCACCGCAGGATGAACCACTAATCGTGTTTTGCGGGTCGATGGACTGGATGGCCAATGTCGACGGCGTCGAATATTTCTTTGAGAAGGTCTGGCCGATGATTCGGGATAAGGTGCCTGGAGCGAGAATGAAGGTCGTGGGGCGAACCCCGCCAGACGGCCTGGTTGGGAGAATCGCCGCCGCAGCGCCGGAGTGGAATTTCACGGGTTTCGTTGACGACGTGCGGGATCACGTTCGCGGTGCTGCTGCTTTCGTTATCCCGTTGCGGGTCGGCGGCGGCACCCGCATCAAGGCGTTTGAAGCAATGGCGATGGGTGCGCCGGTCGTCTCGACATCGATCGGGATCGAGGGTCTGCCGGTTACGCACGGCGAGCACTGTCTTGTCGCTGATAGGGATGCGGAGTTTGCGGATAACGTTGTTGCCCTGCTGACGGACGGACGGATGAGGATGTCGATATCGCAGTCGGCAAGGCGCCTGGTTGAGGAGAAGTACGGGTTCCGGATTGCGGCGGGCGTGTTCGAGAAAATCTGTCTCGCGACCGTAGCCTCAAAGCAGGAGCTGTAATGGCGGCGGGTGGCTCAGGAACAGGTGCGGGCTTGCCGTATAGCCGTAGGCGCCGGACTGGAAGACCGCAATCAGATCGCCGACATCGGCTCGTGCCAGCTCCATTTTGCTGCCGAGCAGATCCAGCGGTGTACACAGCGGACCGACAACACTAGCGAGTTCCGTATCGGCTGACCCAATCTTGTTCGCGACCGCAACCGGGTAATTTTTTCGAATGACCTGGCCGAAATTGCCGCTGGCAGAAAGGTGGTGATGGAGTCCGCCGTCCGTCACGAGGTAGGTGTGGCCTCTTGAGACCTTCTTGTCGATAACACGAGAGACGTAAACGCCGGCCTCGCCGACCAGGTAGCGACCAAGTTCGATCACCAGTTCGCAACCCGGATGCGCAGACTCGAGTTTGGCGCTCAGCTGTCCGAGATTCTCACAAATGCTGGATATGTCCAAAGGCTCATCGCCAGGGAAATAGGGAATACCGAAGCCGCCGCCGATGTTGACGAATTCGGGCGGCGAGGGCGCGTGTTTCGACAAATCCAGCGCCAGTTCGAGCGATTTGACCTGCGCGTCGCAGATTGACTCAGGCCTAAGGTTTTGCGCACCAGTGAACACGTGGAAGCCGCGAAAGTGGACCGGGAGCTCACCCAGTCGCTTCAGAACATCCGGGATCATTTCGGAGTCAATGCCGAAGGGTTTTGGCCCACCCGACATCCTCATGCCGGAGCTCTTCAACTCAAAATCCGGGTTGACTCGCAGTGCGACATTTGCCGAGCCGTCGGTGGACAGCGCACCGATGCGTTCCAGCTCGTTCGGCGATTCGACATTGATCGTGATGCCGGCATCAATCGCCGCTTTGAGTTCCCAGTCTTTTTTGCCGGGCCCGGCGAGACTCATTGCCTTCGGATCGCAGCCGGATTTGACAGCGACCTCAAGCTCACCACCAGATGCAATATCGAGCCCGTCAACTAGTCTTGCAACGAGATTGACAACCTCCGGCATAGGGTTGGCCTTCATAGCGTAGTGAAGGCTCATGGCGTCTGGTAGCGACTTTCTCAGCGTCTCGATGCGATCACGGATGATATTGGCGTCGTAAAGGTACGCCGGCACCGAGCCCACACCTGACATAATCTCGACGACGGTTTTGCCGCCGACGCAGAGGCAGCCGTCGCGAACCTCGAATGGCGCTACTTCCGTGTGTAAATCGGGAATACCGCTCATTGCTTTTCTTCCATTTGGAACAAATCGGCGTATTCCTCTCCGAGCGCACGGCGGTCCAGCTTTCCGTTAGCATTGCGCGGCAGAGACTCTTTCCAGTGTACGGCATGCGGAACCATGTAATTGGGAACCTCGGGTCGCATGCGCTCCAGTAGCGCCTCCGTGGGCTCTCCACCCGCGGCTTTGGGTTTGGCGACCAGGACGATGGCATGTGCCAACCTGGGATGGGGGATACCCAATGCGGCGACCTCGGCGACCAGACCCGTGCTGTAAACAACCTCCTCTATTTCGGCAGGACTCACGCGATAGCCGGAGGTCTTGATCATCTCGTCCATGCGGCTGACGAAATACAAGAAGCCGTCTTCGTCTGTCTTGACCGAATCTCCGGACCATACGGCCAGGTCGGGAACTGGTAATTCCGGGGGCTGACCCGGCACGGGCCGAAACCTCTTGGCAGTTCGCTCGCGATCGTTCCAATAGCCCAAGGAGACCAGTGGACCGCGGTGTACGAGCTCGCCGACCTCGCCGGGCGGGCAGATCGAGCCGTCCTTCGCGACGACGAGGACTTCGACATTGGGTATGGCTTTGCCCATCGAATCGGGCCGCTTATCGACCTCGGATGGCGGCAAATAGGTGGAGCGGAAGGATTCGGTTAATCCGTACATCAGGAATGGGTCTGCTTTGCGGAATATCGCGCGCAATTGCTCCAGGGTTGCTCGTGGCATTTTGCCCCCGGTATTCGCGAAGTACCGTACGCTGTCGGTACTTCCTTCCGGCCATTGCTGTTCGACGAGTTGCATCCAGAGTGGCGGTACGGCGGTAATGCCGGTGATTCCCTCCCGCTCCACCGTTCGAACGACGTCTCCTGGCAACAGGTAATTGTGGAGTACGACGCAGGCGCCGGCATAGAACCCCGTGGTCAACTGGCTCAGGCCGGCATCGAAACTCAGAGGCAGAATAGCCAAAATTCGATCACTGGCGACATTCTCTATGTAGCTGGCGACGCTGATCGCGCCGATCACCATATTTGCGTGGGAAAGAACCACGCCTTTTGGAAGGCCCGTGCTGCCAGACGTATACATGATCGCAGCCATATCTGACGCGATACAGCCGCTCTTCTCAGTGGCTTGCGGGGCTGCCATCAAGGCAGGCCAGCCAACGCATGATTGAGAGAGTTCGCCCTGATCCGGCGTGTCGTTGTCCATCACCACAATGTGTTGCAGCCGCGGGCAATCGGTAAGTACGGACTTCAGTTGCGCCAGCCTTGCGGCCGTGGTGACCAAAGTATGAACAGAGCAGTCATTCAGCATGTAAGCGACCTGTTGGGCCTTTAGGAGACCATTTACCGGAACGAATACACCGCCCGCCAGACTGGTGCCAATCATAGCCGTGACAGTTTCGATCTGCTTGTCGGCATAAATTGCGACTCTGTCGCTGCGCCTCAGCCCGATCTCCCGGATGCCGCTGGCGAATCGACGGATTTCCAAAAGCAATTCGTCATAATCCAGCATCTCTTTCTTGAACCGGAGAGCAGGGGCGGCGCCATTGCGCCGAGCAGCCTGCAAAATAAGGTCGGGTAAAGTTTCAATCATGTAATTCGGGATAGCCTCTAACTTTTTGTTATTCTTTTCGATTCCGGCATTATACGCATCCCGCGCAGCAGCTAATAGAACTCCGTCTCAGAAAACCAATCGACGCAAGAGAACTCTTAAATTGACCGTTTCCCAAGCACCGCTTATCGCTCATGTTATATTTCGATTGGATGTCGGCGGACTGGAGAATGGTCTCGTAAATCTGATCAATGGATTGCCGCTTGACGAATTCCGGCACGCAATAATCTGTATAGATCGCAGTACCGACTTCGCAAATCGCATCCGGCGTGAAGATGTTGAAATCGTAGAAATTCGTAAACGACCAGGTTTCGACCTGCGAGCTTTATGGCGGCTATACAAGACGATCAAGCGTCTCAAGCCCAAAATACTGCACACGAGAAACCTGGCTGCTCTCGACGCACTCTTGCCCGGCATAATTGCGGGCGTCCGTTATCGAATTCATGGGGAGCACGGCTGGGATGTTAATGACCTCGGCGGAAAAAATCGGAGACTGCAATGGTTGCGAAAGTTGCATTCGCCACTTATTACACGATATGTGACTGTTTCACGGCACTTGTGCGAATACTTGGCTAACAACGTCGGGATAGAAAGCGAAAGGGTCTACACTATCTGCAATGGCGTTGACGTCGACCGATTTCGGCCGAAACCGGACAGACAGAAAACACGAAAAGTTCTGCATTCAATACTCGCGGAAGACGCAATGGTGTTTGGGACAATTGGGCGAATGCAAGCAGTCAAAGGTCATATCGATTTGGTTGAGGCATTTGCACGCCTTGTCAACAAAAATGACAAATATCGGCAGCACGCGCGTCTTGTCATTGTAGGCGAAGGCCCGGCCCGAGATGCAGTTAGCGAGGCAATCGCTAGGGCTGGTATTGCCGAATTGTGTTGGCTTCCTGGTCATCGCGATGACGTTCCCGAAATAATGGCGAGTCTTGACGTTTACGTACAGCCATCGCTGGCCGAAGGAATATCCAACACGATACTAGAAGCAATGGCCTGCGGATTACCCGTTATCGCCACGCGAGTTGGCGGAAATTCTGAGCTCGTATTGCAAGATACAGTGGGGTCTCTTGTCCCTAGTTCCGATCGTGGCGCGCTGGCATCAGTTCTTGAAGAATATGCTACAGACACAGGCAAAATACTCCGTCAAGGGGCCGCGGCACGCGAGCGGGCGGTAGAAATGTTTAGTTTTGCGACAATGGCCGACGATTACGCGCGCCTATACCGCGAAACTATCGGCGAAAGCGATTAGTATTGCACGCGATCAACACTGAGCATTAGACATGCAAGCCAACAACATACTCAAGAGAATCGCGAGCTATCTTCCACTCGCGGCCCAGAACTCAATGAAGCGCATACAATTTGCAGCACAGATCAGGCGCGGAACATTTCTAACGGATGAAAAGGAATACTCCCGCTTGGAGGAGTGGGTTTCGGAGGGCGATTGGGTGATCGACGTCGGTGCGAATATCGGGCACTACACCTTAAGATTGTCATCAATCGTCGGTGCAACCGGACGAGTGCTAGCATTCGAACCAATTTCGGCGACGTTCGAACTACTTGCGTCAAACGTGGCAAGGGCAGGGGTTGGAAACGTAACTTTGTTAAATGCCGCATCGTCCGATAAGACGGGCGTGGTTGACATGGAGATTCCGTCCTTTGACTCCGGATTGGATAACTACTACATGGCGAATATTTCTGCCGATGGCGATGTCTCTTGCCTGACCTTAGCGATCGACTCCCTGAAACTACCGCATCGAGTCGGATTCGTAAAAATCGACGCAGAAGGGCACGAGTTGCCAGTTCTGGCCGGAATGCGAGAGCTGTTGTTACGCGACAAACCGGTTCTCGTTGTTGAACTCAGCAACGACAAGATTAAGGAATACTTGGAACCGATCGGTTACGAAACCATAGTTCTTCCTGAATCAAGCAATCTAATATTCAAGCCGGTCTCGCCCTAGCAGGCGGCAAGTGATGTTTCGAAATCGCCTCATTGTATTGTCGTACCACCGCGTAATCTCAGTGGCCGATTCGCTGTTTCCAGGGCTAACTACGGCGAACGATTTTGATATTCACTTACGTGTCCTCGCCAGGTACTTTCGCGTCTTCACGCTGTCTGAAGCGATATCGTTGCTGGATGCAAAAGAGCTTCCCGCAAGGTCTATCGCAATTACGTTCGATGATGGCTACGCTGACAACGCTACCGAAGCGCTTCCGCTTCTGAATCGATACGGATTGAAGGCGACATTTTTCGTCGCGACGAAATTCATCGGCGGGGAGTTGATGTGGAATGACAAAATTATAGAAGCCATTCGAAATTGCAGGGTAGGAAACCTTAGTCTCGAAAAGTTGGGCCTCGGAAATTTCGAACTGGATGGTGTGGAATCTCGTCGCTCGGCAATTGATTTTCTTTTGGTGATACTGAAGCACGTGTCCGAGCCAGAAAGATCCCGCAGGGTTCAGAAGGTTGTAGCCGCTACGGGGTCCGCGTTGCCAGATCGCCTGATGATGTCGGAGGATCAGTTGAAACTGTTGGTGCAGGCTGGCATGGAGATCGGCGCGCATACTGTGTCTCACCCGATTCTCGCGAAACAGCCGGACAAAGAAGCGGAGTTTGAAATATCAGAAAGCGGAAATATTTTAAGGCAATTACTGGAAGTTTCAGTTAGCAGTTTTGCCTACCCGAACGGTCGGCCGGGTGTGGATTATGAGGAGCGCCACGCAACAATTGTGCGAAACTCGGGTTATGACGCCGCTGTGTCAACGCAAATCGGCGTAGTAAAATCTTCAACAGATCGGTATCAACTTCCGAGATACAGTGTTTGGGACAACACGAATTGGAAATTTGCTCTGCGATTGTTGTATTGGCAAATAAGAGGTTAAGTATTCTCAGCTAGCCTTTGCTCCGGCATCGGATGAGCGACGCGAATATTCTCCCACTCACATGTGGCGTTGACGTTGCGAGTATGGTCATCCGCCAATGCTAATTTCCCGTCTTAGAAAAACATGAGGTTTAACAAGTCGGAATCGGATCCCTTTCAAGGTGTTGTGTGTTTGTACACGCTCTGGCATTTAGACGGTTACCTGTTGGACATAACGCCACACTTTTTGGCTGGCGGCTATCTTCGGCTGCAAGGCTGGCAGGTCAAAGACAATCGTGTGCATCGTGTGGCGCTTAAACGGCCTGTGTTTGCCAGCGTATCGGCCGATTCGCAAGATACGCAGCGGTGCAAAACTGCTCCAGAACCTATCACTCATTCAATATTCAGGCTAGAGGGCTGGTACGTGTCTCACTTTGGAGACACGTTGAATCCACTCATTCGTTCCGGCATACTCGTCGCCACAGACAAAGGCAAACCCATCGCAAGGTGGGGACGCAAAGCAACCGGTCCCAGTGGGACAGCGGAGTTACCACCATGTTACGAAATCACTACCAATTAAAGGCGCCGCTCCAGGTTGGCGTTTCCGGCTTTTATGCTCTCCAAGTTCGCGATAGGCTTCCACAATTGAGACTATGTCCTGGCCGATCGGTTGTCGCGCAACGCACAACCGCCTCCCGAGCCGTCGAATCCAGTACCAGCGATCGCTCGATGGAAGGGGAACGAAATTCAGGAAGGAAGATAAACACGATGAGAAGACTTGTAGCGATTTTTTTCTTTCTGGCAGCGACCGCCTCGACGCCGATAGAGGCCGCGGGCACGCTTAGCGACGCAGCAAATCAACTACAGCCCGGCAATTGGGTGCAGCTATCCGCTGCGGCCAACCAGCAGACAGCGATGCAACAATCGGGCGCGTGGCTAACGAGCCAGAGCAATGACGTTGGTTATGATCCAGTCAGGAGGATTGCCCATTATGTTGGTAAACGGCAGAACTCGTACCCTTACAGGCATATCTATTACCGAGAGGATAAACACGACTGGGTTGTTGGCGTCAATGTAACTAGTAATTCCAGCGGTCACGGTTACGATCACAATGCTGTTGACCCGCGTACTGGTGACGTTTATATGCGTAGATACGGCTACGGCGTAAGAGGCGTTTACAAGGCAAGCGGGGGCAATCTAAACTCGTGGGGCTCTATTCCTAATTGGCAGGATACTGGCGGCAACACTCAAGTTGCTATAGGTGCTACGTGGTGGTCAGGGGAATTTACCGGACTAACTCAAGGTGGTCTGCTAATCTATGACTCTGGCGAAAGCGATGTGTTTATTTACGACCCAGTGACCAGCAGTTGGGAAACACCAATTACCGACATTGGTCAGACATCTACTTATCACTCAATCATGTCCTACAGCGCCGTTCATAATGTCGCCGTGTTTGGTGGTGGGAACGATCAATCACGCAGGATATGGAGGCTTAATTCAGATCGCAGTATCACGGCGATGCCGAATGCACCCTTTAACGTAGGTGTCTATACGGGTGGTGGTGCTTATGTTGTTGAAGATCCGGTTACGGGTAATTTCTTGTTTGTCAGCACACAAGCCAACAAGATGTACGAGCTTGACCCAACCGGATCAGGTAGTTGGAGTCTTGTTAATGTTTCAGTACCGACTGACATAAGGGACGGCGATAGAGGTAACATTTGTTGGAGTGTGCCTGATTCTGGTGTGGTCGTATTTGCTGGCGCGTCATCATCTGGCGAATCGCCGTCGATGTACCTGTACAAGCACGCGCCGAGCGCGCCGACCATTAGACCCCGTGAGCCGACAGATTTAAGGGCAGACTAGCAGATATGAACGGGGGCACGAGCAGGCGCTGGTCCCTCGCATTCCGCCGGGCGCGCTACGGTGCCTTCGACGCTGCGACGGTTATGGGACGCGACGTCAGCGGGGACAGCCAGTTCACCGGTGACGCGGGTCGTCGTATCTCGTCGTGACCCCAAAGCATCGGTCAATGACATGCGGGAGCCGTCCAGGCTCGGCCGCTGACTGATGGCTGTTCCGTCAACCCAGCGGATGCCTCTGGCGGTCGTCGTCGGCCTATGCGCCCACGGGTTGTCCATAGTCCGCTCTCTGGCCAGCTTCGGCGTCCAGGTGCACGCTCTCGAGAGCAATGTGACGCTACCAGGCTTCAAGACGAGCGCAGCGACGGTACACGAGGTCGACGCAATCCACGGACCACCGATGATCGAGGCACTCTTGCAGCTCGAATCGAGCCTCGACGCGGACTCGGCACCGGTGCTGTTTGCCACCAACGACAAAATGGTCGAATGCATAGCTAGGAATTGGTCGCAACTCGCGACCGCATATCGATTGTCCTGGGCGGATTGCCGGGAGGAGGTATTGCGCCTTCTGCAGAAGACCAAACTCGAGCGGCATTGTACAGAGGCGGATTTGCCTTATCCGACAAGCAGCACCATACGCTCCCTCGATGATCTCGGAGCCATCTGCGAGAGCGCATCTTTCCCGATGATAGTCAAACCCAGCAAGCCACTGGGTTCGTTCAAGACCCGGCTCGTCGTGTCGTGTGAGGAACTAATGGACGTTGCCCGACGCTACGAAGCTGATCATCCACTGGTCGCGCAACGTTGGATCGACGGAGACGATAAGCAACTGTACTTCTGTGGATTGTATCTGCGCGATGGCGAGGCCCTCGCTCGATTTGACGGGCGTAAGCTCAAGTCTCTACCCCCAGCGCTGGGGCAAACACTAATAGCCGAGCCGTTCGACGACGAAGAGGTCTTCGATGTCACGAGACGCTTCTTCGATGGTACAAACCTAAGCGGGCCCGTTTCCCTGGAGATCAAACGAGACGCATCGTCGAAAATATGGATTGTGGAACCTACGGTAGGGCGAACTGATTACTGGATTCCGACATGCATAGAGAACGGCGTTCCTATTCCGTTCATCGAATATTGCGACGTTGTCGGAATCCACTACGAGCCCAGAAAAGTCGGCCGCAGGGCGCGTTGGTTCGATACGGAGCGCGACCCATTCTGCTTCATCGTGTACGCTTCCGTTAATGCTCGCTTCTTCGGTAGACAACGTGCCGTATTTCCGTATCTTTGTCGTTCCGATCTGCGGCCCTTTTATCGAGCGCTTGGAGCGACTATGAGCAGATTGTTGCGAAGCGTGCGAATTAGATTAACGCGCATGTTCTCAGTGTCGCGCGGCCGTGTACGCGAGTAAGTGAAGCTTACGTCGTTGTTGCTTCCGGGCGCCGGCAAGCTTAGGGGGAGCAGTTTTATAACTTTGCACGACCACACTGTGCGCACCAGGGCCGCACATTTTACGAATCGCGCAGAGAAGAGTTAACATGATCGGCGAGTGTCAAAGCAGTGCGCATCTACAACAACGTGTTATAGGTTAAGTGTTTTTAGTTAGCCATCGTTCGAGCATCACGAGTGTCCAGATGATTCCGCCGTAATAAGCAGCATGTTCGTGCGAGTGCTTATGCCGCATTGACTCGATAAAACTCTTTTGAATGATACCGCGGCTTGCCAATGATTCCAGACTTGGATTGATCATGCTCTGCAATTCCGCTGACTTTTTCAGCCATTCGCCGAAAGGCAGCCCAAATCCGTGTTTGGATTTTGAAAGAACTTCGCAGGGCAAAAAGCTATCCAGTGAGTTCCTAAAGAATCGACGTAGCTGGCCTCTCCGCATTTTCATATCGGACGGTATCTTCGTTGAAAGATCAACAAGATCATCGTCCAGCATCGGGTAAGAGACGCGAATATTTTCGCGCTCACACATAGCATTGACTTTACGAATGTCGTTGTCCGCCAATGTTAACTTCCAGTCGAAAAACAGCATTCGGCTTAGAAAATCAGCTTCGGACCCTTTGTGATACCACCTTTTCATCTCTGACACAGGGCGTCCCGTATCCACAGTTTCGAGAAACTCCGTAGTGAACACGTCTGCGATTCGATTCGTGTTCAAAGTGTTATACGTCTGCAATCGTTCTGGCATTTCAACATTCGCCTGCTCGATGTAACGCCGGACCTTTCTGCTAAGGGGGGTCCAGTTTGCCGCATTGTTTAGGAAAACAGGCTCAACTATTGCCGATCTCATCCAACCGGGAATTTGATGATAGTAGTCAAATATCGTCTGCGTCTCATAACGTTCGTTTCCGGCGAACAATTCATCGCCACCATCACCTGCCAAAAGATGAGTCTTACCGTTCTCGGCGGCCAGTCGGGCACAAAAAAGCGTCGGAATAGCTGACGAATTCCCAAAGGGCTCATCGTACGTCGTCGCGATTTCGTCGACGGTGCCCGAAATATCCTCAGGCGTAACGTAGTACTCGGTAAGGTTGGCACCGAAGTGTTTTGCCGCGGCTCTCGCAAAAGTGACTTCGTCGTATCCCGCCTGATCAAAGCCTATGGTAAAAGCGTCAATTTTTCTCGAGCTTAATTTGCATGCGAGCCCGGTAACTGTCGAACTATCCAGACCGCCACTGAGAAAGCACCCAGTACGCTCATCGGCATTGCATCTTTCAACGGCGGTCCCAAGCGTGTCAAGCAACTCTACCGACAGATCCGCCTCGTTCGTATTATCGTCGGCCACAAATTTCGGTGTCCAGTAATAGGACAGCTCAGTGACCGATCCATCGAAGGTGAGCATCTGTCCTGGCTCCAATTTTCGTACCTTCTCATATATCGTGCTCGGGCTCGGGATCACATGAAAATACATGAAATCGAACAACGCTTGATTTGAGACAGTAGACGACTCGGTGCGGAGTCGCTTAATGCTTGTTAGCGTAGTTGCAAAAGACAGCGAGTCTCCATCATCAAAGCAATAGCACATTCTTTCAATTCCCAAGCGGTCGATTGCAAGAATTAATCTCCGTTGTCTGTCGTCAAAAATACAAATTGCGAAGCTGCCGTAGACCAGGCTTATGGCCTTGTCTCCGTGTTCGCTATATGCGATTCGAATTGCTGTGCCGTGCCCGTGCTCCGCCGCTGTTTTCGCGAGCTTCGAATCTCGCCAACGAGGTCTGCCAGATATTATGGCATATACGCCATCGCCCTCAGATAGCCAAATCAGGTTCGACGGTCCACCGTCCCAACCGAGTAGGGCATACGTCTCACTTAGCGCTGGGACATCGCTCACGGGGATGGGCTGGCTAATAATGGTAGGATGGGCTTGATTCAGGTTTTGGCGCTGGTCACTAGCCATGCATCTTCCGTAAATTTCAATCATATTAATCGTGTTGGGAAACAGGTTGGTATGAGCCAAATATCAAGGAATAATTCTCAGGGTTATCTAACCAACAAGCAAGCGAAATGTCGGATCAAGTCAAACGGCCTTTCCCTATCGTATGCGCTTATCTGGAATGGCTAGTTGGGGAAGTTGCCGTTTGGGCGATTCGGCGAGCTTTATGTATAATTAATCTGCCTTAGGGTTTCAATTTTGAATAAATATCGCATGGCTGTTCGGGTTGGATCCCGTAGCGGCCTTAAACATGTAGGAATCTGTGAATATTCGCATTGACCACGTTGCTGTGGGGTCAAATTTATTTCGAAGTAAGCACCGACTATTGTCTGGCGTTTTGTTTATCGTTTGCTTTTCGCTATTTGCGAGTTCCGCTTCAGCACAGTACGTGTCGGCCGAGTGCGGTTCCCTCGAGACCGGATTTGGACCATTTGACTACAGAGACCCCAATCACAGGGTCATACAGGGAGGCGAAACCGTAAGCAAGCTCCACATTGTTGAAAGAGTCCATTTTACGCGGGAAGTTGAAAATCTGGAACGCGGATATAAGTTGCGAACCCCGGATTCCGATCTCGATTATACGTTGCGCGCTTTTCCCAATCATCATCGAGCTTTGTCCTCAATGGCGAATTTACATTTTTTGAAGAATAAACAGAAAGTGGTGAGGTATTCGATGGATTGCTGGTTCGAACGAGCCATAAAGTTTCGCGCCGACGACGCTGCAGTTAGAGCGATTTATGCGATTTACCTGGTAAAGGCGGGTAGAATTGAGATGGCTTTGGGCCAGTATAAGGTCGCGATTGAGTTGAAGCCTGATTCAGCCGATGCCCAATACGGCATCGGGCTGGTGTATGCGAAAATGGGAAATTACGATCTCGCATATGAACATGCAGTAAAGGCATACGAGCTTGGGTACCCGTTACCGGGTCTGCGTAATCGCCTGATCAGGGCCGGTGCCTGGAAAGAGAAGTTGGATGAAGAATGAGATTTGGATCCATGTCTGATTTGGAGAATGTAATACAAATACTTGCGGCAACTCTTCAACTGGGTGAGCGTGCAGAAGTCATGAATTCTTCGACTCCTTTGTTGGGCAGTATAGCGGAGTTTGATTCCATGGCTGTTGTTACAGTACTGACTGCCGTTGAGGAGCAGTATGGTTTTGAAATAGAAGATGATGAAATTAGTGCCGACGTATTCGAAACCGTGGGGTCGTTAGCAAGTTTTATTGCCGCGAAGAATGCATAAAGAAATTACGATTTCTCCATACTTCCTGGAAACCGAGCATGGCAGCATATTCGTTATCGAGTACGGTCCTCGGATGCCCGACCCTGATATGGAAACTGTGGTAATTGTTCCGCCATTCGCCGAAGAAATGAATCGTTGCCGAAGAATGATGTCGTTGCAGGCGCGCGCTTTGGCAGGAAGCGGTTTGCGTGCGATATTAGTTGACCTGCATGGCACGGGTGACAGTGAAGGAGAGTTTTCTGACACGCGTTGGACAGTGTGGTGCGACAATATTGTGTCGGTAGTTTCCGGTGTGGTCGAGGCTAGTCGGGGATCGGTAAGTTTTTTGGCAATTCGTTTCGGCGCATTAGTCCTTTTCGATCGTCAATCAGATTTGGTTTCTCGCGCCGGCAAGATTGTACTGTGGAGTCCCTGTACGAACGGATCGACGTTCCTGAGACAGTTCTTGCGAATTCGAATTGCATCGCAGATGACCGAAAACAATAGCCACAAAGAATCGATAGCAGAATTGATGGACAGATTCGCGTCCGGCGAATCGGTAGAGGTTGCGGGCTATGAAATATCGCCGGAATTGGCGAGGTCCATGAACTCCGCAGCGCTCATTCCTGATGACCTTGAAGCGTCTCCTCCGGTGCACTGGTTCGAAATCGTATCAAACCCGAGCAGTCCGTTACCGGTTGCCAGCAATGCTGTCATAGAGCAAATGCGGCACGACAATATCAGACTATCAGTAACGGCTATGTGTGGTGAAAAATTCTGGAACACCGTGGAAACCACGACGGTCCCGAGTCTCATTAACGCTACGACTGCTGTCTTTGTAGAAACATTAGTGTGATAAACGAAAAAGCGCTGGTTGTACGTTACGGAAAGGACGCACTGGTTGGTATAGCTCACTTGCCATCTAATTCTGGTCCTCTGGGCGTACTCGTCCTGGTCGGTGGGCCGCAGTATCGAGTCGGAAGTCATCGGCAGTTCGTGCTGCTCAGTCGAACACTGGCGGGAGCCGGTTTCCCAGTGTTCCGATTTGATCATAGAGGAATTGGAGATAGCAGCGGTGAACCACGGAATTTCCAGGCTTTGGATGATGATATCAAATGTGCTATCGATATTTTCTTGGAGACTTGTCCCCAAATCAAACAGGTACACATCTGGGGCTTGTGTGACGCTGCATCCGCCGCATCGCTATATACGGAAAAAGACCCGCGGGTTGCAGGCTTGGTAATGCTGAATCCGTGGGTGAGATCGGAGAGCGGTATTACGAAGTCGTTTCTTATGGATTACTACACTAAGCGGCTATTTGACTACAGATTCTGGAAAAATGCATTCGGCGGCAACAAGAGTCTCTGGTTTATATTGAAATCGGCGTGGAAAAAACTTGTCTCGAATACTACACCGCATGGTGCGAGCGAGGTTACGCAGGAAAGTGCATCTGGAGGTGAACCCTCTGGCGAATCAAAACCTTTGTCTCAGCCACCATACCAAGAAAGGATGTTGACGGCGCTGCAAAGGTTTCAAGGCAGGACTTTGATTATATTGTCCGGAAATGATCTGACCGCTGCCGAATTCAGGCAAATGTCGAATAGCAGCAGAAGATGGAAGAAACTTGCAAAAAGCGCTTCAATAAGCTGGTTTGAGATGTCCGATTCAAACCATACTTTTTCGACCCGGATATGGCGAGATACTGTGGCCGAACGCACCGTGCGATGGCTGCGAAAAGGGTGAAGCGTGCTCTCCTGATTGCGTATCATTATCCGCCGGCAAAGGGGAGTAGTGGCATTCAGCGTACCTTGAGTTTCTCGCGGTATTTAAGAGAGAACGGATGGGAGCCGATGATATTGTCGACTCACCGACGAGCGTATCCTGCAACCAGCAATAATCAATTGGTTGACATTCCGGAGAATATGGAACTCAAAAGGGTTTTTGCGCTCGACACAGCAAGGCACCTGTCTTTTCGAGGCAAGTACTTGTCGCTACTGGCATATCCTGATCGCTGGGTAACATGGTGGATTGGATCAATCGTACCGGCGCTCCGAATGATCAGGCGCCATCGTCCCAATGTCATTTTTTCAACCTATCCGATAGCCACAGCGCACTTGATCGGACTCACACTTCATCGAATTACGGGTATCCCGTGGATCGCAGATTTCCGGGATTCCATGACGGAGGCGCACTATCCTGCGGATAAATACAGGCGACGTGTATTTAGATGGATCGAAGGGCATGCCGTATCGAGAGCCGCGGCCTGTGTCTTCACAGCGCCTGGCGCGGTTACGATGTATGCAGACAGATACCCACACATCGACAGGTCGAAGTTTCACTGCATTCTAAACGGTTACGATGAAGACAAATTTTCCGCGGCCGAAACCCTCAATTCGCCGCCACGTATCAAAGCAAAAAAACGAGTGTTACTGCACAGCGGAATACTGTATCCCTCTGAACGAGATCCAAGCGATTTTTTCGCCGCGGTAAGACAGTTAATTGATGAAAATATTGTCGAAATAAGTGATTTTGAGATTCGCCTTCGCGCTAGCGGTCACGATGATGATTTGCAGCGGCAGATCGATGAATTTGAAATCGCGGACCATGTGAGATTGCTGCCTGCTTTAGGATACTCAGATGCGTTGACGGAAATGACACAGGCAGATGGACTGCTCATATTTCAAGCGTCTAATTGCAATCATCAGATTCCAGCGAAGCTGTATGAGTATCTGAGAGCGGGTCGACCGATACTGGCGTTAACTGATCCCAAAGGAGACACTGCGAAGTTGCTTCTTGACGCTGGCATTTCCTCAGTCGTCCGGCTAGATTCACAACCCGAAATCGTGGATGCACTGAAAAAGTTTTTGCATCTAATAAATTCGAACACGGTCCCAGCGGTCTCTGACACCATCATCGCTAATTATTCGCGTCGGAATCAGACTAAAGAATTGGCGCAGCTATTTGACGCTGTCTCAAAATGATGTCGACAGAGCCTAAGGTTAACTGTCCCGTACAAATTAGGTCGGTGCGCATCGCTAGTAGACAGAGGTACAACGTATACTTTGGATTTGTTTAGAGTCTTATTTTGGTTGCGGAATTCTTAATTATTTCGACTATTGAACCTTCTGTTAACGTCAGTCAAGAAAGAATCGAGAAGACTGAAAGTTTTACGACAACTTCTGATCGATTCTCCGAGATCTACGCAATGCAAAATGTGATATTAAAAAAACCGCAAGGATTCGAATTGCCTTGTCGCCCCTGTCACGAGCCTGCCGTTCCAGGCGCACACCAATGAGAGACATCGCGATTACTGTGTTCGTTCTTGGGGCATTGCCGTTCATCATTTGGCGCCCTTGGATTGGCGCGCTTATGTTCGCCTGGCTAAGCCTGATGACACCGTACCGATTTGCCTTCGGGTTTGCCTATGACTTTCCGTTCGCAGCGATTGTAGCTGTGTCCACGATGATCGGACTACTGGTGACGAAGGACGAAATTCGCTACGAGCCGAGCCTCGTGCTCGTCTTGATGATACTAATGCCCGCATGGACTTGTGTGACTTATCTCTTCTCGTTCGAGCCAGAAGCAGGATACGGCCGCCTGGTCGAGGTCATGAAGATGTTCCTGTTTGTCCACATCAGTGCGATGGTCTTGCGCAACCACAAACAGCTCGATTGGATGCTCTGGGTGCTCGTGGTGTCGGTAGGGTTCTTCGGGGTTAAGGGCGGCATCTTCACAATCGCAACCGGCGGCGGCGGGCGAGTTTACGGGCCGCCCGGCGATAGTTTCATATCTGATAACACCGCGATCGCCGTGGCGCTGATCATGGTCATTCCGCTAATGTACTACCTTCGTACTGTGGCAACATCGGCCTGGATTCGTCACGCGCTGCTTGCATCAATGGCTCTGAGCGGAATGGCAGTTTTGGGCTCATACTCGCGCGGTGGCTTACTGGCGGTCATCGCAATGCTGATATTTCTCTGGTTCAAGAGTCAAAGAAAGCTGCTGTTCGCGCTCTTACTCATCCCGCTTGTTCCGGTGGGCGTAACGGTCATGCCAGACGAGTGGTTCAATCGCATGGACAGCATCTCGACCTATGAGGAGGACGGGTCGGCGATGGGGCGCATCAACGCTTGGAAGGCAGCGATCAATATTGCCAATGATCGGCCGCTCGTTGGCGGCGGCTTTGAGCTGTACACAAGAGAAACCTTCGCACGCTATGCTCCCGATCCGGAGGACGTCCATTCCGCTCACAGCGTCTACTTCCAGATGCTCGGCGAACATGGTTATGTTGGGCTGCTGATCTTCCTAAGTATCGGTGCTGCAGCCTGGGTTACCTCGCGACGTACCATTGCTCTCAGTCGGGATCACCCCGAAATGGAGTGGGCGGCACAATTGGCGCGTGCGATCCAGGTGAGCATCGTTGGCTATGCTGTTGGTGGTCTGTTTGTCAACATCGCCTACTGGAACCTCGTTTATTACGAGATCATTATCGTCGCCGCGGCATACCGGTTAGTGTCTGTAGCGCAGAAGCCGGCTGCCAGCCTACTAGTCAGTCCGAAGATCTAGTATACGAGCCGGAATTGGCTCATCCGTCTGCACGGGTGAATTCGGAGCTGGAATAAAGTCTGTTGAAACAATCACCTCGTCATACAGGGTGTAAGTGTTCTGTCTTGTGGAGTCTGCACGCCTGTTGGTGTCATACGGTAGAAGCCACAATGAATCTGGTGGGCCATCACCGCCAATTGAACCTAAATCAACCATTCTGTCGATAAGTTTCGTGTAAGTAGTATCTGCTTCTCGTGCCGCCCACATCTCAATGTGCGTGTCTGCCGTGCCCGACCCAAATGAACCATAGGTAACTTTCTGCAAGAACGTCAGCCACTCATCCGGGTAATAAATAAAGGCGCCTGTTTCTGGGTCTGGGTATGGTGGGCCATTGTATGAAAAAAGCCCGCCATATTTCTGGCGTGCTTCCAGACAGGTCTGAGGTGTTACGCCCGGGTTTCGATCGATGACATTCTGCTGAACAAAGTCGAAAGGATTACAGGGTGTATCTATTTGGTCTTGCCACGGTGGATAGGTTCCATTTGTATCACGGTTATACCCTTGCACCCACCCACGATGTTCTGTGTTTTGATGCACTACCTCATAAAGCTGATTTGAGCCATCGGCGTTGGAAATAATACTGACCTTCCAACCGGATGCCGAGCTAGTCGCAAAGTGGTGAGTCGCATAATACGCAGGGAAATACGCCCTGTATTGAACGTAGATTGTATCACCAGTGCCAAATGTCGTCTGGTCATCAGCGAGATAACGCCACCACTGACCGGATTCGCTAGTATCCGTCTTGAGAACATCCATGCGCATGCAGCCGTTGCCCGAAGCCTGCCCACTCTGCTGCCAAGACACATGATCCGCATCAGGAGCTCGTGAACCATTTTTAAATGTAAGACCGTCAGTAACTTCTGCTTCAGTTTCAAAGCGTGTTGCCATCAATACGCCTGGTTCGCTCGATCGCGCCAGCCAGTCTGAGTCAGCATCGGCCGCGAACGCCGAGGCTGCGCAACACCCTATTGCGATTGTGCATAATGCAAAAGAACTCAAAAGGTTTGTCTTGAGCATATTCTTAGTCATACGAATGATTCCAAAGTAAGCCCTATTTGTTGCAAACTCATAACCCGAAATGCGGTGAAAAAAAATAGTCCCAAATTCAGTCCACATAACCCATTCGAACTGTCAACAATTGTATGCAAGCGCAACCGATGTGCTGGCAGCGATCCAAACACGCAATACAGAAGCATGTGGGCGATCCAGAAAAGCACATCTGCGAATGAGTTATGCAAGCCTTATCTGGCGGCCCCGCTGTCATAGGAATTCCCGTAGATCGGAAGCTTTGCGTCTCTACCTTTCGGAAGATTTCCCTTTTCGAAGTACAAAATCGTTGTACCACATTGCCGAATATTAGCAAGGGCACGTTCTCCATATTCCGATAAACGACTCTATCTCAACTCAGCTCCTCGTGCCGATGCCAACTATTTTCTTGTCCTCAAAATAGAAAATCCAAGTGGCGGTCAAGAAAAACATGCGCGTAAGTACCACTCATTAAAGAACGGAAATTGAACTGGAATAAATGTATAAGCAAAGAGCATGCCAATAGTATTTTTGTACTCATATTTCAGTGTCTTGTACTTCTCGCGCAGATTTGATGCCACCATCTAAGACTGATTATGAGGAGCAATTGTCGTGCAAGGGAAACACAACCTAAACTTACATTTTGCGGATTAACTGTAACGTCTTAATATTCCAAGAGTTACCGCTTGTCACCGGATAGCGACAACCTGTCGATTCGCGCTTACGGCCGGATCGCCCGGTCGTGATTGATCCCTATCGGCGCTGGCAATCTGAAGGGTCAATTAAGAATCGAATCTCCCATCTTGAGGCTTAGTTCACAACAGATCGCACCTGTGTATCATATGATCTGAATAGTCTGGAAAACCGGAATCTGGATGTTCGTGGCCAGCGCGCCACAGAACGTCATACATAATGCGCAACTTGGTACGGTTTGATAATGTGTTTGAAAATATCGATAAAGGGCCGACATTTTGAGCGTTAAATCTTCCGGAAATATACTTGGCATTTCCGCTTACTATCATGATAGCGGGGCCGCTCTGCTAAAGGACGGTGACCTGATGGCCGCCGCGCAAGAGGAGCGATTTTCCCGTAAGAAGCATGATGCTCGTTTTCCGGGGGAGGCAATACGATACTGCTTGGACGAAGGCGGATTGGCGATCACCGATGTGGATCAAGTTGTTTTTTATGACAAACCCCTCCTTAAGTTCGAGCGTTTGTTGGAAACCTACTTAAATTACGCGCCCCAGGGCATTCGCTCGTTCCTTGCGGCGATGCCGATCTGGCTCAAAGAAAAGGCTTTCCTCAAGGATACGCTTCGAAAAGAGTTGGGAGCATTAGGCAACCATTCATCCGACGAGTTGCCGCCGCTATTGTTCGCAGAGCATCATCAGTCCCACGCTGCCTCGGCATTTTATTTCAGTCCATTCGAGCGTGCGGCGGTGCTTTGCCTTGACGGCGTAGGCGAATGGGCTACCACGTCCGCTTGGCTCGGCAAAAATGCCGAGTTAGACCCACTTTGGGAGATTCAATTTCCGCATTCGCTCGGGTTGCTATACTCGGCGTTCACGTATTTCACAGGGTTCAAAGTGAATTCTGGCGAGTATAAGCTGATGGGACTCGCGCCCTATGGCGAGCCTAAGTACGTCGACCTAATCCTGGACAATCTGATAGATGTAAAGGCAGATGGTACCTTTCATCTGGCGATGGAGTATTTCAATTACTGTTCTGGCCTGACGATGACCAGCGAGCGCTTTGATGGGCTATTCGGTGGGCCACCCCGGCCAGCGGAGAGTGAACTTACGCAAAGGGAAATGGATATTGCGGCCTCGATTCAGGCCGTCACGGAGATGGTAGTGCTTCGATTGGCCAAGACGTTGCACCGGGAAACCGATGAGCAGTTCTTGTGTCTGGCGGGAGGCGTCGCGCTTAATTGTGTCGCGAACGGGCGATTACTTCGGGAGGGGCCCTACAAAGATATTTGGATCCAACCTGCGGCCGGTGATGCAGGGGGAGCTTTGGGAGCTGCGGCCGTCGCATGGCATTTGCACGATCGTCAACCCCGGGCTGTCAATGGCCACGACCAAATGCGCGGCAGCTTCTTGGGACCGCAGTATTCTCGAGAGCAAATCGCAGGCGAACTGGATGCCTTGGGCGCCCGATTCGAGGAAATTAAAGATGGCGAGCTCTTCGACAAACTCGCCGAGTATTTGGAAAAAGAAGACGTTATAGGGTGGTTCCAGGGCCGCATGGAGTTCGGGCCTCGAGCGCTCGGCGGCCGTTCCATAATTGGTGACCCGCGCAGCGCTAAGATGCAGTCAGTAATGAACTTGAAAATCAAGTACCGCGAGTCTTTCCGCCCCTTCGCCCCTTCCGTGCTCGCGGAACGTGTCGGTGACTATTTCGAGCAAGATGCCCCGAGCCCGTACATGTTGTTCGTCGCTCCAGTTCGTAAGGAATTACGCATCCCACTCACGGAGGAGCAGGGAAAGTTGTTTGGTGTCGAGAGGCTGAAGGTTGAGCGTTCTGAGCTTCCAGCCATTACCCACGTCGATTATTCGGCCAGAATCCAGACTGTGCATGAGGACACTAACCCAAGGTATTATCAGCTACTGAAAGCATTCGAGCGGCTCACAGGCTGCGGAATGCTGGTGAATACGTCCTTCAATGTTCGCGGTGAGCCGATTGTATGTACACCCACGGATGCCTATCGCTGCTTCATGCGAACAGAGATGGACTATCTCGTAGTGGAAAATTTCTTGCTCCAAAAGGAGCGGCAGCCCAAGTGGGAGATGGACGAATCCTGGCGGGACGAGTTCGAGTTGGATTGACGACACATGAATAGAACGAAGCAAGCTAGGTGATTCAGTTATGGTAACTGAGCAATTAATTCCTGAGCTCGACCACCAAGGCCTGCGCAGGTTCGGGCTCGCGACAGGTGCTATCGTCGTCGTGTTGTTCGGGCTTTTCTTTCCCTGGTTGTTGGACCGCGCCTGGCCACTCTGGCCCTGGATTATTCTAGCAGTGCTTGGCGGGCTGGCTGTAGTGGCCCCCTTGGCGCTGGAGCCAGTGTACCGAGGTTGGATGAGATTCGGGCTGCTGGCAAGCCGCATTACGACACCTTTGATACTAGGTATCATCTTCTTTCTGCTAATCTCACCGATAGCGTTGTTTAGGCGTGCGCTTGGATTTAACGACATGCGCCGTCCGTTTGACGAGGGCGTTGCGAGCTACAGAATTCAGAGTAGAAGCGAGCCCGGAAGCCTTGAGAGGCCATTCTGATGTTGGAATTCTTTAAGGATCTATGGTTGTTCATGCGTGAGCGGAAGAAGTATTGGCTCGCTCCGATCATGCTTGTTATGGTTTTGCTAGGTGCGCTGATTGTATTGGCGGAGGGGTCGGCCCTGGCGCCGTTCATTTATACCCTTTTCTGACGTATTATCTGAACAGGCTGACTACGCTAGCTGATCGAAATTACACCAACTGCTTCCCTGGATGGACTGTCGCCACATGCGCTCGGTCTCGTTTCGCCGATGGTTGCAAGCAGGACTGAGTGCCCGACAAGGTCAGTCGTTGGTGTTCGAAATCCATTGAGATGATTTGTCTTGTATGTAGGTTGAAAAGAAACGGTGTTCAAATCGCGGCCTAAACAACTTGTCCTCATCGCAGTCAGTTCGCTACTTGGCTGTTTGGCCGCTCTTTTTCTTGCGGAAACATCGTTGCGCCTACTGGGAGTGACTTCAAAACTGGTCTATAGTCCTAATCCGTATTACGGGTGGGGGCACACTGCTGGAGACAAGTTTTTCTGGACGACCGAGTCGCGGGAACTTGAGATCCAGATAAACGCGTTGGGGCTACGGGATAGCGATCATTCGTACGAGAAGCCGGAGGGCACATCGCGCATCTTGGTATTGGGTGATTCTTTTCCTGAAGCTCTTCAGGTTCGTCTTGAGGATGGGTTCAGCAAGGTTCTCGAGAAAGCGCTCAATGTTGGAGCCCCGAAGCAAATAGAAGTAATAAACGCAGGCGTGAGTGGATTTGGCACGGACAACGCCTTGCTCTTTTTCACTCATGAGGGGTTCAAATACAGCCCCGATATTGTGCTGCTCACTTTTTATGTCGGCAATGATGTG
Organism: Woeseiaceae bacterium; assembly: GCA_021773095.1. Classification (GTDB taxonomy): domain Bacteria; phylum Pseudomonadota; class Gammaproteobacteria; order Steroidobacterales; family Woeseiaceae; genus UBA1847. The sequence continues at coordinate 33,382 of JAJFKR010000034.1, read as the reverse complement.
CGGAATAACTGGTATCCGCTTGACGAGCTGGATTCGGGTGGGCCGAGAAAACCCTTTTACGCTATCGGCCCTGAAGGCCTAACGCTGCATAGATATCCTTTTGTTCGCGATACAGCGTGGACTGCGTCTGTAAAGGCTTTTCTCGGCCGTCATTTGAGGCTTTACGCATTTTCGCGAGATATATGGAATCGCTTTGATCCGCGGTTGTTTCAAGCGGCCGGAAATGACGACACGAACGAAAATGATGTTGAAATACCGCTGGATCTACCGTTGTTTCAAAGAGAGCCTCCCAAGGACTGGGACGATGCTTGGCAGGTTACGCGCGCCATTTTGCGCGAGCTGAGGTCTGAAGTTAAGAGGCACGGCGCGCAATTATTCGTTGTGACGGTACCCACGGCCTTTCAGATACATCCGGAAATATGGGATGAGAGGCTTAGTGCGAACGACTCATTGCGACGCATCGATTGGTCGCTTGACAATCCGAACGAGTATCTTTCTGAAGTTTGTAACGAAGAGCAAATTCCTAATCTTGATTTGCTTCCATTGATGCGGAGCGAAGCTAGAAACGCTCGCTCGTTGCTCTATTTTTTCAATGATAATCATTGGAACGAAGCCGGCCATCGGTTCGCGGCTATGTGCGTTGCCGAAGCGCTATCGCCTTTAATCGAAGAGAGTCACGGAAACTGAAGGGGCCAATAGGGGAAACCAGCGCAGGACGTTGGCCGGTGGTCGATTTGTGTCTGCAGATGGGCGTTCAGCGCAGCGCCTACAATGACTGGCGAGCTCAGTTAGGCACGGTCGTGGCCTCCACAGGTGGCACTGAGACGCCGCATGAAAGAGCTGTTTGCGGCCTCTCAAGGCGGCTTGGGCAGCAATGATGATGAAGAACCTGCGTGACGAGGGCTTTGAGATCGGCCGCAACAAGACGCGCCGCTTGATGAAGCAACCGCAGGTTAAGGTCAGACAGAAGCGCAAGTACAAAGTGACGACGGACAGCAAGCACAATCTTCCGGTGGCGAAGAATGTGTTGATTCGGGAGTTCTCGCCATCGGCACCAAACCGGGATTGGGGAACCGATATCTCGTATCTCTGGACCCAAGAGGGTTGGATCTACCTGGCGGTGGCCATCGATCTGAATTAACGGCGGGTGGTGGGCTGGTGCATTGATCGGCGCATGAAAAAAGCGCTGGTGATCTGGGCTTTGATGATGGGAATGAACCTGCGAAAACCGCCACCAAGCCTGATCCATCATTCGGATAGTGGCAGCCAGTATCGTTCAAAACGGTAAACGTATTACAATAGACAAAGAAAACATTCTGCTATCGGGCGCAGAATATCGATGCAGTTTGAGCAAGCAGCTTAACCCCGTGTCCAGAATTGTGGGGGAAGATCAGTTTCGAAAAATTACGGCATGGCGGGACACCATTGAACAATAACGCAACGCGGTATTTTTCGTCAACGTCAACGCCGGTTACACAGGAACGGTCGACACATCCAAGGAGAGCAAGAAAATGTGCGGATTAGTGGCGATGATTGGCGTATCAGGGCGGCAGCCGGATGCCCAAGCAATCGGCAGTATGGCGAATTCCATCAGTCATCGTGGTCCAGATGAGGGCGGAAGCTTTTTAGATGGTGTCGTAGGGTTCGGGTTTCGTCGATTGTCCATCCTTGATCTTTCTTTGCATGGGCATCAACCGATGATCAGTGAAGACGGCAATACAATCATTGTATTTAATGGCGAGATTTACAACTACATCGAAATTCGAAAAGAACTTGTATCGTTGGGCCACGGATTTCGCTCAACAGGTGACACTGAGGTGTTGCTTAATGCTTACCGGCAATGGGGAGAAGACTGCCTGAGACGGCTGAACGGGATGTGGGCTTTTCTGATCTACGACCGTATTGAAGGAAAGATATTCGGATCAAGAGACCGTTTCGGAGTGAAGCCCCTATATTTGCTGCGGACACAGGACTGGGTGATGTTCGCATCTGAGATAAAGGCATTTTCCGCATCTGGAGAATATAAGCCGTCGCCAAACTGGAATCTTGCCGCTCAGTACCTGATTGAGGGAAGACTGTCCGAACCGGATGAAAATAATGCAACATTGTACTCAGATGTATTCGAGGTAGCAGCGGGATCTGCGTTCAGGATGGATCTGAATGGCAATATCAAGAAATGGAAATACTGGGAAATCGGTATCGGTGCAGGTACGATCTCAGGCGATCCGTTTGAACAGTTTGCTGCCCTTTTCGAGGATTCAGTCCGGTTGCGCATGCGAAGTGATGTTCCTGTCGGTGTGTGTCTTTCCGGCGGGCTGGATTCAACGTCAATTATTTGTCATATGGAGCGGTTGCTGAAATCCGGTAAGGCGAGCGGTGGAGCAGACTCAGAACTGCAAGCATTTAGTTATATGGCACCGGAGTTTGACGAGAGTAGCCAGATAATGGCGACCGTCAATCAGACAGGAGCAATGCTTAATCGATTGACCTTGAATTCGAATGACTTCTGGGATCGGCTTGTCGATGTCATGAAGTTCCAGGATGAGCCGGTTCACTCGATGAATGTAGTAGTCAGTTATGAACTCTATCGGATGAGTGCAAAAAATGGCGTCAAGGTAATTCTAAACGGGCAGGGTGCTGACGAATGTCTGGCGGGCTACCCTTCGTACTTCAAACAATATTGGTATTCGCTACTGGGCTCCGGCAAGTTTCGAAATTGTTGGAATGAAATATCCGAATATTCCAAGTCCCACGAAACTAATGCGAAAAAGCTATTCGCTGATGCATTGCGCTACGTAATTCAAACACAATTCGCACATCTGCAATTGTATCGCCGATTAGCGTACTGGAAACGAAAAAAGCGAGTGAATAGCGATAGTTGGTTTGATAGTGATTTGGTCGGACAGTCTGATGCGGAAGTTCCGGTATTCGTGGATCAGGATCTGGATACAAGTCTTCGCAACTCAATGCGAAAAGAGCCGCTTCCACTCTACCTAAGAGTTGAGGACAGAAACTCTATGGCTCATTCGGTCGAGACTCGATTGCCGTTTCTGGACTATCGGTTAGTCAATTACGCGTTTAGCCTTGCAAATGATATGAAACTCAGAGGGCCGTTGAATAAATACATACTACGGGAGTCAATGAAGGAGCGGATCCCGGAAGTCGTTCGAAATCGCGTCGATAAACTTGGATTTCCTGTTCCGCAGGCCAAGTGGTTTGCTGGGCCGCTGCACGATAACTTGCAGGACTTAGTATCCAGTCAGGCCGTGAGAGAGCGCGGAATCTACCAATCTGCCCAGATTCTCCGTGATGTCGCAGCAATGCGTGGCAAGGATTCGGGTTTGTCGCACAAGGTATTCCGTATTGTACAGTTCGAAATGTTCTGCAATCTATTACAAAACGCCCGCATAGCGTAAATGAAAACAAAAAAGACGAGATCAGTCTGATGACATCAAGTAGTCGCTTGAATTTTTCTATCGGGATCCAGATTTTTCTTTACCGGTTCCTTGCTCGAATTGGCGTGCATCTGCACACCAGAGACCAGGAGATCGCGGATCGATTCCATCGCAGGAGAGAGAATTTCGAAAGAATAAAAGCCATGCTCTTTGAGGACTCCCGCATAGGATATATTGACCACAATAAAACACGAATAATCGGCGAAGATAATTGGCGGGTTGCGGACAACCCAGGCATAACAATTTATCGCTGGGCAGAATATCGCGATTTATTGAGCCAGCTTGGCGTAATTGCAGTGTCCCACGTCGGTGAAACATTAACGATGAGAATATCAAATTGCGGAAGCTCGTCGAAGGGCATCGTCTATTGTCCCGCACATCGTGTTCTTGTATCTAGTCTTGAGTTATATCCACTGCCGCCTGAGAAGCATGCGCATATCTTGCTCCAAGAGCCGTGGCACATTTATTATGGCTGGAAAGAATAATGGTTGCTGTTCCGCGAAGAGTTCTGATCAATTGCGGCGGCTTATGAAAAGCCAAAGTTCCTCAATCAGCTCGCGTCTTTGCCATCGTGCGGTTTTTAACAGAAATCTGAGCAGCGAACGCTTTTCTGCGGACTCGATTGGCGCTCGTCGAATCGACCGATAATGTTCCAGCAGGTGGCGCCACCGGTAGAAAAGAAGCGATCGCTGCATCTTGCCAGGGCTATAGAATTCCTGCTGTTTCGCACTGGAGCAGTCGTATGAGTAGGCGCCTGGATGAATACGCCTGAAGAAAAGGCGGTCGGGCAATTCGAAAAACTTGCCGTACAGCGACATTTCAGCCATCACTACGACGTCGGACCCTGTGAACGTTCCCATGATTGAGGTTTTCTTCAACGTGTCCGCATGCATCAATCCATACACTGAATTTACCCAGCTATCTTGTCCCAAGAACTGAATGAATCGTTCACTCGGAGAGTCTTGCGGTAATTGTTGACGATCTTCATATTTTCGCAGTATCTCGCCATCAGCATCGATTATGTTGACCTTACTACAACACAAAATAACGTCATTGTGCTTATCCAGGATTTCCTTGGTCTCTTCCAAATAGGTAGGAGCGAAATGATCATCTACGCCAATCCACTTGAAATAATTTGATGACGAGAAATGAAGGACCTGTCGAAAGTTGGCGGCGGCCCCAATGTTTGTTTTGTTTCGAAAATACTTTACCCGGCCATCCTGCTCGGCATATTGGCGACAAATTGACTCGGTATCATCGGTTGATGCGTTGTCTGATATTATGAGTTCGAAGTTACTAAACGTCTGATCGAGTATTGAATCAATTGCATGCCGGATCAAGTCTTGGCCATTGTAAACTGGTAACCCTACGCTTATTGCAGTCATTGATGCAGCTATCCCTGGTTGGTTTCCCCGGCTATCGCCCAAAGTTGATCATATTGAGCTGCGAGGTCAGCTTGAAGTTCGGCAAGCCTGGTCTCAATGACGAGTCGCTCTGAACGAATGTTGGTCACTAACGAGTCAAAGCGCTTCGTCATATATATCAAATCGAAGTCATTATGATCATCTACGAATCGGGACTGTGGCAAGAGATAGTCGGATTGCCTCATGTATTCCATCAGATCTCTTGTTTTCGTCCAATACTCGATTCCCAACACCGGTATGCCGAGGATATAGGGCAGCAGTATCCCATGAAATCGGGTTGCGACAACAATATCTGCCTTAGCGATTTTGGACATGAGTTTGTCGACGGTTCCTGGAAAGCAATATTCCAAACTGTCAAATCGAGATGGGCCGACAATCTCAACTATGTCGTCGACGACCAAGACATCTTTTGGGTGAGTCGCATAAAAAAAAATGGGGTAGTCACGATCGAGGAGCCAGGTTACGAAGTCAACATATTTGCTCACCAGCGCGTTATACATCCGCGGATCTCCGTCCTCTCGGAATCTGGGGTCGAACAACGGCATCGGATTGATTCCGATCACCGGTATTGCACGCTTTTCCTCGACAGCAGCATTGCGTGTTCCGGGTGCGATATGCAGACTGAAAGCAAGGTCCGGCATGATGTGATCGTCGGCTTGACCCGCGCCAATCATGGAGATCACTTCTCTTGAACTGCTGTCCCGAAACGAGCGATAGTGCGACAAAGATAGTGATTTGCGCATCATTTTTCTGCTCAGTTCTGCCTTGATTGGACCTGCACCGACAGAAACGAATGCGAGCGTTTTGCCCCTAAGTCGTGCCATGACAGACCATTTCAACAGGTTGAATGGGAAGTACCACGGCCCGTCGACATAATCAAAACACTGATTGGACCCGGCAACAAGCAATATGTCGAAATCCTTCAACGTCCTGAATGATGAAATGAGAAAGCTGATTTCCCTTGCGCTTGAGCTTAGTCCCTCTCTTACTCGCCGAAGCGATTTCACCAGGAAAACGAGAGGTGCGAAACGCTTCAGGTTGTCGCGTAGTTTGTCGACACGTGAAAGCTCAGCGGTTTCATCCACTTCTTTTGTCTGGACATCGAGATTTTTCGTGCGTAGCGCCTGTTGTTCCCGCCGGTAGTCTGATACAGGCTGAATCGGAAAAGATTCCACACCGTGACGGTCGCGGCTATCATCAGGATAAACTGAAAAACAACACGGTGTCCAATCATTGGAGGCTTCTCGAATGTTCTGAATCACCGCCTGAATAGTGGCTTCATCTCCAAGATTCAGATCTCCGTAATGGCCAAGGATGCCTATTCTCAGACTCGCCTTTTTCATTCGATACCGCCCGTGGTCGTGTTATTCACATTGAACTTGCCTTGAAGCGCATGAAACTGCGCACTGAGACAAGTATAGTGTTGATTGGCACGTTCGACCTGATAAGTTTCCGTCAAAGCACTGGCCTCTGAATTCTGAATTGATCCATTCATTTTAAACGACCGATCGTTTCTAATGCTCGCCGCGGTGTATTTTAAGCAGCGCATTCTCCGTCTCACAATTGCTTGGTCTTTATCAAATCCTGACCTTGGTATCGGTTTTCTCAGGCCGGCCCCATCACCTGCTAAATGATCGAATCCTCTTGGCCACATTAGCCGTAACTTTGCAGTCATTGGTATATCAAATGCGTGATTTACTGCTCATTATTCTGCATGCGGGCATCTAGAATACCGGAGATCGTGTAGTTAGTTGTCTTATTCACCGGGTTAATAACAAAATGGTGCACTTTGGCTAGTTTAACGAAAAAGGTGACATTAGGTGCCGCATGGATGATTTCCATGCGTTTGGTTGTTCGATTCATTGGTCTTGTTAGCACTCTAATCCTTGTCCGTCTCCTTGATCCAGGCGATTTCGGAATTATCGCAATGGCGATGACAATTGTCGCAGCGATCGAACTATTGACAGCATTCGGATTCGATATCACCCTCATCCAGGATCAGAACGCCGGATCGGATGAGTACAACACTGCATGGACATTGAACGCAGCATTGGGCGGCGCTTCTGCTATTCTATTGATAGCATTGGCCTACCCAGCAGCCAGTTTTTACGAAGAACCAAGGCTGGTACACATTTTTCAATGTATCGCTCTCGCCAGCATTTTTCAGGGTTTGCAGAATGTCGGCCTGGTCGATTTCAGAAAGCACCTCCAGTTTCAAAAGGAATTTCTATTTCAGTTAATAATCAAGCTCTTCAGTTTCTGCGTGACGGTTGGCTTGGCATTCGCCCTGCGTTCCTATTGGGCCCTGGTCATAGGAACCGTGTCCTCTCGCCTGATGGGGTTATTGCTGAGCTATCGAATGCACCCATACCGGCCAACTCTGAGCCTTGCGGCCATCGAGAAGGTATTTGGTTTTTCAAAATGGTTATTGGTTAACAATGTGTTGAATTTTATCCGTTTTCGTGGGCCGGAATTCATCATCGGCAAGATGCTTGGTATATCCAATCTCGGTATTTTTGTTGTTTCCTACGAAATTTCAAATCTACCCACAACAGAACTGGTGGCACCAATCAACCGCGCGCTTTTGCCAGGATTTTCCAAGATTTCTGACGACATGGAGCGATCAAGGGATGCTTTTGTTCAGGCTGCGTCAGTACTCGCGCTGTTAACCCTGCCAATTGGGTTTGGAATAGCGGCGACCGCGGACTTGTTTACGCCTATTTTTCTCGGGCAGAAATGGGTTGACGCGATACCGATTATCAGGATTCTCGCTCTCTTCGGTGCAGGTGTTGCAATCCAGTCCCCTATAGGCGCAGTACTTTTGGCGCTTGGGAAACCAAAGTTACTTGGAATTTTGTCTGCCTGGCACGCGATGTTGCTGATTCCAATAATCATAATTTGGTCGAAAAGCGGTGGGCTGGAGGGAACTGCGCTCGCCTTGCTCGTGACTTATGTTGGTTTTCTGCCGGTTTACTATGGTGTAGCCGCAAGATCGCTTGGCATGAGCTTCTCAAATATCTTGACAGTATTTCTGCGTCCGGTAGTCGCCGCACTCCTGATGTATTTTTTCGTTTCGTACGCTTTCGATGGAAAAGCAGCGACATTGCTAAACCTTTCGCTTGCTGTCTCATCAGGAGTGGTCGTATTTACTTTGGCAGTGTTCGTGATGTGGTTCCTTTCTCGCCGGGTTGCGACAAGTGCCGAATCGTACTTGATGAATATGGTGCTTGCCTATGCCGAAAAAGCACGAAAGAAAGCCGGTTAGCATCACCGTACAGGGTTGTAATTGCCTCGGTAGAATTCGGGTCCATGATGCCAGGTTGGGAAGATGAAAGAACAGACTGGATACAATTATGCTGAAAGCAGCGCCAAGCCGAACAGCATTTCGGAACGGCAGCGCGACGACGCTATCGAGGCGGGCAACGAAATCTTGGATGCACGTCTAAGTAATGTTGACTACCTTGTGCAAAAAGAGCGCAAGCGGATCATCAAACGATGGGCTGAATCTCTGCCGAGTGGTGCCGGATTGAATATTCTCGATGTGGGTGGGCGCATTCAGCCGTATCGTATATTTTTTGAATCTAAGGCAAGAAACTATGTCGCCATTGATCTGCAATTCGAAGGTCTGATTGATGTCTTGGCCAATATTGAAAAACTTCCGTTTCAGAGCGAGACTTTCGACGTAATACTCTGCACGCAAGTTATGAGCTATATCCATGATCCGCAAGCGGCTTGCGATGAGATGCATCGGGTCCTGGTTCCAGACGGTCATTTGATTGTCACGGCTCCGAGCTTCTTCCCAGAACATCATGATGAGATTTGGCGCCTTCTTCCAGCAGCATATGTACATATGTTAAAACAGTTTCGAGAACTGACCATTGAGCCGGAAGGTAACTCGGTGCTGGGATTACACCGCTCTCTGAATGTCATTTTTCACGCAGATATCGAGAACTACCGAGTTAGGTGGCTGGCTGAAAGGACCTCGATCCCGCTCATTAACCTTATGGCCGTGGTGCTTGGGCCTCTGGGAAGGTCGAACACAAGATGCACAGCTAATTACTGTGTACTTGCCAGGAAATAACTATCAGACCAGACAATATAAATGACAAGATCTAAGGAGATTTAGAGTGGGCAGTTCCGCAATCAGTGAAGTAGAGCAGGCCGCGGCAACAGAGTCGGTGACAAGTACGGTGGGCTGCCGACTGTGTGGCGGCGCCATTGATCGAGTGTTTCTCGACCTCGGGATGTCGCCCCTGTGCCAGAACAGAATATTGCCCGGGCAGATCAATCACATGGAGCCATTCTATCCGCTCCGGGTTTTTCGATGTCCTGAGTGCTTCCTTGTGCAACTTCAGGAGTATGTTGCACCACAGGAGATCTTTTCAGACTATGCCTATTTTTCGTCATATTCCGAGAGCTGGGTTCGGCATGCGAAGAACTACGTTGCCATGATAGTTGAACGGATCGGACTCAATGAGGCCTCCAGCGTCGTCGAGCTGGCGAGTAATGACGGATATCTCTTGCAGCATTTTGTGGAGAGATTCATCCCGTGTCTCGGCATAGAGCCTGCTGACAACGTGGCGAAAGTCGCGATTGAAAGAGGCATACCGACTGTGTCCCAGTTTTTCGGGCCACAGGTAGCGAAAGATGTAAGGGAGGAATACGGGAGCGCAGATCTCATCATAGGTAACAACGTACTTGCTCACGTGCCAGATTTGAACGGATTCGTCAGCGGCATGAAAATCTTATTGGCGCCGTCGGGCGTGATAACCATGGAATTCCCTCACCTTGAAAAACTGATGGAGCAAAACCAATTCGACACGATTTACCACGAGCATTTTTCTTATTTTTCATTTTTTGTTGCTGAAAGTGTATTTAAGAGGCAAGGGCTCAGAATTTTTGATGTTGAAGAGTTAGGGACCCACGGTGGCTCGTTAAGAATATTTGTATGCCACGATGAGAGCGATCATTTGCCAAAAGACGCAGTGATGCGTTTACGTGACCGAGAGCTGGAAAAGGGTTATAACAGGCCGGAGTTGTATGACTTCTTTGCGGACAAAGTGAAGGCGACTAAGCGCGAAATCCTGTCGTTTCTGGTTGAGCAAAAGAATAATGGTAAATCGATTGTTGGTTATGGTGCACCCGGCAAAGGCAATACGCTATTGAATTATTGCGGTATACGTGAGGACTTCTTGGACTACACGGTCGATCTGAGCCCACACAAACAGAACACATATACGCCTGGTACGCACATCCCGATTTACAGCCCTGAGAAAATAAAGGAAACACGCCCGGATTTAATTTTCATACTACCGTGGAACCTAATGGATGAAATAATTGCTCAGAACCAGCATGTCACTGAGTGGGGTGGCCGCTTCGTAATCCCTATTCCCAATGTGGCCGTCGTCTGACGCTTGCAGCAACGCTGAAGCCGGAGTCTTTGTATGTTCGTACGGGTGGTCTGCAAGAGTCGAGTCAGTAGGCTATTGAGCTTGGGTCTGATTCTGTTTTTTTGTGCTTGTGATCAATCGGCAGAATCACGTTCGTCAGCCGGCGTGCAATTTGAAAATGTGGAAGTCGATGTATCCTCGCGGGACGGTGGTCCTTGGGGAAAGGCGGCTGGCGATCTGGATGACGACCAACTGATCGATTTGATCGTGGGGCGTCACGACGATCGCACTCTGACCGTCTACTACGGTGCTGATTGGAGGAAGGAAGTAATTTCGTCTGGAGCGGCATTCGGAACAGATATTGAGTTGAGTGATGTTGACAATGATGGGTTGATGGACATCGTTACGATCACTGATGAGCAATTGCTTTGGTATCAGGCGCCCGAATGGCTCCCACACGTCATCGATGATAGGACTTTGCATGATATCGAGTTAGGCGACCTGAACGGGAATGGTCGCATTGATGTGATTGGCCGAAATCAGAACGCTTTTGGTGGGACGGAAGAATCTGTATTCATATATCTTCAACAAAGTCCCGGAAATTGGCAGGAAGAATCTGTGGAGGTCGGTCCCGGTGAGGGATTGGCTGTTGGTGATATCAATGGCGATACCAAGTTGGACATTGTCGTAAATGGTGTCTGGTTCGAGAACCGTGGCCATGGGATTTGGACGAGCAATGAGTATGGGGCCTCTTGGAAATGGCCGAATACCGTGGTGGCACTTGGCGATCTCAATGGAGATGCATATCGGGACATTCTTTTAGTGCCATCGGAGCTTGAGGGGCAACATCATAGGGTCTCGTGGTTTGAGAACCCGCTGGGGTCGGAAGGCCCCTGGACTGAACACACTATCATCCCTGACGTGGAGGCCGTCATTCACAGTGCAGCAATCGGCGATGTTGATTTGGACGGTGACAATGATGTGTTTCTTGCCGAGATGCATCAGGGTCAAAATCCGGACCTAGTTGCAGTTTACCTGAACCACAATGCGGGAAATCACTGGGAAGCATTGGAGATTGATCGAAATGGTTCGCATGGCGCATTTCTTGTCGACGTGGATATTGACGGCGATCTCGATATCTTCGGCGCCAATTGGGGAGGCGACAGCCAGAACATCGAATTATGGCTAAATCAGTCCTGCCCCAAGTATAAAGAGAGCTGGGTTAGGCACGTTATTGACGAAGACAGGCCTGGACCTGAGGCACCGTTCGTTGGCGTTGCTGATATCGATAACGATGGCAGGCCGGATATTCTAACAGGTGGTTTCTGGTACAAGAACCAACATTACGGACGCTCGGACTGGACAAGGAATCAGTTTGGACCAGATCAGCCTGACTTTGTAACGACGATGGATCTGGGGCGAGATGGCAAAATCGATGTCCTCGTCTTGGTTGACTCTGGTGAGCAACGCGAGTTTCGTTGGCTAATTAACAACGGTAGCGGAGAGTTTTTGCCTAAGGACACCGAAATAAAGGCAAGTGGGGATTTTCTTCAGGGCGTGACAACTTTGCCCGGGACCGACCAGAGATGGGTCATCGCACTTTCCTGGCACAGTCCGGGGATTGGCGTCGAGCTAATTCAGCAGTCCGGCCTGGACGGTGGTGATTGGATGCTGAGTAAGATATCTGGAATATCTCAGGATGAGGCATTGAGTCGCGGAGATATCGATGGTGATGGAGATGTTGATCTTCTGCTTGGGACGATTTGGTTACGAAATGATGGAAAAAGTTGGATGGATATCGAGATAGATGGCAATACTTCGCCCCCGGACCGTAATGTGTTGGCCGACATCAATGGCGATGGCGAGCTTGATGCCGTGGTTGGCTTTGAAGCTATCAGTAAGGTGGGCGATCTGGTTTGGTATCGAGGTCCTGGCAAGTCTGCACAGGAATGGAGTAAGACTCTGATCGGCCGCGTAGTTGGCCCGATGAGCGTCGGTGTCGATGATATTGACGGGGATGGTGATATGGATGTCGTAGTCGGGGAGCACAATCTTGATCACCCTTCTGAATCGGCGCTGTGGTATTTCGAAAATTTGGATGGAGTCGGTATGAAATGGCTGCAGCATCTTGTATATAGAGGCGACGAACATCACGATGGTGCTGTAGTTGTGGATATTGATGACGACGGTGATCTGGATATCGTCTCAATCGGCTGGGGACATTCACGGGTATTGTTGTATGAAAACCGCAATCCGCGCTGCCCATAGGAATCCATTATCAACAGGAAATATCTGAAGGAAGATAAGGAGTACTGATGAAGGTTCTGGTAACAGGTACAGATGGATACATTGGAAGCCTCTTGGCGCCTTTTTTGATTCGGGAGGGCTTCGAGGTAATTGGGCTGGACACTGGATACTACAGGGATGGATGGTTATACACCGATATAGAACGGCTCACCCAGTCCCCCCTGCAGATCAATTCAGATTTGCGCACAGTGGCCCCGGTGCAATTCGAGGGTATTGATGCTGTCGTTCATCTGGCTGAACTTTCTAATGACCCATTAGGTGAAAACAATCCTGCCGTTACGCGCGCAATCAATCATCATGGCTCGGTTCGGCTTGCCGAATTGGCGAAGGACGCCGGTGTGGAAAGATTCGTATATACCTCATCATGTAGTGTGTACGGTCTTGGTTCCGGGGACATACTGGATGAGCAATCACCTGTGAAACCGCAAACAGAATATGCCAAATGTAAGGTTCTGGTGGAAAAAGATGTCGCTAAACTCGCGTCGAACTCTTTCTCTCCGGTTTTCTTGCGCAACGCGACTGCGTATGGTGCGTCTCCACGCATGCGCTTCGATATTGTGCTCAATAATCTGGCGGGCCATGCTTGGACATCGAAACAGATCAAAATGACCAGTGACGGAACGCCCTGGAGGCCTTTGGTTCATGTTCTCGATATTTGCCAGGCGGTCATATGTGCTCTCCGGGCACCGCGGTCGGCGGTACACAACGAGGTTTTCAACGTCGGGTCAAACAATGCCAACTTTCGAGTTCGGGAGATTGCCGAAATTGTGGGAGATGTTTTTCCAGGATGCAAAGTCAGTATCGGAACGAGCGCAGGTGACAATCGAAGCTATCGCGTTGAATTTGCCAAGATTAGCAGCCAACTACCTGGATTCGATTGCGAGTGGGACCCAAGGAGCGGCGCTGAGCAGTTGCTAAATATGTTCAAACGGATTGACATGAGCGCTGAAACATTCAACTTCAGGGCATATACGAGATTGAAGCAGCTTAATTACCTTGAGGAAACGGGCCAGATTGATGAAGAATTTTTCTGGATCCCACTGGCCGAAAAATGACTTCAGTAACAGGTCGATGTAGGAATAACTCTGGTCGAGCAAAGGATTTACCGACCTTGATCGGCCTTCAGGATTACGGTGCGTCTGGGTATAAGATTTATGAACTGATTGCCAGACTGTACCCGATCTGTCGGAGTATTACAGGCGATGGCCTGAGACAGACTCTCGAAACCATTTCGGAGTACATACCGCTTCAAGTGCATGAAGTGCCGACCGGTACAAACGTATTTGACTGGCAGATCCCGCGAGAATGGAATATTAGTGACGCTTATGTGAAGAACGCAGACGGACAGCGCGTTATTGATTTCAAGAAAAACAATCTCCATGTTGTCAACTACAGTGTTCCCTTGTCGAGAAAAATGAATCTGAACGAGTTGCGGCGGTACTTGCACACAATACCCGAACATCCGGATTGGATACCCTATCGAACGACGTACTATGATGAGGCTTGGGGCTTTTGTCTGACGCAACGAAAACTTGATGCCATGGAGGATGGGCAATATGAAGTTCGAATTGATTCGACGCTGAGTGCCGGTTCATTGTCCTACGGAGAATGGATCATTCCAGGCGAGACGGACGAACGGGTTTTGCTGTTTGCGCACATATGTCATCCATCTCTATGTAACGACAATTTGTCGGGTGTCGCTATGCTAGTCGAGCTTGCCCGGGTATTGTCGTCGGTCCCGCACCGATTTACGTATCATTTTGTGTTTGCCCCAGCGACGATTGGTTCTCTCTCGTGGCTGAGTCGAAACGAGAATATTTTCTCTAAGATAAAGCACGGACTGGTAGCGTCAGTAGTCGGTGATTCTGGGAAGATGCATTACAAAAAAAGTCGCCAGGAAACTGCCGCGATTGATCGAGCGGCCATGCATGTTCTGAAACAGTCTGGCAAACCATATGAAATTGTCGAATTTTCTCCTTGGGGATACGATGAGAGACAATTTTGTTCTCCGGGAATCAATTTGCCCGTCGGGCGGCTGACTCGGTCACCAAACGGGGCATACCCGGAGTATCATTCATCTGCCGATGATCTAAGCCTGGTAAAGGAAGAGTTCCTTGCGGATTCGCTAGAAACATATCTGAATATACTTTGTTGCCTGGAGTCGAATTTCCGTTACAAAAACCTGCAACCGATGGGGGAACCTCAGTTGGGCAAACGGGGACTATATCGTAAAATGGGTGGTTTCCAGGATGTAGAGATCCTGCAACTGGCGATGCTTTGGATGCTGAATCAGTCAGATGGCACAAGAGACTTACTGGATATCGCGGATAAATCCGACATCGGTTATAGGCAACTTGACCGGGCTGCAGTATTGCTGACTGAGCATGGGCTCATCGAGGTCTCTCAAGATTGAACAATTGCACAAGGAATACTGATAAGTGAAGGTTGTACTGTTTTGTGGTGGTTACGGTACTCGCATGCAGGAGTATTCGGAGACGGTTCCAAAGCCGCTTGTGACCATTGGATATCGTCCGATATTGTGGCACCTGATGAAATACTATGCACATTTTGGGCATACTGAATTCATTCTTTGTCTTGGTTACCGTGGGGATCTGATCAAGGACTATTTTCTGAACTATAGTGAATGCTTGTCCAACGATTTCGTGTTGGAGGACGGTGGGAATAGTATTTCCTTACTGAGCTCAGACATCGGAAGTTGGAAGATCACATTCTGTGATACCGGACTTTCTTCCAATATTGGGCAGCGACTGTTCCAGGTGAAGCATTTGTTGCAGGATGACGAAATGTTCTTGGCGAATTACAGCGATGGTCTTTCGGATATTGACCTTAAGGCGCAACTCCAGCTATTTGAGACAAGTGGCGCCGAAGCTTGTTTTGCCTGCGTTAGACCGTCTTACAGTTTGTCTGCAGTCAATGTCGCCAACGACGGTCAGGTTGAGGCGATTCAATACATCAGCAATTCCGATATCTGGATTAATGGTGGATTCATGATTCTTCGGAAGGGTATATTCGAACGGATGAATGAGGGGGATGAACTTGTTGAGGAGCCGTTTCAGCGACTGATTGCGGAGCGGAAACTTTACGGTTACAAGCACCGTGAATTCTGGATGGCAATGGACACGTTCAAGGACAAAAAACGATTCGATGAGATGAACGCATCTGGCGATACGCGATGGGAGGTGTGGCGCCGACCGGATAGCATGACGGGGTTAGAGCAATAAGCAAATGTTAAAACTTTTACTCCCAGCGGAAAAAGAGCATATCCACATCCTTTGCCTAGGTGCTCATTGCGATGATATCGAAATTGGTTGTGGTGCAACCCTACTTGAACTTGCTAGTCGGATACCGTCTCTAACTGTAACCTGGGTTGTCTTTAGCTCGAACGAGGTTCGTGCTGCCGAAGCCAGACAAAGCTCCGCGAAATTTCTTGTGGGTATCAAGAAATGTGAAGTCAAAATACTCAATCATCGCAATGGCTATTTTCCCTATTGTGGTGCCGAGATCAAAGAATATTTTGAAGATCTGAAACAACAGGTAAACCCTGATATCATTTTTACTCATCACACTGCGGACAGTCATCAGGATCACCGGGTAGTTGCGGAACTTACGTGGAATACTTTTCGCGACCATTTTGTCCTTGAGTACGAGATACCAAAATATGACGGTGATTTGGGCAGGCCAAATTTCTTCGTGCCCGTGGGGAATGCGCATGTACAAAATAAGTCTGCAATATTACTTGAATGTTTTGAATCACAGCAACATCGAGGCTGGTTCACTAAGTCAACATTCGAAGGCCTGATGCGACTTCGTGGAAATGAGTGTAATTCGGGCTCTGGTTTTGCCGAGGCTTTCTTTTCAAAGAAGACAGTAGCTGGATAGTGTTTCAAACTACCGCTGAGTATCTCAAGATATCAAGTCAATATCTGTGACGAAGGATGAAACGTATGCACCAAGTCCGTGTGACTGCGCGGAGTTTTTACGATTTGCTGAGGAGTTAACAGATTCGTCGAGAGGGTTGATCAGAGATTTCCGGGGGGTGAAGAACGAATTTGTGCACAAAAGTGGCGAGAAGGGAGTGGTTTCCAAGCTTGACCTAGAGATCGAATATAATTGGAAGTCGCAGATCAGTAAGCGCTATCCGGATCATGGCATTGTCGGTGAGGAGACGATTTCTACTCAATCTGACAGTGAATTTGTATGGTTGCTGGACCCAATCGACGGTACAGATGACCTAATTAGAGGGATTCCCCTCTTTGGATCGATCATTTCATTGCTTTACAAGGGTGATCCGATTGTTGGAGTAATTGATCATCCGGAATTGAATGTAAGATATAGCGCGGCACGCGGACTGGGCGCCCGTCGCAACGGCGTTCGATTAGACCTTCGCGATGGGGCTGGAGAGAAGTTTGGTTCGGCGGTAGCAATTCCGGCCTACGCTGATTTTCGCAATCTCGATACTGCTGATTCGAAGCTGTTGGCGTTAATCCGTGCATGTCCAAATTATCGAGTTTTCAGAAATGTCTATGGTCATACCCTGACCATGTCGGGGCAATTATCTGCCTGTTTGGAAATTAGAGTTAGCCCTTGGGATGTATTGGCGAGCCAAATCATCATTGAGGAGGCACATGGCAGGTTTTGCACGGTCGAGTCTACGGGCAGGGACTATCGCCATCAGAAAATTACGGCCATTTTTGGTTACGGAGCGATGGTTGAGAATATAATGAGTGCTATCTACGGTTTGAGTTAGGTAGCGAGTCGAGTATTATTCTCTAGGCGTGACCTGATTCAAGCAAAGAATGCCGTCGGATCGGCGGCATTCGGATTTTTCTGCTAATGGGTTTGGCGGAAGTCGACGTATTGGCAGATGGAGGGACGCACCGATTGGGTGTTAGGGCACTTGTCGGCTTGCTTCGTTGGACAGCTGGCTTTCAATGCCGCTGGCGTTAATCGCAGCAGCGGCAATAAAGTAAGTTGCCGGTGAGAGATTTTCAAGAACGTATGTCGTAATCCCAGGACTATCAATCCGTACCTGGTTCGAGTAGCTCCCCGGGGATGTGCCGTAGTAGAACTTGTATGCGGCCAGATCAGTAAGCGCCGAACCATCTTCATTCTGCGTCGGCGCTGTCCAGGAGAGAGTGATCGAACCGTCGGCGTTCTGCACGACGTCGACCGAAAACTGGGGCAAGCTATCCGAAAGGCTTCCATCGCTTACTGAGACCACAATTCCCGAATAGGACCCAACGTTTGCGAGGAGCGGCGTACCCGTCAATGCACCGTTACCCGAATCGATACTCAGCCAATTCGGCTCTCCTTGGACGCTGAACGTTAGCGGATCATTGTCGGCATCAGTGGCGACGGGTGTGAAAGTGTACAGATCCCCGATCTTCACCGAAGAACTTGGAGTGCCCGAAATTGTAGGTGCGTCGTTAGCAGGAGGTGCCGTACCGCCGGGGTCCCCAGCGACGTCAGACGATTCCTCACTCAGGCAACCGGCCAAAGTCATCATTGTTGCGAGGGTCATGAGTCTTATCGTGAATTGATTTGAAGTTTTCATTTAAGTCTCTGTACGTGTGTTTCTGCCCGATCCGGTAAGGAACACACATGAGGCTTTGGGATACCTGAAAATCAGCAACCAGCGAATGACGGTTGTGGCTCTGGTAACCCCGCTGCCTTAGGAATATCCCGTAGACCGGAAGCTTTGCGTCCCCACCTTTCGATGGGTTTGCCTTTGTCAGTGTCTGAGTATTACGCAATATCAAACGGTCGACAATGCAATTGCTACGCTAATGTCGCTTGACGTCTCAAATCTGTGGATCACGTCACGCTAAACGAGTGTGTGCAATCAGCGTGCCAGTATTTAAAAGAATTATGTGAAACAATAGGTTATGGAAACTCGTCGTCGAAAAAACGTTCTTGTTTGACATCATTCCGAGTAGTTATGTCGCGGCTCA
The DNA here is from genome assembly GCA_021773095.1 of Woeseiaceae bacterium. Taxonomy (GTDB): domain Bacteria; phylum Pseudomonadota; class Gammaproteobacteria; order Steroidobacterales; family Woeseiaceae; genus UBA1847. The sequence continues at coordinate 14,834 of JAJFKR010000034.1, read as the reverse complement.
GAGACGGTTTTTGTGAAACCGACTTAAGGAGCTGTTGCAACTCCTTGACCTTTAGGATGATTCTCGCTGTCGGCGATCACCTACACGCCGACATCACGATTGTCACCTTGTTAATAGGGCGATCTGATAAACTCCTGCCGCTTCATATTACTGAGCTTGCAAATGACCGTTAGAACCCGTTTTGCTCCCAGCCCAACCGGCGCACTTCACCTCGGTAGCGTCCGTACAGCACTTTTTTGCTGGCTCTATGCCCGCCACAACAAAGGACAGTTTGTTCTCCGGATTGAAGATACGGACGGCGAGCGTTCCACACCTGAAAACGTTGATGCCATTCTGGACGGCATGGCCTGGTTGGGCCTTGATCCTGACGAAGGGCCGTTTTATCAGACGGATAGATTCGATCGATATCAGGAGGTCATCGATCAGTGGCTAAGCGAAGGAAAGGCCTACCACTGCTATTGTACGAAGGATGAACTCGATAATCTCAGGGCAGGGCAGATGGCGCGGGGCGAGAAAACCGGTTACGACGGTCGTTGTCGAGATCGAAAGGAGCCGAGGGAAGGCGTGGATCCGGTCGTTCGCTTCAAGAACCCGTTGGATGGCGAAGTCGTTATAGATGACCAGGTCCGCGGAACGGTCGTGTTTCAGAATGCGGAGCTCGATGACCTCATCATTGCCCGATCAGACGGAACGCCGACGTACAACTTCTCCGTCATCATTGATGACGTCGACATGGGCATCACCTCTGTTATTCGTGGTGACGATCATCTCAATAACACGCCCAAGCAAATGAACATGCTGGAAGCTTTGGGTGCTGAAATGCCGGTCTATGCGCATCTCCCGATGATCCTCGGGTCCGATGGGGCAAAGCTATCGAAACGTCACGGAGCCGTGGACATTCGCGAGTATCGGGAACAAGGGTATTTGCCTGAAGCGATGCTCAACTACCTGGTGCGTCTCGGCTGGTCTCACGGCGACCAAGAGCTGTTCAGTCTCGACGAGATGATCGAATTGTTTGACATTGCAGATGTGAATCAGTCGGCCTCTGCGTTCAATGCCGAGAAACTGCTGTGGTTAAACCAACAGTACATCATTGCGGCGCCAGAGAGGAGGATCGGGGGGGCTCTCATTCCATACCTCAAGAAAGCGGGCTTGAATCCCGAAGATGGACCAGATCCCTCGGATCTGGCAGGTGGGTTTCGCGAGCGTGCTGAAACATTGGTGCAGATGGTTGAAAGTTCCCGGTACTGCTACGAAGATTTCGATGAGATCGACGCCAAGGCCGCCAAGAAAAACCTCCGCCCCGTTGTTCTCGAACCGATGAAAGCGACAAAAGATAAATTGGCGGAATTGGCCGATTGGACGAAAGAGGGTATTTCGCAATGCATTGAAGACGTCGCACAGAGCTTCGAAATAAATATGGGTAAGCTCGGGCAACCGATTAGGGTTGCTGTAACAGGCGGAGCGGTCTCACCGCCTATCGATATCACAGTTTGGCTAGTGGGTCGCGAACGCACCTTAAGGCGCATGGATATTGCAATTGAACGCATTCTGGAAAGGGCAGCAGCCGGCGGAAATTAAGGCCTCCAGAGGCCTTGACAGTTTTGCATTGCATCCGTAAAGTGCGCGGCTCCGTTGGGGCTATAGCTCAGCTGGGAGAGCGCTTGCATGGCATGCAAGAGGTCGGCGGTTCGATCCCGCCTAGCTCCACCAGGTTCCAATGGAAAATAGTTCTAAGTCCCCATCGTCTAGAGGCCTAGGACACTGCCCTTTCACGGCGGCAACAGGGGTTCGAATCCCCTTGGGGACGCCATTTTCCTTTTAGGATCATGGACTCAACTGAAAAAGCAATCCGGCAATGAAGAAACTATGGGTTGCCTCCATCATAGTTGCGACATTGGAATCCATTTATCCCTTCAACTTCCAAGCGGTAGAGTTGGATTCTGCGACAATTGGCGCATTTTTGCAGTCGTGTTGCAAGATGCCGGGTCGTGGTGACGTTCTTGGCAACGTAATTCTATTCGTACCAATTGGGTTCACGGGAATGATTGCGGCCCGCCCGGGCAGCCCGGGCTCGCGGCGTTTCTTTTTGGTTTGCGCCATTGCTGCCTTCGTTGCGTTTGCATTGCAGACAATGCAGTTTTTTCTGCCATCCCGCGATGAAAATCTGCAAGATGTGCTCTGGAATCTAGTTGGAGCGGCAAGTGGGGCAGCGTCGGCCCGTCTCGTCACCGTTTTTTCCACGCCGACAGAGGTCAGCAAGTCGGATATTTCTCTCGTTCCTCTTGTGCTGGTCGGGACTTGGTTGATTTATCGTCTGATCCCATTTGTTCCGTCGATCGATCTTCAGTTATTCAAGGACAGTCTGAGGCCGGTATTTGAATTTCACTTGGCACCAGAGAACATCATCCACGATACCAGCGCCTGGCTCGTCATTGCGTATCTACTGCGTATTGCACGACGTGGTGTTCGTCTGGATGCCCGCCTTCCTTTGTTGATGTTCACCGTATTCTGCCTGGAAGTGTTGATCGTGGATAATTTGATCAATTTTTCAAACTTGGCGGGCGCGATGCTGGCGCTGCTCCTATGGCGAGGTCGGTTAAGTTACGTTCGTCGGCAGGAGGGTGTACTCGTTGTTTTGCTTATTAGCACGATCGCGGTAACAGGCCTTGCACCGTTTGAATTTGGAGCGAATTCGGCGCCATTCAATTGGCTTCCATTCAGTGGGTTCTTGAGTGGATCCATGTACCTCAATACCCAGTCAGCGGTCGAAAAAGTGTTCCTCTATGGAAGCCTTGTCTATCTCCTCTGGAGAACCGAGGTGAGTATTTTCACTGGTACGCTGCTTAGCTTCTCGTTTGTTGCAATAGTTGAGCTAGCCCAAATGCGGTTAGTTGGGCACACGCCGGAAATTACTGATCCTCTACTGGTCGTTTTTGCAGCGCTGACATTATGGACGTTGGAAAGACAAGAAAGAAAATCTAACCTGGACGGAAGGATCGATACGATATTTTCGCAGGAATTGCCGAAACCGGTGGCTCTCTCTCACGTCAGGCCCACGGGTCACTTTGAAAAATGGAAAAGTCAAACGGTCAATCTCAGAGCCCATCAGTTCGACTTTTTAGTACAGCTGTCAAAAGAAATGGGAGTCAGTGTTTCACGACTCACGCGACGAATTGTTGCAGAATTCATCGAAAGCCTGGAAGACGAGACGGCATTTGCTCCTCGGTATTCGTACAATACAGCGGATTCTGAACTTGGGAATGACAAGGAAAAATGGGTCAGGCAATCCGTGAATCTGCGCGGCAGTCAGTTTCAGTTCCTCTATCAACTGTCACAAGAAATGGGCATAAGTGTCTCTGGAATTACGCGACGAATAATTGCACAATTCATAGGTGGATTGGAGGACGAGGACAAGTCGGGCTGAGGTCATGTTGCGTATCATTCTTTTTTTAGCCCTGATCTTCCGGGCGGCAGTTGTTCTGGGAGACATTCGTGAGATCACGGTCAATGATGACCTTCGTGCAGCAATATCAGCTCTCGGCCCGGGAGACCATCTGGTATTGAGCGGTGGGATATATGGCCTCGATAGCCGGTTCAATATCACAGTGGTCGGCACAAATAATCAGGCAATTGTGATTCGTGCGAAAGACGGCGACGATGTCTTAATCGAAATGAATACCGGTGCCCAAAATGTTCTGGAAATCCAAGACTCACAATATTTGAAAATTCAGAATATCCGGTTTCGTGGTGGTTCGCACGGCATACGCCTGATGAACTCGAATTTCGTTACGATAGAAGGCTGTGAGATTTTCGAAACGGGCGATGTCGCCATTTCGGCAAACTCTGGGGGAACGTACGAAGGTTTGGTCATTCGTGGTAATCACATCCACCATACCAACGGTACTGGCGAAGGGATGTACCTGGGTTGCAATAATGACGCGTGCCGTGTGAAAGACAGTCTCATTGAGCGGAATTACATTCACCACACGAATGGCGCATCTGTCGAGCAAGGTGACGGCATTGAAATCAAGGAAGGCAGTTCTGGCAACGTGATCCAACACAACGTCATTCATGACACGAACTACCCCGGAATACTGACGTACAGCACAGTCGGCAATGGGCCCGCGAACATCATCGATGGCAATGTTATCTGGAATACGAACGACTTCGCGATTCAGTCAGCAGCGGATTCCATTATTCGAAACAATATTATTTTGGGAGAGTCGATCGGTCTGCAATCGCATCAGGCCGGCAGTCCGTCCAATCAACAAATCTTGCACAACACGATAGTGACTGACGGAGACGGCATCGAGGTTCGCAGCGTCAGCGGTACTGTTGTCATTGCAAATAATGCGATCTACTCGCAGTCCGGAACTGCCATTCGTCTAATCAGTGGCAGTACTGATTTGGTGACTCTAGCTGGGAACGCAGGCAGTGGCGGTATCTCAGGCTCGACGGTAGGATATGTCGATGGCAATGGGATTAGCGCGGACTTCATAAACGGACATTTTGATGGCAGTCCACCGATTGATCTATTCCCGGTCGCGGGGAGCGCGCTGATCAATGCCGGTTCAGGCCTGCACGTTACGACTCACGATTTTAACGGTGATTCCAGAGTTGGTACTGCAGATGTAGGCGCATACCGGTTTCAGGGCGATGGCAACTCGGGTTGGGCATTGACGGCGGCATTCAAAATGCTGACTCTCAATATGACAGTACCCAATCCGCCGACGGACCTTACTGCAGAATGACCGTCACCAGGTACGACCCGCATGAGCCGTACTTATTCAGGTAATTCGCAGGGCGTACACCGGGCTATCCACATGCCTCACGAGAATAGCGATATCGACAGCGCCATAGCTTGCAATCCGAAATCTACCAAACGTGTGCGACCTATTTGTCTCATACATGCTTTCGTCAGCTGCATCTGAAATTGGGTCAAGAGAGTTCTCATCGTCCAATAAATTCTCCCAAATCCACACTCCATTCGATAGCGTCGCGGTGTCTTGACCACTTGGCGGAGAAATCTTGTAAATTTTCGGCCCATCGGTGGCTGAGTAGTAAACGAATCCGCGAAGGTTGGGGGCGTATTCGAGTGCGGCGTATTCATGGATGGCTGGCTTAGCATCCGATGATCGCAACTGTGAAACCGGGGCTTCGGGTTGCGTCGGGCCAATCATGTACAGTTCATCTCGAGCATGCACAAGCAGCACAATGATGTCCCGGTCGGGATCAATCGCCATAGCGTTATGATCTGCCTGGCCAGCGAGCTTGTTCGGAAAGGTCTCCCCCCAGCGGCCAAATGAGCCGTCAGGGTTGGTTCCAGTTGGATCAAAACTCAAGAACGCATTGCCGCCACCGGCATCACCGGAGTGCCCCCAGACCATGCGACGAGTTTCATCCCATGCCGTAAAACCGCCCGAGTTCAGAATTGCAGTCGGGTGCATCGGTCCGCGTCTCCATGACATAGTGTCAAAGTTAAACATGTGCGGGATGGCAACTGCTCTAACACGGGGACCAAGTTCGATCTGGCCTTTGAAAAGAACAAAATCGTTGCTGTCCGGGCTGTACTGTACGTAGTCGTAGGTGTGTGGCGGCAAAGGCGATCCGTCTGGATATTCAGCATCTGGATATACGGCGCCTTGGCCGTAGTTGCTGGTGTCGGACGACACATACCCATCCGACACTCGGGACCATTGACGTGTGTAGAGGTCGAACGCGTGCAAATCCGATCCAAAATAATCGTTGTGTCCACCGCCAAAAACAACCATTGAACCGGATCGACCGAATCGAGACGCGAACACGGCGCTGTTCCACGCTTCTGTGATCGATGAAAAACCACAACGGCCATGCCAGGGCGGGCAGGGCCGCTTGCCGGCGATGCGGCGCGCCCACTCTCTCAAATTATGCGGACGATCCAGTTCAGGGTCTGTTGCCGGATCATTGTCCGCCAGGTAACGCGTGCCTGGAGGGGGTGCCGCCAGGCCAAGATCCGGATAATCACCTGAGATTCGGACCCACTGGCCGACTGGCAGGATGTCCACCCAGGCAGGCGTCATACTTGTCTGCAGGTGCTAAGGCCTTCCTGCGCGAATCTCATCCCGGATTTCCCGAAGCGTTATTGCGATTACCAGTACTAATAGTGCCGCCGCAAGTTCAATGATTCTCCCTGGTGGGTACAGGTTGCCAATCAAACTGGCGCCAAAGAACTGGGCCCCCAGCTCGAGAAATGCCAAGACAATAGCTGCAGATGCCCCGATGAAAACGACCTGAGCGATGGTGTGCAAAATGCGTTGCTTATCCATGGTGTCTCTCCGTCATGCTCGGACATTATGTTACCTGATCGACTCTGAAATCGGTCAGCAAGACGCAAGTTTACCCGAGCTCCAGAAAGTAATGACGGACTAAGTAACTTAAGGCGTCGAAAACCTTTACGGTGGGGCTATTCCCAAGAGTAACAAGGCGCGTTGCTTTTCTATAACTATTTGAAATATGGTCGGTTTAACATCTTGGCACGCGAATTGCTTGAATATAAGCAGAAAAAAGTTTGCCTCGGGTAAACACGAACTTAAAAAATGTAGAGCAATTTTGATGAAAACTATTATTCGACTCGTTGCAGTTTTAGGAACACTCGCTTTGTCGAGTACGGCATTTGCAGCACCGCTGGAAATCTCGCCTACTGATTGCGCTGCCTCTGACGCAGATTTTGTTTTGGGAACGACGTGTTGGACGACCGATGACAATTCTCAGCCGGATGCCAACAGCCTGTCGACCTTGACCGGAATTCCTGCTACTGACCTAAACGAGCTGTACAAAGCCGAGCAAGGTGGTAGCGACGGTCCGCTTTACACGACGACATTCAGCAATACGGCGACGGACCCTGAGGATGCGGAGATCAAGTGGGACGAGCGCGGCAATATCGATTGCGCCGATGGATGCGTCCTTGTTGTGAAAGATGGTAAACATTCGCCCGCTGTTTATGTATTCGATATTTCCAGTTGGAACGGAATGGACACACTCAATCTGACTGATTTTTGGGTCGGTGGAGGCGCGATTTCCAACGTCAGCATCTGGGGCGGCGGCGGTACGACTGTTCCGGAACCGGGTACTCTCGCGCTGTTAGGACTTGGCCTCTTCGGCATGGGCCTGATGCGGAGGCGCCAGACGAGTTAAAATCGGGTATTGCCTGATTATTTTCACCAGGAAATACCCGCCTTAGTGCGGGTATTTTTTTTGCAAATTTGCTAATATGTTCTCGCTAAGTGGTCGGTCGAAAAGAGGAAACTGATCGTACTTGGAAAGGAAGTCAAAACGACGCATGAACGACCAAAAGGGAAAAACACAGCTTAGGGATATCGGCGACAATTCCACTCGCCCGAAGTCGGTAAGCCGACGTGCTCTCATCAAAGGCGGCGTCACAGTGATGCCAGCGATCCTGACTCTGCAAAGTGGAGCCGCTCTTGCACGTACAAGCAACCTGATCAGTGCCGCCGCACCAGGAACTACGGATCGTCTCGGTAGAACCATTTGTCTTGACACGAATTCGGTTTACCCGGCGGGTGGTTCTGGCGACATCTACGATCTTGGCGAACCACCACGAGCAGAAGTCAATATTATTACAGACCGCGAATACCATCTCGCAGCAAACAGAGGCTCTGATCAAATTAGTGAATCAGCGATGTGTGAGGGTGGAACGTATTGGTATAACGACCGTGATGGTGGTGGCTGGCAATCCGTCGAACTCCCATACAGGGGTATCGTTGTGTCATCCGGCGCGATGACGTCGATCTCTGACTACGTCATCGATACTTTGATGTAAAGCCATTTCCTTCGATTCAATTGAATGCAAGCATTGTGTATGCTGATTCGCTAGCGACCGGATTCAGGGGAGCCGCGAGTTGTCTGCAAAACCAGTTTCCAGCGCCAACAGGTGGCGAAGTCGTGCGCCGGATGAAATCGTCTGGTTTGATATTGCGCCGGACTTTGTTGCCTTCCACAGGCCTTCCGGAAAAACTCATTTCTTGAACGCAGCCAGCAAATTATTGCTCACCGACACCCTGATTGAACCTGCAAATCTGCCGTCTATTTTGGGCGCCATCTCCTCCGGATCAGTGGACGAGACCGTCGAAGATTATCAGCAACAGATGATAGTGATGCTAGAGCACTTTGAATCCCTGGGGCTGGTCGAACGAGTGTGAGGACTGAGTTGGGTAACTCACAAAAAGTCTCCGACCTTTCTCCGCAAGTATTTGAGAGCCTGCTGTCCGGATCCGGTATCAGTTTGCAGATAGGTCCTTTCATCGCGCGGGTTCGGGTAGAAGTGACGAGTCTGATTGATCCGTTGTATCGTTTTTACCACGACCATCCGCTGCTGGCTGACGAGATACATAGCTTTCATTTGCGACTGCAGCCCAAACGAGCGTTCCCACGCCTCTACCGGCATAGGGTTCGATTCACGGTTGACGGACGCAAGCCGCACGAGGACATGCCCGCTGCTCAGGCATTGCCTGTGTTCGAATGGGGCCTTAATCTAGTCATCGCATTGCGGTCTCACAGCTTCCTAATGTTGCACTCGGCAGTGCTGGAGCGAAATGGTCAGGCGTTGCTTTTGCCTGCAATGCCAGGCCATGGCAAAACCACCCTTTGCGCCGGGCTGTCACATCGCGGCTGGCGTACGTTCTCCGATGAGTTCGGCCTGATTCGGCCCGGGTCGCTTGAGATGATTCCGGTTCCGCGTCCTATGGCGTTGAAGAACGAGTCGATCGATATTATTCGTGATTTTGCTCCCGATGCATTCATCGGCCCGGTCACACGGAACACGCGCAAGGGAACGGTGGCACACGTGAAGCCGACGGCAGAGAGCGTCGCAAGACAAAATGAGACGGCACCGGTCGGCATGATTGTGTTCCCGCGATGGGTGAAAGGCGCCTCTTTGACGCTGCAGCCGATTTCCAAGGCTGAGAGTTTCATGTTGCTTGCGACCAACGCTTTCAACTACGAACTACTGGCCGAGGCGGCATTCCTCACAGTGCGCGATCTTGTTAACGGCGCTGATTGCTATCGGCTTGAGTACTCCGGCCTTGATGAGGCGACAGCTCGATTGAACGAGCTGGCGGAAGCGAACCGTGGGTAGCACCCAATCACATCAGGAAATAGTGCGGGAACTGCTGGTCACCGCGCTGGACAATCCCGGCGCGGTAGCGTCCATGACAGCGTCAGAGCTTGACCTCCTGATGCGAGTCGCACGACGCGCGCGGGTCCTGGGCAAACTGGCAGCGCTCTTGCGGGAGGCTGGCGGACTCGAGTCGTTGCCTGAGACCGCGAGCGACCAACTGCAGAGTGCACTGGTGCTGGCGGAGTCGAGGGCCCGGCTGGCGTTGTGGGAACTGGATCGTATTAGTTGGGCATTATCGGATTTCAAGGACGGGAACTGCATCGCCATGAAGGGTTGCGCCTATTTATTGCTCGACTTGCCGATTGCACGTGGGCGAATATTCGCTGACGTCGATTTGATGTTGCCGGAGGCAGCACTGAAGGACGTCGAAAAGCTGTTGAATGAGCGTGGGTGGCGATCACAAGAACTGACGCCCTATGATCAGAATTACTATCGTAACTGGACTCACGAACTGCCGCCGGTAGTGCACGTAGAACGTGAGGTCGAAATCGATCTTCACCACAACATTCTTCCGCGCACCGCGCGACTAAAACCTGATTCTCATAAATTGTTGAAGGATGCTAAGCGACTCTCTAAGGGCAAATACTACGTTCTTGCCAACGAAGATATCGTGCTGCACGCGATGACACATTTGATGTTCAACGATGACCTGGCGGACAAGCTCCGCGACCTGGTGGATATTGATGGTCTCTTACAATATTTCACCGGCAAAGACGACGAGTTTTGGGAGCATGTGCTGACGAGAGCCGAAGAATTAGACTTGCGTCGGCCAACCTACTACAGCCTGCGTTATGTACGACAATTACTCGGCTGCACAATTCCCGCTTCAGTCATCGATGCCACGGACTCGTGGGCGCCGCCGGCAGCTATCGTCTGGTTGATGGACCGGTTGGTGCCACGAGCGTTGTTTCCACCGCATCCCGATTATCCAAGCCGCCTGACGGAAGTCAGTCGCCTCATGCTGTACGTCCGTTCGCACTGGATCCGAATGCCGCCCTGGCTGCTTATTTACCACTTGAGCTACAAATTATGCATGACACGCTTTCGGAAGAAGTGAGTTATTTTGCAAGCGTCGAGTATTTTTACGGTAGTCATTTGGAATTAAGTTGATTCCAAAAGAATTGGCATTACAGATAACGGAATCAGAGAATAAAAAGGTTAATAATCATAAAGTTATGCGATGGCAAGAGAGTAACGACTTTTCTTGGCACAACACTTGCTTTGTATACTGAGTAGATAGTTTATGGGCAAATTATCAGGAATCCAGGACCGCTTTCATGAAATCATTTTTTAAAATACTACTTTCGACGACGATCTTTCTCATTGCGACATCTGCCAATGCGCTTCTAATCGAAATCAGCGATAACGCCGACTTTGATGGTGTATTAGGAACTGTGAAAACTGCGGATGATTCTGGCATTGAGGGCTATGCCGATATCACTGTTTCTCTTGGAGATTGGATAATAAATTCCGTCACAGGACTATCCAACCCGATACTCGGCGATGATTATACTGATGTGCTTCATCTGGATTCCTTAAATGTAACCGGCGAGTCAGGGGGTACCATTTATGTTCGTCTTACTGAATCGGGTTACACTCGCTATGATGCTAACTACATTGCAGAATTTGGTGGTATCACTGACGGCAGTGTTAGCTTTCAAACTTATGTTAATTCGACGTTACTGACTGATAGCGGAGCACTTTTCGGAGCATTTTCGGGCGGGGATTCTGGCACGATCAGCATGACTGATCCCTATTCCATCAGTATTCTTGCGACGATCACACATTACGGTGCTCAAGACGCTACTTCGTTTGATTATGAAGTCACAGTCCCTGAACCTGGCACATTGGCCCTTTTAGGCATCGGTCTCTTGGGGATTGGGCTGTCGCGCCGCCGTAGAACCTAAGTCGCTATAAACGTAATTTGTAACAAATCACAAACATAATAGCCGGTTGCAATTGCGACCGGCTTTACTTTTTGGTCGGGCGCTGGGCGGCCTCCTACAGGGCGGTCGTGCTCCTACGTTTGGGATTGTTGGTAGTTTTGCAGGCCGACTTTTTCGATGAGCTCAATCTGCGTTTCCAGCCAATCAACGTGTTCCTCTTCTGAGACTAATATCGAGTCGAACAGGTCTCGGCTCACATAGTCCTTGTGAGCCTCGCAGTACGCGATAGCGGCCCTCAGATCCGGGATTGCGTCCAATTCCATGTCGAGATCACATCGGAGGATCTCGGGCACATCCTCACCGATGCGAAGCTTGCCGAGCTTCTGCAGATTGGGCAGTCCCTCCAGGAACAAAATTCGCTCGATAATTTCGTCCGCGTGCTTCATCTCATCGATCGACTCGCCATGCTCATGTTCACCGAGCTTGGTGAGCCCCCAGTCCTTTAGCATCCGCGAATGCAGAAAATACTGATTGATTGCGGTCAGTTCGTTCTTGAGCACCTTGTTGAGGTGCTCGATGACAGTGGCATCACCTTTCATGTCGTACTCCACCCGGCAGGGAAATTATTCTGATTCGTAATTGTAATCAATAAACTGCCTGCGTGGTTGTTGTTTCGTAGCAGAGCGGTGATGGAGTAACATTTGCGCATGAAAAATACATGCATTGCCAATCACCGGTATGCCTGACCAACTTGACTGTGTGGTTATCGGTGCCGGGATCGTGGGCCTGGCGATTGCTCGCTCAATGGCGTTGGCGGGTCGAGAGGTCGTAGTGCTTGAGGCCGAGCCTGAAATAGGCATGCACACCAGCAGCCGTAACTCCGAGGTCATCCATGCGGGGCTCTACTACGGCGATGACACGCTTAAGGCCAAACTTTGCGTGCAGGGCAGGGGACTGCTTTATCGTTACTGTGAAGATCGCCAAATTCCCCATCAGCGCATCGGCAAGCTCGTTGTTGCATCGCGCGAAAAAGAGCAGTTAAAGCTCAAGACAATTCAAGACCAGGCGATCAGAAACGGCGTTGATGACCTTAGTATTGTTGAAAAAGGACAGATTCGAGAACTCGAACCGGCCGTGGATTGTGATATGGGGTTGCTTTCTCCATCGACTGGCATCATCGATTCCCATGCGTTGATGGTGTCGTTGCGGGCGGATATTGAATCAGTCGGCGGTATCGTGCTGACGAGTAATCGCCTTTCGTGTGTGGCGGCTGGAGCAAGCGGATTCGGACTCACCATCGATGGGGTCGAAGAAACATTCAAGTGCAAGACGTTCATCAATGCAGCTGGTTTGTGGGCCGCTGACTTAGCGGGAAAGATCCCGCAACTTGACGCCAAATTCACCGAGCGAGTGCACTATGCGAAAGGGCATTACTTCGCTTATCAGGGGAAGTCTCCTTTTGATCACCTGGTTTATCCGGTTCCTGCGGACGGCGGTCTCGGCGTACACGCAACCCATGACATGGGCGGAAGTGCCCGCTTTGGGCCGGATGTCGAATGGATTGACACGATTGACTATGCTTTTGACGAGAGCAGGAAAACTGTTTTCTCTGAGGCAATCAAAAAATACTTTCCTGATCTGGATGAATCGAAACTGGTTCCAGCCTATACGGGTATTCGTCCCAAACTCTCTGGCCCAGGCATGCCGGTGAGAGACTTCGTCATCGATGGGCCAGCAGAACACGGTATTGCTGGGTTGGTAAACTTGCTCGGTATCGAGTCACCGGGGTTAACGGCTGCGCTCGCGATTGGGGACTATGTAACGAGTTTGGTACGAAAGTAACAAGGCACCGTTTTTGCAATCGCGACTTATCGCAAAACTCCGGTCGAAATTTTTTACAATCGACGGACTGAAACGAGACACTCCGTGAAAACATGTTTAAATATTAGATGGTTACGTATCTGGTATGAATATTGCTTGATTGTGGCTAGTGGGTAACAAGACTTGGAGTATTGAATGAGGTCAGTCCTCAAAATATTTGCTTTTGTCCTGAGCGTTACCGCGGCGCCCGCTTGGGCGGACCTGATAACATCCACCATGCCCAGTGATATGGGCGGCTACGACATGACGGCAATAGATCCGCCCTCACCAGTCGGCTCTACCGTCAATACTATAACCCTCGATGCACCGCTAACGGGGGAGATCGAATTCCACAGTGCAGGCCCCGGCGACTTACTGGACATGGAAGTAGAAGATCCCTGGTGGTGGCGGAACAGTTTTAATACCGTTTACACTACAAACGTGAGCTGGGTGGAGATTATACTTCCCGAAAATACCCAGGCGTTCTCGTTCTACGTCGGAACACTGTGGGATAGTGCAGGCGGCTGGTGGCAGGCATTCGATGGTGAAAACAACGACACGGGCAGGCTCAGTTTTTCCTTAAGCAATGAGAAATCTCCTGGTTTCGGCGTATGGAATACGGATTCATGCGGGACAATTTCAAGAATAATCATTGACCCAAACAATTGGGGTATGGGCGATTTTTCGATCAGTCAAGGCAACTGCAGCACGACACAAGTTCCGGAGCCCGGAACTCTAGCGCTGCTCGGACTTGGTCTCGTTGGAATTGGTCTGACGAGGCGTAGAAAAAAAACCGCGGTGCGAGGCTTCTTCACTACTTAATAAGCGGACCGTTCAGGCCGCAGCAGGCTGATACCGAACCGGCTCAAATCGAGCCTTAGCTAGCCGGCTCTCCCCCAGTATCTCCGACGCCATCTCCTTACAAGACCCACACCCGGCAGCGACCCCCAGCTCGCGCTGCAGGTCCCAAAGATCCTTAACCCCGGACTCCGCAGCTTTGCGGATCTGTTTGTCTGTGACGGCATTGCAGATACATACGTACATGCTTTGATTTAAATGCAAATGAGAATGATTGTCAATAGCATTAAGTATAATCCACGATAAGTGTCCGTAGGAGCGCGTGCTACGCGCGACCCAAGTTTTTCGCGCGCTGGGCGCGCTCCTACAGTAGACTCCCGCGCATGAAAAAACTATTTGATGTGGGTGGCAAGGTTGCTCTGGTGACGGGTGGTTCGCGGGGGATCGGCGAGATGATCGCTGCCGGTTTCGTTGGGAACGGGGTTAAGACGTATATTTCGGCACGTAAGGCCGACGTGTGCGATGCAACGGCGGCACGTTTGTCGAAAGAGGGCGAGTGTATTTCCATTCCCGCTGACCTTTCTTCGATGGACGGGATCCAGGCGCTGGTAGACGAGATCAAGTCTCGTGAGAGTCAGCTCGACATTCTGGTGAATAACGCAGGCGCAACCTGGGGCGCCTCGATCGAAGAGTTTCCGGAGGCCGCCTGGGACAAGGTCATGGACATCAACGTCAAAGGGCCGTTTTTCCTGACGCAGGCCTTGCTGCCGTTGCTCGAGGCGTCCGCGTCCCACGAGGATCCTGCGCGAATCATTAACGTTGGCTCCATCGACGGCATTAACGTCAACAAGATGGGTACTTACTCCTACGGTCCCAGCAAAGCGGCCATTCATCATTTAACTCGTACCTTTGCCTCGCACCTGGCTGATCGCCATATCACCGCCAACGCAATCGCACCCGGACCATTCCCAAGCAAGATGACCGCCGGCGTCGCTGCAGTGATGGGTGACGAGATTACGGCAAACGTGCCACTCAGTCGCTGGGGAGAACCTGCCGATATGGCGGGTGCCGCGATTTACCTCGCGTCGAAGGCCGGGGCGTATGTTTCCGGG
>JAJFKR010000033.1 GCA_021773095.1 Woeseiaceae bacterium | reverse complement strand
ACTCACGTGTAGGAGCGCGCCCTGCGCGCGACCACCGGTTGGGTTGTGATACGTATATTATCTTTTTGCTGCCTACGGCTGCCGCTTCGCTTCGCGCGCAGGGCGCGCTCCTACGTGTCACAACGCCAGGCCAGCCACTCGGCACAGTTCTTAAGGCCCCACTTCAGCCAACCAGCCCGTTCATCGAACTCACGGATGAGGACCAGCAACTCATAGGTTGCCGCATTGATGTGCTTACAGAGGGTGAGAATATTACGATCGAGATCTTCGCTCGGGGCGAGGTCAGTCGCGGATTTCATGGCACTTCCTTGTGGGGGAATAATACCTGTAATTATACTAGAAATACACCAAAAAACGATTATAAAACAGCGAGTTAAGTGATATTTTGTATCATCATTCGGCTTCTGTCCGCACAAATCGTAGTAATAATACGAACATCGAACTGCATAAAATCAACAGGTAAATTAGCCCCACAAGAAATCCAGAAAACGTATGCTCCAGACCAACACCGGCTGAGTTTAGAGCTTGAATCGGGACAACGAGACCGGTTAGCAGTATCAGAGTCAATCGAACACCTGGGACAAAGTCGGGGTCCTCACTGGCCCGAAGTTTGACCTGGTTACGTGTAACCCTGAGCATGAATGTAATCGCGTACACTGCCAGGACGGCACTACAAACACCCCAGGTGATCGCCTCCGCGACGGCGAAATGGTGAAATCCAAAAGGCAACACACACAGTACGAGACCGGCCAGGCTTGCTTCGAGCAATGCCCGAAAACGAATGACGTCTACTGGCCTCCATTTTCCCTCAGACCGTTGGCCGAGTGTAGCGACGATTCCGGTAAATCCTGCAAAAGCAACGAATACCTCGGCCAAAATTGTGAGTACGTCGGATCCCGTCAAAGCCGCTAATTACAGGCGCATCGAGCAGATTGTTCGCAAGGAGGCGCGGCGCTCACTTTGCAGCTGCCCCCTGAGTTACCGTTTCCGATGCACCACACGGCACAGTCGAATTTGTCCGGGTGACCAATATCATTGTCGTGGCTATGCAACTTGCCAGCACCCGGGTTGGACTCCACCAGGAGTCCGTCAGCAAGACAAGCCTCGCCAAACATTCGACCGTTAGGTGAGCCATCACGGTCCGTTCCGATATGGCAGCCGGCGCTTCCCGGATCAACACCGTCGGAATCTTTCCACCATGTAGTATTGCCGGCGGTCCAATCTTCGGGCTTGAACTCAATCGTGCCCTTGGCGCCAGCCATTTCCTGCGCCCCGGACGACGGCTCGTGATCAGAGCTTTCTGAACAGGCTTGCAGCACCGAGGCCAGAATTATTATCGATATTATCCGATTCATATTTTCCTCATTTTTCGTCTGTAGCCGAGCCACATCTTAACATCTGGGCGGCTGCGTTTTCCGTATACGGTCATTTGTTCAGGGTCCTGGCTAACTACCGCAAACGGCCATGCGACTTGAGCTAGGATGACTCCTGCTAAACCCTTACCGAACATCCAAATAGCAAGTTTTGATCACCAGTCACCGATTATCGCCGGGTCAATTTTCTCCTTTCCCTCAGATTTCAGCCGCTGCTCCAACCAGTCCAAAGAGGACTCCGCGTAAAACATGCAGGCAACATTGTTCACGAATGGATTACCCTCCTCTCTTCTCTCGAGCTTGTCCTGCATGCCGAAAAAAAACGGATGTGGCGATAACAAAATATCGCAATCAAGTTCGGCGATCGTGCCTGCACTTTCGATTAACTGATTGGCAGCCGGGCCAGCGCTGAAACGATATCCAACTGCTGAAACGGCGGTAAGACTGTCCGCGTAGACGACGTCGTAGCAAGTCCCAAGCGCACACGATTCCCAGGACCAACTGACACCGCCCGGCGTATGGCCGGGTGTGTACACGGCTGTCACATCGACGTTTCCAATGGTCACAATGTCACGGTCCGCGATTGCGATAACATTCTTGATCGCTGCATAACTGGTGTTGTCGGGACCGTGCAAAAACTGAGGATCGTCGCTTTGCAGTTCCCCACTTCGTAAAGCCTTCGCACCTTCGACACTCGAGTAAACGGCCGCGCCCGTAACTCTTTGCAGCGCCGCAACGCCACCGGCATGGTCGAAATGTGCATGCGAAACCAGGATAGCGCTGATCTGCGATGGATCGAAGCCCGCGCTTCTAATGTTGGTATCGATGACTGCTGCCGATTGCGGCAATCCTCCGTCGATAAGGATCAGTCCGCCGTCCGTTTCTATGAGGATCGACGAGAGTCCGGCTGTGCCCACATACCAGGTGTTGCCGTACAACCGAAACGGCTCCTGCGGTCTGTTCCAGTCCTCACAATTCGAACATTCAAAATCGGCGTCCGGCTCAAGCTGTTTCGGGCCACAGGCGGCGATCAGGAGGCTGGTGAAAATAACAAGGCCGAATCGACTCATACAAACGCTCTGTAAAATAATCGTGTGGCAGCAACCACAAGAAATACGCCGAATAACATGCTCAGCTTCTTCTCCGAAAACGAATGTGCGATCTTTGCACCAATCGGCGCTGTCATCACAGTGGCTGGAGCGATCAACACAAATCCGATCAGACTGACATAGCCGAGACTTCCCGGCGGGACGCGTACATCATTCCAGCCAGTGATAATAAACCCGATAGTGCCCGGCAAACTGATAACCAGCCCCAGTAACGCGGCGGTGCCAACAGCACGATGGATGGCTTGGTTGAACAAGGTCAGTGTCATCACTGCAAACGTACCACCACCGATGCCCATCATGCTCGACAGGCATCCGATCGCCGATGGTATCACCGGCATCAGCGGCCCGCGCGGCAGGTCATCGGTCAGATTACGGCTCTTCGGGAGAAAGATCATTTTTAGTGCGATGAGTAATGCGAAGCTTGCAAAGATCATCGCGAGTACACGACTGTGAACCTGGGCGGCAATCCACGCGCCGGCCAGGGCGCCGCCAAATACGAATATCGCCCACCGCCTGACGATAGCCATATCGACGGCTTGTCGCTGGTGATGAGCGCGTGCTGACGAAATCGATGTCGGAATTATTGTTGCCAGCGAGGTAGCAACGGCGACGTGCATGCGGATCGCAGCGTCAACGCCGAGAAAGCCCAGCGTCAGTTCCAGCACCGGAACGATAACGATACCGCCGCCGATGCCAAACAAGCCGGCCATAACGCCGGCGACACAACCGGTCGCCAGCATGGCCGCACCGAGTATGAGGAGGTTTTCCATGGCTTATGGTGGATTCAGCGGCTTAGCTGATCCGCGTGAAACCTCAAGTGCTCTTCGATGAAGGTAGCGATGAAATAGTAACCATGGTCGTATCCCTCGTGAATTCGAAGTTCCAGTGGCAGACCACTGTCTTCGCAGGCAGCTTGCAGCAACTCAGGTTTCAATTGCTCTTTCAGCCACGGGTCACCTGCACCCTGATCAACGAGAATTTTCTCATAGGCATTCGGGTCGGAAACATTGCGGGCAACTTCGCAAGAGTCGTAGCTTGCCCATGCCGACCGGTCGTCGCCAAGGTAATAACTCAATGCTTTCTGACCCCAGGGACTGTGCAGGGTCGTACAGATGGGTGCAAATGCGGACAGGGATTTGAAAAGGTCGGGATTTCGAAGAGCAATGGTCAGCGCGCCGTGACCGCCCATTGAATGTCCGGTCAGGCCATGGCGATTGGCATCGCCCGGAAAATTTTCGAAAATGACTCGTCGCAGCTCTTCTGTCACATAGTCGTACATTTGATAGTGCGCCGACCAAGGCAGCTCCGTTGAGTTGACGTAGAAACCGGCACCGAGCCCGAAATCATAATTGTCATCGGGATCGTCCGGCACGCCCTCGCCCCTCGGGCTCGTGTCGGGAGATACGAGCATCAGTCCGAGCTCAGCGGCGACACGCTGCGCACCACTTTTCACCATGAAGTTTTCTTCGGTACAGGTAAGCCCTGAAAGAAAGGTCAGCACAGGAACCTTGGCGGTCGCGGCTTGCGGCGGCACGAAGACGGAGAATTGCATGTTGCAGTTGTTCACCGCAGACGCGTGTCGGTAAAAGCCGATTTTGCCGCCGAAGCAGCCGGTTTCGCTGAGAGTCTCAATAGTCATAACGACCGATTATGGCCGACTTAGGCCAGAGATACACTGAATTGGTCAGAGCTACCCTAGCGTTTCTGAAACACCAGCGTGCCGTTGGTGCCACCAAAGCCAAAGCTGTTGGACATGACCGTCTTTAGACCGGCATTCTCTATCAGCTCTGTGACCAGCGGCTTGCCTTCAACTGCGGGATCAGGATCATTTACGTTGATGGACGGTGCAATGAAATCGTCCTGCAACATCAGCAGGCAGTGTATCGCTTCCTGAACTCCGGTTGCTCCCAGCGAGTGGCCACACATAGATTTTGATGAGCCAAAACGTGGCATTTCTTCGCCGAACAGGGTCGACATACCCTCAACTTCTTTCACATCTCCGACCGGCGTGCTGGTGCCGTGCGTGTTGATGTAATCGATCGGACCTTCGACGGTTGAGCGTGCCAGCTCCATGCAACGAATCGCGCCTTCACCCGACGGTGCAACCATGTCACTACCATCTGAGTTAGCGCCGTACCCGACCAGTTCACCGTAGATTTTCGCGCCGCGGGCTTTCGCGTGTTCGAGTTCCTCAACTACAACCATGCCGGAGCCCGAGCCGATAACAAAGCCGTCGCGAGTCACGTCGTAGGGACGTGATGCCGTGGCTGGATCGTCGTTGTACTTGGAAGACAGCGCTCCCATGGCATCGAACAAACAGGCGAGAGACCAATGCAATTCCTCGCCGCCGCCGGCGAACAGGAGGTCCTGCTTACCGAGTTGAATTTGCTCAGCCGCTGCGCCGATACAATGCGCACTGGTGGCGCACGCGGATGTCAGCGAGTAGTTAACGCCTTTAATTTTGTATGGCGTAGCGAGACAGGCAGAAACCGAACTGCCCATTGTGCGCGGCACCATGTACGGCCCGATCTTGCGAACACCGCGTGCACGCAGGATATCGGCGCTCTTGACAATGTTTTCACTCGAGGCGCCACCGGATGACGCGATGATGCCGGTTCGAATGTTCGAAACATCACTGTCTTCCAGACCGGAATCATCAATGGCTTGTTGCATGGCGATATAGGCATAGGCGGCCGAATCGCCCATAAAGCGCAGCACTTTTCGGTCAATTAGCTCTTTCGTGTCGATGTTGACAGTGCCAGACACCTGGCTGCGCAAGCCCATCTCCTTGAATTCCTCGTTGGCAACGATGCCGGAACGCCCAAGACGCAGAGATTCAGTGATGTCTTCTTTCGTATTGCCCAGACAGGAAACGGCACCAAGGCCAGTAATAACGACGCGACGCATTAGTCGATCCTAGAAATTATCAGTTGAAGTAAACAGACCGACTTTGAGGTCTTCTGCCGTGTAGATTTCACGGCCATCGACAGAAACGCTGCCGTCCGCCATGGCAAGAACGAGCTTGCGCGAAATAACGCGTTTGATATCTATTTGGAATGTAACGAGTTTCGACGTTGGCAGGATCTGGCCGGTAAATTTCACCTTGCCAACTCCGAGTGCCCGACCCTTGCCCTGGTGGCCACCCCAAACGAGGTGGAATCCGACCAACTGCCAAAGTGCATCAAGCCCCAGGCAACCCGGCATCACAGGATCACCTTCGAAGTGGCAATCAAAAAACCACAGGTCCGGCTTGACGTCGAGTTCGGCACGAATCTCACCTTTGCCGTACTTGCCTGTATCTTCGGTAATCAGGGCAATACGATCGGTCATGAGCATCGGCGGCGCGGGCAACTTGCCGTTCTCCGCACCAAACAACTCGCCCCGTGCACCGGCGCACAGCTCTTCGTAATCGTAGGAACTCTGACGTGCTGGCGGACTTTCAACCGCAGAAGTATTGGAATCAGTCATAACGCCCTCCGGCGCTTGTGTGGTTCAGTGCCCAGACAGGGCAAAGGTAGCCAGTAATTTTACGCCGAACGGAAGATCAGCAGTTTTGAAATCGCGCCAATTGGAATCAGGTTTTGTCGTAATCCAGCAAGACCTCATCACTGACTGGCGTTGACTGGCAGGCCAGCACAAAGCCCTTTTCGACTTCCCAGGGCTCCAGGCCGTAGTTGGTCGCCATCTCGACCTCACCCTTTTGCACATGGGTTCGACAGGTCGCACAAACGCCACCTTTGCACGAGTAGGGCAAATCGATGCCGGCCTCCCCCGCCGCATCCACAATGTTGCTCCCCGCCCTCGACATCTCAAACGATTTCCGATGACCATCCATAACAACCGTCACCTGAGATAAGGTGCCAGTGACCTTATCTCGAGATAGGGTGCCAGTGACCTTATCTCCTTTGGCTCTACGCCTTGCTCCGAAGCGCTCGGCGTGTATGTTTTCCGCGGCAATGCTCAGGTCAGTTAAGGTCACTGTCACCGTATCTATCATGGAGTCGGGGCCACAGATAAACGCTTCATCGGGCTTTGAACCGCTGCAAAAATGTTCGATGAGTTCGCGCACCTTCTTGTCATCGAGGCGTCCGGCCGCGATGTCGAATTCCTGTTCCTCCTGGCTGAACACGAAATGTAATTGCAACCGCTCCGGATAACGATTCTTCAGTGCATAAAGATCATCGATAAACATCGTCGATCCTTGCGTTCGATTGCCGTAGAACAACGCGAAGCGGCTGCCCGGTTCCCCGCGCAATACCGATGCAATAATCGACAGTATCGGCGTTATGCCACTGCCTGCCGCAAAACCGAGGTATTGTTTTTCATTGCCCGCATCCGGCACGGCGTGAAACTGGCCGTTCGGCGGTCTGACTTCCAGCGAGTCGCCGACATTGAGCTCATTTGCCGCGAATTCCGAGAACTGGCCCCCCGGCTGCACCCGCACACCGATTTGCAGCGGCCATTCGCCCGGCTCCGAACAAATGCTGTAGGTACGCCGTATTTTCTTGCCATCGCGCTCGATCTGAACGGGCAGGTGTTGGCCCGCCTGAAAGGCGTACTCTTCACGAAGATCTTCCGGCACATCGAGCGCAATACGTACTGAGTCCCGTGTTTCCTGATGCTTGGCTCTGACGACTAATGGGTGAAATTGTTTCATAGGCACTTGAAGTATTCGAAAGGTTCGAGACAATCGCAGCACCGCCACGACGCCTTACACGCTGTCGAACCGAATTCACTGACTCGCTCCGTGTTTAATGATTCGCATTGCGGACAGGCAATCTCAAGGCTTCTACTGGGCGGCGCAATGCCGTATTGGCGTAACTTTTCGCGGCCATCGTCCGTAATCCAGTCGGTCGTCCAGGGCGGTGAGAGCACCTGCCGGATCGCTATATCGTCCACCCCGTGACTGCTGAGCGCCGCCAGCACACTGGACTCAATGGCCTCGGTTGCCGGGCATCCCGAGTAGGTCGGAGATAAGGTCACTGTCACCTTATCTTTGATGGTGATGTCGCGGACGATGCCGAGGTCCAGGATGCTGAGGACGGGGATCTCGGGGTCTTGCACTGCCGCCAGCCACTCGTAGATCTGTGCTTCGCTGAGGGCGGTTGTTACCACGTTTCACCGGGGAAAGAGCGTTGTAGATACTGCATTTCGGCCAGCATGAAGCCGAGGTGCTCGCTGTGCTGACCCTGTTTGCCGCCGCTTGCCATCCATTCGTCGACCGGCAAGCGTAACGTTGCTTCGGCTACCGTCTTTTCAACGTCGCGTTTCCACAGCGCGCGAATCGCACCAAGGTCTGGTCCGTCGATGTTTTCCTGAATAGCTGTATCGATTTCATCTGCGACAAACATCTCTCCGGTATAACGCCAGACATCATCCAGTGATACCTGTACACACTCGTGGCTAAGTTCTGTTCCGTCGCCGAGGCGAACAAGCCACTGCGAACTATGCCGGCAGTGATATTTCACTTCCTTGATTGCGCGTGCGGCGATCTCGGCCAGCCCCTTGTCGGAGCAATGCGTTAACGCATCCAGAAGGTGACCATAGAATGCTTCAAACAGGAATTGCCGCACCAGTGCATCACCGAAATGACCGTTCGGCTGTTCCAGTAACAACAGATTGCAAAACTCATTTTCATCACGCATAAACGCGAAATCATCTTCGCCGCGTCCCTTACCTTCCAGTTCACCCGCGTAGCTATAAAACAGGCGCGCCTGTCCGATGAAGTCGAGCGCGAAGTTTGCGTTCGCGAGCTCTTCCTCAAGCTCCGGCGCGGCGGCGACCAGTTCGATCATGCGCTGCGAGAGAATCAGTGCGTTATCGGCAAGCCGCAATGTGTAATTGATAAGTGCCTGATCGTTGCTCACAGGTTCTCAACTCCATCAGGGATCTCGTAAAACGTCGGGTGCCGATAAATTTTGTCTTCGGCCGGTTCGAAAAATGCCGCCGTCTCCGCCGGGTCCGAGGCGATGATGCGGTCCGAGCGAACGACCCACAGACTCACCCCTTCGCAGCGCCGCGTGTACGTATCCCGGGCATTGTCCAACGCCATCTGATCGTCCGTTGCATGAATGCTGCCGGCGTGGCGGTGGCTCAGCCCCGACTTGCTGCGTATGAATACTTCGTAGAGTGGCCATTCCTGTTTAGACATTTTGATACCTCTCAAGCGGCCGCTCGGGCCGCCTGTTTGCTTGCGTACGCCTGCGCCGCTTCGCGTACCCATTCCCCATCACTGTGCGCCTTCTGGCGTTTTTCCAAGCGCTGTTTGTTGCATGGCCCGTTGCCGGCGATGACATCGATAAATTCCTGCCAGTCAATTTCACCGAACGTGTAGTGCCCGGTCTTCTTGTCGAGCTTCAAATCAGGATCAGGAACACTGATACCGAGAAACTCCGCCTGCTGCACCGTGACGTCAACAAACTTTTGCCGCAGCTCGTCATTACTGAAACGTTTGATTTTCCAGGCCATCGATTGCGCCGAGTGTTTGGACTCGGAATCATTCGGACCGAACATCATCAGGGACGGCCACCACCAGCGATTCAACGCATCCTGCGCCATCGCCTTTTGCTCTGCGCTGCCGCGACACAGAGTCAACAAGAGCTCGTAGCCCTGCCGTTGGTGAAAACTCTCTTCCTTGCAGACACGAACCATAGCCCGGGCGTAGGGCCCGTAGGAACATCGGCACAATGGAATCTGATTCATGATCGCTGCGCCATCAACGAGCCAACCGATCGCGCCAATATCGGCCCAGTTCACGGTCGGGTAATTAAAGATGCTCGAGTACTTGGCTTTGCCGGACAACAGATCAGCAACCATCTGATCCCGCGAAATACCCAGGGTTTCAGCCGCCGAATACAGATACAGGCCATGTCCACCTTCATCCTGAACCTTCGCCAGCAAAATCGCCTTGCGCTTCAACGACGGCGCGCGCGTCAGCCAGTTTCCCTCTGGCTGCATACCAATAACTTCGGAATGAGCGTGTTGCGAGATTTGCCGGATCAACGTGCGCCGGTAAGCCTCCGGCATCCAGTCCTTCGCTTCTATTTTTTCTTCCGCGTCGATGCGTTCTTGAAATGCAGCCAGTTGCTCAGGCGTGCCGGCGCTCGCCTGCGTTTCCTTATCGCCTTGATCCAGACCTTGTGTGTACATCAATCACTCCAAAGTATCAGCCGACTAATGTGTCACGGCTTTTGATGTTTTTCAATATTTTTGTATCGCTTTAGGTGCTCAATACCGGCTTTCCGTTACCGCCTGAACGGCCACGAAACAGCGCTACCAGTTCATCACGCTGATTATGAATTTTCACCGTGTAATAGCCCGACCGACGTCCTCGATGATCTTCGCTGGCTGTCGCGAGCAATGCATCACCCGGCAGTGCCGGTCGCAGGAACTCCACCTGACCGGATGCCGCGAATCTCTGCACGTTGTACGCGTTGCAGGCGAATGCGAATGCCGTATCCGCCAGAGCAAACACCAGGCCACCGTGACAAACATCCAGTCCGTTCACCATGTCACTGCGAACAGTCATGCGAACACTCGCCGCACCGACGCCCGTGATCTCGATCTCCATACCCAGTGCCTGAGACGCTTTGTCGTCTTTCCACATCGTGTCCGCACAGAGGCGCGCGAGTTCCAGCTCATCCATCTTCAGCCTTCCTTATGTGCGGTTTATCCAGTCCGCCGAAGCGCGCGAGGAAACCGGATGCTGGCGGTGGCAGCGGCCCCTCAGCAGTTTCCATTGCTTCAGTGAGGTACTGATCGGCAAACAAGTACAGTGCCCGATACAGTTTTCTGCAGAGTTGATAAGCCGTCGCGCCCTGCCAGTCCGAGGGCAATAATTCCTCGGGCAGCATGGGATCGCGTAGCAGTATCTTGCGGTACTCCTGAATCAGCAGAGTCCTGGCGAGGAATGCTGTTTTATCATCGACCCGGGAATCCGATTGTAACGACCGCATGAGTGGCCTGAACATCTTCACGAACGCGTCGTAGCGTTCATCAAGATCCGCGAGATTCCAGCTCTCATGCGCCAGCCGCCTCATTCCCGCTTCATTTCGGACCGTCTGGCCATTGACGACAACGACGTCATCCGCGACGCCCAACCGCTGCAGAGTGATATCAAGATCCGAGAGATTCGGGGCCGGATGCGCGAGCACGTTGGCGGACATCGGGCCAAACCCAAGCCAGCCACACTCCTTGCGGACCAGCTCTTTGTTTGCAGTATCGAGACCCGACAACAGCAACAGGCACCACTGACCATCCCAGTCCTTGGCCGGTGCACCGTAAATTCTGTGCGTGGCCTGATCAAATTGCTCGCGCCCTTCGTCAGTAAGACTGTAGTACGAGCGGCGGCCTATCTGCTCCGACTGCAGCCAGCCATCACGCGCCAAACGAAATACCGAAGTCCTGACCAAACGTTCGCCAATACCGAAATTCGACATGACTTCGATAAGGCTGCCAAGCCAGACAGTGCCGCCGCGCGGCGCGATTGCATCTCCAAATACAGTGGTAATCAACGAACCCGACCGCAATGTTGGCCTTGAACTGTATTCATCGATCAGTCTGCGACACGCAGATTCAACCTTCATTTGATGCCCGCTTGCTTTCGATCGGGCTGACCGTACAATCTGATACACTTTTTTTCAAATCGGGTTGATCTCTGTATGCAAACAAAGCTCGGAAATTTGGTACTGGATCGATGGGTTGATGGCGACGGTGACGGTAATGTCCTCACCAGTGCGGTCGACGGCGAGCCAGTCGCCAGCATTACAAGTGCCGGCCTGGACTTTAACGACATATTGAATCACGCGCGCACAACCGGCGGCGCAAACCTTCGCAAACTCACGTTTCACGAACGCGGGGAGATGCTCAAGGCACTGGCGAAGTATTTGATGGAGCACAAAAAAGAGTTCTATGCACTTTCGACTGCGACCGGTGCAACCCGTGGTGACAGCTGGGTGGATATTGACGGTGGAATCTCGACCTTGTTCGTCTATTCCGGCAAGGGTCGCCGCGAGATGCCAAATGATCACGTTTATCTCGATGGGCCACCCGAACAAATATCCAAGAACGGCACATTTACTGCGCAACATATTTTCACTCCGAAACTGGGTGCAGCCATACACATCAACGCATTTAATTTCCCGTGTTGGGGAATGCTTGAGAAACTCGCACCAACCCTACTCGCCGGCGTTCCCGCAATCGTCAAACCGGCATCGAGCACCGCGTACCTGACAGAATTAATGGTTCGGCGCATCAATGCCAGTGACATTTTGCCAGACGGTGCGTTGCAATTGATCTGCGGTGGCGTTGGCGATCTGTTTGACCATCTGAATTGCCAGGATACTATTGCATTCACAGGCTCCAAGAACACCGCCGAGTTCCTGCAACAACATTCAAAGGTCATCGCCGAGTCGGTCGCTTTTACCGCCGAGACCGACTCGCTGAACTCGTCGATACTGGGTCCGGATGCGATACCGGGTACACCTGAATTTGATTTGTTTATTCAGGAAGTCACTCGCGAAATGACCAGCAAGGCAGGCCAGAAATGCACAGCCATCCGCCGCATCATCGCACCCGCGGAGATTGCCGGCGACGTCGTCGAGGCACTTTCAACTGCGCTCGGCAATATTCGCATTGGCAATCCAGCTAGCAAAGATGTCGACATGGGTGCATTAGCCAGCCAGGGGCAGCGCGATGAAGTTCGCGACCGTGTCAAAGAACTCTCGCACGAAGCGAATGTGGTCTATGGCGGCAGCGACAATTTCGATGTTGT
Organism: Woeseiaceae bacterium; assembly: GCA_021773095.1. GTDB lineage: Bacteria > Pseudomonadota > Gammaproteobacteria > Steroidobacterales > Woeseiaceae > UBA1847. The sequence goes on along the minus strand of JAJFKR010000033.1, from coordinate 70,795 downwards.
CGATGCCGACGCAAACAAGGGTGCGTTTTTCATGCCTACTCTGTTGCATTGCGAAAAACCGATGACGTCAAAATCGGTACATGCCGTCGAAGCCTTCGGTCCGGTGAGCACCGTGCTGCCCTACGAGAATCTCGACGAGGCCATCGAGTTGTCGCGCCTCGGCGAAGGCAGTCTCGCAGGCTCGGTCGTCACGAACGACAACGCCGTCGCGCGGGAACTGGTACTCGGCACCGCGGCGTATCACGGCCGCATGGTGGTCATTAACCGTCATTGCGCCGCCGAGTCGACCGGACATGGGTCTCCCCTGCCGCACCTGATTCACGGCGGGCCCGGTCGTGCAGGCGGTGGTGAGGAAATGGGCGGAATTCGTGGCGTATTGCATTACATGCAGCGTACCGCCGTGCAAGGTTCGCCCGAAACCCTGACGGCGATCGGTCATCGCTGGATCAAAGGCGCTGATCAACACGATCCGGGGGTGCACCCCTTTCGCAAGACCTTCGAGCAGCTTGAGATCGGTGACACGCTTACTACCGATTCACGCGAAGTGACACTGGAAGACATTCAGCACTTTGCCGAGTTTACCGGTGATACCTTCTACGCCCACACCGATGAAGAAGCTGCGGCAAAGAATCCGTTCTTCGACGGCCGGGTTGCTCACGGCTACCTGATCGTCTCATTTGCGGCGGGTTTATTCGTTGACCCGGATTTCGGGCCGGTGCTCGCAAACTATGGCGTCGACGACTTACGATTCGCACAACCCGTGAACTACGGTGATACCTTAAAGGTTCGCTTGTGTTGCAAACAAAAAACCTTGCGCGCAGAAACAGGCTACGGCGAAGTGCGATGGGATTCTGAAGTCACGAACCAGGACGGCGACGTCGTCGCACAATACGATGTGCTGACCATGGTCGCGACGGATGAGCATTGGGCGTCTGTTGATTGAGTATGATGTTTGTTACATGGCAGATTGAAAAACGGCTGCTTTAGCTCAATACGGACACAAACAAGTCGAGACACTTGCATTGAAATCAACTAACTGGAAGAACATTGCGGAGATCGTTGGAATAGCAGCGATTGTTTCATCGCTAATCTTCGTCGGACTCCAAATGAGACAGGACCGACAACTCGCAAGGGCCGCGGCATTCGTTGACTTGGCCACTACACACATAGAATTGAGCCAATTGATCACCGACAATCAATCGATCTGGGTGATGGGTCTGGATGGCGAAGAGCTGTCTAACGAAGATCAGGCGGCGTTCGATCAAATTGCCAGATCATGGTTCATTAGATTTAGAAGTGACTATTACCTGCGTGTCCCCAAGGCAGCACGACAAATCAGCAGTTCATCATTCAGTGGCCTTGTTGAAAAAAGACTTGCCGAACTGGACAAAGAGTCACCTCCAATTCCAGACGATAAAACTTACATGATTCCCTAGCCAGCGTCTTCTTACGGTCGAGGCAATACATTTGCCAATGTTTGTCATTGCGGGACAGTTACGGTTTCCAGAAGGTTTTTTTCTTGTGATATCTTTCTGCTGATGGGAGTTTCCGGTCCAGGACCTTTTGGCAGTGACAGTGCGCTCGACTTTATCGATGAATTTCTCGATGTCGAGTCACCAATTAGCAGTATTCGTGCTGCGCTTGCGCGCTTGGACGAAGACGGTTATCACCAAATCGACCAGGTGTATCAGGCTTGGACCGCCTGTGAACTTGTGTCGATCGCTTCAAGCGGCGGAGAAGGGTATGACGCTGACGACGTCCACTATGAAGCCGCATCAAGGCTGCGCCCGAATAGAAAGCTCCTCGACCAGTGTCTCAAGACGCTGGCACACATCCTCGATGAAAACTCCGAACTTTCTGATCTTGTTGGCGCCGAGCAACGCATCAGCATTGAAACCCACCTCGCACAAACCAAAATCCGTCTAAAACAGGGGCTCGCCCTCGACAAATTCCCGCGACTAAAAGTACCGAAAATAAAGGCTATGCATGCCTATGCGGTGGCGGCCGGCGGAAAGTGGTTTGTTGCGTTGTATGACTATTCAAACTTGATCGTTTTGGACGCCGTCTACGACCGACAACCTGAGAGCGTCGAACAAGTTCCCACAGATGACATGGCAATTCTATTCAACTGCCGATACATCGGCTCTGTTGACGAATTTGAATTGATCGGGCGATTGCGACCCGCAGAAGCCCTTACAGAAGCTTACGAATTTGTCACTATCATTCGCTGCTCATGCACGTCGAGCAGCGACATGGGGAACTTCGAGACCAACTACTGGCTGAATCGTGGTCGACAATTTACCCAACACGGCTATGACAAGGTTCGAGAGTATCCGTATTGTCCGGAAATTTGGCCCGAACAGTTTGCCGATTTGATCGAAGGTTATGCTGATAGCGGCACTCTTGGTCTTCCACCCGTACCGACACCAACTGAGCTACGCGACGAATTCCTGGCGGGATGCCAGGGCGAATGGGCTCGGTATCTGGCAGGCGATGGTGGCGGTCCATTCTCATTTCCGCATCTGTATGCATCAGATATTTCTTTCTACATAATGCCGTGGATTAAGCTTCGCCTGCGCACCGATTGGACCAATACGGGCATGTGTTTGCCCGACGACCTTAATAACTATTTCCTTGCAGGCATTGTTGCTGCAAGCGTCGGTGCTTACGTCGCAAGCGAGGTGCCCGAGAGCCTCGTGCCGATTCTGCAACCCCTCAGGGCACAAATCGGTCGCGCGGAAATCAGTGGCGCGATCCACATTCTGTCGTGCGTGCTCGACGAGGCCAGCGTCATACCTTACGTCTTGCGTGATGATCCGCCACGCCGAGCCGCGTTTCTCGATCAGGCCAATGCGCTTCGCGATGCGCTTGCGGCGTCGTTACTAGGTTGAACCCCAGGAAACTGGTGCGCAGCTCGTGGGACAAGAAAGGCTCAGGGCTGAATACTATCGGCCCAAAACATGCCGCCCACGGGCTACTGCTCTGTGGTAGGATATTATCCTACCAATGAAGCAGGCTTTGCGAGGTAACCCCAATGGGCATGGTGAAAAAGAGCATTACGGTAACCGACCAACAGGAGGAGTGGATAAAATCGCGAATTGCCAGTGGCGATTATGGTAACGACAGCGAATTGTTGCGTGACCTTATCCGACGACGGCAGCACGCCGACGCCGAGTTGGCGGCGCTCAGGGCGGCTATCCAGGAAGGGCTCGACAGTGGTATGAGCGACCGTACGCCTGAAGATGTCAGACAGGACGTGCTGCAACGACTGAGAAACCGTGGCCAGCTACCAACTCAGTGACCGAGCACGCGCCGATCTGGAGCGGCTCTATGAGCACGGAATCCAATTTCGGTGGTCCGCCCGAAACTTGCCACTCGTGAACGGCCGCTTTGCCAGGTGTTGCGGTCGCCTGAACGACTGCTTCTAGGTTAGAATCGACTTCCGATGACCCACTGCAGCCATTCCGAGTTACTACTCGGGCGGCCCACCGTATTCGGGCGGCATCGCTTTCCATTCTTCCAGCAAGCCGATTTTCTCTACGAAAGCTGAGTAGCGGGGGTCACCTGTGAGCTTTCTCCACCATAGATTTCCCAGAAAGGTGGCCGGCCTTGCATTGTGTTGCTCGTATGCCATTTCCAGCCATTCAAATGCCGAGTCGCCTTCGCCGCGCCACGCATAGACGGTTGCCATTGCGCCCGGCACGTCATCCGCAGATGTTTCAAGTAGTTCGTTTATGAGCGTCTGGGCTTCTGTTTCCTTACCCATCATGTACAAAAAATTGGCCTTTTGGTGACGATAATAAAACTCGTCTGGTTTTTTTTCGGTTTCAAGCAGGGCGTTTTCGAGGTCACCTCGCATCATGTAAACACGGCCTAAGACAAGACTCAGGCCAGGGTAGTCGGGGTTTATTGCGCGCACCCGACCGAATGCATCGAATGCGTCGTCAATGCGGCCAACTACCAGGTAACGACGCCCGAGTGCCATCAGGCTGGAGAGTCTTATAGGATCCAGTGAAGCGGCCTTTTCGAACAGTTCTATGGCTTCTGATAATCGTCCAGACGTGCTCGCTATCGAAGCTGCAACACCAATAACGCGCGCGTTATTGGGTTCCAATTGCAATGCCTTTTCAACGGCGATTCGGGCGCCGTGCCAATCTGATTCATAGAATTTTCTTTGATAGGCCAGCGCCGCCCAGGCGGGCGCGAGATTTTCATCGATTGCCAGCGCCCGTTCTATCGCTTCGATTCGCAGCGCCCGAAATTCTTCCCGAGCTGCTGGCTTAGCGAGCATCTGATATGCGTAAGTCAGTTCGAGGCTCACCCAGGCCGGGGCGAAGTCGGGATCGATTGCCAGGGCCTGTTTCAGTGCCGCGAGCGCCTTTTCCAAACTTTCCTCATCCCGCAGATTAATGAAGTAGTTGCCCTGCAGATACAACGAATAAACCTCTGGATCCGTCTTTCTGCCCTCGGGCATGGTGCCCAACAGGCTGATCCTGAGTTCGCCTACGACCGCTTTGGCGATTTCATCCTGAATCGCGAAAATGTCATCCAGGTTCCGATCGAATGTCTCTGACCACAGGTGAAAGCCATCGTCGACTTCGACTAATTGTGCCGTTATCCGAATATGGTTGCCGGTCTTGCGGACACTGCCTTCCAATACATGGGTGACATTGAGCTCCTCACCAATTTGGGTAATGTTTACATCTTTAGCCTTGTATGAGAAAGACGATGTTCGAGCCGCAACCCTAAGCTTGGGAATCTTGGCCAGCAGATTGAGGAGCTCCTCCGACAAACCATCGGAAAAGTATTCGTTTTCAGGGTCGGCGCTCATATTGATGAATGGCAGCACGGCGATGGACTTTCCGATATATCCGGCGTTATGGGCCGACTCTGGCTGCAATAAGAAAATGTCGTACGCGAAGTAGGCTAACGCCAGTGCAAATACAGTGACAATCGTGAAAGACGGTTTGCGCATGGTGCGACGGGTGATCGACTCAGTTCGATTTTCAGCGGAAGCGGAAGCATCAGATACCGATTCCACTTGTCGCGGCTCGTTTGAGGACACTAAGATCACGTCGGCTATAAGGCAGTAACCGCGCTTCGAGAATGTCTTCAGGTAGCGCGGTTTTTTCCGGTCGTCGCCCAGCTCTGTTCGCAGCAGGGAGACTGCGCGAGATACCACCTCGTCTCCCACCACAATATCAGCCCAGACAAAGTCCAGGATCTGCTGGCGCGAAACCACGTCCCCTTGCCTCCGCGCGAGCAGGACGAGCACATCCATCACTTTTGGTTCAAGAACACACTCTCGATCCGGTCCTTTCAGGCGGTTTTCCTGCGGATAGACCTCCCAGTCACCGATCCGAAAACCAGATTGCAGGCTATCGGTCACCGCTGCCTACGGATACGCGTTGATTCGACGAGGCTGGCCAGCTGTCGAATGCATTTTAAGTCTTTGATATTAATGGGCCTAAGCTTTTCCTAAAGAAACTTTAAACATTCTATCAGGATAGCTTGCGCGGTTGGCCGTAGCTTGTTTCTCGAACACGATTTCTAGACAAGCTTTGGGCTCGAGTAAGTAAGTACAACAACATAGGGAATAAGATAATGGACTCAAGAAAACGTTTTTTTCGACTAGTTGGTGGAGTATTCGTGTTGGTGGTGCTGGGGTTCGGAGGCGCGGCGCACGCGGGCGAGCCGACAATATCAACAGTGCCAGTCGTCAATCTGCCGAATGGCGGGCCGGTCGCCGGCGCTAGCTCAAAGATCATAAGAACTGACAAAGGCATCACAGTGTCGGTCAAAACGACAGTTAACCCCGGCACGTACACAATGTGGCTGTTAATCTTTAACAATCCTGGGGAATGTCATGGTAATCCCGTAGCTCCGGACCTCCGCTGCGTTCCGGGACCGCCGGGGGTACCCGGTTTTGATATTCCGAGCTGTGTTTTGTTTGGAGCAGGCCATGTCGTCGGCAATAACGGCAAGCTCAACTACACTGCGCATCAACAGGCCTGGGTTCCCGGCAGCGGCCCTGACTGCGGGAACGGACTCATGTATCCACGGACTGCAGACGTCCACGCGGCTGTGCGGACCCACGGTGAGGCGATTCCCGGGATGATCCCTGAGCAGATTCACACGGTTGGTGGCGCGTGTGGCATCAATGAATGCCGCGAAGTACAAGCGGCTGCCCACGAAGAACCGTTGCCACTGAAATGAATAGATACTCGCTCTTGGTTTTTTCTCTCGTGTTCCTGATTTTGGTTTCATGCGGGAAAGACGATCAGTCCAGAGCGCCGGCTGCTTTGCCTTTTGATTTGGTAAAGACGCCGGTAGGCGACGTTAGTTTTCCGGTCGGGTGCAATGCTGATGCTGCTCCGCTCGTTGAGCGAGGCGTCGCGCTTCTACACCACATGATGTACGACGAGGCGAATTTTGTATTCGGTATGGCCGATGACCGTGACCCCGACTGCGCTCTGGCTTATTGGGGCCGGGCAATGGCCCTGATACATCCGCTATGGACGGACGTCCTGTCTCCATCGCGATTTGAACACGGACTGGGACTGGTCGAGCAATCGCTGTCGCTTGGAGGGCATTCGGATAGAGAGGATGCTTACATAGCGACAACTCGCGCGTATTTTGAGGCAGGCGAGTCAGCGAGTGAGAGGGAATGGCTGCAACAATTCAAGGATGCCTGGAAGGCCCTTAGCGAAGAGTATCCAGAGGATCTGGAGGCTCGAGCATTTTACTCACTCGCTTTGCGCGCAACAGCCGATAACGCCGATAAAGAGCTCGTCACGCAAAAGGCCGCAGGCTTGATCGCTGAGAGCGTGCTCGCCGAAAACCCAAATCATCCCGGCGCACATCACTACATCATTCATGCGTACGACTTTCCCGGGCTCGCTGAAAAGGCGCTGGCAACAGCGGATAACTACGGCAAGATCACGCCGCGCGTGCCTCACGCCGCTCATATGATGACGCATATCTATACGAGACTCGGCCAGTGGGGGAAAGCCATTGAGTGGAATACTATTTCATCTGACACGGCCTTGGCACTCTGTCTTCAAAACGGTGAAATCAACGTCCACTATACGCACGCGTTGGACTACCTCGCGTACGCCTATCTGCAGAAGGGTAACGATAGCGCCGCGCTAGAAATAATGCGGGACGCCGAGGAACTGCAACCCCCGTATAGCGAGATGGGCAGGGCCGGCTCGGCTTATGCATTTGCCGCGTTGCCTGCACGCTATGCTCTGGAGCGCCGCGACTGGAAGGCAGCGGCGAACTTGAAGCCGCGGACTCCTACAACGTTTCCGTGGGAAGTCGCACACGATCCATATGTTGCGATCACACACTTTGCTCGTGCATTGGCCGCGTCCCGCCTCGGCCGGCCTGATGATGCGACTGCAGATATTGAAGCACTGAAGTCACTTCGTGCCGGCGTCGAAATCCCATACTGGGCGCAACAAATCGAAATCCAGGAAATGGCGGCACGAGCGTGGCAAGCGCATGCCCATGGCGACACTGAACAAGCGCTTAGGACAATGCGGCAAGCCGCAGCACTTGAAGCGTCGACGGAGAAGCATGCTGTTACACCAGGAGAAGTCTTGCCGGCTGCCGAGCTGTTGGGTGACCTGTTATTTGAAACAGGGCACTTTGAGGAAGCGCTGGAGGCTTATCGGTCGGCATTGCGAAGAGCACCAGGTCGATACAACAGCCTACATGGTGCGGGACAGTCCGCCAGGGCCACAGGGGACAGTCCCACTGCGGTGGAGTATTTCAACGAGCTCATTCTTATCGCCGACAATGCTGAAAATCATCGACGAGATATTGCCAATGTCCGGTCGTTTGTGAAAGGAAAGTGATTCGCAGTCACCGGAATGACAAGTATTGATAGCTGCCGTTCAGCGCCAGCGCGAAAAATGGGTCAATATTCGTCACTCGCGTTCCGTGGTCGTTGCCCGAAAATTACCGCTGGCAGCGGGGCGCCACTCTAGAATAGCGCGGGTGTGAGGCGCATCATCGATTTTGCGCGTCGAATGTCATATCAATAGCAATGAAGTTTCACTAATTGAGGCGTTTCTCATTAGTGGCCAAAACTGCCTGAGGTTCATTGCGATGACGATTGTTCGACCAAGGACACGCTATGCGTTGGTGCTGACCGCACTAACCAGCATTTTAGCGGCCGGCTGCGGCGGGTCCGGTGGAAGCTCAAGTCAGCCAACACCGCCACCTCCGCCGCCGGCTGCGGCAGATTGGAACATTGTCGTTAATACGGCCGATGTTGCAGCGCCTCTGAATCAATCGCTGATTGGTTACTACGACCTGTCGGGCGCGTTATACGATTACGAGAACGTCCCCGACCTGATCGCCGAAATGAACGAGGTCGGGTTCGCGGCGCCAAGTGGTGCCGGAACCGATTGGCGCATCGGTGTCGGTCGTTGGGAAAACTCCACGGAGTTATTCGGCATGCTGACCGATACCTCGGTGTGCCCCAATGTGACACCCGAAAACCAATCTTCGTTTGCAACAGACATCGAGCTGCTGGCGAGTCGGGATTGGTTTACTTACACAGACGGCTCGCCGGTTGCTGACGCTGATATCGTCGATAGCCGCTTTCACCTCGATTACGTGCGTTCCGTCATCGACAACGCTGCCGCATTCGGCGCTACGGCATATCTGTCCATTGATCTGATGCCCCGCGCACTGTCCATCAATCAAACGCCAAATCGACCGGACTGCGGTGTGTCATTCATGAATAGCGTCTCGAACAATGAGCCGGTCAACCCGGCTGTTTTCGCCCGGGCGGTCGCTGGCATGGTGGAGCGCGTTGTCGAAGGCACCGGCACCAGGACCGGAGATGAGCGGCCTCGCCCTGTGCAGTACTGGGAGGTCTGGAACGAGCCGGAGCTTGGAATATTCTGGGAGCCGACGCTGGTTCCAGAGCCGGACTTATTCTTCAACATGGCCATAGCAACGTTGAATGAACTCGATGCGTATCGCAGTATAACCGCAGACACGAACGGACAGGCGATTCGGATTGGGCTCGGCAGCTTCGTTAGTGCGGACACGGCGGTTGCAACCATTCAGGGTTTTGACTCGGTCAATATTCCGATGGATTTCATTTCGTTCCATGGTTACGCGGACGACCCACTGACGTTAGTCGACGCAATCGGACGCGTTGCGACTGCGCGTGAGAATTCGACCAACTACCAGGATATCGAACTGGTGTTCGCGGAGTGGGGGCCGGACCTTGCAACTCGTGCCGGTGACCAACAGTATGCGGCGACAATGGATCCAGCCCTGCACGCTGCGACCGTCGTGGCGCTTGGCGCTTCCCGCGGCCTCGATCGGTCTCATAACGCTATTTTCTACGACTTTTTTCCGGCAGTCGCACTAGGCCTGATCGACAACTCGGGTACGCCGCGCCCGTTATACCGGGCCTATGAACTGATGGCCAAACTCGTTACAGATACTGCCGAACGATTAGCAGTTACAGGACTTCCGGACGGGCGCCTGGATGCGGGAATGGGCGCAACGCTCGTCGCACGGGATACTCAAAGCGGTGTCGTGCGTGTTCTGCTGGTTAATCGCAACGCCGCCGCCAGAACGGTGAAGATCACGCTGGATGGAGCGGATTCAACACCCGGAGAATTGTTTGTATTCGATGCCAGCGCAGACCCGGCCGACAGCCTGCCGACTGTGCAGGCTCCGGGCGCTACGTTCACACTTCCAGCGCGCTCAGTTGCTGTCGCGGAGTTCTAGAATGACGGTCGCTGTTGGCCGGTTATGAAAATTCCTGACCCCGAAATGCCATTCACCCATATTCGGAATTATTGAGTTGCGTATGTTTCGGTCAATGGCAAGTCCTGTCTTTCCCCTGGTACGAGTACTAACTCAGGGTCAGGAATTGCCTCTGAGATCCGCATGAAACTTTGGCACGTGCGTATAATCAGGACATGCGGCCGGATCGACTTCTTCCTATTTGTGTTGTTGCTTGTGTGGGTCTACCTGACCAAGCCATTGCGGGCTGGAGTTGCGGGATCGACGAATCTCTATTGCCCCAGGTCTACGCACTGGAGGTAATTGATGACCGACTTATGGCCTATGTCGGGCCCATCGAGCGAAGTGAAGACGGGGCAGGCGCGACTGTGGTCTCCGTCGATGCGCAGGGCAACTGGACCGTTCAGCCTCGATCGGAGGTACCGATAAGAACAGCTTCTGTGTATGCCGATGCCTGTATGGACCCGCCGCCCGACGAGGAATGGCTGAGAGCCAATCAACCTTGGTGGGATCCCGAGAACCACTATTTTCAGCAGAAGATCGGCGTATGCGCGACAGGCGGCGGGAAGCGTTGGGGCGGGATATCGTTTTATGGCGGAGAGGGCTATGGCGGGGTCGGGGGCATCGTCGAGGAAGACATTGAGACAGGGTCGATTCGCTACTATCGGCCCCTCAAATTGCTCGATCGCTCGACCAGCCACCTCGCCTACTTCGGAGACAATCTCTGGATCGGGACTGCCTGGTACGGCGAGTGCGGAACCGGGGTCGGGGTTGGTGTGTTGTCTGCCTTTTTTGACAATGACGAGATGTACGCCGATTGGACCCTGGGAGCCGGCACGTGCGGATTCCAGGTTTCCGACATGGTTGTACATTCAGATGCTCTTTGGATCGCAACCGAGCTTGGACTAAGCAAGGTCTCGCTTTCGGGCTCGAGATACCACTACAAAAAGTTCGCCTGGACCAACTACGTCCCTACCGGAGACGCCGAGAACCCGATGCGGGAGGTCACTTGCGATGAGGTGTACGAGGAGTTGTTCGAATCCGAAGAGCTTGCAAATGCACCGGCAAACGATGACGGGGCACCGTACGCCGTACTGTGGGGCCGCGTCAGCGAGCTTCGACCAAACTTCGCCTGGCAGTATGTTCGAAAACTGAACGGTCTGGATCCGACTGATCGGGCTCGCGTGGCAGGCTTAGCATTCACGAAGAGAGGTTCCGGAGACTGTGGCGTGTTCTTTTTCGATCCGGCAACAGGTCAGACAAGATCACTTGCCCACGCACCGGAGTGCCCGGACCGGTTATTTGTATCTACCGCGCCTGAGACGATCTACTTTGTCCTGGAAAAGGAGCTACATTTCGTCCACCTTTCCGAGAGCGTCGGCGAAATTCATCGACTACCCCTGCCTGACGATAATTTCGAGACATATCGGGCCTCGCTGGCGGTAAAGCCAAATGACCAGTACTTTCCGTCACGGGAGTCGAATCGCCTATTACCCACGCTAGCCGGCACACTGAATGATGGGCGTATCGCGATCGTTATGGGAATCGACATGCCGGCGGACGATCAGTACTCATATTTGTTTGTTCGCAACGACGACCATTGGGACATAGAAGACCAGAAGTGGTGCCACAGATTCGAGTTTCCATGCACCTTCGAGACTCTTGACTCCGATGTCAGCTACTACTGGGAAATGCAAAATGGGCGGTCCGTCTGGTCGCAATCGCCGGAACACAATGACTTCTTGAAATTTGTCGAATCTCGAAGCCCGCTTAATGAATTCGGCCACCCTATGGCCGAAAAGGAACTGAGGTTTGACGTTGATGGGATATCGTCGTCTGTCGTTGCGAGGGGCAATTACGGTCAAGACACCGGCCTGATAGGAACGTATTCGATGCGCATCGTTGTTGATGGTGAGGAATTGAGATCCTTCAGCGTAGCAACTTGTGGCGCATCATCATTCGGCCGCTACTTGTTGGTGCATCCATGCTCGTCATCAGGCAATGGTCACCTGATCAACCTGGAGTCAGGCGAAACCCGTATTGACTCATTGATGCAGGTTGTCTGGGTAAACTAGTCCAGTCGTACCCGCTATTTGTCCCGCCTCGCCAGGTAGACAGGCATTCATCAGAGGCAAGTCCTGACCCATTCTTCGCACCTAGGTTGAAGATCTTCTTGTCCGAAACTTGCCGTTCTGGTGCCTGCTTTAGGGAGTACGTGTCTGGCAAACTACTCTGTGATCAAATCGGTGCTTGTCTAAGCGGCAAATACCTCTTGCATTACTTCAGGCCGCTTGGCAGCGATCGCAAGTAAAGACCGTGCGGGTCCATTTGGCTGGCGTCGACCTTGCTCCCACTCCTGCAAGGTACGCAGCGACACGTTCAACATTGCCGCGAATGCACTTTGCGACACGCCGACTTTCTGCCGCACCGCTTTGATTTGAGCCGGCGTAATGTACACGTGTACCCGACCAACATTGCCGGCCTTAATGTCATTGATCGAGTCTAGAATTTCCTGACCGATATCACGCTTGGCCATCTTTCATTGCCTCCTTGATCTTTTTCAGCACCGACCCTGAAATGGTGTCTACTTCGCCTTTGCTGTAGATCGTCAACATCCAAAATGAGCTGCCATCTGGAATGTAGTAAATAACCCTCACACCACCGCTTTTTCCCTTGCCCGACACGCTCCAGCGCAGCTTCCTGACACCACCGGAACCACGAATTATGGGGCCCGCCTCGGGGTGCTCCAGCAAGTGTTGCTGAAGCATCGAATAATCATTGTCGTCCAAGTATTCGCCAATGAGTTTGGTGAAGATCCGAGACTCAATGAATAAGCGATGGCGCACAGTCAATACTATACGTCAATGCCGTATAGTCAGTCAACCAACAAATACCATGTAAACTGCCACGTCCGTATGGGCGACCTCACATTAGACCACCGTTTCCTTAGGAGCAAAGGCACCCATCATGAGCGGGACGTTTTCGCCCGGGAGAAAGTCGTGACCCCGACTTACCACTGACTCAGGGACTACCCCGGGTCAGGAGTTGCCGCTACCAACCATGGAAATGTCCGGCCTGACGCGGCCAATTGCAGAGATGTGGAACTTTTGAATTAGTCCACGAAACTGCTATCTTCACTCACGGTAGAGGCTACGTGATTTGGGCAATACGATGCGGGGCATTTCAACACTCACACTTGGTTTTGTGGCGGTGGCGCTAACTGCCTGTGTGCCATTTGGGGCGGAAATGAACCCGGGTGCGACGTTTCGCGATTGTGAGAACTGCCCGGAAATGGTGGTAATCCCTCCAGGTAGTTTCATGATGGGAACAACAGATGCGGAGATTGCGGTCGAAGTCGAGCAGTCGAAGCGTGAAGGCTATTCCGCTTCCCGGATGCAACGCGAGCAGCCGGCTCACCAAGTGAATATCGACTACAAGCTGGCGGTTTCAATACATGAAGTGACTCGTGGCGAGTTTGCACGATTTGTGCAGGAGAGCGGGCACGCTACCGGAGACGAGTGCCTTTCCTTCGCTGGAGGCGAAAAGACGCTCAGAAAAGGGGGCAGCTGGGAGAAGCCGGGGTTCTCCCAGTCTGATTTGCACCCGGTGGTCTGCGTGAGCTGGAATGATGCTAAGGCTTATGCCCTATGGCTCGGAGGAAAGACCGGAGAGACGTATCGGTTATTGACAGAAGCTGAGTGGGAGTATGTCACCAGAGCGGGTTCGACGACGCGATATTGGTGGGGGCTGGATTCTGGTCTCGTCGAAAATTGCGGAAATGCAAATTCGTCAGACCTTAGCTACGCCCTCGAGTATCCATTGGATACCTATGTGAACAGACATTGTTCTGATGGCCACGCTCACACGGCGCCGGTCGGCCATTTTGCCGCCAACGAGTTTGGCATTTACGACTCGAGCGGCAATGTATGGGAGTGGGTAGAAGACTGTTGGGTTGACAGCTATCAAGGTGCCCCGGTCGACGGATCAGAGAGAAAACACGAAGACTGCGATACTCGCGTCGTTCGCGGCGGTGCCTGGAGCGGCAGCCCGAGGTATTTTCGCTCCGCCAGCCGCTTCAGGGACAAACCGACCGCCCGAAACGACAGTACTGGATTCCGCCTGGCCAGGACCATTCCCTAGAATTTGACAAGGGTCTCCTTGATAAGGCAAAAAAGTAATGCCGCAGACCGAAAAGGAAGAATACCGGGACCGACGCGACACACTGGCGATCGGCGAAGCGCCGCCAACGGAATTGTGGCGCTGTAAGCGGGGGTAAGGTATTCGGCAAGGAACTCATCCAAAACCTATTAATAGATATCTCGGTGCAGGGTGGTCGGTAGCGACTGTCGCCTATCCGAAACCGTTAGGCTTCAGATGCCAAATGATCTTCCCCCATGATACCGGATGAAATATTGGCACACATCCTGCTCCCCTGCACCGATCATACTTAAGCGCGAAAAGGCAATGCCGTATCCGATTTAATTTCTTTCAGTACGATATTCGATCGTACTTGCGAAACACCCGGCAGTTTGAATATGAAGTCGTCAAGAAACGCGTTGTAAGCATCCATATCTTCGACGACGACGCGCAAATGAAAGTCTGCTTCGCCACTGGTTGCAAAACATTCGAGCACTTCCGGGTGCCGCGATACTTCGCGAACAAAGTTGTCGACGTTTTTTTGCTCATGTCTTGCGAGTGATACGTGCACCATTGACGACAATCCGAAACCGGCTTTTTTCGTATCCACGATGACAGCATAGCGACTGATAATGCCCTCACTCTCAAGTGCCTTTACGCGACGCCAGCACGCCGACGTTGACATGCCGACTCGATCGGCGAGCTCCTGCATGGTCAGTCGGCTGTCGCGCTGCAGTTCCGCCAGCAGCTGGCGATCTTTGGCCTCGAGCACTATTTTTCCCCAGCGACAATTTTGTTGGACTATTTTACCGTTTTTTTGACGTTTTCGGGACATTATTCCATTTATACTCCATTTTACGGGATGATTGGAATCGATACCCGCCTTGATTCTGCGACACTAGCGGGATGACTTTCCCCCTCGATAACTACGAACTCAAGGACCGCTACCGTCGCGAATCCGGACGAGTTTTTCTGACAGGTACGCAGGCGCTGGTTCGCATCGCGCTGATGCAACGCACCATAGACAAGGCCGCCGGATTGAACACCGCCGGCTTCATCAGCGGCTACCGCGGATCGCCACTCGGCGCGGTCGACATGGAGCTCTGGCGGGCGCAGTCTTTTCTTGCTGAAAACAACATCGAGTTCCTGCCCGCCGTGAATGAAGATCTTGCCGCAACGGCCGTTCTCGGTTCGCAGCAGGTGGAAACAGACCCGGATCGAGAGGTCGACGGTGTGTTCGGTATTTGGTACGGCAAAGGACCAGGTGTCGATCGCGCCGGTGATGCACTAAAGCACGGCAACGCCTACGGCAGTTCCCCGCATGGCGGCGTGCTGGTTGTTGCGGGCGACGACCACGGCTGTGTCTCATCATCCATGCCGCATCAGTCGGATGTCGCCTTCATGACCTTCATGATGCCCAACCTGAATCCGTCCAGTGTCGCCGAGTACCTCGAGTTTGGTCTGTACGGCATTGCGCTGTCGAGATTCTCGGGTACGTGGGTGGGTTTCAAGGCGATCTCGGAAACCGTCGAGTCAGCTATGTCGGTCGAACTGCCGCCGTATCCGCAGTTTGTAATACCGAGAAACTTCGAGCCACCCGCCGATGGCCTGCACTATCGATGGCCCGATTTTCCAGGTCCGCAGATCGAAGAGCGTCTGGAAGCCAAGAAAGCGGCAACTCTCGCGTTCGCCGCAGCAAACCCGATCGACAAGAAAATATTCGATGTCGCAAATGCACGCTTCGGCATCGTAACAACCGGCAAAGCCCATCTTGACTTGATGGAGGCACTGCGACTGATTGGCATCGATAGCAACAATGCCGACAAAGTCAGTATCGACGTATACAAAGTGGGCATGGTCTGGCCGCTGGAACACGATGGCGCACTCGAGTTCGTAAAGAACAAACACGAAGTGCTCGTCGTTGAAGAAAAGCGCGGCATCATCGAGAGTCAGTTCAAAGAATACTTTTACGACTACCCCGGTCGCAAACCCAAACGCATGGTAGGCAAGGAAGATGAAAATGGTAAGCGGTTGATTCCCTGGGTCGGCGAATTATCTCCTTTGCAACTAGCCACAATCGTTGCACAGCGCCTTGATCATGAATTTGGCGGCAATACTTACACACTGCGCGCACAACGATTGTCGGATGATCGCGGTGCGATCATTGAAGTCGCCGGCGCGAAACGCAAGCCGTACTTTTGCTCCGGCTGCCCCCACAATACCTCAACAAAAGTGCCCGAAGGCTCAAAGGCACTCGCCGGCATCGGCTGTCATTTCATGGCTAGCTGGATGGACCGCGATACCGATGGTCTGATTCAAATGGGCGGCGAAGGCGTCAACTGGATAACGCGTTCGAAATTCAATGGCGGTAAGCACATCTTCCAGAATCTGGGTGATGGAACTTTCTATCATTCCGGATCACTGGCCATTCGACAGGCGATTGCCGCGAAGACCAACATCACGTACAAGATCCTCTACAACGACGCGGTCGCGATGACTGGCGGCCAACCGGTCGACGGACCAATTTCGATTCATGCAATTGCGCATACCGTGCGATCCGAGGGCGTCGATCGCATCGCACTGGTTTCTGACGAACCCGAACTCTTTGATGCCAGCGAATTTCCGACGGGCATGACGATTTCGCATCGGCAGGATATGGACACCGTGCAGCGCGAACTGCGCGACATACCCGGCGTAACAATCCTCATTTACGCGCAGACCTGTGCAACCGAAAAGCGACGCCGGAGGAAGCGCGGCAAGATGGAGGACCCGAAAAAGTTTGTCGTTATCAATGACCTCGTCTGTGAAGGCTGCGGCGACTGTTCCGTCGAATCTAATTGTCTGTCGGTTGTTCCCAAAGAAACTCCGTTCGGTCGCAAACGGCAAATCGATCAGAATTCCTGCAATAAAGACTATTCCTGCATCAACGGTTTCTGCCCGAGTTTCGTGACGGTCGAGGGACATGTTGCACGCAACGCGGCTGCGGATTCTGTGAACCCAATTATCCTGTCGTCGGACGACACGCTTCCCGAGCCAGAGATACCTGAGATCAATTCATGCTTTGACCTGCTCGTCACAGGAGTCGGTGGGACGGGCGTTGTTACGGTCGGTGCATTGATTACGATGGCCGCGCATCTTGAAGGCAAAGGCGCCAGCGTATTGGACTTCATGGGCTTTGCTCAAAAGTTCGGTCCGGTGCTGAGCTACATCCGCATTGCATCGAGTCCGGCCGTCATCAATCAGGTTCGTATCGAACCGGCGCGTGCTGATGCCCTCATTGGCTGTGATCTCGTTGTCAGTTCCTCGCCGAAGGCCTCTATCACCTACCGTAAGAATCGTACGCGGGCCGTCGTCAATAGCGCCGAAATGCTGACCGCAGATTTCGTTCAACACAGAGATGCCGATCTTCATGTAGATGACAGAATAAATGCCATAAGCGACGCCATCGGCGCTGAAAATCTGTCAACGCTTAACGCCAACAATGTTGCCAATGTGTTACTTGGCGACACCATCTACGCGAACGTACTGCTACTCGGTTATGCATGGCAAAGCGGACTGGTCCCGGTATCGCTTGGCGCTTTGCTGCGCGCGATCGAGCTAAATGCTGTTGCTGTTGATAACAACAAGGCCGCATTCAGTTTGGGACGATTGGCTGTCGTTGATCCAGGACAAATCGAGCGGGCATTGAATGGCGGCACGACAGACGACGAGACGCTCGACGCAGTCATCGCGCGACGACGGGACTTCCTTCAAGATTATCAAAACGAAGCCCTTGCTTTGCGATACGAAGCACTGGTCGGGAAATCCCGCGCGTGCGAGATCGCCATCGGTGGACAAGGCGTGTTGGCGGATGCAGTAGCCAGAAGCTACTTCAAGTTGTTGAGCTACAAAGACGAGTACGAAGTTGCCCGATTGCACACGCGAAGAGATTTTATCGACGCAGTGCGCGCCGAATTCGGTACGAAAGCAAAGTTTCGATTCCATCTCGCACCACCGATCTTGAATTCCAAAACCGATGCCAGAGGCCGCCCCCGAAAGAAAGAGTTTGGCGCATGGATGCTGCCAGTATTCCGAATACTCGCCGGACTGCGCGGTCTGCGCGGAACGGCCTTCGATATTTTCGGCCACAGCACGGAACGGCGAATGGAACGAGCACTGATCCAGGAATTCGAGCAACTGATCGACGAACTTCTGCCGGTCCTGCGAGAAGACAGACTTCAGGATGCAGCCGAACTGGTATCGCTCTATATGAATATCCGCGGATACGGCCCGGTTAAAGACGATTCGGTTGATCTCGTGCGCCTGCAGGTAGCCGAACGCCTGCGGAATCTGGTCGCTGTCAGCCCTGCCGCTGCTTAGCTGCTCGGCTTTTGGTGGCTGCCGTGCCACCATAGAGATATGAGTATCGAATACGAATTTGACGCCAGACCGGACAACGGTGAGACGTTGACGATTGCTGAGGGAATCGAATGGCTGCGCATGCCGCTGCCCTTCTCGTTAAATCATATCAATCTCTGGTTGGTCCGGGACGGCGATCGCTGGGCGATTGTTGATACGGGTGTCGGCACCAGCAAGACGCAGGATCTCTGGCAAAAAGTCTTTGACGATGCGATGAGTGGCGATCCGGCATCGCATGTCATAGCGACACACATGCATCCGGATCACGTTGGCTGCGCCGGTTTCCTGGCACGCCATTTTGACGTCGATTTGTGGATGCCGCGCGATGAATACATGTTGTGCCGAATTCTCGTCGCCGACACGGGCCGGGAAGCACCTGAAGAAGGCGTCCGGTTTTACAAGGACGCAGGATATACGGACGAGCAACTCGCAGGCTATCAGGCGGCGTTCGGATTTTTCGGTAAATTTGTTACCACATTGCCCGAATCCTACAAGCGACTGAGTGACGGCGACATACTTCTGATCGGTGAACACAAGTGGGAAGTCATCACCGGCGGTGGCCATTCACCCGAGCACGCCTGTCTTTATGATCGGGATCACAATGTGTTGATAGCAGGCGATCAGTTATTGCCCACCATTTCTCCAAACGTCAGCGTCTGGCCGACGGAGCCCTTGGCGAATCCGTTGCGGAACTGGTTTGACTCTCTGCGCAGATTAAAAGCTGCCATTCCGGAAGACGTGCTGGTGCTACCGGCGCACGGCAAACCCTTTCGCGGCGCTCATTTTCGAATCGTTGCTTTGATTCGCGAGCACGAGGAGCGGCTCGATATTCTGCGCGAGTATTGCGTCGATCCACAGCGAGCAATCGATGTTTTTCCGGCTCTTTACAAAACCAGAATTGACGACAAGAACCGCATCATGGCGACGGGCGAGGCGCTGGCGCACTTGCATTTTCTCGTGCAGACCGGTGAGTTGCGTGCGGATCGGAGGGACGGTGCGCGTTGGTACGAGCGATCCTGAAAGCGTTTGGGGCCAAGGACTTTCAGGAGCGGTGGACCTTCCTGCAGCCTGACCGCAATACGGCCCCAGCCCTTGTCAAATAGGATGTAGCGCACTTTCCGGCGAATCATGTGATACCGTACGCGGCGTTAAATTAGCGATCCCGAGACCTGCAAATGCCCCTATTCAAACGCACCCTGAGTGAGTTCATTTTCAGGCGATTCATGCTCAAGCATTACTCGTCCAATCTCCTCGTTGACATGAATCTCGCGGCCAAAAAAGACACGCTGGCTTACATCAGTGCAAATATGGTCGACGCGCCGTATTTTGAAAAGCACCCGCAGCTGGTCAGGTACGCGCTTGATCAGGTCAAATCCGACGGCCTGACTCTGGAGTTCGGCGTCGGCAGAGGTAAATCAATGCGCTGGATCGCATCCGTGGTTGATGGCGCCGTGCACGGCTTCGATTCGTTTGAAGGTATTCAGGAGCACTGGAACGGCAATCCGATCGGCGCGTTCGCACAGAAACAAATGCCCAAGGTGCCGGATAATGTCGAATTTCACGTGGGTTATTTCGACGCAACCCTGCCGGGCTTTCTCGAATCGCATACCGACCCGATCGCTTTCCTGCACGTCGACTGCGATTTGTATTCATCAACCGTCACAATTTTCGACCTGCTAGGCCACAGGCTACAGACAGGTTCGATCATCCTGTTCGACGAGTACTATAATTTCCACCGTTGGCAACAACACGAGTTCAAAGCGTTTCAGGAGTACGTCGATAAGTCCGGGCTGACTTATGAGTACATCGCTTATTCCGTGACCGGACAACAGGTGGCCGTCCGGGTGCTTGAAAATCCGTCTGCTTAATGCCAATAATCGGCAATGACAGAGGAAGACCGAACGCCGATTAACCGCGATGAACTACCGTTCGCCGCTCCGTGCCGGAAGTTATCCCCATGGGCACCCTTTGGATGGGTCCGGGCCGGCATCAATGACCTGATGCAAGCACCGCAACAAAGCCTCACCTACGGACTGACCGTTGCCACCCTGATCGGCATCGTTTGTTTACTGGCGTGGATTCGAGGCAGTCAGTGGATCATGTTCGCGATGCTCGGCGGTTTTGTGTTTTTGGCGCCACTCACCTGTATTGGTCTTTATGCCATCAGCGCCCAACTCGAGCGCGGCCAACGCCCCCTGATGGTGCGCAGCATTCGCGCGGCGTTTAAGCGACATTTCGGGAATGAGATGGTTTTCGCGCTGGTGCTGATGATCATCTTTCTTGTCTGGGCACGAGCAGCGGTCATGGTCAGCGTGTTTTTTCCGACGGACGGCGACACGACAACAATGGACCTCGTCAGCTTTTTCGCTTTTGGCACGACGATAGGCGCCGTATTCGCCGCTGTCACTTTCTCCGCCAGCGCCTTTTCGCTACCGATGATCATGCATCGCGATGTCGATAGCATTACATCGATCGTCACGTCGGTGAATGCCGTATTGCGCAATAAGGGGGCGATGTTCGTTTGGCTCACGATCGTTGTGCTGTCACTACTGGTAGGCGTAGCGACGGCGTTTGTCGGGCTGATCGTCATCATACCGGTCATCGGCTACGCCGCCTGGCACGGCTATCTCGAGACTATCGACGCGGACGCATTTCCGCGTCATCAGGTTGGTATTACGTCAGTGCCGCGCGCGGAGAAAAACACTCAGGAAGATGACAGCTCCAGCGCACAATAAGCGGCGCCCAGCAAACCCGGTTCATCGTGGGTAATGAGTAGCGTTGGAATGCGTTCCATGTAGGTACGATACCTACCCTTATTATCAAACGCGTTGCGGAAGCCGCTTTTCTGCAGCAAGGCTGGATAGCGTTTTGCGATTCCGCCGGCGATGTAAACACCGTCTACGGCTCCGAGGATCAAGGCCAGATCGCCGGCAACCTGTCCCAGTATTTCAAAGAACATTTGCGTCGTCTCGGTGGCACGCGCGTCACCATTGGCACCACTTTGTGCAAATATTTCCTCTGCAGATAACTGCGTCCGTTGCTCACCATGAATTCGCGTCAGCGCCCAGTGAATGTTCTCGATTCCCGATCCTGACAGCAGGCGCTCAACCGAAACACGATCAAATTTACCGCGTAATGCGTTGAGAATATCGACCTGCACCTGGGACTTCGGCGCGAAGCCGACATGGCCGCCTTCCGCGACGATGGGCATAACAGCTGGCCCGCGCCGTATGAGCCCGGCAGTGCCCAATCCTGTTCCCGGACCGAGAATCGCGATGTTAAAATCGTCGTCAAGTGCCGGCCGTCGATCCGGTAAACCGACCACCACCGAGTCTTCCGCAGACAATCGCGGAATCGAATAAGCGACCGCTTCGAAGTCATTCAGCAGTCTTATGTCATCAATACTGAAGTCAGAAGCAATCTCCTCAGCGTTTAGCGTCCAGTGATTATTGGTAAACTGCACGGTGTTGCCAACGACGGGGCCGGCGACCGCAAGACAAATCACGTCCGGCGCACTGACCGATAACTCGCTGAGAAAATGACGGATCGCATCGTCTGCAGAAGCGTAGTCAGCACACTGCAGGGTCATCGCATTGGAAAAACCTGGGCGCTCAGGGTCCGCTATCGCGAATCGCGCATTCGTGCCACCAATGTCACCGATCAGTAATGTTCTGTCTGTCATTCCTCATGCTCTCACACCATCAGGCTGGCCGCACCGACTGCGATCTGCCGGATGGCGTCAAGATCTCCACTGGTTTGTAGCTTGGCGGGAGTAATCCACGAACCGCCGATGCAGGCAACGTTATCCATTTTCAGGTAATCCATCGCATTGTCCGGTGTTATTCCGCCGGTCGGCATGAAACTCACTTCGGGCAATGGTGCGCCAACGGCCTTGAGGAAAGGTCGGCCACCCGCCAGCTCTGCCGGAAAAAATTTCTGCAGCTGATAGCCGTGTTCGAAAAGCGCGATCATTTCTGAAGGCGTCGCTGCACCCGGAATAAATGGCATCTTGTGGTCGTTCGCGGCGGTGTGTAGTCGCAACGACGAACCCGGACTTACGGCGAATCTCGCTCCCGCCGCTGCAATGTCTGCGAACTGCTCCGGACGCCGCAGGCTGCCGGCACCGACAATCATCTCGGGAACGGATTTCGCAATTTTTTCGATGCCCTGCAACGCGTCGTCCGTCCTGAGCGTGACTTCGATGACGCCAAGACCGCCCTCGAGCAGCGCTTCCGCCAATGGCACAGCGATATCGGCATTTGCCAAAACAACAACCGGAACGACCCTGCTACCGGCGAGTAATTTGCTTGCATCCATGGCTAAGCTCCAGTGAACAGGCTGGCGCCGACTTCGGCACTCCCTGCCCGCTCACGAAATACACCGAATAATTCACGGCCCATACCCTGTTGCGGTGCTTCAACTAATACGGCCTCTCGCAACTCGATATCGTCACTGGCGGCGACTGACAACAGGCCACTCGTCGCATCGACGGTGATCATGTCACCATCGCGGATTTTTCCGATCACGCCGCCGAAGGTCGCCTCAGGCGACACCTGTATCGCCGCGAGCACCTTCCCGGACGCGCCCGACATGCGGCCATCCGTTACCAGCGCGACCTTGAACCCGCGGTTTTGCAATACACCGAGATACGGCGTCAATTTGTGCAGTTCCGGCATGCCGTTCGCGCGTGGCCCCTGGCACGACAATACAGCGACAAAATCCTGTTCCAGCTCACCGTCGTTAAACGCATCAACAAATGCCTGTTGTGACCGGAATACTTTTGCCGGCGCCTCGATCGCCTGGTACTGCAGGTCCACCGCGGACACTTTGACCATCGCACGACCGACGTTACCGGAAACGAGCTGCAATCCACCCTCACTATTAAAAGGCGCAGCGCACGACCGCACTATGTCGTCGTCCAGCGACTGCTCTTGCGTGCCTTTCCAAACCAGATCGCCATTGTCGAGATGCGGCTCCTGGCAAAATCGTCGTAGGCCGGAACCGAGAATCGTATTTACGTCTTCGTGCAGCAATCCGTTGTCCAGCATATCGGACATTATGAATCCGAGCCCTCCGGCTGCGTGAAAGTGATTCACATCGGCAGTCCCGTTCGGATACACACGTGATAGCTGAGGTATCACGGCCGACAAGTCGGAGAAATCCTGCCAGTCAATCCTGATGCCAGCCGCGGCAGCAATAGCGACGATGTGTATGGTGTGATTGGTTGAGCCTCCCGTTGCCAGAAGACCAGCGATGCCGTTCACGATCGCTTTTTCGTCAATGACTTTAGCCAGTGGCAAGTAGTCATTGCCAAGATGTGTCTTGTTGAGAACCGTAGTAACGGCTTCCGCGGTCAGCTTATCTCTTAACTCTGTGCCTGGATTAACGAAAGAGCCACCCGGCAGTTGCAGGCCGACGAATTCCATAAGCATTTGATTCGTGTTTGCGGTGCCATAAAACGTGCAGGTTCCGGGCGAGTGGTAGGCAGCCGACTCCGCAGCGAGTAACTCATCACGGCCGATCTTTCCTGTCGCATACTCTTCCCGAATACGCGCCTTTTCCTTGTTGCCCAGGCCGGACACCATCGGCCCGGCCGGCACAAATACGACCGGCAAATGACCGAACGACAACGCGCCAATTAGGAGGCCGGGGACGATCTTGTCGCAAACGCCCAGGCACAATACGCCGTCGAACATGTTGTGAGACAGGGCGATGGCCGTCGACAATGCGATCACGTCACGACTGAACAATGACAGGTCCATACCATCCTGCCCCTGCGTAACCCCGTCGCACATTGCCGGCACGCCACCTGCAAATTGTGCGACCGCGCCGTGTTTGGCCGCCGCATCACGAATCGTTGCCGGGTAGCCCTCAAACGGCTGATGAGCACTAAGCATGTCGTTGTACGCGGACACGATCGCAATATTGGGTACGACATCGCCGGATAGCGCCGATTTGTCAGCGGCACCACAAGCTGCAAATCCATGCGCCAGGTTGCTGCAGGATAGTGTTCCGCGCGCCGGACCTTTATTCGCAGCCGCCGTTATGCGCTCAAGATAGGCGGCGCGACTGTCTTTGCTGCGCTCGGTAATGCGCAGCGTCACTTCTTCTATAACGGGATTCATTTCTGCAATCTCTCTGTGAGGTTCAGGGTGCCCAGTAAGTGCTGACCGGAACGTTCTGTTGCGCCAGTAACGCTGCGATCGGA
The DNA here is from genome assembly GCA_021773095.1 of Woeseiaceae bacterium. Taxonomy (GTDB): domain Bacteria; phylum Pseudomonadota; class Gammaproteobacteria; order Steroidobacterales; family Woeseiaceae; genus UBA1847. Next base: position 46,272 of record JAJFKR010000033.1, on the reverse strand, counting down.
TAGGTTTTGTCGCCTGCTTCGGCTTGTTCGTAAACAGCGAATTTTTCTGCGCCGAAGAACAGCAACAAGATCTCATCGCTTTTCAACAATGCGCTCAGGGTCATGCTAATTCTTGGATGCGGGCTGGAGGTCGTGCGAACCGGCACGTAAAACCGTTTGCTGTCAGGATTCAAGCTAGCGCCCAAGCTGTCGGAGTCGGGGAACAACGACGCAAAATGTCCATCCGTACCCATGCCGACCATTGAGCAGGCGAAGCCGGACGCCGGTAATTGGGACTGCAGTGAGTCGCATCGCTCATCGACGGTCAGGTCATCTTGATAAACGGATAATACGTTCAGCGAAGCCGCCTCGTCCTTGATCAAGGTCTCCCGTACCAGTCGTTCGTTGCTATCCTCATGGTCGCCTGAAACCCAGCGCTCGTCAGACAAGGCAACCAGCACCTTGTCCCAATCCAGAGAGTAGCCCGACAGGTAATCCAGGCATTGTGCCGGCGTCGTGCCACCGCTGACGACAAAGCTTGCCTTATCGTCGCGATCCAGTTGCGCGCTAATCCGGCCAGCGATACGCGCTGCTGCCGCGGCGGATGCAGCCTCTTTGCTTTCGAATTTTAATACTTCCGCCATTTCAGCTTTCCTGATGCCACGCACGACCATCACGATCGAGTAACATTGATGATGCCGTTGGCCCCCAGGAGCCTGAAACGTAAGAATCGACTTTCAGCTTCGATACCTGCCAGCCCTCGATAATGCCGTCGATCCATTCCCAGGCGGCCTCCACCTCGTCGCGCCGCATGAACAGTGCCGGGTTGCCGCGCAGTACTTCCATCAACAGGCGCTCGTAAGCATCCGGATAACGAATGCCAAACGTTTCGGCGAAACTAAGATCCAGCGACACTGGTCGCAGATCGAATCCGCCCGGACCTGGCTCTTTCGCCATCACCGACAGCTGCACTCCCTCATCGGGCTGCAGGCGAATGCGCATCAGATTCGGTGAAACGTTGTATTCCTGTTCCGGGAAAATCGAATGCGGAACGTCCTGGAACTGGACGACAATTTCGGAGTGTTTGGCCTTCAGGCGTTTCCCGGTTCGAAGATAAAAGGGCACACCGGACCAGCGCCAGTTTTCGATTTCGAGTTTGAGTGCGACAAATGTTTCGGTCGTGCTGTCTTTGGCCGACAGCTCATCCCGAAATCCGGCAACGGCCTTACCTTTGACAGCACCTTCGGTGTATTGGCCACGAACGGTATTCGTACGGGCATTTTCTGCCGAAACAGGTTTTAGCGAACGCAACACCTTAATCTTTTCGTCGCGAACGGCATTCTGGTCGAGGCTTGATGGTGGCTCCATCGCGAACAAGCAAACCAGTTGCAGAAGGTGGTTTTGGACCATGTCGCGTAACGCGCCCACTCCATCGTAAAACTCAACACGTCCACCGACTCCGAGGTCTTCGGCAACTGTAAACTGCACGTGGTCAATAGCGCTACGTCGCCACAACGGCTCAAACAGCGAATTGCCGAAACGCAATGCCAGCAGATTCTGTACCGTTTCCTTACCCAGGTAGTGATCGATGCGATAAATCTGGTTCTCGCGAAAACACTCGCCAACTGCGTTGTTGATCTCGCGTGCCGACTCGAGATCGCGACCCAGAGGTTTCTCAAGAACAATACGACTTGAGTCGGTGACCAGACCGTTCGTCTTTAGTCCGTTTGCCAAAGGGCCAAATAAACTCGGCGCTGTCGCGAGATAAGCGACGCGGACTCGGTCTTCACGGCCAGCAAGCACATCGACCAGGTCGTTCCAGTTTTCGTGATCAAATGCATCGGCTTGTGCGTAATGCAATCGCTTGCTGAACTGACTCCAGTGAGTCTCGTCAAAGTCGCCCTCTCCGAGATTTTCTCGCAGCGCCGCTTCGACGCTCGCCAGGTACTCGTCTTGTGACAGTGCGCCACGACTGGCCGCAATGATGCGGCTATCGGCGGTCAGTTGCCCGTCGCAATCGCGATGGTAAAGCGCAGGTAATAACTTGCGCATGGCGAGATCGCCGGTGCCGCCGAAGATAATCAGGTCGAACGGGTCGACTGGAACGAGTTGAGCCATGCGATTTCCTTACGAATTAGTGAAAGTTTACTATATATTTCGTCAAATTAGCTATTTCACATCGCATTTCCTTATATTTTGTTGTAGCTTTACTACATGCTTGTCACGATCCAACAGTCAGTCAGCGACCTGAGCAGCGCCGAAAAACGTGTTGCCCAATGGATACTCGCCCACCCCAAGGAGGCAGTCGGGGCGACTCTTGCACTCGTTTCAAGAGAGAGTGGCAGCAGTGAACCGACGGTCGTCAGATTTTGCCGGCGCGTCGGGTTGAATGGATTCAGGGATCTCGGCGTACGCCTGGCGGAGTCGCTCAGCAGCCCAGCGAGCTACGTGCATCGCGATGTAAGTCCCGACGATTCCAGCGCTGACGCCGTTCTTAAGGTAATGGATGCGTCCATTCAATCGTTGATCGAGATGCGCTCGCAGCTGTCCGCCATGCCCATCGACAAAGCCGTAGCAGCGATGACGAATGCCCGGCAAATTGCCTTCGCAGGGCTTGGCGCATCGGGCCACGTTGCCAGAGACGCATGCCATAAATTCTTTCGGCTTGGCGTACCTTGCTCGTCGCTGAACGACACTCCGATGATCCTGCAATTCGCATCGATAGCAGAGCCCGATGATGTGCTGATCTTGCTCTCGCACACGGGGCGCTGGACGGAATTTTCGCGCGCTGCAGAGCTCGCCAGTGGTCGCGGTGCCACCGTTATCGCGATCACCAATCCCGAGTCGGAGCTGGCGAACAAAGCGACTTTGCTCTTCCCCTGCCAGGTAATCGAGGACACCAGCGTCTATACGCCGATGAGTTCGCGCCTCGCTCAGCTCGCACTACTCGACGCAATCCATGTCGCACTGGCGCTGGCGAGCGGTGAAACTGCGGTCGACCGGCTGCGCACAAGCAAGAATGCCCTGAATTCGCTACCAGACCACGCCCATTAATTCCTGCAAAGGCGAGCCATATACACAATCACAGCGGCAGTACCGTCGAATACTTTACGCGCCGCAGGACAAAAGTGGAGCTCGCTGATCGAACTGCAGAGTGTTTGAGTACCTCCGCGTTGAGGAACTCGTTATAAGTGTCCATATCCTGTACGACCACATGCAGCACGTAGTCGCGATCACCGGACACGGAGAAACACTCGGTAACTTCCGGCAACAAGGACACATGACGTTCGAAGTTCTGGCGGTTCTCATCAGTATGCTCGGTCATTGCAACCAGTAGCAAAACCTGAATATTAAAACCCGCTACTTTGGGGTTGAGTAATGCGACCTGCCGTTCGATCAATCCCGCCTCTTCAAAATCCCGGATCCTACGCCAGCAAGAGGTTCTGGACATGCCGACAATCTCGGCAAGCTCGCTTTGATTTCGTGTCGCATCGGTTTGTAATTCATTCAGTAGCCGTCGATCAGTTCTGGACAACTTCATTCGCACTTCCTAACCATATTTGGTACTAATATGAAACGTTCGGTTCATATATTCTATCAAAACGGTGCAATTTGGGCACTGTTTCTCATAATTCCGCGCATACTGTCGAAAAGTTTTGTAAGACAAAGGACAGTTCAATGGCAGACTTGTTTGAAAACCCCATGGGTCTCGATGGCTTTGAGTTCGTAGAATTCGCCGCACCGGACCCGGCCGTACTCGAGAGCGCATTCGCCCTGCTGGGCTTTAGCGAAATCGCAAAGCATCGCTCCAAGAACGTCACCCTGTGGCGGCAAGGCAATATCAATTTCATTATCAACAACGAGCCCGATAGTCCCGCCTACTTTTTCGCCAGAGAACACGGTCCTTGTGCCTGCGGCATGGCGTTTCGGGTGAAGGATGCGCACACGGCGTACGCACGGGCGCTTGAACAAGGTGCGCAACCTGTTGAAATTAGGACGGGGCCTATGGAACTGCGTTTGCCCGCCATCAAAGGTATTGGCGGCGCGACCGTTTACCTGATCGACCGCTATGAAGACGGAACTTCCATCTACGACATAGATTTCAATTTCTTCGATGGTGTCGATAGGCACCCCGAAGGCTGTGGATTTGATGTCATCGATCACCTGACGCACAACGTCTACCGGGGTCGCATGGAGTATTGGGCCAGTTACTACGAGAAGCTGTTTAACTTCCGCGAAATTCGTTACTTCGATATCAAGGGCGAGTACACGGGTCTGCTGTCAAAAGCTATGACCGCGCCCGATGGCAAGATTCGCATTCCCCTGAACGAGGAAGCATCGGCGGGTGTCGGCCAGATCGAAGAGTATTTAATGGATTTCAATGGCGAAGGCATTCAACACATCGCGTTCAGTTGCGACAACCTGATTGAATGCTGGGATCGGCTACAAAAACAGGGCATTGAATTCATGACAGCGCCGCCTGCGGCCTACTATGAAATGCTGGAAGAGCGCCTTCCCGGACATGGCGAGCCCATCGATGAGTTGCAGCCGCGCGGCATCTTGCTGGACGGTACGACCGATGGCGACGAGCCGCGCTTGTTGTTGCAGATTTTTTCGGCCAACATGGTCGGACCGACCTTTTTCGAGTTCATTCAGCGCAAGCAGGACGAGGGATTCGGCGAAGGCAACTTCAAAGCACTTTTCGAATCGATCGAGCGCGACCAGGTTGCACGCGGCGTCGTAACGGCAGACGCCTGAGAGGAACGAAACATGAATCTGAAACGAATTCACCACGTCGCCTACCGTTGCAAAGATGCAAAGGAAACGGTGGAGTTTTATGAGCGTATATTGAACATGGAGTTCACAGTTGCGTTTGCGGAAGATCAGGTGCCATCGACCAAAGAACCGGATCCCTACATGCACGTCTTTCTCGATTGCGGCATGGGCAACGTACTGGCGTTCTTCGAGCTACCGACGCAGCCAGACATGGATCGCGATCACAACACGCCTGAATGGGTACAACACATCGCGTTCGAAGTCGAAGACTACGAGGCATTGCTCGCGGCTAAAGAGCACGTTGTGAACGAAGGCCTGGACGTGATCGGCCCGACGAATCACGGTATTTTTCAATCCATTTATTTCTTCGACCCCAATGGACACCGACTCGAACTGGTTGCGAATACGCAAACGCAGGAACAAATTGATGAACTAAAACGTGTCGCCCCGGCGATGCTCGAAGAATGGAGCCAAACCAAAAAAGCTCCGCGCCACGCAGCCTGGCTGCACGAACTGGAATTCAGGGGCGATAGCTAAATGAAACTTGCATCTCTGAAAGACGGCCGTGACGGCCGCCTCGTTGTTGTATCCAATGACTTAACACGTTGCACGTCAGCAGCAAGCGTTGCGCAAACAATGCAAGCGGCACTGGACGACTGGGCGAATACACGTCCTGCACTCGAAACGATCGCCAAAGAGCTCGAAGCCGGTGGTGGCGAAGCGTTCGAGCAGGCGGCCTGTGCATCGCCATTGCCCCGCGCCTATCAATGGGCGGACGGGTCCGCCTACGTCAATCACGTTGAACTCGTTCGCAAGGCGCGTGGTGCGGAGATGCCGGCGTCGTTCTGGACTGACCCATTGATGTACCAGGGCGGCTCCGACTCGTTTCTGGGCCCGCGCGAAGACATCCCAATGGCGGACGAAGCCTGGGGCATCGATTTCGAAGCTGAGGTCACGGTGGTAACAGACGATGTGCCGATGGGTGTGTCGGCCGCTGATGCCGTCGATCACATTCAGCTGATCATGCTGGTCAACGACGTGTCGTTAAGAAACCTGATACCGGGTGAACTGGGTAAGGGATTTGGTTTCTTCCAGTCCAAGCCCTCAAGCGCTTTCTCGCCGATAGCGATCACCCCCGATGACCTGGGGAGCAGCTGGTCTGAGGCCAAAGTGCACTTGCCGCTGCTATCGACACTCAATGACAAGCTGATTGGCAAACCTGAAGCCGGCGTAGACATGACTTTCGACTTCGGTCAACTTGTCGCACATGCCGCAAAATCACGGCCGCTGAGCGCGGGTTGCATTATCGGTTCCGGGACGGTTTCCAATAAACTCGACGATGGCCCGGGAAAACACATTGTGGACGGTGGCGTCGGCTATTCCTGTATTGCCGAAATCCGCACGATCGAGACCATTAACGACGGCAAGCCCGGCACCGCATTCATGCGATTCGGTGACCGCATCCGAATCGAGATGAATGACGCGAATGGTGAGTCGATATTCGGTACGATCGATCAGGTCGTAACAAAATACGAAACTTAAGTGTCCATCAAACTCTACAGCTACTGGCGCTCGTCCGCCGCCTACCGCGTACGCATCGCTCTCAACTTAAAAGGGCTGACGCATGAGATCGTACCGGTATCGCTGGCCCCCGGTGAGTCGGAACACCGGCAAGAAGCCTACCGCCAGAAAAACCCGCAAATGCTGGTGCCATTTCTTGAGGACGGCGGCGTGGCGATCGGGCAATCAATGGCGATGCTGGAGTATCTGGAAGAGACTTACCCTGACGTGCGGCTACTACCGGATGAACACCCACTCCGCAGCCAGGTCAGGGCGTTCTGCAATATGATCGCGTGCGACATGCACCCGCTTATGAACCTCAGAATATTGAAGTACATCAAGACAGAGTTCAACGCTGACCCAGCTGCGCACTGGTATGGCCACTGGATCCACGAAGGATTCAAAGCGCTGGAACAGTTTGTCAGCGACGGGCCGTTCGTATTCGGTGACACCGTTTCGCTGGCCGACGCGCTGCTCGTACCGCAAATGTACAACGCACGACGATTCGAAATTCCACTGGGCGACTACCCAAAACTCGTCGCAGCGGTCGATCATTGCAACGAGCTTGAGGCGTTCAGAAACGCAGCACCCGAAGCTCAGTCGGATGCTACGTCATAACTATTTTTTAGCCTCGCTATCTTCCGACAACAGCTCATCGAGAATAGCCACGAGTTCATCGCGAGTGAACTCATACGGCTGATCCGCGTTTAGTTGCACAACGCGCCCCAACGTCGTACGAATAGTGATATCGGCCGCACCCTTTTGTGGAGCAACCATGTAGCGTAACTTCGGCGCGTCACTCGTGAGAAAATGCACAACCGCCTCAGCAACCTCATCAGGCTCTTTGAGCTGGTCATTGTTTTCCTTCGCTGCCTGAATTTCCGCCTCTCGCTCCTTCGATACCTGCTGACCGAGATCGTCGCTACTGGTGATTGAGTACATCACAACCTTTTCCCGGATGCGTGACTTGTACCCGCCCGGATCCACAATACCGACACGCACAGCGGATTCCTCAAGATCGGCAGCCAACGATTCTGTGTACGCTTCCACCGCAAATTTGCTCATGCTGTAGGCACCGCTGGTGGCTCCAGTAACGTATCCCGAAATAGAACCGATGATCGCTGTGCGTCCTTTACTTTCGATCAGCATGGGAAGGAAAGCCTTGTTGACCCGATGCGGACCCATCACGTTGATGTCGTGAATCCAGAGAATATCCTCGTCCTTCATTTCACTCATGCGGCCGATCGCAGCCACACCCGCGTTGTTCACGACGCCGAAAAGACCGCGGCCCTCTGATGCTACGAATTTCACCGCGGCATCGATTTCATCCTGTTTAGTGACGTCCAGTCGCACCGAGCTGACATTCTTCATTGCATTTAGTCGCTGAAGATCGGCATCTTTGCGCGCGCCGGCGTAAACGTGGAAATCTCTATCCGCCAGGTACTCGGTAATCTTGAGACCGATGCCGGAACTGGCACCAGTAACCAGCACAGCTTTTTGAGTCGCTGTGTCGTCCGCTAAGAGGTGTGCAGGGAATACAAGAAAAGTCGCCGTCAGAAGTACGGCGAGTAGTTTGAATCGAATCATGTTTGTCCGCCCTTTATGCAGAGGGCGGCTACTCTAGCACGCTATTGCCGGGCTAATAATTCCGAGTGGCTATTTGACCACGTATCGATAAGCGCATTGCCATCGGCCACTTGCTCGGCGGTCATTCGGTCCTCAAGGATCTCGCGTTTTGCACCGGCCTCAATATCGTCCATCATCATGGCAAGGGTGAACCATTTGTACGCTTCGACCGGATCGAAGGCATCCGAAAAGTCCATCGCATAATGCCGGCCCAAAGCAGTCATCGCTTCCACTGTGCCCTGCTCGGCTGCAAGCATGTACAGGCGAACGGCTTCTTCCTCGTTCAGAGGCACGCCCCAGCCATTCTGGTGCATAACGGCAAGATTGCATTGAGCGCCGGGATGACCCTGCTCCGCTGCCATGCCATACCACTTGATGGCCAGCGCATCGTCCATTGCAACACCGAACCCATTGCCGTACATCATACCGAGACCGAATTGGCTCGCTCTATCGCCGGACTCGGCCAGCGGCTGCCAGACGGCCAGTGCGGTTTCATAATCGGTGGAATTATAGGCGTCGAGGCCTTTTTGAGCATCTCCGCCCCATGCCGAAACGGCGAGCAATAAACCACAGATTGCCAGTAGTATACGGAAAACGTTCATCGTCCAGACCCTCCCTTAGCGGCGCTCACGCACCAGAGTCATCCTGATTAGTATAGTCCCGAAATGCTGCAACAACGACAATCCGGGTATTTACCTAATTTTCTTATGTGCCCTATAGTAACTTGCTTCCCGGGTGCGTAGAAGTGTGAAAAAGTCATATTGCCAGTCGTTATAAGCGAATTTTCGGCTTATTGTCTTATTGCTACCCTTACCGGAAGGAAATCCACCGCTAATAGCGGGCATCGATATCGCAACTGTTGCCGGGACAGTGCTGCTCACCGTGACAACTGAGCGTGCAGGTGCCCTGAAACGTACCAAGGTCCTCATAAAGTGGCGTGGGGTTGCCCAGCGTAGGCGAGACAATACCGGTATCAAAATTGATCAAATGCGTATTGTTGGGAAATCCATTACTGGAGGTCGCCTGAGTCGATGAAACACCGTGCGGGTCGTGGCAAGCATTGCAGGGCACATCGCCATTCTCAAGATGCCTTGAGTGTTCACCGAAACTGTCATCATTAAGAATGCTGTCGTAGTCATGGCAGTTAAAACACAGCGCATAGACGGCAGGACTCTCTCGCGTATTGTCTGCTGTCACATAACGACGAGCAAGCAATGTCGGAAACGTAGAACCATGAGGTCCGTCCGGCCCACTGCCACCGGCCGTGCTGGATGTATTGCTGTTGTGACAGTCGATACAGGTAATAACACTACCCGAGGGTATGAGCAGGCTGGGCACATTGGGATTGACGCTCGGTCCCAGTATCGGATGGAATGAAGGATTGCCGGTATCGAATTCCAGCGCAACGTTGGTCTGTTCGTGCACGCGCGCCGTCGGCGGTGCCGGTTTACTGCCACTGTAACCGTGACAGCGAAAACACAACTGGTACACCTCGGTAATGGGATTTAGTTCGCCAAGGCCGGACGAGTCGAGCCCCCTGACACCGTTTAGTGGTCCGGGCAGATTTCCAATATCGGCGGCACTGACTGCATGTGGATTATGGCAGTCAACACACTCCACATGCCGGGACTGGACAACGACTGACTCGACGCCTGGACTGGGATCGTGGACATCCGTCGTCAAGTCAATCGGGTGACTGGAAGCCTTGTTGAACTCCGCTGCAATGTTCGTATTGGCGATACTGCCGTTGTGACATTGCAAGCAGGTATCCTCTTCTACATCTTTCAACAAACGTTTCGGTGATGGAGCGCTGTGTGGCGTGTGACAGTTGAAGCAACTGTTCTCGGCGACGTTGAAACCACGCCATTCCGCTCTCCTGTTATCCCAGGGGCCGGGGGAACCGGGCGTATTTCCAGCTTGAGTGGCATGCGATGAAACAGAGAAGTCCCAGGTTGTGAAATCATGGCACTTAAGACACAGGTCACCATTCAATGTCTGCTCATACAGGAACGGCTGCAGTGTGTTGTCGTGTACGTCGTGACACGTCGTACACTCAAGGTATTGCCCTCCCTGCAGGGGAAGAGGCGCGATATTCGCGCCATTGATTCCCGGCTGATGCAGACGTGTATCGTTGAGTGACAAACTGTTGTCGTAAGTAAACGAAACCGGATGATCGTTACTCAGGTCCGTGCCCAGCCTGCCCCTGTCATTTATGCCAAATACAAAACCGGTATCTTCCTGGGGCGAATTAATAAAATCGCCTAATGCAATCGTACCGTCATGACATGAAAGACAGAGCAGGGAATGATTGCCTGATCTCAGTTGCGGGTTTTCGGGTGACGCATCGAGAGTGCTGCTGCCGTACAACTGGTAGGTTTGTCCGGTAGGAAGTTCGCGGTTCCACAACGGCGCGCTTTGTGAAGAATGGTGCGGCGTATGACAAAAGACGCAAACCTCATCGACCATTCCGCTCGTCACTGAACCCGATCCGGAGACGGACAAATTATGCCTTGTAGCAGATATATCCGACGCCCATCCATTGGGCGAAACGCACAGCAAGCTAACAATCAGGATCGCCTCGCGTCGCATCAGGTACCACCGCCGATATATTCAAAAACCTGCACGCGCTGATTCTGGGAATCAGCGACGAATATCCTGTTTTTCAAAATATGAATGCCGACCGGCAACCTGAAATGTCCGATGCCCCCCCCCATGCCACCAAAGGACAATAAAAAGCGGCCCTCCGAATCGAAGATTTGAACGTAGTTTGACAGGGAATCTGCAACATAGACGTGCCCAAGCCTATCTGCACCCAGCCCCTTTGAGAGGGCAAATTGCCCAGACCCGTCGCCGGATTTACCAAAGGAGGTAACAGGGGATCCATCCAGATCGAATGCCTGTATGCGAAAGTTCATTGTGTCGTTCACGTAAAGGATATCGCCATGCAGAGTGAGAAATGACGGGAAATTGAATTCACCCACCGCCCCCCCTCTTGTTCCAAATGCATTCAGGAGTACGCCTCCGTCGTCATATACGACAATCTGATTTTCGAGCGTATCGGCGACGTAAAGGCGCCGACTGTCAGAGTGAAAAACAACCCCGGTTGGACGCACCAAGCCCGTGATTGTATTTTGATGTTCACCTTGCCGATCAAAAACGAAAACCTTGCCGAGGGCGGAGTCAGTGAGGTAAATGGCGTCATGCCCCAGGCTGATCCCGATCGGTGATACAAAGTTTTCGCCACCAGCATTGCTAATCACCGCATATTTCTTTCGCTTGGTCATATAGAGGTGAACGACCTTGAGCCCCGGGTCGGCGACAACAATCATGTCATCGTCGGCAGCAATGGAATACGGCCTCAGCATTCGCTGACTTTCCTTACCTGTAAATACCTGTAGGAAACGTGAGAACGCCCCGGGTTTGATTCCAAGATCAACGGGTTCGCTGAAAGAGTAGAGATACCGAATCCGGGCTTCCTGTGGCGGATCAGGCCAGACCGCCTGCGCCAAAGAAGCAGGGGTATCTGTATCCTTTAGCGTTGCCGGCGCACAGGCCACAGCAATCGCAAGTGTCAATATTATCAGGGCCCTGGTCACAATATGCTCACTCAATAGGAAAGACCGTCATGTTCAAGGTTGTGGCATGCCAGGAAACAGGCACCGCTAAAACTTCCACGATCTTCAAAATGGAGGTCATTATTGTTGTTTGGGAAAACGACCGATGTATCGAAATTAATCAAATGCGAGTTATTGACTGTATTCCCCTGCACAGAGCTTATGCCATGCGGATCATGACAGACACTACAAGGAGTACTGTTATCGCTGATGTGCAAGCTGTGTTGCTCAAAGCTTTCATCACCGAGAATACTGTTCCGATCGTGACACATATAACACAAGGAATAAGCGCCCGGACTCTCAGGCGTTTTGTCCTGTGTCTGGTAGGCGCGAATTAACAATGACGGGTAAATCGACCCGTGCGGTCCATCGGGTCCATTCCCACCGAGGATGGAATCGGTATCACTGGAGTGGCAATCACTGCAAGCGACAGTACTATTCTCACTCAATGGTGCTATCAGAGACGGGGCGTTTGAGTTATTGCCGGGGCCGACTACCGGATGAAACGATGGATTACCATTATCAAACTGCAGTCGCACATTATTCTGATCATGCTGGCGTGGCGTTGGCATTGCGGCCTTCCCCGGGCTGTCACCATGGCAGCGAAAACACAATTCAAATTCCGCGGTAGCTTCTGTTTTTTCCCCGCCGTTGACATCCACGCCACGAACATTTTTCCAGGTGACATGGGTACTATTCGTCTCGGCTGTGCTAACGGAATGAGGGTTGTGGCAATCAACGCACTCAACATGACGATCTCCCGCGTTCACAATAATCGCTTCATCCGCCGCATGAATGTCAGCCGTCTGCTCAATGGGGTGATGTGAGATTTTATTGAATTCTGCATTGATGTCCGTATCAGCCACATTGCCATTGTGACAGGCCATGCAGTTGTCTTCTTCGACATTGTAATTGAGAAGATATTGGCCATTCCCTGCCGCGTGGGGCGTGTGGCAATTGGAACAACCGTGCTCTGCAACTGATCCTCCCAAATCGCTGAATGGCCATGGATCCCGTCCTCTATGGTTCCACGTCGCTGACGAAATATTGTGCAAGGACGCATCCCAACCCGCCTTCTTATGGCACGTGACACACAGCCCTGTTGAACTGTTATCCATTACCAGGAACTTACCATTGGTATCGTCGTGGGGATCATGGCAGCTCGTACATTGAATTTTGCCTGTAGAGTCAAGCCTCACCTGTTGCGTTAACTCCTTTGGATTTTCAAGTTCGTCATTACTGTCCACCAGGATTGAGTCATACGAAAACGAGATAGGGTGACCGTCGGACAAGTCAGTACGTTTTATGCCACGACTATTGCTGATCGACTGAGTACGACTGCGTACGTCGCCCAAAGCAATAGTTCCGTCATGACAACCAAGGCATACAAGCGAAGAACCATCCGGTTTGCCCGGTGGCCCTTCTTCACCCTGCCTGCCATAAGGGTAATCAAAAAGATTCTCCGCTGGCGCCTCGTTCCACAATCCGATCTTTAGCGTGTGACTGCGGGGAGGATGACAGAAGATACACTGTGCATCACTAGCCTCACCTTCATAGCCGGTCGACAAAACTATCGCCAGGTCATGGCGGCTGTCTTCTATATTGAATGTCTGTTGCGCCATAGACAGATCCGAGGCCAGGTAAAGCATTAACAAGATCAGACAAAACGGACCTGTGTATTTCATGGTAAATCACCACCAATATACCGGAACACCTGAATTCGGCCGTTATAGGAATCGGCCACATAAATTGTGTCCCTCTCGCCGACAAAGATGCCGGCAGGTAACCAGAACTCTCCGGGACCCTCCCCTCTATAGCCTAATTTGAAAAGAAACGTGCCCGACGAATCGAAAATCTGAACCGCGTGCATCATTGAATCCACGACATATACGTGACCGTTACTGTCTGTCGCTATGCCCTTGCCTTGTGCCTGATGTCCTGCGCCATCACCGGCTTCACCAAATTGACGCAGAAAGTTTCCAGCAGAATCGAAAACCTGCGTCCGAAAGTTCAGGGAATCTGAAACCAGTATTTCACCACTACTGTTCATCCAGATCATAGTCGGAAAATTAAATTCACCTGATCCTTCACCACGGCGACCAAATCGCTTCAGCAGAGCTCCGTCGCGAGCGAATATTTTTACTTCATGACTGCCCGTATCAACGAGATAGAGCCGTCCGCTGGGGGGGTCCAGCGCCAACCCGGTCGGTCGCGCCAATAAAGCCTCGAGAGCTACCTTTACGGCGACGCTCTTGCCGGGCTCAATCACAAATACGGCGGCCAGACGTGAATCGGTAACATAGACCTCACCACTCAACCCGGCGGCAAGCGCGACAGGCGATGGTAACGGTTGGCCGTTCTCTCCCCGAATCAGCTGATACCCACCTCGCTCAAGGTCGAAGCGATGCACTCCACGCACTCCGGGATCAGCAACAAACAACTGCTTGTCAGCGCTTTCGACTATTGCCACAGGCCGAACCAACCGGACCTGCCGCGCACCGCCGATCAACTCTCGTAGCTGTTGCAAAAAGTTTTTTCTGATTCCGAGTTCTTCCGTACCCGAAAAAGACATTACGAAAGCCAATCGTGGCCTGGACGGAGCTGCCGGCCACACTGGCTCTGCAACCTCCATTTCGTAGATCGGCCCATGCACAACCGGCACGCAAGCCGCGAGCACGACGGCTATGCAAACGACGATTGGCATTGCATATCCGGAAAATTTCGTTGCCACAGTCAAAATAGCTCTCGTCTTATTCGCAACCAAATCTCGTAATTATCACTCTTGATATCTCCTTGCTGTTGCTTTTCATACATCGCATCCATGGCAACCATGATTTTTCGATATCGCCATTGCGCCCTCAGTTTCCCTTTGGTCGTACTGCGTAATATTGTCCCTCCTGTGTCCTTGTCATAATAGCCTTCCGCCCGGACGTTCAGATTTCTTCTTGCTCGCCAATTGAGGTTGGCATTGAATACCGTCATGTCAGTGTCCTCAACTGAATTCAGATTATCCACAAAGTTTCGCGATGCGGACAAGTTCAACTTCAATCTATGCGGCAATGGTGCCTGTACCGAAACAAGAACGCTTTTCTGCTCATACGGGTTGATATCTTCATCCTGATGAAGATACCTTGCCTCTCCATAAAGCTGGAGCCCCATCCAGCGCAGAGGCACCTGTTCTCGCAAACCAACTTCCACAGATCTGACCGAATTAAACGGCAGCGTTGAGAAACCAGATTCCAGTGTTTGCTTGTTATTGCGGTAGCGTAAGAAAATATTATGATATTTCGCAAATTTGAAGTCGGCGCTCGCTGTCTGGCTTGTCTGTGAATACTCGAAGGTCCCGCCGGTTTGTGCATCGTAGTCGACTAATACGGTTTCTCCATCAAGAATGCTGCCTCCGATCAATCGTTCTATCTGTGTCTGGGAACCGACCTCGATGAGGCGATAATCGATACCTTCGCTAAGAATCTGGGTGCCTGTTTCATTGCGAACCGTCACGGTATCAATTATGACGAAGTCCCTCGACAGGCTAATCGGTACTGTACCGACCAGTTCGACGGCCTCCTCTATGACACCAATCTGCGTTACGAGGGACTCCCGGTCCTTGCGTTCGTAACCGAGTCCAAGGGATAAATTGAGCTGACCGATCTTCAAGTCTTTCTTGTAACTACCTCTTGAAGTCAACCCAAAAGCATTCTGCAGAAGTCGGTTTTTTTCCTCTGATTGATCAACATTGGCGCGCACGAAACCATTCATTTTCGGCGTCGGTGCGTAGTGCAGTGCAGCGCTTGCCCTTTCCGTCCGGTTCTTGATCATCGACTCCGGTCTTTCAGACTGATTGAAGCTGTATAGATACCTGGACTGGAGTGTGGAGGAATGTAGCCAGCGAATTCTGGGCGAAAAATTGAAATCTGTCACATCCGGGTTATCGCGCCGATTAAAGCTGGCGGCCTGGTCAATATGTAGCTGATCGCGGACGCCCAGGCGCCAATTGGATGTCAATGCCAAATTTCGCGATCGGCGCAGCGTTTCCTGGATCGTTCTCCTTGGATCCCCATTTCGGGAACTTCGATTGGACATCTCATAGCTCAGCGCAAACCGGTCTCCGGAGGAAAAGGTTTTCCTCGACTTTATCGTTATACGGTCGGAGGTAAAGTCCACTATCCGGTCAAGGGACTCTCCAAAGAATGAATCTGTGAACGCGTTGATTGAAAGGCTTACGGGTAGAACGTCTCGCAACTGAAAATCAACGCCGTACCTTTCTGTTGTCTGCGTAAAGCTACCTTCCAGACCGGTTCTGACGACCGGATTTTCGCGCAGATACGAAAAAGTCGTCGGAAAGGGCTTGTCCTTGAGGAGCTGCAACGTTGTGTCAATATTCAGTAACACTTGTTTTTGACGGCTGATCGACTGCGTTGCCCTATTGGTCGCTGCTGAGAACTGCATCCGGCTAATATCCTGCCGATCGGACAGCAGACTCCCAGAGAGACTGATCTGCAATAGTTTTGGATGAAAGATGTAACTACGGGTGGACGCGCCGATTTCAATTTGTGATCTGAAATCGTCAACAGCAGTCTCAATCCCGGTTGCTTGATTATTAAACACGTTCTTTCGATTCAGCAGTTCGATATACGCCTGTATATTTGTCAGCCTGAAAATAGCCAGCTCGTCAGCAGCGGACGCAAACTCAGGCGGCAGGATCAAGAGCAGTGCAACGCAAGTAAGAACGATTTCACGCATCAGTAAATCTCAGAGATCCGCTTGCCGATCTCTCTGGAGAATTTATGCGCCGCGAGTGCGATTACTCGTCGTCATAGCTCATCGACTCATAGCGCCCGAAGCCAAAGACATTGACACTGCTATTGCCAAACTGATTGGCAACCACAATGATGTATTCGAGATTGAAACCCGGCTCTGCGTAATGCTGGAAAAAAGGCACACTGTCATAGTCGATGTCGATATCTGCTGGCAGGTCAAGACCACCTCGATGTGTCGATGCCGGCTCGCCAAAAAACAATAGCAGGTCACCCTGGTTGCTGAACATTTGAACGGTTTCGAAGGCTGCGTCTACAACATAAAGCCGGCCCATACGATCCACAGCTACACCTTTTGGGCGTGCGAAGTCCCCGGGGGCCGTGCCAACACCCGCCCCAAAACTTTGCACAAACTCACCATCCCGGGTAAATTTTTGTACCCGGAAATTACCCGTATCACTAATGTAGAGATGCTTGTCCGGGCCGAGGGCGATGTTGGTCGGTTGAAAGAAATTATTCTGCTCTGCGCCGGGCCCGCCAAAGGAACTGAGTTCGGTACCGGTTTCCTTGTCTAGCACCATGATTCGGTGTGTCTGAATATCGACCACGTACAAACGATTTTCGTCAACCAAAACATCCGTTGGCCGGAATTCTCCTCGTTTGCCGTATGCCCTCAAAAACCTGTCATTGCTGTCAAAAGCAAGAATCTGGCCCCTCTCGGTATCAGTGACATATTTGAGTCCCGCATCGTCAATTTCGATGTTGACGGGTTTCGACATTACAGCAGAGCCTGACCCGAGAGCGAAGCGATAATCTTTGCCGGGCACATCGAAGATCGCATAGCCACCTCCACGAGTATCCACGACGTGGATCTGGCCATTATTGAGCGACACGCCATAGGGTTTTTCCGGTCCCTCATCGTCCTCGGGGTTCTCCTCTCCCAGAACAAAATCGCTCAGCCAGCCGCCTTTCTTTTTCTTTTTCTCTTTGACGTCTCCGGCTACCGAGAAGCTGGTCAGGTACTGGATACGTGGAGCATCCGGCAGCGATGGATAGAAAAGTGCGCTTGTGTCATCTGCGCTATCCGCCGAATCCTGCGCGAAAGCCGGAGCCATGCAGGCGGACAGAAAAAACGCAATCAGAAAACGAATTTTCAAGTTCAAGTTTCTACTTTGCATTCGTTGCATTTTCTTACCCCATTACTAAAATCTTAGGATGTCGCCGTACAAATTTTTCCTGATCATGAAGATGTTACTGTCTCATAAAAACACACCCCCATCCAACCGGAAGGGGGTGTGTTGCCGTTCCCTGAGTCCTGTCGGAGTCGACAGCGGTTGTAGTGAACCCCAAGGTTATTTTATGTGGCAGGTCAGGCAGAGTCCGCTTCCGGTGTTGTCAACCCTGAGTAGCTGGTCATAAGTATTGGTAGCATGCACGTCATGGCAGGAAGCACATTCCATTTGATCCTGGCTCGGGCCAAACAATGGCATCTGGCCATTTACCACGCCGCTTACATTAGCGTAGAGTTCAGCATCCGTTGTTGGGAAGGTGAAGGCCACCGGGTGATCGTTTCTCAAATCACCGACGCCACCCACCACGTCACCGATATTTGCAGCAGCATTGATGTCATCCATCGTTTCCGTTCCGGTCAGGCCACCAAATGCATCGATAGCTATTGTGCCGTCGTGGCAGGACAAGCAAAGTTTTGATACGCCCGACGGCTGATTGAAGCCGGTACCCTGAATATCACTGCCAGGAGTTGTGTTGGGCATGTACAACGTAAATGTCGACAGCGTCAGCGAGCGGTTCCACAGCGGTCCGTCCTGAGGGGAGATTGCATTATGCGGTGTATGACAAACCACACAAATTTCATTGTTACCATTGTTAACCCAGCCTTGAGTACGAAAATCGTGAGGAGATCCCACGATAGTAGTATTGTCCTGGGCCAACGCTGATGTTGAGAACAGGATACCCATTCCCATCAATAACCCCGACAACAGGGTCGTGAACACTCGATTCCCTTGGCCTGAGATTAAAGTCTTCATTACAGTTCCCCTTTCCTTGTTTTCCAATCCGAGTAGGACGAATGTCCTTCTCCATCGACAGTAATGCTATGGGGTGCATGTAATTTCCGTATGACTAGCCAATAACTGTTTGTAATGAAATGTAAACGGATGTAAACGAGGCAGACAGCTACAGAGTAATATTGGACATCATCGTCCAGATCGTTCTAAGATATTTCTCCCGAAATCAATCCGAGTGAGAAATTGCCGACGGCTATGGTGCGGTTCCCGATATCAATATTTTTGTTCATTAATCTCTGCTTGAGTTCTCTGGCAACGGCGGACGAGATTTCTGAGCTCAGGTCAGCAGCGAAGTCTGGCGATGCCGACGCCCAGTACAATCTGGGACGCTTCTATGGCAACAAACAACGCAGGGGAAAGGGCAAAGCCAGAGACGATAGGAACGCGGTGCTCTGGTATACCAAAGCAGCGGAGCAAGGCCTCGCAATTGCGCAATTCGATCTGGGCAGGATGTACGTCGTCGGGAATGGCATCACGCGAGATGTTGAATTCGGTGTCTCCTGGCAGCTCAAAGCGGCGCAACAGGGCCTTGCCATTGCACAGTTCGCGATTGGCAAGCGATATTTTTCGGGAACTGGTCTCACAAAAGACTATCCGCAAGCGTTCGATCTGTTTTTGAAAGCAGCAGAACAGGGCCTTCCCGATGCACAAAGTCAGCTTGGCGTGATGCATTTTCGCGGAGAGGGTGCTCCGGAGGATAACGTGCAAGCACACAAGTGGTTCAACATCGCAGCAACCAGCGACGACGAGTCTGCCAAACGACTGATATCTGTTCTTGAACAAGCAATGGATGCCGAGCAAATTGAGGAAGCAAAGGCGCTGGCCAGGGAATGGCTGGCGGCGCACACTGCTGGCTAAATCGATTATTCAGTCTTTCGTTATTTTCGCCTCCTCCAGAATAACCGGGTAGACGTAGCCATAACCATAGTCCTTATCCAGTTCGAGTTTTCCTTCAATAATGACGATGTCATTAATAGCAGCCGTCGCTGCGGTGGTTACAGTGAGATCATCAGTGGTGCTGCTATCCCGGATATGAATCCAGTTCTTACCCAGGACACTGGCAGTGAACCGGGTAACCTTTCCGCGCACAGATATAGTCTCGCCATTCAGTTTGTCCTTCGCCGCATAGATTTCGGCAATCGTATTGCCGCCTTCCACCTTATTGATTTCCTCGATCAGCTCCGTAGCCGGATTCTGGCTTGGTCGACCGTGCGCAGCAGCGGCTGACGCGCTCATTTGCGTGATTCCGTCATCGGTAACGAAATGATCCACAAAATAGATGACGGAAAAGTTGCGCTGCAGAGTCTTGCTGTAAAAATTCTGCATCGGTATCCCGATTGAAAATGACACCTTGTCGCCAATGTTTACGGAGGTGCCGGGCACAGCAGCCCAGACTTTATCGCTACCGGTATCAACCTCAACATAGGTATAACCCGGAACACTTATCGAGGTTGATACCTTTCCGTCGATAGTGTCCGGTACTTCCTTGAGTGACTCCTCTTCACTATTTTTTTGTGCCGCGTAGCCTGCGCCTATGATATTTGTAACGAACAGGCCGACGGATAAACACACGCATAATATCAAAACGTATTTGATCCGAAATATCATGATAGTTGTGCTCCCTCTACAATGTATCGTGCGTTAGCAAGATCTCGAGCTGTTTATTGCCGTCTCTCAATGACCTTGCCATTCCTGACCGACATAATGGCCTGCTGCGCCATTTGAGTTGATCGTTGCAGACTCTCAACGGCCGCTGCAAGATCACCATTGGCGGATTGCAGGTCCGCTTTACCTCGAACATCTTTGGCCAATTCAAGTAAACCCGACGCTTCATTGTTCGGCTCATCGTTCACAACGCGTTGCGCAGCCGAGATAAACGTGTCATTTATCTCTACATATTCTGCCAACCTGAACTCCAACGCATCCGCTGGCTCATGCTGGCTATCCTCCGACCTGATCGCCTGAAAAACGTGATCGAGGGCAGACTGGAGCTCGATGGCAGCCTGCATATATTCTTCTTCTGCGAGCAACTGCTCACCGTTCGATTTTAGCCTGATTGCTTCTGCAATTAGCGGCTCGCTTGAATCGCCCCCTTCTTTGATAACCTTCTGAATACTGCTGTGATTTGAATCCACAAGCAGGCGATCAAGCATAGTTTTGAGGTTATTGGCTCTTTCCATGACGATTTGAATATCCACTGGATCGTCGTCCTGGGCCAGAAGAGTGGAAACCGGGGTCAATATCCAGATCGACGTTAGAAAGAGGGTTATCAGGTAGGTTCGCATTATGGATTATCCTCATTGAGCGCGATGGCATCTTAGACAATTGGCACGAAAATTGGGGGCGTCTACAACATCTGTCGGGAATGCGACCATTCCATGACAATAGCCACAATATTTTCCTGCACGTATCTCTTTCATGGTCATGCGATTCGCGGCAATCTCCGGCCTGAAGAGCCTTGGGTGACAGGAACTGCAATTGAGCCAGTAGGTATGAACGGCATGGGAAAAGACAACATCCTTGATCAGCATGTCGTCGAATTTGATTACGACCTTGAGGTCCATAATAAATTCTTCGCCACTGTCAAGATCGATGGAAGCGAGGGGGTCGATGAGGCCCTCACTGGTCGCCCGCTCCCAATCAACCTTATTGTCTTCATCTCTTGGAAGAGATGCATATAATCGCACGAACTCTTCGTGTGAATAATGCAATGACTCCAGGAAGGCTGCTTCGGCATCTTCGATTGACGACGAGTTATCATCATCGGCCTCTACCTGCGCCGCTGACATGTTCCCTATTGCAGCGACACCGCAAACGAAACCCAGCATAGCCAGACCTACGCGAATTGAAATCGATGTTGTGCGCATGATAAGAGGCTTGAAAAAGACATGTCATTGATCATTATTTAGCAGCTCCGCTATCACCAGGCTGTGATGGTGGCACATGACATCGAGCGCAGTCATTGAGTGGGAATGCCACTTTTCCATGACAGACGCCACATGCTTTCCCAGCAACAATCGTGGACATTGTTAGATCGTTGGAGCCGGCAAGCGGAATAAATATCTTGATATGACAGCTATCGCACCCCATCCAGGTCGTATGCGTTTTATGTGGGAAGTGAGCGCCAGCAATCATGCCGGTTTTCGACGGCATGAGTACATTCATATCGAAAGGCATCCCCTCCACAGCATTTGCAGCGATACTGCCTCGTGGATGGATCAGTCCCTTGTCCAATGTTGCCACCCAGTCAACCAGGCCGAATTTGTCCGTCGGGAAATCTTCAAGGTCAGTGGGATGCCAGCCAAGTCCAATCTTGTACATTTCTCCTACGAACTCATCTGGCTCTGTGGGATCAACCACGTCATCAGCCGCAGGTTTTGTTGCCTGCGGTGTTGACTCCTGAGCCAGCACAAATTGATTAACGCCGCAGAGCACAAGGACCGCGCAGATGCAAAACCGGGTCACGATGCCGCCAAAATATGGAAAATTCCTGAACAAGACGGGCTACTGCTTTTCGTCGGTTTCTGACAGTGAATGACATCGATCGCAATAAAGCGGATCCCAGGCGATTTTTCCATTATGGCAATTGCCACAAAACTCGCCGTCGATAATGGCTGACATAGTGATGTCGCTCGCCCCTTTTTTCATGGGAAAGATGCTTTCATGACAAGCCTTGCACTTGAATTGTATTCGATGAGTCCAGTGAGGGAAAACAACCGGTGACAGGCCAACTTCCGCCATAGTCTCCTTATACCGGTCCAGAACCACATCCCCGTACTCTGAGTAGGATGTGGAAAATGCGATCATGAGTACGAAAACCATTCCGACGAGTTTTTTCGTATGACTTTTTTTTACGTCTTTAGTTTTGACCACGATTCGGTTCCCGTTCATTCATCCCGGATGCAATCTTATTGAATCTGTGTAACCGACAGAACAATATCAGGTAAGTATTGGTTACTTATTGTAACTGCTTGTAAAAACGCAGAAGACAAACCACACGGCACTGTGGAAGCAGCCCAATGTAACGATATCAGGCTTTGGTCGTCCGGCCCGCAAACTTGTAGCCGAAATTACGAATAGTCAGGATCAATTTTGGTTGCGAGGAGTCCTCTTCGATCTTTTTCCGCAGTTTTCCGATGAGCACATCCACGCTTCTGTCATTCAGAGACCAGTCGCGTTCGTACAGTTTTTGCATAATTTGATCGCGGCTTAAGACACCTCCCGGATTTCGTACGAATATCTCGAGCAGTCTGAATTCGTGAGATGTCAGTTCCGTCCTGTGGCCGGATGGGGAAACCAGTTCGTGGCTAAACAAATCCATTTCCCAGCCATCAAAAAGAATTTTCTGGTTATCGTCCCCGGATTCAGCTTTCGTGCTAGTGGGTGGAGCTGTTCGCCGGCGCAGCAAACTGCGAATTCTGGCGAGCAATTGTCTCTCGTCAAATGGTTTCGTCACGTAATCATCCGCGCCCATTTCGAGGCCGATGATTTGATCCACCGGGTCATCTTTTCCGGTCAGCATGATGATGCCCACATCGGATATTTTCCGCAGCTCGCGCGCCAGGGTTATTCCATCGTCGCCGGGCAACATCACATCGAGCAAGATCATATCCGGGAGATCGTCTTCGAAACATTTCCACATTTCTTCGCCATCGGTAGCGATTCGGACCTGATAGCCTTCTCGCTTGAGATACAGCCTCAGCGTTCGGCCTATTCGAACATCATCGTCAACAATTAGTATTTTGGCGGATTCAGTCATTTTCGAATTCTGAGTTGAGATCGGGTCGATGGAAACCCTGTGGCAAGACTAGGTAGATCTACTGAAACGCTGTCTCTCGATTAACATAGTATAATTACTCGGCATTCGCCAGCCCCGTCATGTCCGCCGATGAGGTAGATCAGCACATAACGTAGGTTGATTGAGGGAGCATAACTAAGTGAACTGTAATTATTTTGGAGGCGGATTGCTCTATGTCCTGACTGCTGCTGCAACAACGATCTATTCGCCACCGAGTCACGGAGAGTCTACGGCTGATTACCTGATATTCCCCCGCATAGGAGCAATTTTTCGCACCGATCTGGAAGCCGACTCCGTACTGGATGACGACGATTACAAGTACGGTGTCGATCTATTCGCGACAGCCGAACACGGCAAGCTTCTTTTTCTCGGTGAATTGCTACTCAGTAAACACGAACAGGAAATTGAGCGTATTCAGTTAGGCTGGCGAGTTGGCGACAGCAAAGTCTGGCTCGGACGGTTCCACAATCCTGTTGGTTACTGGAATTCTCAATTCCACCACGGATCCTATATGGAAACCAGTATCAGTCGACCATCAGTCGTCGAGTTCGAAGACGACGACGGAATCCTGCCTATGCATTTAACGGGTTTGCTTGTTGAAGGCGTCAAGGAATACGCCAAGAAGGGGATTGGTTATGCGCTGGCCGTAGCCTCCGGTCCTGAGTTTTCCGACAGACTGGAACCACTGGACGTCCTGGAGCCGACGTCGGGCTCGCAGGATCTCAGTCTCGCAGCAAACGTTTATCTTGAACCGGTGATATACAGCCCGACCCGATACGGTCTGTATGTCAATTACAATGAGATTCCTGCCGTCGGGCGGGGATTTGAAGAAATTCGCCAAATTAATGCAGGAGCGTACGGGAATTGGGAATCCCACCCGTGGCGATTACTAGGTTCGACATTCTATGTCGATAATCGCCTGCAACAACCGGCCGGAACGATTACCGATAATTTTTTTAGTGGCTACCTTCAGGCGGAATACAGCCTGGATGATCGATGGACAGTTTTCGGCCGCAGTGAATGGACATTTGGCGATAGTAATGATGCTTATCTGACCCTGTTTCCGCACTACATCACTGACAGGCTTCTTGGTGGCGTTCGTATGGGTGCATTCGGTCAGCATGCCTTTAAGCTCGAAATTTCCGGTAATCGTACACAGCGGGATAATTTTGGCCAAATCATGCTGCAGTGGGATGCGATGTTCTGATGCGGAGGAAAGCAGCGAAACTCAGTGCCTTATTAGTATGTCTGTGTTTGGTCTGCACAAGCGTTAACGCCGAGACAACGCAACGCAGCTTGTTGCTTGTCTGCAGCGAAAATTCGACAATAGAATCACTTTCCCATGCGGAGGTACGAAAGTTGTTTCTGGGCGTACCAATGACGAAAAATCAGGTACGACTCAAACCTTTGCTGAATACCGGTGATCGACTCGCGACCGACGTATTTCTGCAACAGATAGTTTTCATGTCCAAGCGTGAATATGAACGTCAGTTACTTTCACGCGCTTTTCGGCTCGGGGACTCGCGGCCGGATGAATATAAAGATTTTGATGTGCTGGTTAAGGCATTGCTCAATACACGGGGATCCGTGTCCTATATTTGGTCAGAACAACTTGAGCGTCAATCCGAACTAAGATCGCTGGGTGTATTGTGGACAGAATCGAACAATTGAAACGGATCTGGCACAGCATTACCGGTCGCATGATTCTTGGCGTAATCATCGTCCATATCATGCTTACTCCGCTGTTGTTCTTCGGCATCCTGCTTATTGTCGAACGCAGTTTTGAATCCCAATTTGTCGATCAGGTACGCAACGATACCCTGTTGTATTCTGAATTACTTAAGCCTGCCGTCGAGAATCAGGACACAAAGAAACAGGCCTCTTTTTTTTATGAGACACAATTCAGCGGTGATGTGATCTTTGCCGAATTTCTTAATAACGATGCTTCGGCGATCGGAACAGAAATGAATGGCACTAAGGAACCGATCATTTTTAGGGAGGATTTCGATTTCGGTCAGCATGCAGACCAGATCTATTTTATCGCAGTGCAAATATTCAGTGATGTGGATGGCAGATCGCTCGGTATTTTAAGATTAGGCTATGACGAATTATCTGTGCAGGATCAAATCAATACTGCATACCGGTACGGTTCATTCATTGCGAGTTGCTATATTATATTCAGCATCTTGCTGGCGATTTTCTTTGGCCGGTTTCTTACCCGGCCCGTTTCATCTCTGAGAAGTCTGGCGACCAGTGTTGCCGCTGGCGAGCATTCCGTCGAACTCCGCGTCGACACGACGATTTCCGAACTCAAGAGCCTCGCAGAAGACCTGGAAGTAATGCATCAGAGCCTGATCGGCAAACAGGAGAAAATACTGGATCGTGAATTACGCCTGGAAGCAATCCTGAATAACGCAGGTGAAGGTATTGTCACGATCGATGAAACGGGGGTCATCCAGACATTCAATCTGGCCGCAGAGTCAATTTTCGGCTATGCGGCCAATCAGGTATTGGGCCAAAACGTATCCCTGCTTATGTCTTTGCCAGACAATGAAACACATGATGATTCCATAGAAAATTACTTGCGAACAGGTATTGCCAAGATCATTGGTAGGGGTCGACGAGTGCAGGCACGACGTAAGGATGGTGATCTCATTCCAATTTACCTTACTGTCAGTAAGGTGCAGAAAGGGCGGAATATCTCCTTCACCGGCATTATGCGCGACCTGTCAGTTGAAGAGAAAATGAATGCGGAGCTACAGCAACTATCCAGCGCCGTCGAACAAAGCCCTGTGTCGATCATGATTACCAACGCTGCCGGAAACATAGAATACGTTAATCCCCGTTTTTACGACGTAACCGGTTATCGTGAAGAGGAAGTGCTCGGTGAAAACCCTCGCTTTCTGAGTTCCGGTCAGACGTCGAAGGAGAATTACAAGGAACTGTGGGGAACTGTTTCAAACGGTGGCATTTGGCGGGGCGTATTTCAAAACAAGAAAAAAAACGGCGACCCGTTCTGGCTATCTTCGACGATCTGCCCCGTCCGCAATCAGGAAGGTGAAATCACCCGCTACATCTCGATCAATGAAGATATTACCGATGCACGCAAGAAGGAAAGCATGCTGACCCAGGCCATGAAGCTTGAGGCTATCGGCCGAATGACCGACGGTATTTCCCACGACTTCAATAACCTTTTGACGGTCATTCGAGGCAATCTGAGATTTCTTAAGCAGGACGTGGTTTATGAAGACCAGGATCATAATGATCTGCTTGAGGACGCCCTGTCTGCAGCCCAGGACGGGGCAGACCTGATCAAGCGATTGCTGGCGTATTCTCGGCGTCAGGAACTTGATGTGAGTTCAATGAATGTCAACAATATTCTTGTGGCCATGGAGAGACTCTTACAGCGATCGGTTCCGGAGATTAGTATAGAAATGGAGCTGGATAATGACGTCGACAATATCCTTGTTGACAAAAATCGCCTGGAAAGTGCGGTACTTAATATGGTCACCAATGCTCGTGACGCTATGCCGGATGGAGGGAATATAGTGATCTCCACCATGCAGGAGACGGTGCATGAGACACAAAGGAAGGTTGATCTTGATTCCGGCGATTTTGTTGTACTGACAGTTTCCGACGATGGCATTGGAATGAACGATGAAACCAGGCGCCGAGCAGTTGAACCGTTCTTCACGACGAAAACCGTCGAGACGGGCACGGGACTTGGACTAACGATGGTGAGTGATTTCGTTCAACAATGCGGCGGCAAACTTCACATCGATAGTGCCCCGGATAATGGCACCAGCATCAAGCTGTCGTTTCCATCGGTTGCAGCGGCGGATGATTTATTAATTAAAGTCGAAGAGGACGATGATCTTCCAACGGGGGAGGAAATCATACTCGTTGTGGAAGACAGTGCAAGGGTACGCCAATTTGCTTGCCGTACATTGAATCGTCTCGGATATGAAACTCTTAGTGCCGAAGATGCCGCTTCCGCAATGAACATTTTGCAACAAGACCAGGCAATAGACCTTCTGTTCGCCGACATCGTTATGCCGGGAGATATGAACGGTCGAGAACTCGCGCACGTTACCCTCGAAACCTGGCCGGACGTCAAGGTCTTGCTCACTACCGGGATGGAGCCAGAAAGCGATAAGGAAACAAGAAGCGCAGAGAAAATTCCGTTATTACCGAAACCGTATTCCTCAGCACAACTGGCGCAAGGAATTCGTGTAATTTTGGATGCTACGCAAACTGGCGCAAGTAGGAGCCAATAAAAACTGCCGGAAAAGACGAAGCGATACACGACCGGCAACAATCTGTAGATTTGCGTGATTCTGCTGCGCTCCATATGGTAGTTTGTTCCCATTCTTGAGGGGACATACCAATGATTGAAACACTTACCAGCTTCCTTAGTTTTGGCCTAACTACTGCCGGATCAGTTGCGGCGGGAGCCGGATCGCTCTTGTTTTTGGCGATCCTTCTAGCCAAGGCGTATCGCAGGGTTGTCGAGCCCAACGAAGTCCATATCGTGCAATCGCGGCACCGTACCTCAATATACGGCAAGCAATTCGAACAGGATGAAGACGGGGAGTCGAGAGGTAACAGCTATTACGAGTGGCCTCATTGGTGGCCGGTTGTCGGTGTACAACGCATCATTTTGCCCCTCTCAGTGTTTGATCAAAATCTGCTTGAGCTTCAGGCCTAGTTGGAGTCGATCCTACAAGGTGCCGTTCGTACGATTCTGGCGAAGCACGAAATCGAAGACATCATGATGGAACGCAGTACATTCGGAAAGATGTTCACGGACGAAGTCGCCGATCAATTGGTCGCCTGGGGTGTAACAAATGTGAAGAATATCGAATTGATGGATATTCGTGACGGCCGGGATTCAAAGACGGTATCGAATATCATGGCGAAAAAAGAATCAGTAATCGACAGAGAGTCTCGCGTTGTCGTTGCAGAAAATACAAAACTCGCGGAGACGGCAGAAATTGAGGCGCGCCAGGTTGTTGATGTTCGAGAGCAGGAAGCTGAGGAGCTGGTGGGACTGAGAACCGCACAGAAAGAACAAGCGGTGGGTATTGCCGATGAGCACGCACTGCAAGAGATAAAAACGCAAGGCAAGGAAACCGCAGAACGTGACATGGCCGTTGAAATGGTCAAGAACGTGCGGGCTGCCGAAATAGGTCGTTCCGTGGAAGTGGTTAAGGCCGACGAGGACAAGCAGACGGTCGTTATTCGTGCTGAAGGTCAGCGCCAGCAGGAAGTTATCGATGCGGAGGCTACCAAGCAGAAAACCATTATCGTTGCCGAAGGTGATCTGCAGGATTCATTGAAGAATGCAGAAGATATTCTCGCGATCGGTACGTCGACCGCTGAGGCTAAGAGACTCGAAGAGATGGCGACGGTATCACCGCAAATCGCCTTGGCCGATGAAATCGGCAGCAACGACGGCTATCAGGATTACCTGATCAAAATACGTGGCGTAGAGAAAGACGAAAATGTCGGCGTGCAACAGGCAAAAGCGTTGCAGGATGCGGGAATCAAAGTCATCGTCAATTCCGGCGACGTGAATAGCGGCATGGACAACTTGCTGGACCTGCTCACGACCAAAGGCGGTACCAACGTCGCCGGTATGGTTGAGGCGATTCGTCAGACGGACGAGGGCTCAGCGTTGCTGGAACGCATTGGGTTGGGCCGCGGTCAAAGCCCGACGACCGGGAGTTAGCGAGAGATGGACTACCCTGTAACTTCAAATCAAGTGCGGTTAACGCTTCTTTTCATCTGCTGTGCCTGGTTGCCTGTTGTCTACCCGGCCACGTTGCACGAACTGACTGCGACACCCGTTTTCACCGATATCAAGATTTCGCCGACGGGCGAATATCTGGCAATCAGGATGTTCCAGGAGGGCAAACACCACATTAATTTCGTATCCCGAGAATCATCTGAGGTATTGGGAAGAATTTCTTTCGGGCACAGCAATGAGGTCGGTGCCTATTATTGGGTCAACGACGAGCGTGTCGTAGTCAAGGTTCTCGATGCTTCCAATGGCAGGGAGGCACCTGCGTATTTTGGCGAACTGTTTGCTGCAAATTTCGATGGTAGCAAAGGCGAGCTCATTTTCGGCTATCGGTCTGGAGAGTCGCGCGTTGGCGTACGTACTCGAAGAAAGGACGCGGAATATGCCTGGGCGGAAGTCGTTGATGTATTGCCAGACAACAAGAAACAAATACTAATTTCTTCTGTCGCAATGTCGCGCGCGCATGATAAACGGGCCAAGGCTGTTCGCCTGGATGTGTACAGTGGCCTGGAGAAAAAGCGCATCATGTGGTCCCCGTTTCCCGAGGGCCGGTTCTATACCGACAACACCGGGACCGTGCGCCTCGTCACCAGCCACAGCGAGGATACTTCGATACATATTCAGGGGCTCCCGGACAAAGCAAAAGAATGGGTCGACATAGAGGAAACGAATTACGGAAGTTATTTCACACCCATCGCGATCTCAGACGACAAGAAGTCCGTTTACGTTCTGGATAACATCGAGGACGACAAGGTTGGCCTGTATGACCTTTCATTGGCTGGTGACAACTACGAGAAACTTTACACTCACCAAGATGTCGATATCACGAACCTGGTGATGACCGCTGATGATCGCAGTGTGATTGCTGTCCGGATCGATGACGGGTACCCAAGTTACCTGATCCTGTCAAATCCAGGAGAAGAGGCGAAGACCTTCAAACTATTACTCAAGTATTTTTCGGGCAGCACAGTTTCCATTCGTAGCCGTTCGCGTGACGGTCGATATTGGATAGTCCGGACGGGAACGGATGTGGATCCTGGCAGTTATCATTTGTACGACCGCGAGGCGAAAACGATCGGCAAACTTTTCGACTCAAGGCCCGACGTCAAGTCAGAAGACCTGGCCGCCATGGAGCCGATTGAGTTCAACTCATTCGACGGTCGGAATATTGCCGGATACTTTACGGCGGCCAAGAATGTATCCGGGAGCGTTGCGCCATTGGTCGTTCTGGTTCATGGCGGCCCTCACGCGCGGGACTACTGGGGCTACGATGCGAACGTTCAGGCACTGGCCACGAACGGGTTTTCCGTGCTGCAAATTAACTTTCGAGGATCGACCGGCTACGGACACGAATTCGAGTCATCGGGGTATCGCCAGTGGGGCAATGAGATTCAGAAAGACATTATTGCAGGAACCCGGTGGGCTATCGATGAACAACGCGCCGATGCCGGCAATATCTGCATTATGGGCGGTAGCTTCGGCGCTTACTCAGCCGTTCAAAGCGCAACACTTGCACCGGACCTATATAATTGCGTAGTAGCCAATGCGGGCATCTATGATCTGCCACTCATGTACCGGAAAGGTGATATTGAATCCCGGTATCTGGGCGATGAGTACCTGGAAAAGACGATCGGCCGGGACGATGACGAACTGAAACGATTTTCTCCGGTCAACCGGGTCGCACAGCTCGAACGACCGATTTTTGTTGCGCACGGAAAGATGGATGACCGGGCACCATTTGAACATGCGAAGAGATTAACAAAAGCATTGGACCAAAATGACAAGCAATATGAGTGGTTTGTAAAACGTCGGGAAGCGCATGGATTTTATGACAATGACAATCAGGTTGAATATCTTCAGGCCGCCATCAATTTTCTGAACAAACACCTGACTGCGGCAGGAAATCAGACAGACAGAGATGATTGACCGCCGAGAAGGACCGGTTTCGATTTCGTCTGGGGGCGATTCGTATATTGTCATTGTTTATTTGCTAAGGACTTTAGCCATAAAAAAGGGAAGCCAATTGGCTTCCTTTTTCTCTGTTTGGTGGTGAAGGGTGCTACCGTATGAACTCTATACATTATTGATTAATATAGCTTTAGTGCTTACCCGTTTGCCCAATTGCCCCCAGACTTTCCCCCATGATTTCCGGTCGTCTTCAGACATTATCGGAATTTACTCTTTCCAAATCGAACATCAAGATCTGGCGAGAGCTGATTGAAGATTAGGGCCTGAGTTACGTCGGTTTTCAGCGTGATTCGCTCATTTCAATGAGTACTGTTACAGCCTTGTCAGAACTTGAGAGGACGCTGCGTGATGGCAACAGCCGCGTATCCGTCAGCCTGAGTTTGTCAGAACGCTCCGAGCACCCTCCAACACCACATCGAGGTCCGCTCCGAAAGGTCGCGCCAAAACACTGATTACTTCTTCGGCAGCATATACCCTACGCCGCCCGTGACCACTACGGTCGCGAACAACACAAGCTTTTTCAAGTCGTCTAATTCCGTCACTTGCGGCCTGCACTGACACCTCGAGTTCGTTCGCCATTGCTTTGATTGTTAGAAGCGGCATTCTTAGTAACAAGGTGAGCGCACGCTCGGCCGAGGATCCTCGACGGAACTTCCCTCGGCGAAGCCACTCCGCGGGCAGATCACAAAGTGCCTGCTGCGTCTCGCCCTCTTCCGCGCTGCTGGCGATGACCGAGCGGCAGACGAATTCAATGATTCGGCGATACTTAAGTTTCTTTTGTGCCTCTTGTAATGCCTCGCCGTACTCAGCTCGTTCTGTCTCCACGTAGCTTGACAGGTACAAAGGCAGCTTGCCGGCAGCGACCATCTGCAGCGCCCACAAAATCCTGCCAATACGACCATTGCCGTCGTTAAATGGGTGTACAGCCTCAAAGTGGGCGTGACCGACTGCCATACGAACAGGTAAGGACAAACCCATGCCAGCATCACCAGGCTCAAGCACTGATTCGTCCGACATCCAGCCAAGAACTGCATCGAGGCAGCGAGCCACGTGGTGCGGAGGTGCCGGGTTATAGATCGAATCCTCTTTGCGACCGAAGCTGCCAATCTGAACGATCGCTCCTGGCTGGCCCGGCGTCCGCAGTCTGCCAGCGACTCCTGCAAAGCCGGGGTCTTTTTGCATCACATGTGTGTGCAATTTGCACAGTAATGCCGGCGTGGTCGCCACCAATCCGGCGATTTGGACAGCCTCGACCCCATGGGCCAACGCATTAGCGTAGCCGCGAACAGCCGCCGTGGCGGAACGATCAGCGCTGGAGATGGCCGGCGACAGAACCTCGTCCACGGTAGACCAGGTACCCTCCATTCTCGAAGACGATACGGCTTCCCGTCGGACCAGGAGGTAAGCCAGCGTTTTCTGAATTTCGTCAGCCGTCGACAACGATGTCCGTGTCTGGATAGCCTGGATTGCATCACGAACCAGCACCAGGTCCAGCTTTTCAACAATAGCAACAGGCGGCTTCGGAGGAACGACGAACCACACGTTTTCGTAGCCGGATTTGTCAATCTTCTCGACTCCGAGGCCCCGTTGCTGGGTATATGGCTGACGCAGGCTACCGGCCAACTCATCTCTTCTCATAGTGACAACCTTGAATTATTAATAACTAATTCAAGTTTATTTTATTATTCTTGACTTAACAAGTGATGAATCAAGCTTAGCAAGAGCTGGAAGCACTCCCAAGGATTGTCGTGACATGCCCTCAAAATGCCCCCCGCTGTCAATGAATATACCTGGACAGCATTGGACGGGGTTTCCCCGTAACTCACTGTATTTAGGTCAAAAAAAGAGCCACTCCGGATTTCTCTGGGCGGCTCTGGACGGTGAATTGGTGGTGAAGGGTACTACGTCAGGAACACTGTATCTTTCTGATTTGGTTGTGATTTCCACTGATCAATTCAAGTTGGTGCCCCCGCTGTTGCCCCCAAGTTATCCGGCTTTCTCCGGACCAAATCGGAAGTATCAGCTTGCGCATCCAGGTCACCATATCGCATC
Source organism: Woeseiaceae bacterium (assembly GCA_021773095.1). Lineage (GTDB taxonomy): Bacteria > Pseudomonadota > Gammaproteobacteria > Steroidobacterales > Woeseiaceae > UBA1847. Next base: position 13,255 of record JAJFKR010000033.1, on the reverse strand, counting down.
GTGATTTACGTTTAATATTCCTGCCCTCTGAGCTCAATTGCTCGAACTCAATGCGCAACTTATTAGCCCCTCCCAGCGTTCGGTACTACGCTATTTATCTGCTACCTTCTTCACCGCAGATCGAAATCGCTCGAACTCTGCGTCAGACTCTCCTTCATTCTTGAACCACACCCGCAGATCAGCCCATTCAATTTCATTATTCGCCGCGACCAGTATCGCCTGGTCTCTCGACTGGGCATCATTCCATGCGATGGCAGCCGCTAGTCGATCCATAATCGACTGCGTCGGTGTAACGATTCTCAGCGTGCCAGATGGTAGCTTGATCGTGGCACATTGCTCGTGGGTCACGTACAGATGGCCGAACGAAATGGGGGTTGGTGGAAATTCCACGAACCACTCGATGAGCGGGTGAGAAAATTGCGACATTCTGGGAACGCCTGAGTGAACAAAGCCGAGCTCTACCAGGACCGGAGATAAATCGGTAATTAAGGCTGCGGTAACGAAGTCCAGATCTTTTGATTGATACACATTGTTCGAATAGATCGATACTGCTGCACCACCTGACAATGTTGCGGCGATTCCAGCGTCATCCAGAGCGCTCGAAACAATCGCTGCAACGTCTTCAAGTGTCGAACTGGCAGTGATGTTTGGCATCTAGAGCGGCTTTCCTTTGCGCCGCGGTCGCCGGCGCTGTCGAAAATATTTCTCTATCCTTTCATCCGGAATTCCAAGGTCCAACGTGCTCTGAAGCAACAGTCGCAAACCATCTAGGGCCGGGTCGCGTGGATTCCAGGTGTAGATTCGACTGGTGCCGACCATCCGACTAACCAACACACCCGCCTCCTCGAATTTTTGCAGCTGCTTTTGGACTTCGCTGACTGGCATCTCGAACGTTTTGGCAATCCCACTCGCGTACCCCTCTTCATAGTTCTGTATGAAGAGCAACACTTTGGCGGCAGCCTGGCCGCCAAAAAGGGCTTCGAGAGTTGCTTGTGTAGCCACCGAAATATCCTCCTTGTGAGAATACTTTATTCTACCTATTTTATAGTTCTATTCAACCTATTTAATAGGTAATATGATAACTGCTATTCAGCACGCCGCAAAGGCAAGAAAATCGATTGGGGGCATCTGGCGAGACATTCAGATTAGATGCCCCCAAAAGTGCCCCCAAATACTTTTGCTAGCCAGTCAATTGCAACCGCAATCCAATTACTTGGCGAACAGGGCCACGGAACGACAATGGACTCTTTCGGCGGTCGTAGTATTTTCTTGGACGAATCCAGGCCGATTGGGGCAACGTTTTCAGGCCGATGTGGAATCGCAGTTCGATCCCGTAGTCCACAACCGAAAAACCCCGCTAACTATTTGATTCGCAAGGCTTTTTTCATTTGGTGGTGAAGGGTGGATTTGAACCGAGTGTCTACTTGAGATGAAGCCACAGGCTGCTCTAATATCATTCCCTATAGGGTACCCGTCAGAAAAAAAAGATGAGCTGCCGGTTCGGGGATGCCGCGTCGACTAGCAAACACTCCTCGGAAAACAAATCCGGCCTTCCACAAACAAGAAAGGCCGCCCCAACGGGGTGGCCTTTCTTGTTTGGTGGTGAAGGGTGGATTTGAACCACCGACCTACGGGTTATGAGTCCGTCGCTCTAACCAACTGAGCTACATCACCTAATTTGGGTCGCAGATTGTGCTGATGCGGCCGGTGGGTGTCAAGGCTATCCGGTCGCCGCCTGCAGGTCGCGCGCTGGGCGCGCTCCTACACGTTGAAACGGAAATGCATTATATCGCCTTCCTGGACTACGTAGTCCTTGCCTTCCAGCCGAAGTCGGCCCGCTTCTTTCGCACCCTGCTCACCATTGCCGGTGACGAAATCGTCGTAGGCCATGACTTCGGCGCGAATAAAGCCTTTTTCAAAATCCGTGTGAATCTCACCGGCGGCCTGTGGCGCCGTCGCGCCGACCCTGGTAGTCCAGGCTCGCACCTCTTTCTCGCCTGCCGTGAAATAGGTTTGTAGACCGAGCAACGCATATCCGTGACGAATAACACGATTCAGACCCGGTTCGTCAAAACCAAGATCCGACAGAAACACCGCTTTGTCTTCATCATCCAGTAACGCGATCTCGGCCTCGATTGACGCACACATCGCGACGACCTCGGCACCCTCTTCGCTTGCGTATTTTCGCACGACATCAAGATGCGGGTTACCCTCGAAACCGTCTTCGTCAACGTTTGCCACATACATTACGGGCTTGTCGGTTATCAGGTGCACGCCACGCAAGATATCCCTCTGCAAGTCGGTCTTTTCCAACGAGCGAACCGGCAAGCCATCGTCAAGGTGAGCCTTGATACCGGCCAGAGCATCGCGAAGTGCGATCGCGTCTTTCTGACCGGTTTTCGCTGTACGCGAAGCTTTGTCAAACTGCTTCTCAACCGACTCAAGATCGGCCAGTGCCAGCTCGGTGTTGATGGTTTCGATGTCATCGAGCGGGTCGATCTTGCCGGTTACATGTGTGACATCGTCGTTCTCGAAACAACGCACTACGTGTGCTATCGCATTGGTCTCACGAATATTTGCGAGGAATTGATTGCCGAGGCCCTCACCTTGCGAGGCACCAGCGACCAGGCCCGCGATATCTACAAACTCCATCGTCGTCGGCAGGATTTTTTGCGGCTTTACGATTCCAGCCAGCGCGTCGAGGCGCAGATCCGGCACAGGCACAATGCCGACATTCGGCTCGATGGTGCAGAACGGATAGTTCTCGGCCGCGATCTCATTCGCGGTCAGTGCATTAAACAGGGTCGATTTGCCAACGTTCGGCAGGCCGACAATGCCACAGGTAATTGCCATTATTTCTTACTCTTTAGTATGTAGTGCTTTTTGCGCCGCATTCAGGTCACCATCAGCCAGCAGCGTCAGCACATCGATCGCGTCGACGATGTTGTCTTCAACCGCGCGTTCGACATCGGCAGAACCACGCTTTAGAACATGCCCCGTCACCTGGTTCTTTTCACCAGGATGACCAACGCCCAGCCGCAAGCGCATAAACTCCGCGCCGCAATGCCGAATGATGTCGCGAAGTCCATTATGACCGCCGTGCCCTCCACCGAGCTTCAGGCGTGTCGTACCCGGCGGCAAGTCAATCTCATCGTGCGCCACCAGCAACTCCGTAATTTTTAGTCTGTAGTAGTCCAGCACGCTGCGTATCGGGCCACCACTTAAGTTCATATAGCTCTGCGGTTTGACAAGCCATATGTCCTCGCCCTGCAAACTGACTTTGCAGCAATCCGCATCGAACTTCTTCTCGTAGCGAAAGCCGCCGCCGTATTTCCGCGCCACTGCGTCCACAAACCAGAAACCGGCGTTGTGCAGCGTGCGCTCGTACTTGTCATCGGGGTTGCCGAGACCGGCGATTATTCGGATTGAGTTGGCCATGGCGTGGCAATCTTAAACAAAAAGACCGCCGAAAGGCGGTCTTTTTGTGATCTTAATGACCGCCTTACTCGTCGCTGGACTCGTCGCCTGAAGCCTCGGTTGCAGCATCGTCTGCCGCGCCTTCGCCTTCTTCGCCCTCTTCGCCAACTTCGCCCTCGACTATCTCTTCCTCGTCCTCGATCACTACTTCCTTGATCACGTGGATCGAAACCATAGCCTGGTCATTCTCGGGACCTTGCGCCAACAACGGAATCTCAACGCCTTCCGGCAGTTTGATATCCGTGAGGTGCAACATCTCGTCGAGTTCCAACTCGGAGATATCGACTTCGATGAACTCCGGCAGATGCTTCGGCAAACATAAAATTTCCACATCGTTTATGAGGCGAGCAACTGTTCCGCCGCCCGATTTCACGCCCGGTGCGACCTCCTCGCCCACAAAGTGCAGCGGCACATTCATCTTGATTTCCACGTCATCAACGATGCGCTGGAAATCCATGTGTATGATCATATGCTTGGCAGGATGGCGTTGCAGATCCTTCAATATCGCAGCCTGACTTTTGTCATTGACCTTGATGTTCAGGATGCTCGAATAGAACGACTCATTCTCGAGTTGCTGCAGTACTTTGTTCTGGTCAAACGACAGTGAACGCGGCGGACGCCCGGCACCGTAGATGATTGCTGGAACTTTTCCCTTAAGACGCAGGCGGCGGCTCGCACCTTTCCCCTGATCTTCCCGGAGTTCCGCAATCAGATCGAAATCGTCACTCATGACTATTCTCCACTAATTACTTGATTTTGCTGAATTTATTTCAGACATTAAAAACGCGTGAATCGCGACCAATCCACGCAAGGGCGCGCATATTAACTGATGGTGTCAGCAATTGCCACCGTGTCGCGCGCAGGGCGCGCTCCGAGAGGAAGGGTAGGAGCGCGCCTTGCGCGCGAAGCGTAGCGGCGGCCGTCAGGCCGCGAAACGCATCAGTCCACATACAAAGAAGAAACAGACTCGTCGTCAGAAATCCGTCGCATCGTCTCACCCAGCAATTCGGCGGTGGACAGCTGCCGAATCGTCGAGCAAGCCTGTGCCTCCTCATTGAGCGGAATTGTGTCAGTCACCACAACCTCATCCAGGGCGGACTCGGTAATTCGACCGACGGCCGGGCCCGACAGAACCGCGTGCGTGATGTAGGCCGCGACGCTTTTCGCACCGTTGTCCTTCAGCGCGCCTGCCGCATGGCACAAGGTGCCAGCCGTATCGACCATGTCATCAATCATGACGCAGTTCTTGCCCTCAACCTCACCAATGATATTCATGACTTCCGACTGATTCGCTTTATCGCGGCGCTTGTCGATGATCACAAGATCGGCATCACCAAGACGCTTGGCCAAAGCTCGAGCACGAACTACGCCGCCCACATCAGGTGAGACCACGACCATGTCTTCGTATTTGTGTTTCCACACATCACCCAGCAATATCGGCGAGGCGTAAACATTGTCGACCGCCACATCGAAGAAGCCCTGGATCTGATCTGCGTGCAAATCGATGGTCAGGACTCTATCGACACCCGCAGTGCCAAACATTTTCGCAACCAGCTTCGCCGTAATCGGCACGCGCGAGGAGCGCGGGCGGCGGTCCTGACGAGCAAACCCGAAATAGGGGACGACGGCTGTAATTCGCGCGGCAGAAGCCCGTCTGGCCGCATCAACCATCACCAGCAATTCCATGAGGTTTTCGGAGGCTGGCGGGCAAGTCGGTTGAATAATAAACGTCTCTCGCCCACGAATGTTCTCGAGAATTTCAACGTTGATCTCACCATCCGAAAAACGGCCAACCTGGGCACGTGCGAGCGGAATTCTCAGGTAACGAGCGATGTCCTGCGCGAGTTGCGGGTGGGCATTGCCCGTAAATACCGCAGTTGTTGCCAGATCCACGTTGCCTCCTTGGGCAAGAGATGGCTGGGGCGGCAGGATTCGAACCTGCGGTACACGGGATCAAAACCCGATGCCTTACCGCTTGGCTACGCCCCAATCAGGGTGGTGTTGTAACGATTCGGGCGTAGTGTGCTGTCACTCTTGGTCACTGTCAACGATCGAAGAACAACCATTTGTCGATCACCATGCGTACACGCGTATCCGGGTTGCTTGCCGTTAATATGCGTGGCATTTGCTGTCCGGCATTCTCACGATAGCGCGATATCTCTACGGTCCAGTTGCCCTGCTCAAGGCTGACCAGATGACCGTTTTCGTCGACAGCGGTCGCCGCCTGACTATTTGGGTCCGGAATTCCCAGTGCCCAATATCGTAATGAGGCGACGGGAATCGTCCAGCCGTAGCGATAATAAAGCTCGTTTTCCGGATCGACCAACGCCGTTTTGACGCCGTCCTTGTCGGTCAGGACAATCGCGCCGTGTGACCCTTCGATCACTACGGTTCCGATGCCAAGCGGGCCGCTGACAGTGGCATAGAAGTGGCTACCGGTCTGCGTCCAGTTGAGCTTGCCGTTAAATCCCTCAGTCCCCGTCTTTACCGCGATACGACCACGAAATTTCCAGTCAGAAAGAGTGCCAAGCACCTCCTGACGAATCTCCCAGGTTGAAATTTCCGGCAAATCGACGCTCGGCCGGGTCGCGGCGCAACCGGACAACAACACCAGGGACACGCCGAGCCCGGCTAATCGCTTGAGCCAGTCCTCAGGGTGTTTCGGAGAAAAAACGTTCACGAACACTTTTCAGTAACTCGCTGTCAGGGGTTTTCTTTTCTGCGGACTCGAGAAATTCGATAGCCTCGTCGGTTCGCTCCAACACTGCGAGAACCTCGACAATATGCGACGCCACCTCGTGATCATCGAGTTTTTCGTAAGCACGTTGCAATTCGAACAAGGCCTTTTCATGGTGTCCAAGTTTGTAGAGAACCCAACCCAGACTGTCGATAATCGCGGCGCTATTCGGTTCGATTTTCAACGCTTTGCGGATCAGTTTTTCTGCTTCCCCATACTGATCAGTCCGATCAGCCAGCGTATAACCAAACGCATTGAGTGCAGCGGCACTGTCCGGCCATTGCTTTATCGCCTGACGGTACTCAGCAACCGCCTCGTCGACCCGACCGATCTTCAGCAGTAACTCCGCGCGACCGAGAGTAATGTCTTCGTTGTCAGGGCGGTATTCGATCGCTTTATCAAATAGCGCCAGACCTTCATCGTATCGCTCAAGCGATATCAACAATTGCGCTTTGAGCGCAACCACATCGACCGCGTTGTTCGGCGACGCGTCAGCAAATTCATCCAGTAACTGAAATGCGCCATCGACATCGTCCAGCTGGTGCGCCAGTAACGCACTGGCTCGGCGCTGGGAAAACACCGTATTCGAGCCAAATCGAACTTCCTTGTACAGACGGACAGCACGGTCGAATTGCTCACGATAATCCGCGATGCGGGCCAGGTAGAACAACGCATCCATCCGATATTCGCCGCTGGCCAGCAAATCTTCGAAATCATCCCAGGCCGCATCCAGCCGTTCCAGACGGAAATTGATAATGGCCATCAGGCGCAGCGCATCCAGACGCCCGCTTTGTTCCATCAATACCTGGTTCACCTGGCTCAAAGCGTCGTCGTCACGGCCCGAGAGCATGTACAAGAGCGCAAGCTCCATACGCGCATCAGGATCGGGTCGCGGACTGTCGCCAATGATGTAGGCCAGATATTCGATCGCCTTGTCGTTGTCCCCTTCGAACATCAGCGCCCGTGCGTAGAGCAGCTTCGGCCGCATATAGTCGGGATCAAGCTCCATTGAGCGAGTTGCACTTTGCTTGGCGTGCTCTACGTCTTCGGCCTGCAATGCGAGCACCGCAACCGCGTAATGTGCCATCGCAGAATTCGGGTAGGGTTTGGCAAGAATTCGCATGAGTTTGTCGGCGCGTTCGGGTAAGCGCTCGTCAGCCAGGTAGCCGAGTAATGACAGCAGCCGCTTGCCAGGATCATCCGGTTCGGCCTTTATCAGGCGTTCGAACTGGCGCCGGGAATTACGCAGATCATCGACGCGAAAGTATAATTGGCCCAAAAAGGCGCGCGCCTCATCGCTATTCTTATCAAGTTTGACCCAACGCTTGGCCGCCAGCAGCGCCTCGTCATTGAATCCATAGGTAAAACCCATGCGCGTCGCCTTGCGAGCGATTTCGACACTACCGCTCAGCTCCGCTGCCTTGCGATATGCGACGGTTGCCTTGAGATACTCATCTCGCTGCAGCGCCATTTCGGCTTGCAAAATGTGCGCGCTGGCCTCCGATGAGACGTTCTCATCAGCCAGTGCGGGTGCAAGATTCAGAATACTTATCAGGGTAGATAGCGAAATCAGCGTCTTTGCTGACCGCCATCGGCAGTTCTCTAGCATAAATATTTCGTCCGTTTCCTACAGAGACAAGGAACTAGCCGTTCAGTTCGCTTATGATACGAACTTTGTAATCCTTCGGTGTCGTTTCGGCGCCGCCATAAAGACGTTATGCCGCTGCAAATACTCGGGCTAAACCATAACACGGCACCTGTCGAAATTCGCGAGCAAGTTGTTTTCTCGGGAAACGACGTCGCGCGTGCGCTCGGCAGTATGATCGAGCTGCCCGGCGTCGATGAGGCCGTGCTGCTCTCGACCTGCAATCGCACCGAGTTTTATGTCATTACGGATGACGATGGTCGCGGCCGCCTGCGCGAGTGGCTGCACAGTGATCGCAATCTCGATCCGTCTTTCGGCGAGACCCTGTTCACTCTTGATGACGACGCGGCGATACGCCATATATTCCGGGTGGCCTGTGGCCTGGACTCGATGGTCCTCGGCGAGCCGCAGATCCTGGGACAACTGAAAGATGCATTCCGCTACGCGCAGGATGCCGGCACGCTGGGCCGTCAGCTGGGCCGACTGATGCAGCACACATTCGCCGTGGCCAAAAAAATACGCACAGACACAGAAATTGGCGCAAGCCCGGTATCGGTCGCGTCCGCGGCGGTGAATCTGGCGAACCAGTTTTTTGCGGGCTTCACGAAACATACGGCTTTGCTGGTGGGCGCCGGCGTCACCGTTGAATTACTGGCCAAGCATTTGTCGAGCCGCGATATCGGCCGATTGTTTGTTGCCAACCGGAACATTGATCGGGCGCAAGATCTGGCGGGAAGATTTGGTGGTTTTGCATTGCCGCTATCTGAAATCGAGGGCACTTTGCCCGAGGCAGACATTTTGATCTGCTCAACAGCAAGCCCCGACCCGGTCGTTCGACTCGATCACATGAAAGCTGCCGTCAAGGCGCGCAAACGCAAACCAATATTCGCGGTCGATATTGCTGTGCCACGGGATATCGAATCCGGCGTCGCAGACCTTGAGGATGTGTATCTCTACACCATCGACGATCTGGACAAGGTCATTCAACAAGGGCAAGGCAATCGCCAGGCTGCAGCGATTGAAGCCGGCAAACTGCTGGATGACGAGATACGGCGCTATCAGAACATTGAGCGATCGAAGCAGGCCGCCCCGGTTATCGCGGCGCTGCGCGAACAAATCGAAACCATTCGGGACGAGGTGAACACGCAGGCGCTTAGGCGTCTGGCACGCGGTGAGTCGGCGAACGATGCTATTGAGTATGCGACCGCTGCATTGATGAAAAAAATACTGCACAGCCCCAGCGTCTCGCTGCGCAAAGCAGCTGAACATTCCGATGAAGAGCTAATCGAGGCAGCGCGTACCCTTTTTAGCCTCGACACGGACAAGAAAGCCTAAGCAGTGAAAGAATCCATACGTTTTAAGCTCGAATCCGTCAGCGACCGCTTTGAGGAAATAGCGGGATTGCTCTCGGATCCGGATGTGATCAGAGATCAGAATCAGTTTCGGGACCTGTCGAAGGAATATGCGCGCGTTGAGCCGATCGTTAATCTGTTCAGGGAATACGAGAACCTCTCTGGAGACGTCGCCGCTGCCGAAGAAATGGCGAGTGACTCTGACAAAGAAGTTCGCGAGATGGGACGGGAAGAACTTGAGGAATTAACTGCGCGTCAGGAAGCTCTCCTGGTGGAGCTGCAGAAGTCCCTGATCCCGCCGGACCCGCATGACGACGCCAACGTGTTTCTCGAAATCCGTGCTGGCACGGGCGGCGACGAAGCGGCGATTTTTGCGGGCGATTTATTTCGAATGTACTCGCGATACGCAGAGACATCGGGCTGGTCGCTGGAGATTATTTCCGCACGCGAAGGTGATCATGGCGGTTACAAGGAAATTATCAGCCGCATCACGGGCAACAGCATCTTCGCAAAACTGAAGTTTGAATCGGGCGCACATCGTGTGCAACGAGTGCCAGCAACAGAGTCTCAGGGCCGTATACATACGTCTGCCTGCACCGTTGCAGTCTTGCCTGAGCCCGATGAAGTTGAAGAAACAGAAATCAATCCTGCAGACTTGCGCGTTGACACTTACCGTGCGTCCGGCGCCGGTGGCCAGCACGTCAACAAGACGGACTCCGCAGTGCGCTTGACGCATTTACCGTCCGGCATCGTCGTGGAGTGTCAGGACGAGCGTTCACAGCACAAAAACCGTGCGCGGGCGATGTCGTTACTTCAGGCGCGCTTGCTCGACACGCAAGTTGCTGAACAGGAAGCCGAGCATGCGGCGACGCGAAAACTACTCGTTGGCTCCGGCGATCGCAGCGAACGAATTCGGACGTACAACTACCCCCAGGGTCGTGTCACCGACCACCGCATCAACCTGACCCTCTACAAACTCGATGAAATTGTTGAAGGTGGGCTAGATCAGGTTGTCGAACCGCTGATCAATGAGTATCAGGCCGACCAGCTGGCAGCGTTAGGCGAATAAGCTCTCCTGTCGGAAGAACTACCCTCTGCAGTAAGTACCTACCAGGCGATTCATTCCGATCACATTCGGTTCGATCTCTTTCAGGAGTTCCTCCATCGACAGTCCAGTCTCGAAATCAGACTCGACGTCCAGGGCCAGTATCCAGAAAAAATAATGATGAATACCATGTCCTTCCGGCGGCATGGGTCCACCGTAGCCGTTACGGCCGTAGCTGTTGACGCCTTTCGTGAAGTTTTTTTCGCCCTCGGCAAGCTGCGTCACCGAAGCCGGGATATTGTATAGCACCCAATGCACGAAACCGTAGGAGCCCGGCGTTACGAGCGGCGCATCGGGGTCGTGGCAGATCAAAGCGAAGGATCGCGTCCCCTCGGGCACATGCGACCATGACAACGGCGGCGAAACGTCATCGCCCTCCCCGGTGTAACTTTTCGAGATGTTTCCTCTTTGCTGGAAGGCTGAACTAACGAGCTCTATTTCTGATAATGCGAATCCCATCAGGATAACTCCTCTAGGTCTTGTCCCTGGGACAGGATAATCGCATAAATTCGTCTCTGGGTTATCAGAGACCGAGGATCTACGGGTAAGTACCGATGATCGTCGTGCTTAAAGGTCGTAGCATTGGTGTCGAGTAGGGTATCAGCGGGAGAATAGTCATGCGAAGCGTCGTCCGAATGCTTGGAGTGGTCTCAATCGCCGCAACTATAGCTGGCGGCTGCGCCCCGCAGACCGAAGTAGTGAAACTGTATGACGATCCGGCGCGCTCGTCGAAAATCTATAAACGACTGCTGGTGGTTGATATTTCCAACGACCACAGCCAACAACAGCAATTCGAAAACGAAATCGTACTGAGACTCCGGCGAGAGCAGGTTGATGCGATTCCGAGCCACGCATACCTCGATGCCAGCGACGGCCTACTGCGGGACGATATCAATCGGGTAGGCAAAGCAGTCGGAGCGGATGGAATTCTGGTCACGCACATAGCCAGTGTAGATACCAGTATCGATATCGTAAAAGGCCGTGATGAAATTGAGTCAACGTGTCGAGGTGGCGATCCTGTCGATTACTTCTTATACGACCATAGGGTCATTCGCGAACCAGACTCAGTCAAACTGGCGCACAAGGTAGTTGTGATTACGAATCTGTACGATGCTGGTAGCCAAGACCGCGTATGGGCAATTCAATCAACCTGCTTTGAGAAGACAAGTATGTCGACCGCACTGCTGGATGAGGCGAACGCAATTGTGCGCCAACTGCGCATCGACCTATTGATTTGAGGTAACACCGCAAAAACGAATTCATTGGGGCACGCCCGACGGGCCGCTTCAGAACGTCAAACCCAGACCAGGAGTCGATTTCAATGTCCACCCGTATTGACCTGTCCAAGCTCAGCCTGATGGACGCCCTCGACCTCGCGAAGCTAATCGAGATGGAGGCCTGTCACCGCTATCAAATGTTCGCTTCGCAGCTCGGACGCACGGGCGGCTACGATGCCGGAGCCTTCTTCGCCTCGATGGCCGAGAACGAGGCCAAGCACGGCCAGGAGCTGGAGGCCCGGCGCAAGGCTCTGTTCGGTGACGCCCCCGTGCGGCTGACGCTTGACGACCTGTACGATGTCGAAGCTCCGGAAATGGGGGCGCCGCACCGCGGTATGTCCACCCTCCAGGCGTTCGAGGTCGGGCTCGCCGCTGAGAAGAAGGCCTATGACTTCTACGACATGGCCTTGCCCGGCATCACCGATACCGAGGTTCGGGAACTGTTCACTGAGCTTCGAGACGAGGAGGCCGAGCACGTCGAGATGCTGCGAGAGGCAAGGGCCAAATTACCCTCGAGCGCCAGCGTCGAGGCCGAGTTCGACCTCGACGAGACCCCCTATCTTTAGGGGACTCTAGAGAACGGATGCACTCATGTGCCAATCGCGAGAACTTTGGCGCCTCGTACATGACCGGAATATAAGTCGTATAACGCCTTATTAGCCTCATCAAGTTGGTAGACCTGCGCCTCGGGTCGAATACCCGCCGCAGCGGCGATCTCCAGAAAAGCTTTGATGTCATTGCCTGTGACGTTAGCGACCGTTTTGAGTTCTTTCTCCTGCCAAAGATGTGCCGAGTAGTCGATATCAGCCATCAGTGACTTGTCCCGATCTTCTTTGCGAATTGCATTGATGACGAGCCGCCCGCCGGGGCGCAGGCACCGCATGGCAGCAAGTACAGGACGCCACGCCGGCGTCGTATCGATAATCGCGTGCGGCGGCTCCGGCGGCATATCATCTGTATCGCCTGCCCATGCCGCGCCCAGTTCGATTGCGAACTTGCGCTCTTCGGGGCTGCGAGCAAAAACGTAGACAGGTGTTTCAGGGTACAGATACCTGGCCAGTTGCAACACCAGATGGCCGGATCCACCGAAGCCTGTCAGGCCCAGAATGTCACCGTTCCGTATGTTAGTGAGTTTTAGTGCCCGATAACCGACGCTACCTGCACATAACAACGGTGCCGCTTCGTAGTCATTGAAACTGTCAGGAATGCGATACGCGTATCGCTCGTGCGCCGTCATGTACTCGGCGTAGCCACCATTCGCGTCACGGCCGGTAGCAACAAACTGATCGCTGATGTTCTCGTTGTCCTCGCCGCTGGACTTGAAAATCCACCCCACACCGACACGATCGCCGACTTCAAGCCTCGTGACACGGTTACCTGTCTCAGCAACCCGCCCTATCACTTCATGGCCCGGAACTATCGGTAAGTTGGGCGGTGACGTTCGGCCCTCAATCTCGTCCAGCTCCGTGTGGCAAACGCCGCAGGCATTGACCCGGATCAATACCTCGTCGGATGCCGGTTTCGGAACCGGAATATCCGCAAGCGTCAGTGGCTCAGGATTGTCCTGCAGTGTTGCTATTCGCTTGAGGAGCATTGCTTTCATAGATGTTTTCGATGCCTATATCCACTATCGAATAGTAACGGCCAGCAGGAATCATCCGC
>JAJFKR010000032.1 GCA_021773095.1 Woeseiaceae bacterium | reverse complement strand
CCTGATTGCTTTTAACCCCCTCACCCACCCCCCCCCCCCGCTCCCCCGCCCCCGCCCCCCCACCCCCCGGGCGCGGGCCCCGCTCCTACGGGTGGTGCGTCAGGACGCGGTCAGCGTTTTTCGACCGGGGTGTAATCTCTCGCGGCTGGTCCTGTGTAGAGCTGTCTCGGGCGGGCAATCTTGCCTTTCGGATCTGAGATCATCTCGCGCCAGTGCGCGGCCCAGCCAACTGAGCGCCCGAGCGCAAACATCACCGTGAACATCGATGTTGGAATACCGAGTGCCCGGTAGATGATGCCCGAGTAGAAATCGACGTTCGGGTACAGGTTCTTTTCGATGAAGTAGTCATCTTTCAGGGCAACTTGCTCCAGCTCCAGGGCGAGATCAAATACGGGTGTGTCCTTACGATCCAGTTGTTTCATCACCTTGTGGCACATCTCACGAATAATCGTCGCGCGTGGATCGAAGTTCTTGTAGACGCGATGGCCAAAACCCATCAAGCGGAATGGATCGTTCTTGTCTTTGGCTTTGTCGACGTACTTGCCGATCTGGCTGACGTCACCGATTTCTTCCAGCATGTCCAGAACTGCTTCGTTAGCACCGCCGTGTGCCGGGCCCCAAAGGGCAGACACACCGGCCGCAATCGCCGAGTAGGGATTCGCACCCGAGCTGCCCGCCATACGAACCGTGGAAGTCGAACAGTTTTGCTCGTGATCGGCGTGCAGGATAAACAACAAGTCCAGCGCCTCTGCGGCAATAGGATCGATTTCGTAAGGCTCTGCAGGCACCGCGAACAACATGTGCAGGAGATTCTCACAATAGTTGAGGTCGTTACGCGGATAAATAAATGGCTGACCGATGTTCAGCTTGTACGCCGCGGCCGCGATGGTCGGCAGTTTTGCCAGAATACGGTGCGAGAAAATATTGCGGTGGCCACGATTCGTTGCGTCGATCTCATCGTGGTAATAAGCGGACATGGATCCGACGACGGCGGACAACATCGCCATTGGATGAGCGTCGTAGCGAAAGCCCTTGAAGAAATTCAACATTCCCTCGTTAAGCATCGTGTGCATACGAATAGTATTGTCGAATTCCGACAGCTCGGCCTCTGTCGGCAGCTCACTGTTCAGCAGCAGATAGGCTACCTCGATAAAGCTAGAGTGCTCCGCCAGCTGTTCCACCGGGTAGCCCCGGTACATCAGGACACCTTTCTCGCCATCGATGAAGGTAATATCCGACTCGCAGCTTCCCGTTGCTACAAATCCTGGGTCGTAGGTAAATACGCCGTGATCGCGATACAGGCGAGCGATGTCGATTACATCCGGCCCAACTGTGCCACTTCTTACGGGTAGTTCCATCTCCGAGCCATCGGGGCTCGTCAGCCGGTAAGTATCCTGACTCACTGTCATTCCTTTATTTTCCCTGTTACAAACCAGTCGAGCATATCAGAGCCTCCGGAGTTCCGGGATTGCGGAAAGTCTTTATAAGAGACGCGAACGGCCGCGAAAGACCGCAGGTCTTAGCCCATACCGTACTTTTTGCGAAATTTGTCGACGCGTCCGCCAGTATCGACAATTTTTTGCTTGCCCGTATAAAAAGGGTGACACGAGGAGCACACTTCAATGCGGAGATCCTCGCCGAGAGTCGAGCGAGTCGTGAACTCGTTGCCACAACTACAGGTGACTTTGATGTCGTCGTAATTGGGATGGATGTCGGCTTTCATTTTCAGGCTCTCCCGAGCGCGCTACTGCATAAAAA
The DNA here is from genome assembly GCA_021773095.1 of Woeseiaceae bacterium. Lineage (GTDB taxonomy): Bacteria > Pseudomonadota > Gammaproteobacteria > Steroidobacterales > Woeseiaceae > UBA1847. The sequence continues at coordinate 38,443 of JAJFKR010000032.1, read as the reverse complement.
GGGCGCGTAGGATATAGGGAAGCGAGAGTTGCCGCAACCCCTCATCTGTTATCCACAGAACCTGTGGATAACACTGTGGATGAAAATGGAGTGGATGCTCTAAGCTACGGTTTTTCAAGCAACGTTGTCAGAATGACTATTTTGTGTCCATTTTCGTTAGACAATATAAATCAAAGAGTTACGAGACTTTTGCGACACTCCGAGTGAGATCAGGGCCCTCTTACGCTGAAAACAAAGGCATACCCGTTTTCTTGTGCATAAACGAAAAGGCCGGGTTGGAGGTCCCGAGTGGGCGAATTCGCGCAATCCGCACTATATTGAACCCGCCGATGCCTCTTCAACGATGAATTCAGACAGCAAGTCGTTCAAAAATCGGCTACCCAGAGCCGTCGGCATCCAGAACCCGTCCGGGCTGCGCTCGAGCAGGCCTTTTTGCCGTGCAGCCACAGTAGCCCGAGCCAATTCTTTTGCCGAAAATCCCGTTCGTTCGGCAAATAAGGTCTCTGCGAAACCGTCTGTCAGCCGCAGTGCGTTGAGCATGAATTCAAAGATCAGGTCCGATTGACTCAAGTGACCGGGCGTGACCTCAGACACGGCGGTCTCTGCTGTGGCCATGTACTGCAACGGGTTCGCAGGCTTTTGATAGCGGCTCACTCCAGTAGCCGTCGTTAGCTTGCCATGGGCTCCGGCGCCGACCGCGAGATAGTCACCGAAGAGCCAGTAATTGAGGTTGTGCCGACAGCGTCGTCCCGCTCGTGCATAAGCAGACACCTCATATTGTTGATAGCCCTGTTCGGCCAGCAATGCCTGGCCCCGCTCCTGTATCTCGAAGGCCAGATCATCGTCCGGCAGCTGCGCCGGCGGCCGGGCGAAGAAGATGGTATTGGGCTCCAGCGTCAATTGATACCAGGAAATGTGAGCCGGCTCGAGCGCTATCGCAGATGTCAGATCGGCAAGGGCCTTGTCGACACTCTGGCCGGGCAAGCCATGCATCAGATCGATATTAATATTTTCGAAGCCGCTGTTGCGAGCATCCAGGGCGGCTCGGGTGATGTCGGCGCTGTTATGTATTCGGCCCAGTTTCAACAGCATCTCGTCGTCAAAACTCTGTGCACCAATAGATAGTCGGTTCACGCCAGCATCACGATATCCGGCCGGAGAACCGCTCTCGACCGTTCCGGGGTTCGCCTCCATCGTTACCTCGGCGTTTTCTGCGACTGAAAGGCGCTGCCTCGCACCATCGAGCAAACGACCAATTTCGGCCGGTGCGAACAAGCTTGGTGTACCACCACCGAGAAAGATGCTCTGGATTTCTCGCTCCCCGGCCAAAACTGACTCCTTACCGAGGTCATTGAGAAGTGCTTTGATATAGCGCTCCCTGGGCGCTGCATCACCTGCGGTATGTGAGTTGAAATCGCAGTAAGGACATTTTCTAACACACCAGGGCAGGTGCATATAAAGTGACAGGGGCGGGCAGGTCATGAAAAATGCTGGTCAATGAGTTTGACAAGTCCCTTTAATGCTTTGCCTCGATGACTACGCTCGTTTTTTTCCTCTGCCGTCAACTCGGCAGCACTCCTACCGCTTCGGGGATCGAGAAATACAGGGTCATAACCGAAACCACCATCACCCTGGCGGGCAGTCAGAATCGAGCCACGCCATTCGCCCTCGGCAAGCAACGGTGCCGACTGACCCGGCATCACGAACGTTGCAACACAGTGAAAGGCTGCGCTGCGAGCTGGACCCGCAATACCACGCAGTGCAACCAGTAGTTTGTCGATGTTCTTGTCATCGCTCGCATCACGGCCCGAATAGCGCGCAGAGTAAACGCCCGGTGCGCCGTCTAGCGCATCGACAGCTAAACCCGAGTCATCAGCGATGGCCGGCATTCCTGTCGCGGCGGCGGCATGCCGCGCCTTGATCAGTGAATTTTCAGCGAAGGTGGTGCCGGTCTCCTCGGCATCGTCAACACCGAGTTCGGACTGGGCGATCACCACAATACCCAAGCCATCCAACAGGCGGGATATTTCCCGTAATTTGCCGGCGTTACCGCTTGCCATGACTATTTTCGGGGGTAAGTCGCTCACTAACCTGCCGTCGCGATCGCCTCACTCTGCGCCGTGATGATATCCGCAATACCGCTGCGCGCCAGGCCCAGCATTGCTCTCAGTTCGTCACCACTAAACGCATGGCCCTCAGCTGTTCCCTGCACTTCGACAAAATGGCCTGCATCGTTCATGACAATATTCATGTCGGTCTCGGCTTCGGAGTCCTCGGCATAATCGAGATCCAGAACTGGCGTGCCGCTATAAATGCCCACGGACACTGCGGCGACCTGACCATGCAGCGGGTTCTTCTTCAGTTTGCCATTAGCGACCAGTCTTTCCATTGCGATCGCGAGCGCCACATAAGCACCACTGATCGATGCCGTCCTTGTTCCGCCGTCGGCCTGAATAACATCACAGTCCAGCATTATTGAACGCTCTCCGAGTGCCTTCATGTCCGTGACCGCTCGCAGTGATCGTCCGATGAGCCGCTGAATTTCCACCGTGCGCCCACCCTGCTTGCCGCGCGAGGCCTCGCGCCCCGAGCGCGTGTGCGTGGCGCGCGGCAACATACCGTACTCGCCAGTCACCCAGCCACTGCCTTTGCCACGCATCCAGCCAGGAACCCGGTCCTCGATGCTCGCTGTGCATAACACCTGTGTATCGCCGAAGGACGCCAGAACACTGCCCTCTGCATGTTTTGTGAAATCGGTAACGAAGCGAACTTCGCGCATAGATGCGGGATCGCGGCCACTGGGTCGCATGATTTTCTCCATTATTTGTTCGGTGGTCCGGCTGGCTTCAGATCGGTCAGCCGCCAAGCCACCTTAACGCGGTACCCGTCGTATTGTCACTGTAAGGCGCATTGATTTCGAGCGCTTTTATGCTCAGGGCCTTCAGGTTTTCGACAATATTATTTTCGCCCGCCACACCGATCTGCGCCATGTCATCATCATTGAGTCCGGACCAAAGACCGTCGGAACAGGCTAACAGCACGTCGCCCTGTCGAAGGGACTTTTGCGGCGTGATGCTCATATCGGGGACCGGTGCATCTCCGCCAATGCAACACTCAACAAAGTTACGCATAGGATGATCCTGCGCTTCTTCTTCCGTGATCGCGCCCTCCTGAATCAAGACTTCAACATGGCTGTGATCGCGTGAGCGCGTTAATACGGCACCATCTCTTACCTGATAAATCCGGCTATCGCCGATGTGCGCCCAGAACGCTCCGCCTTCCTGCACGAGGCATATTGCGCAGGTCGCGCGCGGCCTGAAATCAACGGCGACATCCTGACCGATTCGCACAACCTCATCGTGAGCGCGCGCCAGGGCCATATAAAGAAAGCCCTGCGGATCGAAAATTGGCTGGGTTGCGGCCATAAACAAATCCTGAACGACTTTCAGGCCGGTCTCAGCCGCTCGTGCGCCGTCGGAGTGCCCGCCCATGCCGTCAAATACGAGCATCAGCGCCGCTTCGTCGGAGACCACGACCGCGGCGCGATCCTGATTATCCTGACGATCACCGAGAGCTGAAACTTTCGCGTATTCGATTTGCATATTTACTTGTTGGACCACTATGCGGCCACAGCTTAGAATGTTGTCCCCTCTAAAAACGTGACCCACACAGCAGTATTGCTGCAGATCATTGGAGAACAACGCTGATGTTACACAGTATGACAGGCTTCGCGCGAGAGTCCGTGGAATCCGCTCTCGGGACATTGACCTGGGAAATCCGCGCGGTAAACCATCGCTACCTCGACGTCCAGTTCAAGTTGCCTGAAGATCTGCGCCCAAAGGAGCAGGTTTTCCGCCAGCAGGCTAGCGCCGTTCTTGGTCGTGGCAAGGTCGAATGCGGGCTGTATTTTCGCCGTGCTGTTGATCAACAATCTGAGATGCAGATCGACACGGATCTGGTGGCATTACTGGGAACCCGTATTTCCGAGGTTTCCGCGAAACTGCCGGCAACTGCCGCTATCAACCCCGTGGAAATTTTGCGCTGGCCTGGTGTGATGAGACAGCCTGAGGTTGATGCGGATCCCTTGTTCGAGGAGGCCTCTGCACTGCTCGATACTGCGCTGCAGGCGATTGACAGCATGCGCCTGAGTGAGGGCGCGCGAATAGCCGAGATGCTCGAAAGCCGCTGCGTCGAAATAGCCGGCATCGCAACATCGGTTCGCGCGCGCATGCCCGAAGTCCTGACAGCAACGCGGTCGAAGCAACAAGAACGAATCGCCAAGCTCGACATCGAGGCCGATCCGGCGCGACTCGAAGTAGAGCTCGCGTTGATCGCACAAAAAATTGACGTTGACGAAGAGCTGGACCGACTTGAGAGTCACCTCGTTGAGATTCGCGATGCACTCGGTGGGGAGAAGCCCGTCGGCCGGCGGCTCGATTTTCTGATGCAGGAGCTCAACCGCGAAGCCAATACGCTGGGCTCAAAATCGGCCGACACAGAGACGACCAAAGCCGCCGTGGATCTAAAGGTCCTGATCGAACAAATGCGCGAGCAGATTCAGAATGTCGAGTAAGCAACCGGGGAGGCTGTTTGTTTTTGCCGCCCCGTCAGGCGCCGGCAAGACCACGCTGGTGCATGCGGTGGTAACCAAACACCAGGAGGATCTGCGCTTTTCAATTTCCTATACCACGCGCGAACCGCGCAGCAATGAAGCGAACGCGGTCGACTATTTGTTCGTCAGCGAAGACAAGTTCATGCGGCTGCGCGATGCGGGCGAGATGCTCGAGTATGCCCAGGTCTTCGACAACTACTACGCGACCAGTCGCAGTCAGGTGGAAAAGCATCTTTCGGATAATCGTAGCGTGGTTCTCGAGATCGACTGGCAGGGCGCAGAGCAGGTGCGCAGATCGATGCCCGACTGCATCACTATTTTTATTTTTCCGCCATCGCTGGCTGAACTCGAACGCCGGCTGCGTGATCGCGGAACTGACACGCCCGAGGTGATCGAGCGTCGTCTCAAAGATGCACGCAGCGACATGGCCCACTGGGTTGACTTCGACTACGTCATCATCAATGACGACCTCGACGCGGCGATCATCGCCCTCGAGGCTGTTTTGACCGGCGAGGGCGGCGAGGCATCGACCAGCAACCCCAGGCTGCGTAAGGCATTGGCGGACATCATTGGCTAAGGCGCTTATAGCGTTTTGCTATATGCCCTCGCAATCAGCCCGGGCCCTCGCGTAGACTCCCAGCGCTCAAATTAACGGGGCTTTTCCCGCACTTTTAGGACACTGAAACATGGCCAGAATCACGGTCGAAGACTGCCTTGATAATATCGACAATATTTTTGAAATGGTGCTGGTCGCCGCAAAGCGCGCACGTCGCGTTGCCCACGGCGCTGACCCGATGGTCGAGCTTGAAAACGACAAACCGACGGTGGTCGCACTGCGTGAAATCGCAGAGGGTTTTGTTACGCCTTCAATACTTGAAGAAATCGAAGAGCCGGTTACAGAAGATCTGCTGCGAAGCGAAGCCGCCGAAGATATCCTCCCGGTTCGCGGCATTTCCATTGGTGACTAATGGCGACTAGCCCCGGCCCGGGCTCGTCCGCGTAATACGACAGCGACACAATCCCTGATCCGCGGGTATGATCAGGGCATGGATTACGCTACAACAATTCTGTCAAGACTGCCGGGCGCAAGTAAGCGCGACCACGGTGTGCGGCGGCTTGTTGAAACGCTGCAGTCCTACTTGCCGGAGGAACAGCTCGCCCAGATAACCGCCGCCTATGAATTCGGCGCCAAAGCGCATTCGGGTCAAAAACGAAAAACGGGCGAAGCCTACATAACGCACCCCATTGCGGTCGCCCAGGAGCTCGCCGATATGCATCTTGATGCTCGGGCGATCACAGCGGCGATACTGCACGACACCGTCGAAGATACACAAGCCTCGCTCGATGATATCGCCGAGCACTTTGGCAGCGAGGTGGCGCTGCTGGTTGACGGCGTTAGCAAGCTGGACCAAATCAAGTTTCGCAGCCGTGCCGAGGCGCAGGCCGAAAGCTTCCGCAAGATGATGCTGGCGATGATCGAGGATATTCGTGTCATTCTCGTGAAACTGGCCGACCGGCTGCATAACATGCAAACGCTGGGCGCGATGCCCGAAGACAAAAAACGACGCATCGCGCGTGAGACGCTGGATATTTACGCACCGATTGCCAACCGGCTTGGCATCAACCGGCTCAAGGTGCAACTCGAAGACCTGGGTTTCAAACACCTGCACCCGTTTCGCTACCGCGTGCTCGAAGCTGCGCTGAAAAAAAGTCAGGGCACGCAAAAACAAATTGTAAGGAAAATTTCCGAGGAATTCGGGGCGGCGATGCTGGAAGAGGGTATCGACGGAGAAGTGCTGGGGCGTCAGAAACATCTGTACAGCATTTACACCAAAATGGCGGAGAAGAGGCGACAGCTTTCGGATGTCGTCGATGTATACGGTTTTCGAATTGTCTGTGACGATGTGGGCAGTTGTTACCAGGTACTCGGCATCGTGCACGGCCTCTACAAACCCATGCCGGGTCGCTTTAAGGATTACGTAGCGATTCCGCGCATCAATGGCTATCAGTCGCTACACACAACTCTGTTTGGCCCCAAGGGTTTGCCGCTTGAAGTACAGATTCGCACACGCGACATGGATCGTCTCGCCGAGTCGGGTGTCGCCTCGCACTGGATTTACAAAGCTGACGAGAAGTCCGATGCCAGCCCGCAACGACGAACCCGCGAATGGCTGTCCAATCTCGAGGAACTACAGCAATCCGGAACGTCGGAGGAGTTCCTCGAGAGCGTCAAGGTCGATCTGTTCCCTGACAAGATTTATGTCTTTACGCCCAAGGGCGACATCATGCCCCTGCCGAAGGGATCAACGACGGTTGATTTCGCATACGCAGTTCACACCGACGTTGGGGACCGCTGCGTCTCGGCCAAAATAAATCGCGGCCTCGTGCCGCTGCGCACCGAATTGCAAAACAGTCAGACCGTCGAAATCATCACGGCGCGGGGCTCCAAGCCGAATCCAAACTGGCTGACCTTTGTGCGAACAGCGAAAGCCCGGACAGCGATCCGGCAACACATGAAGAATTTGCGCACATCGGAGTCCGTCGACCTCGGCAAACGCTTGCTCGACCGGTCATTGAAGGATATTGACTCGTCGCTGCGCAAGGTCGGCAAGGTGCGTATGGCCGAAGCGCTTGAAGAGCTCGATTTGAACCATACGATTGAATTGTTCGAGCAGGTGGGCCTGGGTGAGCGGCTTGCGCCGCTTACTGCACGCTTCCTAGCGGGCATGGGGGATGACGACGAGAGCGAAGAAAACACGGCGAGCCTGATCATCGCCGGCACCGAGGGCATGGTGATCAGCTACGGTAAATGCTGCTATCCCATACCTGGCGACGACGTCATGGGCTATCTAACCGCCGGCCGTGGCGTAGTCATCCATCGCAATCAGTGTGGCAATCTCTCTAATTTTAGAAAGCAGCCCGAGAAATGGATTTCGGTGAACTGGGAAAAAGACATCGACCGCGATTTTGCCTGCCAGATTCAGACAGACACGAGAAACAAACCCGGCGTTCTGGCCGAGGTCGCGGCCATCATTGGTGACTGCGGCTCCAATATCGAGCAGGTTGAAGTCCTGGGGCGTCATGAAGATTGCTCGGTACTGTCGTTTTTGTTACAGGTAAAGGACCGGGTTCACCTCGCGAGAGTTATGCGCAGCGTGCACAAAATGAAAAATGTCATTCGCGTCTCACGCGACTGCGCGTGATGTAGGGAAAATTGACGATGAATAGAAAACCCATTCACACCGACGACGCACCCGCAGCAATCGGTACTTACTCCCAGGCGATTCAGGCCGACAAGCTCGTTTTTCTATCCGGTCAAATTCCGTTAGTGCCCGAAACCATGGAAATTGTTGCGGGCGACTTCGAGGCTCGCGTGCGACAGGTGTTCAGTAATTTGACTGCCGTTGCGGAGGCCGCCGGAGGCCATCTCTGCGACGCTGTCAAGATCACGGTGTACCTGACCAACCTTGACGATTTTGCGACTGTAAACGCCGTGATGGAGAGTTTCTTCGAGCCGCCCTATCCGGCGCGCGCCGCTGTCGGCGTCGCGTCACTTCCCAAAGGCGTCGATGTCGAGGCGGACGCGGTTCTGATTTTATGATTCGCGCGCGGGGCGCGCTCGTACGGGTCGCACAGAAGTATGTCGCAGTCTTCGTTAACAAGCCTTAAGGGTGTCGGTCCGGCGCTCGCCAGGAAGCTTGAGAAGCTCAACCTGTACCGGGTTGATGATTTGCTTTTCCTCCTGCCGCTGCGCTACGAAGACCGAACGCAGCTTGTAAAGATTGGCGCGCTTCAAGCAGGCAACCGCTGCCTCGTAACCGGCGAGGTGCTGCTTTCTGAAACTGTGTTTCGCGGGCGTCGTAATTTGCTGGTTCGAATCAGTGATGGCAGTGGACAATTAACGCTGCGTTTTTTTCATTTTTCCCGGCAACAACAGGCGCAATTTCAAACCGGTATTCACATTACCTGCTTTGGCGAAGCTCGCCGTGGCAAATCGGGCTTCGAAATGATTCACCCGGAGTATCGCGTCATACGCGAAGGTCAGGATGCTTCGACTCGCGAATCTCTTACACCCATTTATCCCGCGACAGAAGGGGTACAACAAGGGCGGCTACGCAGTCTTACCGATCAGGCCCTGCAGCAAATGCACGCTTCGCCGCCCGACGAACTGTTGCCCACAGCGATCACCGGGAAGCTCGGTATGCCATCGCTCGCCCATGCCATCAACTACCTGCACCGCCCGCCACCTGACGCGGATGTGGCACAAATCATTGCCGGCACACACCCCTGCCAGCAGCGCCTGGCGTTTGAGGAGTTGCTGGCACATTACCTGAGCTTGCGGAAGCTGCGCGCACTCGCGGCGACGGAGGATGCCATCGCACTAACGGACGGCAACGAGGATGTCAGCGGATTCGTCGCTGGCCTGCCGTTCAGCTTGACGACCGCGCAGGACCGCGTAGTCGATGACATTTTGTCGGACCTGGCGGAGCCGCATCCAATGATGCGATTGATACAGGGAGATGTTGGCTCGGGCAAAACGGTGGTCGCCGCGATCGCGTGCGTCAAGGCTTTGGCCTGCGGTGTGCAAGCAGCAATCATGGCGCCAACGGAGATTCTTGCCGAGCAACACTGGCGCAGTTTCTGCGATTGGTTTCGCCCTTTCGGCATCGAGCCGGCATGGCTGAGCGGCAGCCAGCGCGCGGCGGCGCGACGCGACTCTCTGCAGGCGATTTCATGCGGCAGCGCCAAGCTCGTTATCGGGACGCACGCTTTGTTTCAGGAAGGCGTTGATTTCCACCGGCTTGGCCTGGTCGTTATCGACGAACAGCATCGCTTTGGAGTGCATCAGCGCATGGCATTACGTGACAAGGGAGTATCAATCGACGGCCACCCGCATCAATTGGTCATGACCGCAACGCCGATACCGCGAACGCTCGCCATGGCGGCCTACGCGGACCTCGATACTTCCGTGATTGATGAGCTGCCACCCGGCCGTCAGCCTGTTTCAACCGTCGCCGTTCCGGAAACACGCCGCGGTGAAGTCATAGAACGCGTGCGATCTGCCTGTACGTCAGGGCAACAGGCGTACTGGGTGTGCCCTTTGATAGAAGAGTCCGAGGTGCTCGACTATCAGGCCGCACAAGCGAGCTATCAAATGCTCACTGAATCGCTGCCGGACTTGCGCATTGGCCTGGTACATGGACGCATGCGGCCCGCAGAAAAAGAGCGTGGCATGACGGCGTTTAAGGAGGGCGTGATCCAGCTATTGGTTGCGACAACGGTTATCGAAGTTGGAGTCGACGTACCAAATGCGAGCTTGATGATCATTGAGAACGCTGAGCGCATGGGTTTGTCGCAGCTGCATCAACTGCGTGGGCGAGTCGGGCGTGGAGAGACTCAAAGTCATTGTGTATTGCTGTACAAGTCGCCACTCGGACGAATAGCGAAGCAAAGACTTTTGGTTCTGCGCAACACTAACGACGGTTTTGTTGTCGCACAACGCGATCTGGAGCTTCGTGGACCGGGGGAGCTACTCGGTACCCGGCAGACCGGCCTGCCCGAATACCGTATAGCCAATCTTGTCCGCGACGCGGAATTGATGCCAAAGGTACAAATCGCGGCGGAACTCATACAGAAGAGCCCCACAAACCAGGCGACGGCGATTATTCGGCGCTGGCTTGGAGACGCCAGCCGATACGGGAAAGTGTAGGGCGTCCTGCGGCCGAGCGGCCAGATTCGCGCGCAGGGCGCGCTCCTACAATCATCACAAGTGTCGTAAACTCTATCTCATGAAAAAACTCCTGGCCCCGAACTTTGCACGGGAACTGCTCCGCCAGCTTCGCAACTACGGAAAGCTCATGCGCGTCGACAAGCCGATCGGCATCTGGTTGCTGTTATGGCCGACGCTGTGGGGCCTGTGGCTTGCCGGGGAAGGAAGCCCGGATCAGGGTTTGTTTGTTGTTTTTGTATTGGGCGTCGTCGTGATGCGATCCGCCGGTTGCGTGTTGAATGACTTCGTTGATCGCAAGATCGACCCCTACGTCGAGCGCACCCGCACACGACCGATAGCGTCTGGCGCAGTAGCCCCGGCGGAGGCTTTGATTCTGTTTGCGGCGTTAAGTCTGATCGCGATCGGGCTCGCGACGATGCTGAACCATCCTGCACAAATGCTGGCGATTGTCGCTGCCACTCTGACGGTCGCCTATCCCTTCGTAAAGCGGTATGTCTCGATTCCACAGTTTGTTTTGGGCGCCGCATTCGGCTGGGCCGTCCCCATGACCTTCGCCGCACAGACCGGTGAGACGCCGCAACTCGCCTGGCTGGTGTTCGGTACGGCCATGATATGGGCCGTTATTTATGACACGTTCTACGCAATGGTTGACCGCAAAGATGACCTCAGAGTCGGGGTCAAATCGACCGCAATTCTTTTCGGTGAAGTCGATATTTTTGTTGTCGCCGGTTTGCAGTTGCTCATGCTGTTTGCGCTGCTTCTGGTCGGTTATCGGGCAGGTTTAAGCGTCTGGTATTACCTGTCCGTATTCATCGCCGGCCTGCTGATGGCCTACCACCTCTGGCTCGCACGTGAGCGACAACCAAGCGGGTGTTTTGCGGCATTCCTGCATAACCATTACATCGGCATGATTATATTCATCGGCATCGTTTTGCATTACACGTTTAATCCTGTCACTACTTAACGCCGCGCGTAGATCTAACCGGCGCGCGCAACGCTCAGCACGCTGACTTTGGTCTTTGCGGAGCAATGCAGCTGTCGCGCCAGCGTTCGAGCCGTCGCGCCCGTCGTAACGACATCGTCGATAATCAATATGTGTGCGTATGACGTCAGTCGCTTCGTCCGGAATGCACCGCGCAAATTTCGTGCTCGCTGGGCGGCATCCAGACCGGACTGAAACGGCGTTGCCCTTTTGCGTCGCACACTCCGGATAAGCGGAACACCGAGAGATTTCGCGAGCGGCTTCGCGATTTCCACCGCCTGGTTAAAGCCCCGTGTTGCTTTTCTTCGCCAATGCAGCGGCACCGGCAGTACAGCGTCGATGTCGTCTGGCAGGATGGGCAGAGCCTGGCAAAGAATCTCGGCCAGCGCAGGCGCATAGAAGAGCCTGCGGTTGAATTTAAATAGTTTGATCGCGGCGTCGATTGGGAACGAGTAATGCATCATCGCTATCGAACAATCAAAGACGTCCGGCACGGGCGAGCGTGCGGGCTCATTCCAGGGCAGATCGGTCATGCATCCGGCACAGATGCTTTTTTCGTTCGCCACGCACGACACACCACAAAACGCACAACTCCGAGGTGCCAAGAAATCCAGGATCCACATCCGGCAAGCGTGCCAGTATCAGCACGTTTTGGCGCGCTGCGAAACTCGGCTGTCCGCAATGAAAGCGTGCTAACGTTTCGTTGATGTTGAGCCGCAATCATATTCGTCGCCAGTTCGAGCGCGCCGCAAACTCTTTCGACGAATTTGATTTCGTACACGCCAACACGCGCGATGGCCTGCTCACGCGACTGGAACCATTACTGGTTGACGCTACGACCGTAGTTGACCTTGGCGCCGGCACCGGGGCCGCTAATCGAGCCCTCGGCAAGCACTTCAGGAAAGCAAATGTCATTGCAGTCGACATTGCCCACGGGATGTTGATCAAAGCGCGCGAAAAGAAATCCTGGCTATCCAGAATCGCCTTTGCGCAGGCCAGCGCCGACGCGCTACCGTTTCCAGAGGGCAGCGTCGATGTGGTCTTTTCGAACCTGATGTTGCCCTGGGTGGACAAGCCCGCCCCGGTATTCTCGGAAATCGCGCGGGTGCTGCGAAAGGGCGGTATCTTCGCGTTTGCGACACTCGGGCCCGACAGCCTGCAGGAGCTTGCCCGGGCCTGGGCTGCGATCGATGATGATGCGCACGTTAATCGCTTCCTCGACATGCACGATCTCGGCGACACACTGATCAATGCTGGGCTTCAAGATCCGGTACTGGACGTCGACCGCCTGTCAGTCAGCTACAAGACCAGCGAGCGCCTGTTTGCCGACCTTACTGCAGTCGGTGGGCGAAATGCTTTGCGAAACAGGGCCCGCACACTGACCGGCAAGAAACGTTTTGCCGCTATGGTCGCGCTGCTCCATGGGGCCGCCGTCGATGGCAAAATCAGCCTCGACCTGGAACTGGTGTTCGGGCATTGCTGGGGCGCCGGGCCCAAAATGGACTCATCGGATTTCCGAATTGACGCCTCGCAAATTCCGCTCCGCGGCAGTTGATCGACCGCTTATTGCGATTGCGCGCATAAGCTATTGTAAAATAAAGAATTGATCCTGTTCCTCTCGGTTTTTCAGGATTGCATGGTCGTCACGATTTGAGTACACTTCGCGAGCTTTTTGGCGGGGAAATCCGGCCAGACCGGCCAACGGACGAATTCCCGGTGTTCCCGGGCCAAGAAAACTCGCCGGTTCAACCATTCGTCACATCCGGAAAACATTTGTAGTGCGGCTGCTCGTGCGGCTCGCAAGGTGGACAATCAATGATACGAAATTTGCTTTTGGGCTTTTCAGTCCTGGCTTTGGCTGACACGGCAGAGGCTGACTGGGCACTCAATATGCCCAAGGGTGTGACGGAGCTCAGTCTCGAGACCTACAACCTCCATATGATGGTGTTCTGGTGGTGCGTCGCGATCGGCGTTGCCGTTTTCACCGTGATGATCATCTCACTGTTCAGGCACCGGAAATCGAAAGGCGCGCAGGCTGCAACATTTTCCCACAGCACGACGGCTGAAGTTATCTGGACAACGATCCCCGTCGTCATTCTGGTTCTGATGGCGGTACCAACCGCCGAGACGATGGTGAGAATGGAAGACTCGCGCAACCCCGACATGACGATCGTGGTGACTGCGCATCAGTGGAAGTGGCATTACAAGTATCAGGACTCAAACATCGAGTACTACTCCAGTCTGGCTCGCTCAAGCGTCGAAGCTCGCCGCAAGGGCACCGATATCGACCCTTACTCAGTTGAAAATTATCTGCTCGACGTCGACAACCCGGTTGTTGTTCCCAGTGGCGCAAAAATCCGCTTGCTTTTTACCTCGAACGACGTGATTCATGCGTGGTGGGTTAAGGATCTGTCGATTAAGAAGGACGCCATTCCCGGTATCGTTAATGAAGCCTGGTTCAAAACCGAACAAGTCGGTACGTATCGCGGCCAGTGTGCCGAATTGTGCGGCAAGGATCATGGCTACATGCCGATCGTTGTCGAAGTCGTCGAGCCCGAGGCCTATCAGGCCTGGGTAAACAGCCATGACGCGGGGCATTAAGAAAATGACTACGGAAGTAATGGACGCTCACGACATGCACGACGATCACAGCCCGGCAAAAGGCATCAAACGCTGGTTATTTTCGACCAGCCACAAAGACATCGGCACGATGTACCTCGTTCTTAGTCTGATCATGTTTTTTGTTGGCGGCGCGATGGCGATGATCATCCGCTCCGAGCTGGCGATACCGGGATTGCAATTTGTGCATCCCGAGTTCTTCAATCAAATGACAACGATGCATGCGCTGATAATGGTGTTCGGCGCGGTCATGCCGGCCTTCGTTGGGCTGGCGAACTGGATGATACCGCTGATGATCGGTGCACCGGACATGGCGTTACCACGAATGAATAACTGGTCGTTCTGGATTCTGCCGGTCGCTTTCGGGCTGCTTGCATCGACCTTGTTCATGCCCGGCGGTGCTCCCGCCGGCGGCTGGACCATGTATCCGCCGCTCGTATTACAAACCGGTGATGCGTTCCCGTTTCTGATCTTCTCTGTCCACTTGTTGGGCTTGTCGTCGATCATGGGTGCGATCAACATAATCGTCACAGTGATCAATATGCGCGCACCGGATATGTCGCTTCTGAAGATGCCCATGTTCGTCTGGACCTGGCTGATCACGGCCTACCTGCTCATCGCGGTCATGCCCGTGTTCGCGGGCGCGGTGACGATGCTGCTGACCGATCAGTTCTTCGGTACCAGCTTCTTCCTCGCAGCCGGCGGCGGTGATCCCGTCATGTTCCAGCACATCTTCTGGTTCTTCGGTCACCCCGAGGTCTACATCATGATTTTGCCGGCGTTTGGCGTCGTTTCCGAAATTATCCCGACGTTCTCGCGCAAGCCGTTGTTCGGTCATGACTCGATGGTCTATGCCGCCTCGTGTATTGCATTCCTGTCGTTCATCGTCTGGGCACATCACATGTTTACCGTTGGCATGCCGCTGACCAGCCAGCTGTTTTTCATGTTCGCGACAATGCTGATTGCTGTACCGACGGGCGTGAAGATATTTAACTGGGTCGCGACCATGTGGCGCGGTTCAATGACCTTTGAAACACCGATGCTGTTTTCGCTGGCTTTTGTGTTTCTTTTCACGATCGGCGGATTCTCAGGGCTGATGCTCGCTATCGCTCCGGCTGACATCCAGTACCAGGATACCTATTTCGTCGTTGCGCACTTTCACTACACACTCGTACCGGGCTCGGTCTTCGCGATTATGGCGGGCACCTACTACTGGTTACCGAAGTGGACCGGGCACATGTACAACGAAACACTGGGCAAGGTGCATTTCTGGACCTCGACGTTTTTCGTCAACCTTACATTTTTCCCAATGCATTTCCTGGGGCTTGCGGGCATGCCACGTCGCATTCCTGATTACTCCACACAGTTCGCGGACTTCAATACGATGGCCAGCGTTGGTGCAATCGGCTTTGGTGTATCGCAACTGTTGTTTGTCTGGGTGCTTCTGACTTCAAAGAAGGGGACGAAAGTGACTGCCGAGGTCTGGGACAAGCCGCCGGGTCTCGAGTGGACGGTGCCATCGCCCGCTCCCTATCACACCTTCGAAACGCCACCGAAACTCAGCGATGCAGACGGGTTTCACTAGATCGGGCTTTGTTCAAGAATGAATGACGCAGAACGAAAGAAAAGCATCCGCCGCACAGCGCTATTGATGGCTGCAATTGCCATCGTGTTTTTCGCCGGCTTTATTCTGCTCGGAGTATTGCGTGCCTGAGAAAAACGCCCATCGTTCACTCGTCGGTCAGCTGCTCATACTGACCGTCGCGATGTTCGGTTTCGGGTTTCTGCTCGTGCCGTTGTACGACGTGTTTTGCGAGATCACCGGATTCGGTGGCCGCACGAACCCGGAGGCCGCAGTTGTTGCGGAAGCGCCTGATCTGACGCGCGAAGTTCGCATCGAATTTGTTACCACAGTGAATTCCTACGCACAGTTTGAGTTTGCCGCAAATGCAGACAGCATGACCGTAAGCCCCGGCAAAATGTACTACGCCACATTCACTGCGAAAAACCTCGCAGGCGAGCACAAAATTGCACAGGCCGTGCCAAGCGTGGCCCCGTCGGGCGCCGCTGAACACTTCACGAAAATCGAGTGTTTTTGTTTTACGAGCCAGGAATTTGCGGCCAGTGAAGAGCGTGCCATGCCACTGCAATTCATCGTGAATCCCGAACTACCAGACTATATCGACACCATTACGTTGCAATACACATTTTTCGATACCGCTCCTGTAGCGGCCGTCTTAGAGAATTAACATGACAACAACAACAGAAAATCATAACGCAGACGAGCGCTACTACATCCCCCAGGGCAGCCACTGGCCGGTTGTTGGCTCGGTCGGTCTGTTTTTCCTGATGCTTGGTGTATCGACCTGGCTGAATGGCGCAGACTCAGGTTTCTACATCATGCTGACGGGGTTCGCGATCATCGTCTTCATGCTCACGGGGTGGTTCAGCACAGTGATCGGCGAGAGTATTGGTGGCCTGTACAACGATCAGGTTGACAAGTCCTTCCGCCAGGGAATGTTCTGGTTTATTTTTTCGGAAGTCATGTTCTTCGCGGCGTTTTTCGGCGCATTGTTCTACGCCCGCAACATGTCGGTTCCATGGCTGGGTGGTGCAAGCAATAACTTTTTCACCAACCTTTTGTTGTGGGAGGGTTATGAAAGCACCTGGCCGAGCAACGGTCCTGGCAATGTCGGTGGCGAATACGAAGCGATGGCGCCGCTGGGTTTGCCACTGGTTAACACGGTTCTGTTGTTGTCGAGCTCCATCACAATCACAATCGCACACCACGCGTTGATTGCGGGCAAGCGCGCGCAACTGACGGCCTTTCTTGCCGCTACATTCATTCTGGGCTTCACCTTCGTGTATTTCCAGGGCGTTGAGTACATGGAGGCGTACGCGCATCTGAACCTGAAGCTGACATCCGGTATTTACGGCTCAACGTTTTTCATGTTGACCGGGTTCCACGGCATGCACGTGACCATCGGCGCAATCATGCTGACCGTTATCTGGTTCCGTGTCTTAAAGGGTCATTTTTCGGCCGACAAACATTTCGCTTTCGAGGCCGTCGCCTGGTACTGGCATTTCGTCGACGTCGTCTGGGTTGGTCTGTACGTGTTCGTATATTGGATGTAGGAGCGCGCCCTGCGCGCGACCTCGTGACGACCGACGCTTGTGGCCCTTGTAGTGAGTTCGCGCGCCGGGCGCGCTCCTACAATTATACAGGTGGTTGAATCCAGCCCATGAAGTAAGATGCCACCAGGAAGAGGATCAGGATGGCGGATAATGCCACCCTGATTTGCAATGCCTTCAATACTTTGGGTGAATCCGCGTCGTCGCGGGACAAATAATACAGCCCGGAGCCCAGACTGATCAAAATTGCAGCCAGCAGTGTGAAAACGACGTATTTCATTTGGTGGGCCATGCAGAATCGAGCAAGCATTATAACGTGAACAGCAAGTCCAAAAAGCCGTTACCTGCCTGGCTGCCGCTGGTGGTCGGCCTGTCTCTGGTTATCCAGTTTGCGGGCCTGGGTGCCTGGCAGATTTCTCGTGGCCTGGAAAAGCGGGCCACCCAATTCGCCTATCAGGACGAAACGAGCTTCAGGGCCTGGCGGGACGGGATGGAGGTTCGCTCGTTCCAACGCCTGAAAGTTACCGGCGTTTACGATGATGCACATCAGATCGTGCTCGACAACATCATTATCAACAGCCGCTACGGACACTACGTGATAACGCCGCTCGAAATGGGCGCTGATACGCCGCTGTTACTCGTTAATCGCGGCTGGCTTGAAAGGGTGAGTGACGGTTTTGATATTGATCGACTTGTCTTGCCCGACGGTGAAATAACTATTCGCGGTCGCGCTGGATCGTTGCCCAAAGCCGGTTACAAAATGGGTGATGCGATAGCGACGAAGCAGCAATGGCCGATGCACGCTGTATATCCATCAGGAGAGGAGGTGTCGGGCGCTCTGGGCCGTGACATACAGCCCTTCGTGTTACTAATGGAACATGACGAGAGCAACGGTTTTCTGCGCCACTGGGTGCCATCGGAGTTTGGGCCCGGCAAACACTTTGGATATGCGCTGCAGTGGTTTGCCATGGGCGCAGTCCTTCTAGCGTTGCTGGTCTGGAACTACCACAAGAAACGATTCAATACATGACAACAAAGAAAACAACCTGGGCACGTGTACAGATGTTGATAATCGCCTCCGTGTTTTTCGGCCCGTTGGCCATCGCAACATGGATGTATTACGGCGGTGCGCTGCATCCCGTTGGCCGCACCAACCACGGGGCATTGCTGGAACCTGTTATCAGCGTGGCTGAGCGATTGCCGGGGTCCAGGATCGAGGAACTGGGTGACGGCTACTGGGTCCTGATTTATTCGGATACGGGAGAGTGCGCCGAGGCCTGCAAAGACTCCCTGTACACCCTGCGTCAGTCGCGAAAAATGATTGGCAAAGAAATGGATCGGCTGAAGCGGCTCTTCTTGCACGGCGAATCATCCCCGGATAAAGTGCTTCTCGCTGATGAGCATGCGGGGCTCATGACCTTGCGAGACGGTGAGCTCGCCACATTACTGAACAACAAGAAACCTGCGGCACTGGCGGCTGGAGGATACTTCCTGATGGACCCTCTGGGCAACCTCGTGATGTATTTCGAGCCGGACATCGACCCCAGCGACATGGTTGAAGACATCCAGCATCTTCTGAAGCTGTCTCGCATAGGCTAACCCTGAAAGCAGAAGTGAACACGAACGTAGAAACACCACCTGTCGACTGGCGCGACTACTACGAGCTGACCAAACCTCGTGTCGTCATGCTGATTGTATTTACGGCCATCGTCGGCATGTTTCTATCCGTCCCCGGATGGCCGGGCATTCAGCCCGTTGTTTATGGCACGCTGGGAATCGGCATGGCCGCATCGTCCGCGGCCGTCTTTAACCATGTGCTCGACCATCGAACCGATATCCTGATGATGCGGACACGCGGCCGGCCCTTGCCACAGGGCAAACTGACCATAAGGTCGGCACTGACTTTTGCGTCGGTCCTTTGTGTCGTCGCGATGTTACTGCTTTGGTTTCTCGTCAACCCATTGACTGCCGTACTGACGTTTTTCTCCCTGATCGGCTACGCCGTGATTTATACAGTCTGGCTTAAGCGCGCCACACCACAGAACATTGTGATCGGCGGAGCCGCCGGTGCTGCGCCACCCGTCCTCGGCTGGACGACAGTGACCAACGAGGTCACCAGCGGTTCGTTGCTGCTGTTTTTGATTGTGTTCGTCTGGACGCCACCGCATTTCTGGGCACTGGCCATCGCAAGGCTGGAAGAATATGCAAAGGTCGATATTCCAATGCTACCCGTCACACACGGCGAAGCCTATACGCGCTTGAATATTCTTCTTTATTCGATTCTCTTGTTGCTTGTAACGCTCATGCCGTACCTCATTGGCATGAGCGGCTTGATCTATCTCGTAACCGCCCTCGGGCTTGGCGGGTATTTTCTCTACTACGCCATTCGCCTGTACCGTGACCACGAGAATGACGAGTTGCCGATGGCGATGTTCAGGTATTCAATCAGCTATCTCGGCTTCCTGTTTACAGCGCTGCTCGTTGATCATTATTTCATTTTACAGGCCAGCCTGTAGTCGCAAGCATTTCGAAATGTGTGCTGCGCACTTGCAGCGGCCAGGTTGCGCGCTAGACTGTTTTTGACCATGACTGCATCCAGCAACATTGCGTTCGAAAAACTTGTACGGCCGCATTTCGACCGCTTATATCGCCTCGCGTGGCGCCTTACCGGCCAGAAGGTCGAAGCGGAAGATCTGTTTCAGGAGCTCCTCATAAAGGCCTACGGCAAGCTCGACGATCTCGTTAAGATCGACGAGCCCGGATCCTGGTTGTCACGCATCATGTACAACCTGTTTATCGACGAACGGCGGCGCTTTGCCCGTCGCCGTATGCACACCGTCGAAGAGGGCGAAATGGCAGGGGACGGCCTTGCCGGGCTTCCCGGGACCGACAATCCAGCCTGGGACCATGAGCGCCTGGAGCGTATGAGAACACTCGATTCGGCGCTTGCAAAGCTTAGCGATGAGCACCGAATGATCGTGCTCTTGCACGATACGGAAGGTTATAAACTGGCTGAAATTCAAGAGCTTATAGGGATTCCGGTCGGCACCGTCAAGTCCCGGCTGCACCGTGCCCGGCGCCGGTTGCGGGAAATTCTGAGTGCAGACGGAACCTTTTCCTGATTCGGAACGTGTTAGGGATCAAGCAGGACGAAACCATGCAAAACAACGACCTAGATAAAGATTTGGACAAACAGGATCAGGAGATCCTGGCGCTCTTAAAGGACTATCCGATGCCAGAAGCAACAGCAGGCTACTTCGACCAGGCTCTCGTGCGAGCTACGCATGAAGGTTCACGTCGGCAGCGTAATCGCTGGGTTATGGCCGGCTTCGGTTCAGCCATTGCTGCAGGCCTTGTTCTATGGATGGCCGGTGGATTCTTCCTGACAACACCGGACCTGCCCGTTGCTGATCCGGCAATACCCGGCATAACAATGACGCTGGAAGATCCTCGAACGATCAATCTCGTTTTCGCCTCGGCCGAGCCGCTCGATGCCGCAACGTTAACAGTGCAGTTGCCCGCTGGAATCGAGATGCCCGGATTTGCGGGTCAGCGGGAAGTCACCTGGCAGACCAGCCTGAATGCTGGCAAGAATTTGCTGCCACTCAAATTAATCGCCACATCGCCGCTCGGCGGTGAAGTTTATGCAATTTTACGTCACGACGATCGCAGCCGAACGTTTCGTCTGCGGATTGATGTGAGTTAACGGAGCACGACAATGAAACAGATCAACCTGTTTTTCGCAGTGATGGCACTGACCCTTATTGCTTTTTTCCCAACCACCGCGCGCGCCGATGATGGCATGGACGGCCTGGATGTCACCCTGGTCGTTCTCGATGACCCAAGCCAGATGGAAGGCGAAATTTCCAGCATGCAGGGCCCCGAGGGTGGCAGCGACGACGATGACGACGGGGACGATGAATCGGATGATGAGTCGGACGATGATTCTGAAGATGAGTCTGAAAATGAGTCCGAGAATGAGTCGGATGATAATTCCGAGGACGAGTTCGAAGATGAGTCCGAAGATGAAGACGAGGACGAGTCTGACGAAATGCACGACGAAGATGAGTCCGACGAAATGGATGAAGTCGATGACCAGGACGAGGACGAGATCGATGACGACGACGACATGGAAGACGACGGCGATGACATCGATGACGACGAAATCGAAGAGGAAGATGACGACGATAGTGACGTCGGCAGTGACGACGACTAGTCGACCCAATCTCCACTAAGAACCCAATCCCCCCGTTTGTGACCCATTCGGGGGGATTTTTTTGCACTACGTCATAGTCTTCATGCTTGGAAATTCGGTACTCTACCGATCTGACATAACGCGAAACAGCTCCACCCCTATGGTGAAAAACATTTATCTCAAGAGCTCGCTGCTGCTGCTGGCGGCAATTGCCAGCCTTATGCCGGTCGAGAGCGCCCGGGCCATGACGGCGGAACAGTACTTCGCCGACGGCAATCGTCTGTTTCGTGACGACCTGTACTGGGCTGCTTTGCTGCGTTACCGGCAGGCCTCGGATGAAGGTTTAAGCACACCTTTACTGCACTACAACATGGGCATTGCGCATTATCGAGCCGGGCAGCATATTCGCGCTCGTGCTGCGTTTACAAGGGCGCTCAGCCATCCAGCACTTCGGATAGCCACTCATTACAATCTTGGGCTCAACGCCTATAAGCTCGGTGAGCTCGACGAGGCCCTGAGATGGTTCCGTCTCGCTCGTGATCAGAGCGAAAGCGAGAAGCTGCAACGATTCGCACGCATCGCTATTTCGCGAATTCGTGCCGAGAAGGCACAACCCGACGAGTTTGATGTTCGCGTTGCCGAACGTAAAAGAAAGCGCGACTTCACCGATCTGCAACTGCGCGCCCGGGTTGGTTTTGGCAGCGACGACAATGTGTTCCGCTCTCCCGACCGGGCGTATATTGATTTCTCCAGCGCCCTGACTCCGGTCGTGGTTCCCGAGGTCAAAAGCGGCGCGTATATGCCCGTTAGCCTCAGTGCGAAATATCTTGTTAACAGCCTCAGGTTCGAGGGTTTCTACGTGGCCTACAAACTCTCGGGCCGTTACTACCAGGACACAGACCTCGACAACGCAAACGAATACCAGCACGAAGTGAGCTTTGGTAGCGAATATCAACGCAAAGAAGGTGACCGCAAGCGCGAAGTCTACAGCGCCTTCAAGGTCTCTCAACACGATGAGACCTACTACGATCCAGACAACGGCAACATCCGCAATATCGCTGGCGTCGACATTGAGGATCGCATGAATTATTTGCGCTATGGCCCGGAGCTGACGCTTCGTCAGTCATTCAGGCGTCTCGCCATCGGCGCGAAGATAAAGGGTCAGTTATGGAATTACGAGGAACAAACAGTCGTTCCGGAATACGACCACGAGTATTTTCTGCTCAATCTGTACGGGCAATACAAATTTACGCAATCGTCGTTGCTGCGCATCACGCTGGAAGGCTATAGCCGCCGCTTTGGTGATCGGCCCGCTTATGATCTCGACGGACAGCAGCGTAACGGTAATCCGAACATTCGTTACGACTACTATTCACTCGAGCTCACGGCACGCCAGCGTGTACTGAGCAGCCTGTGGTTTGGTTTCAACGTGAAGCGTACAGAACGCATCGATCAGTACGTTGGCTACAACGATTACACTCGCGACAGCTTCGGCGCCGAAATTCACTGGAATCCGACTGACCGTTTTGACCTCGAAGCCAGTGGCGACTACCGACTCTACGACTTCCCCAATGCCTTGGCATTTAACGAGGCGATTGTGGGCCGCAAGACGCAGGAATCCGCTCGGGCTCGCATCCTCGCAACCTTTCAGATGACGCGCCACCTGAGCCTGTTTGGCGAAGCGAGATATCGCGAGACGGTGTCCAACGATACCCGTATCCAATATGAGCAGAATCAGCTCGTAATAGGCGTACGCTGGGAACAATAGTCTCTGCTAAACTTCCGCGCTTTCGCCTGTTTAGCAACGATACACGATGGATGTCACCCCTATACTCGACGGCCTGAACGACGCCCAGCGTCAAGCGGTCACCGCGCCCTCGGAACCGGCGCTGGTCATCGCCGGCGCGGGCAGCGGCAAGACACGTGTACTCGTGCATCGCGCCGCATGGCTAATTGACGTAGAGGGTGTATCGCCACAAAGTCTGCTGGCGGTAACATTTACGAACAAGGCCGCTGCAGAAATGCGTGGCCGCATTGAAGCCTTACTCAAGGTTCCCGTGCAGCACCTCTGGATCGGTACGTTTCACGGTCTCGCTCACAGAATGTTGCGTCGTCACTGGCGCGAAGCCGGCCTGCCGCAGAACTTTCAGATAATTGACTCCGATGACCAGCTGCGCCTCTTGAAGCGCCTGCTAAAAAGCCAGCAGGCCGATGAAAGTCGCTGGGTAGCAAAGGAAGTCCAGTGGTTCATCAACGGCCAAAAGGATGAGGGGCTACGACCCCGGCACATCGATGATGACGGCGACCCGAACCGGCGCCAGTTGATTTCTTTTTACGAGTCCTATGAGGAGATATGTCAACGGGGCGGCCTGGTCGATTTCGCGGAGCTGTTGTTGCGCGCCCACGAGATATTGCGCGACAACGCAGAACTTCTTGCGCATTATCGTCGTCGCTTCCAGCACCTTCTCGTCGACGAGTTTCAGGACACGAACGCCATTCAATACGCTTGGCTGCGCCTGCTCGCGGGAGACACGGGCGTACCTTTTGTCGTTGGTGATGACGATCAGTCGATCTATCGGTGGCGTGGGGCGCGTGTTGAACACATCCATCGCTTCCAGGCCGACTTCCCCGGTACGCGGATCGTTAAGCTCGAGCAGAATTACCGCTCCACTCAAACCATTTTGAACGCCGCGAACGCCGTCATTGAGAACAACAGTTCGCGCATGGGCAAGAAGCTCTGGACAGAGGGCTCCGATGGCGAGCCGATCAAGGTCTATTCTGCCTACAACGAGCGCGACGAGGCCGACTTCGTCATCGGCCGCCTCCGTGACTGGATTGCGCAGGGCAATGTGCGTGCTGACGCCGCCGTCCTGTATCGATCCAACGCCCAGTCCCGCGTACTTGAAGAGGCGTTAATCAACGCACGCATTCCCTACCGCGTTTACGGCGGCTTGCGGTTTTTCGAGCGCGCGGAAATCAAGGATGCGCTGGCTTATCTCCGTCTGACATCAAACCGGGATGATGACAGCTCGTTTGAGCGCGTCGTGAACAAGCCGACCCGGGGCATAGGCGCGCGTACCGTAGAAATGATGCGAGCATACGCCCGCGCCAATGCGTGCTCCTTGTGGCGTGCCGCCGGCGCGATCGCCAGCGATGACCTGAACGGCCGCGCCGCGAATGCCGTCAATGCTTTCGTATCACTGATTGAACGCATGGCGCGCGAAACCCGGAGTCTCGATCTGCACGACAAGGTCGATCACGTCATTCACCTTAGTACGCTTGTCGAACTCTTCAAGAAGGACAAAGGTGAGAAGGGTGAGACCCGTATCGAAAACCTGGCGGAACTTGTCAGCGCGGCGAAGGGCTTCGAGCCCGACCCTGCACAGGAAATGTCACCGCTGGATGAGTTCCTGTCGCACGCCGCGCTGGAAGCAGGCGAAGGCCAGGCCGACGCCTGGGAGGATTGTGTTCAACTGATGACGATGCATTCGGCGAAGGGTCTCGAGTTTCCACTGGTCTTCATGTGCGGAATGGAGGACGGCCTGTTTCCACATCAGCGGTCCGTGGCGGACCCCGATGGGCTCGAAGAAGAGCGCCGACTTTGCTATGTCGGTATTACTCGCGCCATGCAGACGCTCTACATTACGCACGCTGAGCAGCGCCGACTTCATGGCATGGATAACTATTCGCAGGCATCGCGATTCATCGCTGAGATCCCCAGCGAACATGTCGAAGAAATTCGCCCGCGCGTACAGGTCGCACGCCCGATGCGCTCTTCCGAAGCGTCTCGGCGAAGTTCCGCTACTACAAGCGCTGCAAATGAACTGGGTGTTCGCCTTGGACAACAGGTGCGCCACAAGAAATTCGGTGATGGCGTAATTCTCAATTACGAGGGCCAGGGAGCCCACGCTCGTGTGGAGGTAAATTTCGAAACCGCGGGTACAAAATGGCTCGTTCTGAGTTATGCCAATCTCGATCTGATGTAAACTACACGCGATGAAGATTCTCATTCTCGGCGCAGGTCAGGTTGGCTCATCGGCGGCATATCATTTGTCACGAGAGGAGGCTAACGAGGTCACCGTTGTCGACATGCGGCCCGACGTGCTGCGCGAACTGCAGGACAGGCTCGATATTCGAACTGTTGTTGGTCACGCGGCCTACCCGGATGTACTTGAGCGCGCTGGTGCCAGCGACGCCGACATCGTTGTCGCGTTGACTGATACGGACGAAACCAACATGGTTGCGTGCCAGATCGCTTACACCAGCTTTCGTACTCCCACCAAGATCGCACGTATTCGCGCTGCTGAATATATGAACGCGAACAAACTATTCACTCAGGATGCGATCCCGATTGACGTACGCATCAGCCCCGAGCAACTGGTTTGTTCCTACATCGAGCAGCTCATACTGTATCCAGGCTCCTCGCAAGTACTCGACTTTGCCGGCGGTCGAGTGCGCCTGGTGGGCGCCAAAGCGGATAGAGAAGGGCTGTTGGTTGGCCAGCGCATCGCGACACTCAAAGATCACATTCCCAACACAGAGGGTCGTATCGCCGCCATTTACCGTGACGGAAAAGCGATGCTGCCGAAGGGCGACACCGTCATCCAGGAAGGCGACGAAGTGTTTTTTATCGCCGACCGCAAAGACATACGTGTGTTCATGAGCGAAATGCGGCGCCTTGAAGACCCGGTTCGCCGGGTAGTGATCGCGGGTGGCGGTAATATTGGTGTCCGACTTGCGCTCGCACTTGAGCAAACCAACCAGGTTAAGTTGATTGAACGAGATCCGGTTCGTGCACGGATGATTTCGGAACGCCTGAATAAGGCCATTGTTCTGGTTGGCGACGCGGCTGACGAGGAATTGCTGCTCGAGGAAAACATCGACAACGTCGACGTATTCTGCGCCCTCACCAATTCCGAAGAGTCCAATATTTTGAGCTCGATGCTCGCGAAGCGTCTGGGTGCACACAAAGTGATGGCGCTGATTAACAGAGCGTCGTACGTCGACCTGGTGGAATCCGGCAGTATCGATATCGCCATCTCGCCACAACAGGTAACGATCGGCTCCCTGCTGGCGCACGTGCGGCGCGGCGATGTCGTCAAGGTGCATTCGTTACGACGCGGTGCCGCCGAAGCCATGGAGGCTATCGCACACGGCGACAAGGACAGCTCCAAGGTGGTCGGGCGAAAAATTGAAGAAATTGAATTGCCAAAAGGCACTGCGATCGTTGCGGTCGTCCGCGGTGACCGCGTAATCATCGCGCATCACGACACTGTGATCGAAACGGACGACCACATCATTTTGTTTATGACCGACCGGCGCAAGATCGAACATCTTGAAAGTCTTTTTCAGGTCGGAGTGTCCTTCGTTTAGGGCGCGAAGAATCGAATAATGAACTGGCCGGTCGTACAGCGAATACTCGGACTGCTGCTGATGATCTTCAGCCTGACGATGCTGCCGCCGATTATTTTCAGCCTTTACTACAATGATCATTCCTGGCTACCCTTTGTTGAGGGTTTCGGGCTAACGCTGGCGGCCGGAATTATAATCTGGCTGCCGGTGCACAGGTCACGCAAGGACCTCAGGCTTCGCGACGGCTTTCTCGTCGTTGCTGCATTCTGGACGGTCCTCGGTACCTTTGGTGCGGCGC
The DNA here is from genome assembly GCA_021773095.1 of Woeseiaceae bacterium. GTDB lineage: Bacteria > Pseudomonadota > Gammaproteobacteria > Steroidobacterales > Woeseiaceae > UBA1847. The sequence goes on along the minus strand of JAJFKR010000032.1, from coordinate 11,522 downwards.
CACTCTTTTTCGCAGACGGACTGTCCCTTTCATTTACCGATGCCGTTTTCGAATCGATGTCCGGTCTGACGACGACGGGGGCAACAATACTGACCGGGCTCGATGAGTTGCCGGTTTCGATTCTCTATTACCGCCATCAACTGCAGTGGCTTGGTGGCATGGGCATAATTGTTTTGGCTGTTGCCGTGCTGCCCATGCTCGGCGTCGGTGGCATGCAGCTATACCGCGCCGAAACGCCCGGCCCCGTGAAAGACACCAAGCTGACGCCACGAATTACAGAAACAGCAAAGGCGCTTTGGTACGTGTATCTGGCGTTCACGATCGCCTGTATGGTCAGTTATCGACTTGCCGGAATGGACTGGTTCGATGCTTTGTGCCACGCGTTTTCAACCGTGGCCATCGGCGGTTTCTCAACGCATGACGCGAGCATCGGTTATTACGACAGTGGCATCATTGACATCGTCACTATCGTCTTTATGTTCATCGCCGGCATCAATTTTTCATTACATTTTTTCGCCTGGCGCTACGTTTCGATCAAGCACTATGCCAAGGATCCCGAGTTCCGGGCCTACACCTACATGCTGATCGCCGTATCGATCATCGTTGTCTTTACGTTGTATCAATTCCGGGGCTTCAATGATCCCGGACAAACGTTTATCAATGGTGTATTTCAGGCGGTGTCGATCGCGACGACGACCGGATTCACCACCGAAAATTTTTCGCTCTGGCCGGCTGCGCTTCCAGTGCTCCTTATATTCTCCAGCTTTGTTGGTGGGTGTGCGGGTTCCACCGCTGGCGGCATCAAAGTAATCCGCTGGTTACTCATCTACAAGCAGGGTGCGCGCGAGGTTGCTCGCCTTGTACATCCTAATGCCGAAATCCCGGTCAAGTTGGGCGCTACAGCGGTACAACCGCGTGTTGTTGATGCCGTCTGGGGCTTCTTTTCAGTCTACGTCGTTGTGTTTAGCGTGATGCTGCTGGCAATGATGGCGACAGGCCTCGACCAGGTGACCGCGTTCTCCGCAGTCGCGGCCTCGCTCAATAACCTTGGCCCCGGGCTGGGGGAAGTCGCTTCCGGCTTCATGTCCTTGAGTGATACGGCCAAATGGATATCCGTCGCCGGAATGTTGCTGGGCCGTCTTGAGATATTCACGCTGCTGGTGCTGATTACGCCGATGTTCTGGCGCCACTAGAGTGCTCGATCGACTCAATTCAATGGCCGGCCGGGGCGCTGCCTGGTTGACCTTATTCATGGTGCTGGTGACGTTTGTTGTTGTTGTCATGCGTTATGTCTTTGACGCGGGCCTGATCTGGCTACAGGAGTCCGTCGTCTGGATGCATGCTTTCGTATTCATGGTCGGCGCTGCGTACACGCTTCAACAAGAAGAACATGTCCGCGTCGATATTTTTTATAGGGCCATGAGCCACAAACACCGGGCGTGGGTTGACCTTGCCGGAGTCAGCGTTTTTCTCTTACCGCTGTGCGTTTTTCTCGGCTGGAAGTCTGTCGACTACGCCGCCGTATCCTGGACGTTGCAGGAGGCCTCGCGTGAATCCGGCGGCTTACCGTATCCTTTGCTGCCGTTGCTGAAATCTATTCTTGTTGTGATGCCGGTCATGGTTGGCCTGCAGGGACTCGCGATGTTATCGCGATGTCTGCGGACGATAAGGAACGACTGAGGTGGAGTGGGTCGCCGGATTATTATTTGTTGCCGTGATCCTCGTGTTGCTGGCCGGTTTTCCTGTCGCATTTACCTTGGGTGGAACAGCGCTCGTGTTTGCGGGGCTGGGTATTATTGGCGGCGGTTTTAACGATGCACTGTTATCCGGTGTGCCCAATCGCATTTTCGGCATCATGACGAATGAAACGCTGGTTGCGGTTCCCTTGTTCGTCTTTATGGGGGTTACCTTAGAGCGCGCCCGTATTGCGGAGGATCTGCTTGAAACGCTGAGCGCGTTGTTCGGATCACTGCGTGGTGGCCTCGGTATATCCGTCACGCTGGTCGGCATGCTGCTGGCTGCCAGTACCGGCATCGTCGGGGCGACGGTCGTGACGATGGGCCTGTTGTCATTGCCGACGATGTTGAAGCGTGGCTATTCTCCGGAAATTTCCGCGGGGACTATCTGCGCCTCAGGAACCCTGGGGCAGATTATCCCACCCTCGATCATCCTCGTGATGCTGGGTGACGTGATGACGACGGCCTACCAGCAAGCACAGCTGGACATGGGTATCTTTTCTCCGAAGACGGTATCGGTGGGAGACCTGTTTGCCGGCGCTTTGATACCCGGCTTGTTGCTCGTTTTTTTATACGTTCTGTACATCCTCGGTGTTGCGTTTTTTAAACCGGAAACGATGCCGGCGCACCGCCGGGAGCCCGGTGAAACGATCTCAATAGGCAGGGTGTTACACGCGCTCTTGCCACCCTTGTTGCTGATTGTTGCCGTTCTCGGGTCGATACTCGGCGGTTACGCCACACCCACAGAGGCCGCCGGTGTTGGTGGTATGGGCGCGCTGATAATGGCGTTGTCACGTCGCGAACTCAGTCTCCTGCGGCTGCGGGAAATCATGCAAAGCACTCTGCGCATCAGCAGCATGGTGTTCATGATTCTTATCGGTGCCTCGATATTTTCTCTTGTCTTTCGCGGCTACGGTGGCGACGACGGCGTGCGCGCTGTTCTGGAGGCTTTGCCCGGCGGAGTAGTCGGCGCTGTGCTGGTTGTAATGCTGGTAATGTTCCTGCTCGGTTTTGTACTCGACTTTATCGAAATCACATTTGTTGTCGTACCGATCGTGGGGCCCGTGTTGCTGGCGATGGGGCTGGACCCGGTCTGGCTGGGCATTATGATCGCGATTAATCTGCAAACCTCGTTCCTGACACCGCCGTTTGGATTCGCGCTGTTTTATCTTCGCGGCGTTGCCCCACCTTCGATTAGCACTGCGCAGATTTATCGTGGGGCGATACCTTTTGTCGCCATCCAGTTGTTTGCTTTGCTTCTGATCGCCGCCTTCCCGGATCTTGTGACCTGGTTACCCGGAAAGATTTACGGGGACTAGCGTGGTGTAACGCTGCTTGCGACGGCCGCGGAAAACCGCTCTACCACCTCCTGTTGGTGCTCCTCTGTCAGGTTGTACGGTGGTGCTATGAGAACATGATCCCCACACCGGCCGTCGATGGTCCCTCCCATGCCGTAGCAAAGCAGGCCATTATCCATTGCGGCTTTTTGGACTTTCTTGTGGATCTTCAGCGCGGCATCGAATGGCCGTTTCGTTTCTCTGTCTGCCACAAACTCAACGCCGATAAATAATCCACGACCGCGGATGTCCCCTACGCCTGGATGCTCTCCCAATGAGTTGCGCAGTCCGGCACGAATCTGTTTGCCGCGCGTGACAACGTTTTCCAGCAAGTTTTCTTTTTTGATTGCCTGCAGTGTTGCCAGCGATGCGGCAACCGCCGTTGCGTGGCCCATGAACGTGTGTCCGTGCTGGAAGAAGCCGCTGTTGGCGCGAATAGTCTCGATTATTTCCGCGCGGCAAAGCAAAGCACCAATAGGCTGATATCCGGCTGCGAGTCCTTTGGCCATCGTCACAATATCGGGAGTGATGTGCTCTTGTTGATAAGCCATCATTGATCCTGTTCTCCCCGTACCGCACATCACCTCGTCGAGAATCAGGTGGATCCCGTATCGATCGCAGATCTCACGGATTCGACTGAAGTAACCGGGCGCCGCGGCAACGGCGCCTGCCGTTGCGCCGACGACCGTCTCAGCAACAAACCCGGCGACTTTTTCGGGGCCGAGCTCAATGATTTTTATCTCAAGCTCGGCTGCGACTCTCTCGCTGTATTCGTCCTGCGTTTCTGTCTCGGCGCGTTCACGATATTCGAAGCACGGTGCAATGTGGTGTCCCGCGACCAGCAGCGGTCGGAACGATTCACGGCGCCACTCGTTACCGCCGACGGCCAGGGCACCCAGCGTATTGCCATGGTAGCTTTGCCGACGCGCTATAAACAGATGCCTGTCGGGCTCACCAGCCTCAAGAAAATACTGGCGCGAGAGCTTGAGGGCAGCCTCAACCGCTTCGGAGCCACCGGAGAGCAGCAACACCCTGCCCAGACCCGGCGCGCCTTCGACGAGAGTATCGGCTAATTCTTCGAGCACGTCCGTTGTGAAAAACGCCGTGTGTGCATACGGCAGTTGCTGCACCTGTTGTTGAATGGCTGCGACCACGTCGGGGTGACTGTGACCCAGGCAGGAAACGGCCGCGCCGCCACAGGCATCGAGGTATCGCTTGCCTGAGTCATCAATAAGATAGGCGCCGTCGCCCTTCACGGCGCGAGGCGGGCTGCTTAACAAGCTTCTATGTAATGCGTTGCTCATGACTACCAGTAAGCACTGATGCGTGACAGTTGCTTCTCGGCCTCCTCAACAATCTTTACTGCGTCGCCACCGGCCTTGGTGACGAGCATGGTGATTAATGCTTGCGTGACGGCCAGAGCGCCCGTGAATGAATGGTAGAAAGACGGCGACTGGTTTTTTGTGACTATGGTGTGTGCCGCAGCATTTGCCGCCGGCGAGATGACGCTGTCGGTAACCGCAATGATTTGCGCGCCAGCCTCGGCCGCATATTCCACCGCGTCGATCGTCAATTGCGTATACGGTGGAAACGATACGACGAGCAGGCTGTCGCTGGCGCCGATGCCACGAAGCTGATCGGCGAAAATTCCCGCGCTCGTGTCGAGTAGCTGACTGTTTTCCTGAAATAGCTGGTATGCGTAGTGAAACAGGAAGGCCGGCGCGTGCGCGCCGCGCAAACCGAGTACATAAACGCGTCGGCTATCGTGCATCGTTTGCGCCGCGTCCTCCATAATCGGGAGGTTTTCGTCGGACAGGGAGAACTCGATATTGGCCATTTCCTGTGCGCGCAGGTCCGCGAGAATTGAGCGGTCGCCTGCTTCACCGCGCCTTTGAACGCTTTGAAATTTCGCGGCAAACTCGGGAGATCGCGTCCGCAATCGCTGCCGAAACGGCTCGCGCAGAGACTCGTATTCGGGAAATCCGAGCGTCTTGGTCAGCCGCGTGATAGTAGCAGGCTTGACGCCCGCCTCTCTGGCCACGCCCCGCATCGAATTCAGGCCGATTTCTTCGGGGTGTTCGACCATAAATCGGGCCGCCTTTTGCAGCTCCGGCGTAAGCCCTGCATAGGAGTCTATCAGCAGCCGAATGGTATCCGGATATAAGCTTTCCATGGGTCCTTGTGTCCATTAGTGCACGCCAAAGCCAGCGATGACGCTAAATAATACAAATGTTTCATTTGCTGACAATACTGAATCATTCGTTGCATTAATGGAAGGGATCGGCTACTTTTATTCAGATTCGATATAAGATAAGCAGACACACTCCGTGTCAGAAACAAAGAGAGTTAGATACTTTTCCAAGGGGGAAAACAAAATGAGTAAGAAATCCATTTCCTATGGCGCGCTGGCGCTCGTGCTTTGTTGCTCGGGCCTGACGTTCCAGAGCGCGCTGGCGCAGGACGAAGAGGCGATCGAAGAGATTACAACGATCGGCTCACGCAGCGCCAAGCCTCGATCCGCATCGGATTCGACCGTGCCAATTGATGTTATCGGTGGTGATGACTTCAACTCAGTAGGTGGCACTGCCGACCTCACCGATAATCTAAAGGCTCTGGTGCCATCCTATACAGCGACGCCAGCGACCGGTGACGGTAGCGCGTTTGTGCGCCCAACATCCTTACGCGGCACCGCGCCGGACCAGTCTCTGGTTCTGGTAAATGGCAAGCGCCGCCATCGTTCCGCTCTGGTGCAATTTTTCGCGCCCGCAGCCGGCAACGGTTCGCACAGCGCTGACGTTGGCATGATCCCCGGCATCGCTGTAAAGCGTGTTGAGGTTCTGCGTGACGGTGCGTCTTCGCAGTACGGTTCGGATGCCATCGCTGGTGTTATCAACTTCGTAATGAAAGACGCCTCTGAGGGCGGCTCGTTACAGGTGACCTATGGCGAACACTACGACGGCGAGGAGAGCATCAAGGTTGCCGGCAACATCGGCCTGGCCTTGGGCGACGTTGGTTTCGTCAACGCCAGCGTTGAATACGTCGACAATGAAGCACTATCGCGTGGTATTCAGCGGCAGGCAAATGTCGACACACTGCTTGCAAACGGCGTAAATCCGAGTCTGATTGGTGCCGATTCACCTTTCGGCGACGGCCTGTTGCAGACCTGGGGACGTCCGGAAACAGAGGGCATTCGCGTTTTCGTCAACTCTGGTTTTGATTTGAATGGCTCCTCCGAGCTGTACGCTCGTTTCAGCGCCGCTGAAACAGATGGTCGTTATCGCTTCTTCTACCGCACATTCGATCACTCCACTATTACCGCGCTGAATGCCCTGGGCTTTAGTGGCCTTCCGGCCGGTTTCACACCGTTTCTTGATGGCCATCAGGAAGACGCAAGCATCGTTGTGGGCGTGAAGGGTGAATTCCAGAGCGGCATGCTTTATGACATCAGCTACGGCTACGGTAAAGACCAGCTAAGTTACTTGCTGAACAACTCCATCAACACCGCCCTCGGGGTTGACGCCAATTTCAATATTCCGCAAATGGACTTTGACATGGGTGGTTACATTCAGGAAGAGAACAACTTCAACGTCGACTTTTCATTACCGGTCAGCGACTCACTAAACCTTGCGTTTGGTGCTGAAGCCCGCGAAGAGATATACACAGTTGTTGCCGGCGAACCGGCGGCGACTGCGGGCGTTGGCCCGAGCGGCATGACCGCCACCCGACCCGCAGAAGCGGGTGAGTTTACGCGCGATAACGTCGCCGTTTATGCAGACATCGAGCATGACGTCTCCGACGCACTCTTGATGCAGTATGCATTGCGTTACGAGAACTTCTCGGACTTCGGCCCGACAACCAACGCGAAGATTGCGTTCCGTTATCGTGCCAGCGATGCTATCGCATTACGTGGTGCTGTTTCGACAGGCTTCCACGCGCCAACACCGGGCCAGGCTAACGTCAGAACAACTATCACAACCTTCGACGGCACTACCGGCCTGCAGGTTGAAGAGCAGCTCGTTTCACCGACGTCTCAGATTGCTCTGGAAAATGGTGGCGCACCGCTAAAGGAAGAGAAGTCATTGAACTACAGCCTCGGATTTGCGGCTGACATCAATGACACCTGGTCTTTGACGACGGATGTATACCGCATCGAGGTCGATGATCGCATTTACCGAACCGGCGATATTGCCGTCACAGGCTTTGAGCCGGTTACGTCTGTTTCGTTCTACACAAACGCACTTGATGTCGAACACCAGGGGGTGGACATCGTTTTGACGGGTGGTTTTGGCGAAACCGACATCACGTTTGCATACGCCTACAACGAGATCGATGTGGCGGGTCAGAAATTGGTCAACGGCGTCCCACCGGTTGGCGCAAACCTCGTTCAGTACATCGAAACGAACTACCCGAACAGTCGCTGGACGCTGTCTTCGATGTCTCACTTTGGCGATAAGTGGAGCCTGATGGGTCGTGCGACGTTCTACGGTGAGCATTTCGATGAGCGTGGTACGTTCGCAAACGGAGACACCGCGACGATTGACTCATCGGTCTATCTTGATCTTGAGCTCGGTTATCAGGCGACGGATAACCTCCGTATCGCACTCGGCGGCGTCAACGTGACCGACGAGTTCATCAACGAAATCGGGGCGCCTTTTTCCAATCGCCTCAGCGTTGGACTGCAGTACCCACGCCGCAGCGCCGCGAACTACGAAGGTGGTTCCTGGTACCTGAAGGGCATTTACTCCTGGCAGTAAGCGCCTGACGTCAAAAGACGCATTGCGTCAAAAAGAACCGGTCACCGCAGGGTGGCCGGTTTTTTTTTGCGGCAAGACCGCTACAGCAAGCCTTTGTTGGCCGATGCCCTGAGCTCAGTCAACAAATCAGCATTCGAGAGTCGGGCAAGGCTCAGGTCCATCGCGTAATCCGGTAGTGGACCACCGCAAACATGAGTCGCACAAAGCTTGCCAGCGGCGCACGCTGCCATGCTACCGAATCCGGATAACGCACCGACAACAAAAGCGCCGCTATTATCCAGCGGTCCAATGAGCGGCCAGTTTTCTTCTGTCATCGTGTAATAACCACCATAGTGACTGAAGCGCGGCGGCGGCATTGAAATATACGGCCGCATTGCCGGTATGAGTTGCGCGGCACCACGTATGACAATTTCGGGAAAGCTCTGATCAATGGTCGGCTCGTTCGCCATATCTTCCTGCGGTTTGCTGAATTGGTCGTTATACGCCCAGCCCAGCTTGACCCACCGACCGTGCGGGCCACCGTCCGGGCGGCAATGAGTACCCGACGGCATTTCTTCGCTTAGCCACATCAGCTCCGGATCTTCTGCCAACAGCTCATGCTCTTCTTCAGACCAATCCAGAACCTTGGGGTCGAGATCGATGGAGAACGGCATGTCGCGAGGTATTGCCTTGAGGTGATCCTCAAAAGCGATTTTCTGCTGATACAGGTTCTTGACGGGTAGCTCGACGCCCAGCATCTCTGCTATTCGACCGACAAAAGGTCCTGCCGCATTGACTACCACATCGGCGACGACAGCAACACGACCATTCGAAGTCTCGACCTCAAGGCGGTAGCGCGCATCGCTGCTAATCGCCCTGACATCACCCTGCAGTTTCCTGCCACCAGCCTCGCGAATGGTTTCCAGCATGTACTGCCCAAGTTGCTGGCCGCTGATGTCACCACCACGCCCTATGTGGATAACATTTTTCATGTCAGCGGCGAGTGCCGGAAACTTGCTGTGAATAGCCTGTTGATCATCGTAAACATCGACATCGATACCGCCGGGAATCGCGGCAACAATATTCGTAACGTCACTTTGACGCGTCGCCAGTACGTAGCCGCCACGCGTCATGTTAAAAGCACCGCCGGAATCGCGTGCGAGTCGGTCGAGCTGATCGATGCTGTCATTCGTAAAGGACGTCATCGTCCTATGCGGCCACCAGTTTCTGTAGTTATCACCCGACTGCGCGCTGGTATAGCTCATCGGTTGCCGGCTATCGATAAGCAGCACCGATCTCCTTTTCTGCTCGACACACAAATAACAGGCTGCTGCAATGCCGGCTATGCCAGCGCCGATAATCGCTATTTCTACTGCCCGATCAGCCAATACGTGTGTCCAGGTACGCCTTTTCTGAAATGCGTGAATTCACCTCTTGTTTCTCGAGATACTCGTAGAACGCTTCGCCAATCTTGTTGGCGGCCGGGTCTCGCGCCATCATCTCGGCGACTACTTCAGCCGTAATCGACTTCAGGTGTTGCAGCACTTCGTCCGGAAACGCTCGTAACTCAACTTTTGGGTCAGCCATGAGTTGCTGCAGGGAGTTTGCATTGCCGTTTGTGTATTCGGCCGCCATGTCGACGGATATCGACTGGCAGGTTATTTCGACAAGCGCCTGGAGATCCGCCGGCAACGACTTCCAGGCATCACGGTTGATGATGCACTCAAGACCCGGGCCCGGCTCCTGCCAGCCTGGGTAATAGTAGTATCGTGCAGCCTTGTGCAATCCGAACGACACATCGTTGTACGGTCCGACCCACTCCGTCGCATCAATGGCCCCCGTTTGCAGCGACGTGAAAATCTCGGCCCCGGGCAGCGTGATCGGCGTACCGCCCGCGCGTCGCAGCACCTCACCGCCCAGCCCGGGGATGCGCATCTTCAGGCCCTTAAGGTCGTCGATGCTGTTTATTTCCTTGTTAAACCAACCACCCATTTGTACGCCGGTATTGCCACACGGGAACGGCATCAGGTTGAAGGGCTCGTACAGCTCCCGCCACAACTCCAGGCCACCGCCGTAGTGCAGCCAGGCGTTGAGCTCCATGTAGTTCAGGCCGAAGGGAATAGCCGTAAAAAACTGCGCCGCATCGACCTTGCCCTTGTGGTAATACGAGGCGTCATGGCCCATTTCCACCGCGCCACGGCTTACCGCGTCGAACACTTCAAAGGCCGGCACCAGTTCGCCGCCACCGTAGACCTTGATCTTCAAGCGACCGCCCGATGCCCGCTCGAGTCGGTCGGCAAGATTTTCAACCGCCATTCCAAGGCCCGGAAACTTCGGCGGCCAGGATGTAACACACGACCACTCGAAAGATGTTGTGCTGGCGTCCGGGCTGCATTCGCCCTCGGACTTCGCGCATCCTGCCAGCCCGGCTGTCGCGGCAAGGCCACCGACGAACTCTCTTCTTTTCATTGTGAATCCCGTCTTTCAAGTTTGACGGCCAGTCTATTCGGAGAGTGGGCGGACCTCAATGGCCGGCTGATCGCCGCTACCTGAATGAAACGGGCCCCGACACCTGGCCGGGGCCCTCCTTCCCTGGTCCGGCCGACGGGTTTCAACCCCGCGCGCCCTCCATGGCAGGCAAGGCGGGCGCTGTCCGAGTTCGCCCACCCACCGGCCGGTACGGTCAGTCTCTCAGATGGCTTTATCCGGGTGGTCTTTCGTTTATGCTTGATGCACGGATAAAGACACTAAAACGATCAAATAAGGACGTCCGGAACAAATATGATTGGACTACTGCAGCGCGTCAGCCAGGCCAGCGTCAATGTTGATGGCCAAGTCATTGGCGAAATAGGTCGTGGCCTGCTCGTGCTGGTTGCGGTCCATCGAGATGATGAGGCGCGCGATATCGCTCGTCTGGCTGAACGGATACTGAGCTATCGCGTATTTCCGGATACCGAGGAGCGCATGAACCTTAGCATTCTGGATATTGCCGGCAGTTTGCTGCTGGTGCCGCAATTTACACTAACGGCGGACACGAGGAAGGGCACACGAGCCAGCTTTACCCGGAGTGCCGCCCCCGAAATCGCCAGCGCGTATTTTGATCAACTGGTCGCGACGTGCTCCGAGCGCCTTGCAACGGTGGCAAGCGGCCGCTTTGGTGCCAATATGCAGGTCAGCCTGACGAATGACGGTCCGGTAACCTTCTGGCTTGAAAGCTAGGGTTGGTGTGACACGGGTACGGTTTTGTTGCGCTGGCAGGCGTATCATGAACATAATTCGCGCCCGGCCTCGGCCGGTTGCACCTATCAAACCCAAACGGGGCCTGACCCCAGGAGCATAGAGTAATGCCGAACATCAGCCCGGGAAGCCTGCTGCTTATTCTGGTTATCGTATTGGTGATCTTTGGCACCAAGCGCTTGCGCAGCCTGGGAACCGACCTCGGCGGTGCTGTGAAAGGCTTTCGTTCAGCGATGAGCGAGGCCGAAGCTGAAGAAACATCGGAGCAGATTGAAAGCTCTTCCGAAGATGCCAGTTTCGATTCCACGCCGATTGACGAGAACGAAGAGAAAAAAGACGCCTAGGAGTTTGCGCGGTAGGAACCGCAATCTGAGATAATAATGCGGCAGTGATTATGAGGAATCAAGATGCCGACGACGTTCCGTCCGTATGCACCCGACCAGGATTTATTGTTACAGCCGCGTCTTCAGGAGTGGTTA